>NZ_JAIBOA010000033.1 GCF_019458805.1 Actinomadura parmotrematis
AGGTCTCACTCCGGGGCGACTCGATTACTTTATCAGATCCGTTCGGGCTGTCAATTTCCCGTTCTTCTCCGATTCCGCCGTTTCCGGGTCCGCTTTCGCGTTCCCTTCCGGGCGGCTGTTGCCATTTCATCAGATCCTGCGCGTTTGTCAAAACCGCGCTTTCCCTGATTCCCGCCAGGGGCCGGCAGGCGCGACTGAGCCGCGTCGGCCGGTTGTCTGGTGGTTCCCCTCCGGCCGGTCGCCTGTCGGCGTCCCGCTCCGTGTGGGGCGAAGAGAACAGTATGCCCAGGGGATGGCCGCGTCAAACCGAACGGCGTGATTCGTTGAAGCGTGTTGCGTCCGCGGTGCGATGTGTTCGCATTCGTGCAGGTCATCACGGTTATCGGAAAGCGGATCCCGGTCGAGAAGGCCGACCGTGAGTCCCTCCGCTCCCCTCCCCGCGCTCGCCCGGCGGCACGCTGGGTGCGGGTCGGCGGGCGAGCGATCGCGTCCGTGGGGTGCGGGGGCGGCGGGCGTCCGGTCCCTCAGTTCGCCAGGGCGGCGAACTTGCCGGGCTCGTAGGAGCCCCCGGGGTTGCGGACGATGACGTTGAGCCTGTTGTTGGCGTTGATCATGGCGATGAGGGAGACCAGCGCGGCGATCTGGTCGTCGTCGTAGTGCGCGCGGACGTCGGCCCAGGTCGCGTCGGACACGCCGCCGGAGGCGTCGGCGACGCGAGTGCCCTCCTCGGTGAGGGCCAGCGCGGCCCGCTCGGCGTCGGTGAAGACCGTCGACTCGCGCCAGGCCGCCACCAGGTTGACGCGGGTGGCGTCCTCGCCCGCGGCGGCCGCGTCCTTGGCGTGGTAGTCGACGCAGAACCCGCAGCCGTTGATCTGGCTGGCGCGCAGCATCACTAGGTTCTGGGTGGCCTCGGGCAGTGACGACTGCGTGATGGCGAGGGCGACGTTGTAGATCCGCTTGGCGATCTTGGCGCCGAGCGGGTTGGTCATCAGGTCGAAGCGCGGTTCCATGGTGTGCTCCCTTGCTCTGCGGTAGGTGTGGTCAGGTGGTGCGGGGAGATCGGCAGGGGGGTCAGCCGGAGTGTCCGGGCTGGTAGTCGCCGCCGCGCTCGGCGACGATGACGCCCATCCGGTTGGTGGCGTTGATGAGTGCGATCAGCATCACCAGGTCCGCGAGCTGGTCCTCGTCGAAGTGCCGGGCGGCGGTGTTCCACACCGCGTCGGTGACGCCGCCGGAGGCGTCGGCGATGCGGGTGCCCTCCTCGGCCAGCTCCAGCGCGGCCCGCTCGGCGTCGGTGAAGACCGTCGACTCGCGCCAGGCCGCCACCAGGTTGACGCGGGTGGCGTCCTCGCCGGCGTGCGCGGCGTTCTTGCTCCACACGTCGGTGGCGTAGCCGTCGCCGTTGACCTGGCTGACGCGCAGCAGCACCAGCCGCTGGACCGCCGCGGGCAGCGTCGAGTCGTCGAGGATCGTCCTGCTCGCCGCTCCGAAGTGCCCGGCGGCCCTGGCCGCCGTTCCGGAGGGGGTGTCGAACAGGTTCGCGCGTGCCGGCATGGCGTGCTCCTCATCGGGAGTTCGTGGGCCGCGGTTCGTCGCCGCGGCATCTGGCGACCATGAAGATGCCGACGTCCCCGTTCCCGTGACGGCTCGCCGGCGTGACGCACGCCACTCCTCGCGGCCGTCACAACGAGGGTGGCGGCGGCATCTTGTGCGTGTGCCGGCCCGCACCCGCGGCAGCACGGGCACCAGGTGATCGACGACAGGCGGGAGCCCCGAATGGACGAGCACGGCCGACCCACCGACCGGTCCGCGGCGGCGGACGCCGCCACGGAGGCGTTCGTCGCGCACCGCGGCCTGCTGTTCACCGTCGCCTACGAGATGCTCGGCTCGGCCGCCGACGCCGAGGACGTGCTGCAGGAGACCTGGCTGCGGTGGTCGGACGTCGATCTGGGCGGCGTCCGCGACCGGCGCGCCTACCTGGTGCGGATCACCACGCGCCAGGCGCTCATGCGCATGCGGACGCTGCGCCGCCGCAAGGAGTCCTACGTCGGTCCCTGGCTGCCCGAGCCGCTGCTGACCGCGCCGGACGTGGCGGAGGACGTCGAGCTGGCCGACAGCGTCTCGATGGCGATGCTGCTGGTGATGGAGACGCTCGCGCCGACCGAGCGGGCGGTGTTCGTGCTCCGCGAGGTGTTCGACCTGCCCTACGACGAGATCGCCGCGGCCGTCGCCCGGACGCCGGCCGCGGTCCGCCAGATCGCCCATCGGGCGCGGGCGCACGTGGCCGCCCGGCGGCCGCGGGCGGCGGTCTCGTCGGCGGAGGCCCGGGACGTGCTCGCGGCGTTCCAGCAGGCCGTCGAGTCGGGGGACGCGCAGCGCCTGCTCGACGTCCTGGCCCCGGACGTCGTGCTGCTGACCGACGGCGGCGGCGTGGTCCGGGCCGCGCTGGCGCCCGTCGTCGGGGCCGGGGCCGTCGCGCCCGTCCTGGGCAGGATCGGCGGGGAGGCGGCGCTGCGGCCCGAGCAGGTCAACGGCTACCCGGCGCTGGTCGTGCGGGTCGGCGGCCGCATCGACACCGTGATCGCCGTGCGCGTCGAGGACGGCCTCATCACCGGCCTCTACGCGGTGCGCAACCCCGAGAAGCTGTCACGGATCGAGCGGGAGACCGCGCTGCACCGCTGACGGGTCCTCGGGCCGGGCCGTCATCCGGCGGCGCGGACGACGGCGTCGCCGGCGTCGGTGCGGTAGTAGAGGACGGACCGGCCGGTGCGGCGGCGCTCGACGAGGCCGGCGTCCAGCAGGACGCGCAGGTGCCGGCCGACCGAGCCGAGGGTCTGGCCGGTCAGCGCCACGAGCTGCGTGGTGCTCTTCGGGTCGGCGAGCAGGACGAGCGCGGCGGCGCGGTGCGGGCCGAGGAGGCGGGCGAGGGGCGCGGGCGCGGCGGCGGGACGTTCGGCGAGCGTGCCGGAACAGGGGTAGGTGAGGGCGTAGCGGCCGGTGCCCTCCCAGCTGGTCCAGCGGCCCTGCGACGGGGTGACGGGCACCAGGAGGAGCTGGACGCCCGCGAGCTCGCGCGGCGGGTAGTCGCCCATGTTGGTCCGCAGGCGGTCGCCGCCGAGCCAGCGCATGCCGGGGCGCAGGCCGTCCAGGGCGGCGGCCCAGCCGCCGCGGCCGAGGCGGCTGGTGCGGGCGACGATGTCGGCCTCCAGGACGTGGCGGCGGCGCGTCCAGTCGGGCCGGACGGTGCGCTCCCACACCCAGGCGAGCAGGTCGGCGGCGCGGTGCGGGAGGTCGTCGCGGTCCAGGGCGTCCGGGAGGGGGCCGCGCAGGGAGCGCAGCAGGTCGTGGCGGGCGGCGGCGGGCGGGGCGGCGCGGAGGACGTCCAGCTCGCGGTCGAAGTCGGGGGCGTCCTCGCCGGTCGGGGTGGGCGTGATGAAGTCGGCGTTCCAGTCGGGGCCGAAGGCGGCGGTGACGAGCCGCGCGGTGACCGGGTCGGCGGTCAGGCGGTCCCGGTAGGCGGCGCGGTGCGTGTGCAGCCAGGCGCGTTCGCCGGGGTGGACGGCGCGGTCGCGGTGGAGCGTTATCAGGCAGGCGATCGTCTCCGACAGGGGCGACACCGTGAAGCGGCTGCCCGCGAGGGTGTCGGCGTTGATCTGCCACCAGCCCATGTTTCGCCTCCACGCGAAACTGTAACGGGTGGCGGCGGGAGCGTCCGACACTCCTCCGCATGCGTACTTACGGGGAACTGTTCAGGACGCGCGAGTTCACGCCGCTGTTCGCGATCTCGGGGTTGCAGGTGACGGCGCAGACGATGGCAGGGCTGGCGCTCGGCACGCTGGTGTTCGCGCGGACGGGGTCGCCGCTGCTGGCGGCGCTCAGCATGTTCGGCTCGTCGTTCGCGCAGCTCGTCGGGGCGGTCGCGCTGCTGTCGGCGGCGGACCGGTTGCCGCCGCGCGCTGCGGCGGCGGCGATGGCGTTGATGTTCGCGGCGGCGACGGCGGTGCTGGCGATTCCGGGACTGCCGCTGTGGGCGGTGTTCGTGCTGCTGCTGAGCGAGGGGCTGGTGGCGTCGCTGTACAGCGCCGTCCGGTACGGGCTGATCACGGAGATCCTGCCGCGCGAGGGGTTCGTGCTGGGCCGGTCGGTGCTGAACATGTCGACGGGCCTGGTGCAGATCGTCGGGTTCGTGGCGGGCGGGCTGCTGCTGGACCGGCTGTCGCCGCGCGGGGTGCTGCTGGCGGGCGCGGCGCTCTTCCTGACGGCGGCCGGGGTCGCGGCGACCGGCCTGACGTCGCGGCCGGCGCGCGCGGGCGGCAGCGTGTCGGTGGCGGAGACCTGGCGGACGAACCGGGTGCTGCTGTCGTCGCGCGAGCGGCTCCCCGCCTACCTGGCGCTGTGGGTGCCGAACGGGCTGATCGTCGGGTGCGAGTCGCTGTTCGTGCCGTACGCGCCGAGCCACGCGGGCCTGCTGTTCGCGATGGCGGCGGCCGGGATGCTGGCGGGCGACACGGTGATGGGCCGGTTCGTCGCGCCGCGGTGGCGGTCCCGGGTGAACGCGCCGCTGCGGTTGCTGCTCGCGGTGCCGTATCTGGCGATGCCGGTGCATCCGCCGCTCGCCATCGCGGTCGTGGTGGTGACCGTGGCGTCGTTCGGCTACTCGGCGAGCCTGCTGCTGCAGGAACGGCTGGTGATGCTGACTCCCGAGGAGATGAGCGGGCAGGGCCTCGGGCTGCAGTTGTCGGGCATCTTCGCCATGCAGGGGGTGGGGGCGGCGCTCGCCGGCGGCATCGCGCAGGTGTCGTCGCCCGCGGTCGCGATGGGCGCGATGGCGCTGGCGTCCTCGGCGGTGACGCTGGCGCTCGCGCCCCGGCTCAAGTCCGTTTCCTACAAGACCGCCGGGGCGCCGGTGCAGCAGGCTTGAGGCATGAGCATCGATCTTGACGCCGCCACGGACTTCATGGCCACGCACGCCCGGCTGCTGGACCGCCGCCGGTTCGCCGTCCTGCTCGGCGACGGCGAGCCGGCCGCACTGCTGGCGGCGGTGAACGCCTACCGCAACCCCGACGGGGGTTACGGCAACGGCCTCGAACCCGACCTGCGCTCCCCCGAGAGCCAGACCGGAAGCGCGCTGCACGCCTTCGAGGTCTTCGCCGACCTGCCGCCCGCGGACGAGGCCGTGGCCCTCTGCGACTGGCTGGCGACGGTGTCGCGGCCCGACGGCGGCGTGCCGTTCGCGCTGCCGGTGATCCGCCCGGCGGGCTGCGCGCCGTTCTGGACGTCCGCCTCGCCCGCGTCCTCGCTCCAGATCACGGCGGCGGTCGCGGCGCAGGCGCACCGCGTCCAGGACCCGCGCGTCGCCGCGCACCCCTGGCTGGAGGGCGCCACCGCCTTCTGCCTGGACGCCATGGAACGCCTGGAGGAGGCGCCGAACGCGATCGAGCTGATGTTCAGCCTGCACCTGCTGGACGCCCTCGGCGACGGGACGGCGAAGCTCGCGGAGCGCCTCGGCCACTTCATCCCCGACGACGGCTGGCTGCGCGTCGCGGGCGGCCAGGAGGACGAGAAGCTCGGCCCGCTCGACTTCGCGCCCTCCCCCGACGGCCACGTCCGCGCCCTGTTCTCCGCGGCGACGGTGGCCGAGGAACTGGACGCGCTGGCCGGCGAGCAGCTCGACGACGGCGGCTGGACGGTGGACTTCGCCAACTACTCCCCCGCCGCGACGCTCGAATGGCGCGGCTACGCGACCGTCCAGGCCGTGGCGGTCCTGCGGCGGAACGGGCGCGCCTGACGTCCGCGCCCGCGCCCCGTTAGGATCGCCGGCAGGGGGCGGCTGATCGACAAGATCGCGTGGGTGCGGCCGGAGGGCGGGCGGGTCCTGTCCACCCGCTCGCGCGGCAAGGACGTCTGGTACCTGCCCGGCGGCAAGCGCGAGGCCGGCGAGAGCGACGAGCGGACGCTGCTCCGCGAGATCGCCGAGGAGCTCGCCGTCGGCCAGCTCATCTTCGACGACCTGCGGGACGCCGGCCGCCTCAGGTGAGGTCCTTGGACTCGTGCAGGGCCATGTCCATCGCGATCGCGGTGGCGACCGCCAGCGTCCGCAGTGGCTCGGCCACCCGCTCCTCGATCGTCACGTCGTACTTGTCGGCCGTGGTCAGCAGGTGCGTGGCGATGCCGGCGAACTTCTTCTGCACGTAGGCGACCCGGTTGCGCTCCCGGTCGATGACGTGGAAGTGGTTGCGGGAGATGTCCACCGTGATCTCGCCGACCTTGCCGCCCTCGGCGTCGCGCAGGATGTAGCGGCGGCCGACGCGCTCGGTGTTGATCGAGCCGATCGCCTCGCCCTCCGGGCCGCGCACCGAGATGAGCATCCGGCCGACCTCCTTGTCGACCTCCAGCATCGGGTCGCCCTCGGGGCTGGACAGGACGACCGAGCGGGGATCCAGCTCGGACTTGCCGGGGAAGACCGACTTCAGCGTCTCGCCGCGCCGCCGGGTCAGCTGGTCGGCGACGGCGAGGACGGTGCCGTCGGTGTCGGTGACGCGGTACCGGCTGCGCGCGTAGGGGCCCCGGCGCGGCTGGTCCACGCGGAACCTGTCCTGAGTGAAGAGTTCTGTCACGCGGGCGATCCTGCCAAGCCGCGCGCCCCCGCGAAAGGGTTTCGCGGGCGTGCGAGCCCTGAGTCAGCGGGCCGCTCCAGGACGTTAAAGGGGGCGGCCCTCGCGGGCCGCCCCCTTTTCACGGGGTCATCCGATCGGAGATCAGAAGTCCATGCCGCCGGCGCCGTCGGGCATCGCCGGAGCGGCGTTCTTCTCCGGCTTCTCGGCGATGACGGCCTCGGTGGTGAGGAACAGGGCCGCGATCGACGAGGCGTTCTGCAGCGCGGAACGCGTCACCTTGGCCGGGTCGAGGATGCCCGACTCGAACATGTTGACGTACTCGCCGGTGGCGGCGTTCAGGCCCTCGCCGGGGGTCAGGTTGCGCACCTTCTCCACCACGACGCCGCCCTCGAGGCCGGCGTTCACGGCGATCTGCTTGAGGGGCTCCTCCAGAGCGCGCTTGACGATCGCGGCACCGGTGGCCTCGTCGCCCTTCAGCTCCAGCTTGTCGAAGGCCTTGGTGCCGGCCTGCAGCAGCGCGACGCCGCCGCCGGGGACGATGCCCTCCTCGACGGCCGCCTTGGCGTTGCGGACGGCGTCCTCGATGCGGTGCTTGCGCTCCTTCAGCTCCACCTCGGTGGCGGCGCCGGCCTTGATGACCGCGACACCGCCGGCGAGCTTGGCCAGGCGCTCCTGGAGCTTCTCGCGGTCGTAGTCGGAGTCGGTGTTGTCGATCTCGGTGCGGATCTGGTTGACCCGGCCGGCGATCTCGTTGGCGTCACCGGCGCCGTCGACGATGGTGGTCTCGTCCTTGGAGACGACCACCTTGCGGGCGCGGCCCAGCATGTCGAGGCTGGTGTTCTCCAGCTTGAGGCCGACGTCCTCGGAGATGACCTGGCCGCCGGTCAGCGTGGCGATGTCGCCCAGCATGGCCTTGCGGCGGTCGCCGAAGCCCGGGGCCTTGACGGCGACGGACTTGAAGATCCCGCGGATCTTGTTGACGACCAGGGTGGCCAGCGCCTCGCCGTCCACGTCCTCGGCGATGATCAGCAGCGGCTTGGAGGACTGCATGACGCCCTCCAGGACCGGCAGCAGGTCCTTGTTGGCCGACGCCTTGCCCTGCACGATGAGGATGTAGGGGTCGTCGAGGACGGCCTCCATCCGCTCGGGGTCGGTGACGAAGTAGGGCGAGATGTAGCCCTTGTCGAAGCGCATGCCCTCGGTGAGCTCCAGCTCCAGCCCGAAGGTGTTGCTCTCCTCGACGGTGATGACGCCTTCCTTGCCGACCTTGTCCATCGCCTCGGCGATCATCTGGCCGATCTGGACGTCGCCCGCGGAGATGGAGGCGGTGGAGGCGATCTGCTCCTTGGTCTCCACGTCCTTGGCGAGCTTGTGCAGCTCCTCGGAGACGCGCTCGACGGCGGCCTCGATGCCCTTCTTCAGGGACATCGGGTTGGCGCCGGCGGCGACGTTGCGCAGGCCCTCGCGGACCAGCGCCTGGGCGAGGACGGTGGCGGTGGTGGTGCCGTCGCCCGCGACGTCGTCGGTCTTCTTGGCGACCTCCTTGACGAGCTCGGCCCCGATCTTCTCCCACGGGTCCTCGAGCTCGATCTCCTTGGCGATCGACACACCGTCGTTGGTGATCGTGGGGGCGCCCCACTTCTTCTCCAGCACGACGTTGCGGCCCTTGGGGCCGAGGGTGACCTTGACGGCGTCGGCGAGCTGGTTCATGCCGCGCTCGAGACCGCGGCGGGCCTCTTCGTCGAACGAGATCATCTTTGCAGCCATGAGGCTCCAGTCCTCCCGGAACAGGTGGCCATAAACGGATCGAGGCGACGCCCGCGACGGACGGATCCGTCCGGGCGGCTGCCATTCCGCCGCCGGACGGGGACCTCGTCGTCCCGACCCGAAGCTGTGGGATTATCACTCGCCACAGCCGAGTGCTAATGGTGTGTTTAGCACTCTACCCCGTCGAGTGCAAGCGGAGGACGGGCTCGTCCGGATACCTCCGGGATGCCCTCTCCCAGGGCCGACGTCCGATGGTGGGGCGTTCGCGCCCGGTGGGACGCGCGGGACGCGGCGGCCGTCCGCACCGCGATCGGGGGCGGCGGCAGGACAAGCCTATGACCGCAGGTCGGACGGCCGGTAACGGTCACCGTCCGACGCCTTCACCAGCGGCAGCACGGCGCTCTCCAGCTGCCGCGGCACCCGCATGCCGTAGCGGGCCTCCAGCCGCGCGCGGGCGCGGACGTAGCGGTCGGCGGCCTCCTCCAGGGAGTGCGGGACGGTCGCGACGCCGAGCGGTTCCAGCAGGTGGCGGCTCATCTTCAGCAGCTCGCCGCGCACCCGGTCGGCCATGCCGCGCCGGCGCTTGCTGACCAGCCACAGCGTCCAGTCCCAGAAGTGCGCGTCGATGGGCTGCAGGGTGTCGGGGCCGACCCGCCAGGGCCGGTGCCGGCTGCGCGCCACCTCGGGGAAGACCAGGTCCACCTTGACCGGCCCCGGGAAGATCATCAGGTAGCCGGCGCAGTCGCCGAGCGGGTCCCACTGCGCGCTCAGCGGGCCGTGCGCGGCGGCGATCCCGGGCAGGTCGGCGGCCAGCTCGCCGAAGTCCTCGACGATCACCTGGTAGTCCCAGTCGGACAGTTCGGTGGCGGTGCCCCGCGCGCGCGAGCCGATCGGCTCGACGCGCCGCACCGCGGGATGGGCGCGCACGGCCGCGGCCAGGTCCTCCGCTATCCCCATGCCACGGCTTTTACCCCCATCTAGCAGTAAAAAGCCCCCCGAACATGGCCGCATCCCGCACCGGAGCGCGGGACGCGGCCGTTCGGCGGGCCGTCCGGGGGCGGCGGCGGATCAGCCGCCGGCCACCGCCGGGATGATGGAGACCTGCGCGCCCGCCGGCGTCGCGGTGTCCAGGCCGTCGGCGAACCGGACGTCCTCGTCGCCCACGTACACGTTGACGAAGCGGCGGATCTTGCCGGCGTCGTCGAGGATGCGGGCCGCGATGCCGGTGTGGGCGGCCTCCAGGTCGGCGACGACGGCGCGCAGGGTGTCGCCCTCGGCCTGCACCTCCGACGCGCCGCCGGTGTAGGTCCGCAGGATCGTCGGGATGCGCACGGACACGCTCATGCTGCTGGCTCCTTGCTCGGGTGGATCGGTGCGGCGGGGGCGGGCGGGCTCAGGCGAGGTCCGCGGCCCGGAAGGCTTCCAGGGTCGGGGCGATGTTCGCGCTCGGCGCGACCGACGAGGAGATGGCGTCCAGCGTCTTCAGGCCGTCGCCGGAGTTGATGATGACGGTCTCGGCGGACGGGTCGAGCGCGCCCGACTCCACCAGCTTGCGCAGCACCCCGACGGTGACGCCGCCCGCGGTCTCGCCGAAGATCCCCTCGGTGCGGGCCAGCAGCCGGATGCCCTCGACGACCTCGGCGTCGGTGACGTCCTCGACGGCGCCGCCGGTGCGGCGCACCACGTCCAGCACGTACGGGCCGTCGGCGGGGTTGCCGATCGCCAGCGACTTGGCGATCGTGTCGGGCTTCACCGGGCGGACCACGTCGTGCCCGGCCTTGAACGCCGCCGCCACCGGGCCGCAGCCCGCGGCCTGCGCGCCGAACACCTGGTACGGCTTGTCCTCGACCAGACCCAGCCTGATGAACTCCTGGAAAGCCTTGTCGATCTTGGTGAGCTGGGAGCCGGACGCCACCGGGACCACGATCTGGTCCGGCAGCCGCCAGCCGAGCTGCTCGGCGATCTCGTAGCCGAGCGTCTTGGAGCCCTCGGCGTAGTAGGGGCGGACGTTGACGTTGACGAACGCCCAGCCGTCCTGCTCGCCGGCGATCTCCGAGGCGAGCCGGTTGACGTCGTCGTAGTTGCCGTCCACGGTCACGAACGTGCCGCCGTACACGGCCGTCGTGATGATCTTCTGGGACTCCAGGTTCGACGGCACGAACACCGCGCTGCGGATCCCGGCGCGGGCCGCGGCGGCCGCGACGGCGTTGGCCAGGTTGCCGGTGGACGGGCAGGCCAGCACCTTGAAGCCGAGCTCGCGGGCGGCGGCGAGCGCGACCGCGACGACGCGGTCCTTGAACGAGTGCGTGGGGTTGCCGCTGTCGTCCTTCACCCAGAGCCGCTGCAGGCCGAGCGCCTCGGCGAGCTGGTCGGCGCGCACCAGCCGGGTGAGGCCCGGCTCGGTGTTCGGGGTGTCGGTGACGTTGCCCGGGACGGGCAGCAGCCCGCGGTAGCGCCAGATGTTGCGCGGCCCGGCCTCGATGGAGGCCCGGGTGACGTCGGCGAAGTCGTAGGAGATCTCCAGCGGCCCGAAACACTCCTCGCACGCGTAGTGCGGGCCGAGTTCCCTGGTGTGACCGCACTCGCGGCAGGTCAGCGCGGTCGCGGGTCCGAGATCGGTAGCAGGCGTGAGCGCCATGAAGCGAGGCCCTTCCCCCATCTTTCCTGCGCCACCTTGGTCGCAGGCCGGAGTTGGCACCATCTCCCGGCCGGCCTCGCAGGTCGCGAGCGCGGTGGCCGGGTGGTTGCCGGGGCTTCGCAGGGCCGGTCCCTCCACCCCTCTGGATGAGCGATATGAAGTTGTTTAGCCAGAGATTACACGAACTGCCCGTTTACCTGATCGGCCGGGGTCGTCCGTTCCGGACACTACCCGGCCGCGGCGGGGTTCACGCGGGCCGCCCCACCTCGCGGTCGCGTGCGTCGCCGCCGTCCTCCGACGGCGCGCGCGGGGCGGGCACCGCGCACCCCTCGGCGCCGTCCGCCGCCCGCTCGGCGCCCTGGGTCGGGTCGAGGAACACGTGCCGGACGAGCGGGACCTCCCGGCAGAGCAGCCCGTCCACCTCGCCCGCGACGTCCTCGGCCTGGTCGGCGCTGATGTCGTCGGCGAAGCCCACCTTCGCGGCGACCAGCAGCTCGTCCGGGCCGAAGTGCAGGGTGAACAGCTCGTCCACCCGCGCCACGCCGGGCGCCCCGGCGATGACCTCGCGGATGCGGTCCTGCACCTCGCGGTCCGCGGACTGCCCGATGATCAGATCCTTGCTGTCGCGGCCGAGCGCGAACGCCACCGCGATGAGCAGCAGGCCGATCACGATGGAGGCGACGCCGTCGTAGACGTGCGACCCGGTGAGCTGGCGGAGCAGCAGGCCGAGCGCGGCGACGACGAGGCCGATGACCGCGGCGGTGTCCTCCAGCAGCGCGGCCTTGAAGGTGACGTCCGGGGAGCGCCGCACGTGGTCGACGATGTCGCGCCCGTTGTCGCGGGTCTCCTTGCGGGCCTGCGAGTACGCCCGGATCCACGAGGTGCCCTCCAGCAGCACGCCGGCGCCGAGCACGGCGTAGGCGAGCCACACCCCGCCCTCCTCGCCGGGCGGCGACAGGATCGTGTGGACGCCCTCGTAGATGGAGTAGCCGGCGCCGGCCACGAAGATCCCGAACGCGGCGAGCAGCGACCAGAAGTAGCGCTCGTTGCCGTAGCCGAAGGGGTGCCGGTGGTCGGCGGGCCGCGCGCTGCGCCGCAGGGACGCCAGCAGGAACCCCTGGTTCATGGTGTCGGCGACCGAGTGGGCGCCCTCGGCCATCATCGCGCTGGACCCGGCGACGACGCCCGCGACCAGCTTCACGACGGCCAGGATGAGGTTCGCCACGCCCGCGACGATCACGGTCTTCTTCGTCTCCGAGGCCATGCGGCAGCCGATACCCCCCGCTTCGTCCCCTAACCCGGCCCCCGCCGCCGCGCTTCCCCCGGGTCGCTTTGGTGCGGCTTCGCCTCGACTGAGAGGCTTCCGCCTATGAGCCAAGTGCTGGTGGCGTCCAACCGTGGACCGGTCTCGTTCGCGCTGTCGGGTGAGGGAGATCTGACGATGCGGCGAGGCGGCGGCGGCCTGGTCTCCGGGCTCGCCTCGGTGACCGGCCCCGGCGGCCCCGACGTGCTGTGGGTGTGCGCCGCGCTCGGCGACGCCGACCGCGCCGCCGCCCGGCAGGCCCCCGAGGGCCGTCTGGACCGCGCCGGCCACGACACCGGCGGCGCGGCCGTCCGGATGCTCGACATCCCCGCCGCGACGTTCCACCGCGCCTACAACGCGGTCGCCAACTCCACGCTCTGGTTCGTCCACCACCTGCTGTACGACACTCCGCGGGCACCGCACTTCGACGCCCGCGCGCGCCGCGACTGGCAGTCCTACGAGGCTTACAACGCCGCGTTCGCCGACGCGCTCGCCCGCGACGCCGAGCCCGGCGCCAAGGCCGTGATCCAGGACTACCACCTGTCGCTCGCGCCCGCGCTGCTGCGCGAGCGCCGCCCCGACCTGCGGATCGCGCACTTCTCGCACACGCCGTGGGCGCCGCCGGAGTACTTCGCGCTGCTGCCCGACGACGTCGGTGCCGCCGTCCTGGAGGGCGTCCTCGGCGCCGACCACGCCGGGTTCCTCACCGAGCGGTGGGCGGCGGCGTTCCTGGACTGCTGCGAGGCGCTGCTGCCCGGCGCCAAGGTCGACCGGCACGCCCGCACCGTCACCCGCGCCGGGCACGTCACCCGCGTCGGCGTGCACGGCCTCGGCGTGGACGGCGCCGGGCTGCGCGCCCGCGCCGCCGAACCGGACGCCGCCGCGCACGCCGAGGCGCTCCGCGCGCAGGTCGGCGGCCGCCGGCTCATCGTCCGCATCGACCGGACCGAGCTGTCCAAGAACATCGTGCGGGGCCTCGCCGCCTACCGCGAGATGCTCGCCAACCACCCCGAGTGGCGCGGCCGCGTCGTCCACCTGGCGTTCGCCTACCCCTCCCGGCACGACCTGCCCGAGTACCGCGAGTACACCGCGGCCGTGCAGCGCGTCGCCGGGGAGATCGTCGACGAGTTCGGCACGCCGGACTGGGAGCCGCTGATCCTCCAGGTCAACGACGACTACCCGCGCTCGCTCGCCGCCTACGGCCTCGCCGACGTGCTGCTGGTCAACCCCATCCGCGACGGCATGAACCTCGTCGCCAAGGAGGGACCGGTGCTGTCGCGCGCGGGGTGCGCCCTGGTGCTGTCGCGGGAGGCGGGCGCCGCCGCCGAGCTCGCCGACGACGCCGTCATGGTCAACCCCTACGACGTGTCGCAGACCGCCGAGGCGCTGCACCAGGCCCTGCTGATGCCGCACGACGTGCGGGCCGAGCGGTGCGCGCGGCTCGCCGCCGCCGCGACGGCGCTGCCGCCCCAGCGCTGGTTCGCCGACCAGCTCGCCGCGCTCGACTAGAACGCGGCGGTCCGCACCGGAGCGTCAGACCCTGCTCATCGCAGGGGAGGTCAACAGGCACTCCACCGCGTTGGGCTCGTGCCGGCGGCGCCACCGCTCGCGCATGTCGGCCTTGCGGTAGGTCATCCGCCGGTTGGCGGTGGCGCGGGCCAGGCGCGCGAGCTGCGCGGGCGTCGCGCGGGCGGCGCCGCTCGGCGTGTAGCCGTGGTCGGGCAGCCGGTCGCCGAACGCCGTCTCGGCGAGGCCGATCTCCCACTCCTCCAGCCGCCGCGCCCACGACCCGACGCGGCTCGAACCGACCTCGCCCTGCGTCCGGTCGTGCCAGCGCTTCTGCTTCGGGACGGTGAGCCTCGCGATCGACTGCGGCTCCGCCATCGCCGGGTCGTAGTCCTCGCCGAGGAAGGCGCAGAGCCGGGTCAGCTCGTCGGCCGGGTCGGCGACGAGCCGCTCGTACTGCAGCTCGTAGTAGCCGTCGGGGCCGAGGCGCGCGGCGTGCCGGCGCCCCATGTCGATGGCCTCCCGCCACGCCGACACCGCGTGGTAGACGTCCTGCTTGTACCAGGGCATCTCCTTCAGCGACGCCACGCAGTCGCGGCCGTCCCGGATGAGGTGCACGAACTGGGCGTCGGGGAACATGCGCAGCAGCAGCGGCACGTGCTTGAAGTAGCTCGGCCGCTTGTCGCCCCAGCGGGGCTTGTCGAACCGGTCGGCGTAGGCGCGGAACACCGTCGCGGCCAGCGAGCCGACCGTCGGCGGCGCCGCGGCGATCCGCTCGACGACCGCCGCGGCGTCCAGGCCGAGGTCGTGGAACTTGCTCTCCCGCCGACCGGTGATCCACTCGCCGATCGCGCGCCTGTTCTCCCTGTCCTCCAGGTCACCGAAGTCGCACCTGCGCGTGTAGAGCGGGAGCAGGAAGCGCGTCTCGGCGGGGATCGCGATCCGCGGGTGCGAGTGCAGCATCAGCTGGAGCAGCGTGGTGCCCGAGCGGGGGCAGCCGATAACGAAGATCGGCCGGTCAGCGTGGGTGGCCATGCAGGCGATGCTGCTGGAAACCGCGCCGCCGCACCGCCGTAGTGTCCGTACCGTTGCCGACCCATTGCCGTCCGTGAACGTCATCTGACCGCCGCGTGGAACGGGCCGGGGGCGCGGCGGGCGCGCGGCGCGGGCCGGCGGCGCGGGTCAGGTGTAGGACTCGCCGAGCGTCTGGCGGACCTGCTTGCGCGCCTCGTGGATCCGCGACTTGACCGTGCCGAGCGGCAGCTGGAGCTGCTCGGCGATCTCGGCGTACTCCAGCTGCGACACGTCGCGCAGCACCAGCGCCTGGATCAGGTCGGGCTTGCGCGCCTCCAGGTCCTCCATGGCGTCCAGGATGTCCACCCGCGAGCCGGCGATGACGCTGGTGCGGCGCGGGTCGGGACGCTGCTGCGGCAGCTCGCCGGCCTGCTCGACCGAGCGGCGCTTCAGCGAGCGGTAGGTGGAGCGGGAGGAGTTGGCGACGACCACGTGCAGCCAGGTCGAGAACCGCGACCGGCCCTCGAAGCGGTGGATGTTGCGGGCCACCTGCAGCAGCGCGTCCTGGCACGCCTCCTCGGCGTCCTGCCGGCAGGGCAGGAAGCGCGACGCGTGCCGCAGCACGTCCGGTTCGATCTTGCGGAGCAGCTCGTTGAGGGCGCTCCGATCGCCCTGGGCCGCCTTGAGGGCCAGCTCTTCGGTCCGTTCATCGAATGCCATCGCCGCTGCCTCAGTGCTCGCTCGCCCACACACCCCGTTTGTTGGGCATGATACGGGAGTGTCCTTCCCACCGACTGTCGGCCGTTACCGAATCGATCGCGTCCTCGGGTCCGGGGCGTTCGCCTCGGTCTGGCTCGGGCACGACGACGCGCTGGACTCCCAGGTGGCCATCAAGGTCCTCTCCGGAAGTCTCATCGATGACCTCGACGTGCGCAATCGTTTCCTGGAAGAGGCCCGGATCCTCCGCCGCGCCGATTCCGACAAACTGGTCAGAGTGCACGACATCGGGGACCTGCCCGACGGCCGCCCCTACTTCGTCATGTCCTACGCCGACCGGGGGACCCTGGCCGAGCGCATGCGCGAGCGGCCACTTCCGGTCAGCGAGGCGCTGGTCCTGGCCGAGGAGATCGCCTACGGCGTCGAGGTCATCAACGCCCTCGGCGTCATCCACCGCGACCTGAAGCCGTCCAACGTGCTGTTCCAGTCCACCCGCGGCGGGGGCGAGAAGCTGCTCATCGCCGACCTCGGGCTGGCCAAGGCGCTCGCGCACGCGTCGGGCGCCTTCACCCTCCCCGTCGGCACGCCCGGCTACATGTCCCCCGAGCAGGCCCGCTTCGGCGGCGGCCTGGACGTCCGCGCGGACGTGTACGGCCTCGGCGCGCTGACCTACCACATGCTGACCGGCCGCCCTCCGGGACCGGCGCCGATCAAGGTGGCGCCGAGCGAGCTGCGCGACGGCCTGTCCCCGGCGTTCGACCAGGTCATCCTGCGCGCTCTGGAGGTCGAGCGCGAGAAGCGCTGGCCCACCGCCGAGGCGTTCGCCGAGGCGCTGGCCACCCTGCGCCCCACCACCGCCCCTGCATACGACGACCCGCCACCGGCACTGGAGGCGACCGTGAGCGACCAGTACTACCCGGGGCCCGAGCAGCCCCGCCGACCCGAGCGCACCCCGACCCACCCCGACGCGAACCGGCCCGATGACGCGCGCACCTCCGAGATGCGGGCGCCGGGGCAGTACCAGGGCGGTGGCGGCGACGCCACCATCGTGGACGGGCCGGGCGCGCAGTACGGCGGGCCCGGGCAGGGGCCCGGTTACACGCAGGGACCGGGGCCTGGACCTGGGCCGGGGCCGGGGCCGGGCCAGGACGACGCCGAGCGGACGATCTCGATCTCGACCGGGCCCGGCGGCGGGCCTTCGCAGCAGGGGCCCTACGGCGGTCCCGGCGGGCCGCCGCCCGGGACGGGCGGTAAGACCGCCGTCTTCCACGGGCAACAGCAGTATGGCGACGGTCCCCCGCCCGGCGGGCCTGGTGGGCCTGGTGGGCCGGGTGGGCCTGGCGGGCCGGGTGGGCCTGGCGGGCCGGGCGGGCCGCCGTCCGGGGCCTCGAAGCGGGGCCGGCACGGCGGCGGGTCGTCGCGCAGCCTGCTGCCGTGGATCATCGTGGCGGTGATCCTCGCCGTCGCGCTGGCCGGCGGGCTGCTCATCGGCACCCTGCTGGACAAGGGCGACGACGATGGCGGCGGCACGAAGAAGGCGGCGCTGCCCGCCGACTTCGTACGGGTCGCCGACAAGTCCGGGAAGATCAAGGCGGCGGCGCCGAAGGCGTGGCCGCTCGGCCCGGCGCCGACGTGGACGCCCTCGTCGGTCGGGCTCGCCGACGCCACCGCGCGCCCGGTGCTGCGCGCCGCGCAGAACGTCGCGAACTTCCCCGGCAGCGGCACGAGCCCCGGCGTCTTCATCGGCCTCACCACCGACGTCGCGGCGGGCAAGCTGCCGCCGCCGAGCGCGGCGTCGCACGCGAGCTGCACCAAGGGCGCGACGGAGAACTACACCTCGCCCGACAAGCAGCTCACCGGCACCATCGTCCGCTTCACCGCCTGCAAGTCCGGGACGCCGCAGGTCGCCGAGGTCGGGCTGCGCGACAAGTCCGGCAAATTCGGCGCCTGGGTGCGGGTCAAGGAGAACGACGGCCGCAACCTCACCACCCGCATCCTGGACACCCTCAAGCTGACGGCCCCGTGACCGCGCGGCGGGCGAGGCGCGCGGCCGTCGCCTCGTCCGCTGGCAGGAACGCCTCCAGCCGCAGCTCGGCGAGCGTCACGTCGGCGGCGGTCGCGAACGTGGTGATCGTCGTCATGAGCCGCAGCTCGCCGCCGTCCGCGCGCAGCCGCAGCGGGACCGCGAACCCCAGATGCCCCGGCCCCGGCGGGACGTCCGGCGCGTACGGGGCGAGCTCGGCGACGAGCCGGTCCAGCCGCTCGTCGGGATCGCGGAGGGCGGCGGCCCGCAGGTTCTCCACGACGTGCCTGGCCCATTCGGCACGGTTCACGATCCGCGGCGCCAGACCTTCGGGATGCAGCGCCAGCCGGTAGACGTTGACGGGCGGCTCCAGCAGCTCGGGCGCGGCGCCCTCCTCGAACAGCGCGAAGCCCGCGTTCGCCCCGACGAGCACGCCGTGCCGGTCGACGACGATGGCGGGATAGGGCATGTGCGCGTCGAGGATGTGCCGCAGCGCCGTGCGGACGGGCGCGAGCGCGGGGGCGTCCAGCGGCGTGCGCGGGTAGGCGGGGGCGAAGCCCGCCGACACCAGCAGGCCGTTGCGCTCCCGGAGCGGCAGGTCCAGGGATTCGGCGAGCCTGATGACCATCTCGCGGCGGGGCGCGGAGCGGCCGCTCTCCAGGAAGCTCACATGCCGCTGGGTCGTTCCGGCGCGCACCGCGAGTTCCAGCTGGCTGAGCCGCCGCGACGACCGGCGGTCGCGCAGCGTCCGGGAGAAGTCCACGGCCACAGTTGTAATGCGTCCCGGTGACATCCGGCGATTCCCTCCAGGGAATTGAGGCGATACCTCCGGCCGCCGCACGATGCCCGGCATGAACCACGACCTGCGCTTCGGCGTCATCGCCCCCATCGGCAAGGCCCAGTGGGGGGCGGGGACCGATCCCCGCGAGCTCATCGACTTCGGCGTGCGCGTCGAGCGGCTCGGTTTCGACTCGCTGTGGGGCAACGACTCCCTGCTGACTCCCCGCGTCGACCCGCTGACCTATCTGTCGGCGGTCGCGTCCAGGACCGAGCGCGTGACGCTCGGCACGGCCGCGCTGATGCCGGTGCTGCGCCGTCCCGTGCAGACCGCCCAGGCGCTGACGTCGCTCGACCTGCTGTCGGGCGGGCGGCTGACGGTCGGCGTGGGGGCCGGTTTCCCCGGGCGTCTGGGCAGGCCGCTCTACACGCTCTCCGAAGTCCCCTGGGAACGCCGATTCGCGCGGCTGGACGAGACGGTCGCCCTGTGGCGGCAGTTGTGGACGGCCGAGGCGCCGTCCTCCTTCCACGGGGAGTTCCTGCGCTTCGACCAGATCCCCGCCATGGCCGCGCCCGCGCAGAAGGGCGGTCCGCCGATCTGGCTGGGCGGGGCGACGCCCGCCGCACTCGCCCGTACCGGACGCCTCTACGACGGCTGGATTCCCTACCCGCCCGAACCGTCGACCTACGCGGCCGGTCTCGCCGAAGTACGCCGGGCGGCCGGCGACCGCGCGGTCACGCCAGCGCTGTTCCTGTCCGTGCTCGTGGACGGGGGCGGGCGTGCCGCCATGGACGACTTCGCTCGCGCCAACTACGGGATGCCGCTGGTGGAGCTGGAGAAGATCCAGGCCGTCGTGACCGGCGACGCCGGCGAAGTGGCCGCGCGGCTCGCCGCTTACGCCGCCGCGGGCGCCCGCCACTTCGTCATGCGGCTGGGCGCCCTGGACCTCGCGGGCCAGCGCGCCCAGCTCGATCGGCTGGCCGAAGTTGCATCGCGAGCAATCTCGATATATCGTTAACGTATCGACAACGAGAGGAGCGCACCATGCGCCACCACCACCACTTTTCCGACACCGAGGCCCGCGGTCGCCGCGGACCGCGCGGAGGCCCCGGCTTCGGCCCGGACTTCGGGCCCGGCTTCGGCCCGTTCGGCCCCGGTCCCGGCCCGCGCGGTCGGGGCGGCGGCCGGGGACGGGGCCGCGCCCGCCGCGGCAACGTCCGCGCCGCGCTGCTGGCGCTGCTCGCCGAGCGGCCCATGCACGGCTACGAGATGATCCAGGAACTCGACGAGCGCACCGGCGGCGTCTGGCGCCCGAGCCCCGGCTCGGTCTACCCGACGCTGCAGATGCTGGAGGACGAGGGCCTGGTCAGCAGCGAGGAGCAGGGCGGCAAGCGCCTGTTCTCGCTCACCGACACCGGCCGCGCCGAGGCGTCGGCCCAGGCCACCGCCCCCTGGGAGGAGGTCACCGAGGCCGCCGGCGCGAGCGCGGTGCGCGGGCGCGAGGCCATCGGCCAGCTGATGGGCGCCCTGCACCAGGTCATGGCGGTCGGCAGCGAGGCCCAGCAGGCGCGGGCCCTGGACGTCGTCAACGACGCCCGCCGGCGCCTGTACGGGATCCTCGCCGACGACCCCGAAGCCGAGTGACTCCCAGCGGCGACGCCGCGACCGGATCGCCCTCCGGTCGCGGCGTCGCGTCGTTCATGGGCCGGGCTCAGCCCGGGAAGGCCGCCAGCCGCGCGTACTGGTCGGGCACGTAGAGCTTCTTCCAGATGTACAGGCGCAGGTCGTTCCGCCCGAGCCGCCGGTCGACCGGCACCCCGACGGTGGCGCGCACCAGGAAGGACGATCCGGGCGGCATGTACTTGTCGCCGCCGTCGCCCGCGACCAGGTCCCCGCCCTTCAGCTTGCGGACGACGTCGCTGCTGGTCGGCGGCGTGCACATGTCCTCGGGCACGCCCGCCTGCCACATGCACCGGCCGCGCGCGCTCGCACCGACCATGTCCCGCTTCACGAACACGTCGCCGGGGAAGTCCAGGAGCACCTTCTGCTGGGAGGGGTTGCTCAGCACGTACTCGATGTAGGCGACCTTCGATCCCCCGGCGGCCCCCGCCTGTTGGGTGGACACCCCGGCCCCGGAGCCGGCGCCCACGGCTGCGATCCGGTACTTCGACCCGTCGGCCGTCGCGACGTCCACGGGCGAGCCCGTCTTCGGCATCGCGCCCGTACCGCCCGTCGAGGCCCCCGCCGGCCCGCTCGGCGCGACGCCCCCGTCGTCGCCTCCCGGCATCATGAGCAGCACGCCGACCGCGACCGCGGCCGCCACCGCGATCGACACGCCGCCGAGGATCAGGCCGAGGCGCCGCCCGCCGCCGCCCTGCCGCTCCTGCTCCCTGCGGGCGCGGTGCCGATCGCTGCGCGACCCGATGCGCACCTGCACGCCGCTGGTGTCGTGCACCGTCGGCGGCGCGGGCGCGTTCCACGGCCCGTCCCCAGGTCGCCGCGGCATTCCAGGCTGCTCGTTCACCGTCATCGCTCCCCACTGCCCCGTGCGCGCATCGCAATCCGACGCAACAAACCATCACATTTTGCCGCAATTGGGTCCGAGGTTCACAGGCGCCCCGTCCGTCACGCGCCTCACATCGTTCGCACGGCCTTCACGTGGAGCTCGCGCGAAGTTATCCACAGGCTGGGGAAAGCCTGGTGCGACGTCCTCCCGGCGGGCACGCTTGAAGAACGGCACCGCAGGTGGCGCCCGTTTCTTGACAGCAGAACAGTGCTCGACGGCACGACAGTGCGCACCGCGCCGCCGCGGCACCCCGGCGGCGCGACCGCGTCCGCGCCCGCCGGGATTACGCGCCCTCGCCCTCCCCGGCGGAACCGGCCGCGGCCTCGATGGCGCCGGTGAGGCCGTCCAGGAAGTCCACCACTCCCTCCGGCCCGTCCACGATGAGGTCCGCCCGCTCCGCGAGAGCGGTGACCTCGACCGATCCGCTGCAGACCTTCACCCCGGGCACGCCGTCCGCGCGCAGGCCGTCGACGGCGTCGAACGCGGCGAGGTCGCCGAGGTCGTCGCCGGCGAACAGGACGGCCGACGGCGCCCCGGCGCCCCCGTCGAGGAAGCCGCGGAGCGCCCGGCCCTTGTCCATGCCGGGCGGGCGGAGCTCCAGGACGAAGCGGCCGGGCTCGACCACCAGCCCGGTCCGCTCGGCGAGGGCGTCCATGAGACCGCGCAGCCGGTCCAGGGCGACCTGCGGCTCGGCGGCGCGCCGGGTGTGCACGGCGAGCGCCTGCCCCTTGTCCTCGACGAAGACCTCGGCGGGGGCGCCCGCCGCCGCGAGGATCTGCGGCAGCTTGGCGCGGGCCTCGGCGACGCCCGGCGGCGGCGCGGGCGCGGTGAGCTCGCCGGACTCCCACCGCTCCAGGCCGTACTGGCCGAGGACGACCAGGCCGTCGATGTCCCCGAACCCGCCGTACTCGACCGCGACGGCGGCGGGCCGGCCGGTGATGATGACGAGGGCGCCCACGTGCGGGGCGAGGCGGGCGAGGGCGGCCGCGGCGCGCGGGTGGGCCCGCGCCGCGGCCGGGTCGTCGACGATCGGCGCGAGGGTGCCGTCGAAGTCGAAGCCGAGCACGGCGCCGGCGGGGGCGTTGCGGATCGCGTCGAGGCCGTCGGTTCCGGCGGCCGTACGCGGGCGGGGAGAGTTCACCCGACCAGTCTTGGGCACTCAGGGCCGGATGCCGAGGCGACGCGCGGCGCGCTGCCGCTGCCGCTGCGTCCGCATCCGGCGGAGGCGCTTCACCAGCATCGGATCGTGCTCCAGCGCCTCGGGGCGGTCGATCACGATGTTGAGGAGCTGGTAGTACCGCGTCGCCGACATGTCGAACGTCTCGCGGATCGCCTGCTCCTTGGCGCCGGCGTACTTCCACCACTTCCGCTCGAAGGCGAGGATCCGGCGGTCGCGGTCGGAGAGGAGACCGGCGGGGAAGGCGTGCTCGTCCTCCGCGTCGGCGTCGGTCGGTTCCAGGGCTGAGCCGTCGTTCATGCTGCCGTCCTGATCGGGCTCCCTGCCCGGGTGGTCACCACCGGCGCGGGATCCCCTCTGTGGTCACTAATCCCGGGCTGTCCGGGTTCGGCCGCTGCCATGCTACGCGTCCACACCGGCTCCCACCGGTGGTTCGCGGGGAACGGCAGGACCGGTTCAGTCGATCACACCGGAGGGCATCACCGCGGCCCGTGTCCGAACCCGGCGCGGCCCCCAGGAAGACCGTGAAAACATGTAGCATACATCTGAATCGTCCGGTATCCGAGACAGCCGACTGAAATGGGGTGCCACGAATGGCGGCGGACACCTCCCCGGCGGGGCCGGTCCCCGGCGACGGACCGGCCGGGCTCCCCGACCAGGCCCTCGCCGACATCTCCCTGGCCCTGTTCCACCTGCGCCGCGTCTGGGGCAAGCCCGACCTGGTGAAACGGATCCGCGCCCAGACGTCCGCCGGCCCCGGCGGCCGCCCCCTGCAGCTGTCCAACCTCATGGTGGTCCACGTGGTGGGCGGCCTGTCCCTGGAATGCGCGAACCGCGAGCCCGCCGGCGAGGTCACCGTCGGCGCCGTCGCGGAGCGGCTGGAGATCGACCCGTCCACCGCCAGCCGCCTGGTCGGCCACGCCATCGACGCCGGACTCGTCTCCCGCCGCCCGTCCCCCCTCGACGCGCGCCGCGCCAACCTCGGCCTCACCGAGGCCGGCCTCCGCGTCAAGCAGGTCGCCGACCGGTTCCGCCGCGCCTACCTCGCCGAGCTCATGTCGGATTGGACGCGCGAGGAGCGGACGGTCTTCGCCGAGCTGCTGACCCGCTTCACCAACCGCGCCGCCCACAGCCCCATGGACCACGACGTGAACGTCGACAAGATCTTCCAAGAGGCCCGCGCCGACCCGCCGACGGACACCTGAACCCTCTTGGCCGCCGCGCCCCATGACCATCCGCCGGGCAGAGCCGGCCGACGCCGCGGGCATCGCCACCGTCCACGTCCGCTCCTGGCAGTCCGCCTACCGCGGATCGATCCCCCAGGACCACCTCGACCGGTTGAGCGCCGACGAACGCCGCCCCCTCTGGGAACACCGGATCGCAGCGTCGTCCTGGCCCGTCCGCGGCGTCCTGGTCGCCGAGACCGACGGCCGCCTCACCGGCTTCGCCCCCTTCGGCCCGACCCGCGACAAGGACGCCGACCCCGCGACCGTCGCCGAGGTCGCAGCCCTCTACCTGGAGCCCGAAGCGCAGGGCTCAGGACTCGGCCGCGCCCCCATAGCGAAGGCCCTCGACAACCTGACGACCGCCGGCTACACGCAGGTCACCCTCTGGGTCCTGAACACCAGCACGAAGGCCCGGCTCTTCTACGAGAACACCGGCTGGCGATCGGACGGCACCGTGAAAACCACCACAGCCCGAGGACCCGAACTCACCGAGCCCCGCTACCACCGCGAACGCCTCGCCCTTCCGCCCGGTCACCGCACGCCTCCCCCACCGAACGAGCCCGCCAGCGAACGCCCGCCCCCTCACCACCACGGACACCGGTAACCGTCCCCAACATCGCGACGCCCACAGAACACCCCCTCGCCACTCCGGCGACCACATGCCTCCTCCAACGAACGAGGGCAACGGCAGATCAACGGCGAACGCCCGCTCTCACCATCACGGAGGCCAGTAGTCATCCTTGACATCACGACACTCAACGGATCCCATCGCCAGCCCGGCGGCCGCGACTCCCGGACGCCTCCCCCACCGAACAAGGACACCGGCAGATCAACCGGCGAACGTCCCGCCAAGAAGCCCGTTAGTCGTCCCCACCATCACGGCGCTCGCCGGGCAAGCCATCACCAGCCCAGCGGCCATAACCCCCGCATGCCCCTTCCGTCCAACGAGGGCAACGGAGATCAACGGTGGAAGCCCGTCCCCTCACCACCACGGGGGCCGGTAATCGTCCTCATCATCGCGGCGCTCAGCGGATACGCCATCACCAGCCCGGCGCTCGCCGGAGTCCGGCGCCGACACCGGCGAAACGCCGTCCGCAGGCCGATCCTCGACCTGCCCGCCCGCAGCCGGACCGCCCGGCGGAACAGCAGTCGGCGGACCATCAACCTGCAAGTCCGCAGCCGGTCCACCCGGGCGAACAGCGGGCGGCGGATCATCCGCTCGCCCACCAGCGGTCGGCGGACCATCGAGCTGGACGCCCGCAGGCGGACCATCCGGCGGAACGGCGGCCGGTGATCCATCAAGCCGGACGGTCACGGGCGGATCGAGGTCCGGGGGAACCGCCTCAGCAGGCAATTCCATCTCCTCGGCCCGCTGCTCCTCAGCCTGCAGCTCTCCGGTCCGCCGTTCTCCGGATCGCTGCACCTCGGCCTGCGGATCTCCAGCTTCCTGCGCCTCGGCCTGCTGCGCCTCGGCCCGCCGTTCTCCGGACCGCTGTTCTCCGGACCGCTGCACTTCGGTTTCGGCGGAGGCGGTGGTGTCTACGGCTTCCTGCGGTTCCATGGCGCTCAGGCGGAACCGCTCCCATTCGGCGTCGTCGAAGGAGAACTCGTCCTCGGCGGGAAGCTCTTCGCGAGGCGGGCGAGGGCCGCCTGCGGATCCGCCGGACGGGCGCGCGTCTCCGGCGGGCGGGGTTGGGAGACCGTCCGCCGCTGAGGTGACGTCGCGCTCCGCGGCCGCGTCTCCAGAGCCGGGCGTCTGTCGTTCCGCGAGCGTCGCGTGGACCTCGCCGTGCACGTTGCGCACGGCGTCCGCGTCGTCCGTCGGGGCGGGGCCTGCGAGAGGCGGCACCGGGAGCGGGTCGCCAGGGGTGACGCCGGGGGTCGAGGCGGGCAGCAGGTCGCCGTGGCCGGTGGCGGGCAGGCGGTCGCGGCGAGTGATCGTCGGGGAGTCGGTGCTCTGCCAGATCGGATCGTCGGCGATCCGCGCGGCGGGCGGGTGCGTGGCGACAGCGGTGCCGCCGCCCGAGCGGTGCGCGGCGGTCTCGTAGGCCGTTTCCTCGTCGTGCGCGGCGCGGGCGGGCTCCGCCTGCGGCTCGCCCGGACCGTCCGAGCCGCCCGGACCGTCGAAGTCGTCGCCGTCGTCGGAGCTCGGGCGCCCGCGCTGCCGCCAGCCCATCAGCAGGCTGAGCAGCACGACGGTCGCGCCGGCCGCGAGGATGCCGAGGATGAGATTCTCCGAGCCGTGGGACGGTTCGGCGGCCACCGGCTTCGGCTGCTGCTCCTGGGCGGCGGACTTCGGCGTCGCCACCGCACCGTGGGACGAGCGGTTGATGCGGGCGGCGGCCGTCAGGGCGCTGGACGCGTCGAGCGAGCCCGCGCAGTTGGTGAGGCCCGTCGGCCGCCCGGCCCGCGCCGGCGACCCGAGCACCAGCGCCTGCCGCACCTGGTCGGGCGTGAGCTTGGGGTAGCGCGACCGGATCAGCGCGGCGACCCCGGCCACCAGCGCCGACGACGGGCTGGTGCCGGTGCCGACGACGTAGCCGCTGCCGGTGTCCGCGCTGACGATGTCCACGCCCGGCGCGCACACCGCGACGTAGGGCCGGCGGTTGCTGTCCTTCCAGACGCGGCCCTTCTGGTCGAGGGCCGCGACGGCGATCACCCCGGGGTAGGCCGCGGGGAAGTTCTTGCGGTTGGCGGTCGCGCCGTCGTTGCCGGCGGACGCGATCAGCACCACGCCGTGGTCGAGGGCGTAGCGGATCGCCTTCTCCTCGACGGTGTTGCCGTTGTAGAACTGCTGGCCGCCGCCGAGCGACATGTTGATGACGCCGGCGCCGTGGTCCACGGCGTAGCGGATGCCCGTGGCGACGGCGTCCCGGCTGCGGCCGAGGTCGGTGCCGTTCCGCCGCATCGGGTCGTCGTTCTCCCAGGTGACCCGGATCGACAGGATCCGGCTCTGCGGGGCGATGCCCAGCACGCCCTGCTGCAGGCCGGCTCCGTGCCCGTGCCCGGCGATGATGCTGGCCATCGACGTGCCGTGCTTGCCCCAGTACTTGCCGCCGGGGCGCCGGGTACCGCCGGTGAGGTCCGGCCCCGCGACGACCCGGCCGGACAGGTCGGGGTGGCGCTGGTCGACGCCGGTGTCGAGGACGGCGACCGTGATGTCCGCTCCCTTGGACCACTTCCAGGCGCGCGACACCCGCAGCGAGTTCAGGTACCACTCGCGGGCGCGGATCTGGTCGGTGCGGGCGGCCAGCAGCGCGCCCGCGGCGGTGCCGCGAACGGTCTGCTCGCGGTGCCCGGGGCCGTCCTCGGGCACCAGCGCGGCGGGAACGGCGACGGCGGCGGCGAGGGTCAAGGCCGTGAGGGACGCGGCGGTGCGAGTACCGAACGACGGCAGGAGGCGGGCACGGCGGGGACGCGCAGGGGTCACGCCGCCGCACCTCCTCCCGGCAGTCGGCCGTGGCCCGGGGACCGGACGAACCGCCGCATCAGCTGCGCCGACGGCCCAGATCCCCGGTCGCACCTCGACCGACCCGCGAGGCGCGAAAAGTCATTCTGCCACGCCATCCGGATCCCCCTCGGGCACTCGACGCATTCGGGCACGCTCTGGGACAGCGCGGATCATCTTCCCGCCCTCGCCCACCCGTACCACCACCACCTCCGGTGAACGCCGGAGGTTAGGGGGCTACTTGCAGGTGCCGTAAGGGCGGTCGCAGTGCAGGAGGGAGCCGCCGAGCTTCGGGCGGACGCCGTCCACCAGCCCGTCCGGTCCCGTGACGAGCCAGTTCGGGCCTTGCAGCAGTGCGAAGGCCGCGTCATCGCCGAGGGCGCTCTGGCCGACGCCGGTGCGCCAGCTCTGCACGGCGGTCTCCATCGTGAGGCCCATGTCGGCGGTGACGACGGTGGCCGCCACGTAGCGGCCCTCGTAGCGGCACTCGACGCGGGTGGCGTCGGCGTCGCAGGAGTCCGCGCCCGCGGCGCGCAGGGCGGCGGCGATCTGCTTGGTGTCCTGCTGGGAGCGGGCGCTCGCGACCGGGGTCGCGCCGTCGTCGCCGTTCGCGGCGAGGAAGGCCGCGACGCCCGCGGTGGCCAGGATCGTGCCGCCGACCGCACCGGCCAGCGCGAGCAGGGGTTTGGACTTCATGGCGACAAGAATGCCGTACCGGCAGGTAACTTCCGGCCGGTTCGGATGTTAGCCGGGCCACGTAAGCGACCACTGCCACCAGCACGAAGACCGTCCCGACGGTGAGCCCAAGCCCCTCACCAAGGGACCCAAAGACCCCACCCCGCAGGCCCCCAAAGCCCCTCCCCCTGAGCGCACGCAATGCCCGCCGGGGCGGCATCGCGAAAGCCCGCCTCGAAGCGCGCGCAGGGCTCGCCCCGCGGCACACGCTTTTCCACCGGCGGGGTGAAGGCCGCCCTGAGACGCGCGCAAGGCTCGCCCAGCGGTGTGCGCAGAGCATTCCTGGCGGTGGCGCGAAACCCCGCCCCCAGAACGCGCGCGAGGCTCCCCGGCGATACGCGCAGAGCTTCCGGCGATGGCGCGAAGGCCTCCCCCGGAGCGTGCGCAGGGCTCGCGCGGCGGTGTGCGTAGGGCTTGCCCGCCGGTGGCGCAAGGCTCCTTCCCGCGGGGTGTGCAGGGCTTGCCCGCCGCTGGTGCGGAGGTGTCTTCACGTGGGGGACGCAGGGGCCTTACCGCGACGCGCGAAGGCCCCTTCCCGTGCGGTGGGAAGGGGCCTTGCGGCGGGGCGGCCCGGTCGCCGGTCAGACCGAGCCGGCGCCCGTCAGGGAGCGGACCGACAGGTCGTCGTAGCGCTCGTCGTCGGCCTTCTCGCGGCCGAACAGCGTGCCGAGCACGGCGCACAGGAAGCCGAACGGGATCGACACCAGGCCCGGGTTCTCCATCGGGAACCAGTGGAAGTCGACGCCGGCCGGGAACAGCGACAGGCTCGCGCCGGTCACCGGGTCGACCTTGCCCGACACCACCGGGGAGAAGAACACCAGGACGAGCGAGCTGAGCAGGCCGCCGTAGATGCCGGCGACGACGCCCGCGGTGTTGAAGCGCTTCCAGAACAGCGACAGCACGATCGCCGGGAGGTTCGCCGCGGCCGCCATCGCGAACGCCAGCGCCACCAGGAACGCCACGTTCATGTTCTTGGCGATCACTGCGAGGATCACCGCGAGGGTGCCGATGAACAGCGCCGAGAAGCGCGCCACCGCGACCTCCTGCGACTCGCGCGGCCGGCCGAGCATCAGGACGTGCCCGAAGAAGTCGTGCGCGAGCGACGTCGAGGACGCCAGCACCAGCCCGGACACCACCGCCAGGATGGTGGCGAACGCGACGGCGGCGATGAACGCCAGCAGGATCTCCCCGCCGACGCGGCCCCCGACGAACTCGCCCACGGCCTGCGCGAGCTGCGGCGCGGCGGTGTTGCCGGCCGGGTCCTGCGCGACGATCGCGGCGCGCCCGACCAGCGCCGTCGCGCCGAAGCCGAGCGCGAGCGTCATCAGGTAGAAGACGCCGACCAGGCCGATCGCCCAGTTCACCGACGTGCGGGCCGCGCGGGCGTCCGGCACGGTGAAGAACCGGGTGACGATGTGCGGCAGGCCCGCGGTGCCGAGGACGAGGGCGAGCGCCAGGCTGATGAAGTCCAGCTTGTTGACCAGGGTCTGCCCGGGGTCGCCGGCGATCTCCTTGCCGTACTTCAGGCCCGGCTCCAGGAACGCCTGGTCCTTGCCGCTCGCGTCGGCTGCGGAGCCGAGGAGCGCGCTCAGGTTGAAGCCGAACTTGGCGAGGACGAGCACCGTCAGCACGGCGGCGCCGCCGAGGAGCAGCACCGCCTTGACGATCTGGACCCAGGTGGTGCCCTTCATGCCGCCGAACATGACGTACACGATCATGAGGGCGCCGACCGCGATGATCGTCACCGTCTTGGCGGTGCCGGCCGACATGCCGAGGAAGGTCTCGCCGGGGTGGATGCCGAGCAGCAGGCCGACCAGCGCGCCCGCGCCCACCATCTGGGCGAGCAGGTAGAACACCGAGACCGTGACGGTGGACACCGCGGCCGCGGACCGGACCGGGGGCTGGCGCATCCGGTAGGACAGCACGTCCGCCATGGTGAACCGGCCGGCGTTGCGCATCAGCTCGACGAGCAGCAGCGTGAGCAGCCACGCGACGAGGAAGCCGATCGAGTACAGGAAGCCGTCGTAGCCCGACAGCGCGATGATGCCCGCGATGCCGAGGAACGAGGCGGCCGACATGTAGTCGCCGGCGAGCGCGATGCCGTTCTGCGGGCCGGAGAAGACGCGGCCGCCCGCGTAGAAGTCGTCGGCGCTCTTGGTGTTGACCCGCGCCCAGATGGTGATGGCGAGGGTGATCCCGATGAACACCACGAACATCGCGAACGTGAGCACGCGTCCCCCCATGGACTCGGCGGCGGATCCGGCCAGGGCGCCGGCCGGCGCCACGGCCGCGCTCACCGCAGCCATCCCGGGTCCGGGCGCACGGCGCCGGACCAGCCCTCGCGGGCGCGCTGCTCGGCCACGGCACCGGACTCGTGCCCGGCCGGCGCGCCGGAACCGGGCCGCGCCCGCGCCCCCTCGACGGCGCCCTCGGCCGCGTCGTGCACCGCCCGGCGCGCGAACGGGACGCCCGCGGCCTGCTCGGCCTCCTCCCGCAGCTCCCGCGCCAGCGGGTCGAGGATCTTGCGGGCGTAGGACGTGTAGGCCCACGCCAGCAGGAACGTCGACACGAACTGCAGGACGCCGAGGATCAGCCCCACGTTGATGTTGCCGAGCACCCGCTGCCCCATCAGGCCGCGCGCGAACGCCGACAGCAGGACGTACAGCAGGTACCAGCCCAGGAACGTGGAGACGATCGACACCGCCAGCCACCGGAACCTGGAGCGCAGCAGCCGGAACCGCTCGTCCTGCGCCAGCGCCGCGTAGCGCCTCGCCTGCTTCTGCCGGACGCGGCCGCTCCCCCGGCGCTCGGGCGGCCCTGAGTCCCAGACCATCCGGCCCTCCCCTGACTCATCATGACCCTGTGTAGTGATTGCATCACTATGAGATCAAAGAATGATGGCGGGTAGTGGCCAGTTCGCGAGAATGCAAGAAAAAGTCGCCACAGCAAGGTCAACATTGCCCGGGAGCAACCCCGGTCCATCCTGAATCATTGCGATTCCATCCGGAATGCTCCGTTGGTCGGCGCCGAGATCAACGCGCAGCTAAAACGGACGATCGGGACCGACCGCAGCCCCGGACCGCCGCTGGGACAGGGCCCGGGAGCAGAAGACTAGAACTCGCCCATCACCCTCCGCACACGCTTTACCGACATCACCCCTTGCGCATCCCAGCCCGCAACCTGGGACTTTCACCCTCTGCAACCGGTCGATCGCCACAAAAGCCCGAGCGTGCAGAGCAAAGGCCGCCGCGCCACGAAAAAACGGCCCTGCTGACCCGAAAATCCGAAAGTGCCGACATCCAATGCCGCCACCGGGAGAGCGCAACGCAGAACACCGCAAAAGCGGCACATACCTGACCACCCTGATGGGATGCCGCCGGCACGGCCACCGCGTCCCGCCCCGCGAACGTTCTCCGGACGGTGCCGCTTCCCGCCGCGCCGCACAGGCCACGCCCCTCCTCTAGATCGATCCGACCGGCCCATCAAGGAGATACGCCCCGCGACCCGGCGGCGGTATTGTGTGCGCGACGGCCCCGTCGTCGCGCCCCTGTAGCTCAGTTGGCCAGAGCAGCCGCCTTGTAAGCGGCAGGTCGCCGGTTCGAACCCGGCCGGGGGCCCATCTCCCCTCTGACGTGCGAGAACGCCGGTGAGAGGTTGGTCATCGGCGGTGTGCGCCGCTGGAACAGAGGAAAACTCTCTCTGGGGGTGCTGCCAGGACCCGGCGGACCGAGAATCTGGCCGCGGGCGGGTTCCAGGCCGCGATCGACGCGCGCGCCCTGCTCTCCACGCCGGAGGAGAGGCAGAGAAGACCGTCCGCACCCTATGTCCAGGTCGTTCAGTGATTCGCCGTGGAGCACCTCCATGGCAAGACCGCTTCGCCTAGAGGCACAATTCCAGGTGTCCCGGCGATGGCCGCCGGCGGCGGAGCACTGCTGTACGCCGAGGTGGCGGACCTCGTACCCGACGCGGTTCCTGAATCGGCTAACGCCGTTGACCGGTCGGTTGCCGCTCAGGCCCCGTCACTTCCAGGTGCGGTCGAGGAAGTCGGCGATCAGCGGGGCGATCTCCGGTAGGTGGGTTTCCAGGGCGAAGTGCCCGGTGTCGAGAAGGTGGAGTTCGGCGCGGGGCAGATCCCGGAGATAGGCGTGGGCTCCGGGCGCGGTGAAGAAGGGATCGCCGGCTCCCCAGACGATCAGGGCGGGCGGCGTGTGCCGGCGCAGCCACGCCTGCCAGCGGTCGTAGCTCTCGATGTTCGTGCGGTAGTCGGAGAAGAGCGCCAGCTGGGCCGCCTTGCGCCCTGGCCGGTCCAGGAAGTGCTGGTCGAGGATCCAGCCGTCCGGGGCGATGAGCTCGGGGTCGGTGACGCCGGCCTCGTACTGGTGGCGGGTGCCGGACAGGGTGAGCAGGTCGCCGAGCGCCGCCTCGGCGCCAGGGTGCCGGTAGTCGGCGAGGAGCGCGTCGCGGGCCGCGTCCGACAGCCCGTCCTCGTAGACGTTGCCGTTCTGCACGACGAGGCCCGCGATCGACTCGGGGCGGCGTTCGGCGAGACGGAAGCCGACCGGTGCCCCGAAGTCGAACACGTACATCACGAACCGGTCGAGGCCGAGCCGCCGGACGAACCCCTCGGTGATGCCGGCGAGCCGGTCGAACGAGTACGTGAAGCCGCCCGGGACCTCGGTGCGGCCGAAGCCCGGGTAGTCCGGCGCGATCAGCCGGTAGCGGGAGCCCAGCACGTCGATGAGGCGGCGGAACTGGTGCGACCCGGACGGGAAACCGTGCAGGAGCAGCAGCACGGGAGCGCCGGCCCGGTCGGGCAGGGACTCGCGGTAGAAGACATCGACCCCGTCGACCTCCACGTGGCGGTGGACGGTGCGAGCGACTGAAGCAGGCACGTCTAATTCCTTCGTTGTCGATGGATACGTTAGCACCCTCAGGCTAACGTATTGGAGGCTGGATGTAGAGTTAGTCGCATGAGTGCGCTCGTGCCCCTGACCGGAGAACCGCTGGCCTTGGACCTGGTCAACACCCGCCCAGCCAACGGCGACCTGCTCGCCACCCCCGGCGACCTGTGCGCCTGGTGGGCCCTCCAGGCCGGTCGCCTCCCGGACGCAGCGCCCGAGCAGGTCACGGCCGCGGATCTGGCCGCCGTCCAGGCCGTGCGCGAACACACCGCCCGCGCCCTCGCCCGCGCACGCCGGGGCGAGCAGCCCGCAGCCGCCGACCTGGCGGGCATCAACCAGGCGCAGAGCGCCGCACCCGCGATCAGCGAGCTGGCGTGGGACGGATCCGCGGTGACCGCCACGCGCAGACGCGACGGGTCGCCGGGCCGGCGCCTGGCCGCCTGGCTCGCGGAGGACGCCGCCGGGCTCCTGGCCGATCCAGCGGTCACCAAGATCCGGGAGTGCGAGGCGCACGACTGCGTACTGCTCTTCCTGCCCGCCCACCCTCGCCGCCGCTGGTGCTCGGCCGCCCGCTGCGGCAACCGCGTACGCGTCGCCCGTCACTACCAACGGCACAGGGCCGGATAGCCCCACCGCCCCTCCCGTGAGTGCGCCTTACCAGGGCCACCGGATCACGGCAGGAGAGGCCTGAACCTCACCCGGCGGCCGCCGGTGAGGGACGCCTCGCGCGTTCGCTGGAAGGCACTGGCACCTGCGACACGACGGCCTCTCACCCGGCTCGGTGCCGGTGAGAGGCCGTTGTGCCGGATCTCCGCGTTCTAGGCGAACTGGATGATCTGCAGGTAGGTGCCATCGGGGTCGGCGAACGTTCCGAAGCGGCCAGAAGAACGATCTTCGGGGGGAACGAGCCAGTCCACCCCGGCCGTGCGCAACCGCGCCTCGACGGCGTCGAAGTCGTCGACGTGGAAGTTGAGGATCATCCGGCCCGGCTCGCCGTTCTCGGCCTCGACGTCGTCGCGCTGCCGGACGACCAGCAGGACGCCGCCGAGATCGATCGGCCCATCTCCCTCGACGGCGGCACCTGGGACGTCGACGACAGCGCGGGGATCGTCGGCAGCCTGGGAGCGTTGCGCGGGCGGCCGGCGGGACGGTCGCCGCGGATTCGGTAAGCGGCAGGTCGTCGGCGGCGACGTGTCAGCGGTTCGGCCCGCCGGCGCGGTCGCTCGTCCGCCGGCCGGCGGCGAAGGCGCGGAGGACGGCGGTGGTCCTGCGGTCGGCCCTGAGGAGGGCCGGGACGAGGACGTAGACGGCGGCGGGGACGACGATCGCGGTCATGACCAGGGTGCGCAGCACCAGCGGCAGGTGGGCGGTGGCGGGTCCGAGGAGCAGGAAGGCCACGGTGATCGTCGGGTAGACGGCCAGCCAGGTGAGCAGGGCGCGGCGGTGGACGGACGGGGTCGCGGTCGGGGCGGTCGGCACGGTCATGGGGATCCTTCCGGGACGCGGCCGGAGGTCCCATCTCCAACCGAATGGTTGGAGTCTGGCACGGCCGCGCCCACATGTCCAACCATCCGGTTGGAATTGCGCTACCGTGGGGGCATGGCCTGGGACACCGCACGCACCAAGCAGCTCCTCCTCGACGCCGCCGTCGAGGAGTTCGCCGAGCACGGGCCCGAGGGCGCCCGCGTCGCCCGCGTCGCGGCGCGAGCGGGGGTGAACAAGGAGCGGATCTACCAGTACTTCGGCGGCAAGGACCGGCTGTTCGGGGCGGTGCTGGCCGCCGAGCTGGCCGGGCTCGCCGCCGCGGTCCCGCTGTCGGCCGAGCAGGCCGGGGACCTCGGCGACTACGCCGGCCGCGTCCACGACTACCACCTCGCCCACCCGCACTTCTCCCGGCTGCTGGCATGGGAGGGCCTGCAGCACGGCGCGCAGGGGGACGGCGGCGCCGTCGCGGCGGAGGCCGAGCGGGCCGCGCACTACGCCGAGAAGGTCCGCGCGGTCGCCGCCGCCCAGGACGCCGGCGCCCTGACCCGCGACGCCGACGCCGCCCGCCTGACGTACGCCGTCATCGCCCTCGTCAACGCTTGGTTCATGCTGCCCCAGGTCGCCCGCCTGCTCCTGTCCGCGGTCCCGGATCCGCGCCCGGCCGGCGACCGCGACGCCCTGGTCCTGCTGGTCCGGCGGCTGACCTCGAACGGAACGGGTTGATCGGCGGCCGGCGAGGGAGCGGACGCCCGGGGCGAGCAGCCGCGTGAACCGGATCGACCCTTTCGTCATGGTTCGGCGGGGTTCTAGCCTGCCGGGATGGACAGTGATCGGTTCGTGGCCGGGTTCGACTACCCGATGTTCGTGGTGACCGCCGTCGACGACGGGACGGGGGCGCGGGCCGGGTGCCTGGTCGGGTTCGCGACGCAGAGCAGCATCGAGCCGTTCCGGTTCCTGGTGTGCCTGTCCCGGCGCAACCGCACGTTCCGGGTGGCGGAGGGGGCGTCGGTGCTGGCGGTGCACGTGCTGGGGCGGGACGAGGGGCAGCTCGAACTGGCGGCCCTGTTCGGGGAGCGGACCGGGGACGACGTCGACAAGTTCGCGCGGTGCTCGTGGCGGCCGGGCCCCGGCGGGGTGCCGCTGCTGACGGACGCGCGGCGGTGCCTGGTGGGACGGATCCTGGAGCGGGTCGAGCTCGGGGACCATGCCGGGTTCCTGCTGGAGCCGATCGAGGTGACGGCCGACGACGAGAGTGCGCCGCTGTCCTTCCGCACGCTGCCCGACCTGGAGCCGGGCCACCAGGCCGGCTGACGCGGCCCGGGTCGATCCGATGCGCACGTGAAGGCGCGCCGGACCCGGCGGGTCCGGCGCGCCGCGCTGCGTCCGCGCCTGGTTTCAGGGTCGCCGGGCGCCGCTACTTCGGTGCGGCGGAGGGCGGCTGGGAAGAGGAGCCCTGCACGCACACCGGCACGTAGCCGGGGGCGGGCTTGGCGGGCGGCTGGCTGGGCGCGGGCGCGGCGGCGACCCGCTGGCCCCCCGGAAGCTGGATGCAGGTCACGGTGACCTGGGGCGCGGAGGCGTCCGGGGACGGGGCCGCCGCCGGACGCGCCGCCGGCGCCGGGGCCTGGTTCTGGGGGTTCTCGGCCGCCGAGGCCATCGACAGCCCGGCGGAGATCAGGGCGAGGCCGGCGAGGACGCCGGTGCCGGCGGTGGCGAGGAGACGTTTGCTCATGCTGCTCCCATTCAGGGGGTCTGCTGCCGCAGACGTGCGGATGGCGAGAACGCGTCGCTACGCACCGATACCCGCAATCACTCATGGTAATCGAATGGATACGTTGCGGCAGAAAACCCAGGTGGGGGCGTCAGCGGGTGCAGGTGCCTCCGGCTCGGGCGAGGGGGGCGGTGAGGGGGAGGTTCGCGGAGGAGTCGCCGACGTGGACGCGGTAGCAGCCGGGCGCGGTGGTCCAGGCGCCGTTCTTCCAGACGGCGAAGGCGCGGGCGTCGAGGCGGACGGTGACGGTCGCGGTCTGGCCGGGCTCGAGGGTGGTCCTGTCGAAGCCCTTGAGCTGCAAGGGCGGTTCGCCGGTCGAGGCGGGGAATCGCAGGTAGACCTGGGTGACGTCGGCGCCGGTGCGGCGGCCGGTGTTGGTGACCTTGGCGGTGACGGTGGCGCCGCCGCCCGCGGCGGGGGTCACGCGCAGGTCGGAGTGGGCGAAGCGGGTGTAGGACAGGCCGTAGCCGAACGGGAAGAGCGGCTGGATGTTCCTGGCCTGGTACCAGCGGTAGCCGATGAGCAGCTTCTCGCTGTAGGTGGAGTGGGGGACGCCGGCGGCGTCGGTCACGCCGGGGTACTGCGCCTTGGTGCGCAGCGGGCCGTCGGCGAGCTTCCTGGGGAAGGTGACGGGCAGCTTGCCGGAGAAGTCGGCGTCGCCGAACAGCAGGGCGGCGATGGCGTCGCCGTCGACCTGGCCGGGGTACCAGTTCTCCACGACCGAGCGGACGGAGCCGAGCCAGGGCATCTCCAGCGGCCCGCCGTTCTGCAGCACCACGACGGTGTTGGGGTTGGCCTTGGCGACCGCGCTGACCAGGGCGTCCTGGTCGCCGGGGATGCGGAGGCACTGCGAGAAGTTGGGGACGGGGACGGCCGCCAGGAAGGGGTTGCACACGGCCTGGTGCGGTTTCAGGTCGGCGCGGTCGTTGCCCTCGGTCTCGGCGTTGTGGACGAAGACGATCGCGACGTCGGCGTCCCTGGCCCGCGCGGCGGCGAGCGCCGGGAGGGCGCCGCCGTCGTAGACGACCTTCGCGCCGCCGCGGGCGGCCCGGTCGCGCAGGGCGTCGAGCGGGGCGGTGACGCCGGGCTGGAGGCCGAAGGTCGGCACGTGGTTGCTGCCGAAGCCCTGCGAGGCGAGCCGCGCGCCCGTCCTGGACGCGGGCAGCCCGATGACCGCGATCCTCCTGGCGGACGGGGCCAGCGGCAGCAGGCCGCCGGAGTTCTTCAGCAGGACCGAGCCCTCGCGGGCGATCCGCCCGGCCATGGCGAGGCTCGCGGGCGTGGTGGCGGTCCGGGCGTCCGCGACGGAGCCGGGGACGGGCGGGTGCTCGAACAGCCCGAGGCGGAACATGGGCGTCGCGATGCGGCGGACCATGTCGTCCAGGCGCGACCGCGGGACCGTCCCGGCGGTGACGGCGGCCTTGAGCTTGGCGCCCCACGCGGCGGGCTGGAGCTGGGAGACGCCGAAGTAGCCGTCGCCCGCCATCTCCATGTCGAGCCCGGCGTTGGCGGACGGCGCGGTGGAGTGGGTGGCGCCCCAGTCGCTCATGACGAACCCGTCGAAGCCCAGCTCGTCCTTGAGCAGGTCGTGCAGGAGCGGCTTGTTCTCGCAGGCGTGGACCGAGGCGACGCGGTTGTAGGAGCACATCACCGAGCCGGCGCCGGCGTCCAGGGCGTCCTGGAAGGGCGGCAGGTAGATCTCGCGGAGGGTGCGCTCGTCCACCTCGGAGGAGCTGGTGTTGCGGTCGTACTCCTGCTCGTTGAGCAGGAAGTGCTTGGCGGTGGCGATGACCGGCCGGCTCTGGATGCCGCGGACGAGCCCGGCGGCCATCCGCCCGGTGAGGTAGGGGTCCTCGCCGGCGTACTCCAGGTTGCGGCCCGACCGCGGGTTGCGCGCCATGTTCATGCCGGGGCCGAGGACGACGTTGACGCCCTTGCGCATCGCCTCGTCGGCCAGCACGCCGCCGTAGGCCCGGATCAGGGCGGGATCCCAGGTGGCGCCTTGGGCGATGCCCTGCGGGAACGCGGTGGTGCCCTTCTGCTGGAACCCGATGCCGCCGGAGCTGTCGTTCAGCACCAGGTCGGGGACGCAGAGGGCCGGGTTGCCGGGGATGACGCCGGACGCGCCGCGGTTGGGGCTCGCGGGGTTGTAGAGGCCGATGCCGGTGACCATGCGGATCTCGTCGTCGAGGGTCATCGCGGCCACGAGCCGGCGGGCGCGGGACTCGGGCGTCCCGCCGCTCGTCCAGGGGCACCGCGCGGCGGACGCGGCGGCCTGCGGGGCGGGGACGGTGACGGTGGCGGCCGCCGCCGCGGCGGCGAGCGCCAGGGCGAGGGATCGGCGGGGGCGAGGCGACGAGGGGTGGATCATCGCGTGCTCCTCGGGAGGGCGCCGCGCGGGCGGCGGCGAGCGCAGACGGCGGATCTTACCCACCGGCGGGACCGGGACGGAAGGGCGCCCGCGCGGCGGCTTGGGGCGGGGACCTCACCTTCGCCCAGGATCTGCTGGACCAGGAGCTCGCCCGGATTCAGCAGGCCCCCGGGACGGGCTGACGTCCGGCCGCCCCCGAGGCCGGCACCGCCCGGGATCCGCCGGGTGGCGGGGCAGGACGGCGACGGCCAGCAGCGCCGCCGCGACGCCGCCGAGCAGCAGGGGCAGGGCGCGCCCGTGCGGCCAGGCGGGCCCGAACAGGACGCCGCCGGTGACCAGCAGGTGCACCTTGGCGACCACCGTCGCGGCGAAGCCGATGGTGACCATCCGGTGGCGCTGCAGGGCGGTCTGGAGCTGGGCGACGCCGAGGCCGGCCGCGACCACGAACAGGTAGGGGTAGACGGTGCCGGCGAGCGCGGCGGGCCCCTGGTGGAGCCGCGTCATGCCGGCCAGGGCGATCTCGGCGGTGCCGATGAGGAGCCCGGCCGTGACGCCGAGCGCCGTCCCGGCGGGCGGCCGGGCGTGCAGGCCGCCGCCGGGCCGCTCGCACGCGAGGAAGACCGCCACCGGCAGCACCAGGCAGAGCGGCACGACCAGCGCGAGCAGCGCGGGCGGCGGCGGGACCGCCGGGGGCGGGTGCCCGCCGGGGGCCGTCGCGGCGAGCATGGCGGTGCCGGCCGCGACCAGCGCGGCGGCGGTCCATTCGCGGGCGGCGAGCCGCTCGGCGAACCAGCCGACCGCGATGCCGAGCCAGACCGTCAAGGACGCCAGGAACACCGGCTGGGCCTGCGGGATCGCGAGGGTGTGCAGCGCGAGGCCCTGCAGGACGAGGCCGAGGAGGACCACGCCGGCGCCGACGAGCCAGCGCGGCTCGGCCAGCATCCGCGCGAGCAGCTCGGCGGGGCGGTCGCCGCGCAGCGGCGGCATGCGGTCGGCCGCGACCTTGAACAGGGCGACGCCCACCCAGTAGACCCCCGACGAGGCGAAGGCCACGAACACCGCGGGCCAGACGAGCACGGCCGCCTCCTCGGGTCGCCGGCGGCGGGCCGGTGGGGCGCGCCGGTGACGTGACCATAGAACGCTGTTGGCCGTTCGCCAACAACTTCCCGGCAATTCGCCCCACCCTATTGGCGTTCTGCCAACAACGCCCTAGTGTGGCGTCTGCTCGACCCGGGCCCCCGGTTCGGCGCCGCGGCCCGGCGCGCGTGCGGCCGGTGCCGCCCCGGTCCCCGGACGGCACCGGCCGCGCGCCGCGCGACGGGAGCGAGGCGACGACCGAGGCGACGATCGAGGCGAGGGAGGTGGACGCCATGGCCCTGGCCCACGTGCCGCGCCGCGTGCAGGGACTCCTCGGCGAGGTCGGCGAGCTCTTCGTCATCGCGCTGGAGGCCGCCCGCCGCACCTGGGACGTGCGGACCTGGTGGTGGGAGTTCGTCGAGCAGGCCTGGTTCCTGGCCCGCGTGACGAGCGTCCCGGTGATCCTCGTGTCGCTGCCGCTCGGCGCGACCGTGGCGCTGCAGGTCGGCCAGCTCGCCGCGCAGCTCGGCGCGCAGTCGGCGACCGGCGGCGCCGTCGTCGTCGGCCTCGTCCGCGAGGTCGCGCCCATCGCCGCCGCGCTGATCATCGCGGGGGCGGGCGGCGCGGCGATGACCGCCGACATGGGGGCGCGGCGCATCCGCGACGAGCTCGCGGCGATGGAGACCATGTCGGTCAACCCCGTGCACCGCCTCGTCACGCCGCGCCTCTGGGCGGGCAGCCTGGTCTCCACGCTGCTGGCCTCGCTGGTGATCGTGGCGGGCGCGGCCGGCGGCTTCGTGTTCAACGTGCTGCTGCAGGACGTCACGCCGGGCGCCTACTTCGACGGCGCGGTGTCGTTGCTGCACACCTCCGACCTCGTGGTGACGCTGCTGAAGGCGTGGCTGTTCGGCGTCATCGCCTCGGTCGTCGCCTGCTACATGGGGATGAACTGCGCGGCGAGCCCGGTCGGCGTCGGCCGCGCGGTGAACCGGGCGATCGTGGTGGCGTTCATGCTGGTGTTCGCGCTGAACTACGTCATTACGACGGTCTACTTCGTCGCGTTCCCGCCGAGGATCTGATGGCCGACCTCCTCCTCCCCCGGCGGATCGCCCCGAAGCTGCGCGGCGCCGCGGCCGGCTCGCTCCAGCGGACCGGCGACCTCGCGCAGTGGCCGGTGTTCGTCTACCGCATCCTGCTCTACTCCCTGCGCGACCTCGTCTGGCGGCGCAAGTACGCCAAGACGGTCGCCCGGCACGTCAGCGACGTCGTCATCGGCGTCGGCGCGACCGTCGTCGGCGGCGGCATGGTGTTCGTCATCTTCACGATGGCGTTCTTCGTCGGGACCGAGGTCGGGCTGCAGGGCTACACCGGGCTCCAGTCGATCGGCGCGCAGTCGTTCATGGGCCTGGTCGGGTCGTTCGCCAACGTCCGCGAGATCACCCCGGTGATCGCGGCGACGGCGCTCGCCGCGCAGTGCGGCTCGGCGTTCACCGCCGAGCTCGGCGCGATGCGGATCTCCGAGGAGATCGACGCCCTGGAGGTCATGGGCATCGCCTCGTTCGCGTACCTGATCTGCACCCGGGTCGTCGCGGCGCTCATCGCGCTCGTGCCGCTCTACCTGATCGCGCTGTTCGCCAGCTTCTTCGCCACCCGGTGGATCAGCACCGGGTTCTTCGACCTCGCGCCGGGCGTCTACGACTACTACTTCCGGCTCTACCTGCCGACGATCGACCTGGTCTACAGCGCGATCAAGGTCGCGGTGTTCGCGTTCGCCGTCATCACCATCCACTGCTTCTACGGCTACTACGCGACCGGGGGCCCGGCCGGCGTCGGCCGCGCGGCGGGCCGCGCGATCCGGCTGTCGATCATCGTGATCGTCACCCTGAACCTGCTGCTGTCCTACGTGTTCTGGGGCAGCGGCGCGACCGTGAGGCTGACCGGATGATCAACGAGGAGATCCCGCTGCCGCGCCGCCTGGCGATCACCGCGGTGACGCTCGCGGTCGCCGCGGCCGCGCTGTACGTCCTGGTGGCGCGGCCCGGCGCAGACGGCGGGACGGTGCTGACCGCCGAGTTCGGGCGGGCCGGGCAGGGCCTCGGCACCGGCACGCCGGTGAAGGTCCGCGGCGTGACCGTCGGGTCGGTCGCCGGGGTGACGCTGACGGACGGCGGGCGCGCCCGGCTCCGCCTGCGCCTCGACCGGGGCACCCGCGTGCCCGACACCGCCACCGCCTCGATCGAGCCCGCCTCGGCGTTCGGCCCGAAGTTCGTCGACCTCGCCCCCGGCGCGCACGCGCGCACCGGCCCCTACCTCGCCGCCGGCGCGCGGATCGCCCGCACCTCCGACCCGCGCGACCTGTCGGACCTGATCGCCGCCGCGGGCTCCCGGCTCGGCGCGGTCGACGCCGAGGAGGTCTACACCGTCGTGCACACGATCGCGCAGGGCCTGGACGGGCAGGGCGTCCGGCTGCGCGCCACCATCGACCACAGCCGCGTCCTGCTGGACGTCGCCTACGACAACCGCGCGAACGCCCGCCGCTTCCTCGCCGACGGGGCGCTGCTGTCGGGCGCGCTCGCCGGCAAGGGCGACGAGGTCACCGCGATCTCCGGCGACCTGAACGACCTCATCGCCACCACCGCCGCCGGGCGCGGCCGCCTCGCCGGGTTCGCCGACGGCCTGACCGATGTGTCGCTGCTCGTCGCGCACGGCTTCGACGCGCGCGGCGCGCAGCTCGGCGAGGGCTTCCGGTCCGCCGAGCGCACCGCCCGCATCCTCTACGCCCAGCTCGGGCTGCTCGGCGACGCCGTCCGCACCGGCAGCGAGCTGCTGCCGCTCTACGGGCGGCTGGCCTCGCTGCCCGGCCCGGACGGCAAGCACTACCTGCGCTCGCAGGGCTACCTGCCGACCAGCCCGTGCGCGCTCATCGTCGGCCTGTGCGGCACCGGCACCGGCACGGAAGGGGGGCGGTGATGGCGTCCCGCGCCCGCACCCGCGCCGGGCTGCTGGTCCGGCTGGCGCTCTTCGTCGCCGTGACCGGGACGCTGACGGCCGTCATCGGCATGCAGATCGCCCGGGTGGACGTCGGCGGCGGCTGGCGCCTCACCGCCACCTTCGACGACGTCAGCGGCCTCGCCCCCGGCGACCAGGTGAAGATCGCCGGGGCGCCCGCCGGGCGCGTCGACGGCGTGCGGGTGGTGGACGGCCGCGCCCGCGTCGCCATGACCGTCGACGACGGCGTGACGCTGCCCGCCGACAGCGAGGCCGCGATCCGCTGGCGGGACGCGATGGGGCGCCGCGTCGTCTACCTGATCCCCGGCACCAGCGCCGCGAAGCTGCCGCACGGCGCGCACATCGCCCGCACCCGCTCGGTCGTGGACGCCGGCGCGCTGCTCGACCAGCTCGCCCCGCTCACCAAGGCGCTGGACCCCGCGCAGGTCAACCAGGTGCTCGTGTCGCTGGCGCAGGCCCTCGACGGGAACGCCGGGAACATCGACCGGCTGATCGGCGACGTCGACCGGCTCTCGTCCACGATCGCGGCGCGGCGCGCGACGCTCCGCCAGATGCTGGCCGACTACGCCACCGTCACCGGCATCATCGCCCGCCGCGACAAGCAGATCGGCGCGGCCGTCGACGACCTGGTCAGCCTGAGCAGGGCGTTCGCCGACAACCGCAAGCTGATCGACGCGACGATCGTGCAGCTCGCCGCGCTCGCCCGCACCACCGACGCCGTCCTGGCCGGCAACAGCGCCGAGCTCGCGAGCGTGGTGAACCGGCTGTCGGCGTTCACCTCCGGCGTGCAGCGCAACCGGGGCACGCTGCTGCAAGTGCTGAACTCGGCGGGGCCGAAGCTCCAGCACATCTTCGCCGCCGTCGACAACGGCGGGTACGTCGAGGCCGCGATCCCCTGCATCACCCTCGCCGCGCCGCCCTGCCCCTACCCCACCCGCCTGCCCGGCCCGCGCGAGGACGCCGGCCGCGTCGACTCCGCGCAGGACCTGCGCAAGCTCATGGTCGGAGGGAACTGATGGCGCTGAAGTCGTTCCGCGACCGCAACAAGATCACCGTCGGGCTGGTGTCGGCGGCCGTCCTCGCCTCGCTCGTCCTCGGCGTGTACCTGGTCGGCACCCGCGGCCTGCTCCAGGACCGCTACACCGTCAGCGGCACCTTCGCCGACACCGGCGGGCTGCGCTCCGGCGACGAGGTCCGGATGGCGGGCGTGCGGATCGGCGAGGTCACCGCGGTCCGCCCCGACCACGCCCGCGGGCAGGTGACGGTCACCTGGAAGGTCGACGCCGGCGTCGCGCTCGGCCCGCAGACCCGCGCCGAGATCAAGGTCGCGAACGTGCTGGGCGGCCGCTACCTGCGGATGGCCGGGCCCGTCGGCACCCCGCACCTCGCCGACCTGCCCGAGCGGCGCCGCCGCATCCCGCTGGACCGCACCGCGTCCCCGACGACGATCAACGACGTGCTCGGCGCGTCCACCCGCACCGTCGCCCGGCTCGACACCCGCGCCATCAACAAGATCATCGCGGAGCTGGACGGCATCGGCGCCGGCGACCGCGGCCGGCTCGGCCACGCGCTCGGCAACCTCGCCGAGCTCGCCGACACCGTCAACGCGTCCGAACCGCAGATCAAGCAGCTCCTGGACAACGGCGACCGCGTCCTCACCCTCGCCCACACCAAGGACCGGCAGCTCTCGCAGCTCCTCGCCAACGTCCAGATCATGCTGGACGAGCTCCAGCGGCGCCGCACCGAGCTCGCCGGGTTCCTGCACAGCGGCGACAAGACCGTCACCGCGCTCACCGCGCTCATCGACCGGCAGCAGGCCAAGCTGCTGTCGGTCATCGCGGACCTGCGCGGCACCCTCGGGACGCTGCGGCCGGCCACCGGGAACTTCAACGCCCTGCTCGCCTGGGCCGGGCCGACGCTGTCGGGCCTCGCCGGCACCGGCGGGAACGGGCCGTGGCTGGAGGTCCTCGCCACCGGCCTCGGCCCGCTGTCCCCGCGCGACCTCGCCGACCTGGCGAAGCTCGCCCCGCAGGGAGGCGGGAAATGAAGCGGCTCCTCTGCTGCGCGTCCACCCTGGCGCTGGTCGCCGGGCTCGGCGGCTGCTCCGTCACCGGCGCGCGCGGCACCTACAGGCTGACCGCCTACTTCGCCAAGGCGCCGTCGCTGTACGCCGACTCGCGGGTGAAGGTGATGGGCGCCGACTCCGGCACCATCACCGCTGTCAAGGACGAGCAGACCCGCGTCCGCGTCGAGCTGGAGATCGACCGCGACGTGCCCGTGCCCGCCGGCGTGCACGCCGTCATCGCCTCCTCCGACGCGCTCGGCGAGCGGTACGTGGCGCTCACGCCGGTGTGGAAGCCGGGGATGCCCAAGGCCGCGCCCGGCTCGGTCATCCCGCAGGAGCGCACCGAGCTGCCGGTGGAGATCGACGAGGCGCTGGACGCGTTCGCCAAGCTCAACCGATCCCTGGACGCGGGCGCCCTCGGGCCCGCCGTGCACCGCGCCGCCGGCGCCGTCGACGGCCGCGGCGCCGACATCAACCACGCGCTCCAGGACACCTCCGCGCTGACCCGGAACCTCGCCGCGCAGGACCAGAAGATCGCCTCGCTGGCGCGCGGGCTGCACTCGCTCGCCGCCGACCTGAACGCCCGCGACCGCGACCTGTCGGGGCTGCTGGACTCCTTCGCCACCACCAGCCGCACCCTGGCCGAGGAGCGCACGCAGCTGCGGGACTTCGTCGCCGGGCTCGCCGCCGCCATCCGCAAGAGCGGCGTCCTCATCACCGCCTACCGCGAGACGCTGCCGGGCACCGTCGCCGACCTGTCCAACATCGTCCTCGGGCTGAAGGGCAACGCCGCCGCGCTGAACCAGGCCATCGCCGCGCTCGGGCGGTTCGCCGACGTCGCCGTCGACGCCTGGGACCGCCGCAACCACGTCGCGACGATCCGCGTCGTCGTCGCCGGGACGCTCCGCACCTGGCTCCAGCCGCTGTTCACCGCCATGGGCTGGGGCACCGTCCCCTGCCTGAAGGACGCGCCCGCCCTGGAGGACTGCACGCCGCCCCCGGGCACGGACCGAGGAAAGGCCCCCCGATGACGCCAACTCCAAGGGGACGGGCCGTGCTCGCGGGCGCGACCGCGGCCGTCCTCGTCGCCGCGAGCGGCTGCACGCTGCAGACGATCGGCGCCCCGCAGGGCGGCACGACCCTCGTCGCGGTCTTCGACGACGTGCAGAGCCTCGTCGTCGGGCACAGCGTGCAGGTCGCCGACATCCGCATCGGCACCGTCACCCGGATCGGCCTGGCCGGCTACCGCGCGAAGGTGACCATGTCGCTCGGCGGCGGGCGGCGCGTCCCCACCGGCACCACCGCGACGATCGCGCGGTCGTCGCTGCTCGGCGAGAACTACGTCCGCCTCGACCTGCCGGCCGGGCGCGGCCTGTCCACCGGGCCCTTCCTCGCGAACGGCGCCGTCCTCGCCCGCACCTCCACGCAGCCCGACCTGGAGCAGATCAGCGACCGCGTCGGGCCGCTGCTCGCCGCCCTCGGCGGCCAGGACCTCGCCACCATCTCCGGCGAGTCCGCCACCGCGCTGGCCGGCAACGGCAAGAAGCTCAACACCCTCATCGCCCGCGCCGCCGCCGTCGGCGACGACTACGCCGCCGCCAGCACCGACCTCGGCCACGCCCTGGACTCCCTCGGCCGCCTCGGCCGCGACCTGCGCAAGGGGAGCGACCGGATCGACCGGCTGCCCGGCAGCGTCGCGCTCGCCACGCAGCGCCTCCAGGCCGACCGCACGCACCTGCGCGCGTCGATCGAGGCGCTGCTGAAGCTGGCACGGTCGGTGAACGCCAAGGTCCAGCAGCGGCACGCCGCCCGCCTCGCCGTGCTGCTGAAGCGCGCGGACGCGCTGCTCGCCGCCGCCCTGCGCGGCCGCGACGACCTGAAGACGCTCGCCGCCACCGTCCTCGGGTTCCTGCGCGGGCCGTCGGTGTCCTACCGGGGGCAGGCCCTGCTGTTCCTGTGGATCAAGGGCTTCCTGCCGGACGCGGGGGCGGGGGCGGGCGCGGCGAAGCCCGCGTCCACGCAGCGAAAGACGCTGGACGGACTGCTGGAGCCGCGCCCATGAGGAACCTGCGGATCGTCACCAACCTCGCGTTCTTCGTCCTGCTCGGCGTCCTGCTGTCGGTGTGGGCGGTCCGCAGCATCATCCACATCGACGCGCTGGAGAAGCCGTTCCCGGTGACGGCCGACTTCGCGTCCTCGCCGGGCCTGCACAGCGACCTGGAGGTCACCCACCTCGGCGTGCGCGTCGGCCAGGTCGGCTCGGTCCGGCTGGCCGGGGACCACGTCGCCGTCCGCCTCGACCTGGACCGCGGGGTGCGCGTCCCGTCCGACGTCGGCGCGCGCGTGCTGCGCAAGTCCGCGATCGGCGAGCCCTACATCGAGCTGTCCTCCCCCGCGCGGAAGGCGGGGACGCCCGCGCCGCCGCTCCGCGCCGGCGACCGCATCCCGCTCGCCCGCACCGCCGGGACCACCGACTACAAGCAGCTCTTCGACGGGCTGAGCCGCACCCTCGACGCCGTCGACCCGCGCGACGCCCGCACCCTCGTCCACGAGCTCGCGACCGGCGTGCAGGGGCGCGGCGGCGACCTGCACGACATGATCGGCGACGCCGACCGGCTGACCGGCACCCTCGCCGCCGACGCCGGGACGCTGGACGCCCTCGCCGGCCAGCTCACCCGCCTCACCGCGACCCTCACCGACCACCGCGGGCAGATCGCCTCCGGCGTCGACGACCTCGCCGCGCTCACCGCCGCGCTGCGCCGGTCCGACCGCGACCTGAACAGCGTCCTCGACCAGGGGCCCGGCACGCTCCGCGACCTGGACCGGCTCCTGGAGACGGCGCGGCCCGGCCTGGACTGCCTGCTCGCGGCGGCGGCGACGCCCACCGCGCCGCTGCTCACGCCCGCCAACCAGGCGCGGATCCGCCACGTCCTGCAGCTCATCCCGACGCTGCGGGCACTCGTCGCCGACATCACCGCGACCGACCCGAGCGGCGACTACCTGCGCGTCACGCCCGTCATCACCATCGCGGGCTCGCGGGCGCCGAAGGAGTACACCACGCCGGTGCCGAAGCCCGCCGCGCCCGCGCTGACGCTCTGCTCGGCGGCGGGCAAGGCCCAGCCCGCGGCGAAGGCCGGAACTGCGGCGAAGGCACCGGCGAAAGCCGCGGCGTCGCCCGGCATGACGGCGCGGCCAGTCGCCGGCCGGGAGGAGGCGCCGCCGCCCTCGCGCTGGCTGCCGCTCCTGCCGCCCGTCCTGGCGGGGGCCGTCGCCCTCGCCGCCGTCGCCAACGTCCTGCGCGCGCTCCGCCGCCGCTCGTCCCGCTGAACACCGGAGGACCCATGGCCGAGACAGAGACCGCGACCGCCCCCGAGGCCGTCGAGGAAGAGGCCGTCGAGGAGAAGGACGAGATCGAGGAGGAGAAGGAGCCGGAGCGCGCCGGGCGGCGGTGGGCGAGGGTGCCGAGCACGCCCGCGCTGGTGCGCGTCACGGTCGCGGCGGTCCTCCTCGCGTCGGCCGTCACGGCGGGCCTGCAGTGGCACCGGGCCGACCAGGCGGCGCGGCGCGACGCCGAGCGGCGCGCGGTCAAGGCGAGCGCGGCCGAGTTCGGGCAGGCGCTGCTCAGCTACGACCACACCAGGCTGCAGGCCGCCCGCAACCGCGTCCTCGCCCTCACCTCCGACGACTTCGCCAAGACCTACGACGAGGCGTTCACCGGCGGCCTGGAGGGCGTCATCACCCGGTTGAAGGCCGACGCGACCGCGACCGTCCGCACCGTCTACCTCGGCGACATCGACGACGGGACGGCCAGGGCCGTCGTCGTCATGGACTCGGAGGTGCACAGCACCGCCGGCACCCGCCGCGTCCTCGGCTCCTACCTGGACATGACCCTGACGCGGCACGGCGGCGCCTGGCGCGTCACCGACGTCACCTCGGTCGGCGCCGCGAACGAGAGCATGACCGACCCGCAGGGCAAGCAGCAGAGCACGCCCTCGCCCGCGCCGTCCCCCAGCCCGTGATCGCGTAGGGACGGGGGGACGGGGGCGATGGACGACCGGGCGGGGGCGGCCGCGCCCCGCTGGGAGCGCATGGAGCCCGACGAGCGGCGCGACCAGATCCTGGCGCGCGCCCGCGCCCTGTTCAGCGAGCGCCCCTACGCGTCGGTGTCCACCGCCGAGATCGCCGCCGCCGCGGGGGTCAGCCGCGGGCTGCTGAACCACTACTTCGGCACCAAGCGCGAGCTGTACCTCGCGGCCGTGCGGCAGATGCTGACGGTGCCGCCGGTCCCGGTGCCGTCCTTCGCCGGCGGCGCCGGCGTCCGCGAGCGGATCGGGCAGAGCGTCGAGGGCTGGCTGGAGCTGCTGGGCCGCAACCGCGAGACGTGGGTGGCGGCGCTGGAGATGTCCTCCTCCGGCGGCGACCCCGAGCTGGAGCGGATCCTGGCGGCGGCGCGGGAGGTCGCCGTCGACCGGATGGCCGAGGTCGTCGGCCTCGCCCCGGCCGCCCGCGCGCGCCCGGAGGTCCGCGCCGCCTTCCGCGGCTACTCGGGGATGGCCGAGGCGACCACGCGGGAGTGGCTGAAGCACGGGCGGCTGTCCCGGCCGCAGGTCCGCCTGCTGCTGGAGGAGGTCCTCGTGCACCTGCTGGACCGGGTCGTTCCCGACCTCATCGGCCCGGTTCCTTGATCGATTGCGCGATCGTTGGCACAATCCCCCTCCGACGAGCGGCATCGCGCATGACCCATCCGGATCCCCCGATCAGGCGGTCGACGCCGTGACCACCACCGCAGCCGACCGCCGTCGGATGCACTGCGTTCGGCCCGAACCCGCGAGGGCGGGCCGAGAAGGACCGGTTGCATGGGGACCACATCGCGCCAGCGCCACGCCGAGCCCGCCCCGGGCGAGGACGAGCGGCCCGCGCCGCGCCGGAGCCGGCGCCGCCGCGTCCTGATCTGGACGGCGGCGGCGTCCGCGGCGGTGCTCGCCGCCGGCGCGCTCGCCGCGGGCGGCTTCTACTGGCGCCTCGACCACAACATCCGCCACGAGGACACCGACCGCCTCATCGGGTCGGGCCGGCCGCCGAAGCTGAACGCCGCGCTCAACATCCTGCTGCTCGGCACCGACGACCGGTCCGGCGCGAACGCCGCCTACGGGCCGGGGATGACCAAGGAGCCGCCGCGCTCCGACACGATGATCCTGCTGCACCTGTCGCCGGGCGGCGACCGCGCGATCGGGGCGAGCCTGCCCCGCGACCTGATGGTCCCGATCCCCTCCTGCACGCGCGCGGACGGGACGCGGACCGGGGCCGTGGCGGCGGGCATGCTGAACTCCTCCTTCACCCTCGGCGGCGCGTCCTGCACGGTGAAGACGGTCGAGGGCTTCGCCCACGTCAAGATCGACCATTTCATGCAGGTCGACTTCACCAGCTTCAAGAACGTCACGACCGCCGTCGGCGGCGTCGAGGTCTGCCTGCCGCGGGCGGTGGACGACCGGGACTCCAAGCTGCGCCTCGGCAAGGGGCGCCACGTCATCGAGGGCGAGACCGCCCTCGCCTACGTCCGCAACCGGCACGGGCTCGGCGACGGGTCGGACCTGCAGCGGATCCGGCGGCAGCAGCAGTTCATGGCCTCGCTCGCCCGCAAGGTGCTGAGCGCCGGGACGCTCACCGACCCGACGAGGCTGCTGCCGCTCGCCGAGGCGGGGACGAAGTCGCTGACCACCGACGACGGGCTGACCGTGACCGGCATGGTGAGGATCGCGCAGGGGATGCGCGACCTCACCGCGGGCGGCCTGCGGTTCGTGACCGTGCCGACCGGCGCCTACGCGCCCGACCACAACCGGGTCGCGCTGAGCGAGCCCGCCGCCGGGCGCTTCTTCGACGCCGTCCGCGCCGACCGGACGCTGCCGGGCGCGTCCGCGAGCCCGTCCGCCGGCCCGCCGGCCGGCCGCCGCGTCCAGGCCAAGGCCGGAAAGGCCAAGGCGAAGACCGGAGTGAAGACGATCCCGCAGCAGCCGGACGAGGTCGGCGCCGGCGACGACGCGTGCGCGCCCGCCGGCCGGAAACCGGACGCGCACGCCTAGACCGGCAACCGCGGGCCGCTCCGCGGCGTCTCACCGGTGATGGGCGAGTGGAGGCGGCGGCGCGGGACCGCGATGGACGACGCCGTCGACCGGCGTCCCGAGCTGCGGCTCGGTGTCCGGCTCGCCGAGGTCGAGGCGCTGTACGCCGCCGCGCTCACCGCCGGCGGCGACGCCGACGAGCGGCGGCTCTGCGCGGAGCTGGCGGCGGCCGCCGCGGCGCTCGCGGCGTCGGCGAGGGCGGCGGCGCGCGGCCGTCCCGAACCGCGCCCGGCCCCGGCGCGGCGGGCGGCGCCGCGCCACCGCACCCGCCTGGAGCGCCGGCTGTCCGCCGCCGAGCGGACCGCCGACCGGATCGTCGCCCGCGCCCGGCGCGGCCCCGGCTGAGGGATGCGGGAGGCCCGTGGGGCAGCGCCGCGCGGCGGGGCGCCGTGCGAGCATGGCGGGCGTGGACGGGACGGGGCCGCATTTCACCATCGGCGACGGGTACGCGTGCTACGAGGGCGCGGTGACCGCCGGGTCCGTCCACCGGCACGCCGCCTTCCAGGTGGCCGTCGGCGTCCGCGGCGAGGCCGGCGCGGACGACGCGGCCGGGACGCGCCATCGCGGCGCGGCGCTGATCGTGCCGCCGATGGCCGCGCACCGGCTCCTCCCTGCGCGCGCGCTGCGCGTGTTCTTCGTCGAGCCGCACTGCGCGTTCGCCGACCGGCTGCGCCCGCTCTGCGGGGACGGCGTCACCCCGGCCCCCGGCCTCGGCGGCCTCCGCGAGGAGGACGTCCGGGCCGCCGGCGCCCGCCCGTCGGGCGAGCTCGACGGGCGGCTGCTGGCCGCCATGCGGGCGCTGGCGGACGGGCCGGTGCCGCTGGCCGCGCTCGCCGCCGACGTCGGCCTGTCCCCCCAACGGCTGCGCGCGCTGGCTCGGGCGGAACTCGGCATGCCGCTGGCGCGCTGGCGCGTCTGGCGGCGCCTCGCCGCCGCTGCCGACGCGATGCGCGCGGGGCGGCCGCTCGGCGACGCCGCTCTCGCGGGCGGCTTCGCCGACCAGGCCCACTTCACCCGGGAGATGCGGCGGATGATGGGGATCACGCCCGCCGAGGTCGCCCGGATGCTGCGCGCGTCAGCCGCGGCGCGCGGTGTAGACGGAGATGGAGCCGTTGACCGTTGACACCGCCGCGGTCTCCCGCACCCCGCGGAACCCCGCGTCCGCGATGAGGCCCGGCAGCCTCCCCTCGGCGTTGAACCGCGTGTTCTCGCGGCCGTCCGCGAGCTGCACCACGCGGAACGCCAGCCGCATCGCCGGGGTGCGCTGCCGCCCGAAGTCGGCGATGACGAGCTTGCCGCCGGGCCGCAGCGTCGCGTGCATCGCGTCCAGGATCGCCCGCTTCATCGGGACGGGGCACTGGTGCAGGACGAGGCTGGACACGACGGTGTCGGCGGTCCCGGCGCCGACGACGTCCGCCAGCGCGTCGCCGAGTCCGGCGCGCCACTCCACGCCGCCGGCGCCCGGCTTGCGGCGGGCCAGGGCGAGCATCTGCGGGTCGGGGTCGACGCCGACCACGCGGGCGTCCGGCTCGATCCCATGCAGCAGCAGGGCGAGCGTCCCGGTGCCGCAGCCGACGTCGACGACGACGTCGCCGGGCCGCACCGCCGCGTGCATGGCGAGCGTGCTCCGCCACAGCCGCTCCCGCGACAGGGCGACCACGGAGTCGTAGAGGCGGGGGAGGCCGAAGCGGCCGAGGGCGGGGGTGAAGGTCTGCTCGGTCATGGCGGCAGTGTCGTCCGCCGCGCCCCGCCCGGTCTTGAACGAACCGCTCGTCAGGCGGGGCCGAGGGGCAGGCGGACGGGCGGCGGGAGCGGCGCCGGGGCGGGGTCGGCGCGGAAGGACTGGAGGATCAGGGCGGCGAAGCGCCGCGAGGCCGCCGCCCTGATCTCGGGCGTCTCGGCCCGGATGCCGCCGTTGGCCATCAGCGCGAGGACGACGTCCTCCAGGACGAGGTCGGCGCGCAGGCCGCCGGCGTCCTTGGCGCGGCGGAGGAGTTCCAGCATCAGGCGGAGGGAGCGCTCGCGGTCGGCGGCGGGCGCGGCCTCCGGCGGGAGCCGCGCCACGGCCGCGCGGGCCGCGTCCCGGTCGAGGGCGCGCACCTCCAGGAGCCTTTCGATGGCGCGGCGGAACCCCTGCCAGGCGTCGGGGTCGGCGAGGCCCTCCTCGACGATCGTCGAGCAGAAGTCGGTCCGCCCGGCGAGCGCCTCGGTGAGGAGCGCCTCCTTGGTCGGGAAGTGCCGGTAGACCGTCGCCGGGCCGACCTCGGCGCGCCGCGCGATCTCGCGGACCGGCACGTCCGGGCCCTCGGCGGCGAACGCGGCGCGGGCGACGGCGAGGATGCGCTCGCGGTTGTCCCGGGCGTCCGAGCGCGGCCGCCGTCTCACTTGCGCCGTCACGCCTCTCACTTTAGGCGACCGGGCGGGGCGTCCCGTTACGGTCCGGGACATGAGAGCCGTTCAGTTCAGCGAGTACGGGCCGCCCGCGGTGGTGGGGGTCGCCGATGCCGAGGAGCCGCACGCGGGACCCGGGGAGATCCGCGTCGCCGTGCGGGCGTCCGGGGTGTCCACCGGGGAGACCCGCCTGCGGTCGGGGGCGTGGCGCGACCTCGTGCCGGTGGCGTTCCCCTACCGGACCGGGTTCGACGCCGCCGGTGCGGTGGACGAGGTCGGCGCCGGCGTCACCGGCGTCGCGCTCGGCGACGCGGTGTTCGGCGTGGTCGACATGGCCGCGCGGGGCGCCAACGCCGACCATGCCGTCCTGGTTGCGTGGGCGCCGAAGCCCGCCGCGTGGAGCTGGGCGGAGGCGGGCGGGGCGGCGGGCGGCGCCGAGACCGCCACCCGCGTCCTCGACCGGCTCGGCGTGCGCGCCGGTCAGACCGTCCTGGTGCAGGGCGCGGCCGGCGCGACGGGCACGGTCGCCGTGCAGTTCGCCGCCGCGCGTGGCGCCACCGTCATCGGGACGGCGAGCGAGCGCAACCACGACGTCCTCCGCTCCCTCGGCGCCGAGCCGACGACGTACGGGGCGGGCCTGGTCGAGCGGGTCCGGGCGCTGGCGCCGGGCGGGGTGGACGCGGTGCTCGACTGCGCCGGCGGCGCCCTGCCCGACCTGATCGCCGTCGCGGGCTCCCCCGAGCGCGTCGTCACGATCGCCGACTTCGCGGCGGCGTCCCACGGCGTGCACCTGTCGCGCGGGGCGCCCGTCGGCGCCGACGACCCGGGCGCCGAACCCCTCGCCCTGCACGGCCTCGCGGCCGCCGTGGCGCTGGCCGACCAGGGCCGCCTGCGGATACCGGTCGCGGCGGCGTTCCCGCTCGCCGACGTCGCCGCCGCCCACGAGCTGAGCGGGTCCCGGCACGCCCCTGGCAGGATCGTGCTCCTGCACTGAGGCGTCACGCGCCGCGCGGGGCGACGAGGCCGGACTCGTAGGCGAGGACCACGAGCTGGGCGCGGTCGCGAGCGGCCAGCTTGGTCATCGCGCGGCTGACGTGCGTCTTCGCGGTGTGCGGGCTGATCACCATGTGGGCGGCGATCTCGTCGTTGGACAGGCCGCGCGCCACCAGCGCGGTGACCTCGCGCTCGCGGTTGGTCAGCGCGTCCAGCCCGGCGGGCGCGGGCGCGGGGCGGCGCGCGACGTACTCGGCGATCAGCCGGCGGGTGATCGCCGGGGAGAGCAGCGCGTCGCCGCGCGCCGCGGCCCGCACGCCCTGCAGCAGGTCGGCGGGCTCGGTGTCCTTCACCAGGAAGCCGCAGGCGCCCGCCCGCAGCGCCTGGAAGACGTACTCGTCGAGGCCGTAGTTGGTGAGGACGACCACGTGCACGCCGGCCAGCCGCTCGTCGGCGGCGATCAGCCGGGTCGCCTCGATGCCGTCCATGACCGGCATCTGCACGTCGACGAGCACGACGTCCGGCCGGTGCTCGCGGACGAGCGCGACGCCCTGCTCGCCGTTCGCGGCCTCCGCCACCACCTCGATGTCGTCCTCGATCTCCAGCAGGGCGCGGAAGCCGCCCCGGATGAGCGCCTGGTCGTCGACCAGCACCACCCGGATCACCGCGTCCCGCCGAGGGGCAGCTCGGCGCGGACGGTGAAGCCGCCCCCGGCGCGGGGCTCGGCGCGCAGCCGGCCGCCGAGCGCGGCGACGCGCTCGCGCATGCCGAGCAGGCCCGTGCCGGGCACCGGCGGCGCCGCCGGGTCGGCCTTGCCGTCGTCGTCGACCTGCACGACCAGCTCCGCGTCGGCGTAGGCGACGCGGACGGCCGCGGCGGCGCCGCCCGCGTGCCGGGAGGCGTTGGTGAGCGCCTCCTGCACGATCCGGTACGCGGCCCGGTCCACCTCGGCGGGCAGCTCCCGCCGCGTCCCGCGGACCTCCAGGGTGGTCGGCAGCCCGGCCGAGCCGGCCCGCCGGACCAGGTCGTCCAGCCGGTCGAGGCCGCTGGCGGGGGCCGCGCCGTCCGGGTCGCCGGCGTCGCGCAGCACCTCCAGGGTGGCGCGGAGCTCGCGCATCGCGTCACCGCCGGCCTCCTGGATGGCCAGCAGCGCGGGCGGGACCTCCTCGCCGCGCCGCCGCGCCAGGTGGACGGCGACCCCGGCCTGCACCTTGATGACCGAGATGCTGTGGGTGAGGGAGTCGTGCAGCTCGCGGGCGATGCGCAGCCGCTCCTCGCCCGCGCGGCGGAGCGCGGCCTCCTCGCGAGTGCGCTCGGCCTCGGCGGCGCGCCGCTCGGCCTCCTCCAGGTAGGCGCGCCGGTGCCGGGCCACCGTCGCCGCCACGGCGGCCGCGACGAACCAGCCGACCAGCAGCGAGACGCTCTGCAGCCGCCCGCCGAACGCCCCCGTCCCGGGCAGGTCCACCAGCAGGCCGGCGCCGAGGAAGACCGCGCCCGCCACCGCGGGCGCCACCCGGTACCCGGCGTGGACGGCGACGAACACCGACACCAGCACCGGGAAGGCGACCGGCGGCCCGAGCCGGACGTGTGCGGCGACCGCGAGCATGCAGGCCGTGCTGACGGCCAGCGCCACCAGCGGCGCCCGCCGCAGGACGGCGAGGGCGAGCGCGCCGGTCAGGACGCCCGCGAAGTCCAGCGGCCCCGCGCCCGGCGCGAGCGCCACGAAGACCGCCAGCAGGACGGCCATCACCGCGGCGAGCGCGCCGTCACCGGCGAACGGCCGCGACCGCTCCAACAACCCCATTCCTGGAGATTAGGGTCTTCCGCTCCGCGGATCTTCGGCGTCAAGGCGGAGATTCCGCCTACTCCCTGCGTTGTAGACGGGCCGGATCCGATCCACCGGTACCGCTTCAAGGAGCCTTCCCCGGCGCGACGACCCGCGGCCGTCCGGCGCGCACGATCTCCGGTATGCAAACGAACGGAAGGCCGCCGGGTGGCGGCGAGAGCAAGGCGGCGGACGTCCGGCCGGGGCTCACCCTGGCCACGGTCGCCCTCGTGCAGTTCATGGTGTCGCTGGACCTGTCGGTCGTGAACGTCGGGCTGCCGCGCATCGGCGCCGGTCTCGGCTTCGCCCCGCTCGGCCTCACCTGGGTCGTCCACGCCTACGCGCTCGCCTTCGGCGGGCTGCTGCTGCTCGGCGGCAAGGCCGCCGACCGGTACGGGCGGCGGCGCGTCCTGCTCCTCGGGCTCGGCCTGTTCGGGGCCGCGTCCCTCGCGGGCGGCCTCGCGCAGGCGCCCGGCCAGCTCGTCGCCGCCCGCGCCGCGCAGGGCGCCGGCGCCGCCGCGCTCGCGCCCGCCGCGCTGGCCCTGCTGACGGCGGCGTTCCCCGAGGGCCGCGCCCGCGTCCGGGCCTTCGGGATCTGGAGCGCGACGAACGCCGCGGGCGGCGCCCTCGGCGTCCTCATCGGCGGCGTCCTCACCCAGTACGCCGGCTGGCGGTGGGTGATGTTCGTGAACGCGCCGATGGCCGCCGCCGCGCTCGCCCTGGCCTGGCGCGGCGCCCCCGCCGGGCGCCCGGCCGCCCGCGCGGGCCGCCCGGACGTCCTCGGCGCCGCGCTCGCCACGGCGGGCGTCGCCCTGCTGGTGTTCGGCGTCGTCCGCACCGACCGGCACCCGTGGGGGTCGGCGGCCACGCTCGGGACGCTGGCGGCCGCCGCCGCGCTGCTCGCGGCGTTCGTCCTCGTCGAGCGGACCACCCGCCGCGAGCCGCTGCTCCGGCTCGGCCTGCTCGCCAACCGCTCGGTCGCGGGCGTGAACGCCTTCTACCTGCTGTTCGGCGCGGCGATGGCGTCGTCGTTCTACTTCATGTCCCTCTACCTGCAGCAGGTCCTCGGGCACGGGGCGGCGCTGACCGGCGCCATGTTCGTGCCGTTCACGCTCGGCGTCGTGGCCGGCTCGGTGCTCGCCGTCCGGCTCGGCTACCGGCTCGCGCCGCGGACGCTCCTCGTGGCGGGCGGGCTGCTCACCGCGGCCGGGTTCGCCTGGTTCGGGCTGATCAGCGCGGACGGCTCGTTCGCCGCCGACGTCCTCTGGCCCTCGCTGGTCACGAGCGTCGGGTTCGGGCTCTGCCTCGGGCCGGCGGTGTCGGTCGCCACCGCCGGCGTCGCGCCCGGCGAGACCGGCACCGCGTCGGCGCTGCTGAACAGCTCGCGGCAGATCGGCGCCTCGATCGGGCTCGCCGCGCTCGGCACCGCCGCGCACGACCGCACCGGCCCGATCGTCACGCCGCAGACGCTGAACGACGGGTACGCGCTCGGGTTCACCCTCGGTGCGGTGCTCCTCGCGGCCGCCGCGCTCGTCGCCCTCGCCGTCCTGCGCCGGGTGGTCCCGCCGTCCCCGGCGGCGGCCGCTCCCGCCCGGGTCGCGCGGAAGGACGCGCCGGCATGACCGTCACGCCGATCGACCTGTTCGCCTCGTCCATCCACCTGCGGCAGGGCGGCGCGATCCACGCCGGGCGGGGGGCCGCCGGGGGCGGGTGGCGGCTCACCGCCGTCCACGCCAAGAGCGACGCCGACGTCCACGCGGGACGGTGGGCGGTCCACGCGGAGGCCGAGGAGGTGGTGTCCTGCCTCATCGGCAAGATCCGCCTCGTCCTCGGGCCGGAGCGGCCGGGCGGGCCGGCGGAGGAGATCCGGCTGCCCGCCGGGACGGCGGCCATCGTCCCGCGCGGGCGGCGGCACCGCGTCGAGCTGGACGTCCCGAGCAGCGTCCTCACCGTCACCCTGCCGGGCGGGGGGCTGGAGGAACGGGCCGGCGCCGGGGCAGAATAGGCGACCAAGCGATTGCTTGCCCATCGACGAGGAAGAGGGTGCTCGCCCATGCCGCTCGGCATCACCGACGAGGGGGCCGTCCGCCTGCTGACGTTCCGGCGGCCGGAGCGCGCCAACGCGTTCGACGACGCGCTGTACCGGGACCTGGCCGCGGCGCTCGACGCCGCCGCCGGGGACGGCTCCGTCTCGGCCGTCGTGCTGACCGGCGAGGGGCGGACGTTCTCGGCGGGCACCGACCTGGAGGAGATGGCCGCCATCGCGCGGGCGCACGCCGCGGGCGAGGAGGTCGGCGAGGCCGGCAAGGGGTTCGGCGTCCTGATGGACGCCCTCATCGCCTTCCCCAAGCCGCTGCTCGCCGCCGTCAACGGCTCGGGCGTCGGCCTCGGCCTGACGCTGCTCGCCCACTGCGACCTCGTCCTGGTCGCCGACGGCGCGCGGTTCCAGGCGCCGTTCACCACCATGGGCGTCGCGCCGGAGGCGGCCAGCAGCTACCTGCTGCCGCTGCTGATGGGCGCCCAGCGGGCGGCGCTCGTCCTGCTCGCCGGGCGGTGGATCCCGGCGGCCGAGCTCGTCGCGTCGGGCCTCGCGCTGAGCGCGCACCCGGCGGACGAGGTGCTGGCCGCGACGCTGGAGCTGGCCCGCGAGATCGCCGGCAAGCCCCTGGCGTCCCTCGTCGCGACCAAGCGGCTGATCGCCGCGGGCCGGCGCGAGGCCGTCCTGCGCGCCCGCGAGCGCGAGGACGCCGCCTTCGACGAGCTGCTCGCCCGGGGCCTCGGTCCCGCCTGAGCCCCGGCGGCACGGAGCGGCGGCGGCCGGGAGGGGGATCCGGCCGCCGCCGCCCGCGTGCCCGCGCCCGGGGGCACGGGGGCGCCTCCGGACGCGGCCGCGCCCGGCGGTCGGGGCAGGACCGCCGGGCGCCGTCTCGCGGTGATCAGGTCACTTGATGTTCTTCGGGTGGTAGGCCTTGTACTGGCTGCCCTTGGCGAGGCCGTAGGTCAGCGTGCGGTGGTCGGTGCCGTAGTGGCCGCGCTGCTCGTAGGCCCAGTAGCGGGTGTGCTTCGCGTTCGCCCACTTCTCGAAGATCACGACGTGCCGGGTGGTGTTGCTGCCGATCGCGTCGATGATCAGGTCGCCCTGCTTGAGGGCGGAGAACGAGATCTTCTTGGTGTACTTCGAGGTCGCGAGGCCGACGGTGTTCGGGCCCGGCTTCGGCAGCGCCAGCGCCATGGAGGCGTACCCCGAGCAGTCGGTGCGGTAGCCGCCGTGGGTCTTGTTCTGGCTGTAGGGCACGCGCTGGCTCGTGTGCGGGTGCCAGGTCTTGGCCCGGGCGATGACCTGGGCGCGGGTGACCTTGGTGATGGCCGCCGCGGCGGCGGTCCTGTCCGCCGACTGGAGCTGGACGTTCTGGTGCGCGGGCTTGGCCGCCGGGCTGGAGACGCCGGCGATGCCGAAGGCCGTGCCGCCGGCCAGCGCGAGCGTGCCGACGCCGACCAGAATGGCGCGAGGGGAAGCCATGAATGCCCTCCGTTGGGGGGATGAATTGCACCGCAAGGTGCGGTGAAGGGAATTGCGTCGATCGACGGGGCCGACTTTAGAGAACCGCGCCGCACCCTCGCCGCAGTCCGGCCGCAAGGCGGGACACTGGGACACCGGGACGGCTCTGACCTGCTGGGACATCCGCCAATGGGACACAATCGCGAGACGGCCCCCACCATGCCGTCGACGATTCAACTTACGCACCGTGCGCATTTATGAACGCAACGTATTGTCGCGTCCGCCGCGCCGCCCGGCGCCCTGCGGGGCATAATGTGCGCCCGTGACCGCAGAGTTTCCAGCTCCTGGAGATAAACGCTGATGAGCCACAGCCGGCCCCCCGCCCCCCTGCGCGGCGACCTGCCCGACGCCGTGCGGGTCCTGCTCACCGAGCTGCGCGTTCTGAAGGACGAGTCCGGCTACGACCTGCGCGCGCTGGAGCGCAAGACCCACGCGAGCCGCTCGTCGTGGGGCCGCTGGCTGAGCGGCGAGACCTGGATCCCGGCGGACGCGGTGACGTCCCTCGCCGCCCTCTGCGGCGCCGACGGCGGCCGGCTGCTGGCCCTCTGGTCCGTCGCCGACGAGGCCCGCCGCGCACCGTCCGCCCCCGCGCCCGAAGCCGCACCCCCGGCCTCGGCCGCCGCCGTCGCCGTCCCGGCACCGCCCGCCGCCCCGGCGCCCCCGCCACCCGCGCCCCCCGCCCCCGCCTCCCCCTGGCAGGGCATGACGCGGCGCCGCCGCCTCGCCTTCGCGTGCGCGGCCGTCGCCTGCTTACTGGTGCCGGGCGGCATCGGCTTCCTGATCGGCACCTCGCTCCACTCGCGCGACGCCCCCGCGGCCCCGCTCCAGACCGCCGCGCCCGCCGCGGTGCAGGGCGCGACCCCGCTCACCCGCGACGAGATCCTGACCCGCGCCCGCTCCTGGCACCCGCACTCCCCGGACCGCGTCCCCTACGACCAGGCGGGCGTCTTCGGCGGCTACCGCACCGACGGCTCGGGCTACGCGTCCATGGCGCTCGGCCTCCCGAAGCCCGGCCCGAACTCGGCCGGCCTCGTCGCCTCCTACTGCCGCGCCGTCCCCGCCGCCGACCTCGAACCCGGCGACCTCGTCATCAACGCGACCGGCGGCCCCGACCAGCGCGAGGCGCTCATCTTCGAGAAGTGGACGGGCCAGGACCGCAAGGCGTTCTGGGCCTTCCAGCAGCGCCGCGGCTACGGCACCGACCACCTCCTCCGCCGCGACGCCCCGACGTCCACCAGCGCCCTCCGCCCCTGCCGCCCCAAGAACATCCGCGAAACCCCCACCGGCTGACCCCGCTGCCGGTCGGTTCGGAGAACAGCAGCGCGACGCGGCCGTCCCGGCGGACGTTGCGGGCCTTCTGCGCGAAAGCGAGGCCGATGGTGAGGAGCAGCGTGCCGTCCGGGCGCCGCTGGACGGCGGTCGGCCAGGTCGGCGGGATGCCGTCGGCGGCGAGCGTGGTGAACTCGCAGGACCGGTGGGCGTCGACGGTGGCGGCGGCGTCGAGGAGCGCGGTCATCGCGCGGTCGGGCGCGGCGGGCGGCCTCGCGGTGGGGTTCCCCGTCTGGTCGGTGCTGGTCACGTGCCTTCTCCGTCATCGGGCGGGTGCGGTGGGCGCGGCGGCGGAGCGGACCTAGCGCTTGCCGATCATGGCGTCCGACCGGCCGGGCGGGGCGGGTGATCGTTCGGGGGCGGCTCGGCGATGGTGGAGAGGGGCGCGGAGGTCTTCTGGACCGCTTCACAGACTGATGTACGGAGCTTCGACACATGTACGACGTGGTGCTGGCCGGCGGGCGGGTGATCGACCCGGAGTCGGGTCTGGACGCGGTGCGCGACGTGGGGATCGACGGCGACACCGTCGCCGCCGTCGCCGCGGGGCCGCTGGCGGGCCGCCGGACGGTGGACGTGCGCGGCCTCGTCGTCGCGCCCGGCTTCATCGACCTGCACAGCCACGGCCAGGCCGTCGCCGAGCAGCGGCTCCAGGTGATGGACGGCGTGACGACCGCGCTGGAGCTGGAGGCCGGCCGCTCGCCCGTCGCGTTCTTCCACGAGCTCGCCGCGCAGGAGGGCCGGCCGGTGAACTACGGCTACTCGGCGTCCTGGGCGCTCCTCCGCATGTTCGCCGTCGGGCTCACCGCCACGGACGTGGCGGGGGCGCTCGCCGACGTCGCGAGCCCGGAGTTCCAGCGGCCGGTGACCGAGCGCGAGCTGGCCGGGCTGCTGGAGCAGCTCCGCTCGGAGGTCGCGGCGGGCGCGATCGGCATCGGCATCATGGTCGGGTACGCGCCGCAGATCGACCCGGCCGAGTACCTGGCGGTGGCGCGGGTCGCCGCCGAGGCGGGGGTGCCGACGTTCACACACGCCCGCGAGCTCGCCGAGTTCAACCCGGCGGTCCCGATCGACGGGACCGCCGAGATCGTCCGGGCGGCCGCCGAGACCGGCGCGCACATGCACTACTGCCACATGAACAGCACCTCGCGGCGGCACATCCGGCGGACCCTCGACCTCGTCTCCCAGGCCCGCGCCGAAGGGTCGCGGGTGACCACCGAGGCGTACCCCTACGGGTCGGGCTCGACGGCGATCGGCGCGCCGTTCTTCTCCCCCGCCGGCCTGAAGCGGATGGGCGAGACCCCGCAGTCGATCATCTACACGCCGACCGGGGAGCGCGTCGCCGACGAGGCGCGGCTCGTCGAGCTGCGCACCGCCGACCCCGGCGCGCTCGCCGTCAACGAGTTCCTGCGCGAGGACGACCCGGCCGACCGCGCCCACCTGGAGGCGGCGCTGACGTTCGGCGACACCGCGATCGCCAGCGACGCGATGCCGCTCACCTGGACCGTCCCGAAGCCCGACCCGCTGGCCTGGCCGCTGCCGCCGGGCGCCGTCGCGCACCCGCGCGGCGCGGGCTGCTTCAGCCGGGCGATCCGGCTGCTGACGCGCGAGCGCGGGCTGCTGCCGCTCGCCGAGACGATCCGCCGCTCGACGCTCGTGCCCGCGCGGATCCTGGAGGAGGCCGTTCCCGCCATGCGCCGCAAGGGCCGCGTCGCGGCGGGCTGCGACGCCGACCTGGTGGTGTTCGACGCCGACACCGTCACCGACCGCGCCACCTACACCGACGGGACGCGCACCTCGACCGGCGTCCGGCACGTCCTCGTCAACGGGACGTTAGTGGTCCGCGACGACGAGCTCGTCCCGGACGCGCTGCCGGGACGGCCGATCCGCGCCGAGCCGCGCCGCTGACGCGCGGCCGGGCGGAGCGGACGTCCCGCACGCCCGCCGGTGACTTTCCGTAAACCTCTTTCTCCCGATTCCTCCCCCGCCCCGCCCTAGGCTGATCATCGCCACTGATCGCGCGGGGAGGGACCGAGCGCATGAGCCAGGACGTTCCGGGGACGGGCACGGCCGCACGGAAGATCGACCTGCGGACCGACGTGCCGCACTCGGCCCGCATCTACGACCACCTGCTCGGCGGCAAGGACAACTTCGCCGCCGACCGCGCCGCCGCCGCCGAGATCGTCCGGCACCAGCCGACGCTGCCGGTCTCGATGCGCGCCAACCGGGCGTTCATGGCGCGGATGGCGCGGCGGCTCGTCACCGAGCACGGCGTCCGGCAGTTCCTCGACATCGGCACCGGGCTGCCGACCGCGCCGAACCTGCACGAGGCGGCGCAGGCGGCGGCGCCCGAGACGCGCGTCGTGTACGTCGACAACGACCCGATCGTCCTGGTGCACGCGCGGGCGCTGCTCACCGGCTCGGCCGAGGGCCGGACGTCCTACCTGGACGCCGACCTGCGGCGGCCGGAGACGATCCTGGACTCCCCCGAGCTGCGCGCGACCCTGGACCTGTCCGCGCCGGTCGCCCTCACCATGATCGCCATCCTGCAGTTCTTCACCGACGAGGAGGAGGCGCACCGCCTCGTCCGCGCGCTGCTGGAGCCCCTCGCCCCCGGCAGCCTGCTCGCGCTGTCGCTCGTCCCCGCCGCCGCCGAGACCGCCGCGTCGGTGGACGACGTCGCCGCCGCCTACCGGTCGCAGGGCATCCCGATGAAGCCCCGCACGCGCGCCGAGGTGGCGGCGTTCTTCGACGGGCTGGAGCTGCTGGAGCCGGGCATCGTCCGGTCGGTGCACTGGCGCCCCGACGGCCCGGTCGACCCGGACGACACCAACCACATGTACGTGGGCGTCGCCCGCAAGCCCTGACCTGCTCACTCGGCGCGGAGGCGGCCGGGTCAGCCGGTGACGGCCGCCGCGTACCCCGCCACCGACGCGAGGAGCCCGACCGACATCACCGCCACCGGCACCGGCGCCCACCGGCGGCGCGGCTGCAGGGACGACGGCCCGGCCGCCCGCACGAGCCGGGCGCGGCGGATCTCCTCGGCGAGCCGCTCCCGCCTCCCCGCGGCGCCGGACCCGTGGGCGAACACGCTCGTCCGCGCCTCGGCCTCCGCCCCGTCCGCGTCCTGGTAGGAGAGGGTGACGGACGTGAAGTCCTGCACGTCCCGGACCGCGTGCCAGGGCACGAAGCAGTCCCGCAGCCTTCCCCGGAAGCGCACGCCCGCGTCCGTGAGGACGACCGCGGAACGCACCCACACCAGCGCGGCGGCGAGGGCCGGCGCCGGATAGCAGAGAGCCGTGAAGACGCTTCGCGCGAATTCGGCCGATGACGCGCCGGTGCCGTCGTCGGCGAAGCCGAGCATGGCCCTGGCCCAGAACACCGCCAGGACGACCCAGACGCAGGCGCCCAGGATCGACCTGTTCGACCGGATCGTCACCGGTGTCGCGGTGAGCGGGGCGGAGACGCCGGCGGGATCGTCGTCCGGCGAGGACATGCGGTACCTCCGTGCGGCCGATGCGGCTAGGTGAAGATCATAAAGAGGGCGCTGGTGACGAAATAGCCGCCGAAGGAGGCGGCGCTCACGATGGACGTCGTCCGCACCCACCGCTTCCGGCCCGTCCCGTCGCCCGGCTCGACGGCCATCGTCCGCGCCACCAGCGCGTGGTGCGTCGCGCGGGCGGTGATCTCGGAGACGACGCGCTCGCGCTTGATGGGGGACCCGTAGTTGCCCTTGCCCGACCCGAACACCATCGCCTCCGCCTCCACCGGCGCGCCGTCGGGACCCGTGTACACGACCGTGATGCAGCTTTTCGCGTACGCCTCGCGGACCGCGCCCCACGGAATGATGTGGTCAAGCAGGATGCCCCGCACGACCATGCCCGTCCTCGACATGAGGATCGCTGGACGCATCCGCAGCGTTCCCCACACGATGAACATGGACACGAAGAGCGTTTGCAGGGGCTTTTCCAGGACCTCTGCCCAGGCGGCGGGCCCGCCCGAGGAGGGGCTCACGAGGGGCCAGAAGAACATGCCGCCGAACAGTGCGACCACGAGCCCGCACAAGATCTGCCAGTTCGACCGGATCGTCACGTGCTCACGCCGTCTCCTGGCGTCCAGGAGCGAACCCCACCGGGCCCGCGGCCTCTCAATCACCGGAATCGCCCAGCAGCTTGCTGATTCGGTTCCCTTCGGGACCCTGGTTCTTGAAGGGTCCCTGGTAGCCGTCCTGACCCGCTTGGGTCGCTCCGCCGCCGCCTTTGATCCCGATGGCCTTGCCGATGTCGATGGCGACGTCCTTGCCCTTCGGTCGGAAGTCTCGTACGCCCTTCCCCTGGGCTTCCTGAGCGGTCTCCCGCAGGTCCTTCCACTGGGGCTTGTTCAGGAGATGGCCGGCCTGCTCGGCGTGCCTGGCCTCGTAGGCGAGGGGGCGGTACGCCTTGACTCCGATGCGGGTCAGCGACGCGCGGATCTTCGCGATCATCTCCATCAGCCGCTTGAAGATCCGGGAGACCTTCTGGATGACCGCCATCGCCCGGGAGGTGGCGACGGCCGCCTCGCCCGCGGTCGCTCCGGAGGCGGCCACCTCCGAGGCGCCGAGGGTGGGCACCGCGGCGGCCTGGGCGGCGAGCCAGGTCAGGATGAGCCACTCGACGAACTCCGCCAGGATGCTCTTGACGACGTCGAGGGCCGCGTCCATGAGGCCGGCGCTGAGGGCGAGCAGTCCCCGCAGTTCACCGATCTCGCCGATGGTCCCCCGCACGCCCTCCTGGAATTCCCTCAGCCGCTTGCCGGCGTCCTGGGAGGCGGGCCCCTTCCACGACGACAGGCCGGTCGTGATGGCCTTGTCGAGGTCGCGGGACATGGTCTCCAGCTTTTCCTGGACGATCCCCCAGTTGTCCCGGTACTGCTCGATCGCTCCGGCGTTGCCGGTCACCCAGGAGACAGCGGACTTGAGCGGCTCGCACCAGTCGATCAGGAAGCCCAGGCCGGCCGAGATCAGCGCGTTCAGCGGGTCCATCCACAAGTCCCAGCCGGTCGCACCGAGATCGGCGATGTCTCCCGCCACCGAACCGAAGTCGCCGTCCCTGCCATGCGAAACGCCCTTGTGGATCTGAGACCACACGGGGACGTTCCCGTCCGCGGCCTCCACCGGGTCCCATTCGCGCGGGTCGTTCTCGAAGTCCCCGGGGTTCTCCTCGAACTTCTGCCCGCCCACGGCTACTTCCCCTTCCCGATCCGCTGCACCGATTCGGCGGTGCTCTGCTCCGCGATCCCGTAGTTCGCCGCGCAATCGTCAAGGCCCTGCGCGGCGTGCGCCAGGAACTTCTCCATCAGGCCCAAGTGCTCGGTGACGTGGTTCTTCAGTTCCGCATAGGCGCCCTGGAACAGGGAGCCGACCGCCCCCCAGGTGTGCAAGGAGATGTCGGTGTACCCGTCGTTCGAAGCGTTGGCGCGTTGTTCGGCGGCTGTCGCGCGCGCCCGGTCGAGGCCCGCTTGGAGCGCCCTCAGCGCTTTCGGGTCGACCTCGAAACCGTTGGGAGGCGTCACGAGCGCGCCCCGGCGGCGGATGGGGCAGGGGTTTTCCGCGAAAGTCCGTGGCGATCTCGTGGCAGCAGCAACCAGCACCCCGCGTACGACCGGATCCAGCGATCTGACAGGACACATGAATACAGTTATGTGAAGATTCAGGTCAAACAATGCACGTCAGGCGCGTGCGGCCGGTGGTCAGGGTTCGGCGCGGAGGCGCGGTTCGCCCCAGGGGCGGTCGAGGACGGCGCGCAGGGCGTCCAGAGTGGACGGGCCCAGGCGCGCGGCGAGGTCCTCCTCCAGGCGGGCGATGAGCGCCTGCGCGCGTTCGTGGACGCGGCGGCCCTCCGGGGTGAGGCGGGCGAGGCGGCGGCGGGACGAGGACGGGTCCGGGACGAGGTCGAGCAGGCCCATGCCGACCAGGGCGTGCACGGCCTGGTGGGCGCTCTGCCGGGCCATGCCCATGCGGCGCGCCAGCTCGGCGACGGTGGTGCCGTCCGGGTCCAGGTGGGCGAAGACGTTCTGCTGGGCGAAGGTGACGGGACGCTCGCCCGCCTCCAGCATGGCCGCCGCCACCGCCTCGTCGAACCAGGTCCGCCGGTCCCCCAGGAGCTGGGGGAGGTTCCGCGGCCGATCGGTCATGCCGTCCCCTCGCTCTGGCGCTCGTGCGGTCCGTCGCCTATTCTCCCGTGTCAGGTTACCTGACATGCATCCCGCCCCGGAGGAACCGCATGACGATCGAGTACGCCACCCCGTACCGCGCCCGCTCGTTCATCCCGCCCGAGCCGGGCCGCCCGTACTTCGTCGAGAAGGGCATGGGCGACCGCGCGCACCTGTTCGGCGACATGTTCACGGTCTACTGCGGCGGCGAGCAGACCGAGAACACCTTCAACTTCTTCACCTGCGAGGGCCCGAAGGGCGACGTCATCCCCTCGCACTCCCACCCCGACACCTACGAGGTCTTCTACATCACCGGCGGCGCCGTCCGGCTGTTCGTGGAGGACACCGCGGGCGAGCAGTACGAGCGGCTGCTGACCGAGGGCGACTTCGGGTTCGTGCCGAAGAACTGCCCGCACTCCTACCGCATCGAGCGCCACCACAGCCGGATCGTCGGCGTCGCCGCCGGGCCGGGCGGGACGTTCGAGCGGTTCTTCGAGAACTTCGGCGTCCCGACCGACGAGCTGACGCTGCCGCGGCGCCCGGCCGTCCCGACGCCCGACAAGTTCGGGTCGGTGCCGCAGCGCTTCGACGTGCGGTTCCTGCCCGAGCACCGCTGGCGGACGGGGGACGGCCGGCCGTGACCTACCTCGCCGCGCTCCTCGCCGGCGCGCTCGCCGGCGTGCTGTACGCCGCGGTGCGGGTGCCGTCGCCCGCGCCGCCGCCCGTCGCCCTGTTCGGCCTGCTCGGGATGCTGCTCGGGCAGGCGGCGCTCGGGGCGCTGTGGTGAGCGGCCCCGCCCGCGCGGCGGCCGTGTCGTTCGCCGCCGGGCTGCTGATGGGCGCGGTCTACTGGGCGCTGCACGTGCGCTCGCCCGCGCCGCCGCTGGTCGGGCTGACCGGCCTGCTCGGCATCGTGCTCGGCGAGCGCGCCGCCACCGCCGTCCGTTCCCGCCGTACCGCCGCCCGTGAGGACGCCCCGCATGACCGCTGACCCCGGCTACATCGACGTGCACGCGCACTTCGTGACCCCGTCTTATATCGATCAGGCCCGCGCCGCCGGGCACGCGAACCCCGACGGGATGCCCGGCTGGCCGTCCTGGTCGGCCGCCGCGCACCTGGAGCTGATGGACGCCTGCGGCATCGCCGCCGCGATGCTGTCGATCTCCTCCCCCGGCGTGCACTTCGGCGACGACGCCGCCGCGCGCCGCCTCGCCCGCGAGGTCAACGAGGACGGCACCGCCGTCGTCCGCGACCATCCCGGCCGGTTCGGGCTGTTCGCCTCGCTGCCGCTGCCCGACGTGGACGGCGCGCTCGCCGAGATCGCGCACGCCTTCGACGTGCTCAGCGCCGACGGCGTCGTGCTGGAGACCAACACCCACGGCGTCTACCTGGGCGATCCCCGCCTGGAGCCGGTGTTCGACGAGCTGGACCGGCGCGGCGCCGTCGTGTTCCTGCACCCGACCTCGCCGGTCCGCTGGGAGGAGAGCGCGCTCGGGCGGCCCCGCCCGATGGTGGAGTTCGTCTTCGACACCGCCCGCACCGTCACCGACCTCGTCGCGAACGGGACGCTGGCCCGCCACCCCCGCCTGACGGTGATCGTGCCGCACTGCGGCGGGGCGCTGCCCGTCCTCGCCGACCGCATCGACGGCTTCGTGAAGCTGTTCGCGCCGGGCGGCGACGGCGGGCCGGGCGCGATCGAGCAGCTCCGCCGCCTCTACTACGACGTGGCGGGCCCGGCGCTGCCGCGCCAGCTCCCCGCGCTGCTGAACCTGGTGGACGCCGACCGGATCCTGTACGGCAGCGACCACTGCTGGACGCCCGCGCCCGCCGTCCCGCCGCACGTCGCCGCGCTCGACGCCGCCGCGACGCCGGTGCCCGGCGCGTCCTGGCGGTCCCTGACGACGGCGAACGCGCGCCGCGTCCTGCCCCGCCTGGAGGAGTCCCGATGACGTTCCCGCTGGAGCTGCTCGCCCCGCCCGACCCGGCCGCGCTGCCGCTGCCCGCGCCCGCCCCGCCGGGCGTTCGGGTGCTGCGCGGCGTCCCGTACCGGGTCCTGGACGGGACGCGGCCGCTGGAGCTCGACCTCTGGCTGCCCGCGTCCGGCGGCCCGCACCCGCTGGTCGTCCTCGTGCACGGCGGCGCCTGGCGGACGGGCCTGCGCGGCGACCTCGGCCCGCGCCTGCGCGCCTGGGATCCGAGCCCGCACGCCCGGCTCGTCGCGGCCGGGTTCGCCGTCGCCTGCCCCTCCTACCGGCTGAGCGGCGAGGCGCCCCATCCCGCGCAGGTCGACGACCTGACCGCCGCCCTCGGCTGGCTGCGCGCCCGCGCGGGCGAGCTCGGCGTCGACGCCGGCCGGACGGTCCTGTGGGGCGAGTCGGCGGGCGGCCACCTGGCCGCGCTCGCCGCGCTCCGCGCCCCCGTCCGGGGCTGCGTCGCCTGGTACGCGCCGACCGACCTGACGGGCGCCGCGCCCGGCTCGTTCGAGGCGCTGCTGGCCGGCGCCGACCTCGCCGCCGCGAGCCCCGCCCGTCACGCCGGCCCGGACGCGCCGCCGTTCCTCGTCCTGCACGGCGCGGACGACGCGATCGTCCCGTCCTGGCACGCGACGCGCCTCGCGGGCGCCCTGGACGCGGCGGGCGTCCCCGTCGAGCTGGACGTCCTGCCCGGCGCCGACCACCTGTGGGTCGGCCTCCCCGACGCGGCCGTCGAGGACGTCTTCGCCCGCTCCCTCGCCTTCGCCCGCGACCGGACCCGCTAGCGGGCGGCGGTGAGGCGGGCGGTGAAGTCGGTGAAGCGGGCGCGCTCGTCCTCGGCGGGGGCGAGGACGAGGCGCTCGCCGACCTCGGCGACCGCCGCCCGCAGGGCCTTGTCGGCCTTGCGGGCGCGGCGGCGGGCGCCGAGCAGCGCCGCCAGGCGGGCCAGCAGGGCGAGCAGGACGCCGGCCAGGACGCCGCCGATCAGCAGCACCGTCGGCCACGGAATGTCGCGCAGCTCGGGCGTCGGCGGGTCGGGCAGCCGCAGGTAGGAGAAGGCGAACAGCACGGTCAGCCACAGCAGCCCGGCGATCGCGACCGCGAACACCGCCCACTGCAGCGCGCGCACCGCGCCCCACCAGCGGGGGCGCCGGGCGGCGTCCACCGACGTGGTCGCGATGGCCTTGTCGAGCTCGTCGGGCAGCCGGTCGTTGGCGGCGCGGGCCGCCTCGCGGACCGCGCCCGCCCACGGCTCGGGCAGCCCCGCGGACGTGCGCGCGCCGACCTCGCGGACGGCGAGCTCGACGCCCGCGCGCTGCACCGGCGACGACGCGGGCAGCGACGTGCGGCCGCCGCCCTCGACGCGCAGCCGCCGCAGCGGGTCGGCGCGGAAGCGGCGCAGCCAGCGGGTCGCGGGCCAGCCCGTCGCGGTCGCGGCCCGGTGCCGGTACGCCTTGGCGACGGCCGTGACGACCTGCGGGACGCCCGCCGCGTCCGCGAGCGCCCCGGCGAGCGGCGCCGCCTGGTCGCCCTTGGGCTTCGGGGGCGTCTCGCCGGTGAGGCCGGCCGCCTCGGCGAGGCCGTCGGCGGCGGTGGCGGCGTCGGCGGCGAGCCGCGACGCCCAGGCGCGGCGGGCCGCGACGCGGTCGGCGAGCAGCGCGCGCAGCTCGGGCATGCCCTGCCCGGTGCGGGCCGACACCGGCAGGACGGGCACGCCGTCCAGGCCGTCGTCGGCGAGCAGGCCGCGCAGGTCGTCCAGGCAACGGGCGACGGCGGCCTCGGGCAGCCGGTCGACCTGGTTGAGGACGACGACCATGACGTCCCTGTGCCGGGCGAGCGGCTTCAGGTAGCGGTCGTGGACGGCGGCGTCGGCGTACTTCTGCGGGTCCAGCACCCAGACGAGCAGGTCGACGACGCCGACGAGGCGGTCGACCTCCAGGCGGTGCGCGAGCGCGATCGAGTCGTGGTCGGGCAGGTCGAGCAGGACGAGGCCGGCCAGGGCGGCGTCGCCGGCCTCGACGGTGTGGCGGCGCGGCACGTCCAGCCAGTCGAGGAGCGGGCCGGAGCCCTCGGGGTCCCAGCGGGCGGCCTGCGCGGCGGACGTCGTCGGCCGGGTCACGCCGACGTCGGCGAGGTCGGTGCCCGACAGCGCGTTGAACAGGCTGGACTTGCCGCTGCCGGTGGCTCCGGCGAGGGCGGCGGCGGTGTGGTCGGGCGACAGCTTCGCGCGCGCCCCGGCGCGCTCGACGACGGCGCGGGCCCGCTCGACGGGCTCGGCGGGCAGCCGCCCGGCGGCGAGGTCGGCGGCCTCGCCGAGCGCGGCGAGGCGGGCGTCCAGGGACGGCGCGCGGCGGCCGGGCCGCAGCGACGCCTTCACCGGGCCTTCCCCTCGGGCAGCTCGCGGCGCCGCGCGTGGACGGTGGCGGCGGCCTCGCGCAGCGCGTCGGGGTCGGCGTCGACGCCCGCGAGCAGCGCGGTGAAGCGGGCCCGCTCGGTGTCGAGCAGTTCCTCGACGCGGCGCCGCAGGTCGGTGCGGGCCTCCTCGGTGAGGGTGCGGACGGCCTGGTCGCCGAACACCGCCTCCAGCACCTTCTGGCTGAGCACGCTGGTGCCGCCCGCGATGCCGATCTCCAGGCCGGACAGGCCGCCGGTGGAGGCGAACACCCCGAGCATCAGCAGCAGCCCGAGGCCGTTGACGCCGAAGGACGTGGCGCGGGCGATGCCGCGCCGGTCGGCGCCCTCGGTGCGGACGAGGTCGAGGACGTAGCCCTGCCAGTCGCGGACGGCGGCGTCGACCCGGCCGCGCAGCTCGGGCGAGGCGCGGCCGAGCCGCCCGGCGGCCTGCACGCCCGCGCACTCCAGCAGGTCGCGGCCCGCCGGGGTCGCGAGCCATGCCTCGACGGCGCGCTCGGCGGCGCCGTCGGCGACCGCGCGGATCAGCGACTCGACGCCGCTCTCCAGCGCGGTGCGCAGCTCGCGGGCGGTGGCGGGGCGGCCGCGCAGCACGGCGGTGACGCGGTCGCGCAGGCGCCCGACCCGCGACTCCAGGCCGCGCATGAGGTCGCCGGTGCCGATGAAGTCCTGCCAGCGGGCGAGGACCTCGCCGCGCAGCAGCGTCCCGTCGCGCATGCCCTCGTCGAACGCCGACAGCGCCGACGCGTACGCGCCGCCGGCGAGGCCGCGCAGCTCGTCGGCGCCGGCCCGCTGCCGCTCGACGGCGGCGGCGAGCGCGGGCACCCGGGTGGCGAGGCTGTCCAGGGCGCCCGACAGGGTGCGGCGGACGACCTCGGCGCGGGCCTGCGCGTCCGCCGACAGGCCCTCCAGCCAGTCGCGGACGGGCCGGACGACGTCGGCGGGCAGCCGGGTGCTCTCGGCGGGCAGGTCCAGCTCGGGGACGGTGAACACCGGCGTCCCGCCGAGGCCGTTCTCCTCCAGCAGCCGGCCGAGGTCGCGGCGGACCGGCTCCAGGGCGTCGCGGGGGACGCGCTGCAGGATGACGGCGAGGGCGGTGCTGCGCTCGCGGGCGGTGCGCAGGAACCCCCACGGCACCTCGTCGGCGTAGCGGGCGGCGGTGGTGACGAACAGCCAGAGGTCGGCGGCGGCGAGGAGCTGCGCGGCGAGCTCGCGGTTGGCGGCGACGACGGAGTCGATGTCGGGGGCGTCCAGCAGGGCGAGGCCCGCCGGGACGGCGTCGGTCGCGGCGACCTTGAGGGTGCCGGGCTCGCCGTCGCCGTCGCCGGTGACGCGCGGCAGGCCCGGCAGCACGTGCGAGGCGGTGAACCAGGCCGCGTCCGAGGGGTGCACGACGAGCGTCGGGGCGAGGGTGGTCGGGCGGAGCACGCCCGCCCGCGTGACGTCCGCGCCGATCAGCGAGTTGACGAGGGTGGACTTGCCGGCGCCGGTGGAGCCGCCGACGACCGCGAGGAGCGGCGCGTCGATCGAGGCGAGGCGGGGCAGCAGGTAGTCGTCGAGCTGGCCGGTCAGCTCCTTCAGCGCGCGCCGGTCGGCGGCGACGTCGCCGATGGCGAGCGGGAACAGCTCGTGCCCGAGCTCGCCGCGCAAGTCCTCCAGGGCCGCCGCGAGGCCGCCCTGCCCGCCGCGCGTCGCCGCGTCCACCGTTCCGTCCGCCATGGCCACCGCATTCCCCGCAGGACGCCGACGCAACGCGATCGGCCGATCCGACCTATGAAAGCACAGGTGAGAGCCCTGATCAGGGTTCGCGGGTGCGGGCGATCCCGGCGATCCGGCGGTCCACCTCGGCCTCCACGACGCCGCTCATGGCCTCCGCCATGAGGCCCTGCACGGCCTGCTGGGCGAGGGGGCGGAGCCGGTCGATGTAGGCGGCGGCGCCGGCCGGCGCGCCGAGGTGCCCGTGGGCGACGGCGAGCCCGACGAACTCGGCGGCGATCGCGGCGCAGTGCTCGCGGATGCGGGCCGTCACCGCGAGGACGGCGTCCAGCGGGACGCCCGCCGCGACGAGCTCGGCGCCGACGCGGAGCAGCCGGGGGCTCGGCACGGCGTAGGCGTCGCCGTCGGGGCGGACGAGGCCGAGCGCGGTGGCCCGCTCCAGCGCGGTCGCCGCGGCTTCGTCGGCGGCCGGCAGCCCGAAGGCGGCGAGCAGCTCGGCGGCGGTGCGGCGCTCGGGACGCTCGTCGTCCCAGGGGTCGGTGAGGGCCTTCTCCAGGCCGAGCAGGTCGCCGAGGTCGGCGCCGCGCTGCCAGGCGCCGAGCAGCTCGGCGATGGTGGCGAAGGTGTGGCCGCGCTCCTGCATCCGGCAGATCATCCGGATGCGGGCGAGGTGGGTGTCGTCGTAGATGCCGACGCGGCCCTCGCGGCGCGGCGGCGGCAGCAGGCCGCGCTCCTGGTAGTTGCGGACGTTGCGGACGGTGGTGCCGGCGGCGTGCGCCAGGTCGTCGATGCGGTAGGTGGTCATGCGCGTGCGGTGCCGCCCCTCGTGGTGCCCGTGGTGGTGCTCGTCCCGGACGCCCGCCCGGCCGCGGCCGCCCTTGACGCCGCCGATCGTACCGGTCACCATTGTGCCATTATGCAATGGCACGGTTGACGATGGCGCGTTCTGCCATGGTCCGATCCGTGCCCCGCCCGGGAGGAACCCCATGACCGACAGCCCCGCGCCGCCCGACCTCGGCGACGCCAAGGCCCTGCTGGAGCGCACCTCCAGCCCCGCCGACCTGCGCGCCCTGCTCGACCTGCCCGGCGTCGACGACGCGCTGATCGACCGGCTCGTGGACGAGGCCGGCGCGGACGAGGCCCTCGACCGGGTCTTCGGCCTCATGGGCGACCACTTCGTGCCCGAGCGCGCGGGCGCGGGCGGCGGCGTCGTGCGCTGGGACGTCGCGACCCCGTCCGGCGTCCGCCCCTACACCCTCACCATCGCGGACGGTGCCGCCCGCGGCGAGCGCGGCGCCGCGGCGGCCCCGCGCATGACGCTCGCGCTGTCGGCGGCGACGCTGCTGCGCATGTGCTCGGGCCGGCTGAACGGCGTCACCGCCTTCACCGGCGGCAAGATCAAGCTGACCGGCGACATGATGTTCGGCGCGCAGATGGTCGGCTGGTTCGACTACTGACCGGAGCGGCCACGGGTCGCGCGGCGGCCGGATGGGGACGGGCCGGGCATCGCCGCCCCGTCCGGCCGTTTCGTAACACAGATCACATATAGGCTCTCGGGGAGCAGGGACGGATCGCGCCCGCGCCGGCGGGCGGGTGACGAGAAGGAGTCAGGAGGTGTCGGGGTGGATCCGGCCGCCTGGACGTTCGAGATCGACCTTCCGCCCGACAAGATGGCCGCCCGCGTCCCCGCGCTGCGCCGGTACGTGCCGCGCGTGGTGAAGGAGGCCGTCCAGGAGATCGAGCAGACCGTCCCCGCCTACGTGCGCCCGCACGACCCGCGCTACGCCGCCGTCCTCGCGGACACGATCACGCTCGCGCTGGAGCACTTCATCGACCTGCTGGAGCGGCCCGGCACCGGCTCGGCGGAGATCCTGGAGTTCTGCTGGCGGCTCGGCGCGGGCGAGGCCCGCGAGGGCCGCAGCCTGGAGTCGCTGCAGACCGCCATCCAGATCGGCGCGGGCGTGTCGGTGCGGCGCCTCACCGAGGAGCTGGAGAGCGACGGCCTGCACACCCCCGCGCACGTCATCGCGCAGGTCGCGCAGGCGGTGTTCGGCTACCTGGACCGGCTGTCGGCCGCCGTCGGCGCCGGGCACCGCGAGGTCGCCGCCGGCGCCGAGGGCGACATGGCGGCGCGCCGCCGCCACCTGCTCGACCTGCTCGCCGCGGGCGGCGCGGGCCCCGCCGAGCTCGCCGAGGCCGCCCGCAAGGCGGGCTGGCCGCTGCCCGCCGAGGCCGGCGTCGTCGCGCTCCGCGCCCGCGACGGCGAGGCCGCGCGCCCCGCCCTCGACCCGGACGTGCTCGCCGGGCTGCACCTCGCCGAGCCGCTGCTGATCGTCCCCGACCCCGACGGGCCGGGCCGGCGCGCCATGCTCCGCAACGGGCTGCGCGGCTGGCTCGCGGCCGCCGGGCCCGCCGTGCCGCTCGCCGAGATCCCGCGCGCGCTCCGCTGGGCGCGCTCCGCCCTCGACCTCGCGGGCCGCGGCGTCATCGACGCGGACGGACCGGTGGACGTCGCCGCGCACATGCCGACCCTCGTCGTCATGGCCGAGCACGACCTGGTGACGCGGGTCGCCGGGCGGCTCCTCGCGCCGCTGCTGGAGGTCCGCCCGTCGCAGCGGCGGCGGATGGCCGAGACGCTGCTCGCGCTCATCGAGTGCGCGTTCAACGCGACCGAGGTCGCGCGGCGGCTGCACCTGCACGCGCAGACCGTCCGCTACCGGCTGCGCCACCTGGAGGCGCTGTTCGGCGAGACGCTGCACGACCCGGCGCGGCGCCTCGCCCTGCACATGACGCTGCACGCCTGGCTCATCGACGACGCCGAGGGCGCCGAGGACGGGTCAGGCGCCGCGCAGGCGTGAGATCTCGTACAGCGAGACGCCGGCGGCGACGCCCGCGTTCAGCGACTCGGCGGCGCCGGGCATCGGGATGGTGACGAGCATGTCGCAGGTGTCGGCGACCAGGCGGCCGAGGCCCTTGCCCTCCGACCCGACGACCAGCACGAACGGCCCCCCGGCGACCTCCAGGTCCCCGATGCGGGTGGAGCCGGCGGCGTCCAGCCCGGCGACGAAGCAGCCCGCCTTCTGGTACGCCTTGAGCTGCCGCGACAGGTTGGTGCACTGCGCGACCGGGACGGTCGCGAGGGTGCCCGCCGAGGTCTTCCACGCGCCCGCGGTGACGCCCGCCGCGCGCCGCTCGGGCACGAGCACGCCGTTGGCGCCGAACGCCGCCGCCGACCGGACGATCGCGCCGAGGTTGCGGGGGTCGGTGATGCCGTCGACCGCCACGATGAGCGGCGCGGCGCCCTTCAGCAGGTCGTCGGGGTGGGCGTAGCGGTAGGGCCGCACCTGGAGCGCGATGCCCTGGTGGACGGCGCCGTCGGTGAGCCGGTCCAGCTCGGACCGGCCGGCCTCCAGCAGCGGGATGCGCCGGTCGGCGGCCATCTGGATGGCCTCGCGGACCCGGTCGTCGCGGGCGTCGGTGACGTACAGCGCGCTGCCGGGCACCTTCGCGCGCAGCGCCTCCACGACCGGATTGCGGCCGGTGACGAGCTCGGGCGTCTCGCCGTTGGCGCGGCGGGCGCCCGCCGGGCGCGACGCCCGCTCGGCGCCCTCGGCGGCGGCCGCCCGCCGGTCGCCGCCGGGCCCCACGGTCGGGGTGCCGGTGCGGCGCGAGTTCTTGGCGGCGCGGGCCTTCTGCCGCTTGCCGTGCCAGTGCCGGTTCTCGGCCTTGGGAGTGGGGCCCTTGCCCTTGCCCTTGGTCATGTCGGTGACGCCCCTCGAAGGTGGTGCGGGAATGCGCGCCCTCGTGGCGGTGGGGCGGCCGGTGGACGGGGCGGGAGCCCCAAACCACCGATTTTATGCGCCGCGCGGACCGGTTCGGGCCGGTCCCGCTCAGCCCGCGCCTTCGGGCTCGTCGCTGCCGCCCTCGCGGCCGAGGCGGTCGGCGATGGCGGCGAGGTGCTCCTCGATCGCGGCGAGGCGCAGCTCGATCGCCGCGAGCCGCTCCTCCGGGCGCGGGGCGGGCGCGGGCGCGGTGGCGAGGATGCGGGGCTCGCCGAGCCGGTGCGGCGCCGGCCGGGCGGCCGGCGCGCCCGCCGCCAGCGCGTTGATCGTCTGCCGGCGGAGCGCGGCCGGGTCGGCGCCGGTCCCCGCGATGATCTGCGCGGCGACGCCGTCCTCCTCGATCAGCAGGCCGAGCAGCAGGTGGCCGGTGCCGATGTCGTCGTGGCCGAGCTGGAGCGCCTCGCGCAGCCCGAGCTCCAGGACCCGCTTGGCGCGCGGGGTGAACGGGATGTGCCCGGAGGCGCTGCGCCGCCCCTCCCCGATGATCTCCTCGACGCGGGCGCGGCCGGCCGGCAGGTCCAGGCCGTGGGGGGCGAGGAGGCCGTCGATGACGCCGTCCTGCGCGCGCAGCAGCCCGAGCAGCAGGTGCTCGGTGCCGATGTAGTCGTGGTTCAGCAGCCGCGCCTCCTCCTGGGCCAGCACGACGACCTGGCGGGCGCGATCGGTGAACCGCTCGAACACGGTGACCACCTCGGGTGGGGGGCGGGCGGGGTCCCTAGCACCGTACGCCGCCGCCCGTCCCACCGGTCAAGGGCGCTTGAGCTCCCAGCGCGGGCCGTGCGGGGTGTCCTCCACCACGATCCCGGCGGCGGACAGGCCGTCGCGGACGGCGTCGGCGGCCGCGTAGTCCTTGCGGGCGCGGGCGGCCTGCCGCTGCTCCAGCGCGACCGCGACGAGCGCGTCCACCACGGGGCGCAGCTCGTCGCCGCTCCCGCCGGTCCAGTGCGGGTCCAGCGGGTCCAGGCCGAGGGCGCCGGTCATCGCGCGGACGGCGGCGAGCGCGGTGGCGACGGCGTCGCGGTCGCCCGACGCGAGCGCGCTGTTGCCCTCCCGCACCGTCTCGTGCAGCACCGCGAGGGCCTGCGGGACGCCGAGGTCGTCGTCCATCGCCGCCGCGAACGCCGCGGGCGGCGCGTCCGCGGGCGCCGCCGCGCCGACCAGCTCGGCGGCGCGGACCACGAACCCCTCGATCCGCTGGAAGGCGCTGACGCCCTCGGCGAACGCGGTGTCGCTGTAGTCCATCAGCGACCGGTAGTGCGCCGACAGCAGGTAGTACCGGATCTCGGCGGGGCGACCCCGGCCGAGCAGGTCGGGCAGCAGCACGACGTTGCCGACCGACTTGCTCATCTTCTCGCCCTCGACGGTGAGCAGCCCGTTGTGCAGCCAGTAGCGGGCGAAGCCGTCGCCGGCGGCGCGCGACTGGGCGAGCTCGTTCTCGTGGTGCGGGAAGATCAGGTCGACGCCGCCGCCGTGGATGTCGAAGGTCGTGCCGAGGTACTGGCGGGCCATCGCCGAGCACTCCAGGTGCCAGCCGGGCCGGCCCTCGCCCCACGGCGTCTCCCAGCTCGGCTCGCCGGGCTTGGCGCCCTTCCAGAGCGCGAAGTCGCGCGGGTCGCGCTTGGCGTCCTCGTTCGGCGAGTCCTCCGCCGACCGCATGTTCTCCAGCTTCTGGTTCGACAGCGCCCCGTACTCCGCCGCCCACGAGCGGACGTCGAAGTAGACGTCGCCGGCGGCCGCGTAGGCGTGGCCGCGCTCGGTCAGCAGCCGCATCAGCTTGATCATCTCGGGCACGTGGCCGGTCGCGCGCGGCTCGACCGTGGGCGGCAGGCAGCCGAGCAGGTCGTAGGAGGACCCGAACACCCGCTGGTTGCCCTCGGCGAGCGCGAACCAGGGCGTCCCCCGCTCGGCCGCGACCCGCAGGATCTTGTCGTCGATGTCGGTGACGTTGCGGACGAACGTCACCTCGTGGCCGGCGTGCCGCAGCCAGCGGAGCAGCACGTCGTACACCACGCCCGAGCGCAGGTGCCCGATGTGCGGGGCGGCCTGCGGGGTGGCGCCGCACACGTACATCCCGACGCGGCCCTCTTCCAGGGGCTCGAACGCGCGGACGGTACGGGTGCTGGTGTCGTAAAGGCGCAGGCTCACGGGACCAGGTTATGGGATGGCCGCGAGCCCGCGCCCGTGCATTGCGCAGGCGCGCCGGGGCTTCCGGGTCCTCGCCCGGTCAGCGGGAGACGACGTGCGCGGGGCGGATCCGCACGATCACCCGGTGCGCGCCGGGCGTCGGCTCGGTGAACTCGCCGCCGGTGTACTTCTGCGACAGGTCGGCGATGAGCGCGCCGTCCGGGTCGTCCTCCAGCGTGGCGGTGCCGCGCACCTCGGCGTAGCTGTAGGGGTTGCCCTCCTCCAGCACCAGGATCGAGACGCGGCCGTCGCGCTCCAGGTTGGCGGCCTTGCGGCGCTCGCGGGTGGTGGAGAACAGCACGTCGTCGCCGTCGGTCTTCACCCAGACGACGCTGCTCTGCGGGCCTCCGTCGGCGTTCAGCGTGGTCACGACGGCGTGGTTGACGCCGTCGAACAGCGCGCGGGCCTTGTCGTCCAGCGTGGCGGCCATGGTCGTTCCTCCTGCGGGTGCGTCCGGCTCTCGGAACGATCTTCGCACGGTTCAGCGGCGCGGGGGCGGGACCGGGGCGCGGCGCGCCCGCGCCCGCGCCCGGCGGCAGAGCTCGGCGAGCACCAGCGCGTCGGGCGTCGCGGCGGCGGTCGCGGTGAGACCGTCCGCGCCGCCCGCCGCGCGGACGGTGACCAGCCCGTTGGCGATCACCACGTCCCGGACGGCGTCCCAGGGCAGCCGCCGGCCGTCCTTCGCCACGCCCTCGCCGTCGACCCGGAAGGGGCCGAACCGGACGGCGCGGCCCTCCTCCAGCGCGCGCAGGTGGCGGGGCAGGGCGACGGCGCCGGTGCGGGCGACGATCGCCTCGCCGAGGACCCGCACGTCCGGCAGCGCGTCCCCGAACCGGAGGACGCGGCCGTCTGCGGTGGTGACGTCGAACCGCCAGCGGGTGACGCCGCGCCGCTTGCGGCGGACGCCCGACATGGCGACCGAGGCGAGGTCCTCCCAGGCGTAGCCGGGCGTGCCCGACACCGCGACGCCGCCCTCGTGCAGGACGACGACCGGCGCCGGGCCGCGCACCGCCGACCGCCGCGCGATCCAGCCGGCGGCGGCGAGGTAGCCGAGCCCGGCGGCGGCGACGGCCGCACCGAGCAGGGGGCGGCCCGCCGCGAAGTGGACGGCGGAGGCGGTGAGCAGCGCCAGCCCGGCGAGGGTCAGCAGCACGAGCCAGGCCAGGGCCCGGCGGCGGCCGGTCCGGGCGTCGAACGTCCGGACCGGGTCGCCCAGCGGGCGCGAGGGGAACGGCACGGATAGTCGCGTACCCCATCAGGACCGCCCAAAATCACCATAGTGACCGTGCGGTTACAGGGATCTAACCGGACGATCAGGCCG
>NZ_JAIBOA010000034.1 GCF_019458805.1 Actinomadura parmotrematis
GTGGCGTAGGCGCGCAGCCAGGTGGTGGTGAACAGCGCGAACGCGGGCCGCACCGGCACTTTCAGGTCGATCGCGGTGCCGGCCGGGACGAGCACCGGGCAGACCAGGTCGGTGCCGCCGGCGGCGAGGTGCAGCCGGACGTTCCAGAGCGTGTCGCGGACGCCGATCGGCAGCGTCCGCGGGGCGGGCGGGAACTCCGCCGTCCAGGCGACCTCGGTGCGGTTCGCCGACGCCCGCACCGGGACCGTGAAGGTGTGCGCCGCGTCGGCGCGGGAGGTGAACTCCAGGTGGCCGGGCAGCTCGCCGCGCGGGATGCGGCCGAGCGGGTTGACGACGCGGCCGCGCAGCTCGGCGGGCTGGGCGCCGCGCTCGGCGCGGTGGCCGGTGACGTGGGCGGCCAGCTTCATCGACGCGAGCGGGCGGGTGTCGAGGCCGAGCGAGGTGACGTCGAGGACGCGGCGGCCCTCGGGGGTGTCCAGGTGCCGGTCGCACCAGTAGACGCGGCCGTTGCGCAGGCTGAGCGGGGACGCGATGCGGCCCTTGCCGCCGATGCGCTCGGAGACGGTGAGCAGCGCCGCGTCGTCGTCGGCGGTGACGAGGTGGGCGGCCATCCGCAGGAACGGGTCGACCCGGTCGGCGGCGGCGGGGTCCAGGGCGGGCAGGTAGCCGGCGAGCAGCGCGCGGAAGCCCTTGCGGTACGCGGCGTCGCGCAGGGCGTACTCGGACATGTACAGCTTCAGGTCGTGCTTGAGGAACTTGACGTCCTTGGCCGTCTTCAGGTCCGGGTCGCCGTGCGCGGCGAGCAGCGCGTCGATCTGGCGGTGGATGGCGAGGCGGTCCTCGACGTTGGCGAGCTCGCCGCGCCGGTTGGAGATGGACGGCGCGCCGCCGCCGACGGCGACGTTCCAGTTGTAGACGCGGTGCGGGATGAGCGCGATGCGCCGCGCGGCCAGGTAGACGGTGGCCGAGAACAGCAGGTCCTCGTAGTGCAGGTCCTCGCGGAAGCGCAGGTCGTGCTCCTCCAGGAAGCCGCGCCGGTAGCACTTGTTGGTGGACAGGGTGTCGAACAGCAGCTCGGGCTTGTCGGCGAGCGTCCGGTACACCGCCGTCTCCTTGTACAGCCACGGCATCCAGGCGCGCTCGCCCTTGGCGGCGCCGGTGCGGCCGTCCAGGAAGACGCGGACGCAGCGGCCGGACACGACGTCGGCGCCGGTGCGCTCGGCGGCCTCCAGCATGTTGCGGCAGGCGTGCCGGTCGAGGGTGTCGTCGCTGTCGAGGAACATCACGTGGGCCCCGCGGGCGTGCCGGACGCCGACGTTGCGGGGGCGCCCGCAGCCGCCGGAGTTCTCCGGCAGCACCACCGCCCGCACCCGGCCAGGGTGCTCGGCGGCGAGGGCCCGCGCGACGTCGCCGGACCCGTCGGTGCTGGCGTCGTCGACGACGACGGCCTCGACGCCGGCGAGCGACTGGTCCAGCACCGAGGCGACCGCGGCCGGGAGCCGGGCCGCGTCGTTGTGGACGATGACGACGACGGTGACGTCGGGTGGGGACGGGGCCATGGGTTCCTCCGGGAACGTGCGGGGCGGGGCGGGCGCGGGCGCGGGCGGCGGGGAGCGGGTCAGAGGTCGAAGACGCGCTCGACGACGCGGAGCGTCGCCTTGCCGTCGTCGAGCGGGCAGGCGCGCGCGGCGAACGCGGCGTGGGCGTCGCGGTACCGGGCGGCGACGCGGTCGATGTCGCGGACGGCGTCGATCACGTCGTCGGAGGTGCGCAGCAGCGGTCCCGGCGCCTCGGCCTCGAGGTCGAGGTAGAAGCCGCGCACCCGGTCGCGGTAGTGCTCCAGGTCGTAGGTGAAGAACAGCATCGGGCGGCCGGTCGCGGCGAAGTCGAACATCACCGACGAGTAGTCGGTGATGAGGACGTCGGTGACGAGCAGCAGCTCCTGCATCTCGGGGTAGTCGGTGGCGTCGAAGACGAAGCCGTCGCCGGCGCCGGGCACCGGGTCCACGACGTTGGAGTGGCAGCGCACCAGCAGCACGTGGTCGGCGCCGAGGCTCCGCCGCGCCGCGGCGAGGTCCAGGCGCAGGTCGAGGCGCCAGCGGCCGCGGCCGTGGAAGCGGTCGTCGCGCCACGTCGGCGCGTACAGCACGACCTTCTTGCCGGGCGGCAGCCCGAGCGCGGCGCGGGCGCGGTCGGCGCGCTCGTCGCGGTCGGGGGCGTGGAAGACGTCGTTGCGCGGGTAGCCGGTCTCCAGGATCTCGCCCTCGTAGCGGAACGCCTTCCGCAGGATCGGCGTGCACCAGGGCGACGGCGAGACCAGGTGGTCCCACTGGGCGATGGCCTCGGCCATCTCGGCCCGGTAGCCGTCGCTGACGAAGGGGACGTTCGCGGCGTCGACGTCGAAGCCGATGCGCTTCAGCGTCGCGCCGTGCCAGGTCTGGAGGACGCGCTGCCCCTCGCGGCGCCGGAACCACATCGGCAGGTGGGTGTTGGTGACGACGTAGCGGGACCGGGCGAGGGCCTCCATGTGCTCGCCGCCGAGCCGCCGGACGGGCGTGACGCCGTCCGGCACGGCGACCTGGCCGTCCTGCACGGCCCAGAGCAGGTCCAGCGGCGCGTCCATGCGCCGCAGCTCCTCCAGGATCGCGCGCGGGCTGTCGGAGTACTGGCGGCCGAAGTAGCTGTCGAACAGGACGGCGTCGCGGAGCGGCTCGGCGCGCAGCAGCGGGTAGCGCTCCTCGACGAGGGCGCGGCGGGCGGCGGCGGTCCGCTCGGCCTCGGGGTGGTCGGTGGAGACGGCGAGCCGGACGCGGTCGCCGGGGGCGCGGCGCAGCGCGAAGGTGCGCCCGGCGGCCTCCCACTCGGGCGGCGGCGGCCCGAGCGGCGCCGCGTCCAGCCGCAGCGGGACGAGCGCGTCGCCGGCGGCGGCGCAGAGGTCGTAGGCGCCCCACGGCAGCGGGAGCGTCCCGGCGAGGGACGCGACGGCGGCGGGGTCGAACTCGGCCGTGAAGGAGTCGCCGGTCCGCCGCATCGGGAAGCGGCGGTCGCGGCCGCCGCGGTGCGGGCGCAGGACCAGCTCGGCGGGCCCGTCCGGCAGCGCCGCCGGCAGCGTCCCGGCCAGGCGGAGGCCCGCGCCGGCGGGGGCGGCGTCGCGCACGACGGCGGCGTCCGGGCACCAGCGGAGCCGGGCGCGGCCGTCGGGCTGCGCCCAGACGACGAGGTCGCCGGCGTCCCCGCCGGGGTGGCGCCCCGGTCCGGCGGTGAGGCGCAGCTCGCGGTCGGCGCCGCCGGCCGTCAGCACCGGCCGCCAGGTCGCGCCGTCGTCGAGCGCGCGGTCCTCGGCGCCGCCGGGCGGGTAGGGCGGCGGGGCGCCCTCGCGGAGCAGGGCGAGCGGGACGCGGGCGGTGAACCCGTCGCCGCCGGTGCGGGTGAACGGCAGCGGGCGGCGCGGCCCGCCGGGGTCGAGGACGAGCGCGAGGCGGGCGTCGGCGGGGACGCCGCCGGGGTGCCGCCCGGTGATCTCCAGCTCGTCGCCGTCCCGCCGGTGCGCGGTGAGGTCGACGGGGGCGTGGTCGGCGAACAGCGCGAGCAGCCCGGACGCCGTCCGCTCGGCGCGCGTCCAGGTGCCGCCCGCCGCGCGGCGGGGGGCGGGCTCCTCCAGCGGGTCGGGGGCCTTCAGCCGGGCGGTGCGGAGCACGCCCTGCCCGAACACGCAGAGCTCGACCAGCCAGCCGCGGCGGCCCGCCCCGGCCGGGAGCCGCGCCGGGTCGGCGGTGAAGCGGAACCCGCTCCAGTCGGCGCGCGGCCCCTGCACGGGCGTCGCGGTGACGGGCAGCCGGACGCGGCGGCCGGTCTCGGCGCAGACCAGCCAGGCGAGCGTCCACTGCTGCCAGCGGCGCCGGGGCCGCAGCCCGCGGATCATCGCGGTGCCCTCCACGGCGAGGCGGCCGTCCTCCCAGCGGGCGGCGGTCACGGTGTGGCGGACGGCGAGCTCGTCGTGCAGGCGGTGGATCTCCGGCGGGACCGCCGGGTCCTCGAAGAGCGGGTAGCCGGCGTGGTAGAAGCGGCCGCCGCGGCGCAGCACCCGGCCGCGGCCCTTGCGGTGCGGGGGCCGCTCGTCCGCGAGGACCTCGCGCAGCTCGGCCGGCATGTCGCGCCGCACCAGGTGCCACTTCAGCCGGGTGAGGACGGGCAGCCGGTCGAGGACGTGCGGGCCGACGGTGCGGGCGTAGGACCCGGCGGCGGCGATCGCCCGCGCGGCGGTGTCGTCGTCGCCGGCCGCGACGAGCGCGAAGACGTCCTTCAGGCCCCCGGTGAGGGCGCGGCGGTCCCACTCGTCGCGCAGGGCGGGCAGCCGGTCGAGGAACTCGGCGCCGGCGAGGGCCCGCACGGCGCGCCCCTCCAGCTCGCGCAGGGCGGCGCCGGGCTCGCGCGCCGGCGCCGCGTCCTCCTCGGCGGGGCGCCGCAGGCAGACGGGGCCGGTGACGACGTCGACGCCCGTGGCGAGGCAGTGGGCGCGCAGCATCGGCGGCACGTCGGTGTCGGGGCCGCCGGCCTCCCAGGTCAGGCCGTGGCCGGTGAGGAAGCGGCGCCGCCAGAGCTTCCCGGCGGGCGAGCCGTCGCCGAGGAGGAGGTCGTGGTCGTGGACGGACACGCATTTCAGCGGCTTCTCGTACAGGCGCTTGTGCGCCCTTTCCGCCGCGTTCCCGCGGAGCGTCCCGACGGGGCCGAGGGCGAAATCGGAACCGGTCTCGTCGAGGGAGGCGACCAGGTTCTCCAGCCCGCCCGGAAGGAAGATCATCGGCTCGTCGGCGAAGAAGAGGTACTCGCCCGCGGCCGCGGCGGCGCCGGTGACCGCCTCCACCCCGTCCCCCACGGTGTACGCGCCGGTCAGCGAGTACGCCAGGGCGTCCAGCGCGCGCTCCCCGGCGGCCGGCGACACCACCAGACTGACCTTGGGCGTCACGACGCACCCCCGCCTTCCCTCTCCGCGACGCCCGCGCTCGCGCGCGGGGCATCCTGATGGTGACGGGGTCAATCGTGGGCGCGGACCGCGTTCGGCGGTCAGCTCGATTACGCAATTTTGACCCGGCCGGGCGGGTGTCGTCGCCCGTCAGGCGACGGGACGGACGCCCACGCCCGCCGCCGCGACGGCCTCGCGGAGGGCGCCCGCGAGGACGCCGAACCCGGCGGCGCGCGGCGAGGCCGCCCGGAACCCCAGGCCGATGCGCCGGGACGGCGCGGGCGCCTCGAAGCGGTGCAGGGCGAGGCCGCGGGCGCGGCGCGTCTCGACCGCGAGCGCGGTCTCGGGGACCAGCGTGACGCCGAGGCCGCCCGACACGAGCTGGACGAGCGTGGCGAGGCTCGTCGCGTAGGTGGCGGCGGCGGCGCGGGCTCCCGCCTCGCGGCACACGTCCAGCGCCTGGTCGCGCAGGCAGTGGCCCTCGTTCAGCAGGATGACGTCGAGGCCGGCGAGGGACGCGCGGGGCAGCACCGGCGCGAGCCCGGCCGCCTCGGGGGCGGCGAGCACGAAGTCCTCGTCGTAGAGGGGCAGCGCGGTGACGCCGGGGGCCGCGACGGGCAGCGCGAGCAGCACGACGTCCAGGCGCCCGGCGACGAGCTCGGCGGTGATCTGCTCGGTCTGCTCCTCGTGCACGCTGAGCTCCAGGTCGGGGAAGCCGGCGGCGAGCCGGGGCAGCACGACCGGCAGCAGGTAGGGCGCGACGGTCGGGATCACGCCGACCCGCAGCGGCCCGACGAGCGGCCCGCGGACCGCCCGCACCTCCTCCGCCAGCCGGTCCACCTCGGCGAGGATCGTCTCGGCGCGGCGCGCGGCGCGCTCGCCCGCCGGGGTGAGCAGCACCCGGCGGGTGGTGCGCTCGACGAGCCGGGCGCCGAGCGCGTCCTCCAAGGCGGCGACCGCGCCCGACAGCGCGGGCTGGCTCATCTTGAGGGCGGCCGCGGCCTCCCGGAAGTGCAGGTGCTCGGCGAGCGCGCGGAAGGCCCGGAGCTGGGCCAGGGTGGGCCTGCTGATAACCGTCTCCTGCGAGCGATGGGATGACCTATCGGTCTTTCCTATCACGTCAACCAAGGGTTGACCCCCTCGGGGTGGTCAACCTAGGGTTGACGCATGACGGAACCCACCCTCACCAGCGCCCGGCTGGACGACCTGATCGTGGCCGTCCAGCGCACCGACGACGACCCCCTGCGGCGCCTGGCCAGCGCCGTCCTCGCCGCCGACCACCTCGGCGAGGTCGCCGACCACCTGATCGGCCACTTCGTCGACCAGGCCCGCCGCTCCGGCGCGTCCTGGACCGACATCGGCCGCAGCATGGGGGTCACCAAGCAGGCCGCGCAGAAGCGCTTCGTCCCGAAGGCGCCCGCCGCCGACGCCAACCCCTTCGGCCGCTACACGCTGCGCGCGAAGAACGTCGTCACCGCCGCCCACAACGAGGCGCTCGCCGCCCGCAACGCCGAGGTCACCCCCGCCCACCTGCTGCTCGGCCTGCTCAGCGAGCCCGCGGCGCTCGCCGCCCGCACCGTCCGCGAGCAGGGCGCGAGCCCGGACGCCGTCCGCGAGGCCGTCACGCTGCCGCCGCCGCTGGAGGAGCCGCCCAGCGTCGCGCCCTACTCGACCGAAGGCCGCAAGGCGATGGAGCTCACCGTCCGCGAGGCGCTCCGGCTCGGCCACAACTACGTCGGCACCGAGCACATCCTGCTCGCGCTGCTGGAGATGGAGGACGGCGACGGCCCCCTGGCCCGACTCGGCGTCACCAAGGACGGCGCCGAGGCGGCGATCCTCGCCGCCCTGGAACGCCTCGCCGCCCCGGAGCAGGAGGACTAGCCGCCCAGCTCGCCGACCGCGGTGTCCAGCTCGCGCGCCAGCACCTCCAGCACCTCGGGGGTGCGCTCGCGGCCGGCGAGGCTCTCCACCAGGTCCGCGCGGTCGGTGACGACGTACCCGGCGTCGTCACCGGCCCCGCTCACCACCTTCGCGGCCCCGCCCACCACGACGAGCGCCGCGTCCGGGTCGGCGCTGTCCAGCAGCCGCTCCACATGCTCCACAGTGATCATTCCGGGTCCTCTCCCCTCGGCCGACGAGCCCCGACTACCCCGTCGCCGCGCCCGGTAACGCGGCCCCCGCCGGCGGCGGCCGGGAACGCCCAGCGGTGCACGGCGTAGCCGTCGCCCGCGCGCCGCACCTCGACCGCGCGGCCGCCGCCGAAGTGCGCGGGGACGACCAGCGCGCGATGGTCGGCCGCCCAGCCCAGCAGCCGCAGGCGGGTGCGCGCCGCCTCCGCCGGGTCGTGGCAGAAGCAGCTCGACACCTCCGGGTGCAGGATCTGCGCCGGGGAGTGCAGCGCGTCGCCGGCGAACAGCGCCCGCTCGCCGCCCGACGCCAGCTCCACGACCCCGTGCCCGGGGGTGTGGCCGGGTGCGGCCACCAGGGTCAGGGACGGCGTCAGCGCGCGCCGCCCGTCCCACACCTCGGCCAGCCCGGCGTCCAGGATCGGCGCGATCGAGCGCCGGTACGCGGCCGCCGAGCGGCCCGGCTCCTCCACGAGCGTCGCCGGGTCGAAGAAGGCCAGGTCGGCCGCGGCGAACAGGTAGCGGGCGTTCGGGTAGGCGGGGGCGCCGCCGGCGAGGACGTTGCCGCCGATGTGGTCGCCGTGCAGGTGCGTGCACACCACCAGGTCCACCCCGGCGGGGTCCAGGCCGGCGGGGACGCCCGGCTCCAGGCCGGTGTCGACGAGGACGGTCGTCCCGGCGTCGCGCAGCAGCCAGCTCTGCACGGTGATCCCGACGCGGTCGGCGTCCGGATCCCAGTGGTCGGGCGCCAGCCACGACCGGTGCGCCCGCCAGACGGCGGGGTCGTGGCCGGGGAAGAACGCCGCGGGCGCGAGGGGACGGTTGGCGAAGTGGACGAGCGGCTCGACCGCCACCCCGCCGATCTCGATGCTCTGCATCCGACGATCGTCGCCGGATCCGCCGCCGCCCGAAAGAAGGCACCTCCGGGTCCCCCCCTGCGCGAGATGCCCGAAAGCCCTACTGAATAAGGGTTTTCGGCCTCTCCGCCCGGCCCGGGGAGCTACCCTCCCAGAAGATCCACCGAGCGAGCGAGGTACGCCATGGCCGATCTTCCCCCGGACGTCCCGACCGGTGTCCCGACCGCCGCCCGCGTCTACGACGTGATGCTGAACGGCAAGGACAACTTCGCCGTGGACCGCGAGGTCGCGCACGCCAGCCTGGCGATCATGCCGGAGCTGCGCGACATCGCCCTGCACAACCGGGCGATGCTGCACCGGGTGGTCCGCCACCTGGCCGCCGACGAGGGCGTCGTCCAGTTCCTGGACCTCGGCTCCGGCCTGCCGACCGCCCGCAACACCCACGAGGTCGCGCAGGAGGCGAACCCGGAGGCGCGCGTCGTCTACGTGGACATCGACCCGATCGTGCTCGCGCACGGCCGCGCGATCCTCGCCGACAACCCCGGCACCACGGTCGTGACCGCCGACATCCGCGACCCCGAGGCGGTGCTGGCGCACCCCGACGTGCGGCGGCTCATCGACTTCTCGCAGCCCGTCGCGGTCATGCTGTGCGGCATCCTGCACCACCTGAACGACGACGAGGAGCCGGGCCGCATCGTCGCGGCGCTCCGCGACGCCGTGCCGGCCGGCTCGTTCTTCTTCATCACCAACTTCACCCGGCTCGGCGACGCCCCCGAGTCGGCGGAGCTGGAGAAGCAGCTCCTCCAGCAGCTCGGCACCGGCCGCGTCCGCACCCCCGCCGAGCTGGCCGCGTTCTTCGACGGCCTGGAGATCCTGCCGCCCGGCCTCGTCCCGCTCCCCCTCTGGCGCCCCGACGAGGTGGTGACCGACGCGACCACCGTCGACGTCCGCTTCATGACCGGCGGCGTGGGCCGCAAGCCGTAACCGGCCGCGGCTCAGGCCGCGCAGGTCCGCACGGCGCGCAGCGCGGCCGCCCCGTCCGGCCCGAACGCGTACGGCGGCATGCGGTGCGCGAGCCGCGCGACGTGCCGCGGCCGCACGGTGCCGGCCGCCGGAAGGCCGAGCGCGCCGGCACCGCCCCGAACCCGTCCTGCTCGTCGGCCGGCTCCCCGAGAACCTCCACGCGCCCTCCTCCGGGCGGTCGTCGTGATCAGCCTACGAGGACGCACGGAAGAACCGGCATAATATGTTTTCTGCGCTTTATGTCTTTTGAATAGCGGAACGGGACGTTAATATTGTGTTTCCGGCGTCGGCCGCCCTTCACGGAAAAGGCCGACCCGCTGTGATCTCGGTCATCGCGACTCGCGGGCAGCGGCCGGAAGAGCCTCCCGGCCAGCGCCCATAGGGAATCCTTATCAGTGTGATGCGGCCGGTTGATTTCTCTTCTCAATGGCCCTGCGGCACTGTTGTCCCGTGAGGCCGCCGCGCGTTCCGCGCGCCCGCCGGCCTCCTCCACCCCGCCCCCGGTCCGGTCCGCGTCCGGGCGGCGGCAGCGCGAATCCAAAGGAGCCCCGAGTGCTTACCGTCGGTGACCAGTTCCCCGAGTACGAGCTCACCGCCTGCGTCTCGCTCGACGCCGACAACGCGTTCGAGACGATCAACCACAAGTCCTACGAGGGCAAGTGGCGCGTGATCTTCTTCTGGCCCAAGGACTTCACGTTCATCTGTCCGACCGAGATCGCCGAGTTCGGGCGCCTCAACGAGGAGTTCGCCGACCGCGACGCGCAGGTCCTCGGCGCCTCGGTCGACAACGAGTTCGTGCACTACGCCTGGCGCAAGGACCACCCGGACCTGCGCGAGCTGCCGTTCCCGATGCTGTCGGACCTGAACCGCGAGCTCGTGACGGCCCTCGGCATCCTCACCGAGGACGGCGTCGCGCAGCGCGCCACGTTCATCGTGGACCCGAACAACGAGATCCAGTTCTCGATGGTGACCGCGGGCTCGGTCGGCCGGAACGTCAAGGAGGTCCTGCGGGTCCTCGACGCGCTGCAGTCCGACGAGCTGTGCCCCTGCAACTGGAACAAGGGCGAGGGCACGCTGGACGCCGCCAAGCTGATGGCCGGCGCCGGCGCCTGAGCCGGGCCGGACGCCCCCCGAGCAGTACCGATCGCGGCCGGCCGCGCGGCGTCGCGGCCGGCCGTTCGCATGGAAGGACCGAGCGATGAGCGTTGACGCGCTGAAGGACGCCCTGCCGGGCTACGCCAAGGACACCAAGCTGAACCTCGGCTCGGTGACCTCGACCTCGCAGCTGACCGACCAGCAGCTGTGGGGGACCGTGCTCGCCTGCGCGCTCGCGAGCCGCAACCCGCAGGTGATCCGGGAGCTGGCCGAGGACGCCGGGGACCACCTGTCGGCGGAGGCGTTCGAGGCGGCCAAGGGCGCCGCGTCGATCATGGCGATGAACAACGTCTACTACCGGTCGACGCACCTGCTGAGCGACGAGACCTACGGGACGCTGCGGGCCGGGCTGCGGATGAACATCATCGGCAAGCCGAACGTGGACAAGGCCGACTTCGAGCTGTGGTGCCTGGCGGTGTCGGCGATCAACGGGTGCGGGATGTGCCTGGACTCGCACGAGCGGGTGCTGCGCGAGGCGGGGTTCTCGCGCGAGCTGGTGCAGGAGGCGCTGAAGATCGCCGCGGTGGTGCACGCGGCGGCGCTGACGCTGGAGGGCGAGGCCGCGCTGGCCCCCGCCACCGTCTGACCCCCCTGAAGCGGTAGGAGCCCGGTCCCCGGTGGGGGCCGGGCTCCGGCGCGTTCCACCGGGCGGCGGTGGCGATGGTCCCGGTCATCGGCGGTTTCGGGACGGGTCGCGGGCGCCGCCCGGCGGATCGTTGGCAGGACCATCTTTCCGCGGGGGTGCGGCCGCCAGCAGCCGCCGGCCGAAGGCGCGGAGCGGCGCGGCGAGGTCCGCGGGGGCGTCCAGGGTGAAGTCGGCGTCCAGGAACGCCAGGTGCAGGACGAGCCACCGCCAGGAGTCGAGGGCGAGCACGACGTCCGTGCGGCCGGGCCCGGCCGGTGCGATCTCGGCGTCCTCGTGGCGCAGCGCGTCGGCGACGCGGGCGGCGGGCGCGGCCACCGACAGGCGGACGGGCCGCCGCTCCCGGCGGAGGCCGCGCCGCAGGTGGGCGAGCGCCGACCCGTCGGGCAGCGGGCGCGGCTCGTAGCGGCGGCCGGTGCGCGCCGGGCCGGCGATCCGGTCGATGCGGAACACCCGCCAGTCGCCGCGTCCGGTGTCCCAGGCGAGCAGGTACCAGCGCAGCAGGTGGTGGACCTGCCGGTAGGGCTCGACGTGCCGCTCGGTGGCGGCTCCCCCCGCGCCGGTGTAGCCGAACGTCACCGTCTCGCGGTGCGCGATCGCCTCGGCGAGCAGGCCGAGGTGCCCGGCCGCGACGCCCGGATCGGGCCGCGGGGCCGTCTCCAGGCTGGCGCGGATCGACGCCGCGCGCGGCCGCAGCCGGGCGGGCAGGAACTGGTCGAGCTTGCCGTAGGCGCGGGCCGCCGCGTCGCCGATCCCGCCGCCGTCGGCGGGTCCGGACGAGGTCAGGGCGGCGAGCGCGACCAGCGTCGCGACGGCCTCGTCGTCGTCGAGGACGAGCGGCGGAAGGGTGCGGCCGCCCGCCAGCCGGTAGTGGCCGCCGGGGCCGGGCCGGGTCTCGACGGGGTAGCCGTAGCCGCGCAGCCGGTCGATGTCGCGGCGCAGGGTGCGGGGGCTGACGTCCAGCCGCCGCGCCAGCTCGGCGCCGCCGAAGGCGCGGCCCGTCTGCAGGGTCGCCAGGAGCGCCAGCATCCGCTCGGTCACGTCCGCCATGCCGCCAGCATGCCCGGAAACGCGGCCAGGATCCGGCCGCGTCCGCTCGTAGCGTCGGAGACATGGAGCAGCGCAGCATCACCGTCAAGGGAGCCCGCGCCAACAACCTGGCCGATCTCGACGTCGAGATCCCGCGCGGGCGGCTGGTGGTCTTCGCGGGCGTGTCGGGGTCGGGCAAGTCGTCCCTGGTGTTCGACACGATCGCCGCCGAGGCCGGATACCAGCTGAACGAGACCTTCCCGCCGTTCGCGCGCGACCGGCTGCCGAAGTGGTCGCGCCCGGAGGCCGCGGAGATCGGCGGCCTGTCGGCCGTCGTCGTCGTCGACCAGCGCCGCCTCGGCGGCAACGCCCGCTCGACCGTCGGCACGGTCACCGACGCCTGGACGTACCTGCGCCTGGTGTTCTCGCGGCTGTCGGAGCCGCACGTCGGGGAGTCGAACCGGTTCTCCTTCAACGATCCGGCCGGGATGTGCCCGTCCTGCTCGGGCCTCGGCGAGGTGGTGGTGAGCGCCGTCGACCGGTTCCTGGACCCGGACCGGTCCCTCGCGGGCGGCGCCGTCCTGCCGCCCGGCTTCGGCGGGGGCGGCTACTGGTACGCCAAGTACGCCGACATCGGCGTCTTCGACACCGCCAGGCCGCTGCGCGAGTGGACCGCGGACGAGCGGGACGCCCTGCTGCACGGCGGCGCGGCCCTCGCCCGCCTCGCCGCCCGCCGGAGCGCCGCGCCGCCCCGCGACTACGAGGGCGTCGTCGAGCGGTTCGAGCGCATCCACCTGCGCGCCTCCGGGGAACTGTCGGAGCGCAAGCAGGAGGCCGTCCGCCGCTTCACCCGCTCCGCGCCCTGCCCCGCGTGCGGCGGCGACCGGCTGAACGAGGCCGCCCGCACCGCCACCGTGCGCGGCCGGACGATCGGCGACCTGGCCCGCGAGGAGATCGGGACGCTCCGCCGCTTCGCGGGCGCGCTCGCCTCCGCCCGCGTCGCGCCCGCCGTCGCGGCGCTCGCCGCGCGGCTGGAGGCGCTCGACGCGATCGGGCTCGGCTACCTGTCGCTCGGCCGCCGGGCGGGGACGCTGTCGGGCGGCGAGGCCCAGCGGATCAAGCTGGTGCGGCACCTCGGGTCGAGCCTCACCTCGATGACCTACGTGCTGGACGAGCCGACCGCCGGGCTGCACCCCGCCGACGTCGGGGCGCTCGTCCGGCTGCTCGGCCGGCTCCGCGACCGCGGCAACAGCGTCCTCGTCGTCGAGCACGACCCGGCGGTCATGGCCGCCGCCGACCAGGTCGTGGAGATCGGTCCCGGGGCGGGCGCGGACGGCGGCCGCCTGGTGTTCCAGGGCTCCTTCGCCGAGCTGCGCGCCGCCGGGACGGCGACGGCGCGCGCCCTCGCCCGGCGGCCGCCGGTGAAGGCCGCGCCGCGGCCCGCGACGGGCGCGCTCACCGTCGCGAACGCGACCCGCAACAACCTGCGCGACGTCACCGTGGACGTCCCGACCGGCGTGCTGACGGTGCTGACCGGCGTCGCCGGGTCGGGCAAGTCCAGCCTCGCCGCCGAGCTCGCCCAGCGGCACGCCGCGACCGTCGTCGACCAGCGGCCGGTCGCCGCGCACCGGCGGTCGACGCCGCTCACCTACACCGGGATCGCGCCCGCCGTCCGCCGCCTGTTCGCCGAGCGGAACGGCGTCCCGGCCGCGCTGTTCAGCGCCAACTCCGCCGGGGCCTGCCCGGAGTGCCGGGGCCTCGGCGCGGTGCGCACCGACCTCGCGTTCCTGGGCGGGCAGGAGACGGTCTGCGAGGCGTGCGGCGGCCGCCGCTTCACCCCCGAGGTGCTCGCGCACACCGTGGACGGCCTGTCGATCGCCGACGTGGACGCCCTCACCTGCGACGAGGCCGCCCGGCGGCTGCCCGCCCCCGGCATCGCCCGCGCCCTCGGCCGGCTGTCGGCCGTCGGCCTCGGCTACCTGCGGCTCGGCCAGTCCCTGGCGACCCTGTCGGGCGGCGAGTGCCAGCGCCTCAAGATCGCCAGGGAGCCGCTGGACGGCGGCGCGTCCGGCCTGTACGTGCTGGACGAGCCGACCACCGGCCTGCACCCCGCCGACGTCGCCGTCCTGCTCGGCGTCCTCGACGCCCTGGTGGACGCGGGCGGCACCGTCGTCGTCGTCGAGCACGACCCGGTGGTGATGCGGCGCGCCGACCACCTCATCGACCTCGGTCCCGGGCCCGGCCGTCACGGCGGGCGGATGCTGTACGCCGGCCCGCCGGCGGCCTACACCGGGCACGGCACCCCCACCTGCGCGGCGCTCGCCGGGGACGCCGTCCGGGCTCCGTGATCAGCGGGGGCCGCGCGGGCTCACTCCCACTCGATGGTGCCCGGGGGCTTGGAGGTGATGTCGACGGTCACCCGGTTGATCTCGCGGACCTCGTTGGTGATGCGGGTGGAGATGCGCTGCAGCACCTCGTAGGGCAGCCGCGCCCAGTCGGCGGTCATGGCGTCCTCGCTGGTCACCGGGCGCAGCACGATCGGGTGGCCGTAGGTGCGGCCGTCGCCCTGCACGCCGACCGAGCGGACGTCGGCGAGCAGCACGACGGGGAACTGCCAGACGTCGCGGTCGAGGCCGGCGCGGGTCAGCTCCTCGCGGGCGATGGCGTCGGCCTCGCGCAGGATGTCGAGGCGCTCGCGGTCGACGGCGCCGATGATGCGGATGCCGAGGCCGGGGCCGGGGAACGGCTGCCGCCAGACGATCTCCGAGGGCAGGCCGAGCTGCTCGCCGAGCGCGCGCACCTCGTCCTTGAACAGCGTGCGGAGCGGCTCGACCAGCGCGAACTGGAGATCGTCGGGCAGGCCGCCGACGTTGTGGTGCGACTTGATGTTGGCGGCGCCGGTGCCGCCGCCGGACTCGACGACGTCGGGGTAGAGGGTGCCCTGGACGAGGAACTCGACCGGCGCGTCGTCCGCGGCGCCCGCGGCGGCGATCTCGCGGGCGGCGCCCTCGAACACCCGGATGAACTCGCGCCCGATGATCTTGCGCTTCTCCTCCGGGTCGGTGACGCCGGCGAGCGCGTCGAGGAAGCGCTCCTGGGCGTCCACGACGTGCAGGTTGACGCCGGTCGCGGCGACGAAGTCCTTCTCCACCTGCTCGGCCTCGCCCTTGCGCAGCAGGCCGTGGTCGACGAACACGCAGGTGAGCTGGTCGCCGACGGCGCGCTGGACGAGCGCGGCGGCGACGGCGGAGTCGACGCCGCCCGACAGGCCGCAGATGGCGCGCTTGGCGCCGATCTGCGCGCGGACCGCGTCGATCGACTCCTCGGCGATGTTGACCATCGTCCAGTTCGGGCGGCAGCCGGCGCCCTCGTAGAGGAAGCGGCGGAGGATCTCCATGCCGTGCGCGGTGTGCAGCACCTCGGGGTGGAACTGCACGCCGTAGAGGCCGCGGGCGCGGTCCTCCATGCCGGCGACGGGGGTGACGTCGGTGCTGGCGGTGACGGTGAAGCCCGCCGGCGCCTCGCTGACGAAGTCGCGGTGCGACATCCACACCGCCTGCTCGCCGGGCAGCCCCTCGAACAGCATGCCGGGGCTGGTGACGGCGACCGTCGCGCCGCCGTACTCGGCGATGTCGGAGTTGGCGACGGTGCCGCCGAGCGCCTGCGCCATCACCTGGTGGCCGTAGCAGATCCCGAAGGTGGGGACGCCGAGGTCGAACAGGCCGGCGGGCGCGGCGGGCGCGCCCGGCTCGTACACCGAGGACGGGCCGCCGGACAGGATGATCGCCTTGGGGTTCCTCGCGAGCATCTCGGCGGCCGGCATGGTCGACGGCACGATCTCGCTGAACACGTGGCACTCGCGCACCCGCCGGGCGATCAGCTGCGCGTACTGCGCGCCGAAGTCGACGACGAGAACGGTGTCGAAGGACTGGTCTACCGTCACCAACAGCGCCTTTCACGGATACGGGTCATGGACCGGGCGGGGGCCCTTCCAGTCTAGGGGGCGGCTGCCTGCGCGGACGCGGCGGACGGCGGCCGGGCGGCGTGACGGCCGCCACGCAGCGCCCTCGGGCGGTAACGGAACGCTTCTCGTTTCCGGCAACTCCCCCACCAGGGCCGCTCCGCTCTGATACGTGTTGATGACGCTCCGTATCATCCGCGCCGGTACCCTCCGGCCCCGCCGCCCTCCGGGAGTGCCGTGAAGCCCCTCGCCGCCGCCGTCCTGCTCGCCGTCGCCGCCCTCACCCCCGCCGCGCCCGCCGCCGCGCCGCCCGCGGTCCGCGCCGCCGCCGCGGGGAACGCGTGCGACGCGGCGCGGGCCCGGCCGCGGGTGCCCGGCCTGCCCGCCGTCCTCGACCCGGACGCGCTGACGGCGCCGCAGGTCGCCGCCGCCGAGCGGATGCTCGCCCTGCGCTCCCTCCGCCCGGCCGGGGAGCGCCGGCGGCGCGCCGACGACAAGGTGACGGTGCCGGTCTACGTGCACGTGCTGCACAGCGGCGCCAAGGGCGACGTGCCCGACGCCATGATCGACCGGCAGCTCGCGGCGATGAACGACGCCTACGGCGGCAAGGGCGGCGGCGCCGACACCGGCTTCGCGTTCGCGCTGAAGGAGGTCACCCGCACCGACGACGCGGCCTGGTACGCCGACCCGCAGGCCAACGAGAAGGCGATCAAGACGCGGCTGCACCGGGGCGGCGCGGGCGACCTGAACCTCTACACCGCCGACGTCGGCGGCGAGCTGCTCGGCTGGTCCACCTTCCCGTGGAAGGCCGCCGACGAGCCGGCGCTGGACGGGGTGGTCGTGCACGCCGACAGCCTGCCGGGCGGCCCGATCGAGCACTTCGACAAGGGGTACAGCGCGGTGCACGAGACGGGCCACTGGCTCGGGCTCTACCACACCTTCCAGGACGGCTGCGGGGAGAAGGGCGACCGGGTCGCCGACACCCCGCCCGAGCGGGACCCGACCAACGGCTGCCCCGCCGCCAAGGACACCTGCCCGGCGCCCGGCGCCGACCCGGTGCACAACTTCATGGACTACGGCTGGGACTCGTGCATGACGTCGTTCACCGCCGGGCAGGGCGCCCGCATGCACGCCGTCTGGGCCGCCTACCGGGCCCGGTAGGCGGCCGTCAGCGCGGCCGCGTCCGACTTCGGCAGCCGCCGGACCGCCTCCCGGAACGTCACCCCGGAGACCGCGCCGATCCGCGCCGCCGTCCAGTCCCGCACCCAGGCCGGGTCGTGCCGGGCCTGCTCGCGGAGCAGCCAGCCGAGGGCCTTGCGGATGAAGAACTCCTTCTCGGCGAGGACCGCGTCCCCGTAGCGCGACAGGCGGGCGAGGTCGGGCGTCCCCCGCCGGACGCCGGGCAGCAGCGCGAGCAGCGCGCTCCGCCGGATCCACATGCAGGGGTCGGCGACCCACCCGTCCAGGGCGGTGCCGGTCTCGGGGTGGCGGGAGAGCAGGACGCCGACGACCTTCTCGGCGAGGCCGTCGACGTGGGCCCAGGTCGCCGAGTCGCGGATGAGGCGCTCGGCGAAGCCGAGGTCGCGGGTGTCGAGGATCTCGGCGCGCCGCACCAGCACCTCGATGGCCGCGACCCGCGTCTCGTGCAGCGGCCGGCCGCCCTCCCGCGCCGCCCACAGCACGTTGGCGAGGGCGCGCAGGTCCGCGCGCGGCGGGACGTCCCGCACCGCCGGCAGCGCGATCTTGCGGATGGCGGGGACGGGGACGCCGAGGTGCGCGAGGTCGCTCTTCAGGTAGCGGCGCTCGTACCGGGCCCGGTCGGGGTCGGCCAGCGCCCGCAGCTCCGCCTCGATCCGGGCGGCCTCCTCCGCGACGTCCATGAAGGTCAAACTACGCCGTGGCGGCGTCGCGCACCGGCCGATCCGCCCGCCTCGCGGGCGGCGCGCTCCACGCGGGCGCGGTGGGCGGCCCAGTCGACGGCGCCCGCGGCGGGCAGGTTGTCGTTGCCCTCGCGCATCCCGGCCCGCTCGTCGATCAGCTCGCGGACGATGTCGGCGTGGCCGGCGTGGCGGTGGGTCTCGGCGACGACGTGGACGAGGATCTGGTGCAGCGTCACCTCGTCCTCGCCGGCGGGCCAGTGCGGGACGCGGCCCGGGGCGTCCAGGGGGAGCGCGTCGAAGGTGGCGTCGGCGTAGGCCCAGGCCCGCTTGTAACGGTCGACGATCTCGGCGCGGGTCTCGTCGGGGGTCGCCCACATGTCGGCGTTGGGGTCGTCGGCGAAGCGCGCCTCCCAGGGCAGCGGCTCGCCGGAAGGGCGCCCGAAGGTGTCGCCGAAGTAGACCAGCTCGACGCCGGACAGGTGCTTGACCAGGCCGAGCACGTTGGTGCCGGTCGGGGTGAGGGGGCGGCGGGCGTCGTGCTCGGAGAGCCCCTCCAGCTTCCAGAGCAGCGCGCCGCGCGCGTTCTGGAGGTAGCGCCGCAGCGTCGCCTTCGGACCGTCGACCATGATCGCCATACTTCCGTTACTCGACGGTGCGGAACAACCCGACGAGCTCCTCCAGCAGCACGGCGGCGCGCTCGGGGTCGGTGGTGGCGGCGGCGAGGACGGGGCCGAGCGGGGCCTCGCGGGCGGCGACGACGCGCGGCGCGTCGTCGGGGCCGGGCCGCAGGAGGGTGCGGCGGCGGTCGGCGGGGTCCGGCGCGGCGGCGAGGCCGCCGGCGCCGCGCAGCCGGGCGACGGCGTTGGACACCTGGCTCTGCACGAGGCCGGTCCGCCGGGCGATCTCGGTGACGGTGGTGCCGGGGTGCTCGCGGACGTCGGCGGCGACGAGCAGGACGGTGCGGGTGCTGGTCGGGTGCTCGCCGACGCCCTCGGTCGGGATGGCGGCCTCGGCGAGCTTCTGGAGGCGGTGCCCCAGCAGGTAGAGCTCGGTGGTGTTCACGCCCCCAGGTTACATCAGATTCAGATGCATCTCCTCTTGATGCATCTCTGGAAGATGCATTACCGTCGGCGGCATGGACCGACTGCGCGGCAACCCCTGGGCCGTCCTCGTGACCCTGTCCCTCGGCTTCTTCATGACCCTGCTCGACCTCACCGTCGTCAACATCGCCGTCCCCGACGTGATGCGCTCCCTGCGCACCGGCCTCGACCAGGTCCTCTGGACCGTCAGCGGCTACGCCCTCGTCCTCGCCGTGCTGCTCGTCACCGCCGCCCGGCTCGGCGACCTGTGGGGGCAGCGGACGCTGTTCGCGGCGGGCGTCGCCGTCTTCACCCTGGCGAGCGCGGGCTGCGGCCTCGCCGCCGGCGGCGCCGCGCTCATCGCCGCCCGGCTCGTGCAGGGCCTCGGCGCGGCGCTGCTCACCCCGCAGACCATGGCGATGATCGTGGCGGTGTTCCCGGCGGACCGGCGCGGCACCGCGCTCGGGATCTGGGGCGCGGTCGCGGGCGTCGCCACTCTCGCCGGGCCGACGCTCGGCGGGCTGCTGGTGAGCGGCCCCGGCTGGCGCTGGGTGTTCTTCGTCAACGTCCCGGTCGGCGTCCTCGTGCTCGCGCTGACGTTCGCGCTCGTCCCCGACCTGCGCACCGGGCGCGCGCACCGCTTCGACCTGCCCGGCGTGCTCGTGTCCGCCGCTGCCCTCGCCGCCGTCACCTTCGCCCTGATGGAGGGCGACCGCTACGGCTGGGCCTGGTGGATCCAGGCGCTCGGCGCCGCCGGGATCGCGCTCGGCGCCCTGTTCTGGCGGATGCAGGCGCGCCGCCAGGACGCCGAGCCGCTCGTCCCGTTCGCGCTGTTCCGCGACCGCGGCTTCACCGTGATGACCGCCCTGATGGGCGTGCTCGGCGCCGCGCTGATCGCGGCCGTGGTGCCGCTGGTGTTCTACCTCCAGGACCGGCTCGGGCTGAGCGCCGTGCGGGCCGGGCTCGCCCTCGCCCCCTCGCCGCTCGTGTCGCTGCTGGTGTCGCCGCTCGCCGGGCGGCTGAGCGACCGCATCGGCGGCCGCCGCGTCCTGCTCGCCGGCCTGGCGTCCTACGTCCTCGGCCTCGCCCTGGCGATCGTCCTCGCGACGCCGCACGGGCACGCCGCCGCGTTCGTCCCCGCGCTCGTGCTGATGGGCCTCGGCACCGGCTGCATGATCGCGCCGCTGTCCACCGAGGCGATGCGCCGCGTCCCGCCGCACCTCGCCGGGGCCGCCGCCGGCGTCAGCAACACCGTCCGCCAGCTCGGCTCGGTGCTCGGCACCGCCGCGACGACCGCGCTCATGGCGGCCGGGACGTCCCCGCTCGCCGGCATCCACCTGGCGATGGCGCTGCCGGTCGCGCTGCTCGCGGCGGCCGCGCTCGCCCTCGCCCTCACCCGCCCGCGGGCGGCGGTCGCCAGTGCGCCGGGCGTGCCAGCGGCGCGGTGACGCGCGTCGCGGCGTCACCGCGGGCGGCCGCCAGCTGGGCCTGCGTGAGGAAGGCCGCCTCGCGCAGGTCCGCACCGCGCAGGTCGGCGCCCCGCAGGTCCGCGCCGGTGAAGTCGGCCCGCCGCAGGTCGGCGCCGCGCAGGTCCGCGCCGATCAGCAGCGCGCCGCGCAGGCTCGCCCCGCGCAGCCCGGCGCCGCGGAGCCGGGCGCCGGTGAGGTCGGCGCCCCGATGGTCGGGGCCCCGGTGGTCGGAGTCACTGCCGCGGATCCGGTCGCTCGCCTCCACCAGCAGGACGTTCACCGCGCGGCGGCGGGCGTCCACGTCCAGCCCCGCCAGGACGTCCGGGGGCGCGTCCGCGAGCGCGTCGACCTCCGCCAAGGCGGCGTCGAGGGCGGGCGACGGCGCCCGCTCGGCCGCCTCCGCCAGGTAGGCGAGCAGCTCGTGCAGGTCGCGCATGGCGGGGAAGGCGTCGAACATCGCGGACGACGTCGCCGGGTCGTCCCGCCAGTCGCGGCCGCCGAACGTCCGCTGGGTGAGCCGCTGGCCGGCGCCGAAGCAGTCGTAGACGGTGCAGCCGGGGAAGCCGCGCTTGCGCAGCGAGGCGTGGATCCCGCAGCGGGAGTCGGCCAGCAGGTTCGGGCAAGGCGTCCGGGCGGGCTTGTCGAGCGCGAAGTCCGCCGACCGCCCGAACGCCGGGACGACGCAGCAGAGCCCGGCGCAGCGGGCGCAGTCGGCGCGCAGGTCGGCGCGGTCCACGGTCCCCCCTCCCGGGCCGGAGCGCCCGGCCCGGGACAGGGTACGCGCTAGCCGACGCCGACGATCGGCAGGTGCAGGGCGCCCGGGGCGTTCGCCGGGACGACCGGGTGCTTCGGCGCGACCGGCTCGATCCGCCGGTAGGCGGCGCCGAGCGCCGGGCGCGGGTCCTCCTCGCCCTTGTTGGGCCAGAGCGACGCGGCCCGCTCGGCCTGCGCGGTGATCGTCAGGGACGGGTTCACGCCGAGGTTGGCCGACACCGCCGACCCGTCCACCACGTGCAGGCCGGCGTGGCCGAACACCCGGTGGTAGGGGTCGATGACGCCGCCGTCGGCGCTGTCGGAGATCGCGCAGCCGCCGAGGAAGTGCGCGGTCAGCGGGACGTCGAACAGGTCGCCCCACGAGCCGCCGGGCATGCCGCCGGTCTCCTCGGCGAGCAGCCGGGTCGCCTCGTGGCCCTCGGGGATCCACGTCGGGTTCGGCTCGCCGTGCCCCTCCGACGCGCGCACGTCCCAGCCGAACGGGCCGCGCTTGCCGCGCAGGGTGATCGAGTTGTCGCGGGTCTGCATGACCAGGGCGATGACCGTCCGCTCCGACCAGGTCCGCATGTCGAAGAGCTGGACGAGGTCCTGCGGGCTGCGGGCGACCTCGCCGAGGAACTTGGCCCAGCGCGGGACGTGCCGCGCGCCCGGCCGGTCGCCGTCCACCAGCAGCGTCTGCAGGCCCGCCATGAGGTTGGAGCCCTTGCCGTAGCGGACCGGCTCGATGTGGGTGTCGGGCGTCGGGTGGAACGAGGAGGTGATCGCCACGCCGCGGGAGAAGTCCTCGCCCGGCACGCCGTTGCGGCGGCCCGCGCCGAGGATCGCCTCGGAGTTGGTGCGGGTGAGCGCGCCGAGCCGGTCCGACAGGTGCGGCAGCCGCCCGGTCCGCTTCAGCTTGTGCAGCAGCTTCTGGGTGCCGTAGGTGCCGGCCGCGAAGACCACGTGCGCGGCGGTCAGGGTCGTGCGGTTGCGGCCGAACGAGCCGGTCCGCACGATCTTCACCGCGTAGCCGCCGTCCGGCCGCGGCGCCACGTCGGTGACGCGGCTGAGCGGCATGATCCGCGCGCCGGCCCGCTCGGCGAGGTAGAGGTAGTTCTCCGTCAGCATGTTCTTGGCGCCGTGCCGGCAGCCGACCATGCACTCGCCGCACTCGATGCAGCCGCGCCGGGCCGGGCCGGCGCCGCCGAAGTAGGGGTCCTCGGCCCGCTCCCCCGGCCCGGACCCGAAGTGCACGCCGACGGGCGTCCGGACGAACGTGTCGCCCTTGCCCATCCGGTCCGCGACCTTCTTGATCACCTTGTCGGCGGCGGTCATCGTCGGGTTGCGCACCACGCCGAGCATCCGCTTGGCCTGGTCGTAGTAGGGCGCGAGCTCGGCCTGCCAGTCGGTGATGTGCGCCCACTGGCGGTCCTGGAAGAACGGCGCGGGCGGCACGTACAGGGTGTTGGCGTAGTTCAGCGACCCGCCGCCGACGCCCGCGCCCGCCAGCACCATCACCCGGCTGGACTTGGCGCCCCGCACCAGGTGGATGCGCTGGATGCCGGTGAGGCCGAGGGCGGGCGCCCAGATGTAGCGCGCCACCCGCCAGTTGGTCTTCGGCAGCTCGGGGTAGCGGCCGCCGGGCTCGGCGCCCGGGGCGGTGTCGAAGCGGCGCCCCGCCTCGATCACCCCGACCTTGTAGCCCTTCTCGGTGAGGCGGAGCGCGGTGACGCTGCCGCCGAATCCCGAGCCGACGACGAGCACGTCGTAATCGAAGTCCACCATGGCCGGTCCTCTACTTGATCCGGAGCTTCTTCATGGTCTTGACGCCGTCGAGCATGAGCTTGGCGAAGGTCTCGTAGGCCATCGAGCCGGGCGGCTCCAGGTCCATCAGGTGCTGGCTCGCGACCGTCTGCACCTCGGTGAACTTCAGCAGGCCCTCGGTGCCGTGGCGGCGGCCGACGCCCGACTGCTTGAACCCGCCCATCGGGGCGTCGTAGGAGGCGAACGCGGCGCCGTAGCCGTCGTTGATGTTGACGGTGCCGGCCTGGATGCGGGCGGCGAGCCGGCGGCCGCGCGCCACGTCCCTGGTCCACACCGAGGCGTTCAGCCCGTACTCGGTGTCGTTGGCGCGCTCGACGACCTCGTCCTCGGACCGGAACCTGTACACCGACACGACCGGCCCGAACGTCTCGTTCGCGCAGAGGTCCATGTCGGTGGTGACGTTCTCCAGCACGGTCGGCTCGAAGAACAGCGGGCCGACGTCGGGCCGGGCCTTGCCGCCGGCGAGGACGGTCGCGCCCGCCGCGACGGCCTGGTCGACGTGCGCGACGACGTTGTCCAGCTGCCGCTCGTAGGTCATCGAGCCCATCTCGGCGGAGAAGTCCAGCCCGGCGGCGAGCTTCATGTTGCCCGCGAGCTCGGCGAACCGCGGCACGAACCGGTCGTAGATGTCCTCGTGCACGTAGAGGCGCTCGATGGAGATGCAGAGCTGGCCCGCGTTGGTGAAGCAGGCGCGCAGCGCGCCGTGCGCGGTGCGCTCCACGTCGGCGTCGGCGAGGACGATCATCGGGTTCTTGCCGCCGAGCTCCAGCGAGTAGTTCACCAGGCGCGGCGCGACCTTGGCGGCGATGGCGCGGCCGCCGCGGGTGGAGCCGGTGAACGACACGTAGTCGGCCTGCTCCAGCAGCGGGTCGCCGATCTCGGCGGGGTCGCCGACGACGATCTGCCAGAGATCCTCGGGCAGCCCGAGGGTCGTCAGCAGGTCCAGGATCCACAGGCTGGACAGGCAGGTCTGGGTGTCGGGCTTGTGCACGACGGCGTTGCCGGCCATGAGGGCGGGCGCGATGTCGCTCGCGCTCAGCGAGAACGGGTAGTTCCACGGCGAGATCAGCGCGACGACGCCCTTGGGGTGCCGCAGCTCCTGGACGCGGGTGAGGCCCGGCATCATGCCCTGGCGGCGCTGCGCCTTCAGCAGCTTCGGCGCGCGGCGGGCGTAGTAGAGCGAGCAGAGCGCGACGTCCAGGACCTCCTCCAGCGCGTGCCGGCGGGCCTTGCCGGTCTCCAGCTGGATGATGTCGAGGATCTCCTCGCGCCGGTCGCTGATCGCCTCGGCCAGCTTCAGGAACGGCTTCACCCGCTCGCGGACCGGCAGCGCGGCCCAGGCGCGCTGCGCGGCGCGGGCGCGCTCGTAGGCGGCGGCCACGTCGCCCGGCCCGGAGACCGGGACGGTGGCGAGCGGCTCGCCGGTGAACGGGGCGGGGATCGTGGTGGTCTCCGCACCGCCGGCGGCGATGTGCGAGACCAGCTGCTCGGTCACGCGCGCGGGGAGCGCGAGCTCTCTGGCGCTTTTGGCCGGGATCGTCGGAGATGCCATGGCCGCAGAATATGACCAGGCGGCCATGCTTGACTACCCAACAGTAACGAGTCACTGACAGTGACGCCACTCACGTTCCGTGCATCCTTGTCACCGATCGCGCATCCGGGCCGCACTTGAAACGTTCCACCGCTCACCGAGTTCCACAAGTTGGGGATTGACCATGCCCTGGCGGTGTATTCCGGACACAGCATGAGTTGAGAGGTGCCGAAACCCGCCGCCGCTTCCGGACGCACGCTGCCGCCCGTCCGGGGGTGCCGTCGTCCTCGGCACCCTGACGAGCGAGGGAGGACCCCACATGGTCGACGCCCAGCACGGCCTCGGCGGAGGCACCGGCGGACCGCGCGACGGCCGGCCGGGAGCGGCGGGCAGACCGGGCGGGCGGGCGGTGGCCACGAGGAGGGGCGGCAGCCGGCAGGAGCGCCGGGAGCAGACGCGGCGGGCGCTGCTCGCCGCGGCGGAGCGGCTCTGGGCCGAGCGCGGCATCCACGGCGCGTCCCTGGACGACATCGCCGCCTCGGCGGGCCTCACCAAGGGGGCGGTCTACTCCAACTTCGCGGGCAAGACCGACCTCCTGCTCGCGCTGCTGGAGCGCTACACCGCCGACCGGGCGGGCGGCGAGCCGTGCGCGGAGCTCTGCGACACCGCGCGCCCCCTGGAGGAGCGGGTCCGGCGCGCGTCCCGGGCGTACGAGCAGCGGGTGGAGGGCGACCGGGCGCGGCTGCTGCACCTGCTGCTGGTGGAGTTCTGGCTCTTCGGCATGCGCGACTACGCGGCGGGCTGGCGCATCGCCGACTGGTACGCCGAGCGCCGCACCCACCTGGCCGCGCACGTCCCCGGCCCGGACGGCGACGCCGCCGGCGCCCCGGCGGGCGGCGACGGCGCGGGCGACGGCGCGGAGGTGAGCGCGGAGGACCGCGCCGCCCTCGCGATGGCGGTCGACTTCGGGCTGACCTTCCAGTACCTGCTGGACCCCGCCCGGGTCTCCCCCGCCCTCTACGAGAAGGGCATGCGCCTCATCCTCGGCTCCGGCCTGTCCTGAGCGCACGCGGAGGCCGCCGGGCGCGGGCCCGGCGGCCTTCCGTCACTCGCCGTCGTCCGGCGGGACGCCGGTGGCGGCGTCGGTGCCCGCCTGGACGGCGCCGCCGCCGTCGGGCACGCCCGGCCCGCCCTCCAGGGCGGTGTCGGGGGTGTCGTCGCCGGGCTGCGCCGCGCCGCCGTCCGCCGGGGCGGCCGCGGTGGGCGTCGCGGCCGGGGCGGGCGTGGCGGACGGGGCGCCGGCGGACGGGGTGCCGCCGGTCGGCGCGGTCTCGCCGTCGTGGTCGGTCGCGTCGTCGGGCACCACCGGCGTGGCGAGCAGCGGGCTCGGCGACAGGCGGCCCCTGGCGGCGGCGAACACCGTGGCGAAGTTGGCGGCGTAGGCGTCGAAGGTGGCCCTGTCGTCGATCGTCAGCATCGACTCGTCGTTGTAGCGGAGCGCCTCGGTCGTGTAGCTGTGGCTGCCGGTGTAGACGAGCTTGCGCTTCCTGCCCTGGTACGAGCCGTCGATGAGCAGGTACTTGGAGTGCGCCTGCACCCCGCTGCCGGGGAAGTAGTGCACTTCGGGGCCGCCGTGGACGGCCGAGCCCGTCAGCTTCTTGACGGCGCTCTCGCCGAGCGACCCGCTGACGGCCTTCACGTCGCAGCCGGCGTTGTCGAGCCGCGCCAGCTCGCCCGCGACGCCGCTGCGGGTGAACATGCCGCTGGACAGCCGGATCCTCGTGCCGCCGGTGCAGCCGACGCCGCGCAGGATGTCCACGATCGGGTCGCCGGACGCCTTCGGGAAGTAGCTGACCGACCGGTTGCCGCTCGTGCGGGTCCGCCAGTAGTTCGCGTTCGGCTTCCGCTTCGCCAGGTCGTAGAAGTACGTGCGGTAGTAGTCGTAGAGGTTCCCGACGGCGGTGTAGGCGTCGTTGTACTGGTTGTACATGCCGCCGGTGGCGTTCCCGGACGTCTGGACGACGACCTTCCTGGAGTCGTAGGTGTGCGAGAAGGCGTAGAACTTGTTGTGGTTCTTGCTCCAGTGCCCCGCGACGGCCGGCGCGATGCAGCCCCGGTTCGTCCCGCACAGCAGGATCCACGACGGCTTGGCGGTGCTCGTGCCGAGGTGCTGCTTCAGGTAGTCGTAGATGTAGCGCCGGTAGTTGAGGCTGTCGGAGTCCAGGACGATCCGCACCTTGACGCCGCGGTCCTTGGCCCGGACGAGCTCCTTGGCCATGCCCTGGGTCTGCAGCCGGAACAGCGCGACGTCGATCTCCGAGCCCTTGGGCGAGTTGCGGATCAGCTTCTTCAGGTAGAGGTCGATCGCCCCGGCCTGCGCGGTGGTCCCGCCCGGCTTGTTGAAGCGCACGCCCTGCGTCACGCGGACGGGGCCGCCCGCTCCCGCCGGCGGTGCGATCTTCGCGGTGCCCCACCTGGTCTTGGCCGCCGCCGAGACGGGCTTCGGGTCGGCCCCCGCCGCCTGCGCACCGAGCGGCACGAGCGCCAGCGCCCCCGCCATTCCTCCGGACACGATCGTCGCCCGCCGCACGTTCCCCGCCCTCCCGCCACCGGCCCCCCGGTGATCAAGAAGGTGAGATTAGCAACCATTCGGACATCAGACGCTAATTTTTCTTCACTCCCCTACGTCACTTTCATCACAAGCTGCTCGATCGGTGTCGACCGGCTGGTCAGGGCGCCGCCGTGGGAACGATGTCGGGGGCGCCGCGGCGCCGCGCGTCCGCCGTCTGGTCGTCGTCCTGCGTCTGCGACTCGCGCTCGGCCTCGATCCGCTTGCGGTAGTACTCGATCTCCCGGTCGCGCTGCTTCTTGGACCAGCCGAGCACCGGCGCGACGAGGTCGGCGGCCTCCTGCGCCGCGCCGACGCCGCGGTCCCAGGTCTCGATGGAGATGCGGGTGCGGCGGGCCAGCACGTCGTTGAGGTGCCGGGCGCCCTCGTGCGAGGCCGCGTAGACGATCTCGGCGCGCAGGTAGTCCTCCGCGCCGGCGAGCGGCTTGGCGAGGTCGGGCCGCTCGGCGACCAGCGCGAGCAGGTCGTCCACGAGCGTCCCGTAGCGGCGCAGCAGGTGCTCGATCCGCGCGACGTGCAGCTTGGAGCGGGCGGCCAGCCGGTGGCGGGCGTTCCACATCGCCTGGAAGCCCTCGCCGCCGACGAGCGCGACCCGGTCGGTGCACGACTCGGCGACCCGGCCGTCCAGGCCGTGCGCGACCGCGTCGATCGCGTCCTTGGCCATCACCCGGTAGGTGGTGTACTTGCCGCCCGCCACCAGCACCAGGCCCGGCACCGGGTGCGCCACCACGTGCTCGCGCGACAGCTTGGACGTCTCCTCCGACTCCCCGGTGAGCAGCGGCCGCAGCCCCGCGTACACGCCCTCGACGTCCTCGTGCGTGAGCGGCGTCGTCAGCACCGCGTTCACGTGCTCCAGCACGTAGTCGATGTCGGCGCGCGACGCCGCCGGGTGCACCTTGTCCAGGTCCCAGGCGGTGTCGGTCGTCCCGATGATCCAGTGCCGGCCCCAGGGGATGACGAACAGCACCGACTTCTCGGTGCGCAGCAGGATCCCGGTCGCCGAGTGGATGCGGTCCTTCGGCACCACCAGGTGGATGCCCTTGGACGCCTTCACGTGGATCCGCCCGCGCCCGCCGACGAGCTGCTGGATGTCGTCGGTCCACACCCCGGTCGCGTTCACCACCTGCTTGGCGCGGACCTCGCTCGTCACGCCCGACTCCAGGTCGCGGACGCGCAGGCCGGTGACGCGCTCGCCCTCGCGCAGGAACCCGGTGCACTGGGTGCGCGAGGCGATCTGCGCGCCGTACTCGGCGGCGGTGCGGAGCGCCATCATGACGTAGCGGGCGTCGTCGACCTGCGCGTCCCAGAGCTGGATCGCGCCGGTGAAGGAGTCCTTGCGCAGCGACGGCGCCAGCTTCAGCGCGCCGCGCCGCGTCAGGTGCCGGTGGTGCGGGACGCCGCGGGTGCTGCCCATCTGGAACGCGAGCGCGTCGTAGAGGGCGACGCCGGCGCCGAGGTAGCCGCGCTCCCACACCCGGTGCGTCGTCGGCAGCAGGAACGGCACCGGCCGCACCAGGTGCGGCGCGATCCGCTGGAGCAGCAGGCCCCGCTCGGTGAGCGCCTCGCGCACCAGGTCGAAGTTGTACTGCTCCAGGTAGCGCAGGCCGCCGTGGACCAGCTTGGACGACCGCGACGACGTCCCGGACGCGAAGTCGCGCGCCTCGACCACCGCGACCGACAGGCCGCGCGTCGCCGCGTCCAGCGCGGCGCCGGCGCCGACGATGCCGGCGCCGACCACCACGACGTCGAACTCCTCGGCCGCCATCCGGTCCAGCGCCGCCGCCCGCTCGGCCGGGCCGAGGCGCGAGCTGCCGAGGCCGGTCACCGGTGATCCCGTCATCGCGAACTCCCCACGTTCGGTTGCGGTCCCCGCTTACCTACCCAACAGTAGGGTCCGGGTCACCCGGCCGGCCGGACGCCGCCCGGCGCGGCTCAGTGCGGGTGCGGCGCGACGACGACCTGCACGCGCTGGAACTCCTTCAGCTCGGTGTAGCCCGACGTCGCCATCGCGCGGCGGAGCGCCCCGATGAGGTTCATCGACCCGTCGGCCACGTGCGAGGGGCCGTGCAGGATCTGCTCCATCGTGCCGATCGTGCCGAGGTCCAGGCGGGTGCCGCGGGGGACGTCGCCGTGGTGGGCCTCGCTGCCCCAGTGGTAGCCGCGGCCCGGCGCCTCGGTCGACCGCGCGAACGGTGAGCCGACCATCACCGCGTCGCCACCGCAGGCGAACGCCTTGGCGATGTCGCCGGAGTTGGTCATCGCGCCGTCGGCGATGACGTGCACGTACCGGCCGCCCGACTCGTCCATGTAGTCGCGGCGCGCCGCGGCGACGTCGGCGACCGCCGTCGCCATCGGCACCGCGACGCCGAGGACGGTGCGGGTGGTGTGCCCCGACCCGCCGCCGAACCCGACGAGCACCCCGGCCGCGCCGGTGCGCATGAGGTGCAGCGCCGCGGTGTAGGTGGAGCAGCCGCCGACGATGACCGGCACGTCCAGGTCGTAGATGAACTGCTTGAGGTTCAGCGGCTCGGCCCGCCCCGACACGTGCTCGGCCGACACGGTGGTGCCGCGGATCACGAACAGGTCGACGCCGGCGTCGATGACGGCCTTGTGGAACTGCGCGGTGCGCTGCGGCGACAGCCGCGCCGCGACCGTCACCCCGGCGTCGCGGATCTGCTGGATGCGCCGCCCGATCAGCTCCTCCCGGATCGGCGCGGTGTAGATCTCCTGGAGCCGCTGGGTGGCGCGCACGTCGTCCAGCGAGGCGATCTCGGCGAGCAGCGGCTCGGGGTTCTCGTACCGCGTCCAGAGGCCCTCCAGATCGAGGACGGCGAGCCCGCCGAGCCGGCCGACGGCGATCGCGGTGGCCGGCGAGACCACGCTGTCCATCGGCGCCACGACGAGCGGCATCTCGAACCGGTAGGCGTCGATCTGCCAGGCGACGCTGACCTCCTCGGGGTCGCGCGTGCGGCGGGACGGCACGATGCCGATCTCGTCGAACGCGTACGCCCGGCGCCCGCTCTTGCCCCGGCCGATCTCAACCTCAGCAGCCACTGCGCTTCTTCCTCTACCTCGGTGACCTCGGCGCCGCTCGGGCGGCGCACGGACGGCAGTGTTCCCGCGCGGCGGCGCGAACAAGCCCCGGAAAGGGTACGAGTCCGGTCAGCGCCCCTGGTAGTTGGGGGCCTCGACGGTCATCTGGATGTCGTGCGGGTGGCTCTCCTTCAGGCCCGCGCTGGTGATCTGCATGAGCCGCCCGCGCTCCTGCAGCTCGGGGATGGTGCGCGCCCCGGCGTACCACATCGACTGGTGCAGGCCGCCGACGAGCTGGTGCGCGACCGCCGCGAGCGGGCCGCGGTAGGGCACCTGCCCCTCCACGCCCTCGGGGATCAGCTTCTCCTCGCTGCTGACGTCGCCCTGCGCGTAGCGGTCCTTGGAGTAGGACTTGCCGCGCTCGCGGTTGCGCATCGCGCCGAGCGAGCCCATGCCGCGGTAGGACTTGTACTGCTTGCCGTGCACGAAGATCAGCTCGCCGGGCGACTCCTCGATGCCGGCGAGCAGGCCGCCGAGCATCACCGTGTCGGCGCCCGCGACGAGCGCCTTGGCGATGTCGCCGGAGTACTGGATGCCGCCGTCGCCGATGACCGGGACGCCGCCCTCGCGGGCGCCGCGGGCCGCCTCCAGGATCGCGGTGATCTGCGGGACGCCGACGCCGGCGACGACCCGGGTGGTGCAGATCGAGCCGGGGCCGACGCCGACCTTGACGCCGTCCGCGCCGGCCTCGACCAGCATCCGGGCGCCCGCGTAGGTGGCGACGTTGCCGCCGACGACCTCGACCTCGGCGCCCGCCTTGATCTGCGCGATGGTGTCGGCGACGCCCTTGGAGTGGCCGTGCGCGGTGTCCACGATGATCACGTCGGTGCCGGCCTCGACCAGCAGCTTGGCGCGGTGGATCGCGTCCTCGCCGACGCCGACCGCGGCGGCGACGAGCAGCCGGCCGTCGGCGTCCTTGGTGGAGAGGGGGTACTGCTCGCTCTTGGTGAAGTCCTTGACGGTGATGAGGCCGCGCAGCCGGCCCTCGGCGTCCACCAGCGGCAGCTTCTCGATCTTGTTGGTGGCCAGCAGCGCGAACGCCTCGTCCTTGGCGACGTCGACCGGCGCGGTGACCAGCGGCAGCGGCGTCATCACCTCGCGGACCGGGCGCGCGAGGTCGGTCTCGAAGCGGATGTCGCGGTTGGTGACGATGCCGACGAGCACGCCGCGCACGTCGGTGACCGGCACGCCGGAGATCCGGTAGCGGGCGCAGAGCTCCTCGACGTCGGCGAGGGTGGCGTCGGGCAGGCAGGTCACCGGATTGGTGATCATCCCGGCCTCCGAGCGCTTCACCCGGTCGGCCTGCTCGGCCTGCTCCGCCGCGGACATGTTGCGGTGCAGCACGCCGATGCCGCCCTGCCGGGCCATCGCGACGGCGGTGCGGGACTCGGTGACGGTGTCCATGGCCGCCGACAGCAGCGGGATGCGCAGCGAGACGTTGCGGGTGAGGCGGGTGGTGGTGTCGGCCTCCCCCGGCTGCAGGTCGGAGTAGCCGGGCAGCAGCAGCACGTCGTCGAAGGTGAGGCCCGGCGGGAGGATCTTGGCGGGCTCGGCTGCGGGGTTCATGGTTGCCTTCCGACGAGGTGGTGGCATCGGACCAGGTCACAGCGACCTCGTCCCCATGGTAGGGGGTGCCCGGCCGGCGGGGCGGCCGGTTCGCGGAGCCGCGGGAGTGGTCTTGCCGACACCCGGGCCGCGCGCGCCGTGGGCGCCGTGTGACAGGGCGTAACGCGCCCCCGGCGCCCCGCATTCCCCCGCCCGGCCGGGGTTACGGGCCCACCGGAAGGCCATGGCTGTCTGCTGTTCGCGTACAGAACGCCCCCAGGGGTGCACCTGCCCGGACGACCCGCAGTAGCGTGGGGGTGTGCACGATGACGCCCCGCTCGACCCGTTCGCCGGAGATCCGGAGGATCCCGCGGCGTCGCTCGGCGACCCTGCGGACGACACCGCGCCGCTCAGCGTGGCCGAGCGGGAGGACGTGCTGGCCGACCTGGCCGACCTGGAGGTCTTCCGCGCCCTCCTGGAGCCGCTCGGGGTCCGCGGCCTCACCGTCGACTGCGGCGACTGCGGCAAGATGCACTACATCGACTGGGACCTGCTGCACGGCAACCTGCGCCACCTGCTCGACGAGGGCCTGCCCCGCGTCCACGAGCCCGCGATGGCCCCCGACCCCGTCGACTACGTGAGCTGGGAGTACGCCCGCGGCTACGTCGACGGCGTGATCGACAGCGAGGAGGGCCGGGACGGCGTCTGAGCCGTCCCGGCCCCGGTCAGGGGCCGTAGCGGTCCAGGTAGCCGTGCGCGCGCCGCTCGATCTCGGCGATGCGCCGCTCGGTGCCCGTCTCCTCCCCGGCCGTTCCCTCCGCGCCCTCCACCGCCGGCTCCGCCGCCTGCGCGGTGGCGCCCGGCAGCGACTGCGCCGAGGGCGGCCGCGGAATCTTGAACCGCGGCGGGACGGCGGGCGGGCGCGGCCGCGCCGGCCGCCGCGTCGGCAGCAGGCCGTCCAGCCGCTTGCGCAGCTCGCGGATGCTCTCGTCCACCGGGTCGTCCGGGCGTTCCGGGCGCCGCTGCCGCGACGCCCGCGCCGGGCCGCGGCGCGGCTCGGGCGCGCTGGGCCGCGCGACGGTCCGCTCGGGCGCGCCGCCGGCGGGGTGGGTGACGACGACTGGGGTGGGGTGCCGGTCCTCGGCGGCCGGGCGCGGGGACGCCGCGTCCGTCGCGACGAGGCCGCTGCCGGCCGCCGCGACACCGGTCGTGGCGAGCACCGCGCCGACCACGCCGAGCGCGACGATGGTGCGCGGGCCGCGCCGCCGGCGGGCGCCGCCGGACGGGCCGGGGTCGTCGCCGCCGCCCTTCAGCAGCCGCAGCGCGGGCGCCGCCGAGGTGTCGGCGACCAGGGCGCGCAGCAGGTGGACGGCGGGGTCGCCCGCGTCCTGCTCAACCGGCCGCCCCGCCGCGAGGGCGTCCAAGAGCGCATCGGTGCGGGACAGCTCCGCCGGGTCCGGGGCGGGGTCCGCCGGCTCGGGCCCGGTTCCGGAGTGCGCGCGCCCGGCCGGATCCGGGGCCCCGTGGCTCCGCTCCGTCAAGCGATCGACTCCTCTCCGGCCATCGCCCGGAGCCGGGCGAGCGCCCGGTGCTGCGCGACCCGTACCGCCCCCGCGGACATGCCCAGTACATTACCGGTCTCCTCCGCCGACAGCCCGGCCACCACCCGCAGCAGCACGAGCTCGCGCTGGTGCTCGGGCAGCCGGGTCAGCAGGTCGCGGGCGCGCTGCGCCTCGATGTAGCGGACCACCGTCTCCTCCGGGCCGGGCCGGTCGTCCGGGCCGTCGGGCAGGTCCTCGGTGGGGACGGCCGCGCGCACCGCGCTGCGCAGCGCGTCGGCGATCTTGTGGGCGGCGATGCCGAACACGAACGCCGCGAACGGGCGGCCCATGTCGCGGTAGCGGGGCAGCGCCGACAGGACGGCGATGCAGACCTCCTGCGCCACGTCGTCGGCGATGTGGTACTGCCCCGACACGCGGCCGAGCCGGGCCCGGCAGTAGCGCACCACCATGGGCCGCACGTGCCCGATCAGCACCTCGACGGCGTCCCCGTCGCCGGCGACGGCGAGGCGGGCGAGCTCCTTCAGGTCGCCGCCGCCGTCCCCGCCCGCGCGCTCCCGCTCGGCGGAGCGGAGCAGCCGCACCCGGCGCGCGTCCGGCGGCTTCGGAGGATCGTGCCCCTCCGAGGGGTCGGTCGCGGTCGCCGTCGTCCCGACAAAAAGTCCCTCGGTCACGAATGCATGATGCCCAGCGCCACCGGGCCTGTCTGCACCGTACTCGGACACGGAATGGTCACAGTGCCCGCCGGCGGCCCCGGAGATGACGCGCTGCGACCGGACCGTCCCCCAACGCTCCCAGGAACAGCGACATCGCGCACCAAAGGGCTATATAAGGCCCGCTGGATCGCGAAAGTTCCTTTCCGGCTCGGCCCGCGGAACGGAAAAGGCCCCCGCCCCCGGCGGACCGGGGAGCGGGGGCCCGACCGGCGCCCTGACGGGTCAGTGGCCGTGGCCGTGCCCGTGGCCGTGGCCGCCGGCGGCGCCCTCCTCGGGCTCCTCCGGCTTCTCCACGACCAGCGCCTCGGTGGTCAGCAGCATGCCCGCGATGGACGCGGCGTTGGTGACCGCCGAGCGGGTGACCTTGACCGGGTCGATGACGCCCTGCGCGACCAGGTCGCCGTACTCGCCGGTGGCGGCGTTGTAGCCGTGCCCGGCGTCCAGCTCCTGGACCTTGGAGACGACGACGTAGCCCTCCTGGCCGGCGTTCTCGGAGATCCAGCGGAGCGGCTCGACCAGCGCGCGGCGGACGGCCTCGGCGCCGGTGGCCTCGTCGCCGGACAGGCCGAGGGCGTCGAAGCCCTCCTTGGCGACGTGCACCAGGGCGGAGCCGCCGCCGGACACGATGCCCTCCTCGATGGCCGCGCGGGTCGCCGAGATGGCGTCCTCCAGGCGGTGCTTCTTCTCCTTCAGCTCCACCTCGGTGGCGGCGCCGACGCGCAGCACGCACACGCCGCCGGCCAGCTTGGCGAGGCGCTCCTGGAGCTTCTCGCGGTCCCAGTCCGAGTCGCTGTTCTCGATCTCGACCTTGATCTGGTTGACCCGGCCGTCGATCTCCGCCTGCTCGCCGGCGCCGTCCACGATGGTGGTGGCGTCCTTGGTGACGGTGATGCGGCGGGCCTGGCCGAGGTCGTCCAGCGAGACGCCGTCGAGCTTCAGGCCGATGGCCTCGGAGACGACCTGCGCGCCGGTGAGGACGGCGATGTCGCCGAGCATCGCCTTGCGGCGGTCGCCGAAGCCGGGGGCCTTCACCGCGACCGACACGAAGGTGCCGCGGATCTTGTTGGCGACCAGCAGCGCCAGCGCCTCGCCCTCGACGTCCTCGGCCACGACCAGCAGCGGCTTCTTGGTCTGCGCGACCTTCTCGGCGATCGGCAGGAACTCCTGCACGTTGCCGATCTTGCCGTCGACGATGAGCACGTAGGCGTCCTCCAGGACGGCCTCCATGCGCTCGGCGTCGGTCACCATGTGCGGGGACAGGTAGCCCTTGTCGAACTGGAGGCCCTCGGTGAACTCCAGCTCCAGGCCCATGGTGTGGGCCTCCTCGACGGTGATGACGCCGTCCTTGCCGACCTTGTCGAACGCCTCGGCGATGAGCTCGCCGATCTGGGCGTCCTGCGCGGAGATGGTCGCCACGCCCGCGATGTCGCTCTTCTCGCCGACCTCGCGGGCCGACTTCAGCAGCTGGTCGGAGACGTACTGCGCGGCCTGGTCGATGCCGCGCTTCAGGCTGAGCGGCGAGGCGCCGGCGGCCACGTTGCGCAGGCCCTCGCGGACCAGCGCCTGCGCCAGGACCGTCGCGGTGGTGGTGCCGTCGCCCGCGATGTCGTTGGTCTTGGTCGCGACCTCCTTGGCGAGCTGGGCCCCCAGGTTCTCGTAGGGGTCCTCCAGCTCCACCTCGCGCGCGATGGTGACGCCGTCGTTGGTGATGGTCGGCGCGCCGAACTTCTTGTCGATGACGACGTTGCGGCCGCGCGGGCCGATCGTCACCTTGACCGCGTCCGCGAGAGCGTTGACGCCGCGCTCCAGGGAGCGGCGGGCACCCTCGTCGAACTCCAGGATCTTCGCCATGAGAGGAAACTCCTTGTTCACGCGATCCGCCCCGGACCCGCCCCCATGCGGTGGGCGGAGCCGGGGCGGCGCATCACGTCTCGGTGATTACTTCTCGATGACCGCGAGCACGTCGCGGGCCGAGAGGACGAGGTACTCCTCGCCGTTGTACTTGACCTCGGTGCCGCCGTACTTGGAGTACAGGACGACGTCGCCGACGGCGACGTCGAGCGGCACGCGGTCGCCCTTGTCGTCGACGCGGCCCGGCCCGACGGCCAGGACGGTGCCCTCCTGGGGCTTCTCCTTGGCGGTGTCGGGAATCACCAGACCCGACGCGGTGGTGGTCTCGGCCTCAAGCGGCTGGACCACGATGCGGTCCTCGAGCGGCTTGAGAACAACCTTGGTGGCGGTCGTCATGATCTGACCTCCCCTTCGATTGGTCCTCGGCCGGCCTTCAGGCCGGCCGGCACTGTGACAGAGAAGGCGACCCTGGACCGGCCTGTCGTCGCGGGTGCCAGACCGAACCTTTGTCGCGTGGTTGGCACTCTACCGTGGAGAGTGCCAGTCATGGACACTATGCCGCGTCCGGTGCCCCGTCAACACGGACACGACCGGCTCCGGCGGCCGTCCCGCGCGCTCTCTCGCGGTGGATAACTTCCAGCGTATGGACATCGAGGGGTTCCGGGGACTGCTGACGGAGCGGGGGCGCGCGGCGCTGGCCGAGGCGGCGGGCTCCGACGTCGGCGAGGACGCCCTGCTGGCGACCGCGTCGCGGCTGCGCGGGCGGTACCCCGCCGAGCTCGTGAACGCCGCGCTCACGCAGGTGAGGCTGCGCGAGCGGGCCCGCGCCAAGTTCGGCGACGACGCCGCCCGCATGTTCTTCACCCCGGCCGGCCTGGAGCAGTCCACCCGCGCCCCCGTCGCCGCCCACCGGGCCCGCCGTTTCGCCGAGAGCGTGACCGGGACGGTGCTGGAGCTCGGCTGCGGCGTCGGCGGCGACCTCCTCGCCCGCGGCCGGGCCGGGCTCGGCGGCACCGGCGTCGAGCTGGACCCGCTGACCGCCGAGGTCGCCCGCGCGAACGTGGCCGCCTTCGGCCTGGACGCGTCCGTGCGGGTCCGCGAGGGCGACGCGACCCGCGCCGATCCCGCCGGGCACGGCGCCGTCTTCGCCGACCCGGGGCGGCGCACCGCGCGCGGCCGGGTGTTCGACCCGCGCTCCTACGAGCCGCCGCTCGACACCGTCCTCGCGCTCGCCGGGCGCGCCCCGGCGGCGTGCGTGAAGGTCGCGCCGGGCATCCCGCACGAGGCGGTCCCGGACGGCGCGGAGGCCGAGTGGGTGTCGGCGGGCGGCGAGGTGAAGGAGGCCGCGCTCTGGCTCGGCGGCCTCGCCGGTGACGTCCGGCGCCGCGCCACCCTGATCGACGGCGGCGCCGTCCGCACCCTCGTGCCCGATCCCGGGCTCGGCGATCCGCCGGTGCGCGGCTGGGGCCGCTACCTGTACGAGCCGGACGGCGCCGTCATCCGCGCGCACCTGGTCGCCGAGGTCGCCGCGGCGGTGGGCGGCGGCCTCGCCGACCCGCGCATCGCCTACGTCACGTCCGACGCGCCGGTGGAGACGCCGTTCGCGGCGGGCTACGAGATCGAGGACGTGCTGCCGTTCTCGCTGAAGCGGCTGAAGGCCGAGCTGCGCCGCCGCGGCGTCGGCGCGCTGACGGTGAAGAAGCGCGGATCGGCGCTGGACGTCGACCAGGTCCGCCGCGACCTCGGCTACGCGCGGCGGGCGCCGCGCGGAGCCCCGCCGCTGACGCTGCTGCTCACCCGCGTCGGGGACGCCCCGGTGGCGCTGCTGGCGACCCCGCTGCGCCGGTCCCCGGCCGCCGATTCCAAAGATCTCCCCTGACCGCCCGGATCCCAAGGGGACGGGCGCCGCGCGCCACGTCCGCGTAAATCGCGCCGCCTTTCGGCATTGCCTTCACCACAGATTCCGGCGGTCCGGCAAGGTCGTATCCCCGGCACCAATCCGCGGCCTCCGTTCGGCCGCCTCCGGCAATCCCTGAAATGATCTGCCGAACATGACCTCCACCCGGTGCCCGGGTGACCGGCGGCTGCCGAAATTCGTCGCGGAAATGGCGCGGCGGAGAAATGCGATCTTGCCGGCGGGCGCCGCGCCCGGCGCCGTCCCCCGGTCGCCAACTGCCCATCTCGCGGGACATGTACCGGCAGTTCGGGCGGCCCGCGCGGGCCGGTCCGGCGCGGCGCCGCGGGGACCGGACGGACGCCCGCCCCCAAGAGCTTCGATCACCGCCGAAACCGGCAGATCACCGCCCCGGCGGACCATCGCCCACGTCCCGCACCTGTGGGATATCAAGCGCATTCCGCAGAACTCGTCATGTTCCCTGTTCCGACTTATGGCGCTCCCGGGAGCGTCTACAGTGAGGCGTTCACGATTCAATGCCGCACGCCATTTCGACGCGTCGGCACACGAAGGAGCATCGGGTGGAAACGAATCACAACTTCCTGCAGACGGGGGGTCAACCGGTCTCGGACCGGATGCGGGAGTTGCTCGCCCGTGCGGCGCAGGACCACGTCTATGAGCAGCGCTCCCAGGGCCAGGTGCTGGACGAGATCCGCCAGCGGCTGGAGGGCATGGAGTGGCTGCTGCGCGAGGTGCGGGAGCGCGAGCTCACCGGCCTCACCGGCCAGCTCGACGGCGTCCGGGGCGTGGTGGACGAGCTGTCGGGCAAGCCCCCGGAGTGGGCCGAGAGCCTCGCCGAGCACATCGACGCGGTGAGCGACCGGGTGAAGCCCGTCGCCGAGCTGCCCGCGCTGTGGGCCGACGTCGGCGTCGTCTCGGAGCACGTCGACGAGGGCCTCAACCGGATCCAGCTCGTCCTGGACTCCGCGCAGCACATCACCGACGCCACCGCGCAGGCGTCGCAGCGCATGGCGGAGATGGCCAAGCGCCTCGACAAGCTGCAGGGCAGCATGGAGGCGGCGTCGGTCCGCTTCAACCGGCTGGACAAGTCGCTCGCCGAGCTCGGGCACCGCTCGGAGAAGCTGGACCACTCGGTCAACGGCATCACCACCCGGGTCGACCAGTCGCTCGGCGAGATGGCCGAGCGCGTCGAGCAGGGCCTGGAGGCCGTCAACGGCCGCGTCGAGGGCGTCGGCGGCCGGCTGGACGGCCTCGACGGGCGGCTGGAGGGCCTCGCCGGCAAGCTGGACGGCCTGGACGGCCGCTTCGAGGGCGTCGACGACCGCATCGACGGGGTCAACGACCGCATCGGCCAGCTCCCCGCCACGCTGGAGATCAGCGAGCTGCACCGCCGGCTGAGCGGCATGGACGGCCGCTTCTCCACGCTGGAGGAGCGGATCGGCCAGCTCCCGGCCGCGCTGGAGATCACCGACCTGCGCGACCGCCTCGCCGCGCTGGACGGCCGCGTCGGCGAGCTGCCCGCGACCCTGGAGATCGACGCGCTGCGCGACCGCCTCACCGAGATCGCCGAGCGCCCGCAGATCGACCACAGCGACCGGTTCGACGCGCTGGAGCGCCGGGTCGGCGAGGCCGTCGAGCCGCTCGTCACCGAGCTGCGCGCCCGCCCCGACCGCGACGAGGTGCAGGCCACCATGGCGCTGATCGCCGAGTCGGCCGCCGGCGACGTCGCCCAGCGGATGGCGGAGTTCTCCCGCCGCTTCGAGGACGTGCACGACACCGTCCGCCAGCGGATCGAGGGCATCCACGAGGAGGTCACCCGCAAGGTCGACGACGCCCTGGAGGAGTTCACCACCCAGGTCGACATCGTCTCCCGCCGCGTGGAGTCGGTGCACGTCGACGTCGTCAAGCAGGTCGAGTCGGTGCACAACGAGGTGTCCCGCCAGGTCAACGGCGTGCACGACGACATGTCCAAGCGCATCGGCGAGGTCCACGGCGACGTCACCAAGCAGGTCGACACCTTCAGCGAGAGCGTGTCCCGCCAGGTCGGCGGGCTCCAGGAGGACGTCACCCGCCAGGTCGGCGGCGTCCAGGAGGAGTTCGGCCGCATCCAGGAGGAGTTCGGGCGCCGCGTGGACGACGTGCAGGACGAGGTCGCGCGCCGCGCCGAGGCCGTGCAGGCCGCGCTCGGCGGCCGCTTCGACGACGTGCAGGACGAGGTCGGGCGCCGCGTGGACGCGGTCCACGACGACGTCTCCAAGCAGGTCACCGCGGTGCACGAGGACGTGCTCAAGCGGCTGTCCACGCTGGAGGAGACCATGCTCGCGCTCGCCGAGGCGCTGCTGCGCCCGCGCCGCGAGGGCAAGGAGTAGGAGCGGTCGTCGGAAAGGGGCGCCCGGCGGTCTCGCCGGGCGCCCCTTTCCGCCTGTCCCGCCCCCCTCGCGACCGTCGGAACGACGGCGATGACGTGCTCTTCGTTACGTTCGGTCTTCGTAAAATCACTCTCAATCGCCGTTCCGATCGGTTTGGATGTTGGTCGTGACCACTTCGCCCGCACCCTTCCCGGCCGCCGCGCCCGCCTCCGCCCCCGCCCCCGCGACCCCGCCCGCCGCGTCCGCGCTGCGCTGGGTCCAGGAGTGCTTCGGCAAGGGCGCGCGGGTCCGGACGGTGCGGCCGCTCGCGGGCGGCACCGCGCACGCCAACCACGAGGTGCTGGTGGAGAGCCGGGCGGGCAGCCCGCACCACCTCGTGCTGCGCCGCTGGCTGCCGGGCGACCACAGCCTCGCCGCCGCCGAGTTCTCGCCCGAGCGCGAGATCGCCGCGCTCGCGCTGCTCGCCGGCGCCGAGGTCCGCACGCCCGCGCTCGTCGCCGCCGACCCGGCCGGCGCCTACTGCGACGCGCCCGCGCTGCTCATCGCCAAGCTCGACGGGCACCCGCCGCGGCCGTCCCGCGACGACCTGCCCGAGTACCTGATCCAGCTCGCCGCGGCGCTGCTGTCGGTGCACGGCCTGCGCGGCGCGGCGTCGATGCCGCCGTACATGCCCTACAACCGGCTCGACGTGCGCGTCCCGCCGCGCCACGCGCTCCGTCCGGGACTGTGGGAGCGGGCGTTCGAGGCCGCCGCGCGGCCCGCGCCGCCCGCGCGGTCCTGCTTCGTGCACCGCGACTACCAGCCGGACAACACGCTCTGGTCCTACGGGCGGCTGACCGGCGTCGTGGACTGGTCGGACGCCTCCTACGGCCCGGCCGCCGTCGACATCGCCGCGATGCGGCTCAGCCTCGCGCTGCTGTACGGCCCGCCCGCCGCCGACGCCTTCCTGCGCTGCTTCGACCAGGTGTCCGGCGGCTACGAGCACGACCCGTACTGGGACCTGCGGGCCCTGCTCGACCTGCTCCCCGAGACCGGCGGCCGCACCCTCGACGAGGTCCACGTCCCCCTCTACGAGGACTACCTCGCCGGGCTGCTCGCCGACCTCGCCCCATGACCACCCGGTCACCATCCGTCGAGATGCGGCGTGTTGGCCTGTTGAATCGATTCAACAGGCCAACACGCCGCATCTCGACCTCTCATGACCACCCGGTCAGAGGGTGACCAGGTCGACCGGGAGGCTGGAGTCGGCGGGCAGGGCCAGGTCGGACGGCGGCAGGTTCGCCGCGGCGAGCTCGGCGCCGAGCGCCGCGACCATCGCGCCGTTGTCGGTGCACAGCTTCGGCCGCGGCACCCGCAGCGTCACGCCCGCCGCGTCGCAGCGCTCCTGCGCGAGCGCGCGGAGCCGCGAGTTCGCCGCGACGCCGCCGCCGATCAGCAGGTGGTCGACGCCGCTGTCCTTGCAGACCTTCAGCGCCTTGTGCGTCAGCACGTCCACCACGGCCTCCTGGAAGGACGCGGCGACGTCGGCGACCGGGACGGGCTCGCCCGCCCGCTCCCGGGCCTCCACCCAGCGCGCCACGGCCGTCTTCAGGCCCGAGAACGAGAAGTCGTAGGTGCCGTCGGCGTACTTGCCGCGCGGGAACGCGATCGCGGCCGGGTCGCCCTCGCGGGCCCGCCGGTCGATGACCGGGCCGCCGGGGAAGCCGAGGTCCAGCACCCGGGCGACCTTGTCGAACGCCTCGCCCGCCGCGTCGTCCACGGTCGAGCCGAGCGGCCGCACGTCGGTCGCGACGTCGGGGACGAGCAGCAGCGAGGAGTGCCCGCCCGACACCAGCATCGCCACGCACGGCTTCGGCAGCGGCCCGTGCTCGAGCTGGTCGACGCAGACGTGCGCGGCGAGGTGGTTCACCCCGTACAGCGGCTTGCCGAGCGCGAGCGCGTACGCCTTCGCCGCCGCGACGCCCACCATCAGCGCGCCGGGCAGGCCGGGGCCCGCCGTGACGGCGAACGCGTCCACGTCGGCGAGGGCGACGCCGGCGTCGGCCAGCGCCCGGTCGACCGTCGCGGTCATCGCCTCCAGGTGCGCGCGGGACGCCACCTCGGGCACCACGCCGCCGAACCGGGCGTGCTGGTCGACGCTGGAGGCGATCGCGTCGGCGAGCAGCGTGTGCCCGTGCACGATCCCGACGCCCGTCTCGTCGCAGGAGGTCTCGATCCCGAGGACGAGCGGCACCGAATCCTTGATCATTGCGAGTTCCCCCCGGTGAAGCCGAACCCGGCGGCGCGCGGCGCGCGGCGGCGGCGCATCACGATCGCGTCCGTGCCGGACGGCTGGTAGTAGCGCTTGCGGAGGCCGACGCGCTCGAACCCGAACCGCTCGTAGAGCCGGATCGCCGGGTCGTTGCCGGCGCGGACCTCCAGGAACACCTCGTCCGCGCCGCGCCGCCCGGCCTCCTCGACCAGGTCGGTCAGCAGCAGCGTGCCGATCCCGGCCTCGCGCACGTCGGCGCGGACGCCGATCGTCTGCACGTCGGCCTGGTCGGCGGCGGCGGCGAGCCCCGCGTACCCGACGATCTCCCCGCCCAGCTCGGCGACCACGTAGTGCCGGGTGCGGGGCTGGTCGGCCAGCTCGTCCTGGAGCATGCCGAGGCTCCAGGCGTCCTCGGGGAACAGCCGCGTCTCCAGGGCGTGCACCTCGGCGAGGTCGGCCTCGGTCATCGCGCGCAGGCGCGGCCCGTCGCCGCTCACGCGGGCGTGACCTTCTTGCGGGGGCCCGGCTCCTTGGCGTCGGGCCGGCGCAGGTAGAGCGGCTCGGGCGCGGTCAGGTCGGGGCCCTTGCGGCCCGACAGCCGGACGATCGCGAGCTCGGCGAGCGCCGCCGCCGACGGCAGCAGCGGCGCGAAGCCGTCCCCGGTGCCGCCGAGCACCTCCGGGTAGAGCGCCGCGCCCTCGCCGATGACCGGCAGCCCGTCCGGCACGCCCGCGCGGACGTCGGCGGGCGGGCCGACGGCCGGGCCGGCGGTGCGGACGGCGGCGGAGGCGTAGCGCGCCCAGTAGACCTCCTTGCGGCGCGCGTCGGTCGCGACGGCGAACGGCGCGTCCCGCCCGGACGCCCAGGCGATCACGTCCAGCGAGCAGACGCCGTGCACCGGGACGCGGAGCGCGTCGCCCATCGCGCGCGCGGTGGCGAGACCGACGCGGAGGCCCGTGTAGGGGCCGGGACCGGTGCCGACGACGAGGGCCGACAGGTCGCCGGGGACCGCGCCCGCGTCCGCGAGCACGCCCGCGACGGCGGGCACCAGCAGCTCGGTGTGCTTGCGGGTGCGGGCCTCCTCGACGGCGCCGCGGCAGCGCACGCCCTCGCCGGGGGTCCACTCGTACAGCGCCACCGTGACGGCCGCCGTAGCGGTGTCGAAAGCCAAGACCAGCACGCCACGGAAGCCTAGCCGAGTGCGGGCGTGCTACCGCCCGGTCAGGACCTGTTCAGCGCGTCCACCATGCCGCGGGCCGCCTCGGTGGCGCCGCCGATGGCCTTCCCGGCGCTCAGCGGGGTGCCGTCCTCGCCGCCGTCGCCGCCCGAGTAGTGCACGGTGATCAGCACGTTGGCCAGCCGGACGTTGGCGACGGCCTCGCCCGACTCCTCGCCCCGGTCCACGCTGTAGACGACGTAGCCCTCGTCGCCGAGGCCGTCCAGGGGCTTCTTCTCGGCGATCTCCTGGCCGGCGAGCAGCGCCTTGCCCGACTCGTCGGCCGTCCGCTCGCCGGTGAACGCCTTGCGGGCCGCCTCGGTCGGGGTGTCGGCGGAGGTGCCCGCGACGGAGCGCAGCTCCACGGTGAGCTGCCGCTTGTGGTCGCCGGTGTAGGCGCCCCACACGCACTGGTTCTGCCGGTCGTTGCTCTGGTAGTTGTCGGCCTGGGTGCGGTCGGCGCCCGGCGCGAGCCGGCCCGCGATCGCGGCCGGCAGCGTCGCGCAGGCGTCCGGCATCAGCGACCGCTCGCCCTTGGCCGACGGGCTGCTCTCGGCGGCGCCGGTGCCGACGACCTGGCCCGCGTCGTGCCCGCCCGTGCCGCCGACGCCGCGCAGGATCGCGAACGCCGCGAGCACGCACACGCCGACCGCCGCGACGAGGCCGCCGAGCAGCACGAACAGGCCGCCGCCGCGGCGCCGCTCGCGCACCCGGTGGCTGCCGGACGCGCTCCGGCGCCCGCCCGATCGCGGGGGCCCGCCGGCGCGGCGCTCGCCCGTCCGGTACCCGCCGGAGGCGTGCTCGCCGCTGTCGTACCCGGCGCCGTAGGGGCTCGCCCGGTAGGCGTCGCTCCGCCCGGCGCCCGCGGCGGCGCCCGGGTCGCGGCCGGCCCGGTACCCGCCGGACACCCGGTCGTCGCTGGACCGGTACTCGCCGGTGCGGTACCCGGCGGGGCGGTAGGGCTCCTGCGGGCCCGACGTCAGCGGGTCGCCGTAGCCGCCGGTGTAGGGGCCGCCGGAGTAGGGGCCGCCGGAGTACGGTCCGGTGTCGCGGGGACGCCCGCGGTCGCCCTCGTCCATTCGGTACCCCTCCGTGCTGCCCGGCCCACCCGCCGAGGGGCCGCCGCCCGAGAGGGGACGACCGCCGTAGCTGTCCGTGCGGTCGCTCCCGCCGCGGTGGCTGCCACTCACCGGATTGCACTCCTATGCCTAGAGCAATCAGTTATGCCGCGAAGGTGAGGTTCGCTCCGGCAAAGAGTACGACATGTCGCCGTAATCTGGTCGGATCACACTTACGTAAATTTACGAAGAACTTTCGTCTTCTACCGCAGGTCGGCGGCCGCGCCGGCCCAGCGCTGACCGACACCGGTCAGCCGGACGGTGCGCTCCTCGCCCGCGTCCGCCCCGCCCCGCGAAATGACGATCTCCAGACGATCTTCGGTGAGGGCCTCGGCGAGGCCCTCCCCCCATTCCACGATGGTGACCGACGCGTCCACCGAGGCGTCCAGGTCGAGGTCGTCCAGCTCGGCGTGGCCGCCCAGCCGGTAGGCGTCCACGTGCACGAGGGCCGGGCCGCCCGCCAGCGACGGGTGCACCCGCGCGATGACGAAGGTCGGCGAGGTGACCGGCCCGCGCACCTTCAGCCCCTCCCCGATCCCCTGCGTCAGCGTGGTCTTGCCGGCGCCGAGGTCGCCGGTCAGCACCACCAGGTCCCCGGCGCGCAGCAGCCCGCCCAGCCGGACGCCGAGCGCCCGCATGTCCTCCGCCGTCGGCACGGTCGTCTCCACCGGCCACTCCCCCCGCTCGCGCTCCACCGGCCGCTCCCCCCGCTCCCGCTCCGCCGGGCCCGTCACGCCGTCCGCTCCCGGGCGCCCGGCCGGACCCGCTCCGCCATCCGCCGCACCGCCCCGGTCACCACGCCCGGATACTCCAGCGGCAGCACGTGCCCCGCCTCGTCGATCTCGGTGAGCTCGGCGTCCGGCAGCGCCGCGGCGATGCGCCGGCCGTGCTCGGCCGGGGTGAGCCGGTCCCGCCCCGCCACCAGCACGCTGACCGGCACCCTACCGACGACCGGCAGCGCTGCGGCCTTGTCGTGCGCGACGAGCGTCGGGTAGAACTCGGCGATCACGTCGATCGGCGTCCGCCGGATCATCCCCTCCAGGAACCCGACCACGCTCGGGCTGACGCGCTTGTCGGCGAACGCCATCTTGCGCGTCACCACGAACGCCAGGTCGGCGCCGAGGCCGCGGGCCCGGTCCACCAGCTCGTGCCGGCGGCCGAGACCGCGCAGCGTCCCCGGCGTGAACGGCCGGATCGCCTTGGCGAGCACGAGCGGCAGCCCGAGCGTCATCTCCCGCATGTCCCCCGCCGAGGTGTTCACCAGCACCACCCCGACGATCTGGGTCCCGAACAGCTCGGGGTGCCGCTCGGCCAGCGCCATGATCGTCATGCCGCCCATGGAGTGCCCGGCGAGCACGACGGGCGTCCCCGGCCGGACGGTCGCGCGCAGCACCGCGGCCAGGTCGGCGCCGGTCTGGTCGACGGTGGCGTGCGCCAGGTCGCTCCGCCCCGAGTCGCCGTGGCTCCGCTGGTCCCAGAACACCGCGCGGAGGCCCGGCTCGCCGCGCAGGTCGCGCCGCTGGTAGTGCCAGGTGTGCCGGGTGAGGGTGTAGCCGTGGCAGAACACGACGGTGAGCGGCGCGTCGTCCGGCCCGTCGACCTCCGCGTGCAGCGGCACGCCGTCGTCGGCGACGACCTCGACGGGCCGCCCGGTGAGCTCGCCGAACGGCTCGTCCCGGTCGGGGTCGGGCCGCAGCCGGACCCGGCCGACGGCCAGGTGCCGCAGCCCGACGGCCGCGCCGATGCCGGCCGCGCCGGCGCCCGCGACCGCCCCCGCGATGATCGTCCGCTTACGCCTGCCGTCCATCCCCGTTCCCTTCGCCCCGCTCCGCCGCGGCGAGCCGCCCCGTGTAGACCCGGGGGACGCGCGGCCCGATCCGGGTGACGACCTCGTAGGAGATCGTGCCGAGCGCGTCCGCCCAGTCCTGCGCGGTCGGCTCGCCCCGGTCGCCCGGCCCGAACAGGAGGACCTCCTCGCCCGCGGCGAGCCGGTCGTCCCCGAGGTCGATGACGAACTGGTCCATGCACACCCGCCCGGCGATGCGGCGGCGCCGCCCGCCGGCGAGGACCTCCAGCAGGTTCGACCCGTGCCGGGGGACGCCGTCGCCGTACCCGGCGGGGACCACCGCAAGCGTCGTCTCCGCCTCGGTCGTGTAGGTGTGGCCGTACGACACGCCGCTGCCCGCCGGGACCCGCTTCACCAGCGCCGTCTCGGCCGCCAGCGTCATCGCGGGCCGCAGCCCGAAGCCGCCGATCTGCGGCACCGGCGTGAGGCCGTAGGTGGCGATGCCCGGCCGCACCAGGTCGTAGTGCGCGTCGGGCCTGGTCAGGATGGCCGCCGAGTTCGCCAGGTGGCGCACCTCGGGCCGCAGCCCGGCCCGCTCGGCGTGCGCGAGCAGCTCGGTGAACACCTTGTGCTGGGCGTCGTTGGCGGGGTGTTCGGGCTCGTCCGCGCACGCCAGGTGCGACATGATCCCGGCGACCCGGACGGTCCCCTCGGCCTCGGCGGCGAGCGCCGCGTCCACCAGCGCGGGCCAGTCGGCGGGCCCGGCGCCGCCCCGGCTCATCCCGGTGTCGGCCTTCAGGTGGACGCGGGCCGGGCGGCCCGCGGCGCGGGCGGCGGCCGCCACCTCGGCGAGCAGCACCGCCGAACCGGCGGTGACGTCGACGTCCTGCGCGATCAGCTCCCCGTACGGCTCGCCCGGCACGCCGATGCAGACGAGGATCGGCACGCCCGCCACGCCTTCGGCGCGCAGCCGCAGCGCCTCGGCGACCTTGGCGACGCCGAGCCAGGTCGCGCCGCCGGCGAGCGCGGCGCGCGCCGCCGGCGCCAGGCCGTGACCGTACGCCTCGGCCTTCACCATCGCCATCACCGCGGCGCCCCCGGCGCGCTCGCGCAGCAGGGCGATGTTGTGGGCGATGGCGTCCAGGTCGACGCGCGCTTCGGCAGGACTTCTCATGGTCACCCAGTGTGCCCGCCCGCGGGCGGTGCACGGAGCAGGGAGCGCCCGGTGGCGCCGCCTCGTCCCGATTGGACGGCCCGCCGCGCCGCCCGGTTCAGTCCAGGGTGCGGAACGCCCGCGGCAGCGCGGTGACCACGTCGAACGCGCTGATCGGCGCCTGCCCGTACTCCTCGGGCCCGCCCGCCGCGGCGATGCGGGCGGCCAGGCCGTGCAGGTAGGCGCCCGCCGCTGCCGCGTCCAGCGCCGCCATGCCGCCCGCCAGCAGCGCCCCGACCAGCCCCGACAGGACGTCGCCGGTGCCGGCCGTCGCGAGCCGCGGCGTCCCCGTCGGGTTCACCCGGACCGGCCGGTCCTGCTCGGCGACCAGCGTGGTCGAGCCCTTCAGCAGCACCGTCGCGCCCAGCTCGGCGGCGGCGCGGCGGGCGTGCTCCAGGCGGCGCGCCTCGATCACGTCGCGGTCCACGCCGATCAGCCGGGACAGCTCCCCGGCGTGCGGGGTGAGGACCGTCGGGGCGTCCCGCGCCAGCAGGTCGCGGCGGCGCGCGAGGACGGTCAGCCCGTCGGCGTCCACCAGCACCGGCACGTCGGTGGCGAGGGCCTGGGTCACCAGCTCCTCGGCGGCCTCCCCCGTCCCGAGGCCGGGGCCGACGACCCACGCCTGCACCCGCCCGACGCCCGCCAGCGCCTTCGGCTCCGGTTCGATCACCGTCGTGACGGCCTCCGGCCAGCGCCGCCGCACCAGCTCGACGGGGTGCTCCACCGACGCGAACCGCACCATCCCGGCGCCCGCGTGCACGGCGGCGCCCGTGCTCAGCACCGCCGCGCCGGTGTACTGGTCGCTCCCCGCGACGATGCCGACGACGCCGCGCCGGTACTTGTCGGACTCGGCGCCCGGCTCGGGCACCAGCACGTCCGACGGCCGCGCCGCGACGACGTCCGGGTCGGGCAGGTCGGCGCCGAGCCCGATGTCGACGAGCTCGACGACGCCGCAGCGGTCGGCGCCCGGATCGATCAGCAGGCCCGGCTTGTAGGTCCCGAACGTGACGGTGACGTCGGCGTGCACGGCCTCGCCGTCCACGCGTCCGGTGCCGGCGTCCACGCCGCTCGGCACGTCGCAGGCGACGACGGTGCCCTCCGCCGCCGACGCGAGCCGCGCCAGGGTCGCGTGCGGCTCGCGCAGCGCGCCGGTGCCGCCGATGCCGGTCAGCCCGTCGATGATCAGGTCGGCCCGCGCGACGGCGCCCGCGGCGTCGTCCAGCACCCGGCCGCCCGCGGCGCGCAGCGCGGCGAGCCCGCCCTCGTGCACCGTGTCGGCCGCCCGCACCACGCCGACCCGGGCGCCCCGCCGGGCGAGCCGCGCCCCCGCGTACAGGGCGTCGCCGCCGTTGGCGCCGCCGCCGACCAGCAGCACCACCTCGGCGCCGTAGACGCGCGGCAGCAGCCTGACGCAGACCGCGGCGAGACCGGCCGCGGCGCGCCGCATCAGCGCGCCGTCCGGCAGCCGTGCCATCAGGGCCTGCTCGGCCGCCCTGACCTTGCCGACCTCGTGTGCGAACCGCATCGCGCCCTACCCCTCAAGGCTCTCGGCGATCACGACGGCCGTCGCGATGCCGCCGTCGTGACTCAGCGAGACGTGCCAGCGGGTGACGCCGCGCGCGGCCGCCGCCGCGGCCACCGTCCCCCGCACGTGCAGGACCGGCCGGCCGCCCTCCGCGCGCCGCACCTCGGCGTCGGTCCAGAGCAGCCCGCGCGGCGCGCCGAGCGCCTTGGCGAGCGCCTCCTTGGCGGCGAACCGGGCGGCCAGCGACCGTCCGGGCAGCCCGCGCTCGGCCGCGGTGAACAGCCGGTCGCGCAGCCCCGGAGTGCGCTCCAGCGACCGCTCGAACCGGGCGATGTCCGCGACGTCGATCCCCACACCCACGATCACATACCCAGGGTGCCACGCCGCTCACCCGTCAGGCCGCCGGCGGCCCCGCCGGCACCGCCCGCAGCACCGGCGCCGCCTCCAGCGCCCGCGCCTCCGGCACGTGCACCCAGCCCTGCCGGCGCCGCCCGCCGACGAGCACCCGCACGTCCGGCAGGTACCCGTCGCAGGGGATGCCCTCGTACCCGTGCCGGACGACGCACCGGTAGATCTCGTCGCTCACCACCACCGCCAGCGGCCCCGCCGCGCACCGCAGCCGCCGCTTGAGCTGCCGCGCGTCCAGCAGCCGGCACGCCACGTCCAGCGCCTCGCCGAAGTAGCCGAACTCGTCGCGGTGCACCTCCCCGGCGTGCACGACGGCCCGCAGCCGGAGCCCCCGGCTCGGCCACTCCTCGGCCGGCAGCGCGCGGTCGTACTCCGCCAGCAGCCGGTGCAGCTCGGGCACGAACCGGCTGAGCAGGTAGGTCTTCGGCACCTCGTCGCTCGGGCGGACCAGCACCAGCGCGCCGTCCCCCCGGTCCTCGAACGGCTCGCACCGCGCGGGCCCGACCCCGGCCCGCTCCAGCGCGGCGCACAGCATCGCGTGGACGGCCCGCCGCAGGTCGCCCCTGATCGGATCGGTGCGGAGCGGGCTCGTCGACCCCTCGATGTCGACGGCGATGATGCTCCGGTGCAGGGGAAGCAGGTCCACCGGACCCTCCGTAATCTCCCGGCCCCCGCCGGGGTCGGTCCACCTGTCCCGCGGACAGGCCGCCAGCAGAAGGCCACGCCGCCGCGTGGCCGGAGAACGCCCGCCGCCACACCGTCGGGGCCGCGCGCACATGCCGCTGCCGCGCCGCCTCGCGGAACGGCGCGGTCGTTCGCTCAGGGGTTCCAGTCGCTCTGGCCGCTACCAGGAGTGTGCGCGAACGCAACTATCCATGCAAGTTTCACGCAGCCAGACAACCCTTATCCCCAAGGCCATACCGACGCCCCGCGGCCAACGCACCCCGCCACCCATGCCACCCGCGAACACGGAGAGCAACCAGAACGCACCCGAGCGAAGGTGACGATCGAGCGGCCATCCTCTGCTCAGACGAAGAAAAAGAACCTTTCTGGCTTCTCAGGTCGCCGACCACAGCGCTTCTCCCCGCACAGCCCCGCAGAACCATGGCCTTGCCACCATAGGTGCGCTAACGTAAATGGCTCTGCAACTTTCACACTCCCGCTGACCTGTCCGTGCGCGCCCCTTGCCCATGCCAGGATCAAAGGGTGACCCTGGTGACGATCCCTGGCCATCACCCCCCACAATCTGTGAGCCCCTCCAGCAGAGGTCGGCAGCCATGAGCAGCTCACGAGGCCCCACCGTCCGCCAGCGCCGCCTCGGGTCCGAGCTGCGCGCGCTTCGCGAGGGCATGCGATTCAAAGGCGACGAGGTGGCGCACCGCCTTTCCTGGTCGACCGCAAAGGTCAGCCGCCTGGAGAACGCGAGAACGGGCGCACGGGTCGACGACGTGGTCGAGCTGCTGAAGCTGTACGGCGTGACCGGCGACCGGCGCGACGACCTCGTCAAACTGGCCGAATCCGCCACGGAGCGCGGCTGGTGGGAGGACTACCCGTCCGTCAACCCGGCCTACGCCGAGCTCATCGCGATCGAGAGCGATGCCAGCACCGCCCTGTGCTGGGAGAACCTGGTCGTGCACGGCCTGCTCCAGACAAGGGAGTACGCCCTCTCCCTCAGCCGGGGATGGAACGTCCTGAAACCCACGCACGAACGGGAGATCCAGCGCTGGGTGGACGTGCGGATGCGACGGCAGAAGGTGCTCGACAGTGAAACCCCCCTGCACATGGACGTCATTTTCGACGAGGCCGTGCTCCGCCGGAAAGTCGGGGAAGACAAGGTCATGACCGACCAGCTGGCCCATCTGGTGGAAATGGCGAACCGGCCCAACATCGAGATCAGGGTCTTCCCCCTGGACGAAGTGCAGCCGATCTCCAGCCCCCCTTTCACGCTGATGAGGTTCGAGCGCAAGTACGGAACGTCGTTCCCCGATATCGTGCACACCGAGAGCATCAGCTTCGTCTACGTCCACGAAGAGAAGGAGACCTTCCAGTACGATCTCTCCTTCACCGCCCTCAGGAAGAAGGCGCTGCCGCCCGCGCCGTCCCTCGCCTTCCTGGAGGACATGCACGCCCAATGGCAGGAGAGAAGCCAGAAGGCGACATGAGGGCACGATCCGCCATGACACGGCGGATCGGGGAACTATCCCCTGGCACCTCGCTCAGCACCCTTTGATGGACTACAGTTCCGCCCATCTCTTCGTGCCGCGCGCAGGGGAGGCTCCTCGCTTTTCGGCACTCTCACGCCCACTGCGATCCCTGCTGCGCGCTCGAAACCGGACACAGAAAGCGTTAGGTGCGCAGTGCTGCCTTTTGTCGCGCAAGCCGACGTTCCCCGCGAAGGAACATCTTCTTCTCCCAACTGGCGCAAGAGCGCCCGCTGCGGGAGCAACACGACGTGCGTCGAGGTCGCCGCACTCTCACCGGGAAGCATCGGCACCCGTGACACCAAGCAAGGAACGACAGGACCGATTCTCCGCTTCAGCGCTACGGCCTGGAACGCCTTCGTCCAGCGCACGAAAGAGGGCGCCTACGACATGAGCGCGGACCTGTAGGACCTACTTCTCACCCGCCATCCGCCGACCGCGATCCGGTCGCCCGATGGACATGGGCGAAGCAGCGAACGAATTGCCGGAGAAGGCCACCACCGTAGCACTTCTCCCTCTTTCCGGGCGACGGCCCGGAATTTTTTCGGCCCGTTGATCAATTCGAGGCCCGCACCGCCCATACTCTTCACCCCGCCTGGGTACACCCCTAGGCGGCACCGGCGCCATCCATCCCCTATCACCGCGCCATAGGAGGTGGGATGCGAGTCGGCAACGCATCCGCACGCCCTTGGGCGAAGAGCAGTCGCTGCGCTTCGAACACGGCGTGCATCGAGGTCACTCGGTTGCACAGCGCGGACATCGGTGTCCGCGACGGCGGGCTCGGCGAGTCCGCGCCCGTCCTGTCCATCGGTTCCACTTCGTGGGACCGCCTGCTCAGCAAGATCAAGGCCGGCGAGCTCGACTCCTGAGCCGGCCTGGACGTGCGGACGCCCTCCCGCGCTCACGTGCGGGAGGGCGTCCGTGTGCGGTCACTCCACCGTGACGGACTTGGCGAGGTTGCGGGGCTGGTCGACGTCGTGGCCCTTGGCGGTGGCCAGCTCGCAGGCGAAGACCTGGAGCGGGACGGTCGTCACGAGCGGCTGGAGCAGCGTCGGGACGGCCGGGACCTCGATCAGGGTGTCGGCGTACGGGCGGACGGCGTCGTCGCCCTCCTCGGCGATGACGATGGTGCGGGCGCCGCGGGCGCGGATCTCCTGGATGTTGGAGACGATCTTGTCGTGGAGGACGGCGCGGGCGCGCGGCGGGACGACGACGATGACGGGCAGCCCCTCCTCGATCAGCGCGATCGGGCCGTGCTTCAGCTCGCCGGCGGCGAAGCCCTCGGCGTGCATGTAGGCGAGCTCCTTCAGCTTCAGGGCGCCCTCCAGGGCGACCGGGAAGCCGACGTGGCGGCCGAGGAACAGCACCGACGGGGCGTCCGCCAGGGAGCGGGCCAGGTCGCGGACCGGGCCCATGGTCTCCAGCACCTTCTCCACCTTGTCCGGCATCTGCGCCAGCAGCTGGATCATGGCGAAGACCTCGTCGCCCCACTTGGTGCCCCGCACCTGCGCGAGGTAGAGGGCGATCAGGTAGACCGCGACGAGCTGGGTGAGGAACGCCTTGGTGGACGCGACGGCGATCTCCGGCCCGGCGTGGGTGTAGAGGACGCCGTCGCACTCGCGCGGCAGCGTGGAGCCGTTGACGTTGCAGACGCCGAGGACCTTGGCGTGCTGCTCGCGGGCGTGCCGGACGGCCATCAGGGTGTCCATCGTCTCGCCCGACTGGGAGATCGCGATGACCAGGGTGTTGCGGGACAGGATCGGGTCGCGGTAGCGGAACTCGTGCGCGAGCTCGACCTCGCAGGGCAGCCCCGCCCAGTGCTCGATGGCGTACTTGGCGATGAGGCCGGCGTGGTTGGCGGTGCCGCAGGCGACGATGACGACCTTGTCGACCTCGCGGAGCGCCTGGTCGGAGATGCGCATCTCGTCGAGGGAGAGCCGCCCGTCGGCGCCGATGCGGCCGAGCAGGGTGTCGGCGACGGCGCGCGGCTGCTCGGCGATCTCCTTCAGCATGAAGTAGTCGTAGCCGCCCTTCTCGGCGGCCGACACGTCCCAGTCGACGTGGTACTCGCGGACGGTCGCGGGCGCGCCGTCGAAGTCGGTGACGGTCACCCCCGACGGGCGCAGCTCGACGACCTGGTCCTGGCCGAGCTCGAGGGCGTCGCGGGTGTGCTCGATGAACGCGGCGACGTCGGAGGCGAGGAAGTTCTCGCCGTCGCCGACGCCGACGACGAGCGGGGAGTTGCGGCGGGCGCCGACGACGAGGTCGGGGTCGCCGGCGTGCACCGCGACGAGGGTGAAGGCGCCCTCCAGGCGGCGGCAGACGGCCCGCATCGCGTCGGCGAGGGTGCCGCCGGACTTCAGCTCGTCCTCCAGCAGGTGCGCGACGGTCTCGGTGTCGGTGTCGGACGCCAGCTTGTGTCCGCCCTCCTCCAGCTCCGCGCGGAGCGCCGCGAAGTTCTCGATGATGCCGTTGTGGATCACGGCGATCGTGCCGCCGCAGTCGGTGTGGGGATGGGCGTTGCGGTCGTTCGGCGCGCCGTGCGTCGCCCAGCGGGTGTGGCCCATGCCAAGCGTCCCGGCGGGCGGCGGCTCCTCGGCGAGCGCCTCCCGGAGGTTGACGAGCTTCCCGGCGCGCTTGGCGGTGGCCAGCGTGCCGTCCTCGGCGAGCAGCGCCACGCCGGCCGAGTCGTACCCGCGGTACTCCAGCCGCGCCAGGCCCTCGACCACGACGTCCAGTGCCGGCCTGGAGCCGACGTAACCCACGATTCCGCACATGGCGTGCAGCCTATGCGCTCCACACCCCGCCGACCTACCTGCGACGGGCCGCTTGGCCGGGTTATAACGTGGACGCCCGGTGAATTGTGGACGACCTCAAGAGCGGATGCAGCAGCGTGCCCAGCCCCTACGTGGAACTCTCCCGCGCCTCCTGGCGGGCGCTGCGCGAGAGCGCTCCGCTGCCGCTCACGCCCGCCGAGCTGGACGAGCTGCGCGGCCTGCGCGACCCGATCGACATCACCGAGGTCGAGGAGGTCTACCTGCCGCTGTCGCGGCTGCTGAACCTGTTCTTCCTGGCCGACGGCGGCCTGCGCGACACCGTCGGCGCCTTCCTCGGCGAGCGGGTGCAGCCGACGCCGTTCGTGATCGGCGTGGCGGGCAGCGTCGCGGTCGGCAAGTCCACGACGTCCCGGGTGCTGCGGACGCTGCTGGCGCGCTGGCCCGAGCATCCGCGCGTGGCGCTCGTCACCACCGACAGCTTCCTGTACCCGAACGCGGTGCTCGCCGAGCGCGGGCTGATGCAGCGCAAGGGGTTCCCCGAGTCCTACGACCGGCGGGCGCTGGTGCGGTTCGTGTCGTCGGTGAAGGCGGGCGCGGAGCAGGCGACCATCCCGGTGTACTCGCACCTGGAGTACGACATCGTGCCGGGCGCCCGGCAGACGGTGCGGCGCCCCGACATCCTCATCGTGGAGGGGCTGAACGTGCTGCAGGCCCCGCCGCCGGGGCAGCTCGGCGTCGCCGACTTCTTCGACTTCTCGATCTACGTGGACGCCCGGGTGGAGGACGTCCGCCGCTGGTACGTGGAGCGGCTGTTCGCGCTGCGCCGCACCGCGTTCGCCGACCCGCGCTCCTACTTCCACCGCTACGCCGAGCGGGACGAGGCCGCGGCGGAGGAGTTCGCGCTGCGGGTCTGGCGCGAGGTCAACGAGGTCAACCTGGTGGAGAACATCCTGCCGACGCGGGCCCGCGCGACCCTCGTCCTGCACAAGGGCGAGGGCCACGCCGTCCAGCGCGTCCGCCTGCGCCGGATCTGACGGTCACCGCACGTTGCGCGCCACACGCTTCTCGAACCGCTGGAACCCCTTCACCGCGTCGTCGTCGACGTAGTTCCACGGTTCCTCGGTGACGCGTCCCGCGATCGCCTCGAAGCGGCGCGCGGCCGCGGCGCTGTCGCCGGCGAAGGTGAAGGCGTAGGCGAACAGGTTGTCGGCGCGCACCGCGTCGGGTTCGGACGGCCAGGACGGGTGGTCGACCGAGTGCGCGGCGGCGGCGCGCAGCTCGTCCAGCACCGCCGGGGCCGCGAAGTAGCGGGCGGTGTCGTCGTCGTCGAGCGTCAGGCTGATCTCGATGTGGGCCTCGACGACGCACGCCGCGACGGCACGGCCGGGCGGGGACGCGGCGGCGCGCTCGCGCGCGAAGTTCAGCATGAGCTCGTCCGAGCCGCTCCACTTGGCGGCGAGGCCCTGCACCATCTGGGTGTGGGCGCGGCGGTGCCAGGGGTGCCGCTCGATGACGCGGGTGAAGCGGCGGGCGAGCTCCTCGTGGCCGAGCTGCAGGCCCCGCGCGGTGATGACCCGCTGGGCCCACGGCTCCGGGTCGTCCGGGGCCAGCTCGGCGGCCTTCTCCAGGTCGGCCTCGGCGGCGCGGAGCCGCTCGAAGAACCCCTGGAACTGCTCGCGGCTGGTGTGCTCGGCGCGCGCGGTGCCGCGCACCGCCCACGCCCAGCCGATGCCGTGCGCGCCGCGCGCCAGGTGGGCGTCGGCGGTGCCGTCGGCGTCCACCCAGGCGTCCAGCCAGGAGGGCCGGCCGGGCAGCTCGGTCACCAGGCGCAGCAGGAAGGGGCGGCCGTCGGCGCCGGCGGCGGCGAGGACGTCGCGGACGGTGCCGCGGTCGCCGGCCCGCAGCGCGGCCTGGAAGCGCCGCGCGTCCGGGTCGCCGAAGGTCGGGTCGAGGGCGGGCTCGGCGGGCGCGTGCTCAACCGGCATGGGCGGGCTCCTCGGTGGTGAGCGGCGGGACGGGGGTGAGGTCGACGGCGCCGAGGCCGAGCTCGGCGCGCACCGCGGCGACGCCCTCGGCGCCCTCCAGGGCGCGGTCGGCGAGGGCGTCCGGCGCGGTGCCGGACCACCGCGCGTCGATGCCCTCCGCCCAGGAGAACACCCACGCGCCGCCGTGCCCGGTGACGACGTGCTCGGCGAGCGCGGCGCCGAGCGGCCCCCGGACGAGCGCGGCGGCGCTGTCCTCGGGGACCTCGGCGTTCAGCGCGCGGGCCAGGTCGAGGACCCGCCCTGCGGCGATCAGCTCCAGCGCGGCGTCCAGGCCGCCGGCGTTCCAGCGGCCGCCCGCGACCAGCGCGTGGGAGCGGAAGGCGGCGGCGGTCTCGGCGACCGCCGGGGCATAGCTGTCGGCGGACGCGTCCCAGGCCACCGGGGCGAGCTCGGCGCCGCGGGTCGCGGCGCGGGTGAGCAGGGCGGCGACGGCGCGCTCGGCGCGGTCGGGGTCGGCGAGCACCGTGCGGGCGGGGCCGCCGCCGGGGACGGCGGCCGGGCCGGGCAGCGCGCCGATGAGGGCGAGCCGCTCGCCGAGCGCCGGATGGGAGTCCCAGCGGCCGGTCTCCTCGGCGAGCGCGGCCTCCCGGACCTTGCCGTACAGCTCCTGGCGGCCGGGCTCGGCGTACAGCGCGCGGAGGCCGCCGTAGAGGTCCTCGGGGGTCCGGCCGCGCTCCCACAAGGGCGCCACGTACGCCTCCAGCAGGAAGTCGAACACCTTGTCCGCGATGCTGATCTTGACGAGGGCGGACGCCGTCGCGGCCCCGCCCGACACCCGCACCGACGCCCGGTCGGCGGCGCGCTCCTGCGCCCGCGACACCGCCGTCGAGTAGCGCAGGAAGAGCTTGAAGTAGGAGCGGAACACGAGCGCCAGCAGTCGGCTCGCGACCCGCTCGTCGGCCGTGAGCGCCCGCACCATGTGCAGGATGCGGGCCTTGGACCGGTAGAGCAGCGGGCCGAGGCGGGTGTCGCCGCCGGAGATGTGGCCGAACTCGTGCACGAGGACGGCGCGCAGCTCGGCGCGGTCCAGCACGGCGACGAGGCCGAGCCCGAGGCCGAGGACGGTCCGGCCGCGCACCAGGCCGAGCAGCCGCGACCGCTGGTAGACGAAGGCGTTGACGTCGGGCACCAGGTAGATCTCGTCCGGGACGCGCGCGCCTGCCGTCCGGGCGATCTCGGTGACCTCGGCCCAGAGGGCCGGCTCGTCGGCCGGGCCGACGCGGATGCCGAGCGGCGGCGCGTCGTCCTCCTTGGCCGACCGGAACAGGCCGCTCAGCAGCGACCAGCCGCCGAACGCGCCGACCAGGACCGTCCCGACGCCCGCGACGGAGACGTGCAGGTACACCTGCACCAGCACGCCGATGACGACCACCAGCGCGAACAGCACCACGATCAGCACGGTGGCCAGCACGTAGAACCCGACCAGCAGGCCGAGCGCCGCCACCGCCCGCGTGCCGACGCCGGGACCGCCCTCCCGTCTCGCCATCTCCGACCGCCCCTCGTCTCGCACCGATGAGCGGACAGCATGGCGGATCCGGTGATCATCAGGGAAGGTTCCGGCGATCACGATAATTGTAATGATCTTCCGTCAACCCGGGCACTGACCTGCGCGTCGGCGCCCGGCCGGCCTTCACTCGGCGGCGACGACCGACAGGGAGCGCAGCCGGACGACGGCGAGGACCGCGCCGGCGGCGGCGACCGCGACGAGCAGCGGGGCGGCGACCGGCAGGTCCACCGACGCGTGCACGTAGGACGTCGGGGTGAGCGCGTCGGTGACCGACAGCGCCCACTGCTGGATGGACGCCGACCGCGCCCCCGGCGCGAAGTTGCCGAGCAGCGACTCCCAGACGAGCACGTACAGCAGGCCGATGACGGCGGCGTTGCGGCTGATGACGGCGAGCGCCACGAACACCGCGGTGTAGGTGATCCCGCCGGCGAGGGCGCCCGCCGCGAACGCGGGCGCGAGCTGCGCGGTGCCGCCCGCCATCAGCAGGCCGGTGAGCAGGATCGGCACCACCGCGAACACCGTCACGAGCGCGATCGCGACGGCCAGCTTGGTGAGCACGACGGTGTGCCGCGGGATCGGCTTGGTCAGCACGTACATGATCTGCCCGTCGTCGATCTCCGGGCCGATCACGCCGGTGCCGGCGATGAGCGCGAGCAGCGGCAGCAGCACCGCGAACCCGAACCCGTGCAGCACCGCCGCCGCGGTGTCCAGGTCGCTGGCGTCCAGGACGCGCATCAGCGCGGCCAGCACGGCGAGGAGCAGCGGCAGCGCGAACAGCAGGACCGCCCGGCGGCGCCCCAGCATCGCCCGGAAGGTGATCATCGCGATCGTGGCATTCATGGGATCACCGCGCTACCAGGTAGGAGAAGACGCTTTCCAGGGACTCGTCCGACGGGGACACCTCCCAGAGCCGCACCGCCGCGTCGCGGGCGAGGCGCGGCAGCAGCAGGGTGAAGCGGGCGAAGTCGACCGCCTCGACCTCCAGGCCCTGCGGGGTGAGCCGGACGCTGCGCGCCGTCCCGTCCGCGACGAGGGACGCGGCGAGCGCCCGGTCGTCGGAGGAGCGGACGAGGAACAGGTGCGGCCGGTCGGTCATCAGCCGCCGGATCTCGCGGAAGTCGCCGGACGCGGCGTGCCGCCCGGCGATCACCACCTCGATGTGCCCGGCGAGCCGCTCGACCTCCTCCAGGATGTGCGAGGAGAACAGGATGGTGCGGCCCTCGTCGGCCATCGCGCGGATGAGGTCCATGAGCTGGAGCCGCTGGCGCGGGTCCATGCCGTTGAACGGCTCGTCGAGCAGCAGCACCGCCGGGTCGTGCACGAGCGCCGACGCCATCTTGATGCGCTGCTTCATGCCCTTGGAGTACTGCCCGATGGTGCGGCCCGCGGCGTAGTCCATCTCGACGAGCCCGATCGCGCGCCGCGCCGCCGCGTCCGGGTCGGGCAGCCCGTGCAGCTTGGCCATCGCGACGATGAACTGGCGGCCGGTGAGGAAGTCGTAGGAGGACTCCCGCTCGGGGACGAGCCCGAGCCGCCGGTACACCTGCGGGTTGTGCCAGATCGGCTCGCCGTCCAGCGTCACCGTGCCCGAGGACGGCTGCAGGAAGCCGCCCATCATGTGGATGAGGGTGGACTTGCCGGCCCCGTTCGGGCCGAGCAGCCCCGTCACGCCGGGCCCGATCGTCATCGACACGCCGTTGACGGCGACGACGTCCCCGTACCAGCGCGACACCCCTTCGAGCCGCACCTCGCTCATGAGAGCCCCGCCTTCCGGAAGCGCGCGTACAGGACCGCGACGGACCCGCCGGCGAGCGCCGCACAGACGGCGAGCGCGACGAGGCCGCCGGTGACCCCCGGCGGGATGCCCGTCGCCGTCTGCGGGGCGCCGAGCAGCCGCACCTGGACGATGTCCACCAGGTTGAACGGCGCGAACAGGCCCATCCACGCCTCCAGGGTGAAGTCCGTGCGCTCCTCGGCGATGGCCTGCACGAGCCGCACGAACACCGTCGGCAGCAGGTAGACGGCGATGACGGCGGCGACGCCGAACCCGCGGCGCGGCGTGAACGCCGCCACGACCGTCCCGATCGCGGCGAGCACGACCGCGAACAGCGCGCAGCCGACGAGGGCGCCGAGGTAGTGCCCCAGGTGGTCGGCGCGGTGCGGCACCTTGGCGATGAGGCCGCCGGCGTACAGGACGGTCACCGGGACGGCCATCAGCGCGAACAGCGCCGTCACCATCGCGGCGACCTTGGCGAGCACGTAGTCCAGGTGGCCGACGGGCCGGGAGAAGTAGAGCGGGACGGTGTGGTGGCGCAGGTCCCGGGAGGCCAGCACCGGCGCCTGCGCGGCCAGGAAGATCGCGACGATCACCTGCACCTGGATCGGGTAGGCGCTGTAGTGGATGAGCAGCTCGGGCCGGTGGGTGATCGACACCGCGCCGACGTCGGCGAGCGCGGGGACGAGCACGATGAGGCCGAGCAGGAACGGCATCACCTTGGACCGGGCGGGCCGCCCGAGCCCGAAGGCGGCGCGCAGGTTGTGCACGAACAGCGACCGCAGCACGTAGGCGCGGCCGAGCCGCCGCCCCTCGTAGCGGCGGTAGCCGATGTCGTGGATGGTGCTGGTGGTCATCGCGGGCCTCCCGGGGGGCCGGGCAGGACGCCGGGCGGCGGCGCCTGCTGCTCGGTGAAGACCTCCTCGATGCGGTGCCGGCGCTGCTCCAGCCGGACGAGCCGCAGCTCCAGGTCGGCGACGCCGTCGCGGATGAGGTCGTAGGTGTCCTCGCCCGCCACCTGCACCACCAGGTGCCGGCCCTCGGGGTGGACCTGCACGCCCCGGTCGTGCAGGTGCCGCCCGAGGACGTCGCGGCCCTCCTCGACCTCGACGGTGAGGGCGCCGCTCGCGGTCGTGTAGGCGTCCACGGCCTGCGAGCGGAGCAGCCGCCCGCCGTCGACGACGACGATGTGGTCGCAGACCCGCTCCAGCTCGCCGAGCAGGTGCGAGGTGACGAGGACGCTGATGCCGAAGTCGGCGCCGATGCGGCGGATGAGCGCGAGCATCTCGTCGCGGCCCGCCGGGTCCAGGCCGTTGGTCGGCTCGTCCAGGAACACCAGGCTCGGGTCGTGGACGAGCGCCTGGGCGAGCTTGACGCGCTGCCGCATGCCGGTGGAGTAGCCGCCGATCGGCCGGTAGCGCTCCTCGTAGAGGCCGACGTGCCGGAGCGTGTCGGCGGCGCGCTCGCGGGCCGCCGACGGCGGCAGCCCGCACATCCGCGCCATGTGCACGACGAACTCGGTGGCGGACATGTCGGGCGGCAGGCACTCGTACTCGGGCATGAAGCCGACCCGCTCGCGGATCCGCATCCCCTCCCGGGCGATGTCCAGGCCGAGCACCTCGGCCCGGCCGGAGGTCGGCGGCAGCAGCCCGAGCAGGATCTTGATGAGGGTGGACTTGCCGGCGCCGTTGGCGCCGACCAGCCCGACGACGCCCTCGGGCACCGTGACGGTGAGGTCGTCCAGGGCGGTGACCCTGGGGAACCGCATCGTCAGCCCCTGGGTGGCGATGATCGGCATGCTCCGAACCTAGTGCGTGGCGCGACACGCCGCGTCACCCTTACGGACGATGCGCGTCCCTCCCGGGGGTGGGGACGGCGGGCCGCGGCCCGGCGGGCAGGCGCCCGGTGCGGCGCAGCACCGCCCACCAGACGGCGCGCTGCACGAGCAGCGTCAGCACCCCGGCGATGACCATCCCGGCGAGGTTGACGCCGAGCTGCAGCAGCGACCCGTCGATCTGGCTGCGGTGCTTCAGGCCGAGCGCGACGGCCAGGTTCCCGGCGGCGGGCACGGTCGTCACCGAGATGAACACCCCGACGAGCGTCGCGGACTTGCCGGACGTCATCGACAGCACCCCGGCGGCGCCCGCGAGCAGCGCCACGATGAACGACCAGCGGTCCGGGCTGTAGATGAACGCCGTCTGCGGGCGCTCGGCGGGCAGCTCGGACAGCTCGATGAGGCCCGTCCAGCGGCCGAGCAGCGTGCAGACGTAGGCGATCGCGATGGCGGCGGCGAAGCCGACGGCGAGGGTGCGCAGGGCCGCGCCGACGCGCCGCGGCCGGCCCGCGGCGATGCCGAAGCAGACCGCGGCGACCGCCGAGAACTCCGGCCCGACGACCATGGCGCCGACCACCAGGATCGACGAGTCGATGATCGCGGCGATGCCGGCGAGCAGCGTCGCGAGCACCAGGAACGTCACGAACGACCAGGTCAGCTCGGCGCCGGCGGCGGTCTCCCGGTCCAGCTGCGCCCAGACGACCGCGTCGTCGCCGGCGCCGGGCGCCCGCGCCTCGGCCCGCTCGGCGGCGTCCGACAGCGACAGGTCGATCTCCTCCAGCGCCAGCGACCCGTCGCGCTCCAGGTCCAGCGCGCAGAGGTCGCGCAGCACCTCGTTGGCGGCCTCGCGGGCGACGTCGGCGGTGACCAGGTCGCCGCGCGGGGCGCGGGCGGCGCCCGGCAGCACCACCAGGTTCGTCACGCCCGGATGGTCGGCGAGGACGGCGCAGGCGCGGTCCGTCCGGTCCGCGGGAACGATCGCTCGAAGGTGAAGCACGCGTCACATCGTGCCCTAAGGCGGCGGTGCGCCGCCGCCGTCCCCGCCGCAGGCCGTTTAATACAGCCGAAGCGGGGATATCTCAGGCGATCTCAGATGAGGGTGGTGGCGGGATGGTGCGTGCGCGCAGGTCGCTCGCGGCGGCGGCGGTGCTCGGGGTGCTGGCCCCGGCGGCGCTGGCCGGCTGCAACTCCGACGACACGGGCATCGGCGCGGGCAACGGGCAGGGCACCGCGCCAGCGGCGGCCAAGCCGGCGTCCAAGCAGGTCGCGGCGGCCCGCAAGGACCTGTCCGGGCTGAAGATCGCCTCGGAGGGCTCGGGGTCGGGCTACTCGCGCAAGCAGTACGGCGTCACCTGGAAGGACACCGACCACAACGGCTGCGACCAGCGCAACGACATCCTCGCCCGCGACCTCACCGACATCAGCAAGAAGGGCAAGTGCATCGTGATGTCGGGCAAGCTGAACGACCCCTACAGCGGCAAGCAGATCGACTTCACCAAGTCCAAGGCGATGCAGGTGCAGATCGACCACATCTACCCGCTGGCGCTGACCTGGCGGATGGGGGCCTCCGGCTGGAGCGCCGACAAGCGCGAGAAGCTCGCCAACGACCACGACGAGCTGATCGCCGTGTGGGGCACCCCGAACCAGCAGAAGAGCGACAAGGGCCCGTCGGAGTGGAAGCCGCAGAAGTCCTTCCAGTGCACCTACGGCGTCCGCTTCATCGAGATCGCCAAGAAGTACGGGCTGCCGGTGACGCGCGCCGACCACGACGCCCTCCAGGACTTCCTCGCGCGCTGTTGACCGCGCACCTGCGCATCGGGCGGCTGGAGTTCCCGGGCGCCGGGTAGGGCCGCCCCGGCGGGACGGCCCCGCGCCGGTCAGCCGAGATGCGTGCGGACGACGTCCGCGAGGCGCTCGGCGAGCCGCTGCGCGTCGTCGGCGCGGGCCGCCTCGACCATGACCCGCACCATCGGCTCGGTGCCCGACGGCCGGATCAGCACCCGCCCCGTCTCGCCGAGCTCGGCCTCGGCCTCGGCGACGGCCGCGGCGAGCTCCGGGGACGTCTTCGCGCGCGCCTTGTCGACGCCCTTGACGTTGACGAGCACCTGCGGCAGCCGCGTCATCACCTTGGCGAGCTCGTCCAGCGGGCGGCCGCGGCGGGCCATCGCGGCGAGCAGGTGCAGGCCGGTCAGCACGCCGTCGCCGGTGGTGGCGTGGTCGAGCATGATGACGTGGCCGGACTGCTCGCCGCCGAAGTTGTGCCCGCCCGCCTTCATCGCCTCCAGCACGTACCGGTCGCCGACGGCGGTCTCCACGACGGTGAGGCCGGCCTCGCGCATCGCCAGCTTGAAGCCCAGGTTCGACATCACCGTCGCGACGACGGTGCCGTTGGCGAGGCGCCCGGACTCGCGGAGCTCCAGCGCCAGGATCGCCATGATCTGGTCGCCGTCGACCTCCTCGCCGGCGGCGGTCACCGCGAGGCAGCGGTCGGCGTCGCCGTCGTTGGCGAGGCCGGCGTCGGCGCCGTGCTCGCGGACGGCGGCGCGCAGCGCGTCCAGGTGCGTGGACCCGACGCCCGCGTTGATGTTGAGGCCGTCCGGCGCCGCCCCGATGGTGATCACCTCGGCGCCGGCGCGGCGCAGCGCCTCGGGCGCCACGTCGGCGGACGCGCCGTTGGCGCAGTCCACCACGACGCGCAGGCCGTCCAGCGACACCGGCACCGACGACAGCAGGTGCGCGACGTACTGCTCGACGGCGCCGTGCGCGTCGCGGACGCGGCCGACGCCGGCGCCGGTCGGCGGCTCCCAGGAGCCGTCGCCGAGCAGCGCCTCGATGCGGTCCTCCAGCTCGTCGGGGAGCTTGTGGCCGCTGCGGTCGAAGAACTTGACGCCGTTGTCGGGCGCCGGGTTGTGCGAGGCCGACAGCATGACGCCGAGGTCGGCGTCCAGGGCGTGCGTCAGGTGCGCGACGGCGGGCGTCGGCAGCACGCCGAGCCGCAGCACGTCCACGCCCGCGCTGGCGAGGCCCGCGACGACCGCGGCCTCCAGGAACTCCCCGGACGCCCGCGGGTCGCGCCCGACCACCGCGACCGGCCGGTGCCCCGCGAACGCCCCGGACGCGCCGAGCACCCGCGCCGCCGCGACGGACAGGTCCATGGCCAGAGGGGCGGTGAGGTCGCGGTTGGCCAGCCCGCGCACGCCATCGGTCCCGAACAGACGACCCACAGTTGTTCAACTCCCGGAGAGACGGCGGAACCGCGCGGGCGGCGCCGGTCGGCGCGACGCCCCGCGCGGTCCCAATGTAGTGCGGCAAACCCCTGGAAACGCGGACGAGCCGCCGCACCCGTGCGCCGCCGCCCTCGGAAGGGCGGCGGCGGCGCCACGGGGGCGGCGGCTCGTGCCTGCGATCAGCGCTTGCTGTACTGCGGCGCCTTGCGGGCCTTCTTCAGACCGGCCTTCTTGCGCTCGGGCACGCGCGCGTCGCGGGTCAGGAAGCCCGCCTTCTTCAGCGCGGGGCGGTGCTCGATGTTGGCGAACTGCAGGGCGCGGGAGATGCCGAGCCGCAGCGCGCCGGCCTGGCCGGTGGTGCCGCCGCCGCCGACGCGGACGAGCACGTCGAACTGGTCCTCCAGGCCGAGCAGCACGAACGGCTCGTTCACGATCTGCTGGTGGACCTTGTTCGGGAAGTACTGGTCGAGGGTGCGGCCGTTGATGGTCCACTTGCCCGAGCCCGGCACGATGCGCACGCGGGCGATGGCCTGCTTGCGGCGGCCGGTGCCGGCGGCGGGGCCGGTCGCGACCGGCTGGCCGAGGAAGCCCTCGCCGGCGGCCTCGGGGGACTCGGTGGTGTACTCGGACGGCGCGTCCTCGTAGCTGTCGAACTCGCCCTCGGCGGGCGTCTCCGTACCGGTGTTCTCGGTCACGGCTCTCCTCGTGTGGTCTTCTGGCCAGGGCGGCTGGCCCGCACCCGCGGGTGCCCCGGCGGCCTCTGTACTGCCTCGCGTACGGGGTCGTACGTCCGGTCGTGCTCGTGCGTGGTACGCGGCGGGGAGCCGCGCGTGCTACTGCTTGACCTGGGTGATCTCGAACGGCACCGGCTGCTGGGCCTGGTGCGGGTGGTTCGGACCGCGGTAGACCTTCACCTTGCCGAACATCTGGCGGCCGAGGCTGTTCTTGGGCAGCATGCCCTTGATCGCCTTCTCGACGGCGCGCTCGGGGTTCTTCTCCAGCAGGTCGCCGTAGGCGACCGAGCGGAGACCGCCCGGGTAGCCCGAGTGCCGGTAGGCGCGCTTGGTCTCGCGCTTGTTACCGGACAGGGCGACCTTGTCGGCGTTGATGATGATCACGAAGTCACCGGTGTCCAGGTGCGGCGCGTAGTACGGCTTGTGCTTCCCCCGCAGCAGCTGCGCGGCCTGGCTCGCGAGCCGGCCGAGCACCACGTCGGTGGCGTCGATGACATGCCACTGACGCTGTACATCAGCGGGCTTAGGGGTGTACGTGCGCACGGTGGTGGCCTTCGTTCTAGTCGACTTCTCAGCGGATTCCTGCTCGCGCCGATCAGAGATACCCGATCCGAGACGGCGCTCCGGGAGGCCGGGCCCGTTGAGATGGACGCGGGACGCGCGGAACCGCACGGCATCACCCGAAGGAGATCGGGGGGTGCTGTGCGATGGTGCGCGTGCCCGCCGGGCACCGGCACTGTTGCGGACCTCCCGCCCCGGCAAGGGGCAGGCGACACTACAACGAACTAGCAGGATACCCAGCCGCGCGGGCACGGGTCAAAGCGGCTCGTTGCGGCCCCGTGGTGGCGGCCCTGCGTCGCGGCACCGCGGTGGCGGTCTTCCGGCCGCCTCCAGTATGCCCGAGGAGGTCCGCGCCCCGGCCCGGTTCGACGCCGCGGACAGGCCCATCTACCGGGAAGGACGGACTTATCTTTCCTTTAGGGATAAGGTGCCGCCCAACCGGTCCCCCCCTCGCCGGCCCCGCCCGGCCCGACTCCGGGAGGCCCTGCTGTCCCCCTCCAGCAACCGCCCCCGCCCGTCCCGCTCCTACCCCGACCCCTACGACCGTCCCGGCCCCTACCAGCGCGGCGACTCCCACGACCGCGGCGACCGGCGCCGCCGCGGCAGGTCCGCGCTCGCGGTGACCGCCGCCGTCGCCGGCGCCGCCCTGGCCGCCGGGACCGGCGTCCTGCTGAACGGCGCCGTCTCGCCCGGACCGTCGGGGCGGCCCGCCGCCGCGCTGGACGGCCGCCAGGGCTCGGACGCCCCGGACGGCGGCGCGCCCGCCGCGTCGCCCGCCTCGTCGTCGTCCCCCGCGCCGAGCCGCCGGGCGAGCGCGCCCGCCGACCAGGCGCCGCCGCCCCTCAAGCGCATCCACGTGCCGGCCCCGCGCACGGCGAGTCCGACGCCGAGCACCTCGCCCGGGGGCTCCTCCGGCGGCGGCGACAGCGGCACCGGCGGTGGCGGCGGCGGGACCCCGGCGGCCGGGACGGGCTCCACGAGCACCGAGGCCGCTGTGGCGTCCCTCACCAACTCCGAGCGCGCCAAGGCGGGCTGCCCCGCCCTCCGCGTGGACGCCCGGCTCGTCACCGCCGCCCGCAAGCACTCGGCCGACATGGCCGCCCACAACTACTTCGACCACAACTCCCAGGACGGCACGACGCCCTGGACCCGCATGGAGCGCGCCGGGTACAGCGACCCCGGGGCCGAGAACATCGCCATGGGGTACGCCACGGCGGCGGCCGTCATGAAGGGCTGGATGAACAGCCCCGGGCACCGCGCGAACATCCTCAACTGCAAGCTCCGCGCGATCGGCGTCGGCCGGGCCGGCAGCAGCCGCGGCCCCTACTGGACGCAGGATTTCGGCTGGTCGTAGATCCGTGCCCGGACGGCCCCCGGCAGGCCGTCCGTCCGGTTCGCCCCCGTGTCACGGCCACCGTTAGGTAAGGTCCAAGCCATGGGTTACCCGGGCGATCAAGGCAAACCCGGCGGCAGGCCGTCCGCCGGCCGGCCGCCGCAGGGGCCGTACGCACCCGGTGCGGAGCGGCCCCCGGCGGCTCCGTACGGCGGCGACGAGGCCGGCTGGGACGACGATCCCACCGACCGCTCGCCGCGCGCGGCGGGCGGCGGCCACGGGCAGCCGTCCTTCGGCCCGCCCCCGTCCTACGGGCGCCAGGCCGACGACACCGACGTCCAGGTGGCCGGGCAGCGCTTCGCGCCGCACGACCGGGACGGCGGGCTCTACCAGGGCGGCCACTACGGCAACGAGCAGTTCCCGACGGGCGGCTTCCCGGTCGTCGACGACGGCTACGAGAACGGCCCCGGCGGGCCGGGCGGGCCCGGCGGGGGGTACGGCGGCGCGCAGTTCGACGGCGCGCCCGACGGCTCGGCCCGCGCGTCCAAGCGGCGCACGCCGCTCGTCGTCGGCGGCGCGCTCGTCGCCGGGCTGGTCCTCGTCGGCGGCGGCTTCGGCGCCGCGGCGATGCTGAAGAAGGACGACCCGAAGCCGGCCAAGAAGGCGCCCGCCGCGGGCACCGCCCCGGCGGCGCAGGCGACGCCGAGCCCCAGCGAGACCCCGCTGGAGCCGGTCAAGCTGAAGAGCCGCGACACCGACCCGCAGCCGCTCACCGCCAAGGAGTTCGGCAAGTCGGGCTTCAGCGCCGACCAGCAGAAGTACAAGCGGGCCGCCTTCAAGTCCGGCTCGTGCAGCGGCGTCGTCGCGGGGGCCAAGCTCGTCGCCGCCGTCAAGAAGGCCGGGTGCAGCCAGGCGCTCCGCACCACCTACACGCGCACCGATGGCAAGCTCGTCGGCACCGTCGGCGTCCTCAACCTCAAGACCGAGGACGGCGCCAAGAGCGCCGCGCGCGCCGCGCTCGCCAAGGACGCCTACCTGAAGCCGCTGCCCGGCGGCGGCACCACGGCGAAGATCGGCGTCGGCGAGGCGGTCGGCACCGCCCAGGCCCAGGGGCACTACCTGGTGATGACCTGGGTGCAGCGGCCGAACGGCAAGAAGATCCCCGACGCCTCGCAGAAGTACGCGCAGGCGTTCGCCCAGGCGGTCATCAAGGGCAGCGGCCTCACCTACGCCCTGGCCTACCGGGAAACCGAAGGCAAACCCTTCCACAACTGATCGGTATGAGTACCTTTCTGCCCATGTCTGGATCTGACGAGGCCAAGGACCCCCGCCCCGAGGACGGCACCGCCGGCACCGCCGACGCCGCCCCGGGCCCTGCGGCTCCGCCCAGTTTCGGCAGGACGGGCGCCGGGGACGAGGGCGAGCTCCGCCTGCCCGCGTTCGGCCTGCGCCGCCCCTGGTGGGCCGCGTCGGAGTCCGCCGAGCCCGCCGAGCCCGCCGCCCCGCCGGAGGGGGACGCCGCGCAGCCTCCGGTCGAGGAGACGGCCGAGCGGCCCGCCGGGGGACCGGCGCCCGCCCTCCCCCCGCTCACCCAGTCCGACCTCACCGACCGGCTGGTCGCGGGCGCGGGCATGCGGAAGCCGGCCGCGCCGCCGCCCCCCGAGGAGACCCGCACCGACATCCCGGCGCAGCCCCCCGCCGGAGCGCCCTTCAACGAGACGCGCCCCGACGGCGTCCCCGCCATGCCGCACCCGGACGGCGGCCCGCACCCGGTCCTCGTCCCCGACGCGATCCTGCCGCCGGGCGCCACGCCGCCCGCCGCGGGCTCCCTGCCCCCGGCCGCGCCGCCCGCACCCGAGGCGCCCCCGGCCGAGCCCGCGCCGACCGTCATCACGCCGCTGTACCACGCCGAGGGCGGCCTCTCGATCGACGCCGGGGCCGCCGGGCCCGCCGCGGAGACCCGCGCCGACCTCGGCCCGGTCGTCCCCGGCGGTCCCCCGCCCGGCGAGGCGCCCGTCAGCACGCAGCCGTTCCGGCCGTTCGACGGCCCGCCCGCCGGCGGCCGGCCGTCCGCCGAGCGCGGGACGGGCGGGCGCCGCCGCCTGCCGCTCATCGTCGGCGGCGCCCTGTCGGCGGCCATCCTCCTCGCGGCGGCCGGCTACGCCGTCCTCGGCGGCTCGGACGGCGACGCGAAGCCGGCCGCCGCGCCCTCCCCCGCCGCGTCCGCGACACCGTCCGCCACGGCCACGGCCACGGCTCCGGCGCCCGCGCCCGTCGACATCGGCAGCGTCAAGACCGACCCGAAGCCGCTCGGCCTCGCCGAGGTGTTCCCCACCTCGCCGCTCCAGCTCGGCGGCCGCACCTACCTGCGGGACCGCTCGTCGGTGAACCACGACTGCCGCCTCGCGGCGCGCGGCGCCATGGCGGCCGCGCTCGTCGCGCAGGGCTGCCGCAGCGTCGTGCGCGCCACCTTCATCGACAAGGAGCGCTCGCTCGCCGTCACCAGCGGCGTCGTGGTGATGCCCGACCAGGCCGCCGCGCAGCGCGTCAGCCGGGCCGGCGCGCCCGACCGCTACGAGTGGTTCCGCGGCATGGGCGGCAAGCGCTCCCAGCAGATCGACCAGGCCGGCGGGTACGCCGCCTCCACCGTCCGCGGCCACTACGTCGTCTACGCCTACGCCCAGTTCGCCGACGGCGAGCGCGACGGCGGGTCGGGCGGCGAGCTGAAGCAGATCACCCAGCACTTCCTCGACTACGGCATCCGCCCGCTGGACGCCCGCGCCCGCTGACCCCCCGGTCACCCGACGTCGAGATGCGGCGTGTTGGCCTCTTGAATCGTTTCATTCGGCCAACACGCCGCATCTCGACGGGTAGTGACCAGGTGGTCAGGGGGTGTCGGGGACGGCGGGCCGGGCGGGCTCGGCGGCGGCGGTCGCGTTCAGCGTCCGCACCCGGCGGGTCTGCTGGGCGCGCAGCGCGAGGTCGGCCGCCTCCGGGTAGCCGATCTCCTCCAGGGTGAGGCCGTGCGCGGGCGCCACGTTCACCGCCGAGTCGCGGACGCGGGCGGCCAGCACCTCCGACGGCCACTCGACCTCGCGGCGGCCGTCGCCGACCGACAGCATCGCGCCGACGAGCGCCCGCACCATCGAGTGGCAGAACGCGTCGGCCTTCACGGTCGCGACCGCGACGCGCGGCGCCTCCCGCGCCCACTCGAAGCGCTGCAGCTCGCGGATCGTCGTGGCGCCCTCCCGCTTGCGGCAGTAGGACGCGAAGTCGTGCTCGCCGACGAGCAGCCGGCTCGCCTCGTTCATCCGGCCGAGGTCCAGCGGCCGCGGGTGCCACAGCACGTCGCGGCGGCGCAGCGGGTCGACGCCGACGGGGTCGTCGCACACCCGGTAGGCGTAGCGGCGCCACAGGCCGGAGAAGCGGGCGTCGAAGCCCTCCGGCGCCGGCGCCACCTTCCAGATCCGCACGTCCGGCGGCAGCAGCCCGGCGAGGCGCCGCGCCATGCCGTTGACGGCCTGGTAGGCGGCGACCGGCAGCACCACGTGCGCGACCTGGCCGCGCGCGTGGACGCCGGCGTCGGTGCGCCCGGCGACGGTGAGCATGGGCGGCGGGTCGAGCCGCATGAGGCGCCCGAGGGCCTCCTCGATGACGCCCTGGACGGTGCGCTGGTTGGGCTGGCTGGCCCAGCCCGCGAAGTCGGTGCCGTCGTACCCGATGTCGAGCCTGAGCCTTACCAAAGCGGTCATGTCAGCCGGGGTGTCCTTGTCCGTTCGTCATCGTCCCTGCCACGGTTCTCCCACCTCACCGGGCACCACCCTGGCGCTCCGCCCGGCGCGCCGCCGGTCCCCTGACCCGACCATGGGGCAAGTGTGGCAAAGAACAGGCCCGCCGTCCCCGTCAGGGGGCGGCGGGCCCGCGGCGCGTCGCGCCCGTGCTCGTGCCGTCGCCTACTTGGCGTCGTCCTCGGCGGCCTCGGCCTTGGCCTCGGCGGCCTCCGCCTTCGCCTCGGCGGCCTCGGTCTCGGCCTGCTCGGTCTTCTCCTCGGCCGCGTCCGCCTTGGCCTCGGCCTGCTCGGCCTTCACCTCGGCGTCGGACTTCGCCGGCTCGGACTTCGCCGGCTCCGCCTTGGCCGGAGCGGCCTTGGTGGTGGCGGTGAGCTGCTCGGTCACCAGCTCGATCACGGCCATCGGGGCGTTGTCGCCCTTGCGCGGGCCGAGCTTGGTGATGCGCGTGTAGCCACCGGGACGGCTCTCGTAGCGCGGCGCGATCTCGGTGAAGAGCTCGTGCACGACGCCCTTGTCCCGGATCACCGCGGCCACCTGGCGACGGTTGTGCAGGTCGCCCTTCTTGGCCTTGGTGATCAGCTTCTCCGCCAGCGGGCGGACCCGGCGGGCCTTGGCCTCGGTGGTGGTGATGCGGCCGTGCTCGAACAGCGCCGTCGCCAGGTTGGCGAGGATGAGGCGCTGGTGCGCGGCGCTGCCGCCGAGGCGGGCGCCCTTGGTGGGCTGAGGCATGCTGCTTCCTTCCTGCGCCGGCCGTGTCAGGTACCGGCGTCAGCTGACGGACCCCGGGCCGGCGGAATCCGGCCCGGGGCGGCTACGCGAGACTCAGTACTGCTCGGTCTCGGCGTAGGAGGTGTCGTCGTCGCCGTAGTTGTCGGCCGCCGCGCTCGGGTCGAACCCGGGCGGGGAGTCCTTCAGCGAGAGGCCCATGTCGTTGAGCTTCTGCTTGACCTCTTCGATCGACTTGGCGCCGAAATTCCTTATATCCAGAAGGTCCTGCTCGCTGCGGGCGACCAGCTCGCCCACGGAGTGGATGCCCTCGCGCTTCAGGCAGTTGTAGGAGCGGACCGTGAGGTTCAGCTCCTCGATCGGCAGGGCCAGGTCCGCGGCGAGCGCGGCGTCCGTCGGGGACGGGCCCATGTCGATGCCCTCGGCCTCGACGTTCAGCTCGCGGGCGAGGCCGAACAGCTCGACGAGGGTCTTGCCGGCGGAGGCGACCGCGTCGCGCGGCAGCATCGCCTGCTTGGTCTCCACGTCCAGGATGAGGCGGTCGAAGTCGGTGCGCTGCTCGACGCGGGTCGCCTCGACCTTGTAGGTGACCTTCAGCACGGGGCTGTAGATGGAGTCGATCGGGATCCGGCCGATCTCCTGGCCCGGCTGCTTGTTCTGCGCGGCCGAGACGTAGCCGCGGCCGCGCTCGACCGTCAGCTCCATCTCCAGCTTGGCCTTGTTGTTCAGGGTGGCGATGTGCAGGTCGGGGTTGTGCACCTCGACGCCCGCCGGCGGCGCGATGTCCGCGGCGGTGACCTCGCCCGGGCCCTGCTTGCGCAGGTACATGACGACCGGCTCGTCGTGCTCGGAGGAGACGACCAGCTCCTTGAGGTTCAGGATGATGTCGGTGACGTCCTCCTTCACCCCCGGCACGGTCGAGAACTCGTGCAGCACGCCCTCGATGCGGATGCTGGTGACCGCCGCGCCCGGGATGGACGACAGCAGCGTGCGCCGCAGCGAGTTGCCGATGGTGTAGCCGAAGCCCGGCTCCAGCGGCTCGATGGTGAACCGGGACCGGTACTCGTCGACCTGCTCTTCGGTGAGAGTGGGACGCTGAGCGATGAGCATGGGTGTTCCTTCTTCCCGCGGCGACCGCTATTTGAAGCCGCGAATGGAGTTCTTCCCAGTATCGCCGGAGACCCGCGGGGCGGTTCCCGCAGGTCTCCGGCGAACGGTGAGCGCTACTTGGAGTAGAGCTCGACGATCAGCTGCTCCTGGATCGGAGCGTCGATCTGCTGGCGGACCGGCAGCGAGTGCACGAGGATGCGCATCCGCTCGCCGTCCACGCCGAGCCACGCCGGGGCGGGCCGCTCGCCGTTCTCGGCCTTGGCGACCTGGAACGGCGTCATCTCCAGCGACTTGGTCTTGACGTCGACGATGTCGGCCTCGGTGACCAGGTACGACGGGATGTCGACCTTCTTGCCGTTGACCCGGATGTGGCCGTGGCGGATCAGCTGGCGGGCCATGTCGCGCGACTTGGCGAAGCCCGCGCGGTACACGACGTTGTCCAGGCGGCGCTCCAGCAGCGACAGCAGGTTCTCACCCGTCTTGCCGCCCTGGCGGTTCGCCTCGACGTAGTAGTTGCTGAACTGGCGCTCGAGGACGCCGTAGATGCGCTTGGCCTTCTGCTTCTCGCGCAGCTGCAGCAGGTACTCGGTCTCCTTCGGCCGGCCGCGACCGTGCTCACCCGGAGGGTAGGGACGGATCTCGATCGGGCACTTGGGGCCCTCGCACTTGCTGCCCTTGAGGAACAGCTTCATCTTCTCCCGACGGCACAGCTTGCAGTCGGCACCGGTGTAACGAGCCATGATTCCTAACTCCTCCGCTGCCTCAGACGCGCCGGCGCTTGGGCGGGCGGCAGCCGTTGTGCGGGACAGGGGTGACGTCCTGGATCGAGCCCACCTCGAGGCCGGTCGCCTGCAGCGACCGGATGGCGGTCTCGCGGCCCGAGCCCGGGCCCTTCACGAAGACGTCGACCTTGCGCATGCCGTGCTCCATCGCGCGCCGGGCGGCGGCCTCGGCGGCCTGCTGCGCGGCGAACGGGGTGGACTTGCGCGAACCCTTGAACCCCACGTGGCCGGAGGAGGCCCAGGAGATCACGTTGCCGTTCGGGTCGGTGATCGAGACGATCGTGTTGTTGAACGTGCTCTTGATGTGGGCGTGCCCGTGAGCGACGTTCTTCTTTTCCTTGCGGCGCACCTTCTTGGCGCCGACACGGCTCTTGGGAGGCATCTGCTCTCTCTACTCCTGAGGTCGTCGATCCGCCGGGCGCGCGGCCCGGCCGGACTGCTACTTCTTGCCGGCCTTCTTCTTGCCGGCCACGGTCTTCTTCTTGCCCTTGCGGGTGCGCGCGTTGGTCTGGGTGCGCTGGCCGTGGACGGGCAGGCCGCGGCGGTGCCGGATGCCCTGGTAGCAACCGATCTCGATCTTGCGGCGGATGTCGGCCTGGATCTCGCGGCGGAGGTCGCCCTCGATCTTGTAGTTGGCCTCGATCCAGTCGCGGAGCTGGACCAGCTCGTCGTCGCCGATCTGGTGGACCCGCAGGTTGCCGTCGATACCGGTGCCGGCCAGGGTCTCCTGGGCGCGGGTGCGGCCGATGCCGAAGACGTAGGTGAGAGCGATCTCCAAGCGCTTGTCGCGCGGGAGGTCGACGCCGAGGAGGCGTGCCATCGTGGGCAGTCCCTTCATTGCGCGGAGGTATGGGCACATCGCGTCCGCTCACACCCTGCCCGGGTGGCGGCCCCGGCCTCCGCCGGTCCGAGGGTCTCCCTTCACACGGCCGTGCCGTACGACGTCCGGTGGACGCGTACGGCACCGTGGGGAGGGCTTGCGATGCACGTATGGGGTGGTGCACCGGAGCCGGCGCGAACCGGCTCCGGCGACCAGGGCCTGATCAGCCCTGGCGCTGCTTGTGGCGCGGGTCGGAGCAGATGACCATGACCCGGCCGTGCCGGCGGATGACGCGGCACTTGTTGCAGATCTTCTTGACGCTCGGCTTGACCTTCACTGGGTCTCCTAAGTGGATCAGGGTCACCCCCGGGCCGCCACGCCCGGGAGAGGCAACCCCAGTGGCTGATTCTTCGGCGATCCACCGGCGCTCGCGCGCCGGGGTCGTCGTCCGTTCGTTCCGCGCGGGGCGGATCGCCTGACGACTACCTGCTCGACACCGGTGCGGCCGGGATTTCGTCCCGGCCGGTCGCGGTGCCGACCGGACCTACTTGTAGCGGTAGACGATCCGACCGCGCGTGAGGTCGTAGGGGCTCAACTCCACGACGACGCGGTCGTCCGGCAGGATCCGGATGTAGTGCATCCGCATCTTGCCGCTGATGTGGGCGAGCACCTTGTGCCCGTTGTCGAGCTCCACCCGGAACATGGCGTTCGGGAGGGACTCGATGACGGTGCCCTCGATCTCGATGGCGCCTTCCTTCTTGGGCATGTCCTCCGCGCTTCGCTGATCGGCTCATGGGACGCGGCCCGAAGAGCGCCCGAAGGAAGACCCGCGAGGGCCTGCCAGGGGATGCCCGGCCCCCGCACGCCGCGACGCCGCACCGCACGGGCGGGCGATCGGGCAGGATGAGAAGGCGGCCGGAAACGGACCGACACAGGAGTTTACGCCACCGCCCCGCCGAATGCGAAATCCTCGCACGATCCGGCGGCGGAGACTGCTCCCGACACCAGCATACCCCGCTCCCGCGTTGTACCTTTCCAGAGAGAGAAAACGTCCAAGGAGGACGTCCAGGGAGGATCGGATGCCGAGCTATGACTTCGCTCTGATCCTCAGCCGTCCCCTGTACGAGGCCGAGCTCGACCCGCTGTTCGACCGCACCGGCGGCCTCGTCACCGTCTCGATCATCGCCGAGCCGCAGCACGCCGACCGGTCCGGGAACGCCTCCTGCACCTGGCAGGCCGGCACCCTCGCCGAGGCGATCATGACGGTGACCGCGCACCTGGAGGAGAGCGCCCCCGGCCTGCACGTGCTGCGCGTCGAGGTCGACCCGCTGCTCACCATCCGCGACATCGCCGAGCGGGTCGGCCGCTCCGCCGACTCGGTCCGCCTGTCGATCACCGGGGCGCGCGGCCCCGGCGGCTTCCCCGCCTCCGAGCTGTCCACCGGTGGCCACCGCCTCTGGCGCTGGTCGAAGGTCGCCGCCTGGTACGGCGTCGAGGACGCGCACCTGCGCGAGGCCCGCCCCACCGCCCAGGCCATCAACGGCTGGCTGGCGCTGCGCGACGTCGTCCCCGACATCGCGCCCGCGCCCGAGGTCGTCACCTCGGCCCTGTCGGCCGTCCTGCACGTCGCCTGACGGCGCCCGCACGGACCGGCCTCCTCAGAGCGCCCCGGTGAGATCCGCCACACCGTAGGCCGCCGTGAACGCCGCGTAGACGACCAGGTCGCCGGAGACGAGGCGCAGCTCGGGCGCCGCGCCCCCGGGCCGCGACGGCGCCCGGTAGCCGCCCTCCGGCGGCGCCGCCGACCCGACCACCCGGAACACCGCCACCGTGTCGTCGGCGCGCACCACCCCGACGAGGTCGCCCGCGCGCAGGTCGGCGAGGCGCGCGAACACCAGGTCGCCGACGAGCACCGCCGCGCCGGGCCGCCCCGGCGTCGGCCCCCCGGCGAACCAGCCGGCGAGGCCCGGCTCCTCGGGCGGCGGCCCGGCGATGGCCCCGCCGGCGCCGAGCCCGACGCGCGCGAGCGGCGCGTTCACCCCGATCCGCGGGATGGTCACCGCGCTCGGCAGCGCCCGCCCGAGGCCGCCGGCGAGCGGGACGGGCCGGCCGTCGCGCGGAGCGCGGCCGGCGGGCGGCCGCGGATGGCGCCGAACGCCCGCGCAGCGGGTAGGTTGCGAAGCGGAGCCGAGCGCGCAGCGGTCCTGCCGCGGCCGGCGACGCCGACAGTGCCTGCTCATGCTCCGGACGACCTCCTGCGATGATCACCGGCGGGCGCGGCCCGCCGGGCGTCGCTCCCCTGGGCCGCCCCGGGAACGGACGGAACCGGTGATCTTGTTGTCCCCGGGGCGGGTCGACAGTGCGGTCAACCGGGCGCAAAGATCGTCCCAGCGCCGGGCGGCGCCGGGGCGGGGGCGGCCGCGGCGTCCGGCCGCGCCCGCACGACGAGGGGGTAAAGGGGATCGATGGCGATCATCGCGCAGCTCAGCGACATCCATCTGGCGGCCGGCCGCGACGGCGAGGTGGACGACGCCTCGGGCCCCGTCCGGGCCCTGCGCACCGCGGTGTCGAGCCTGCTGTCGCTGCCCGCCCGCCCCGACGCGGTCGTGCTGACCGGCGACCTCGCCGACGGCGGCCGGCCCGCCGAGTACGCGCGGCTGCACGCGCTGCTGTCGCCGCTGCCGATGGCGGTCTACCCGATGCCCGGCAACCACGACGACCCCGACGCGCTGCGCGCCGCCTTCGCCGACCACCCGGCCCTCGCCGCCACCGCCGGCGGCCCCGTCCAGTACGCGGTGGACGTCGCGGGCGTCCGGCTGGTCTGCTGCGACACCACCGTCCCCGGCCGCCCGCACGGCGCCATGGACGCCGGCCGGCTCGCCTGGCTGGACGCCGTCCTCGCCGAGGCCCCCGACGCCCCGACGGTCGTCGCGACGCACCACCCGCCCTACCCGATCGGCATCCGCTTCATCGACGACATGCGGTTCGTGGACCCGTCCGGGTTCGCCGAGGTGATCACCCGGCACGGCCAGGTCGCGCGGATCATCAGCGGGCACGTGCACCGCGGCTCGGCGGGGATGCTCGCCGGGCGGGTCGCGACGACCTGCCCGAGCACCTACCACCAGCTGTTCCTGGACCTCAGCCGGCCGGGCCGCGCCGCGATCACCGGGGAGCCGGCCGGGTTCGCCGTCCACCTCGTCGGCGACGACGGGACGGCCACCACCCACTACGTCCCGACCGGCAACTACCGCCCGCTCATGGACGTCGAGTAACGAGCGGGCCGGGGTCAGTCGCGGCGCCCCCGGCCGCGGTCGCCGAACAGGTATCCGGCGAGGATGAGCGCGCCCCACGGCCCCATGACCCAGATGGGCCAGAAGTTGTCCACGGTGCCGGTCGTGATCGCGCTGATCAGCCAGATGACCGTGCAGACGAGGCTGACCGACGCCCACGAGCCCCAGGCCGCCCACGCGCGGCCGTGCTGGAGGTGGCCGCCGTGCGCCTTGGCCGCCCCGCCCTGCGGGGCGCGCTGGGAGGCCGGGACGGGCCGGGCGTGCAGGTCCTCCTCGGGCAGGTCGGAGGTGACCTCCTCCAGCTGCCCGAGCGTCCTGGCGGCGTAGACGGCCTCGATGCGCTCCTGCAGCTCGTCGGTGGTGATCCGGCCGAGCGCGCAGTGCTCGCGGAGGGCGCCGGCGACGCGGTCGCGGTCGGCGTCCGAGGCGCGGATCTCCGGATTGGACGCCATGCCGTTCCCCTCGCTCGCCTCTCCCCGCCCGCTCCGGGCGGGGACCTACCAGTCTGCCCGATCCACCGGCGGCACAACCTCGTCCCCAGGGTGGAACGATCACCCCGACCCGGGGGTGGACGGGCG
>NZ_JAIBOA010000035.1 GCF_019458805.1 Actinomadura parmotrematis
GGAGGGCCACGCGAGTGGTGTCAACGCGGTGGGGTGGAGTCCTGATGGTGGTGTTCTGGCCTCGGGCGATGGTGGTGGTGGGGTGCGGTTGTGGGATCCGGTGAGCGGTGAGTGTCTGCGCACTTTGGAGGGCCACGCGAGTGGTGTCAGGGCGGTGGGGTGGAGTCCTGATGGTGGTGTTCTGGCCACCGGCGGCGGCGATGGTGGGGTGCGGTTGTGGGATCCGGTGAGCGGTGAGTGTCTGCGCACGCTGGAGGGCCATACCGACTTCGTTCGGGATGTGTCCTGGAGCCCCGATGGTCGCACGTTGACCACCAGCAGCGACGATCGCAGCATCCGGTTCTGGGAGGCATCGAGTGGCCGCCTCATCGCGACCATAGTTCCGCTCCGTGATGGTGCCGCGGTGGTGGGACCGGATGAGCTCAGTTACAAGATGACGGGGAATCCCGCCGGAGAGCTGTGGTGGACGATCGGGCTGTGCAGGTACGAGCCCGGTGAGCTGGACGAGTTCGTGCCGGAGATGCAGAGGTTCCCGGACGACGCACCGCTGAGTGCGCTGAGCACGCTGAACCGCTCACCCGAGTAGGGGAAGCGCGGTGGCAGGCACCCGCAGGTATCGCAGGTTTCTGCGCGGTGCGGCTATGCCCACCCATGAGGTGAGAAGCAGCCAACGACTGCGCACCGGCGATGGCGCCTTGCCCGGCCCACCTCACCGCCCCCGGCCCACCGTCATCCTGCCCTCCGGGATGGAAGGGCGGAGCCGCAGCGCCCGATGCCGGCAGCGAGGAAGGTAGCCGCCCGCCGGCGGATCAGGCGACGGGGCCGGGCTCGGCGGGCTGGGCCGTGTCGGCCTTCAGGGCTTGGAGCACTTCCTGGTGGAAGCGGTCCATGGCGAGGTCGATGCTGCGGACGAAGCCGGCCTCCTCGGTGCCGCGCTTGGTGCCCATGCTGGACGACAGCGTCAGGCGGAAGGACGCGATCTGCTCGCCCCCGTCCGGCAGGAGCAGGCCGGGCTCGGCGGTGAGGTTCTTCAGCAGGTCGCAGGGGCCGGCGGTGTGGCCAGGGGCGAGGGCTTCGACGCGGAGTTCGGGCGGGGCCTGGTCGAGCTGGCGGAGGAGCCACTGGACGCGGGTGAGGGTGCGGGCGCGGGGTGCGGCGGGGAGCTCGACGGTGGTCTCGATCTGGCCGGTGCGCAGGTCGGCTTCGAGGAGGATCGGGCCGGCGGCGCTGGGGAAGCGGATCTCGGCGCTCATGCGTCCGGTGTCGACCAGGGAGGTGACGGTCTGCAGGCGGCGGACGGAGGCGTCGCCGTCGCGGCGCTTGCGGAGGACGGGGGCGATGGTGAGGCCGGTCCGGCCGCTGAGGCGCAGGCAGAGCTGGCGGATGAGCTTCTCCCAGCTCTCGGCGACCTGCATGGCGCGCCGGTCGCCGAGGCGGAGCGTGCCGGCGGTGATGGCGTTGCGGACCGGGACCCAGGCGGCGCCCATGTCGCGGAAGCCCTGGCAGCCGGCGCCGTCCTGGCGCAGGTAGTGCAGGAGCTCGCTGAGCAGCCAGGCGTGGACGGGGTTGGCGACACCGTCGTGGTGGCAGAGCATGTCGGCCTCGTGGGCGACCTCGGCCCACGACAGGTGGCGCAGCGCGACCTTGCGGAGCAGGCGCTTGTCGACGGCGACGGGGTGCTCGTTGGCCAGCGCGAGGTCGTTGGACAGGGTGATGACGGTCTCGTAGCCGTGCCGGGCCGCGACCTGGAGGTAGGCCTCGACCTGGTCGGCCTTGAGGGGGTTGCCGCCGGTCTTGGTCTCGATGAGGGCGGTCCAGATGCGGCCCGCGCGGGCCATGCGGACGACGCCGTCGGGGCGGACCTTGCCGTCGCCGTGCTTGAAGGTCGTCTCGGTGAAGGTCTGGAGGGTGCCGGCCGGGGCGCCGAAGCGCGCCGTGAGGCGGCGGCCGAACTCGGGGACCTGCGCCATGACCGCGAGCAGGACGGCGGTGGCGCGCGTTTCGCGTTCCTGGTCGTTGCGCAGTCCGGTGACGGGGAACAGGCGCGCGGGCTGCCAGGACGGGTTCTCGGCCAGGTTGACCTTGGCGGCCTTGGCGACGGTGGCCTTCTTCTTGGCCGTGCGGACCCGCTTGGGCCGTGCACCGTCCGCGGCCGGCGGCTCCGGGGACGCCGCGGAAGGGGAGGCCGCCGCCTGTTCCTCCTCGGTGTCGTCCACGCCGACGCCGAACTCGGCGGCCAGGCCGGCGAGCCCGGACGTGTAGCCCTGCCCGACGGCCCGGAACTTCCAGCCGTCGCCCCGGCGGTAGAGCTCGCCGAAGATGAACGCCGTCTCGGCGTCGGCGTCCTTGATCGGGAAGGTCAGCAGCCCGGTCCCGGCGCTGTCGGAGAGGGTGAGGCACAGGTCGTCCAGGGCGCCGAAGGTCGCCCCCGCGTACCGGCTGGCGGCGATGACGACGCGCTGCACGCCGGGGCGCAGGGCGTCGAGGTCGACCAGGATGCGGTCCTCGCTGCCGGTGGCGGTGGGGGATTTGCCGAGCAGGCGGACGGCCTCGTCGGCGGTCGCGGGCTGGTTGTAGAAGACGAGGTCGGCGTCGCCGCCGACCTTGCCGCCGGCACCGACCAGGAACACCGAGACGTCGGCTTCGCCCTCGCCCGAGGGGTCGATCCAGCTCAGCGCCACCGTCAGCGGCCCGCCCGCCGTGGTGAGGCCGGACATCTCGATGTTGGCGCCCTTGGACATGTGCTGCACTGCGGCGGCTCCTTCGCTCGTGGTGACGTCGCGCGCGGTGGGAGCCGGCGGGAGCCGTGGGCCGGGACGACACGGAAGGCGACCGTCCGCACACGCATCGCCAGCGTAGATCGCCTGGTTCGGTGCCGGGACTCTCCGTGGGCGATAGGCCACACTCGGCCACGAGACAGGCGCGGCTGTCCGGCCCGCTCCGTGGACGGCCCCATCAGGGGCGGGCGGCGGCGGTGCCGGCGCGGCGGCCGTAGAAGCTGCCGTCGCCGAGGGACGCGCCGCTGGCGTAGCCGCCGGCGCAGACGCCCGAGGTGCAGCGGCCCGCGGCGAACAGGCCGGGGACGGGGTCGCCGGAGGCGCGCAGGACGCGGGAGTCCAGGTCGGTGCGCAGGCCGCCGAGGGTGAACCCGGCGGTGCAGCCGCGCAGGTCATAGGCGCCGAAGGGGCCGGTGAGCGGGCGGAGCCAGCGCGGGGACTTGCCGAGGAGGGGGTCCCGGGACGCGGCGGCGCCCTCGTTGTAGGCGGCGAGGGTGGCCTGGAGCGAGCCGGCGGGCAGGCCCATCTCGGTCTCCAGCTCCTCGACGGTGCCCGCCGCCCAGGTGGGCGGGGTGCGGAAGAACGGCGTGGCCGTCGTGCTGGCGAGGGCGTCCTCATGGCCGGTCTCGTCGAGGACGAGGAACGCCTGGTCGTCCTGCTCGGCGAGGGTGAGCTGGGCGATGCGGCCCGCGTAGGTGTCCTCGGGGACGTACCGCTCGCCGCGGCCGTTCACGAGGACGCCGCGGGCGAGCATCTGCGGGTCGGCGAAGATGACGGCCTCGGCGGCGTCCATGTGCGCGACGTCGGCGCCGATCGCCTGGGCCATGAGGATGGACGCGCCGTCGTGCTCCTCGATCGCGGCGGCGGGGCGCCCGGCGAGGCGCGGCGCGTACCGCTCCACCATGGCGTCGTTGTAGACGAAGCTGCCCGTCGCGAGGACGACGCCGCGGTGCGCGCGGACCGCCAGCTCCCGCCCGTAGCGGGTGGCGACGACCCCGACGACGCGCCCGCCGTCGTCGACGACCAGCGAGCGGACCCGGACGTCGTACTCGGCCGTGACGTCGAGCGACTCGGCGGTCTCGACCAGCGGCCGCACGAGCATGTAGCCGCCGCCCCGCTGCCCGATCCGCTTGCCGTCCATCTGCGGGACGTGGCCGCGCGGCGCGGGGACGGCGATCGCGTCGAACGGCGCGGCGTTCTCGCCGCCGGAGTACATGAGCCCCTCGTCGCGCGGCGGCTCCCAGCCCGGCTCGGGCCAGAACTCCTTCTTGAACCGCACCCCGCAGCCCACGAGCCACCGGTAGTGCTCGACGCTGCCCGCGCAGTAGTCGCGGATCTTGGCCTCGTCGGCGTCCGGGCCGAGGGCGGCGAGCATGAACCGGGCCATGTTCTCCGGCGAGTCCTCGAACCCGAGGGCCCGCTGGAGCGGGGTGCCGCCGCCGAGGTAGACGAACCCGCCGGCCATCGTCGCCGCGCCGCCCCAGCCGCCGGTCCGCTCCAGGACGAGCACCCCGGCGCCGGCCCGCGCCGCCTCGACCGCCGCCGCGGCGCCCGCGATGCCGTAGCCGGCGACGACGACGTCCGCCGCCAGGTCCCAGCGCTCCACCGACGCGGCCGCGCGAGCCGCGTAGTCCTCCGGCATGAACACGTCCCTCCCGGCCGACGGGGCTCCTTGCGCCGAAATATAACCTGTTCTACTTTGGCGCGGGGGCCGGACGAGCCGTGGAGGAGCCGATGGACCTGATCGCCCTTGAGGAGATCCGCGCCCTCAAGTACCGCTACCTGCGCACCCTGGACCTCAAGCGCTGGGACGACTTCGCCGCCACCCTCGCCCCGGACGTCACCGCCGACTACGGCTCGCCGTCGGGCGGCCGCCCCCTCGTCTTCACCGGCCGCGACGAGGTCGTCGGCTACCTGCGGTCCGCGCTCGGGGCGGGCGTCACCACCGTGCACGTCTGCTCGCACCCGGAGATCGCGTGCGACGGGGACGCCGCCGAGGGCACCTGGTGCCTGGAGGACACCGTCCTCGTCCCCGAACACAAGATCATGATCCGGGGCGCGGCGTACTACACCGACGCCTACCGCCGCGACGAGGGCGTCTGGCGCATCAGCGGCACCCGTTACCGGCGCCTGTACGAGGCGGTCGTCCCGTTCGACGCCCTCCCCGGCTTCCGCCTCACCGCCGACCTGTGGTCCTCCTGACGCGGGCGGACCCGGTCAGTGGGCGGTCGCCTCGCCGGACAGGCGCTGGGCGAGCCAGACCGGCACGACCGACAGGACGATGAGCACGGCGGCGACGACGTTGACGACCGGGGCCTGGTTCGGCCGGAACAGGTTGGTGAAGATCCAGATCGGCAGCGTGGTGACGCCGGGCCCCGCGGTGAACGTGGTGACGATGATCTCGTCGAAGCTCAGCGCGAACGCCAGCAGCCCGCCGGCCAGCAGCGCCGGGCGGAGCAGCGGGAACGTCACGTACCGGAACGTCTGGAAGGGGTCGGCGCCGAGGTCGGCGGACGCCTCCTCCACGGCGGTGCCCATCCGCCGGAGCCGCGCCAGCACGTTGTTGTAGATCGTCACGATGCAGAACGTGGCGTGCCCGACGATCACGGTGAACAGGCCGAGGCCGATGCCGAGCGGCTTCAGCACCACCTGGAAGGCGTTGCCGAGCGCGATGCCGGTGACGATGCCGGGCAGCGCGATCGGCAGCACCACCAGCAGCGACACCGTGTCGCGGCCGAAGAACCGGAACCGCTGCACCGCGAACGCCACCATCGTGCCGAGCACCAGCGCGACCGCCGTCGCGCCGGCGCCCGCCTTCAGGCTGGTCAGCACCGCCTGCCGGGCGCCCTCGTTGTCGAGCGCGTGCGCCCACCAGGCGGTGGTGAGGCCGCTCGGCGGCCACCCGAACGACCGGTCGGCGTTGAAGCTGTTCAGCACCACCAGGAACAGCGGGACGTACACGAACGCCAGCCCGAGCGCCGTGAACGCCCGCAGGGCGAGGCGCGCGCCGCGCGACAGGGTCACAGCTCCTCCAGGGCGCCGGTGCGGCGGACCGCCGCGATGTAGACGAGCATGACGACGACGGGGACGGTCGCGACGGCCGCCGCGAACGGCAGGTCGTTGGCCGCGCCGATGTTGTCGTAGACGACGTTGCCGATGAGCTGCCCCCGCCCCCCAACGATCTTCACGGTGATGTAGTCGCCGAGCGACAGCGAGAAGGTGAACAGCGACCCCGCCGCGATCGACGGGAACACCATCGGGGCGACGACGCGGCGCAGCGTCCGCAGCGTCCCCGCGCCGAGGTCGCCGGAGGCGTCCAGCAGCGAGTCGGGCAGCCGCTCCAGGCCGGTGTAGATCGGCAGGATCATGTAGGGCAGCCACAGGTAGGTGAGCACCAGCACCGTCGCGGTGAGGCCGTAGCCGGGGCCGCGCGCGCCGAGCGGGCCGAGCGCCCAGTTGAGCAGCCCGTCGTCGGCGAGGATGACCCGCCAGGCGTACACCTTCACCAGGTAGGCCGCCCAGAGCGGCGTCAGGACCGCGATCAGCAGGTACGGGCGCCACCGGGGGCGCGCGACCTTGGCCATGTAGAAGGCCATCGGGAAGGCGATCGCCAGGCAGAGGACGGTCACGCCGGCGGCGACCGCGACCGAGCGGAGCGCGATCGTCCGGTAGACCTCGCCGGTCCACAGGTCCTGGAAGTTCTGCCAGGTGAACGTCCGGTCGACCTCGCCGGTGAAGGTGTCGGTCGACCAGAACGCCGTCAGCAGCATCGCGAACAGCGCGCCGAGGTAGGCGACGACGAGCCAGAGCATCGGCGCCGACAGCAGCAGCCCGAGCCGCACGAGCGGCCGGCGGTGCAGCAGGGCCGCCGCCCGGCGCCGCAGGGACGCCGGGCGGCCGGGGAGCGTGGTGGGGGCGAGGCCGCTCACCCCTTGATCTCCGTCCAGGCGCGCGTCCACTGCGCGTAGTCGACGCACTTGGCGTCGGTACGGCCGTCGAGGCACTGGGCGATCGGGGTCGTCCAGAAGTGGACCTTGGAGAAGTACGCCTCGTCGGCGGCGTGGAAGGTCGTGCAGAACGACTTGTCGGACGTCTCGGCGCACGCCTTGCTGTTGGCGGGGGCCTCGCCGAACCACTCGGCGACCTGCGCGTTCACCTTCGGCGACACGATCCAGTCCAGCCACTTGTAGGCGCAGTTGGGGTGCTCGGCCTTCGCCGCGACCATCCAGGTGTCGGACCAGCCGGTCGCGCCCTCCTTCGGCAGCACCGTGCCGACCTTGGTCTTCTCGGCCGCCACCAGGTTGGCGATGACCTGCCAGGTGGTGCCGATGACCGAGTCGCCGCTCTTGAACGCCTGCACCTCCTTGGTGTAGTCCGACCAGTACTCGCCGACGTTGGCCTTCTGCTGCTTCAGCAGCGCGACGGCCGCGTCGAACTGCTTCTGGTCGAGGGCGTAGGGGTCCTTGATGCCGAGGTCGGGCTTGGCCGACATCAGGTAGAGCGCGGCGTCGGCGATGTAGATGGGGGAGTCGTAGGCCGTGACGTGGCCCTTGTACGCCGAGCCCTGGTCGAACACCGCGCTCCAGGAATCAGGGGCGGTGGCGACCTTGTCGCTGCGCCACATCAGCAGGTTCGCGCCGCGCCCGTGCGGGATGCCGTAGGCGACGCCCTTGATGGAGTTCCACGGCTTGTTCTTCAGGCCCGCGAACACGTCGGCGTAGTTCGGGACGAGCGCGGTGTTGACGGGCGCGACCTGCCCGCCCGCGATGAGCCGCAGCGAGGCGTCGCCGGACGCCGACACCGCGTCGTACTCGCCGGTCTTCATCAGCGCGACCATCTCGTCGGAGGTCCCGGCGACCTTGGAGTTGACCTTGCAGCCGGTCTGCTTCTCGAACGGGTGGACCCAGTCGACGGACTTGTCGTTGGAGCCGTCCTCGGCGTAGCCCGCCCAGTTGACGATGTTCACCTCGCCCTCGCCGGCGCCGAGCGCCTTCTGGGCGGGGATGTTCGGGACCTTGAAGCCCTGGCCGGAGGCGGTGGACGAGCCGTCGCCGCCGCCGCAGGCCGACAGGGCGAGCAGGGACAGGGCCGCGAACGCGACCCCGAGGCGCTTGGTCTGCATGGGGGACTCCGCTGCTTTCAGGGGGTGGTCTCAGGGGGTGAGGAACTCGTGCTCGGCGCGCCAGGACAGGCGCACCCGCTCGTCGCGCAGCCGCATGACGTCCATGGAGGAGGTCTGCAGGTTCTGCTGGAGGGCGACCGCGCGCCCGCCGCCGTCCAGGTCGACGACGAAGCGCGTGTGCGGCCCGGCGTAGACCACCTCGGCGACGGTGCCGGTCGCCGACCGGTCCGCCTCGCCCGCCCCGCCGGCGTCCAGGAGGTCGAGCCGGATCTTCTCGGGGCGGACGTGGACGTCGCCGATGCGGTTGGAGGTGCCGACGAACGCGGCCACGAACGCCGTCGCGGGCCGCTCGTAGACCTCGGCGGGGGTGCCGACCTGCTCGACGCGGCCCCGGTTGAAGACCGCGACGCGGTCGGACATGGTCAGCGCCTCCTCCTGGTCGTGGGTGACGAACAGGAAGGTGATGCCGGCGCGCCGCTGGATCTCCTTGAGCTCCACCTGCATCTCCTCGCGGAGCTTCAGGTCCAGCGCGCCGAGCGGCTCGTCGAGCAGCAGCACCCGCGGCTCGTTGACGAGCGCGCGGGCGAGGGCGACGCGCTGGCGCTGCCCGCCCGACAGCTGGGCGGGGCGCCGGTCGTCGAACCCCTCCAGGCGCACCGACCGGAGCGCCTCGCGGGCCCGCTCCCGCCGCCGCGCCTTCGCGACCTTGCGCACCCGCAGCCCGTACTCGACGTTCTGCAGGATCGTCAGGTGGGGGAACAGCGCGTAGTCCTGGAAGACGGTGTTGACGTCGCGGTCGAAGGGGGCGAGGGCCGTGACGTCGCGGCCGGCCAGCTCGACGCGGCCCCCGGTGGGGCGCTCGAAACCCGCGATCATGCGCAGCACGGTCGTCTTGCCCGACCCCGAGGGCCCGAGCATCGAGAAGAACTCGCCGTCGCGGATCTCCAGGTCGACCCCGGCGACCGCGTCCACGGCCCCGAAGCTCTTGCGTACGCCGCTCAGCCGAACGGCCGTCTGGTCAGCCATGCACGGAAAAATATGGACTCATATGTTTAAGTTCAAGACACGGTCTTATAACGTGGGTCCTCGCGGAACCGGGTGAAGGGGGCGGCATGGGGCTGGACGACCCTCGGCTCGCCGTCTTCTCGCCCGTGGACAGCACCGCCCGCGTCGACGTCGTGGTCCGGCGGCTCGCCGACGCGATCGCGCTGGAGCTGCTCGCCGACGGCGAGCAGCTGCCGAGCGAGCTGGAGCTCGCCGCGCGGCTCGGCGTCTCGACGGTGACGCTGCGCGAGGCCCTGGTCAGCCTGCGCCACCTCGGCCTGGTGGAGACCCGCCGCGGACGCGGGGGCGGCTCGTTCGTGCGGACGCCGAAGCCCGCCGACGCCGGCGCCCTCCCGCCGGGCCTGTCGCCGCAGGAGCTGCGCGACTTCGGCGACCACTACGCCGCGATCTCCGGCGCGGCCGCCCGCCTCGCCGCCGAGCGCTCGCTCGCCGCCGAGCTCGCCCCGCTCCGCCGCACGGTGAAGGAGATGGACGCCGCCGGCGGCGCCGCCGAGCTGCGCCGCCTGGACGGCCGGTTCCACATCGAGGTGGCGGCGGCGTCCCAGTCGGCGCGCCTCACCCGCGAGGAGATCGCGCTCCAGGCCGACGCCGGGCTGCTGCTCTGGCTGCCCTACGGGCCCGCCGACGGCGCGGCCGTCGCCCGCCGGCACCGTGAGATCTTCGCCGCCATCGCTTCCGGAGACGGCGAGGCAGCCCGTACCCTGGCCGAACGCCACATCCTGGAGGCGGTGGAGCGGATGGTCGAGCTCCGGCTCCGGGACTGAACCCCCCTCGGGCTGGACCCATGACCGTCATCGACCGCGTGACCGGCCTCGCCGACCGCGTCTTCGTCACCCTGGCCGACGTGCGCGACGCCACCGCCGCGCTCGCCGAGAGCCGCGACCTGCGCTCCGCCGACCTGGCCCGGCTGCGGCCGCTGCTGTTCGGCGGCCTCGGGCCGCTCATCGTCGGCCTCGGCTTCATCGCCCTGCCGGGCCTGCTGCCCGACGCCCCCTGGTACCTGGAGTGGTGGCAGCACGACCCCGACGGCCCGCCGACGCAGCTCGCCGTCGACCTCGACCCGGCCGGGCCCGCCTTCTACGACTACACCCAGTGGGACTGGTTCGCCCAACCTCGGGCCGGGGTGGGGCGCGCCATCTGCGGCCCCTACGTCGACTACCTGTGCACCGACGAGTACAGCCTCACGTTCTCGATGCCGGTGCTGGCGGGCGGGGCGTTCATCGGGGTGGCGGCGGCCGACGTGTTCGTCAGCTCCTTCGAGCGCCACCTGCTGCCCGCGTTGAAGACCGCGCCCGCGCCCACGTTCGTCACCAACGCCGCCGGCCGCGTCATCGCCTCCAACACCGTGCGGTGGACGAGCGGCTCGGTGTTCCGCGGCGCGCCCGGCCTCACCGCGAGCCCCGTCGGCGCCACCGGCCTCGCCCTCGTCACGTCGGGCTGAGGCGCGCGGTCAGGGCCGGCCGAGGGTGCGGGACAGGGCCAGCGCGGCGGTGTGGACGGCGGGGGAGACCTGGTCGAGGCGCATCCGGCCGCTCCGGCCCGAGACCGACAGGGCGCCGAGCACCTCGCCGCCGGCGCCGAGGACGGGGCTCGCCGCGCAGACGATGCCGAGGCCCGACTCCTCCTGGTCGTAGGCGACGCCCGCGCGCCGGACGGCGGCGAGCGTCCGCAGCAGCAGGCCGGGCGCGACGGTGCTGCGCTCGCTGAGGCGGGGCAGGCCGCCGTCCAGGACGGCGCGCACCGTCTCGGGCGGGCAGAACGCCAGCATCGCCTTGCCGACGCCGGTCGCGTGCGCGGGCAGCCGCCCGCCGACCCGCGACGGCAGCGGCGGACCGCCCGGGGCGGCCAGGATGTCGACGTAGACGACCTCGGCGCCGTCCAGGATCGCCAGGTGGACGGTCTGCCCGGTGGCCGCGCGCAGGTCCTGCATGTAGGGGCGGGCGGCGTCGCGGAGGACGCGCTGGCGCGGCACGCGCTGCCCGATCTCGAACAGCCGCATCCCCAGCCGGACGTGCGCGGCGTGCCGTTCGAGGAGGCCCTCCTCCACCAGCGCCAGCACGATGCGGTGCACGGTCGACTTCGGCAGGCCGGTGCGGCGGGCCAGCTCGGCGGCGCCGACGGCGTCCTCCTCGCCCCGGAACGCGCCGAGCACGGCGACCACCCGGTGCAGGTAGGTGTCGTCGGTCGGGGCGGCCATACCGCCAGCATAAGGCGGCTTTTCCGGATCGCGTCCCGTCACGTGGGACGCGGTGCTCGCCGCGCCCGGCGGTCCGGGCGCAGGATCGCAGGGCGGTCATGAGAAAGGACGACCATGGACCCTGCCATCGTGGAGAAGGCGGCCGCCGGGCTGCTGGGGGCGTACGCCTCCCGCACCCCGGTCCGGCCGCCGAGTGAAGAGGCCCCGGGCCTGACGCTCGCGGACGCCTACGCGGTCCAGCTCGCCCAGGTGGCGCGCTGGACGGCGGACGGCGCGCGGATCAAGGGCCACAAGGTCGGCCTGACGTCCGCGGCGATGCAGCGCCAGCTCGGGGTGGACCAGCCCGACTACGGGCACCTGCTGGACACCATGTTCCACGCCGACTCCGCGCCGATCGACGCCGGCCGCTTCCTGCAGCCGCGCATCGAGCCGGAGATCGCGTTCGTGCTCGGCCGCCCGCTCGCCGGACCCGGCGTGACGGCGGCCGACGCGGCGGCGGCGGTGGACTTCGTGCTGCCCGCCCTGGAGATCATCGACTCGCGGGTCGCGGACTGGCGGATCACCCTCGCCGACACCGTCGCCGACAACGCCTCCAGCGGCGGCGTCGTCCTCGGCACCACGCCGGTCCGCCCCGACGGGCTCGACCTCGCGCTCACCGGCTGCCTCCTGCACCGCGACGGCGTCCTGATCGACACCGGCGCGGGCGGCGCGGTGCTCGGCGCGCCGCTGAACGCGCTCGTCTGGCTCGCCAACGCCCTCGGCGAGCTCGGCGTCACGCTGGAGGCCGGGCACGTGGTGCTGCCCGGATCGGTCACCGCCGCCGTGCCGGTGACCCCCGGCAGCACGTTCACCGCGACGTTCGCCGGCATCGGCGCCGTCACCGCCCGCTTCGCCGGGGAGGACGCGTGAGCAGGCTGACCGCCGCGATCGTCGGCCCCGGCAACATCGGCACCGACCTGCTGGTGAAGCTGCTGCGCAGCGACGCGATCGACGTGCACTCGATGGTCGGCGTCGATCCCGAATCGGAGGGCCTCGCCCGCGCCCGCGCGCTCGGCGTGCGGGCGTCCGCCGGGGGCGTGGACTGGCTGCTCGCCCAGGACGACCCGCCCGACCTGGTCTTCGAGGCGACCTCCGCCAAGGCCCACCTCGCCAACGCCCCGCGCTACGCCGAGGCGGGCGTGCAGGCCATCGACCTCACCCCGGCGGCGATCGGGCCGTTCGTCTGCCCGCCGGTCAACCTGGACACCCTCGCCGGCGCCGCCAACCTCAACATGATCACCTGCGGCGGGCAGGCCACCATCCCGATCGTGCACGCGGTCGCGCGGGTCGCGCCGGTCGAGTACGCCGAGATCGTCGCGTCCATCGCCTCGCGCTCGGCGGGCCCCGGCACCCGCGCCAACATCGACGAGTTCACCGAGACGACCGCCCGCGCGATCGAGGAGGTCGGCGGCGCCGGCCGCGGCAAGGCGATCATCATCCTCAACCCGGTGGACCCGCCGATGATCATGCGGGACACGGTGTTCTGCGCGATCCCCGCCGACGCCGACACCGGCGCGATCACCGCGTCCGTGCACGCCATGGTGGAGCGCGTCGCCGCCTACGTCCCCGGCTACGCGCTGCGCGCCGAGCCGCAGTTCGACCCGCCCCGCGAGGGCTGGAACGGCCGCGCCCGCGTCGCGGTGTTCCTGGAGGTCCGCGGCAACGGCGACCACCTCCCGCCCTGGGCGGGCAACCTCGACATCATGACCGCGGCCGCCGCCTCCGTCGGCGAGCGGCTCGCCCTCGGCAAGGAGGCGATCGCGTGAGCGCGCCCGTCCGGATCACCGACTCCACGCTGCGCGACGGCAGCCACGCCATGGCCCACCGGTTCACCGAGGGCCAGGTCCGCGGCGTCGTGCACGCCCTGGACTCCGCCGGCGTCGAGGTCATCGAGGTCGCGCACGGCGACGGCCTCGGCGGCTCCTCGTTCAACTACGGCTTCTCGCTCGAAGACGAGATCGAGCTCATCGGCGCCGCCGTCGACGAGGCGGCCCGCGCGAAGATCGCGGTGCTGCTGCTGCCCGGCCTCGGCACCGTGGAGGACCTGCGGCACGCCCGCGGCGCCGGCGCGTCCGTCGCCCGCATCGCCACCCACTGCACCGAGGCCGACGTGTCGGCGCAGCACTTCGCGGCCGCCCGCGAGCTCGGCATGGAGACCGTCGGGTTCCTCATGCTGTCGCACCGCATCGGCCCCGCCGAGCTGGCCGCACAGGCGCGGATCATGGCGGACGCGGGCGCGCAGTGCGTCTACGTCGTCGACTCGGCGGGCGCGATGGTCCTCGGCGACGCCCAGGCCCGCGTGTCCGCGCTCGTCGCCGAGCTCGGCGACGACGCGCAGGTGGGGTTCCACGGCCACCAGAACCTCTCGCTCGGCGTCGCCAACTCGGTGCTGGCCTACCAGAACGGCGCCACCCAGATCGACGGGGCGCTCTGCGCCCTCGGCGCGGGCGCCGGCAACGCGCCGACCGAGATCGTCGCCGCGACGTTCGAGCGGATGGGCATCGCCACCGGCGTCGACGTGCAGGGCGTGATGGCGGCCGCGCAGGACGTCGTGCAGCCGTTCCTGCCGCGGCTGCCGTTCGCCGACCGGTCGGCGATCACGCAGGGGTACGCCGGGGTCTACTCCAGCTTCCTGCTGCACGCCGAGCGCGCCGCCGAGCGCTACGGCGTGCCCGCCCACGCCATCCTGCAGCGGGTCGGGGAGGCCGGCTACGTCGGCGGCCAGGAGGACATGATCATCGACGTGGCGCTGCAGCTCGCTCGCGAGCGCGACGGCGCGCCCGCCGGCGGCTAGCCCGCGGCGGCGTGGACGCGGGAGGCGAAGAGGTTGAGGCCGAGCGTCCGGGACAGGTGGGCGACGGCGTGCCGGCCGCGCACGCTGTTGCCCGCCGCGTCCAGCCGCGGCGCGAACGTGCCGATCGCGCCCTTGCCGGGCGCGACGGCGACGATGCCGCCCGACACCCCCGACTTCGCCGGCAGGCCGATCTCGAACAGCCACTCGCCCGACCGCTGGTACATGCCGTTGGCGGCGAGCACCGCCAGGGTGTCGCGGCAGACCTCCGGCGACACCACCCGCCGCCCGGTGACGGGGTTGGTGCCGCCGTCGGCGAGCGTCGCGCCCATCACCGCGAGGTCGCGGGCGCTCACCAGCAGCGCGCACTGGCGGGTGTAGAGGTCCACCGCGGCCGGCGGGTCGGCGTCCAGCCGCCCGTGGCTCTGCAGGAGGCGGGCGATCGCCTGGTTGCGCCGGTTGGTCGCGGCCTCGGAGTCGTAGACCTCCTCGTCGAGGGCCAGCGGGCGGCCCGCGAACGCCGACAGCCCGGCGCGGATCGCCTCCCAGCGCCCCGCCGGGCCGCTCCCCGGGACGAGCGCCGTGGTGGCGATCGCGCCCGCGTTCACCATCGGGTTCATCGGGCTGCCGCCGTTCAGCTCGATCGCGATGACCGAGTCGAACGCCAGGCCGGTGTTGTCGACGCCGACGCGCTCGGCCACGGCGCGGTGCCCGAGCGCCTCGCACACCAGCGCGTACACGAACGCCTTGGACACCGACTGGATCGTGAACGGGACGGCGGCGTCCCCGGCGGCGTGCACCCGGCCGTCGACCCCGGCGACGCTCACGCCGAACAGCTCGGGGTCGGCCCCGGCGAGCGCCGGGATGTACCCGGCGACGGTGCCGCCCGTGGCGGCCTTCGCACGCTCGTAGGCGTCCAGGACGAGGGCGCCGACGCGCTCCCGGCCGGGCAGCGAGCCGGTCGACACCGCCTGCTCGACCTCGGCGTCCTGCGGATCCATGAACCCCCGCCACGAAGAGCGACCGAACGATTCCGATCAGTATAGGGAGTCCGGTCGCGGCGGCGTCAGGGGCCGGTGCCGTGCGCCTTCGCCAGCAGCTCGACGAGGTCGATCAGCGCCTCGCCCGTCCAGACGATCGAGCTGGCGGCCAGCAGCGCCGGCACGGCCGCGAGCCAGGCGAGGCGCCCGGCGGGCGGCGGCGCGAGCAGCTCGCCCACCCGGCGCGGGACGGCGCCGGGGCGGACGGCGCGCGCGAAGGAGACGGCGGACGGCGCGGGCGGCGCGGGCCGCCCGGCGGCGGCGAGCGCGGCGGCGCCGATGGCCTTCGCGACCGTCCGCCGGTCGCCGACGGCGCGGGCGGCCTGCTCGTCGGCGGCCCGCTCGATCAGGTAGGACACCCGGGGCGCCACCCAGCGGAGCGCCGGATGCAGCGCCCCCGCCAGCTCGGCCAGCAGGATCAGCCGCGGATGCCCGGCGTCCAGGTGCGCCCGCTCGTGCGCGACCAGCGCCTCGAACTGCCGGTCGTCCAGCGCCGCGCGCATCGCGGTGGTGACGACGATCCGCCCCGGGCGGCCGGGGACGGCGAACGCGTCCACCGCCTCGTCGTCGACCAGGACGATCGCCCGGTCGGCCGGGAGCCCGGCGAACCGCCGGGCGACCGAGCGCCCGCGCCGGTGCCGGCGCCGCACCCGCGCCGCCGCGACGAGTCCGGCGGCGAGCAGCGCCGCCGACAGCCAGGTGACCCAGGGGACGTGCGCGGTGTCGTCCGCCACCGTCCGGGAGGACTCCCCGAACCGGGCGGCGACGGCCGGGACCTCCGCCGCGGCCGCCACGGTGAACGCCGCGAGGACGGCGACGGCGGCGAGGGCGGTGGCGAAGGCGGACCAGGCGAGCGCGGCGGCGCCCGTCGCGGGGGCGAGGCGGCGCGCCGGCAGCGCGGCGGTGCCCACCAGCAGAACCGGCACGACCAGCACGGACCAGACGAAATGATCGAACACGCTGTTTCCTGACGCGAAGGGACGTACCAGTGTCGCATCCTCCGTGGCCTCGGTGGCCCCCGCCCGCTGGCTAGAGTTCGGGGGTGACGCCGAACCGATCATCGGACTCCGGGCCGCCGGCGCCGCGCCGCCGCGCGGGCCGGCTGGAAGCCCAGATCATCACCGTGCTGGCCGAGGCCGACCGGCCGCTGACCACCGGCGAGGTGCTGGAGCGGCTCGGCGCCGACAGCGGACTGTCCTACAGCACGGTCGTCACGACCCTCACCCGCCTGCACCGCAAGGGCGCCCTCGCCCGGCACCGCCACGGGCGCGCCTTCCGCTACCAGGCGATGGCCGACGCCGCCGACCTCACCGCGCTGCGCATGAACCGGCTGCTGGCCGAGGACCCCGACCGCGCGTCCGTGCTCCGGCGCTTCGTCGGCACCCTCGACCCCGGCGACGAGGACGTCCTGCGCGACCTCCTCCGCGACGCGGGGGAGTAGCGCGGACCCGCCCCGGCCCCTGGGCGGGGCGGACCCGCAGGCCGACCGCAGCCGACCTTCTACACGAAGTAAAAGATAGCCACCGCCCCATCCCCGGTCCCCCTTCCCCCACCCCCGCACCCGCCCGCACCCCCTGACCACCCGGTCACCACCCGTTGAGATGCGGCGTGTTGGCCTCTTTCGATCGTCAAAGTGCCCAACACGCCGCATCTCAACGTTCGGTGACCGGACGGTCACGATCGGCGGGGCATCAGCGGGCTTTGAGGGTGCGGGCGATGAGGACGGCCGCGTCCTCGGTGCGGGAGGCGGGGGCGATGGGCTCGGCCCAGGAGTGGAAGAACCACAGGCGGCCGGAGTCGGCGGGGTTGGGGCGGCAGGTCACCGTGTCGGTGGGCTCGGGGTTGGCGGGGCAGCACCCCTCGGCGTGGGGGTTGGCGACCCGCAGGCCGTCCGGCTTGATCTGGGCGTCCAGGTCGTAGAGGTCCAGCCGCCGCAGGAGGGCCGCCAGATGGGCGTGCGCCCGCGACGTGGGCTGCTGCACGGAACTCTGGGTCATGGATCCCAAGCTACGCCTAGTTGTATGCGGTTGTCAGTTCCTATCAACAGAAGTACACGGTTGATAAGCATTGTCGCTGGTCACCTACGGTTTGCTGCATGGGAGAGATCGACCTGGAAGGCATGGACCCGCTGTACGTCCAGCTCGCCGCGGTCCTGCGCAGGCGTATCCAGGACGGCACCTATCCCGAGGGCAAGCGCATACCGTCCAGCGCGGAGCTGGCCGAGGAGTTCGGCCTCGCGCGGCCGACCGTCGTCAAGGCCGTCGGACTGCTGAAGGACGAGGGGCTCGTGCGGGGTGTCACCGGGCGCGGCACGTTCGTGCTGGCGCGGCCGCAGGACGGCGCCGGGAGCTGAGCGACGGGCGTCCGGTCGGCCGGCGTCCCATGACCGCCTGGTCGTCCGAAGTTGAGATGCGGCGTGTTGCCCACTTTCAAGATCGAAAGTGGGCAACACGCCGCATCTCAACAGAGGGCGACCGGGTGGTCAGGTGAGCAGGGTGTCGCCCCAGTGGCCGCCGGGGCGCGGGGCGGGCGGGCAGGCGTAGACGCCCGAGGCGACGTGCTGGATGTACTCGTTCATGGCGTCGGTGGCCAGGTTGTTCTGGACGGGGATGAAGCCGGTGCGCGGGTCGCGCTGGTAGGCCAGGAAGAACAGGCCGGCGTCCAGGCGCCCCAGCCCGTCGGTGCCGTCGGTGAAGGAGTAGCCGCGGCGCAGGATGCGGGCGCCCTTGTTGGCGTCGGGGTGGGCGAGCCGCACGTGCGCGGTCGGCTTGAGGGCCGCCAGGCGGACGGCGTCGTGCTCGGCCCGCGACCCGGCGGGGGCGCCCTCGCGCTTGTCGCGGCCGATGATGTCCTGCTGCTCGGCCAGCGAGGTGCGGTCCCAGGTCTCGATGTGCATGCGGATGCGGCGGGCGACCAGGTAGGACCCGCCCGCCATCCACGGCGCGCCGTCCTTCGCCGCCGCCCAGACGTGCTGGTCGAGGGCGGCGGTGTCGGTGCCGGGGATGTTGCGGGTGCCGTCCTTGAACCCGAACAGGTTGCGGGGCGTCTGCGCGTCGGGCGTGGTCGAGGAGGTCTTGCCGAAGCCGAGCTGGGACCAGCGGACGGCGGCGGTGCCGAAGGCGATGCGGGCCAGGTTGCGGATCGCGTGGACGGCGACCTGGGGGTCGTCGGCGCACGCCTGGACGGCGATGTCGCCGCCGCTGCGGGCCGGGTCGAGGGCGTCGCCGGGGAAGTGCGGCAGGTCCACCAGCGCCGGCGGGCGCTTGTCCTTGAGCCCGAGGCGGTCGAACAGCGACGGGCCGAACCCAATGGTCAGGGTGAGCCGCGACGGCGGCAGGCCGAGCGCCTCGCCGGTGTCGTCGGGCGGGGCGACGTCCGGGCCGCCGACGGCGCCCGCGCCGACCGGGCGGCCCTGGGTCATGGCGGCGGCGGCCGCCGTCCAGTCCTTGAGCATCCGGACCACGCGGGCGCGGTCGGCGGTGGTGAGGTCGAAGGCGGCGAAGTGCAGCCGGTCCTGGACGGGGGTGGCGATGCCGGCCTGGTGCGCGCCGTAGAAGGGGATCGGGACGTCGGCGGCGTCGCGCTCGTCCAGGGCCGCCGCGGCGGCCCGCTCCAGGCCCGCGCCGGCGGCGGCGCCGGCCAGCAGGCCGGCGCCCGAGAAGCCGAGCATCCGCCGGCGGGACAGGCCGCTCCGCCCCGCCTTGTCCGGACCGGCGCCCGTCACTTGGACACCACGCCCGCGAGCTTGGACAGAGGCTCGGCGAGGGCGTTCACCGCGTCGGACAGGGCCTTGCGGTCGTCCTTGCCGACCTTGTCGTAGGAGACGTAGCCGTCGCCCTGGCGGTGCTTCTGCAGCGCGGTCCGCACCTTGGCGAAGTTGTCGTCGAGGTCCTTGGCCAGGGTCGCGTCCTTCTCCTGGACGACGGGCCGCAGCAGCTCGTACACCTTGGCGGCGCCGTCGAGGTTGGCCTGGAAGTCCACCAGGTCGGTGTGGGAGAACGTCTCCTCCTCGCCGGTGATCTTACCGGTGGCGACCTCGTCGAGGAGCTCCTTGGCGCCGTTGGCCATGGACGTCTGGGTGATCGGCGGGTCCAGGCGGACGGCGTTGACCTTGGTCTTCAGCTCGGCCAGGTCCTTGAGGAGCTGGTCGGCGTAGGCCTCCTCGCCCTTGGTGGAGCCGGTCTTCCAGAGCGCCTTCTCCAGGCGGTGCCAGCCGGTCCACTTCTCGCCGGGCTTGAGGTCGGCCTCGCGGGCGTCGGTCCGCGGGTCCAGGTCGCCGAACGACTCGGCGACCGGCTCGATCGACTCCCAGCCGACGCGCGAGGGCGCGTACAGCGCCTTGGCCTTGGCGACGTCGCCGGCCTTGAAGGCGGCGACGAACTTCTGCGTCGCGGCGATGGTGGCGTCGGTCTGCCCGATGACGTAGGCGTGGTAGTCGGTCAGCGCCTTCTCGATGCGCGGGTCCGCGCCCTTGGTCGCCACGCCGGTGACGGTGATGTCCTGCCGGATGCCGTTGCCGACCATGCCGGGCTTGCACGCGAGCTGGTACTTGCCGGCGCTGAGCTGCACGGCCAGGGTGGCGCTGGTGCCGGGGCCGATGTTCTCCCGCTCGCCGACGATCTTGTCGCCGGGGGCGTAGACGTAGAGCTCGGTCACCCGCGACCCGGTGTTGCGCACCTTGAACTCGGTCACACCGGCGGCGAAGTCCTTGCGCGCCACCTCGCACCTGGCGTCCCCGGCCGTGACCGCCGTGGGACCGCCCGCGGCGGCCTTGGCGTCCTTGTCCCCGTCGTCCCCGCAGGCGGTGAGGAGGGGCAGGGCGAGCGCGGCGACGCCGCTCAGGGCGAGGGCGGGCAGGGGGAAGCGCATCGTTCCGGTCTCCAAGCGTGCGATCCAGCGTCGAGTTAGCCAATGCTAACCTTACTTTTACAGGCTGTAGAACCTCGGTGGCAGGGTTCGGCCTCGGCGACGGAGGGACGGCGCGGTGCTCGGCAACTACCTGATCGGTCTGCGCGAGGGGCTGGAGGCGGCGCTGGTCGTCAGCATCCTCATCGCCTACCTGGTGAAGACGGGGCGGCGGGACGCGCTGCTCCCGGTGTGGGCCGGCGTCGGCGCGGCGGTCGCGCTCAGCGCCGCGTTCGCGCTGCTGCTGAACCTGGCGGTGGCGCAGGAGGACCACTTCAAGATCCAGGAGCTGACCGGCGGGCTGCTGTCGATCGTCGCGGTCGGCCTGGTGACCTGGATGGTGTTCTGGATGCGCGCCGCGGCCCGCTCCATCAAGGCCGAGCTGGAGGGCCGGCTCGCCGGGGCGCTGGACGCCGGCCCGGTCGCCCTCGCCGTCGTGGCCTTCCTCGCCGTCGGCCGCGAGGGCCTGGAGACCGCGCTGTTCCTGTGGATCAACACCAGCAACTCCGACTCGGGCGCCACGCCCATCATCGGCGCGCTCCTCGGCCTCGCGACGGCGGTCGTCCTCGGCTACCTGCTCTACCGGGGCGGGCTGCGCCTCAACCTCAAGCGGTTCTTCACCTGGACCGGCGCCGCGCTGATCGTGGTCGCCGCGGGCGTCATCGGCTACGGCTTCCACGACCTCCAGGAGGCCGGCGTGCTGCCCGGCCTGAACGCCGTCGCCTTCCAGCCCGCGACCTTCTTCCTCCGCTACGGCCACGCCGGCGACTGGGCGCAGACCCTGTGCCAGGGCGTGTTCAACCTCACCCCGACGGTCACCTGGCTGCAGCTCGTCGTCTGGATCGCCTACCTCGTCCCGGTGATGGCGCTGTTCCTGCGCCCGTCCGGGGCCAAGGCGCCGGGAAGGGCCGTGTCGGAGTCGGCCTGAACCCCCGCGTCCCGCCGCCGGTCCTCGCGCGGCGAGGCGCGGGCGCCGCCGGCGCGAATCCCGGGATGCCCGTCCGGCCGCCCGCCCTAATGTCTATCTTTCCGGTAGGTATTGCATGATTTATCGGCCGAACGTACGCTGATCAGGTGTGATCGGGCCGGCCCGCCGTCCCGCCGGTGCTCTCGCGTCCCCCGAGGAGTCCAGCCATGACCGTCACCGCCGCCACCACCCCGACCGCCCCGCCCGCCTACCGCGTCCGCCGCGCCGGCCCGCTGTTCGGCGCCGAGATCACCGGCCTGGACCTCGCCGCCCCGGTCGACGAGGCGACCGCCGACGCGCTCCGCCGCGAGTTCGTCGCCCACAAGGTGCTGGTCTTCCGCGACCAGCACCTGGAGCCGGAGCAGCACGTCGCCGCCGTCCGCATCTTCGGCGAGCCGTTCGACCACCCGACGGCGAAGCGCGCGGCCGCCGACGGCGACCTGCGGTTCGTCTACCCCTACGACGTGCGCTCGGCGGGCAAGGCGGCGCTCTGGCACGTCGGCGGGGTGTGGCGCACCCCGCCGTTCAGCATCGAGTCGCTCACCTACCAGGCCGTCCCCGAACTCGGCGGGCACACCCTGTGGGCCGACCTCCAGGCCGCCTACGACGGCCTGTCCGAGCCGGTCCGCGCCCTGCTGGAGTCGGTTTCGGCCGTCTACGAGGCCGACCCGGTGAACTACGCGCAGGGCAGCGCGAAGGTGCCGACCGGCAAGACCATCGAGCACCCCGTGGTGTTCACCCACCCCGACACCGGCCGCAAGGGCCTGTTCCTCAGCACCGGCGCGACCGACCTCACCGGCGTCACCTCCGCCGAGGCCAAGGTGCTGCTGCCGTTCCTGCTCCAGCACGCCGCGTCGCCGGACTACACCATCCGCTTCTCCTGGCGGCCGGGCGACTTCGTGCTGTGGGACAACCGCGCCACCTGGCACTACGCCATCGACGACTACGCCGACGGGCCGCGCCGCTACCGCAAGGTCATCGCGACCCGCGAGCACCTGGCGGCCCCGGCCGCCTGACCGGACGCGCCCGCCGTCCGAGGCCGCGCAGGCCCCGGACGGCGGCGCGCGGCGTCAGCCGAGGCGGGACTCGATCGCCTCGATGATGCGGGGGCGCAGCTCGGCGGCGCCGATGACGGCGTCGACGGACCCGACCTCGACGGCCCGCCGGATGCTGTGCACCCCGTCGAACTCCGCGGCCACCTCGCCGAGCTTCTCGGCGCGCACCGAGGACCGCAGCTCGTCCAGTTCGGCCGTCAGCGCGACGTGCTCGGCGCCGATCGCGTGCGGCAGCCGGTCCTCCAGCTCCCGCACGCGCGGGTCGGCCGCGGTGCGGGCGTCCACGTCGCGCGAGAACACCACGGCGGCGGCGGGCGCCCCGCCGAGCACCGACGCGAACGACCCCTCGATCGCCAGGACCGTCATGTTCGGGTTCAGCGCCTTGGAGAACACCACGAACGCGCCGCCGTGGTAGCGGGAGATGACGCAGAACACGATGGGGCCGCGGAAGTTCACGATCGCCCGGCCGATCTCGGCGCCGTACTCCAGCTGGAGCTTGCGCATCGACTCCGGCGACCCGTCGAAGCCCGACAGGTTCGCCAGCACCACCAGCGGCCGGTTGCCGCTCGCGGCGTTGATGGCCCGCGCCGCCTTCTTCGACGACTGCGGGAACAGCGTGCCCGCGGTGTAGGTGTCGGGGCCGTCGGTGGGCGGGAACCCGCGGCGCGGCACCGCCCGCGACTCGATGCCGACCAGGCACGCGGGCCGGCCGCCGAGGTGCACGTCCTGGACGACGGCGGTCTCGGCGTCGGCCATGCCCGCCCAGCGCTCCAGCACTGGGTGGTCCTGGTCCGACAGCGCCCGCATCACCGTGCGGATGTCGAACGGCTTCTTGCGGTCGGGGTTGGCGGCCGCGGAGAAGATCTCGCCGACGGTGGCGAAGTCGCTGCCCTCCACGGCGTGCGGGAAGCCCGACACGTCGCGGTCGGCCGGGTCGGTGGTGGTGGCGCGGCGCGGCCCCGCCTCGCCCGGCACGACGTAGGTGTGGTCGTAGTGCGCCATCAGCACGTCCCGCGCGGACGCCAGGTCCGGCGCCCAGTACTGGGCCTGCCCGTTCGGGCCCATCACCCGGTCGTAGCCGCCGATGCCGAAGTTGTCCTCGGCCGACACGCCGCCGGAGAAGTCCAGCGACTGCTTGCCGGTGAGGACCATCGCCGAGTCCGGCGTCATCACGAGGACGCCCTTGGTGTGCATCAGCATCGTCGCCTCGGCGTTCCAGTACGGCTGCGCGCCGACGTTGATGCCGGCGACCACGATGTTGATCTCGCCGCCGTCCTGGGTGAACTCCACGATGCGCTTCAGCGCCGCCGCGACCCAGTCCATGTTCTCGGTGCCCGACTCCATGGAGATGCGGGCGCCCGCCGACAGCGCGTACCACTCCAGCGGCACGCCCATCCGCTCGGCGAGGTCGAGGGCGGCGACGACGCGGCGGCACTCGGCCTCCGACAGGGCGCCGAGCGCCTTGGTCGGGTCGCCGAGCAGCACGACGCGGGTGACGCCCTCGGGGTGGCGGCGCGTCCGGGTGGCGACGACGCCCGCGACGATCGCGGCGGTGTTGCGGCCCTTCGGCCGGTCCACCGGGACGAGCGCGCCGGCGTCGTCGAGGTCGTGCTCGGTGAACTCGCCGAGCATCCCGGTCAGCTCGTAGGGGTAGACGGTGTTGCGGCTGCTGGCGCTCAGCACCTTCTGCCGGTAGCCGTCGACCGGGTCGACGGGCGCGCCGGCCGGGCCGCCGATGGTCACCCGGCTGCGCCCGGCGGCGTCGAACGCGACGCGGACCGTGAGCGGCAGCAGCTCGCCGGTCACCGTGTCGCGCTGGCGGGCGATGAACAGCACCTCCTCCAGCCCGGCGCCGGCGGCGGTCGGCATCACCCGGCGGGCGAGCTTCTGCAGCTCGGCGCGGGTGATGGTGCTCGGCGGCCAGACGTACAGGACGATCCGGTTGGTCGGCAGCCGCCGCTTGGACGGCCGCAGCGCCTGCGCGCGGCGGATCGAGTCCAGGCAGGCCGCGATGGTGTACTCGGCCGTCGGCAGCGCGGCGAGCCGCCCGTCCTGGTCGCGCAGCTCGGTGAGGTCGCGGATCTGCGCGAACGCCACCAGCCGGTCGTCGGAGCGGTTCTCGCGCGCCACGCACTGGAAGAGGTAGACCTCCTCGTCCGAGGACGGCAGCCGGGTGAGGTCGAAGCGCTCCAGCCGCTCCATCTGCATGCGCTGCGCGATGTAGGGGTGCAGGCCGCGGATGAGCCGCTCCTCGGCCATCCCGGTGGTCGCGGGCCGGAAGGTGAAGTGGTGGTGCATGACGGCGCCGCCGCTGCCCGCGACGGTCGCGGTGACCCGCCGGAGCTGCGGCGGGAGCGTCCCGGCGTTGAGGGCCTCCTGGAGCGCCGCCGCCATCGCGTCGAAGTCCTCGGGCTGGTTCTCCCACGACACGTACACGTCGGCGTCGACGGTGTCCTCGCCCGCCGCGACCTCGGCGAGGCCGCGCAGCGCCCCGGCGAGCGCGTCGAAGCGCACCGCCGCCGACACGATCGTCGACTCGGCGCGCTCGGCGACCACGAAGGAGCAGCCGGCGGCGCCCGCGGTGCGGACGGCGGTGAGGCGCCGGTTGCCGTAGTAGCGGCGGGTCAGCACCTCCAGCAGCACCGCGTTGTCGGCGAAGCCGCGGACGAGGCGCTGGCCGAGGAGCCGGACGAGCGGCTCGGTGCTGCGCACCATCTCGGCGATCCGCTCGGCGCGGTCGGCGGCGTCGGGCCGGGCGTCCAGGTGGCGCAGGTGGCGGCGGACGTCGGCGTAGACGCGGGCCCGGTTGCGGCGCAGCAGCGGCTGCGCGAACCAGGCGAACACCAGGCCGCGCGCCAGGTCGGCGATCGCGGGGAAGCGGACCTGGGTCGCGGCGATGAGCCGCTCCAGCGCGTACCCGACGGTCTCGTGCAGCGTGCGGTGCGGCGGCGGCTCGCGCAGCCAGGCCCGCAGCAGCGCCGTGACGACCGCGGCGTCGGCGGCGGCCCGCTGGTGCGCCAGGAAGATCCGGAAGACCGCCGCCTCCAGCTCGGGGGTGCGGTCCAGGCCGTCCACGCCGTAGTGGGCGAGGACGGCGGCGAGCCGCGCCCGGAACGCCTCCGGCAGCGCCGCCCGGTCGGCGTCCAGGCTCTGCAGGTAGGCGTGGAAGTGCTCGCGGTCGCTGTGCACGTGCCCGCCGCCCGCGGCCTCGCCGTCGGCGGGCCGGTTGCCGCTGAGCTCGGCGAGGTCGGTGAACACGTCGAGCAGCCCGATCTCCTCGACGAGCGGGGAGCGGCCGTCGGCGGCGGCGACGAGGCGCGCGGCCAGGTGGTCCGACAGGACCCGGCGGTCGTCGTGGGGGTCGACGTCGAAGCCGAGCAGCAGGCTGCGCAGGTCCTCCAGGCCGCGCCGGGCGCGCTGGCGGATCGGGACCTCGCGGGGCGCGTCCGGCAGGTCCAGGTCGACGGGCTCGGCCGCCGCCGCGTCCCCGGCCGCGTCCCCGGCGGGGTCCTCGTCGGCGAGCGGCTCCAGCCGCAGCAGCGGCGCGCCGGTCTCGACCTGGCTGCCGACCGCGACGACGCACTCCTTCAGCCGCGCCCGGAACGGCGCCCGCAGCACCGTCTCCATCTTCATGCTCTCCAGCACGAGGACGGGCGCGCCCGCCTCGACCTCCTCGCCCACCGCCAGCGGCGTCGCGACGACGAGGGCGGGCGCGGGCGAGCGGACCACGCCGCCCTCGTCGCGGCTCACCCGGTGCGCGACGCCGTCGACCTCGACCAGGTGGATCGGGCCCTGCCCGCCGGTGAGCAGCCGGTACCGGACGCCGTTGACGGTGATCTGCCCGGTGTGGCGGTCGACGCGGTCCAGCTCGACGTCGACGGTGCGCGCCTCGGCGCCCGCCCCGGTGCCGGCCTCGACGCCGACGCGGAACCGGTGGGTGCCGACGCGCGCGACGCGCACCCGGTAGCCGGCGCCGCGCAGCTTCAGGTCGAGGGGGCGGCCGCTCTCGTGGCGGGCCTGCGGGCGGCCGCCGGCCGCCGTCGACAGGAGCCGCTCGCGCTCGGCGCGCTCCTCCTCCTCGTACGCCTCGATGGCGGCGGCGGCGAGCGCGACGCCCGAGTGCCGCTGGGAGACCAGGCCGCCCTCGGCGCGGACGCGGTCGATCCAGCCGGTGTCGGCGGACCCGTCGACGACCTCGGGGCGGTCCAGCAGGTCCAGCACGAAGCTCTTGTTGGTGGTGCCGCCCTCGATGATCACCGTGGTCTGCGCCATCGCCCGGCGGAGCCGGCCGAGCGCCTCGTCCCGGTCGTGCCCGTAGGCGATGATCTTGGCGATCATGGAGTCGAAGTCGGCCGGGATGGTGTCGCCCTCGCGGACGCCGGTGTCCACCCGCACGCCCGGCCCGGCGGGCAGGTCCAGCCGGGAGATCCGGCCGGGGGAGGGCGCGAAGTCGCGGTCGGGGTCCTCGGCGTTCAGCCGGGCCTCGATCGCGTGCCCGCGCTCGGCCGGCGGCCGGCCCTCCAGCCGCCCGCCCGCCGCGACGTGCAGCTGCGCCTTCACCAGGTCGAACCCGGTGGTGGCCTCGGTGATCGGGTGCTCGACCTGGAGCCGGGTGTTGACCTCCAGGAACGCGAACATCTCGTCGCCGGGGTGGTAGAGGAACTCCACCGTCGCGGCGCCCCGGTAGCCGACCGCGACGGCGAGCCGCTCGGCCGACGCCTTCAGCTCGGCGGCCTGCTCGGGCCGCAGCACCGGCGACGCCGACTCCTCGATGACCTTCTGGTTGCGGCGCTGCACCGAGCAGTCGCGGACGCCGAGCGCCCAGGCGGTGCCCTGCCCGTCGGCGATGACCTGCACCTCGACGTGCCGGGCGCCGGTGACCAGGCGCTCCAGGAACACCACGCCGCTGCCGAACGCCCTCGCCGCCTCCTGGGACGTGCGCTCGTAGGCGTCGGCGAGGTCGCCGGCGTTCGTGACGACGCGGATGCCGCGGCCGCCGCCGCCCGCCGTCGCCTTCAGCATCAGCGGGTAGCCGATCCGCTCGGCGGCGGCGAGCGCGGCGTCCAGGCTCTCGACGGCGCCGCGGCTCCACGGCGCGACCGGCACGCCGGTCTCCTCCGCGATGAGCTTGGCGCCGATCTTGTCGCCGAGGCGGCGCATCGCGTCCGCGCTCGGCCCGACGAACGTCACGCCGATCTGGTCGCACAGCTCGGCGAACGCCGGGTCCTCGGCGACGAAGCCCCAGCCGACCCAGGCGGCGTCGGCGCCGGTGTCCAGCAGGGCGCGCTCCAGCACCTTCAGGTCGAGGTAGGGGCGGGCGGACGCCGGGCCGATCTCGTGGGCGAGGTCGGCCTCGCGGACGAAGGCGGCCGCGCGGTCCACGTCGGTGTGCAGGGCGACGGTCTCGATCCGGGCGCCGGTCTCCGCGGCGATCTCGCGGACGGCGTGGATGAGCCGCATCGCGGCCTCACCCCGGTTGACGATGGCGACACGTGTGAACACCCGACCGAACCCTCTCCCCAGACGACGACGCGTGTGCTCTGCGACACACCGATCCGACACTGCCATCCTTCTGGCCGGCGGCCGGCGGCGCCATGTCGGACACGTACTCGCTGAGCGGCCCCGGTTTGTGGGAGCCCTCTAAATCGGTCCGTCCGATCGGGGCGTCCGGGACCGCCGGAGCGCCCGCCCGCGCGGGTTCCCGATCAAGCGGTGGCCTCGCGGAACGCCGCGACGGCGGCGCGGGTGCGGGCCTCGGCCTCGGCCGGATCGGGGGCGGCGGGCAGGCGGAGGCGGAAGTCGGTGACGCCTGCGGCGGCGAGCGCGGGGACGGCGTCCATGGTCCGCGCGAGGTCCACGGCGCCGTCCGGGCCGTGCGCGATCGGCACCGCGCCCGTCACCTGGAGGCCCCCGGGGTCGTGCCCGGCCTCCTCCAGGGCCGCCCGCATGGCGGCGATGCCGGCGACGACGTCGCGGGCCGCGTCGCCCCACGGGATCCAGCCCGCCCCGAACCGGGCGACCCGCCGGACCACGCGCGGGTTGACGGTCCCGCTGACCCAGACCGGAACGCCGCCGTCCCGGACGGGCTTCGGCATCATGTGGACGCCCTCGAAGCGCAGGCCGGGGGAGTCGTAGGAGGCGCGGCGCTCGCTCCAGAGGACCCGGCAGACCTCCAGGGTGTGATCGAGCAGGCGTCCCCGCTCGGCGAAGTCCAGGCCCGCCGCCTCGTACTCCGCGCGCTGCCAGCCGACCCCGACGCCGAGGTCGAGGCGCCCCTCGGACAGGACGTCCAGGGTCGCGGCGGTCTTGGCCAGCACGACGGGGCGGCGGAGCGCCGCGAGCAGGACGCCGGTGGCGAGCCGGATCCGCGACGTCGCCCCGGCGACGGCCGACAGGACGGTGAGGGGCTCCAGCCAGTGCCCGTCCGGGCCCGTCGGCTGGACGCCGCCGCGCGTGCCGCCGCTCTCGGGACGGCCGTAGGCGTCCAGGTCCTCGCCGAAGACGACGTGGTCGGAGACCACCAGGCGGTCCACCCCGGCCCGGTCCAGCATCGCGGCGGTCTCCAGCAGGGGCCGCCGGCTCGGCGGCGCGTCGGCGGAGAAGGACGGGAGCGGGACCGAGAGCTGGGGTGTCATGGGCTTCCTCTCGCCGCTCACGCCTCGGAGACGTAGGTCCGCTCGTACCGGCGCCCGGCGAACCGCCAGCGCCCGCCGCGCCGCTCGTAGCGATCATGGTAGGTGCCCGCCGAGTGCACGAAGCGCCCGGAGGCGGAGAGCCGCCGGTACTCGCCGATGGTGACGCGGGCGGACGCCCGGTCCGGATCCCCGCCGTCGCGCAGCTCGACGCGCGCGTTCAGCAGCGCCTGCACGAGGAAGTCGAACCGCCCGGCGAACCCGCTCACCATGGCCGCGACCCCGTCGGGCCCCGTCGCGGCGTCGGCCGGCAGCCCCGGCCCGCGCACCACCTCGACCACGGCCTCGGGCAGGAACAGCTCCCCGAACTCCGCCCACGCCCCCCGGTTCACGGCGTCGACGTAGGCCGCGAGCAGCCTCCGGATCAGCCGCTCGTCGGCGATGTCGCGCAGTTCCTCCGCACCCACCCCGGACACCGTCCCCCCTTCGCCCGAGCAATCGCTAGGTTGATCCTACTGCGGCGGCGGGACGGTGAACACGCGGTCGTAGAGGGCGCGGGCGGTGGGGAGGGGACGCCGGGGACGAGGCGGAAAGTGGGCGCACCCGCGGCGTCCTGCTCGGTGGTGAGGAACATGTAGTCGGCGCGGGCCTCGGTGCTCGCGCGGCGGGCGAGGTCGTACAGGTGCGTGACGAACACGACGCGCACGCCGAGGTCGGTGAGGGCCGCCAGGATCTCACCGGCGATCGCGGACCCCTCGCGCTCGTTGGTGGAGGACAGCGACTCGTTGCAGAGCAGCAGCGCGCCGGGCCGCAGCCGGTCGACGGCGGCGCTCAGGCGCGCCGGCTCCTCGTCCAGCCGGCCGCTGGACAGGGCGAGCAGGAAGCCGCGGACGTGTCCGGCCGCGCCCGCGACCGTCTCGGCGATGCCGGCGATGACGCCGTGCTCGAAGGCCAGCCGGGCGAGCAGGGACTCGGCGCCCGCGAGGTAGCCGTCGTCGGCCTCGGCCCGCAGGGACGCGCAGAGGCGGGTGAGGCCGGGGGAGCGGAAGGCGGGATGATCGGAGATCGGAGGGGGTCCGGGCGGGCGCTGGTACAGTGCGCGCGATGATGCAGCGCCAGCCGCCGGGAGCGGCCCGGGAGCGGGTGCTGTCGGTCGCGCTGGACCTGTTCGCCCGGCACGGCGTGAACGGCACCTCCCTGCAGATGATCGCGGACGAGCTCGGCGTCACCAAGGCGGCCGTCTACCACCAGTTCCGCAGCAAGGACGACATCGTGCGGGCGGTCATCGCGCCCGCCCTGGAGCGGCTGCGCGCCGTCACCGAGGAGGCCGAGCGGCGCCGCCGCCGGTCCGAGCGCGCCGAGGTCGTCCTCGGCGGGATCATCGACCTGGTGGTCGACAACCGCCGGCTCGCCGCCGTCCTGCAGTCCGACCCCGCCATCACCACGCTGGTGCACGAGAGCGACGACGTGCGGGGCCTGGAGCGGCGCATCACCGCCCTCCTCGCCGGCGACGGGCCCGACGACGAGACGCTGCTCGCCACCGTCATGGTGAGCGGCGGCCTGCTCATCGCCGCCCGCGACCCGCGCCTGATGCACTTCGACGACGAGCGCCTCCGCCACAACCTGCACGTCGTCGCCCGCCGCCTGCTGCGCCTGCGGGCGCCCGCGCCGCCCCGCGCCTGAGCCCGGGAGCGCCCGTCAGGAGGCGCCGCCCGCGTACAGGTCGATGAAGCGGTCGACCAGGCGGTGGGTCTCGGAGACGGGACGGCCGTGGTAGACGGTCGAGGTCAGCAGCGAGTGGCCGAGCGCGTGCAGCATCGCGGCGGCGTCCTGCGGCTCGCGGACGCCGGCGGCCTCGAAGTCGCTCGCCAGCAGCATCCGCGCCCGCGCGCCGAGCCCGGCGAGGACCGCCTGCACCTCGGGGTCGGCGCTGGCCTGCAGCAGGATGTTGAGCTTGAAGTACTGCGGCCGCCGCTCGAACGCCGACACGATCGCGTGGATGCGGATGCGGGCGCGCTCCAGCCCGGACGCGGGCGGCGGGCGGCGGCGCTCGTGGTGGTCGCGCTCGGCCCACTCGCGCAGCACCACCGCGTACAGGTGCTCCTTGGAGGAGAAGTACCGGTAGAGCGTGCCGAGCGCGACGTCGGCGGACCGGGCGATCTCGCTGATGCGGATCCGCTCGTACTCCTGCCCCTCCAGGGCGTCGAACGCGGCGTCGATGATCCGCTGCCGGCGGGCGCGCTTGAACGCGGGCATGCCCCCGGGATCCGCCGCCGCCCCCACCTGCTCCGTCACCCGGGCGAGTCTACCGGCGGCGGCCATTATTGAAACGGGATACCCGTTCTTGTACGGTGCGCTCGTGACCGCCTCCCGCAGCGCGGTGCTGCGCGCCATCGACGCCCCCTACTCGATCGAGACGCTGGAGCTGGCCGGCCCGGGCCCCGGCGAGGCGCTCGTCCGCGTCGTCGCCGCCGGTCACTGCCACACCGACCTGTTCGGCCGGAGCGGACTGCTCGGCGACGCCTTCCTGCCCGCCGTCCTCGGCCACGAGGGCGCCGGCGTCGTCGAGGCGACGGGGCCGGGCGTGACGGCCGTCGCGCCCGGCGACCACGTCGTCCTCAGCTTCGACACCTGCGGCGCCTGCGCGGCCTGCCGCAGCGGCGCCCCGACCGACTGCGCCGATTTCGAGGCGCGCAATCTCGGCGGCCGCACCCCCGACGGGGGGACGAGCGCCCGGGACGCGTCCGGCGCGCCCGTCGCCAACCGCTGGTTCGGCCAGTCGTCGTTCGCCGAGTACGCCCTCGCCGCCGAGCGCGGCATGGTGAAGGTCGACCGCGACCTGCCGCTGGAACTGCTCGGCCCGCTCGGCTGCGGCGTGCAGACCGGCGCCGGCGCGGTCCTCAACCAGATGCGGCTCGCGCCCGGCCAGTCCCTCGCGGTGTTCGGCGCCGGAGCGGTCGGCCTGTCGGCCGTCATGGCCGCGCGGGCGGCGGGCGCCGGCGACATCGTCGCGGTCGACCTGAACCCGGCGCGGCTCGAACTCGCCGCCCGCCTCGGCGCGACCCGCGTCGTGGACGGCGCCGCGCCCGACGTCCTCGCCCAGGCGGCGGGGCCGTCCGGCGGGGTGGACTTCAGCCTCGACACCACCGGCGCCGCCGCCGTCATGGCCAACGCGGTGAACGTGCTGCGCCGCCCCGGCGCGTGCGTGCTCGTCGGTGCGGGCCTCGACGCGCTCACCGTCCACCCGCAGGCCCTCGCCGGCAAGACCGTCACCTACGGCTACGAGGGCCGCTCGGTCCCGCAGGTGTTCGTGCCGCGCCTCATCGGGCTGTGGCGGCGGGGCGCGTTCCCCTTCGACGAGCTCGTCACGACCTACCCGTTCGAGGCCATCGACCGCGCCGAGGCCGACGCGCTCGCCGGGACCGCCGTGAAACCGGTCCTGCTCATGCCCCCCGCACGCGAAGGAGACCGGGACCGATGAGCCCGAAACTCGACGTCATCCTGGCCGAGTCGGTCGCCGAGGCGGCGGACCGCGCGCGGGCGCTCCAGGGCACCGGCGTGGACGGGGTGTTCACCTTCGAGAACTCCCACGACGTGTTCTTCCCGCTGGTGGCGGCCGCGCCGGTCTGCACGCTGGACCTGCTCACCAACGTCGCGATCGCGTTCCCGCGCAGCCCCATGCACCTCGCCAACTCCGCCTACGACCTGCACCTGCTGTCGCAGGGCCGGTTCCGGCTCGGTCTCGGCTCGCAGATCCGCACCCACATCGAGAAGCGGTTCGGGTCGCGGTGGGAGGGCCCGGTCCCGCAGATGCGCGAGTGGGTGCTCGCCGTCAAGGCGATCCTGCGCGCCTGGCAGGACGGGACGCGCCTGGACTTCCGCGGCGAGCACACCGTCCACACGCTGATGACGCCCGCGTTCGACCCCGGCCCGAACCCCTACGGCGTCCCCAAGGTGCTCGTCGGCGCGCTCGGCCCGCGGATGAACCGGATGGCGGCCGAGGTCGCCGACGGCGTCCTGGTCATGCCGTTCAACAGCGCCCGCCACATGCGCGAGCGCACCATGCCCGCCATCGAGGCCGGCCTCGCCGCGTCCGGCCGCACCCGCGCCGACCTGGAGCTGACCGCCGAGGTCATCGTCGCCGTCGGCCGCACCGATCAGGAGATCGAGGCCGCGACGGCGGGCGCCCGCGCCACGATCGCCTTCTACGGCTCCACGCCCGCCTACCGGAGCGTCCTGGACGCCGAGGGGCTCGGCGACCTGCAGCCCGAGCTGAACGCGCTGTCCAAGCAGGGCCGGTGGGCGGAGATGACCGCGCTGGTCACCGACGACCTGCTCGCCACCTTCGCCGCCCACGGCACCCCCGAGCGGGTCGCCGCCGAGATCACCGCCCGCTACGGCGACTGCGACCGGGTCTGCGCGTTCTTCCCCGGCTTCCGCGCCCCCGACGACCTGGTCGCCGACCTCGCCGCCGCCCTGAAGGCCCGGCCCGCGGAGGCTCAGGCCATCCGCGGGTAGCGCATGGTGTGCGCGCCGCCGTCCACGAACAGCAGGTCCCCGGTCATCCACGCGCTGGCGTCCGAGGCCAGGAACAGCACCAGCGCGGCGACGTCGCCGGTGGTGCCGGTGCGCCCGAGCGGGATGTTGTCCAGGTAGTCGCGCTCCACCTCGGTGCCCATCAGCCCGGCGGTGAGCGGCGTGTCGATCAGGCCGGGCGCGACGGCGTTGACGCGGACGCGGCGCGGCCCGAGGTCCATCGCCGCGCACTTGGTCAGCATCTCCACGCCCGCCTTGCTCGCGCAGTAGGCGGCGAACCCGATGCCGGGCTGGCGCGCGTTCAGCGACGCCAGGTTGACGATGGAGCCGCCGTCCGCCATGTGCAGCGCCTCGTGCTTCAGCGACAGGAACACCCCCGTCAGGTTCAGGTCGATGATCCGCCGCCACTCGTCGGCCGGCAGGTCGGTGACCTTCCCGAAGGTGCCGGTGCCGGCGGAGTTCACCGCCGCGTGCAGCGGCCCCGACGCCTCCACCGCGGCGCGCACCGCCGCCTCGACCTGCGCCTCGTCGGTGACGTCGGCGGCGATCCCGCGGGCGCCGCCGCCGAGCTCGGCGGCCCGCGCGGCGACCGCCTCCGCGGACACGTCGACCAGGGTGACGGCGGCGCCCGCGCCCGCGAGCGCGCGGGCGCACTCCAGGCCGATCCCCGACGCCCCGCCCGTCACCAGGGCGTGCCTGCCGTCCAGCTCGCCGGCCATGCGCTCCTCCTGCTCTCCGCCGCCGGGCGCGGCGGGACGTTCCGGTCATCCGGGCGATGATCCCACCGGCCGCGGCCCTGCGGGGCCTTGTCCGCGAAGGCGGCCGACGGCTACCGTCCATATCGGGATTCTCGTTCTCATAATGGGCGCACCCGGGAGCGGCATGGAAGATCTCTGGGAACTCGGCTTCTACGGGCTGGCCGGGCACTCGGCCACCCCGCGCGACCTGCTGGACGAGGTGCGGACGGCCGAGGCCCTCGGCCTCGGCGCCGTCTTCGTCTCCGAGCGGTTCGCGACGAAGGAGGCCGCGACGCTGGTCGGCGCCGCCGCCGCCGTCAGCGAGCGCATCGGCATCGCGACCGGCGTCACCAACCACAACACCCGCCACCCGCTGCTGACGGCGACGCTCGCGACGACCGCGCACCGGCTGAGCGGCGGCCGGTTCGCGCTCGGCCTCGGCCGCGGCTTCGACCCGCTCTTCGACGTCATGGGGCTGCCGCGGGTCACCGGCGCCCAGCTCGCCGACGTGGCGGGCGTCCTCCGCACGCTGTGGCGGGGCGGCGCGGTGGTGGACCACCACGGGCCGGCCGGCGACTTCCCCTACCTGTCGCAGGACCCCTCGTTCGACGAGGACATCCCGATCATGCTGGCGGCGCTCGGCGAGCGCACCCTGGAGTTCGCCGGGGGCCTCGCCGACGGCGTCGTCCTGCACACCTTCTTCACCGACGAGACGCTCGCCCGGTCGGTCGCGGCGGTCCGCCGGGGCGCCGAGAGGGCGGGCCGCGACCCGGCGTCGGTCCGGATCTGGTCGGTGCTCGCCACCGTCGGCGACCACCTGCCCGCCGAGCGGCGCGCGCTGAAGCTGACCGGCCGCCTCGCCACCTACCTCCAGGGCTACGGCGACCTGCTGGTGCGCGTCAACGGCTGGGACCCCGCCGCGCTCGCCCGGTTCCGCGCCGACCCCCTCGTCGCCGGGTACACCGGCGCCTTCGACGCCACCGCCACCCCCGCCGAGCTGGACCGGCTCACCGAGCTGATCCCGGCCGAGTGGCTGGCGGCGTCGGCCACCGGGCCGCCCGAGCGCTGCGCCCGCCGCGTCCTCGACCAGCTGGACGCCGGGGCCGACAGCGTCATCCTGCACGGCGCCACCCCCGACGAGCTCGCGCCCGTCCTCGCCGCCTACCGCGCGGTCCGGCCCGAGCGCCTCGGCGCCCGCGCCTCCCTCAACCCCGGTGCGGGGCCGGCGTGAGCGCGGCCGTCGCCCAGGCGCCCGGGGAGCTCACCGCGCCCTGGCTGAGCGCGGCGCTCGGCCGCGAGGTCACCGCCGTGGAGTGCGAAGAGGTCGGGTCCGGGCAGCTCGGCGCCTGCTACCGCCTCACCCTCACCGGCGACGGCGTCCCCGCGACGCTGATCGCCAAGCTGCCGTCGCCCGACCCCGGCGTCCGCGCCCTCATCGCCCCCGCCTACCGCGCCGAGGTGCGGTTCTACCGGGACGTCGCGGGCACCGTGGCGACGCGCACGCCGCGCTGCCACTACAGCGCCGTCACCGAGGACGCCACCGCCTTCGTCCTGCTGCTGGAGGACGCCGCGCCCGCCACCGCCGGCGACCAGATCGCCGGGTGCGGCGCGGACCGCGCGGCCGCCGCCGTGGACGGCCTCGCGGGCCTGCACGGCCCCCGCTGGTGCGATCCCGCCCTCGCCGGGCTGCCCTGGCTCGCGGGCGACCTGTCGGCGGCGATGGGCGAGGTCTTCGCGCCCGCCGTCACGACGTTCACCGACCGCTTCGCCGGCGTCCTCGACGACGCCGACGCCCGCGTCCTGCACGACGCCGCGGACGCCATGCCGCGCTGGCTCGCCGACCGCTCCGGCCCGTCCGGGCGCTTCGCGCTCCTGCACGGCGACTACCGGCTCGACAACCTGCTCTTCCCGCCGGACGCCGGCCCCGTCATGGTCGTGGACTGGCAGAACCTCGGCCTCGGCCACCCCCTGCGCGACCTGGCGTTCTTCGTCGGCACCGCCCTGGAGCCCGCCGAGCGGGCCCGCCACGACGAGGCGCTCGCCGCCCGCTACCACGCGGGCCTCGCCGCCCACGGCGTCACCGGCTACACCGCCGACGACTGCTTCCGCGACTACCGCGCCTGCGCCCTGCAGGGCCCGCTCGTCACCGTCCTCGGCTGCGCCTACGGCACCCGCACCGAGCGCGGCGACGCGATGTTCCTCGCCATGATCCGCCGCGCCTGCGCCATGGTCCGCGACCTGCGCACCCTCGACCTGCTCTGACCTCCGTGCCCGTGCCCCCCGGTCAGCGGACGTAGAGGGGGAGGGAGCGGCGCGGCTCGAAGGCGAAGGCCGCCCCCTTGCTGATCTTGGTGACGGCGACCGGGCCCGGCTCGGGGGCGGCGGTGCCGGTGACGACGACGCGCGCGGTCCAGGCGGTCGGCGTCCCGGTGACCTCGACGTCCAGGTGCGGGTCGGCGGCACGGACGATCGCGCGGAGCGCGTCCGGGGCGTCCGGCCCGCAGAGCGCCGGCCAGCCGCCGTCCTCGTGCGCGGGGGACGGCGCGACGGTGACGGCGGCGCCGTCGCGGACCAGGTCCACGTAGGGCAGCGGGTTCATCAGCGGGTGCAGTTCGAGCAGCGTCGCGGCGTCCTCGGGGGAGGAGCCGAGGCCGAGCGCGCGGTGCAGCCGCTCGGCGGCGACGCCGGCGTGGCCGACGAGCTGGCTCAGCGCGATGCGGCGGAACAGCCCCTCGTCGTCTCCGGCGCGCGCGCGGACGGCGCGCTGGAACGACAGGTTCAGCAGGTGGTTCTGCAGCACGACCTCGTCGGCGATGCGGACGAGCGCCGAGTGCGAGAAGGCGGCGAAGTCCAGGTCGTCGACCAGCGCCCCGCTGTAGTCGGCGAGGCCGTCGCCCGCCGGGTCGATCGGGTCCAGGTCGAGGGTCGCCGCGCGCGTGCGCTCGATGTCGGCGAGCGCGGGGAGCGCTTCGACGACGGGGAAGGACGGGTCGATCTCGACGGTCCAGGCGCAGTGCGGCGTCCGGTCGGCGGGCGTGCGGGGCGGGCGGTGGACCGGCCGCACCTGCGCGCGCGGGTTGGTGGCGACGGCGGTGGCGTCGAAGGTGGGGTCCTCGATGTCGTGGCACATGTTCTTCACCATCGCCGGGCCCATCGGCTCGACGTCCAGCAGCGCCCCGCAGTGGTCGAGGTGGAAGGCGCCGTGCCAGGGGTCGGCGACGCTGTAGCGGAAGTCCATGAACTGCGGCGGCGCCCCGATGTCGAGCTGCATGCCCTTGAAGATCGTGGGGACGTCGTCGCCCTCGAACCGCAGCGCCCGCTGCATGCGCCGGGTGTAGATCGGGCTCGCGCCCGCCCACTCCTCGATCGCGACCTGAGTCATCTGCTCCTCGCCCCACGCCTCCAGGCAGTAGGGCATGCCGGCGCGGTCGATGAGGTGGCCGATCAGCAGCAGCTCGGGGACGAGCACGGCGAGCTCGGCGCGGCTCAGGGGGGCGTAGCGGCTGGGCATGGGCGGGGTCCTCCCGGGGTGGCGGCCACCTCAATCTAGGCAGTTGACCAGACACCTGTCCAGTAGGTGGCCGCCCCGGGCGCCCGCGCTCAGGCGGGCTGCTCCTCGACCTCGGCGCGGACCGCGGCGAGGCTGTCGCGGATGAGCCGCGAGACGTGCATCTGCGACAGCCCGACGATGTCGGCGATCTCGCGCTGGGTCTTGTTGCCGTGGAAGCGCAGCAGCAGGATGTGCCGCTCGCGCTCGGGCAGCCGCCGCAGCGCCGGGCGGACGGCCTCGCGCGCCGCGACCAGGTCCATCTCCGGCTCGGGGTCGGCGATCGTCTCGCCGATCGTCGGACCGTCGGGGTCGTCGTCGGCGCGCCGGTCCAGCGACCGCGCGTGGTAGTCGTCGCCCGCGGTGATGGCCTCGACGACCTCCTCCTCGCTGAACCCGAGGTCGCCGGCGAGGTCGGCGACCGTGGGGGAGCGGCCGAGCGTCTGGGTGAGGCGCGGGCGGGCCTCGTTGACGCGGGCCCAGCGCTCCTGCACCTCGCGCGGCGGCCGCATCGTCCAGCCGCGGTCGCGGAAGTGCCGCTTGATCTCGCCGGTGACGGTCGGCATGGCGAACGCCATGAAACGGTTGCCGCGGCCCGGGTCGTAGCGGTCGACGGCGGCGATGAGGCCGATCATGCCGACCTGGAACAGGTCCTCGGCCGCCTCGCCGCGCGACCCGAACCGGCCGGCGACGGCCCGCACCGTGCGGGTGCAGGACAGGATGATCTGCTCGCGGAGCCGCTCGCGGCGCGGGTCGCCGGGCGGCAGCGCCTTCATCTCGGCGAGCCGCTCCTCGATCCCCGGCGGGACCGGAGCGGGCTGGAAAGCGGTGGGAGCAGACATGGCAAGGTCCTCCGATGTGTCTCTTCCGCTGTTCTGCGGGGGAAGTCGTCTCGCCGGGGTGCGTCAGACCGGCACCGCGGCGCCGGGCGGGCGGGGGCCCTGCGGCGCCGGGTCGGCGGTCGCGCGAACGCCTAGGGGGGAGCCGACTCCGCTGGATGCGGAGGAGAACCGGGGAGGGAGGGCGGCAGGCTGCGGGAACGGTGCGCCCGCAGAGCCGCCCTTCGCGCGGAAGGACGGAACGACGGGCACGGGCGTGCTCTCCATGCACGTCACTGCGGTTCCGGACACGGCGTACCTCGCTCCAGGCGGAGTCGTTCGAGGGCCGCGCTTTTGGACCCGTTCCTTGTTCTCCATCCTCCCGCGCAGCCGGGCGGTCAAACCCGGCAGAACGGCAAGCCTGCATCAAGGCAGGTCGACGGGGGGACGGGCGGCCCGTGCGGGCGGGCCTTTCCCGGACCCTGGCGATTTTCCCGATTTTCGGCCGGCGGGGCCGCCCGACACTGTGCTTCCACGACGCCTCTCACCCCCCTCCCGGAGGTCACCCGTGCGCACACCCGCCCGCTCCCCCTGGCGAAGGGCCGCCGCCGCGGTCCTCGGGGCGGTCCTCACCGCCGCCCTGATCGCCGCCCCGCCCGGCGCGCCCGCCGAGGCCGCCGCCGCGAGCCCCGCCGTCACCACCCCGCCCGCAGGCACCCACGGCTTCCCGTTCCTCGCCGCCGCCGAGGATCTCGGCTCCTACGGCTACACCGAGAACGAGTACTTCATCGCCGGCACCGCTTCCTCCTACGCCAAGTCCGGCCTCTGGACGTCCGACGGCCGCTGGCGGGTCCGCCAGTCGGGACAGGCCGCCTACAAGACCCGGCTGCTCGTGCGCCGCCCGACCGACCCGGCGAAGTTCAACGGGACCGTCGTCGTCGAGTGGCTGAACGTCAGCGGGCAGATCGACCTGTCGCCCGACTACTGGTTCGAGCGCGACGAGCTGCTCCGCAAGGGCTACGCCTGGGTCGGCGTCTCGGCCCAGTCGGTCGGCGTCAACGGCGGCCTCGGCGACATCAAGGGCCTCAAGGGCTGGGACCCGGCGCGCTACGGGAGCCTCGTGCACCCCGGCGACGCCTACGCCTACGACATCTTCTCCCAGGCCGGCCAGGCCCTGCGCACCCCCGACGGCCCCGACCCCCTCGGCGGCCTGAAGATCAGGACGCTGCTCGCCGACGGCGAGTCGCAGTCGGCCGGCCTCATGACCACCTACGCCGACGCGATCCAGCCGGTCGCGGGCGTCTACGACGGCTTCCTCATCCACAGCAACAGCGCGATCGCCGCGCCCATCAGCGGCGACATCCTCGACACCCTGGCGATGCCGAACCCCTCGCGGATCCGCACCGACCTGACCGTGCCGACGTTCGTGGTGCTGACCGAGACCGACGTCCCGGTCGCCTCCCTGGCCCGCCAGCCCGACACCTCCCGCGTCCTGCACTGGGAGCTCGCCGGGACCGCGCACGGCGACCAGTGGGCCTACGACCTCGGCAACCCGACCGTGCAGAAGTCGGCGGGCGCCGCCGCGCCGCAACCCGACTGCGCGGCCGGTTCCGCCCCCTACAACGACGGTCCCGGCCACTGGTCGATGAACGCCGCGCTGCGCGGCCTCACCGCCTGGGCGCAGGGCGGCGCCCGCCCGCCGAGCGGCGCCGCGCTCAGCACCAACCTGCGCGACCCGGCCACCGGGCTGGCCGCCGGCGGCGTCCGCCTGCCCGACGTCACGGTCCCGACCCGCACCCTCACCGGGGAGCGCGACACCTCCGGCGGCGGCGTGTTCTGCGGCCTGTACGGGGCGCGCGACCCGTGGAACGGCGACGCCGACGCCTGGGACCGGCACGACGCGGGCGACCCGTCCGACCCGTCCTTCCCGCGCACCGCCGAGCCGTCGCTGAGCCGCCTCTACCCGACGCACGCCGACTACGTCGGCAAGGTGCGGGCGGCCGCGGACGCCTCGGTCCAGTCGGGCTACCTGCTGCCCGAGGACGCGGCGGCGATCACCGCCGCCGCGCAGGACTCCGCGATCGGCGGCTGATCCCGCCGCGAGTCCGGCCGGCCCCGCACGCTCCCGGCGGGGCCGGCCCCGCGCGTCAGCGCACCGAGCGGATCGGCGCGACGGCGAGCGCCCCCGCGACGGCGAGCGCGGCGCCGACCAGGAACAGCGCCCGGTAGCCGCCGAGGTGGGCGATGACGAGCCCCGCCGCGAAGGGCGCGGCGATCTGCGGCCCGGCCGCGGCGATGTTGAGCACGCCAAGGTCCAGGCCCGCCCGGTCGGCGCCGGGCAGCACCCGCGTCAGCAGCGCCTGGTCCACCGCCAGATAGGAGCCGAACGCGACGCCGACGAGCAGGAACCCGGCCGCGAGGCCGCCGGTGCTCGGCGCCGCGTACATGACCGCGAAGGCCGGCAGGAACCCGGCGGCGGCGACGATGACGAACGGCTTCAGCCGCCCCGCCCGGTCGGCCAGGTACCCGGCGAGCGGCGCCATGACGATGACGCCGGCGCCGAGCGCGGCGTTCAGCAGCGCGACCTTGCCCTCCGCCCGGTCGTCCGGCACGCCCGCGTAGTCCTGGAGCATGTAGAGCGCGTAGCCGCCGACCATCGCGTAGGCCAGGAACAGCGAGGCGCGGCTGGCGAACCCCCACCAGAAGTCGCGGCGCACCCCCGGCGCGGCGCCGCCCGCGTCCGGGACGTCGTCGGTGCGTCCCGCCGGCGCAGGGGCGGGCCGGTCGCGGGTGGTGGCGACGAACAGCAGCGACGCGGCCAGGACGACGCCCGCGAGCGCGGGGTAGCCGCCGATCCCGGCGACGGCGGGCCCGGCGACCATGCCGAGCACCATCGCCAGCCCGACCGCGCCCGAGGCGGTGCCGCGGCGCTCCACCGGCACCCGCTCGGCGAGGGCGGCGGTGACGCCGGCCTGCATCGCGTTGCCCGCCGCCTGCACCGCCGACCAGGCGAGGACCAGCAGCGGGACGGCCCCGATCCGGCCGACCGGCGCGATCAGCGCGGCGGCCGCGACGCCGCCGCCGAGCACCCAGGCGTTGCGGCGGCCGAGCCGCGAGCGCGTCCGGTCCGACAGGTGCCCGGCGACCGGCTGGGCCGCCGCGGCGACCACCGCGGCGATGCCGGTGACGGCGCCGAGGACGGTGACCTTGCCGTCCCCGCCGGTGATCCGCTCGACCTGGCGGGGCAGCAGCAGCGCGAGCGCGCCCATGAACATGGTGTAGAGCCCGAACATCGCCAGGCCGAGCGAGGCGACGTTCCAGCGCCCGGCGCGGGCCGGCAGGGACGCCGGGGGCGGCGCCGCGACGATCGCGGGCGCGGGGACGGGCGCGGGGACGGGCGCCGGCCCGGGAAGGGCGGGGCCGGGGACGGCGCCGGAATCGTCGGTGAAGGCCAAGGCGACCCTCCGGATCGTGCGTGGGGTGGGACGGGTCCGGTTCCGCCCGGCCCGCCGCCCTAAGCTGCCGCCCCCGGCCCCGGCGCGTCAACCACTGATCGTTCCGGGCGCCGCCGGTCCCGGTCGCGGGCGGCGCGCCGCGAGGCCAGGCAGGCGGCGAGCGCCAGCAGCGCGAGGACGGCGAGGCCGCCGAGCGCGTACCGGTAGCCGGTCACCAGCAGGGGCACCCGGTCCGGCGCGACGCGCGGCAGCGTGCCGGCGAAGACGGCGCCGCGCAGCGCCGCCGGGACGGGCGCGGCGACGAGCGACAGCGACAGGCCCGTGCTCAGCACGATGCCGGCGTTCATCACCATGAGCCGCATCGCGTTGACGATGCCGAGGCGCCGCGCGGGCAGGCCGTCGAGCAGCGCCGTCGCGTTGGCGGGCAGGAACGCTCCACTGCCGGCGCCGAGCAGCATGAGGGCGCCCGCGATCGGCGCGTAGCCCGCGTCCGCCGACACCGTGGCGAGCAGCGCGAGCAGGCCGAGCGCGGTCAGCGCGGTCGCGGCCGCCGCCATCGTCCGGGCGCCGACGCGCCGGTCCAGGAAGCCCGCGCCGGTGGACGCGACGACCGCGACGGCCGACATCGGCAGCACCTTGAGCCCCGCCGCCACCGCGTCCTCGCCCTGCACGGACTGGAAGAACAGCGCCATGATGACGACCGCGCCGACCCGCGCCGTCGCGTTGAGGAAGCTGGCGAGCAGCCCGAGCGCGAAGGGCCGGTCGCGGAACAGCGCCAGGTCGACGACGGGGTGCCGGGCGCGGCGCTCGACGCGCGCGAACACCGGCAGCAGCACCGCGAAGACCAGGACGCCGCCGAGCACGACGGGGCTGCCCCAGCCGCGGTCGTTGGCCTGCGAGAGCCCGAACAGCAGCCCGCCGAGCCCGGCGAGGATCAGCAGGTTGCCCGGCACGTCGAGGCCGCGCTCGCCCGCGGCCCGCCGGTCGGGGCGCAGCACCGCCGCGCCGAGGGCCAGGCACGCCGCCCCGACCGGCACGTTGTACCAGAACACCCACCGCCAGCCGTAGGTCTCCACCAGGAAGCCGCCGAGCGTCGGCCCGGCGAGCTGGGCGATGGAGAACCCGGCGGTGTAGACGCCCATGGCCCGCCCGAGGTGGGGGCGCGGGAACACCTCGGTGAGGATCGCCGCGCTGTTGGCCAGCAGCATCGCCCCGCCCGCGGCCTGCAGGACGCGGAGCGCGACGAGCGTCCACGCGGTCGGGGCGAGGCCGAGCAGCAGGCTCGCCGCCGTGTAGGCGGCGAGGCCCGCCAGGTACATCGCGCGCCGCCCGAACATGTCGGCGAACCGGCCGAACACCACGATGAGCACGGTGCTGGCCAGCATGAACGACAGCAGCATCCAGTTGGCGGCGAGCGGGCTCGCGCGGAAGTGCCGCACGACGGCGGGCAGCGCGACGTTCAGCGCGTTGCCGCCGAGGCCGATGAGGACGCTCGCCAGGCTGACCACCGCGAGCGACCACCAGGCGTTGCGCGACGGCCGCTCCTCCGGCGGCCCGGCGGGCACGGACGGCACGGCCCCACCGCCTCCCCGGACGCTCACGAGCGGGCTCCCCGGGACATCAATACTAGAACCGGATTCAAATCTCCAACCCGTCCATATCCGGATGGACCTTGACGGAGCCAAATGAACGGTCTTTTAATTCGCGGTATGGGCCGTATCGCAGGCGTCACGGCCGCCGAGACCCGCGCCCGGCTGCTCCGCGCGGCCGCCGGGGCGTTCGCCCGGCGCGGGTACGACGGCACCCGCGTCGCCGAGATCGCCGCGTCCGCGCGGGTCAGCAACGGCGCGCTGTACGCCCACTTCGGCTCCAAGGCCGAGCTGCTGGTCGCCGCGCTGCGCACGCACGGGCGCCGGCTGCTCGCCGACCTGCTCGCCGCCGAGCCGGACCGGCCGATCACCGACGTGCTGCTCGCCGCCGGCCGCTGCCTGCCGCACGCCGACCGCCGCGACGGGCTGATCGTCGAGGCGCTCGTCGCGGCCCGCCGCGACCCGGCGGTGGCCGCGCCGATGCGCGACTACCTGGGCGAGCGCGCCGCCGCGCTGACCGGCCTCATGCGGGCCGCGCAGGAGCGCGGCGAGCTCGACCCGGCGGTGCCGCCCGCCGCGCTCGCGCACTTCTGCCTGCTGCTCGCCCTCGGGAGCTCCCTGGTCACCGAGGACCTGCACGCGGTGGACGACGACGGATGGGCCGCGCTGCTGACCCGGATGGTCGCGGCGCTCGCCACCACCCCACACACCGGAGGTACGCAGTGAAGCTGCAACTCGACCCGGGCCGCTGCCAGGGGCACGGCCGGTGCTACGACCTGGCGCCCGACCTGTTCGGCGAGGACGACGAGGGCTACGGCACCGTCCTCGGCGACGGCACCGTCCCCGCCGGCGCCGACCACGACGCGCGCCTGGCCGTCGCCAACTGCCCCGAACGCGCCATCACTGTGGAGGAGGGCTGACATGGCCGGCGACGACCGCTTCACCGACGGGGTCGCGTCCATCACCCAGGGACGCCCGCTCGGCACCCGCAACGAGCCGGTCACCGGCCCCGTCGCGGACTGGGCCACCGACTTCTCCCACCTGGAGCCCGAGTGGGCCGCCGACCCCTACCCGATCCAGGACGACCTGCGGGAGCGCTGCCCGGTCGCGCGCACCGGCCGGTTCGGCGGCGCCTGGCTGCCCACCCGCTACGAGGACGTCGCCGAGATCGCCTACGACACCGAGCGGTTCACCTCCCGGTCGGTGGTGCTCAGCAACTACCGGCCCGCGCGGGAGGTGGAGCCGGTGGGCGTCACCCCGCCGATCTCCTCCGACCCGCCGTTCCACCACCACGCCCGCAAGCTGCTGCTGCCCGCCTTCACCAAGACGGCGATCTCCCGGCTGGAGCCCGCGACCCGCGCCTACTGCCACGAGCTCGCCGACGCCCTGACCGGGCAGGACGTCGTGGACGCCGCCCGCGACTACGCCCAGCACATCCCGATGCGCGTCATCGCCGACATGCTCGGCTTCCCCGCCGAGGACGGCCCGAAGTTCCGCGAGTTCGTGGAGAACACCCTGGAGGGCGTCAACCTGCCCCCCGAGGAGCGGATCGCCCGCATGGACTCGCTGTTCGCCTACCTCATCGCCCAGATCGACGACCACATCGCGAACCCCCGCGACGACCTCACCACCTACCTGCTGAACGTCGAGCTCGGCGGGAACCGGCTGGCGCCCTCGCACGTCGCGGGCACCATGGCGCTGCTGCTCATCGCCGGCATCGACACGACCTGGAGCGCGATCGGCGCGTCCCTCTGGCACCTGGCCAAGACGCCCGCCGACCGCGAGCGGCTCGCCGCCGAACCCGCCCTGCTGCCGACCGCGATGGAGGAGTTCCTGCGCGCCTACGCGCCGGTGACGATGGCCCGCATGGTGAAGCAGGACATGCACTGGCGGGGCGTGGACATGAAGGCCGAGGACTGGATCCTGCTGTCCTTCCCCGCCGCCAACCGCGACCCCGCCCAGTTCGAGCGGGCGGACGAGGTCGTCATCGACCGCGAGGTCAACCGGCACGCCGCGTTCGGCCTCGGCATCCACCGCTGCGCGGGCTCGCACCTGGCCCGCATGGAGATGCGCGTCGCCCTGGAGGTCTGGATGGAGCGCTTCCCGTCCTTCACCCTGGACGACCCGGACGCGGTGACGTGGTCGGCGGGCCAGGTCCGCGGCCCGCGCACCCTGCCCCTCCGCATCGGCTGACCCCCGCCCGTCCCCCGCGGCGCCCGGGCGCAGGATTCGCCCGGACGCCGCGGGGGAGACCGGCAGGGTCCCCGAACAGGAAGAAGGGCCTGCCCGATGAGTGACGTCACCCCTCCCGGACCGGTCTCCCCGGACGCGCTGCGCGGCGTCCTGGACGGCCGCTGGGCACCCGTCCGCCGCGAGGTCCGCGAGCAGCTCCGCGAGGTCGACCCCGTCCCCGCCGAGACCGGGCCGCTGGACGAGCGCCGCGCCCGCGTCACCGCCGAGCTGCGCGCCCTCGCCGCGAGCGGCCGCCCCCGGCTCGGCTTCCCCAAGGAGCACGGCGGGGGCGGCGACGTCGGCGGCGCCGTCATCGGGTTCGAGATGCTCGGCCTCGCCGACCTGTCGCTGCTGGTGAAGGCGGGCGTGCAGTGGGGCCTGTTCGGCGGCGCCGTGCAGGCCCTCGGCACCGGCCGCCACCACCGCCTGCTCGGCCCGATCATGGACCTGGACCTCGTCGGCTGCTTCGCGATGACCGAGACCGGGCACGGCTCGGACGTCCAGCACCTGGAGACCGTCGCCGAGTACGACGCCGCCGCCGGCGAGTTCGTCGTGCACACCCCGGCGCCGTCGGCCCGCAAGGACTACATCGGCAACGCCGCCCGCGACGGCCGCGCGGCCGTGGTGTTCGCCCAGCTCGTCACCGGTGGGGAGGGGCACGGCGTGCACGCCCTGCTCGTGCCGATCCGCGACGACGACGGGAACCCCCGCCCCGGCGTCACCATCGAGGACTGCGGCATCAAGGCGGGCCTGAACGGCGTCGACAACGGCCGCCTGACCTTCGACCGCGTCCGCGTCCCCCGCGAAGCCCTGCTGAACCGGTTCGGCGACGTCGCCGCAGACGGCACCTACACCAGCCCGATCGACAACCCGAACCGCCGCTTCTTCACCATGCTCGGGACGCTCATCCGCGGCCGCATCAGCGTCGCCGGCGGCGCGGGCGCGGCCGCCAAGACCGCCCTCGCCCTGGCGGTCATGCGGGCCGAGCGGCGCCGCCAGTTCACCGACCCGGCCTCCGGCGAGGAGATCGCGATCCTGGACTACCTGGCGCACCAGCGGCGCCTGCTGCCCGCCCTCGCCACCACCTACGCCCTGCACTTCGCGCAGGAGGAGCTCGTCACCGCCCTGCACGAGCTGCAGGGCGAGGAGGCCCGCGAGCCCGACGAGCGGGCGCAGCGCGAGCTGGAGGCGCGCGCCGCCGGGGTGAAGGCCGTGGCGACCTGGCACGCCTCGCACACCATCCGCACCTGCCGGGAGGCGTGCGGCGGCGCCGGCTACCTCGCCGAGAACCGGCTCGCCGGGCTGCTCGCCGACATCGACGTCTTCACCACCTTCGAGGGCGACAACACCGTCCTGCTCCAGCTCGTCGCCAAGGGCCTGCTCAGCGGCTTCCAGCACGACGTGGAGGACCTCGGCACGCTCGGCATGGCGCGGTTCGTCGCCGAGCAGTTCGCCGGCGCCGTCATCGAGCGCACCGCCGCCCGCTCGGCCATCGCCCGCCTGCTCACCGGCCGCGGCGAGGCCGCCGGCACCGACCTGCTCGACCGCGCCTGGCAGCTCGGCGCCTTCGAGGACCGCGAGAAGCACGTCCTGGAGGGCCTCGCCCGCCGCCTGCGCCGCGCCACCGAACCGGACGCCGACCCGTTCGCGGTCTTCAACGACGCCCAGGACCACCTGCTGCACGCCGCCCGCGTCCACGTCGACCGCGTCGTCCTGGAGGCGTTCGTCGCCGCCCTGGAGCGCTGCCCCGAGGACGCCGCGCCGCTCCTCGGCCGCGTCTGCGACCTGTACGCGCTGACCGTCGTGGAGGCCGACCGCGCCTGGTTCCTGGAGCACGGCCGGATCAGCCCGGCCGCCGCCAAGGAGGTCGTCACCACCGTCGACGACCTCTGCAAGGCGCTCCGCCCGCACGCGCGGACGCTCGTCGACGCCTTCGGCATCCCCGCCAACCTGCTGGACGTGCCGCTGCTGCACTGACCCGCGCCGCCCGCGGCGACCGGAGATCATATCCCGTCGCGGCGCGGCCCGGCCCGGTTCGGCGAAACCCCAGGAACCGGGCGGCCGCGCTGCGTACCATCCGGGTCCCGGCCGTCGCAGGGACCGTCGCGGGATCGACGCAGGAGGGGTGCAGCGCATGGAACAGGCGCCGGTCTACCGGGGCAACCTGCCGGAGGATCCGCCCGAGCTGGTCGGCCGCGAGCGCGAGCTGATGGAGATCGCCGAACGCTGGTCCGCGACCCGCACGATCACCGTCACCGGCGTCGCCGGCGTCGGCAAGTCCCTCACCGCGCTGCACGCCGCCCGCGCCGCCGCGGGCCGCTTCCCCGACGGCGTGTGGCTCGTGCCGCTCGCCCGGCTCCGGGACGCCGCGCTCCTCGCGCACAGCGTCGCCGCGGAGCTGAAGGTCCGCGACCAGACCGCGCGGCCCGTCCTGGACCTGCTGATCGAGCACCTCGCCGAACGCCGCTGCCTGCTGGTGCTGGACGGCTGCGAGCACCTGGCGGGCGCCGTCGCGATCTTCGCGACGGCGCTCCAGATCGCCTGCCCCGGCGTGAGCGTGCTCGCCACGAGCCGCCGCCCGCTCGACGCGCTCGCCGAGACCGTCGTCGCCCTCGCGCCGCTCCCGGTGCCCGGCGAGGACGCCGCCGTCGCCGCCGACCTCGGCCGGTGCGCCTCGGTCGAGCTGCTGCTGCGCCGCGCCGCCGGCTTCGAGGTCACCGACGGCAACGCCGCGGCGGTCGCGCGGCTCTGCCGCCGCCTGGACGGCCTGCCGCTCGCCCTGGAGCTGACCGCCGCCCAGCTCGCCCGCCGCCCCGCCGGCGAGCTCGCCGAGCGGGCCGCGCCGCCGCCGGTCCTGGACGCGCACGGCGGCCTGTGGACGGCGATCGGCTGGAGCCACGAGCTGTGCAGCCCCGCCGAGCGGCTGCTGTGGGCGCGCGCGTCGGTGTTCGCCGGCCCCTTCACCGCCGAGGCCGCCGCGCAGGTGTGCGGCGGCGGGCCCGTCGACGACGTGCCCGCGCTGCTGGCGAGCCTCGCCGAGCAGTCCGTGCTGATCCGCAGCGGCGACCGCTACCGGCTGCTGGACGCCCTGCGCGGCTACGGCGCGTCCTGGCTCGCCCGCCTCGGCGAGGAGCGGGCCGTGCGGGCCCGCCACCGCGACCGCTACCTGGACATGGCCCGGACCGCGTTCCCCGAGTGGACGCGGCGCGGCCAGGCCGAGTGGTACGGCCGGCTCGTCCGCGAGTTCGCCGACGTGCGGATCGCGATCGAGGCGTGCCTCGCCGAGCCCGGACCGGCCGCCCTGGAGATCACCGGCGCGCTCTGGTTCTTCTGGTTCTCCTGCCAGCACGAGCGCGAGGGCCGCTTCTACCTGGAGCGGGCGCTCGCCGGCGACCCCTCGCCCGGCCCGCTGCGCGTGCGCGCCGCCTGGGCGCTCGGCTGCGTGATGATGGCGCAGGGCGACGTCGAGGGCATCGACCGCTGCGTCCGCGAATGCCGCGCGACGACCGGGCCCGAGGGGACGCGCGCCGCCGACTACGTCGAGAGCACCGACCTGGCGGTCCGGGGCCGCCCCGACCTGGCGCTCGAACGCCTGGTCCACCTCGCCGGCGCGCCCTGGGACGGGCCGATCCAGGAGGCGGTGTGGATGCTGGCCCGCGCGGCGCTGGTGTTCGCGCGGGTCGCGATGGGCGACCACGCGCAGGCCGGGGAGCTGGCCGAGGACATCCGGCTCGTCGGCGAGGGGCGCGGCGAGCACAAGTTCCGCGCCTGGGGCCTTTACATGCAGGCGGTCATCGCGCTGGCGGCCGGCGACCACCGGGCCGCCGCCGAACGCGCCCGCGAGGGACTGGACGGCTTCACCGTCATCGACGACAGCACCAACATGGCGCTCTGCCTGGAGCTGCTCGCCCTCGCCATCGCCCGCGACGGCGAGCACGAGCGCGCCGCGCTGATGCTCGGCGCGAGCCACCGGCTGTGGAACCCCGACGGCGGCCGCGACCGCTTCACCGCCCCGCAGGTGGCCGAGGCGCGCCGGACCGGCGAGGAGGCGATCGTCGCCGCGCTCGGCCGCGACGCCTTCGACGCGGCCTTCCGCGCGGGCCTGCGGTCGGACTACCCGAGGACGCCGCCGTCCGGCCTGCTCCCGCTGTGACGGTCCCGCCGCCTCCAGGGACGATCAACCCTGGTTGGGTCATAACGGGATAATTGCGGAGGGTAGTCCTACCGTGCGCGGCGGACGGGTCGCCGACGCGGGCTTCCGCGGCGTCGCGCACGACCGGCGGGGCCATGGCCGCTCGTCCAAGCCCTACGACGGCTACGACTTCGACCACTTCGCCGACGACCTGGACGACCTGGTCACCGGCCTGGACCTGCGGGACGTCACCCTGGTGGCGCACTCGATGGGCGGCGGCGAGCTGGCCCGCTACATCGGCCGCCACGGCACCGACCGGGTCCGCTCGGCCGTGCTGCTGTCGGCGATCACGCCGGCGATGGCGGTCAGCGACCGCAACCCGAACGGCGTCCCGCAGAAGGTGTTCGACGACATCAAGCGCGGCATCCTCGAAGAGCGCTCGCAGTTCTGGAAGGACACCTCCGAGGGCTTCCTGTCGGCCAACGGCTCCGGCACCCGCGCCACGCAGGGCAACAAGGACGCCTTCTGGTCCTGGGCGATGCAGGAGTGCATCGAGGCGGGCGTGAAGTGCGTGGACGCCTTCGCCGGCGACGTGTTCTACGACGACCTCGCCGAGTTCGACGTCCCGACGCTCGTCGTGCACGGCGACGACGACCAGGTCGTCCCGTTCGAGACGACCGGCAAGGTGGCGGCCGAGTTCGTCGCCGACGCCGAGCTGAAGGTGTACGAGGGCGGCTCGCACGGCATCTTCACCGTTCCCGGCGACAAGGAGCGGTTCAACAAGGACCCGCTGGAGTTCCTGAAGAAGTGACCCCGCCCGGCTGGGGCGCGGCCCGGCGCCGCGCCCCGCCGTACGCGCGTCAGCCGTGGTCGTGCCGGATGGGCGCGCGCAGGAGCTTGCCCGAAGGGTTGCGCGGCAGCGCGTCCGCGAACACCACCGACTTGGGGATCTTGTACTTGGCGAGCCGGCCGCCGAGCGCGCCGAGCAGCTCCTCGGCGGTGGCGCCGGCGCCCGGCCGCAGCACCACGACGGCGCGCCCGACCTCGCCCCAGATGGCGTCCGGGACGCCGATCACCGCGCAGTCCAGCACGTCGGGGTGCGCGGCGAGGACCTGCTCGACCTCGGCCGGGTAGACGTTCTCCCCACCCGAGATGATCATGTCCTTGATGCGGTCGACGATGGTGACGTAGCCGTCGGCGTCGACGCGGGCGGCGTCACCGGAGTGGAACCAGCCGTCCCGCAGCGCCTCGGCGGTCGCGCCGGGCAGGTTCCAGTAGCCCCGCATCACGTTCGGGCCGCTCACCAGCACCTCGCCGGGGTCGCCCGCCACCTTCACGTCGGTGAAGAAGTGCGGCAGGCCCGCCGACCCGGCCTTGCTGACGGCGTGCTCGGCGTCCAGGAACAGCACGCCGGGCGCCGCCTCGGTCATGCCGTAGCCCTGGAGGAACAGCAGCCCGCGCGCGGCATAGGTCTCGATCAGCGAGGGCGGGACGGGCGAGCCGCCGCAGCTGAGGGTGCGCACGCTCGACAGGTCCGCCTCGGCGAACCGGGGGGACCGCGCGACCTGCTGGAACATCGTCGGCACCCCGAACATGAAGGTGACGCGGTGCCGCTCGATGAGGTCGAGGGTGCCCTCGGCGTCGAACGCCGGGACGATGACGCAGGCGCCGCCCTTCAGCAGGACCGGCATCGCCAGCATGTTCAGGCCGGCGGTGTGGAACAGCGGCGCCGACACGAGCGCGACCTCGTCGGCGGCCACGTCGGTGTCCACCAGCACGTTGACGGCGTTCCAGGTGATGTTGCCGTGGGTGAGGACGGCGCCCTTCGGCCGCCCGGTGGTGCCGGAGGTGTACATGATGATGAACGGGTCGTCGAGGGCGACCGGCTCGTCCGGCGGGTCCGCGTCGCCGCCGGACGCCAGGAACGCCTCGTAGTCCGGGCCGACCTCGACGCGCGCCGCGACGTCGGCGCCGAACCCGGCGTGCGAGGGGGCGTGGACGAGCAGCCGGGCGCCCGAGTCGGCGAGCTGGTAGGCGATCTCGGGTTCGGCGAGGCGGGCGTTCAGCGGCACGAACACCGCGCCGAGCGCGGCGGTGGCGAACAGCGTCTCCAGGAACGCCGGATGGTTCGGGCCGAGGTAGGCGACGCGGTCGCCGCGCCGGACGCCCGCCGTGCGCAGCGCGTGCGCGAGGCGGGCGGTGCGGGCGTGCAGCCCGGCGTAGTCCAGCGCCTCGCCCTCGAAGACCAGGGCGGTGCGGTGCGGGGTCTTGCGGGCCCGCCGGGCGGGCCAGGAGCCGAGTCCCTGGTCGCGCATCAGGACGCCTCCGGGGCGGCGAGGCCGAGCAGCCCGGCGGCGTTGCCCTTGAGGATCAGGGCGCGCGCCTCGTCCCCGACGGGCAGGCCCGCGAAGTCGGCCAGCCAGCGGTCGGGGGTGATGACGGGGAAGTCCGACCCGAACAGCACCTTGTGGCGCAGCCGCCCGGCGGCGGCCTTCACCAGCTGCGGCGGGAAGTACTTGGGCGACCAGCCCGACAGGTCGATGAAGACGTTGGCCTTGTGCGTGGCCATCGAGATCGCCTCGTCCTGCCAGGGCACCGAGGGGTGCGCGAGGACGACGGTGAGGCCGGGGAAGTCGGCGGCGACGTCGTCCAGCAGCATCGGGTGCGAGTAGCGCAGCTTGATGCCGCGGCCGCCGGGCAGCCCGGCGCCGATGCCGGTCTGCCCGGTGTGGAACAGCGCGGGCACGCCGAGGTCCTGGATCGCCTCGTACAGCGGGTAGTGCGCGGCGTCGTTCGGCGCGAACGCCTGGAGGCTCGGGTGGAACTTGAAGCCGCGCACGCCGTGCTCGGCGACGAGCCGGCGGGCGCGGGCGGCGGGGTCGGGACCGTGCGGGTCGACCGAGCCGAACGGGATCAGCACGTCGGGGTGCGCGGCGGCGGCGTCGGCGATCTCCTCGCTGGACAGCGCGGGGTGGCCGAGGCCGGTCGCGGCGTCCACCGTGAAGACCACCGCGGCCATCGACCGCTCCCGGTAGTGGGCGGCGATGTCGGCGACGGTCGGGGTGCGCGGGGCGCCGGCCTTGAAGTAGGCGGCCGAGGCGTCCAGCAGCTCGGCGTCCAGGGAGAGGTGGCCGTGGGCGTCCTGTTCGACGTGGACGTGGAAGTCGATCGCGGTGAGCGCGTCGAGGTTCATGGGGTCCTTCACAAGGGGATCACAGGTGGTCGGTGCGGGACTTGGCGGCGAGCAGGCCGGTGAGCAGGGCGTCGCGCTCGGCGGCGAGCGCGGCGGGGTCGGCGCCCGCGAGCTCCTCCTCGACCCCGGCGACGATCCGGGCGGTCAGCGCGGGGGACAGGCGCGGGTCGCCGAGGTCGTCCCACCAGTCCTCCATCGGCGGGCCGAGGTGCTCCAGGACGTGCGCGATGCCGCCGGGGCCGCCCGACAGGTGCTGGGTGAGGAAGGGGCCGAGCAGCGCCCAGCGCAGGCCGGGGCCGTTGGCGATGGCGGCGTCGATGTCGGCGACGCTCGCCGCGCCCTGCTCGACCAGCGCGTACGCCTCCCGCCAGAGCGCGGCCTGGAGCCGGTTGGCGAGGTGGCCGGGCAGCTCGCGGCGCACCCGGACCGGGCGCTTGCCGAGGCCCCGGTAGAACGCCAGGGCGGCCTCCACGGCGGCCTCGGCGGTCCGCGCGCCGGGGACGACCTCGACGAGCGGGACGAGGTGCGGCGGGTTGAAGGGGTGCCCGACGAGGACGCGCTCGGGGTGGCGGGCGCAGGCGCGCTGCAGGTCGGAGGGCTTCAGCCCGGACGAGCTGCTGGCGATGACGGTCGCGGGCGGCGCGGCCTCGTCGAGCGCGGCGAGGATCGCGTCCTTGACGGCGAGCCGCTCGGGCCCGTTCTCCTGGACGAAGTCCGCGCCGTCGGCGGCCTCGGCGGGCCCGGCGGCGAACTCCAGCGCGGCGTCGTCGGCGCCGTGGGCGCGCAGCGCGGCGCGCAGGGCGTCCTCGGCGCCGGGGGCGGGGTCGCCGGCGACGACGCGGTGGCCGTGCGCGAGGAACAGCGCGCTCCAGCTCGCGCCGATGGCGCCGGTCCCGATGACGGCGATCCTCACGGGGCGCTCCTTCCGGAGGCGGCGAAGGCGGCGAAGGCGTCCAGCGCGGCGGGGTCGGCGAGCGCGTCGCGGCTCGCGACGTCCTCGGGGCGGGCGCCGCGCAGGATGCGCTTCACCGGCACCTCCAGCTTCTTGCCGGTGCGGCCGCGCGGGATCGCCGGGACGGCGGTGATGGCGTCGGGCACGTGCCGGGGCGACAGCGCGCCGCGCAGCGCCGCGGCGATCCGGGCCCGCAGCGCGTCGTCCAGGCCGCCGGGGGCGGCGACGAACAGCAGCAGCTCGTCGCGGTCCTCCAGGTGCACCACGAGGCTGTCGGCGATCTCGGGCAGCTCCTCGACGACGCCGTAGAACTCGGCGGTGCCGAGCCGCACGCCGCCCCGGTTGAGGGTGGCGTCCGAGCGCCCGGCGACGACGGCGTGGCCCTCGGGCGCGAACCGCACCCAGTCGCCGTGCCGCCAGACGCCGGGGTAGCGGTCGAAGTAGGCGCCGCGGTACCGCGACCCGTCGGCGTCGCCCCAGAACCCGGTGGGCATCGACGGCATGGGCGCGGTGACGACGAGCTCGCCGAGCGCGCCGACGACGGGCGCGCCGTCCTCGTCGAAGGCGCGGGCGGCGACGCCGAGGCACGGCCCGGAGATCTCCCCGGCCCGCACCGGCTGGAGGGGGCCGCCCTGCAGGAGGCCGGTGCACACGTCGGTGCCGCCGCTGCCGACGTTCAGCAGGACGCGGTCGCCGAACCGCTCCAGCACCCACCGGTAGCCCTCGGGCGGCAGCGGGCTGCCCGCCGAGCCGAGCTGGCGGAGCCGCGCCAGGCCGAACTCGCGGGCCGGGTCGACGCCCGCGCGCCGGCACGCCATGAGGTAGCCGGGGCTGACGCCCATCAGCGTCGCTCCGGTCTCCTCGGCGAGCCGCCACTGCTCGCGCAGGTCGGGGTGCGCGGGGTCGCCGTCGATGAGGACGACCGAGGCGCGGAGCAGCAGCGCGGACACGAGCGCGTTCCACAGCATCCACGCGGTCGTGGAGAACCACAGCATCCGGTCGCCGGGCCGCAGGTCCCAGCTCAGGGCGTGGTTCTTCAGGTGCTCCAGCAGGATCCCGCCGTGCCGGTGCACGATCGCCTTCGGTTTGCCCGTCGTGCCCGAGGAGAACAGCACGAACAGCGGGTGGTCGAAGGGGACGGCGGCGAACTCCAGCGGGCCGGGCTCGGCGAGCAGCTCGCCCCAGGACGTCGCGTCCGGCAGGCTGTCCGACAGGGTGTGCGCGCCGTAGGGGACGTGCACGACGTGCGGGGTGCCGGGCAGGCCGTCGCGGATCGCGGCGACCTCGCCGCGCCGGTCGATGTCGCGCTCGCCGTAGCGGTAGCCGGCGACGGCGAGCAGCACCTTCGGTTCGAGCTGGGCGAACCGGTCGACGACGCTGCGCGGCCCGAACTCGGGCGCGCACGACGCCCAGACCGCGCCGAGGCTCGCCGTCGCCAGGAACGCCACGAGCGTCTCGGGGATGTTCGGCAGGTAGGCGGCGACGCGGTCGCCGCGCCCGACGCCGAGCCGGACGAGGCCCGCGCGGGCGCGCGCCACCTGCTCGCGCAGCTCCCCGAAGGTCAGCTCGACCGGCGGGCGCGTCTGCGAGCGCGCGACGACGGCGACGTCGGCGTCGTCCCCGCCGAAAGCGTGCTCGGCGTAGTTGAGGGTCGCGCCGGGGAACCATTCGGCGCCCGGCATCGCGGCGCTGCGGAGCGCCTCCTCGGGCGGGGTGTGCGCCCGGACGCCGAAGAAGTCCCAGATCGAGGTCCAGAACCCGGCCAGGTCGGTGACCGACCACTCCCACAGCGCGGGGTAGCCGTCGAACGCGAGGCCGCGCTCGTCCTCCAGCCAGCGCAGGTAGCGGCCGATCTCGCTGGTGTCGCGCGCGTCCGGCGCCGGCGTCCAGATCGGCGCGGCGCCCGTCCCGGCCGTCACCGCGTCACCTTGGACGCGCGGTGCTCCAGGAAGGCGCGCATGCGCTCCTGGGCGTCGGTGCTGGTGGAGGCGACCGCCGCCATCAGCGACTCCATGAGGTAGCCCTGCGCGGGGGCGGCCTCGGCGATGCGCGGCAGCGCCTGGAGCACGGCGAAGTTGGTGAGCGGGGCGTTGGCGGCGATGCGCTCGGCGAGCTCCATCGCCTTGGGGAGGCCCGCGCCGTCGTCGACCAGGTAGTGCGACAGGCCGATCGCCTGGCCGTCGGCGGAGTCGTGGACGCGGCCGGTCAGCATCATGTCGGCCATGCGGTGCGCGCCGACCAGGCGCGGCACGCGCACCGAGGCGCCGCCGCCGACGAACAGGCCGCGCTGCCCCTCGGGCAGGGCGTAGAACGCCGACGTCTCGGCGACGCGGAGGTGCGCGGCCGCCGCCAGCTCCAGGCCGCCGCCGATGACGGCGCCCTTCAGCACCGCGACGACCGGGACGCGGCCGCCCTCGATGCGGTCGAAGACCCGGTGCCACATCAGCGAGTGCTCCAGCGCCTCCTCGGTGGTGCGCTCGGTCAGCTCCGACAGGTCGAGCCCGGCCGAGAAGTGCTCGCCCTCGGCGTCCAGGACGATCGCGCGCACGCCCTGCGGCGGCGCGGCGAAGAACTCCTCCAGCCGCAGGATCGTCCCGTCGTCGAGCGCGTTGCGCTTGGCCGCCCGGGTGAGGCGGACCACCGCCACCTCGCCGTGCCGCTCGACGGTCGTCGTGCCCATGCCGTACCCCCTCCAATAACAGGAATCCTGATTATTAGGGTGGTATCGACGTTTGGCAAGGGGGTCTGCGCTATCCTCTCCGTCAGGAATCCTGAGTTTTTGGAGTGTGCGATGGTCCCGGCGGCGCCGTCCCTGCTGTACTCGGTCAAGCAGGTCGAGCTCGCCACGCGGGCGCGCCTGGACGAGCTGGTGCGGCCCGCCGGCATCACCGCGCTGCAGTACACCGCGCTCACCGTGCTGGAGCGGCGGGACGGGATGAGCGGAGCCGAGCTCGCCCGCAACTCCTTCGTCACGCCCCAGTCGATGGCCGACCTCGTCGGCGCGCTGGAGCGCCGGCACCTGGTCGCGAAGGCGCCCGACCCGGCGAACCGGCGCCGCCACCTCATCTGCCTGACCCGCGCCGGCCGCGACCTGCTCGCCGAGTACGCCGGCCCGGTCCGCGCCCTGGAGGACGCCATGCTCGCGGGCTTCACCGCCCACGAGCGCGACACCTTCCGCGCCTTCCTCAACCGCTGCCGCGCCGCGCTGGCCGCCGCGGAGCCGGACCGGTAGCACCGGCCCGGCGGGCGGCTACTCGACGAGCGCGACGCGGATCGCGACGCCGTTGGCCTTGCCGGCATCGAGGTCGTAGTCGACGCTGACCGTCCAGCGGTCGTGGCCGGTCCCGGCGCCGCGGTCCTGGAGGGACTCGTACTCGTCGGCGGTCACGACGCCTCCCGCCCGCCGCCGAGCGGGAAGCGCGCGAGCTCGGCGGACGCCCCGGCGGTGCGCAGCCCGTCCAGCCCCTCCGGGGCGCCCATCAGCGCCAGGTGGTCGGCGCCGTCCAGGTCGGGCACCACGACGGTGAACGCGCCGCGCGGTCGGCCCGCCCGGACGCGCCGCAGCGTCGCCTCGGGCGCCGCCGAGAACACCTCGACGGTCGGGTCCATCGGGTCGGCCATGACCCGGCGGTGCAGGGTCCGCCCGCCCGGGTCGCGGACCTCGACCCAGAAGCCGCGCCGCCCCTCGTACCCGTCGAGCTCGTCGGTCGGCGGGGCGGGCATGTCGACGCGGTCCGCCGACAGCAGCCGCGGCCGCCGCCCCTCGTAGGTGAAGCGGAGCCGGACGGCTCCTCGCCCCCGTGGCGCTCCGCTCCTCGGTCCTTCGCTCATTTCGGCCCCTTTCCGGCCTCGTGCGTCTCCGAACACGAAAGGGCGTCTGAAAGGATTTCCCGCGTGGAACGTGCGCATGCGAAAAAGCACGCCCGGCGCATTGGAACCCCCCGACACCGTGTGCTGACGGTGCTGAGAACCCCCAGGTCCCGCCGCCGGTGCGCGCCGCGTCAGCCGGCGCGGCACTCCTTTTCCATCGGACCCCCGTCCTCCGTCACCCTCATCACGGGACGGGCCGGGGGAGCCGTTCAAAGGAGGGGTGTCCGTATCCGGCCGCCCTTTTCGGGAACCGTTCGGGAAAGGATCAGGAAAGGGCGTCCAGGAGGCGCTGCCAGGGGAAGTCCTGCGGGCGCGCCGGGCCGAGGTCGTCGGCGGTCAGCACCGTGACGCCCCACGACCGCAGCCGCTCCAGGCTCTCCTGGAACGCCGGGTGCGCCATGTGGGCGCGGTTGCTGTAGGGCGCGGCGACGATCGGCAGGCCGAGCCCGTACGCCTCGACGAGGTAGCCGAGGGCGACGCCGTCGCAGAGGCCCGCCGCCCACTTGTTGACGGTGTTGACGGTGGCGGGCGCGACGGCGAGCGCCGTCGGCGGGGGCAGGACGTCGGGCTCGCCGGGCTGCTTGTAGTCGCTGCGGACCGGGTACCCGGTCAGCTCCTCCAGCCGCTCGACGTCCACGAACCGGCGGCCGTAGGCGGTGGTGAGGACGCACACCGTCCAGCCCCGCGCACGGGCGAGCGCGACCATGTCGGGGGCGTGCGCGGCGAGCGGCGAGCCGCAGCAGACGAGGTAGAGCACCCGCTCGGTCGCGTCGGTCATGGGCCGCGACGCTACCACCGGGCGCGCGGGCGTCAGCCGACCGCGTCGGCCTCCAGGTCGGTCATCGCCGACTGCACCGCCGAGCAGGGCCAGGTCTCGTCGTCGTCGGGGTTCGGGCACTCGGCGCCCTCGACCGCGGGCGGCGGGTGCTCGGCGAGGGTGCGGAGGACGACGTTCAGCTGCAGCGCCCGGTCACCGTCGGTGCTGGGGTTGTCGCGGAGCTGGGCGGCCATGTGGACGGCCGTGCGGTACTGCGTGGGGTCGATCTCGGTCATGAAGGGCGTGTCCTCGGGCCGGGGGGCGTCGCCGGTGGGCGTCGCCCGATTGTGGCAGCCCGGGACGGCCCGCACCAGCGGCGCCGCGGGGCCTCGCGCGGGCGCGGTCTGGCATCATCGAGCGTGTTCCCGTGTTCCTGACCGTTGCCCACCCGTCGTCGCAGAGGCCGGAAGCGCTCGCATGACCCGTCGTCCCGGATTCGCCGCCGAGCGGCGCCAGCGGTTGCTGGAGCTGGTGCGCGCCAACGGCGCGGTGTCGCTCCGCGACCTCGCGACCGCGGTGCAGGCGTCGGAGGTCACCGTGCGCCGCGACATCCGCGCGCTGGAGGCCGAGGGGCTGCTCGACCGGCGGCACGGCGGCGCGATGGCGCTCGGCGGCCTGTCGTGGGAGCCGACGTACCAGCAGAAGGCGCAGGTCGCCGCCGCCGAGAAGGCCGCGATCGCGCGGGCCGCCGCCGAGCTGCTGGAGGAGGGCGACGCCGTCGTCATCGGCGCCGGCACCACCACCCGCGAGCTGGCGCGCGAGCTGGTGGGGTTCCGCGCGCTCACCGTCGTCACCAACTCGCTGCTCGTCGCGCAGGTGCTCGCCGAGTCGCCGGGCGTGGAGGTCGTGGTGACCGGCGGCTCGCTCCGCGGCTCCATCCACGCCCTGGTCGGCGGCGCCGCCGAGCAGACGCTCGCGAGCCTGCGGGTGCGGCTGGCGTTCATCTCCGGCAACGGCCTCACCGCCGAGCGGGGCCTGTCCACCCCCAACATGCTGGTCGCGGGCGTGGACCGGGCGCTCGTGCACGCCGCCGAGGAGGTCGTCGCGCTGGTCGACCACACCAAGATCGGTGTGGACACGATGGTGCAGACGGTGCCCGCCGACCGGATCGCCCACCTGGTCACCGACGCCGCCGCGCCGAAGGACGAGCTCGCCGCCCTGGAGGCGCTCGGCGTCCGGGTCCGCATCGCCGGCCGGCGCGGCCCTTAGAGGCGCCGCGCCCCGGCGGCCGGCGCGACGCGGTGGACGTGCGGGTCGCGGCCGGCGAGCGCGTCCCGGACGGCGGCGGTCACCGCGGCGGCGTCCGGCTCATCGGCGAGCACCAGCACCGACCCGCCGAAGCCGCCGCCGACCATGCGCGCCCCGTGCGCGCCCGCACCGAGCGCGGCCTCGACCACCGCGTCCGCCTCGGGCCACGACACCGCGAAGTCGTCGCGCAGCGAGGCGTGCGAGGCGGTGAGCAGCGGGCCGAGGACGGGTCCGGGCGCGGGGGAGGAGCGCAGCGCCGCGACGGCCTCGTGCACGCGCGCGTTCTCGGTCACCACGTGCCGGGCGCGGCGCCGCAGCAGCGGGTCGGCGAGCGCCGCGACGCCCGCCTCGTCGGCCTCGCGCAGCGACGCGACGCCGAGCGCGGCGGCGGCGCGCTCGCACTCGGCGCGGCGGGTGGCGTAGTCGCCGCCCGCCAGGGCGTGCGCGGCGCGGGTGTCGACGACCAGCGCGGCGAGCCCGGTGAACGGCAGCGGCACCTGCTCGACGTCGCCGGTGCGGCAGTCCAGCAGGACGGCGTGGCCGGGCGCGGCGAGCAGCGACGCCGTCTGGTCCATGATCCCGCAGGGCACGCCGACGAAGTCGTTCTCGGCGCGGCGGGCGATCCGCGCGAGCTCGGCGCGCGAGGCGTCCGGCGCGTACAGCTCGGCGAGCGCGAGCGCCGTCGCGCACTCCAGCGCCGCCGACGACGACAGGCCCGCGCCCTGCGGCAGGTCGGCGTCCACCAGCAGGTCCGCGCCGCCTGGCTCCCGGACGCCGCCGAGCGCCCAGGCGACGCCCGCCGGGTAGGCGGCCCAGCCGTCGACGGCGCCCGGCCGCAGCGCGTCCAGCGGGATCGTCCAGGCGCCGTCGGCCTGCCGCGACCGCAGCGTGAGGACGCGGTCGCCGCGGCGCGCGGCGGCGACCGTGACGCCGAGGTCGATCGCGAACGGCAGCACCCAGCCCTGGTTGTGGTCGGTGTGCTCGCCGATGAGGTTGACCCGGCCCGGGGCGCGCCACACGCAGTCGGGCGGCCGCCCGTGGACGGCGGCGAAACGGTCGGCGAGCGGATCGGCGAGCGGCATGGGGGTGGATCCCTTTCGGGCGGGGCGGCTCCGGCCGGACGAGTCTGGCAGGAACGATCAAACTCTGTCACCACCCCGCCGCGCGCGCGTCCGGTGTCCCTTCCAGGCCGTTCGCCTTCCGCCGGATGTCGTTATCTGATCGGGATTGACAGAAACTGATCGCGGGTGCCTGAATGGCGGGCACCACCCCCGCTCGTGAAAGGACCTCGGGCATGCTCGACCTCGCCAGGCCAGGCGCTCGCCTGAAGACCGTCCTCGCCGTCTCCTCCGCGCTCGCCCTCGCCGTCAGCGGGTGCGCCAAGTCCGAGGACGACGACAAGGGCACCGCCTCCCCGCAGAACAGCCAGGCCCAGCAGCAGGTCACCGCGACCGCCGCCGCCGGCGCGACCTGCACGCTGGACAAGTTCGGCGGCAAGAAGTTCGACCCGAAGTCCGGGGTCGTCGGCTTCTCCCAGTCGGAGAAGGAGGCCAACCCGTTCCGCATCGCCGAGACCGGCTCGATCAAGGACGAGGCGAAGAAGACCGGCGTCTCGGGGCTGCGCGCCACCAACGCCCAGTCCCAGTTCGGCAAGCAGATCTCCGACGTGCAGCAGCTCATCGCGCAGGGCGCGCAGGCCCTGGTCATCGCGCCGCTGAACTCCGACGGCTGGCAGCCGGTGCTCGCCCAGGCCGCCGCCAAGAAGATCCCGATCATCACCGTCGACCGCAAGATCAACGCCACGCCCTGCAAGGACTACCTGACCTTCATCGGGTCGGACTTCGTCGCCCAGGGGCGCCGCGCCGCCGACCAGATGGCCAAGGCGCTCGGCGGCAAGGGCAAGGTCGCGATCCTGCTCGGCGCCGCCGGCAACAACGTCACCACCGAGCGCACCCAGGGCTTCAAGGACGAGATCAAGGCCAAGGCGCCCGGCATCCAGGTCACCTTCGAGCAGACCGGCGAGTTCACCCGCGAGAAGGGCCAGTCGGTCACCGAGCAGCTCGTCCAGTCCCACCCCGACATCGACGCCATCTACGCCGAGAACGACGAGATGGCGCTCGGCGCCGTCACCGCGCTGAAGGGCGCCGGCAAGAAGCCCGGCGAGGTCAAGATCGTGTCGGTGGACGGCACGCACGCCGCCGTCCAGGGCATCGTCGACGGCTGGATCTCCGCCGTCATCGAGTCCAACCCCCGGTTCGGGCCGCTGGCCTTCCAGACGCTCACCAAGTTCCTGAACGGCGAGCCGATCCCCGAGAAGGTCACCATCAGCGACCGCGAGTACGACTCCTCCAACGCCAAGCAGGCCCTGGACTACGCGTACTGACCGCCGCGGGCGGCGCGCCCCCGCCGGCGCGCCGCCCGCCGGAGTTCCCTGGAGAGAGGCCCGTGGCCGCACCACCCCCCGACCCCCCGCTGATTCAAGCCACCGGCATCGTCAAGCGCTTCCCCGGCGTCCTCGCGCTCGACGGGGTGTCGTTCGAGCTGCGCGCCGGGCAGGCGCACGCCCTCGTCGGCGAGAACGGCGCCGGCAAGTCGACCCTGCTGAAAGTGCTGACCGGCGTGTACCGGCCCGACGCCGGCGAGCTGCGCGTCGCCGGCGCGCCGGCCGCGTTCGGCTCGCCGGTCGACGCCCAGCGCGCCGGCGTGCAGGCCATCCACCAGGAGATCGGCCTCGTCCCGCTGATGAGCGTCGCCCGCAACCTGCTGCTCGGCCGCGAGCCGCGCACCCGGCTCGGCCTCATCGACGTGCGCGCGCTGCACCGCCGCGCCGAGGAGCTGCTGCGCCCCTACGGGGTGGAGGTGGACGTGCGCCGCCCGCTCCGCTCGTTCGGCGTCGGCACCCAGCAGATGGTCGCGCTCGCCCGCGCGGTGTCGGTGGACGCCCGCGTCGTCGTCATGGACGAGCCGACCAGCTCCCTGGAGCCGCGCGAGGTCGACACCCTGTTCGGCGTCATCGGCGGCCTGCTGGAGCAGGGCATCGCCGTCGTCTACGTCAGCCACCGCATGGACGAGCTGTTCCGCGTCTGCGAGAGCGTCACCGTCCTGCGCGACGGCCGCCTCGTGCACACCGGCCCGCTCGCGGACCTGGACCGGCTCCGCCTGGTGTCGCTGATGCTCGGCCGCGACATGGCCGAGGTCCGCGCCGAAGGGCTCACCCGCTTCTCCGGCGAGCACGGTTCCGGCGACCACGGGCGCGCCGCGGACACGCCGGTGCTGGAGGCGCGCGGCCTCACCGTCCGGCACCGCATCGCCGACGTGTCGGTGACGGTGCGGCCCGGCGAGGTCGTCGGCCTCGGCGGCCTGCTCGGGTCGGGCCGCACCGAGACCGCCAAGGCGATCGCCGGGGCGCTGCCGCTGGACGCCGGGACCGTCGCCGTCGCCGGCCGCGCGCTGCGCCGCCCGACGGCGGCGAGCACGACCCGCGCCGGCGTCGCGCTGCTGCCCGAGGACCGCAAGGCCGAGGGCATCGTCCCGGCGCTGTCGATCCGCGAGAACATCGCGCTCGCCGCGCTGCCCGCCCTCTCCCGCGCCGGCCTCGTGTCGGACGCGCGCATCGACCGCGTCGTGGACGTCTTCATGAAGCGGCTGCGCATCAAGGCGTCCTCGGTGCACCAGCCGGCCGGCGAGCTGTCGGGCGGCAACCAGCAGAAGGTGCTGCTCGCCCGCTGGCTCGCCACCGGCCCGAAGGTGCTGCTGCTGGACGAGCCGACGCGCGGCATCGACGTCGGCGCCAAGGCCGAGGTGCAGGCGCTCATCGAGGAGCTCGCCGGGGAGGGCCTCGGCGTCCTGCTCATCTCCTCCGACCTGGAGGAGCTCGTGGAAGGCTCCGACCGCGTCCTGGTGCTGCGCGACGGCGCCGTCGCCGCCGAGCTGTCCGGCGGCGAGGTCACCGAGCACGGCGTCCTCGCCGCGATCGCCGCCGAAGGGGAGGACTGACATGGCCGACGTGAAGGCGGCCCCGGCGGCGCCCGCGCGGACCGGATGGGACCGTTCCCGCGCGCTGTCGTGGCTGCAGGACTACGGCGTCTACGCCTCGGTGGCCCTGCTGCTGGTGTTCAACGCGGTGTTCACGCCGCACTACCTGGAGGCCGGCAACTTCCGCACCCAGCTCGTCCAGGTCGCGCCGATCGTCATCGTCTCGCTCGGCATGGCGCTCGTCATCGGCACCGAGGGCGTGGACCTGTCGGTCGGGTCGGTGATGTCGCTGTCGGCGGCGATGCTGACCCTCTACCTCGGGTACGGCCTGGTCCCCGCGCTGCTCGTGGCGCTGCTGGGGGGCGCGGCGTCGGGCGCGGTCGGCGGCGCCATGGTCGCCTTCCTCGGCGTGCAGCCGATCGTGGCGACGCTGGCGCTGCTCGTCGGGCTGCGCGGCCTCGCCAACGTGCTCGTCCCGCAGCTGAAGGAGTTCCGCGACCCCGGCCTGCTGGAGCTCGGCGGCGGCTCGGTCGGCGGCGTCCCCTACGTGGTGCTGGTCGCGGCCGCCGTCACCGTCGCGGTCGGGTTCGCGATGCGCCGCACGACGTTCGGGCGGCGGCTCGTCGCGATCGGCGGGAACCGCCGGGCGGGCGAGCTGTCCGGCCTGCCGGTGAAGCGGGTGCTGGTGCTCGTCTACGTCGTGTCGGGCGTGCTCGCCGCGCTCGCCGGGGTGCTGTCCACCGCCCGCATCCAGGCCGCCGACCCGACGTCGCTCGGGCTGCTCATGGAGCTGTCGGCGATCACCGCGGTCGTCGTCGGCGGCACCCCGCTGACCGGCGGCCGGGTCCGCGTCGCCGGCACCGTCATGGGGGCGCTGCTGATGCAGCTGCTCACCTCGACCCTGACCAAGCACGACCTGCCCTCGTCCTGGACGCAGATGGTGCAGGCCGTCATCATTCTCGGCGCCGTGTACGCGGCGAGGCAGCGGGTGACGCGATGACCTCGGCCACCACCGTCCCGCCCGCGGCGGACGCCGCCGCGGCCGGCGGCCGGGCGCGCGCCGAGCGCGCCGGGCACCTCCTCCAGCAGCACGGCGCGCTGATCGTGCTGGTGCTCGTCGGCGCCGTGTCGGCGGTCGCCTTCCCCGACTTCGCCGGGGGCGCGAACCTCGCCAACCTGGCCGTCGCCGCGTCCTTCACCGCGATGATCGCCGTCGGCATGACGTTCGTCATCATCACCGGCGGCATCGACCTGTCGGTCGGCTCGCAGTTCGCGCTCGGCGGCGTCCTCGCCGCGTGGGCGTCCCAGTACGGGTGGGTCCCCGCCCTGCTGCTGCCGCTCGCGGTGTGCGGCACCTTCGGGCTCGTCCAAGGGACGATCATCGCGCGGACCGGCATGGCGCCGTTCATCGTCACCCTCGCCGGGCTGCTCGGCGCCCGCGGCCTCATGCTGGCGATCTCCGACGAGGGCGCCGACACCTACCTGGTGAAGAGCGCGGCGTTCGCCCGCCTCGGGCAGGGCACGCTGCTCGGCCTGGCGTACCCGGTGTACGCCGCCCTCGCGCTGTTCGCGCTCGGCGGGCTGCTGCTCCGCCGCGCCCGGTTCGGCCAGTACGTGTTCGCGCTCGGCGGCGCCGCCGACTCGGCGCGCCTGATGGGCGTGCCGGTGGCGCGCGTCACCGCCGCGGTCTACGTGCTGACCGGGCTGCTCGCGGGCCTCGCGGGCGCGCTGAACGCGGCCCGGCTGTCGTCGGGCGTCACCATCCTCGGCACCGGCATGGAGCTGGACGTCATCGCCGCCGTCGTCATCGGCGGGACGCTGCTCACCGGCGGCGCGGGCGCGCTGTCGGGCACCCTGGCGGGCGTGCTGCTGCTCGGGGTGATCCAGAACGTCATCAACCAGATCGGCAGCCTGACCTCGGCCTACCAGCAGGTGGTGAGCGGCGCGTTCCTCGCCGTGGTCGTGGTCGTCCAGCGGTACCTGAGCCGGGTGCAGAGGCTGTCGTGACGGTCGACACGAGAGAGGACGGGACCCTGGACGGGGACGCGCAGCGGGCGGTGCGGCTGGCCGACGGCCGGGAGCTGATCTACTTCGACGACGGGCCCGGCCACGACCGGTCCGCCCGCGACCGGCGCGACCTGCCGCCGTTCGCCCCGTCCTCGCAGCTGCGCCTGGACCCGCTGCTGGACGAGTGGGTCATCGTCGCCGCGCACCGCCAGCACCGCACGAACCTGCCGGCCGCCGACGCCTGCCCGCTCTGCCCGTCGGCGGGCGGGCGCCGCACCGAGATCCCCGCGCCGGGCTACCACGTCGTGACGTTCGAGAACCGCTACCCCTCGCTCGGCGGCCCGCCCGCGGGCGGCCGCTGCGAGGTGGTGTGCTTCACCGACGAGCACGGCTCGTCGTTCTCGGCGCTGCCCGACCGGCGGCTCGCCACCGTCGCGCGCGCCTGGACGCACCGCACCCGCGAGCTGTCGCGGCTGCCGGGCGTGCGGTACGTGTTCGTGTTCGAGAACCGCGGCGACGAGATCGGCGCGACGCTCCAGCACCCGCACGGGCAGATCTACGCCTACCCGTTCGTCCCGTCGCGGGTGGCGCGCGCCGCCGAGGTCGCCCGCCGCTACCGCGAGGAGCGGGGCGGTTGCCTGCCGTGCGCGGTGGTGGCGGCCGAGCGGGCGGGCGGCCGGGTCGTCGCCGAGACCGGCCGGTTCGTGGCGTTCGTGCCCGAGGCGGCGCGCTGGCCCTTCGAGGTGCACATCCACCCGCTGCGGCACGCGGCGTCGCTGCCCGACCTCGCCGAGGACGAGCAGGCGGAGCTGATGGCGCTGTACCGGGACGTGCTGCGCCGCTTCGAGGGCCTGTTCGAACGGCCCGCCCCCTACATGGCGCACCTGGACCAGGCGCCGGTCGGCGGCGACGCCGGTCTCGCGCACCTGTCGATGCGGGTTTTCACCCCGCGCCGCGCCGCCGACAAGCTGAAGTACCTGGCGGCGAGCGAGTCCGGCGCGGGCGCGTTCATCAACGACGTGCTGCCCGAGGACGCCGCCCGGATGCTGCGGGTGGCGGGGAGTAGCGGGCCGGGCGCGGTCTAGCGGCGCGGCACGTCGGGCTGGACGCGGAGCGCGGTGATGACGGTGGCGAGCATCTCGTAGTGGCCGACGAGCATGCAGAGCTCGACGCACTGGGACGGCGTGAGGTGGGCGCGCAGCTCCGTCCACGTCGCGTCGTCCAGGTCGCGGTGCTCGTGCAGGGAGTCGGCGGCGGCGAGCAGCGCGCGCTCGCGGGCGCTCCAGCCGGCGGCGCCCGGCCCGCGCCGCAGCCGCTCCACGTCGGCGGCGGTGACGCCGGCGCGGCGGCCGAGGCGGACGTGGTGGTCGAACTCGTAGGCGCAGTCGCGCAGGTGCGCGACGCGCAGGATGAGCAGCTCGCTCTCGCGGCGCGGCAGCCGCCCGCCGGGCATGAGCCGCCCGGCGAACCACATCCAGCCGCGGAACAGGCCGCGCTGGCGGGCGAGGGTGGCGAACAGGTTCGGCGGGTTCGTCCCGGCGACGAGGCCCGACGCCTGGCAGGCCAGCCAGTTGGCCGTCCCGATCTCGCGGCGGCCGCCCGGCGCGACGCGCGGCCCGCTCACCCGGCGGCCTCGCCGGCGGACTCGCTCGCGTGCGCGGTGGGCGGCTGCGGGGTGGTGAGCTCGATGGCCTCGGTGCGGGCGATCTCCAGCGCGTCGGCGAGGCGGCGGCGGCTCAGCGCGCTCGCCACGACGGGCTGGGCGAGCATCCGGACCGGCAGCACCGCGCGCACCCAGCGGGGCGCGACGACGCGCCGCGAGCGGAGCGCGATGCCGCGTTCGAGGGCGCCGATGCCCGCCTCCAGCGGCGCGACGCGGGTGAGGCGGCCCGCGAGCGAGCCCTTCCCGGCCAGCCGCTCGGTGGCGCGGGTGGCGAACCCGCGCGTCGTCATGTCGGTGTCGAGCTCGGCGAAGTAGGCGACGCCGGCCTTGGCGCCCGACGGCCGCAGCTCCAGCGCCAGGGTGTCGCCGAGCGCCTCGGCGGCGGCCTTGGAGGCGCTGTAGGCGCCGAGCAGCGGCAGCTTGACCGCCGCCGCCAGCGACGACACCACCAGGGCGTACCCGCGCGGGTGGCTGATGTGCGGGCCGGCGGCGCGCAGCGTGTGGAAGACGCCGAGCACGTTGACCCGCAGGGTGTCCTCCAGGACCGCGGGGTCGCCGCCGACGATGGGCATCTGCCCGGCGGTGCCGGCGTTGGCGACGACGACGTCCAGGCCGCCGAGGGCCTCGACGGCGTGGGCGACCGCGGCCTCGACCTGCGCCAGGTCGCGGACGTCGCACTCGCGCCAGGGCGCGTCCCCGCAGTCGCGGGCGACCTCGGCGAGCGGGCCGGGCTCCAGCCCGGCGAGCGCGACGCGCGCCCCGCGGGCGTGCAGCCGCCGCGCGAGCGCGGCGCCGATGCCGCGCGCGGCACCGGTGATGAGGACGCGCCGGCCGGCGAGGGCCGCGGTGTAGTCGGTCACGGGGGCACCCTAGCCCAATCGAACACCAATGTTCATCTACCGTGAGCGACCTGTTCGCCCCGGTTCGTAACGGGACGGAGGTTCCGCCGCCGGCCGCGACCTTCCAGTATTGACATGTCGGTGCTCTTCATTCTAAGTTCGACATGTCACTTAAGGAATATCGAACGGATCGCGCCCATGAACTACGTGCTCACCTTCCTGCCCTGGATCGTCTACGCGGTGCTGCCGTCCGGGCAGTGGCAGTGGGCCGCCCTCGCCGGGCTCGCCGTCGCCCTCGGGGTGATCGTCCGGCAGCGCGCGGCGGGCGCCGGCCCCGACGCGCTGGTCATCGAGATCGGCTCGGCGGCGTTCTTCGCGGTGCTGGCGGCGATCGCGTTCGCCGACCCGCACTCGCCGGTGCACCCCTACTCGCCCGCCCTGTCCTCGGGCGTCCTCGCGGTGATCGCCGGCGCCTCGCTCGCGGCGCGGCGGCCCTTCACCCTCGGCATCGCCAAGCGGAGCACGCCGCGCGAGTTCTGGGACCAGCCGCTGTTCGTGCGCACCAACGTCGTCCTCACCGCCGTGTGGACGGCGGCGTTCGCCGTCACCGCCGCGATCCTCGCGGCCCTGGCGCACGCCGGCCAGGGGCACTCGGCCGCCGCGGTCGCGGTGCAGGTCGCCGGGTTCGTGCTGCCGATCGCGTTCACCCTGCGCTACGTGGCGGCCGTGCAGGCCCGCGCCCAGCGCCTGGCCGCGGGCGGGAGCTGAGCGCGGGCGGGACGGCGCGGCCGGTCAGCCCGCGTGCGGCGCGCGCCACATCAGCCAGACGGGCGGCGCCCCCTTGCCCGGCAGCGGCAGCTCCCGCGTCACCCGGAACCCGAACCGCTCGTAGTAGGGCACGTTGTCGGGCTTGGACGACTCCAGGTAGGCGGGCGTCCCGTCGGCGTCGCAGCGCTCCAGCCGCGAGCGCAGCAGGGCGCCGCCGAGGCCATGCCCCTGCGCGGGCGGGTCGGTGCCGAGCAGCGCGAGGAACCAGTGCGGCTCGGCGGGGTGCTCGGCCTCGATGGCGCCGAGGGCGCGCAGCGCCGCCGGCAGCCGCGTCCCGAGGCCGCGCAGCAGCGGCACGGCGTGCCGGAACTGCGTGCCGAACGGCACCTTCCACGCGCCGGGCGGATCCCACAGCGCGCACGCCTCGGCGCCGCCGCCGCGTCCCGCCGCCTCGGTCGCCCCGTGCGGCAGGTGGACGTGCTCCAGCAGGATCGCGAACACCGCCGCGAGGCGCCGCCCGCGGGTGCCCTCGTCGGGCAGGATCCACGCCCACACCGGATCGTCGTGGAAGGCGCGGGCGAGGACGCCCGCCAGCTCGGGAACGTCCTCGGCCCGCGCCGCGCCCACCGTCGTCATCGCCTCGCCCTCCGCCGGAGTCACGGCGATCTTGATGCGGCCGCGGGCGGCCGTCAACCCCGCCCGAGCCGCTCCCGCAGCAAGCCGCAGATGCGCGGCAGCGCCGTCCCGATCGGCTCGCGGACGACCTCGTCCGCCAGGTCGTCGTAGGGCGTCGGATCGCGGTTGACGACGACCAGCGGCACGCCCGCCCGGACCGCCAGCCCGCACAGCCCCGCCGCCGGCTCCACCGACAGCGAGCTGCCGACGGCCAGCATCAGCCGGCTCGCCTGCGCGATCGCGGCCGCCTGCCCGAGCACGGCCCGGTCCAGGAACTGCCCGAACATCACGATCGACGGCTGGACGACGCCCCCGCACGCGCCGCACGCCGGATCGTCCTGCCCGATGACGTCGCCGATCGGGACGATGGCGTGGCAGTGCGTGCACTCGGCCGACTCCATGTTGCCGTGCAGCTCCAGCACCTTGCGTGCCGTCGAACCGGCCTTCTGGTGCAGGCCGTCGACGTTCTGGGTGAGGACGCGGACGGCGACCCCGGCGGCCTCCAGCTCGGCGAGCGCGACGTGCGCGGCGTTCGGCCGCACGTCCCCGGCGGCGCGCAGCTCGGCGAACGCGCGCCAGAAGCGGCGCCGCCCGTCCGCGTCGTTCAGGAAGTGCTTGCGGGTGAACAGCCCGGCCAGCGAGGGGTCCTTGGTCCAGATGCCCTCGGGGCCGCGGTAGTCGGGGATCCCCGAGTCGGTGGAGATGCCGGCGCCGGTGAGGACGGCGACGCGCGTGGCGCCCCGCGCCCAGGAGGGGAGGTGCGTGCCCATGCGGCAACGGTAGGAGCGCGTCCCCCGCACGGGCCACGGGTTTTCCGGCCCCGCCGCGGCGGGGCCGGGCCCGGTCTAGCGGTCCTGCGCGGCGAGGTCCTTGGGGAGGCGCTCCAGGAGGCCGCGCAGGTCGTCGGCGTGGTCCTCCTCGTCGGCGAGCAGCTCCTCGAAGACGCGGCGGGTGGTCGGGTCCTTGTCCCCGAGCCACTGCACGATCTCGGTGTAGGAGGCGATCGCGACGCGCTCGGCGACCAGGTCCTCCTTGATCATCTCGACCAGGTCGGTGCTCGCGTCGTAGGCGGTGTGCGCCCGCCCCGCCAGGATCTCGGGATCGAAGTCGGGCTCCCCGCCGAGCTGGGTGATGCGCACCGCGAGCTTGTCGGCGTGCTCCTGCTCGTCCTTGGCGTGCTCGGCGAACTCCCCGACGACCGCCTCGGAGTGGATGCCGGTCGCGGTGTAGTAGTGCCGCTTGTAGCGCAGCACGCAGACGATCTCCGTCGCGAGCGCCTCGTTGCAGACCTGGATCACCCGCTCCAGGTCGGCGCCGTAGGCCGCGGTGATCGGCCCCTTGTCGATCTCCTGGCGGGCGCGCTCGCGCAGCGTGGTCAGATCGGTCAGGAACTCGGCCATGCGCGCTGTCTCCTTCGGACGGCTGGTCGGACGTGCCGCAGGGATGATCGCCCGGGCGGCGCTGCGGTAAAGCCATCGCCCGCCCAAGAATCCCCCGGCCACCGCGCGCACCGGCGGGCGCGCGACAATGGGCCGATGAGAGTCGTGGTGCTGTCCGACACCCACGCGCCGCGCCGCTGGAAGGGGTGCCCGCCGCGCGTCGCCGAGCACCTGCGCGGCGCCGACGCGATCCTGCACGCCGGCGACGTGTGCGTCCCCGGCGTGCTCGACGAGCTGGCCGCCCACGCGCCCGTGCACGCCGTCCTCGGCAACAACGACGGCCCGGACGTCGCCGCCTGGGGCGCGCCCGAGACCCTCGAGCTCGACCTGGCCGGCCTGCCCGTCGCGATGATCCACGACAGCGGGCAGGCGCGCGGCCGCACCGCCCGCATGCGGCGCCGCTTCCCCGGCGCCGCCCTCGTCGTCTTCGGCCACTCGCACATCCCGCTCGACGAGACCGGCGACGGCGTCCGCGTCTTCAACCCCGGCTCGCCCACCGACCGCCGCCGCCAGCCCCACGGCACGATCGGCCTGCTCGACATCGAGGACGGCGTCCTCCTGCGCGCCGAGATCGTCCCGGTGACCTGACGTCCCGCCGTCCGCGCGGACGGCGCCGTCACCTCACGGGTTGCGCCGCACGATGGCGGCGTTCAGCGCCGTCGCGAACGCCGTCCAGCCCGCGTAGGGCAGCAGCAGCGCGCCGGCCGCGCGGTCGGCGCGCCAGGCGCGCCGCACCAGCACCGCGTTCGCCGCGTTCAGCACCGCGATCTCGGCGAGCGCGGCCCTGGGCTTCCGCGCGGCGAAGAACAGCGGCGTCCACGCCGCGTTCAGCACGAGGTCGGCGGCGAGCGCGCGGCGCACCCGGCCGCGCTCGGCACCGTCGCCCGCCCGGTCGAGCGCGCGGGCGCCCGCGTAGGCGATCAGGCCGTACAGCGGCGTCCACACCAGCGGGAAGGCGGCGGGGGGCGGCTGCCAGGACGGCTTGTCCAGCCGCTCGTACCACGTCGATCCCGGCCCCGCCGAGACCGAGCCGAGGGCGGCGGCCCCGGTCACCGCGAGCGAGGTCTTCCACAGCGTTCTGCTCATGCCGCGCCCGTACCCGGGCCCGGCGGCGCTAAAAAATCTACATCGTAAAGCCGGTCGGGCTTGTCAGACTGGCAGGGTGGCGGACATCCAGGATGGCACCCTGACGGGCACGCGGATGAGCTGGTGGGCGGCGCCCGCGATGGTGCGCCGCGAGGTCGAGGTCTTCCTCGGCGGCCGGGTGGTCGAGGCGGTGTCCCGGCCCGGCGGCTCCGCCCCGGGCGTCGCGGCCCGGCTCCGCACCGCCGGCGGCAGGCGCGCCTTCGTCAAGGCCGCCGGCCGCGACCTGGACCCCGCCGGGCCCCGGCTGCACCGCACCGAGGCCCGCATCGCCGGCCGGCTCCCGGCCACCGCGCCCGTCCCGGTCTTCCTCGGCTCGATCGACCTCGGCGGCTGGGTGACGCTGCTGTTCGAGGACGTGGACGGACGCCCGCCGCACCAGCCGTGGGCACCGGCCGAGCTGGACCGCGTCCTCGCCGCCCTCACCGTCCTCGCCGCCGAGCTGACGCCCGCGCCCGCCGCCGTCCCGACCGCCGCCGAACGGCTCGGCGAGGAGTTCCAGGGCTGGCGGCGCCTGGCCGAGGGCGACCGAGCCGATCTCGACCCCTGGCTCGCCGCGCACCTGGACGATCTCGCCGAGCGCGAGCCGTCCTGGGCGGAGGCGGCCGCGGGCGACACCCTCGCGCACGCCGACGTCCGCGCCGACAACCTGCTGCTCACCGGCGACCGGGTGGTCTTCGCGGACTGGCCCCGGGCGTGCCGCACGGTGCCCTGGTTCGACCTGCTGGCGATGCTGCCGGGCGTGCGGCTGCAGGGCGGCCCGCCGCCCGCCGAGCTGTTCGCGGCGCACCCGCTGTCCGCGGGCGCCGACGAGGAGGCGGTGACGGCGGTCCTGTCCGCCCTGGCCGGGCACCTGATCTGGTCGAGCCGCCTCCCGCCGCCGCCCGGAGCACCGACCGTCCGGGCGTTCCAGGCCGCCCAGGGCGAGATCGCCCTCGCCTGGCTGCGCGACCGCACCGATCCCTGACCCCGGCGGCGTCCGGGCACGCGAAGGGGCGCCCGTCCCGAAGGACCGGCGCCCCCGCTCGTCCCGCTATCGCCTCACGCCGCCAGCACGTGCCCGAACGGCAGGTTCCGCACCAGCCAGAACACCATCACGGCGGCGAACAGCAGCCAGATCAGCCGCGGATCACCGGCCTTGGTGCGCGTCGGCCGCCCCTGCCAGGACGCGAGCGCCCACCGGCCCCAGAAGAAGGCCAGCACGGGCACCATCGCCACCGTCATCACGTTGAGGCCGAGCGCCTCGCCGAGCCGGCCGTGCCCGAGCGCGTGCAGGACGCGCAGCGTCCCGCAGCCCGGGCACTGGTAACCGGTCGCCCAGAGGAACGGGCACGTCGGATAGTGCCCGCCCTCGTTGGGATCGACCAGCGACACGAAGACGACGACCCCGGCCGCCAGCCCCAGCACGCCGGCCGGCCGCCAGATCCGGCGCACCGGACCCGTGCGGGGCGCGGCGACCATCAGTAGGTGGAAGGGCTGTTGTCGGCGCTCATCACCCCGGCCACGAGGAGCACGATGTAGATGGCCGCGATCAGCAGGCCGCCCACCGCGGACACGATGGACCAGATCTTGGCGTTGTTGGCCGAGCTCATGGCACCGGCGTAGTCGCCGGTCGCCCACTTGGAGTTGACCTGCGCGGCGAAGATGATCGCCACGACGCCGGCCGGCAGGCAGCAGAAGATCGTCGTCAGGATCGCCCAGACCAGGTGGTTGCTCGGCGGCGGCTGCGCCGGCTGCCCGTAGCCCCCGGGAGCTCCGTAACCGGGCGGCGGGTAGTAACTCATGCGGACCGTCCTCCAAGACCGGGTGATACGTCGGTGAGATAGACGGTCCCGCTCCCCGGATCGTTCATGATCAAGATGGGCGGGACACGTGACCTGCGGGACAGATCTTCCGGACCGCAGGCATCGAAAACGGCACGATGCGGTAACAGTCGACCGTCAAGATCGGTCGGTGTGGCGTTCAGCCCCGGATCGGGGGTAGGGCGGTACGTTCGGCAGCCACCCGCTTCCGCCGCACAGGAGCACGACCGATACCCGCCAGCCGGGCGACGACCTCCGTCTCCGCGCACGGGGCGTCTCCACGCAGAGGACGCTGCAACCGACACCGGCGCCCGACCCTCCAAGATCCCGGCCCACGGGCCGGCAGGCGGTCGGCTTGACATGCTGCCGCGGACCGCGTAAGTTAACTCCTCGCCCCCAGAGGGATGCAGGACGCCGTGTACGACGGTGGCCGGCCCAGGGGACCATCAACCGGCTCGACGCGACGTGACCCTGTCACGTCCGCTGTGCTGTGCGGTGAATTTCAGATCGCGAACGTCGTTTTGACAAACGCGCAGGATCTGATGAAATGGCAACAGCCGCCCGGGAAGGGAACGCGAAAGCGGACCCGGAAACGGCGGAATCGGAGAAGAACGGGAAATTGACAGCCCGAACGGATCTGATAAAGTAAATGAGTC
>NZ_JAIBOA010000036.1 GCF_019458805.1 Actinomadura parmotrematis
GCGGCGGCCGTCGCGGTCGCCGTCCTCGCGCTGCTGCTCGCGCTCGCCCGCCCGGCCGGCGCGCACGCGCTGCTGGTGTCGAGCGACCCCGCCTACGGCGCGGCGCTCGCGTCCGCGCCCGCCCGGGTAACGCTGCGGTTCAGCGAGGCGGTCCACCTGTCGCGCGACTCGGTGACCGTCCGGGACGCCGCCGGGACGCTCGTCTCGCAGGGCGCCGCCGCGCACGCCGGGCGCGACGACACCGCGGCCGTCGCGCTGCGCGGCGGGCTGCCGCACGGCACCTACATCGTGACGTGGCGGCTGGTGTCGGCCGACACCCACCCGGTCGGCGGGTCGCTGGAGTTCGGCATCGGCGGCCCGCCCGACCCGGGCGCCGCGCCCGCGCCGCCGGAACCGTCCGCTCTGCTCACCTACGCCGCCGGCCTCGCGCACGCCGCCGCGCTCCTGGGGTTCGCGCTGTTCGCGGGCCTCGTCCTGTTCGGCTGGCTGGTCTGGCCCGACGCCCTCGTGCGGCGCGCGCCCCGGCAGCTCCTCACGATCGGCGGCTGGCTGCTCGCGGTCGCGACGGTCGCGCAGCTGCTCCTCCAGGGGCCGAGGACAGGGGAGTCCCTGGCGGGCACGCTCGGCTACCGCTACGGGCAGGCCGCCGTTGCGCGACTGGTCCTGCTCGCGGTCGCAGGGTGGGCGCTGCGCGCGCGCACGCCGTCACGTGCGCGGCGGGTGCTGGCGGGCGGAGCCGTCACCGGGGCGTTGTTCAGTGAGGCGCTGCTCGGTCATGCGGCGGCGGGCGGTGACGCGCCCTTCGCCGTATTCGCGGTGACGTTGCACCTGGCGGCGATGTGCCTCTGGACGGGCGGCCTCACCGTTCTCGTCCTGCTGGTGCTGGCGCGGCCCCGTCCGGACGCGCCGCTGCTGCTGCGGCGCTGGTCGCGCGCGGCGGCCTGGGCGGTCGGTGTGCTGGCCGTCACGGGCGCCTACCAGGCGTGGCGCGAGGTCGGCGCGTTCCCCGCCCTCGGCGGCACGCCCTACGGGCGGCTGCTCCTGGTCAAGCTCGGGCTGTTCGCGGCCGCGCTCGCCGCCGCCGGCGTCGCGCGCCGCCGCTTGGGCGCGCGGACGGCGCTGCGGCGCGCGGCGGCCGTCGAGCTCACCGCCCACCTGGCCGTCCTCGCCGTCACCGCGACCCTGACGGGGAGCAGGCCCGCCCGCACCGACTACGGGCCGCCCTTCCGGACGACCGCCGCCGCCGGGGAGACCCGCGTCCGCGTCGAGGTCGCCGCCACCCGCACCGGGCCGCAGCAGATCACCGTGTCCGCGCCGGGCCTCGCCGCCGTCACCGGCGGCCTCGCGCTGCCCGGCGAGCACCTCGGCCCCTTCGACGTGCGGTTCCGGCCCGACGGGCCGGGCCGCTTCACCAGCCAGGGCGCCGCCGCGCCCCGCCCCGGCACCTGGCGCCTCCGCCTGTCCCTGACCACCGGCGACCCTCTCGTCCACGTCCTCACCGTCCCCTACCGCGTCCACTGACCGGGGGGTCACCGAACGTCGAGTTGCGGCGTGTTGACCCTTGGGAGCGCTCCCGCAGGTCAACACGCCGCAACTCGACGGCGGGTGACCGGGAGGTCAGGGGCGGCGGGCGCGGCGGACGGCGCGCTCGCCGGCGGGGATCGCGAGGGGGAGGACGTTGCCGGCCGGGGGCAGCGGGCAGGCGACGTGGCGCGAGAACGCGCACGGCGGCAGGAAGGCGCGGTTGAAGTCGGCGACCGTGCGGCCCGCGGCATCGGGCGCGGGCAGGTCCAGGAAGCGGAAGCGCGGCCCGGCGTCGTCGCCGAAGACCGCGCGCAGCGCGCCGTCCTCGGCGGTGACCTTCAGGACGTGCGGGCCGCCCGGCAGCTCGACGGTCGCCTCGCCGGCGAGCGGCAGCTCGCGGCGCCCGCCGCCGGCGACGTCCACCGTCTCGGGCGTGACCGCCCGGTAGGGCCGGTAGGACGCCGCGCGCGTCCACGCCGGCGAGTACGGGAACGCGGCGATGCCGTCGAAGGCGAGCCGGGCGGGCGAGAACCCCTCGTAGGTGCGGACGGCGGGCGTCCCGTCCAGGACGAGCACGGCGAGCGGCCGCCCCTCGCCCGCCGCCAGGCTGCCCGTCCCGGCGGGCAGGTCGACGGAGCCCCCGACGGGGACGCCGTCCAGGGCGATCCCGTCGGCGGGGACCGCCTTCAGCCGGACGCCTCCCTCGATCGGCGCCCACAGCCCGGGGACACCGGGCAGCGGCCCCTCGCCATGGACGAGGTGCGTCCCGGTCAGCGCGAGCGGGCCGCGCGGCGCGCGCGCGTACCGCAACCGATCGTAGCGCCAGCGTCGCCACGCCTGCTCGGCCGGGGACGGGGCGGCGCCGGAGAGCTGCTTCTCGAACGGGAGCGGGCCGACGGTGAGGGGGTCGGCGTCCACGTCGAACATCGGCGTGTAGCCGGTCGCCAGGTACAGGCCGCGGGCCTCGGGCTGGCGCGGGCCGGTGGTCAGGTGGATCCGCTCGTAGCCGAGGCGCGCGGCGGCGCCCTCCAGCTCGCGCATGACGCGGCGGGCGAGGCCGCGCCGCCGCAGGGCGGGGTCGGCCCAGACCCGCTTCACCTCGGCGGTGACGGCGTCGTAGCGGCGGATCGCGCCGCCCGCGACCGTCCGGCCGCCCTCGGTCAGCACCACGAGGGCGCCGCCGGGCGCGGCGAACTCCGCGGCGGGGTAGCGGTCCATCTCGCGCGCGGCGCCCGGTCCGTAGCGGCCGGTGTACTCGCGCACCAGGTCGGCCAGCAGGGGTTCGACGAGCGGGTCGTCCAGCGCGACCCAGTGCGCCTCCAGCGGCACGGTCCACCTCACCGATAGCAGACTTTGTCTACCGGAATAGTATAGTTCATGGTCGCGGGGCGGGGCCGGGACCGCCGAGGACGTCTCCGCGCAGGGCTCAGCGGTCCTTGTACTTCAGGACGTCGGCGCGCCGGTAGAAGCGCCGCACCCGGCCGCCGCCGAGCGGCTCCTCCAGGGCGGGCTCGGGCCAGCCCGCGGGCGGCCGCTTCACGTAGACGGTGACGCTGCTCTGCGCCAGCCCGAGGATGCGCGCCGCCTCGGCCAGCGTGACGAGGTCGTCCGGCGCCTCCTCGGGCGCCGGCAGCGCCTCGTACCAGGTGAGCCACGCGACCTCGTCCCAGTACAGGGCCCGGCCGTGGCGGCGGGCGGGCTCGGGGTGGCCGTTGGACGCGCGGTCGGCCCACAGGGCCTTCAGGCGGTGCCGCCCCACCCCGTGCCGGGCGGCGAGGTCGTCGCGGGACGCCAGCCCCGGCGGGACGTCCGCCGCGCCGCGCCCGGCATGCCATCCGTCCCATTCCGCGGCGTCCCACACGAGCTGCGACCCGACCGTTCCGGCCGCTTCCGGATGGCCGTTCGCGGCGCGCTCGCGGTACCACTTCTCCAGCGTGCTGCGGCCGAGCCCGTGCGCCTCCATCAGCTCGGCGCGGGTGTAGACGCGGCGGCCGTCCAGCGTGGTCATGGGCTCATTGTGACCCATCGGGACCGCGCCGCGCGGGCGCGGCCCCGATATCGCCGGAGCCCTGTCAGAACAGGCTGGTCGGAATGGCGGGCAATTTCTTCCATCCCGGCCGCACCGCACCGGCGAAATTCGTCCGGTAATGGCCGCGGAGTTTCTCGACCGTCACGGTGCGGCCGGGCCGCGGCGAGTGCACGAACCGGTCGCCGCCGAGGAACATCCCGACGTGCGCGAGCCGGTTGAAGAAGATCAGGTCGCCGGGGCGCAGCTGGGTGCGCGCGACGTGCGTGCGCACCCCGGCGAACTGGTCGGTCGTCACCCGGGGGATGGCCACCCCCGCGTTCCGCCACGCCTGCTGGACGAGACCCGAGCAGTCGTAGCCGGAGGCCCCTGTGCCGCCCCACACGTAGGGGCGGCCCCGCTGCTGGAGCGCGAACCTCACCGCCTTCTCGGCCTTGGCCTCCCAGGACGAGACCAGCTTGGCCCGCTGCTCGCGCACGGCCTGCTGCAGCTCGGCGAGCATCCGGGCGTTCAGGCCCGCGCGCGTCCCGCGGGTGTGCAGCGTCCGGTGCGTCCCCCGCCCCTGCCGCACGGCCCGCGCGCGTCCTTCCTTGTTCTTGGCGGCCCTGCCCTTGAGCGCCTTGCCCCTGACGGCGCGGGCCTTGCGCGGGGCCTCCCTGCCGTCGGGGGAGGCGCGGCGCGCCTGCGGGACGCCCGGCGCGAGCCGGCCGTGCACCTGCTCCGAACGGATGTGCGCCTCCTCGGCGTGGGCCCCGGCCGCGCCCGGTCCGAGGACCAGGGTGACCGAGGCCGCTCCGCAGGCGGCCTTGAAGGGGATGTGCACGATCGCCGTACCTCCTTGTCAAGATCATCCGAGCGGATGTCTACCCGGCGCGCGCGGGCGGCATTCCTGCCATTCCCGCTAAACGCCCGTGTGACCTGCACAAATGTGGGACCATGTCGGAAGAGTGGCGGCTTGGGGGAGGGGCGGCCCGGTAGGGTGAAGCGGACTTGTTACACCCGAACGGCGGCCCGCGGCGGCATCGCGACGTAAGGTCTCCTGACCGGGTCAACTTCCGCGGACCCTGGGGCGTCTCACATCGGCGGTCCGCGCTTCGGCGGCCCGCGGCGGGCCCGCACGGGTCCGGGTGACAGGAAAGGGGCGGTTGCGCGCATGGAGGTTGGGACGCTGCGGCCCGGCGACCCGGAGACCCTCGGCCCCTACACCCTCATCGGCCGCATCGGCGAGGGCGGGCAGGGCAGCGTCCTGCTCGCCGAGGACGAGGCCGGCCGGCAGGTCGCCGTCAAGCTGCTGCACCCCGAGCTCACCGCCGACGACAAGGCCCGCTCGCGGTTCCTGCGCGAGCTGGAGGTCGCCAAGCGGGTCGCGCCGTTCTGCACCGCCCAGGTCATCGACGCCGACGTGGACGGCGACCGCCCCTACATCGTCAGCGAGTACGTGCGCGGCCCGTCGCTGAACCAGCTCGTGACGGCCGAGGGCCCGCTCGCCGGCGCCGCCCTGGAGCGGCTCGCCGTCGGCACCGCCACCGCGCTCGCCGCCATCCACCAGGGCGGCATCATCCACCGCGACTTCAAGCCGCACAACGTGCTGATCGGCCCGGACGGCCCGCGCGTCATCGACTTCGGCGTGGCCCGCGCCGTCAGCGGCGACACCACGCTCACCAGCAAGGTCATCGGCACCCCGTCCTACATGGCGCCCGAGCAGATCCAGGGCGAGCCGTCCGGGCCGCCCGCCGACGTCTTCTGCTGGGCCGCCACGCTGGTGTTCGCCGCGACCGGCGAGCCGCCCTACGGCCAGGACACCATCCCCGCCGTCATCAACCGCATCCTGCACGAGGAGCCCGATCTCGGCGGCATGACCGGGCCGCTTCGCGACCTGGTCGCCGACTGCCTGGAGAAGGACCCGGCGGTCCGCCCGAAGGCCCGCACCCTGCTGATGCGGCTGCTCGGCCACGAGGACACCACCGGCGGCCAGCGCGTGTACGCCGCGCCCGCCGCCGCCCCGGCCGAGACCGCCATCGACGGGCGCGCCGCCGCGGCGTCCCTGCACGGCGACGACGCGACGGCGATGCTGGCGGCGGGCAGCGAGCTCGCCGCCGACCTCGGCGACGAGGAGCTGCGCGCCGCCGAGTCCCGCGCCGTCCGCAGCCTCGACCTCGACGAGCCGTCCACCACCGGCACCGTCGCCGTCGCTCCCGCCGGTGGCGCGGCCGCCGAGCCGCCGTCCCCGCGCGAGTGGGCCGCCGAGAACACCCTGCCGCCCGACGCGACGGCCGCCCCGGCCGCCGCGCGGCGCGCCGGTCTCGCCGGGCTCGCGGCCCGCCCCGCCGCGCTCGCCGGCGCCGCCGCGCTGATCGTCGTGGCGGTGATCGCCTCCACGGTGCTGGCGCTCACCAGCGCGTCCGGCGACAAGCCGACCAAGCAGGTCAGCGACCCCCGGCAGAGCCTCCCGGCGGGCAGCCGCGCGCCCGAGGCGCAGGTCACCCACCGCCGCAGCCAGGTCCCCGGCACCGACCCGACCGCCTCGGCCTTCCCGACCGAGGGGACCGCCTCGCCGACCGCGTCCCCGTCGGCGAGCGCCACGCCCACCCCGACGGCGGCGCCGACCACGCGCCGCCCGACGCAGGGCCCGACCCAGGCGCCGCCGACGAGCGCGCCGCCGGTCAGCCCGCCGCCGAGCACGCCCGACACGCCCCCCACCACCGAGCCGGCCGACCCCGGCGGCGGCACCGGCGCGGGCACGGACGGCACCACCGCCCAGGACGCCGGCCACTGACGGGCCATTCCTGAAACTGGCCCGGACTAGTCCCCCCGTTTCGGCGGAACCCGCCGGGTAGGGGCTGACAGGCTGGGGCCGTGGCCACCCGCCGACCCCACCGGTCGGCTTTGTCATGTTTCGTGGCTACGCTGACGCAGTGAGCGGCGCCACAACGAGGTGGCGGAAGTTCTCTAGGGAGTGTTGATGGGCGGCAAGCTCGACCAGGCCAAGGACGACATGCTCCGGCGGGCGGCGGAGACCTGCGCGCAGCGGCCGGGGGCGCGGGGGGACGTCGCGGAGGCCGTCGCCTTCCTGCGCCTCTACTACCGGCACGTCGCCCCCGAGGACCTGCTGGCCCGCGACCCGGGCGACATCTGCGGCCCGGCGATGGCGCAGCGGCTGCTCGGCGAGGAGCGGCCGCAGGGCCGCGCCAAGGTGCGGGTGTTCACCCCCACCCTGGAGGAGCACGGCTGGGATCCCGGGCACACCGTCGTGCAGGTGGTCACCGACGACATGCCGTTCCTGGTCGACTCGGTGACGATGGAGCTGACCCGCCACCAGCTCACCACCCATCTGATCGTGCACCCGCTGCTCGGCGTGGACCGCGACGTCGCGGGCCACCTGCGCGGCTTCCGCGGCAAGCTGGACAGCGACACCGACCTGGACGAGTCGTGGATCCACATCGAGGTGGACCGCACCACCGACCGGGCCCGGCTGGACGAGCTGGAGGACGACCTGCGCCGCGTCCTGTCGGACGTGCGGGTCGCCGAGGAGGACGCGGCGAAGATGCGCGCGCGGGCCGGCGAGGTCGCCCGCGAGATCGGCGCGAACCCGCCGCCGCTGCCCGAGGCCGAGCGCGCCGAGGGCGTCGAGCTGCTGGACTGGCTCGCCGACGGGCACTTCATCTTCCTCGGCTACCGCGACTACACCCTCGTCGAGGACGGCACCGTCCTGCGCCCCGAGCCCGGCACCGGCCTCGGCATCCTGCGCAACGACAAGAGCGAGTCCGACAGCTTCGCGGCGCTGCCGCCCGAGGTGCGGGCCCGCGCCACCGACAGGCACCTGCTGATCCTCACCAAGGCCAACTCGCGGTCCACGGTGCACCGGCCGATCTACCTCGACTACATCGGCGTGAAGAAGTTCGACGCCGACGGCAACGTCACCGGCGAGCGCCGCTTCCTCGGCCTGTTCACGCACGTCGCCTATAGCGAGTCGATCGCGCACGTCCCGGTCCTGAAGCGCAAGCTCGCCGAGGTGCTGGACAGCGCCGGGTTCACCGCCGACTCCTACGACGGCCAGGACCTGGTGGAGATCCTGGAGAGCTACCCGCGCGACGAGCTGTTCCAGATCCCCGTCGCCGACCTGCTGCCGATCGCGCTCGGCGTGCTGCGCCTCCGCGAGCGCCGGCAGCTCAAGCTGTTCCTGCGCAAGGACCTGTACGGCCGGTTCATGTCGTGCATGGTGTACCTGCCGCGCGACCGCTACACCACGCAGATACGGCTGCGCATCCAGGAGATACTGCGCCGCGCGTTCGACGGCGTCAGCGTCGACTACAGCGCCAACGTCACCGAGTCGGTCCTCGCCCGCCTGCACGTGGTGGTGCGGGTCGAGCGCGGCCACGCGCTGCCCGACGTGGACGCCGACGAGCTGGAGGCGCGCCTCGCCGCCGCCACCCGCTCGTGGGCCGACGACCTCGCCGACGCCATCACCGACCAGTGCGGCGAGGAGGCGTCCGGGACGCTCGCCCGCCGCTACGGCGACGCGTTCCCCGAGGGCTACAAGGCCGACTTCCCGGCCCGCACCGCCGTCGCCGACCTGCGCCGCCTGGACGACCTCAGCGCGGACGCCGACACCTCCATCAGCCTGTACGAGCCGTTCGGCGCCGCGCCCGGCGAGCGCCGCCTGAAGATCTACCGGCTGGGCGAGCCGATCTCGCTGTCGCGGGTGCTGCCGCTGCTGCAGAACATGGGCGTCGAGGTCATCGACGAGCGCCCCTACGAGGTGATGCCGGCCGACCGGCCGCGCGCGTGGGTGTACGACCTCGGCCTCCGCTACGACCCGCCGCGGGACGTGTCCGAGGACGCCGCCAAGGCGCTGTTCCAGGACGCCTTCATCGCGCTCTGGCGCGGCGACATCGAGAACGACGGCTTCAACGCGCTCGTCCTGCACGTCGGCCTGGACTGGCGGCAGACGATGGTGCTGCGCGCCTACGCCCTGTACCTGCGGCAGACCGGCACCTCGTTCTCCAAGCGCTACATCGAGCAGGTGCTGCTCCGCAACGCCGGCATCACCCGGCTGCTCGTCCGGCTCTGGGAGTCACGGCTGGACCCGGGCATGGCGGGCGGCGAGGGCGAGCGCAGCGAGGCGATCGCCGAGGAGCTGCGCGGCCGCCTGGAGGAGGTCGCGAGCCTCGACGAGGACCGCATCCTGCGCGCCTACCTGGCGATGATCCAGGCGACCCTGCGCACCAACCACTACCAGCGCAAGCGCTACCTGTCGCTGAAGTTCGACCCCGAGGGCATCCCCGACCTGCCGCTGCCCCGCCCCAAGTACGAGATCTTCGTGTACTCGCCGGCGGTCGAGGGCGTGCACCTGCGGTTCGGGTCGGTCGCGCGCGGCGGCCTGCGCTGGTCGGACCGGCGCGAGGACTTCCGCACCGAGATCCTCGGCCTGGCCAAGGCGCAGGCGGTGAAGAACACCGTGATCGTCCCGGCCGGCGCCAAGGGCGGCTTCGTCGGCAAGCAGCTGCCCGACCCCGCCGCCGACCGCGAGGCGTTCATGAACGCCGGCATCGCCTGCTACAAGGACTTCATCTCCGGCCTCCTCGACGTCACCGACAACCTGGTGGACGGCAAGGTCGTCCCGCCCGAGGACGTGGTCCGCCACGACGGCGACGACACCTACCTGGTCGTCGCCGCCGACAAGGGCACCGCGACGTTCTCCGACATCGCCAACGGCGTCGCCCGCGAGTACGGGTTCTGGCTCGGCGACGCGTTCGCCTCCGGCGGCTCGGTCGGCTACGACCACAAGGCGATGGGCATCACCGCCCGCGGCGCCTGGGAGTCGGTGAAGTACCACTTCCGGTCGCTCGGCACCGACATCCAGAACGAGGACTTCACCGTCGTCGGCGTCGGCGACATGTCCGGCGACGTGTTCGGCAACGGGATGCTGCTGAGCGAGCACATCAAGCTCGTCGCCGCCTTCGACCACCGGCACGTGTTCATCGACCCCGACCCCGACCCGGCGGCGTCGTTCGAGGAGCGCAAGCGCCTGTTCGCGCTCCCGCGCAGCTCGTGGGCCGACTACGACGCCGCGCTGATCTCGCGCGGCGGCGGCGTGTTCCCGCGCACCGCCAAGTCGGTGAAGCTGACGCCGGAGATCCGCGCCGCGCTCGGCATCGCCGGCGACGTGCACGCCCTCACCCCGTTCGAGCTGATCCGCGCCGCGCTGACGGCGCCCGTCGACCTGCTGTGGAACGGCGGCATCGGCACCTACGTCAAGGCCGGGAGCGAGAACAACGCCGACGTCGGCGACAAGGCCAACGACCCGGTGCGGGTGGACGGCGCCGAGCTGCGCTGCCGCGTCGTCGGCGAGGGCGGCAACCTCGGCCTCACCCAGCTCGGCCGGATCGAGTACGCCCGCGGCGGCGGCCTCGTCAACACCGACTTCATCGACAACTCGGCGGGCGTGGACACCTCCGACCACGAGGTGAACATCAAGATCCTGCTGGACCAGGCGGTGCGCGACGGCGAGCTCACCGGCAAGCAGCGCGACCAGCTCCTCTACTCGATGACCGACGAGGTCGGCGACCTGGTGCTGCGCGACAACTACGCGCAGAACGTGGTGCTCGCGGCGGCCCGCGCGCAGGCCCCGGCGATGCTGCACGTGCACACCCGGATGCTGCGGCGGCTGGAGCGCGACGGGCGGCTGAAGCGCCGGCTGGAGTTCCTGCCCGACGACAAGGCGCTCGCCGAGCGCCGGCAGGCCGGCCTCGGCCTCACCGGCCCGGAGTTCTCGGTGCTGCTCGCCTACGCCAAGCTCGCCCTGGACGGCGACATCATCGCCTCCGACCTGCCCGACGACCCCTACCTGGCGTCCTGGCTCGTCGGGTACTTCCCGACGCCGCTGCGCGAGCGCTACGTCGACCACATGACGCTGCACCCGCTGCGCCGCGAGATCATCACCACCGCGGTGGTGAACGACGTGGTGAACTCCTCCGGCAGCACGTTCGTGTTCCGGCTGAACGAGGAGACCGGCGCGTCGTCGTCCGACATCGCCCGCGCCTACCTCGTCGCCCGCGAGGTGCTGGACATGCCGCGCCTCTGGGCGGCGATCGAGGGCCTGTCGCACCAGGTGGAGGAGTCCACGCAGGTCGCGATGCTGCTGGAGGGCCGCAAGCTGACCGAGCGCGGCGCCCGCTGGCTGCTGCACAACCGGCGGCCCCCGTTCGACATCTGCGACAGCATCGCGTTCTTCGGCGAGGGCGCGCTGCGGCTCAGCGGGCAGCTCCCGAAGCTGCTGTCGGGCCTGGACCTGGCGGCGTTCGAGGCGCGCCGCGACCAGTTCGCCGAGCTCGGCGTCCCCGACGAGCTCGCCGAGCAGGTCGCGATGCTGGTCAACGCCTACTCCACCTTCGACCTGGTCAACGTCGCGCACGACACGGGCCGCCCGGTGGAGGAGGTCGCCGAGGTCTACTTCGACCTCGCCGACAAGCTCCAGCTCAGCCGGCTGCGCGAGCGGATCATCGCGCTGCCCCGCGACGACCGCTGGAAGTCGATGGCCCGCAGCGCCCTCCGCGACGACCTGTACGCCGCGCACGCCGCGCTCGCCCGCGACGTCATCGTGACGAGCGAGCCGGGCGTGGACCCCGAGCAGCGGCTCGCCCGCTGGACCGAGAAGAACGGCCCGGCGGTGCGGCGGGCGGCGCAGACGCTGTCGGAGATCTGGGAGAGCGACAGCTTCGACCTCGCCACCCTGTCGGTCGCCCTCGGCTCCATCCGCACGCTGGTGACCGCCAGCGCCCTGCCGAGCGTCAAGACCGAGGCGTAGCCGTCCCGGCGGCCGGGGCCGCGCCTCAGTACGCGTCGGTGAGGGCGACCGACTCGTCGAGGACGCGGCTCCGGCCCTCCAGGGGCGCGGTGCCGAGGACGAGCCACTGCCGGCTCGTGCGGACCTTGCCGTCCGGGGACGCGCCGCGCTCGTCGAGGCGGGCGCGGACGTCGGCGGGCAGGTCGCCGCGGTCGCCGCCGGTGAGGGTCTGCTGCTGGGTGAGCCCGTACCAGACGAGCGCGCCGCCGTCCTTGGTGCGGAGGGCGTAGCTGGCGCCGGGGCCGGGGGAGAAGCGGCCGGGTTCGGCCTTCCAGCCGCCGACCTTCGCGGCGCGGGCCCTGGCGGACGCGGCGTCGGGGACGAGGGCGGACTGGTCGCCGCTCGCCAGGTAGTCGGCGTGCGCCGTGGGCAGCGCCCGGTCGTCGGCGGCGACGGCGTAGCCCTGCGCGTCGAAGGACGGCTCGGGCAGGCGGCCGGCGGTCTCGATCCAGTGCGCGGCCCGCCAGGCGTCCCCGGCCTTGTCCTGGACGAACACCGCGAGCGCCTGCTTCTTCCCGGCGGGCGCGGCGGCGGCGAACCAGCGCGGGTAGCCGGCGAGGCGGGGCACGTAGAACACCGGGTCGCGCAGCTCGACGTCCCCGGACGGCCCGCCGCCCGCGCGGACGGCCGCGGCGAGCGCCCCGGTGACGGCGTCGCGCCGGGAGTTCCCGCCGCCGTTGTACGCCTTCGCCCAGGCCGTGACGGTGCGCAGCGACGCGTCCGCGCCGATCGCGGGCGAGGCGGCGGCGCCGAGCGGCGCGCCCTGCGTGCTCTCGCCGCCGGAGCAGCCGGCGAGCGCGAGGGCGAGCGCGCAGGCGGAGGCCGCCCCGACGAATCCCCGCATATCCCCACTCCGGCGGACGTGTTCCGATGGCTGACGCGCCAGTGTACGGGCAGGTGACCGACGGGTGCGGGGCGGTCCCACCGCAGCGGTCAAGAAGAAGCGGGACCGCCCCGGCACCCGGCGGAGTCTGGACGGGGCGGCTAGGAGCCGCCCGCGGAGACGGCCTTGCGGTACATGCCGGACACCGGCGCGGCGCCCTTGCGGGGCACGGTCGCCAGGTAGGAGACGAGCACGGTGCTGGTCATCCGCGTCCGGACCCGGCGCGGCGGGACGAGCCCGACCAGATCCCCCGACACCGACAGTCTCCCCGCGTGAGCGGACGAGTACTCCTCGTTCTGCCGGATCGTGTACCAGACGACCGCGCCGCCGCCGCGCGTGCGCAGCGCGTAGGCCGGGACGGGGGCGGGCGCGAACGTCGAGGCCAGCGTGATGCCCTTGGCCGCGAGCGCGGCCTGCCCCGCGCGCAGCGCCCGGTACGCCTCGGTGGTCTTCGGACCGGCCGCGAGACCCTGCGCGGCCGGGGCCTTCGGCCCCTTCGACAGCAGCGCGGCGTGCGCGGCGGCCAGTTTCCCGGGCGCGAGGGGAAGGCCGGTGTTGCCGGCGGGCACGGCGGTGGCGAGGCCGTCGGCGTCGAGCGCGACCGCCGCCAGCGGGTCGTCGGCGGGGTAGGGGTCGGCGGTGGCGAGCCACGGCGCGCCCGCCCGCGCCTGCGTGAACAGCAGCGCGTGCCGGAGCAGGTCCTTGCCCGAGCCCGACATCGCGTCCACCGCGAACCAGCGCGGGTAGCCGGCGGCGCGCGGGATGAGGAACGCGGTGTCGGTGAACTTCAGCGGCGTCGTCTTGCGGCCGACCGCCTTGCGCAGCTTGATGGAGGCGCCGTCCATGGCCAGCAGCGGCGCGGTCTCGACGGCGGGCAGGCCCGCCGCGTCCAGGCTCCGGCCGGCGTGGTCGGCCGCGGCGGCGTACCGCGCCAGCACCCGCTCGGCCTCGGGACGCGCGAGCGCGGCCGGCGCCGCCGACGCGGCGTCGTCCGAGCACCCGGCGGCGAGCCCCGACGCGAGCAGCGCCGACGCGAGCAGGACGGTGGAGCGTGCGGTCATGGACGGCCCCTGGGGGATGAGGCGGACGAAAACCCGCGGAAGCGGGTCGCCGACATCATCGCAGGGTCATCGAGTGATCACGGAGCGAATCCGAAATGAGAGGTCCGCCCCGTCTCGCCCCGCCCGCCGCCGCTAGGAGGCCGTCCCCGACTCCTGCTGGCGGAGCCAGCGGATCTCGGCCTCGATGAACTCGTCCAGGTCGCCGTCCAGGACCGACGTCGGGTTGCCCGCCTCCACGCCGGTGCGCAGGTCCTTGACGATCTGGTAGGGGTGCAGCACGTAGTTGCGGATCTGGGTGCCCCACGAGCTGGTGCCCTCGCCGCGCAGGGCGGACATCTTCTCCGCCTCCTCCTGGCGCTTGCGCTCCAGCAGCTTGGCCTGCAGCACGTTCATCGCCGACGCCTTGTTCTGCAGCTGGCTCCGCTCGTTCTGGCAGGACACCACGATGCCGGTCGGCAGGTGGGTGAGCCGGACCGCCGAGTCGGTGGTGTTCACGCCCTGGCCGCCGGGGCCCGAGGACCGGTAGACGTCCACCCGCAGGTCGCTCTCGTCGATGTCGACGTGGTCGCTCTGCTCCACGACCGGGACGACGTCCAGGCCGGCGAACGAGGTCTGCCGGCGCGCCTGGCTGTCGAAGGGGGAGATGCGGACGAGGCGGTGCGTGCCGTGCTCGCCGCGCAGCGTCCCGTAGGCGTAGGGCGCCTTGACGGCGAAGGTGGTCGACTTGATGCCGGCCTCTTCGGCGTAGGAGGTCTCGTAGACCTCCGTCGGGTAGTTGTGGCGCTCGGCCCAGCGCAGGTACATGCGCTGGAGCTGCTCGGCCCAGTCGGCCGCGTCCACGCCGCCGGCCTGCGCGTTGATGGTGACGAGGGCCTCGCGGGCGTCGTACTCGCCCGACATGAGGGTGCGGACCTCCAGCTGCTGGACCGCCTTGTGCAGCGACTCCAGCTCGCCGTCGGCCTCGGCGCGGGTGTCGGCGTCGTCCATCTCGTCGGCCATCTCGTACAGCGTGACGACGTCCTCCAGCCGCTGCCGGAGGCCCTCGACGCGGCCGAGCTCGGCCTCCAGGTAGGACAGGCGGCGCGTCACCGACTGGGCGCGCTCCTGGTCCGACCACAGGTCCGGGTCGGCGGACTGCTCGCGCAGCTCGGCGATGTCCCGGCGCATCGCGTCCAGGTCGAGGACCTGCTCGATGCCCTCCAGGGTCGAGCCGAGCTCCCTGAGCTGTTCCTTCGTGTCGATTCCTGCCACGTGCCGAGCCTATCGCCGCCGCAGGGGTGCCCGAGCGGCCGGAGGGCCCGCACCGGTGGCAGAATCGCGTGCCGTGGAGATCGGTCCATGCCGGTCGGCGGGGACAAATAGAGTGTCCGCACGGATCCCCGCGGGGATCCGTCGATCGGTGAGTCGGTAGTCGGTGTTTGGAGCCGGGGGCGGGCGTGCGGAAGACCTCTGTGGCGGTGGCGGCGCTGCTGCTCGCCGTGCCCGCCGCGCTGGCCGGCTGCGGCGGCGGCGGCAAGGCCCGGGTGAGCCCGGTGGCGATGCCGAGCGTGCCGGCGCCGACGCCCGAGCCGCTCACGCCGCAGGCGGCGACGCAGGCATTCCAGTCCTACATCGTCAACGACGACGTGGCGCGCGCCGCGGGCGACGAGCGCCTCGCGCTGTCGTGGGTGTCGGACGGGCAGTTCGCGCTCACCGCGAGCGAGTACCGCAAGGCCGCCTTCGACGGGCGCCAGGTCGCGCGCTACACCTACGGCCGGCCGCGCCTCTACGTCCCGAAGATCGAGGAGAAGACCTACCCGCAGTGGTTCGTCGCCGACGTGCGGCGCGGCGTCGCCGGCGCGTCCGGCAAGGACGCGGGCGGCCGGCAGACGCTGATGGGGTTCGTCCGCAAGTCCGCCGCCGACGGCTGGACGCTGAGCTCCACCACCGCGCTCGCGCCGAAGGCGCACATGCCGAAGGTGCTCGTCGACGCCGACGGGTACGCCACGTCGCTGTCGCCGACCGACGCGTCGCTGCTCATCAAGCCGCGCTCGCTGCCGGGCATCCAGGCGACGATCGCGTCCGAGGGGCCCGACAGCGTCGCCACCGGCGTGATGAGGACCGGCGCCTTCACCACCGGCCTCTACAGCCAGACGCGCCGCGAGGTGCGCAAGGCCAGGAACCTGAACCGGCAGACCGTCGTCGTCGCGACCGGGTTCCCGCTGTTCGCGCTGCGCGCCGAGCACGGGGCGGCGCTGGTGCTCTACGCGCTGTCGCGCAACACGACGCTGACGCCGAAGAGCGGCGACCGCGACTCCAAGCCGCCGATCCCGGCCGAGGTCGCGTTCCTGCTGGACGGCACCGTCGACGGCAACGAGATCGACATGTACGAGACGCTCCAGATGGCCGCCTACGACCCGGGCCGGGCCAAGAAGGGCGCGACGCAGGCGAAGGCCGACGTCCTCGGCCAGGTCGGCGGGTACATCAAGGCGAGCACGCCGCCGCTCAAGTCGCCCTGACCCGCCGTCCCCCGGGACGGCGTTTTCCGGGCGGCGGGCTCAGCCGGCGACGCGCTGCAGCAGCAGCGCCGCGAAGAGCAGCGCGACGAGGCCCGCCAGCACCAGCATCGGCGGGATCGCCGGGCCGCCGGCGTGCATGCGGTCGCGGGCGTTCCGGCAGGTCGGGCAGTGGCCCTCCCGCACCGGGTGGGCGCAGTGAGCGCAGATCAGATGGTCGCAGCTCATGCCGACCGCCCCTCTCGACGGGCTCTCCTCGGGTGGTTCCTGTCACTGAGAACTTTAAGCTCCGTTTCGCGGCAATCGGCATGGACGGGCGGTAAAGTCCTGCCAGACCACCGGGTCCCGGGCGGGGCCGGCGGGCGGGCCGCGCGGCGGCCGCGTGGTCGAGGCAGGATCCCCCCGCCCCTACACTGCTCGGGACGTGTCGGGCCATCCGGCCGGCGCGTCCGGGAGCCCCGAAGGCGTCCCCCGCCGCAGGCGCGGACCGGCGCCGGCCGGGTCTCCCGAACCCCTGACGACGGCTGTCCGGGCCGGTCACGACCCGATCGGCGCAGCCCATGGCCGCCTGCGGAGGTGAGGTAACGGTCGGAGGGGCGGCGGTATGATGCCGCCCCAAGGCAGGTCTTCGGGCGGTGGGCGGACGGCCCGCCGGCGCCCGCGGTCCGCACCCCGGCCAACGCTCGGCAGGAGCCCACGGGACCGCGGCCCGCCGCCGCGACCTCCGGGGCGACCCCCCTGGGCCGCTCCGGGGGAAGACAAGGACTCTCCGCAAGAAGGTGCTGAAACCGCCGTGATGCAGCCGTGATCCACTTCGACAACGTCACCAAGTCCTACAAGACCCAGAACCGGCCGGCCCTCCAGCACGTGAACGTCGCCATCGAGAAGGGCGAGTTCCTGTTCCTGGTGGGCCCCTCCGGCTCCGGCAAGTCGACCTTCCTGCGCCTGATCCTGAAGGAGGAGCGCCCCTCCCAGGGCCACGTCCACGTGGCGGGCAAGGACCTCAGCCGCATCAGCAACTGGAAGGTCCCGCACCTGCGGCGCCGCATCGGCTGCGTCTTCCAGGACTTCCGGCTGCTGCCGAACAAGAACGTCTTCGAGAACGTCGCGTTCGCGCTCGAAGTGATCGGCAAGCCGCGGCGCTTCATCCACAAGGTGGTGCCCGAGGTCATCGACCTGGTCGGGCTGGAGGGCAAGGGCAACCGGATGCCCGACGAGCTGTCGGGCGGCGAGCAGCAGCGCGTCGCGATCGCCCGCGCCTTCGTCAACCGCCCCATGATCCTGCTCGCCGACGAGCCGACCGGGAACATCGACCCGGCCACCTCGATCGGCATCATGAAGGTGCTGGACCGCATCAACCGGACCGGCACCACCGTCGTCATGGCCACCCACGACGCCGCGATCGTCGACGCCTTCCGCAAGCGCGTCGTCGAGCTGGAGGACGGCCGCGTCGTCCGCGACCAGTCCCGCGGCGTGTACGGCCAGGCGTACTGACCGAGGACGGCCGCGGCGGCCCCCGCCGCCGCACCGCCCGAACCGCACGCGCGGTCCGCCCCGCCGCAGGCTGATGAACCGGCGGGCCGGGACGGCGCGTACGGCCATCCGACCAGAACAGTCCGATGACCTAGCCTGCACCGGACTTCCGCTCCCTCGGGGCACAGGCGATCAAGGACAGCGAGGCATGCGCGTACAGTTCGTTCTCCAGGAGATCTGGATCGGTCTCCGCCGGAACCTCACGATGACGGTCTCCCTCATCATCACCGTCGCCATCGCCATGGCGCTGGTCGGCACCGGCCTGCTCATCAGGGGGCAGGTGAACGCCTCCAAGAGCTACTGGTACGACAAGATCGAGGTCTCGGTCTTCCTGTGCGCCAAATCCAGCTCCAACCCCTCCTGCAACAAGCAGGAGGCGACGCAGGCGGACAAGGACGCGCTGAAGAAGCAGCTCGGCGGCATGTCCCAGGTCGCCGCCGTCACCTACGAGACCAAGGACCAGGCGTACGCCCGCTTCAAGGACCGCTTCTCCAGCTCCCCGGCGTTCGTCAACAGCGTGCGCTCCGGCGACATCCCCGACTCCTTCCGGATCCGGCTGAAGGACCCCCAGCAGTACAAGCCGGTGGTGCAGGCCCTGCTCGGCCAGAAGGGCGTCGACCAGGTCATCAACGAGCAGGAGATCCTGAAGAAGTTCTTCAACATCCTGAACGGCCTGCAGAACGCGGCCTGGATCGTCGCGGTCTTCCAGCTCGCCGCGGCGGTGCTGCTCGTCGGCAACACCGTCCGGCTGTCGGCGTTCAACCGGCGGCGGGAGACCGGCATCATGCGGCTGGTCGGCGCGTCCAACACCTACATCCAGATGCCGTTCATCCTGGAGGGAGCGGTCGCCGGACTGATCGGCGGCCTGGTCGCCGCCGTCCTGCTGGTGATGAGCAAATCCCTGCTCATCGACAAGCTGGCGGGGGACCTGCAGTTCGCCAGCCAGCTCGGCTGGGGGACGGTGCTCGCCGTCATCGTGCTGTCGGTCTGCTTCGGCGTGCTGCTCTGCGCGATCGCCTCCTTCCTGACGCTGCGGCGCTACCTGCGGGTCTAGGCCGGATACCCGCGCGACGGCGGGGCGCGGTGATCGTAGGATCTCCTACCTATGGGAAAGGGTTCGGATGGGCCGGGCGGCGCCCCAGCGGCACCGCGCGGCCCGTTCGCCATGCTGCCGGACAAGGACCGAGGCTGATCTCGTTGTCGCGTGAGACAGGGCGCAAGCTGATCGCCCAGAACAAGCGTGCCCGCTACGACTATGAAATCCCCGACACCTGGGAGGCCGGCATGGTGCTGACCGGCACCGAGGTGAAGGCCCTGCGGGCCGGCCGCGCCACCCTCACCGACGGCTACGCCCACGTCATGGACGGCGAGGTGTGGCTGGAGGGGGTGCACATCCCCGAGTACACCCAGGGGACGTGGACCAACCACGCGCCGCGCCGCCGCCGCAAGCTGCTGCTGAACCGGCGCGAGATCAACAAGATCGTCGCGGGGGTGTCGGAGCCGGGCTGGACGCTCGTCCCGCTGGCGCTGTACTTCAAGGACGGCAAGGCCAAGGTCGAGATCGGCCTCGCCCGTGGTAAGAAGTCCTACGACAAGCGTCAGGCGATCGCCAAGCGCGAGGCCGACCGGGAGATGCGCAAGGCGGCCGCGGCCCGGCTGAGGAGACGGTGAAGCATGCCGATGAACAGCCGTAGGCAGCGGCGCAGGGCCGTCTCGGCGGCCGTCGTCGGGACGCTGGTCGCGGGGCTCACGTCCGGCTGCTTCGCCGAGCCGTCGGCGATGCCGACCGTCCGCGACTTCCTCATCGCCTGGCAGGTCGGCAACTTCGAGGCCGCCGCCAAGCTCACCACCGGCGCCGACCGCGCCGCCGTCCGCGACACCCTCGGGCAGGTCGGCTCGCAGCTGGACGCGGCGTCGCTGAAGCTCGCGCTCGGCGTCCCCACCACCGACGGGCGGGACGGCCCCGACGCGATCCGCAAGCAGGGCGACGAGGCCGACGCCCGCTTCTCCGTCAAGATCGACCTGGGCGAGAACGGGCAGCCGTGGACCTACACGAGCCTGCTGCACCTGAAGCGCGTCGGCCGCGACTGGCGGGTCGTGTGGAACCCCTCGGTCGTCAACCTCAGCCTGAAGCAGGGGCAGCGCCTCGCCGTCCTCACCGAGGTGCCGAAGCGCGCCGACATCCTCGACAACGCCGGCAAGAGCCTGCAGAACAAGGTGCTCGCCGACGTCGTCGGCGTCTACCCCGGCCAGCTGAAGAGCCCGCAGAAGACGCTGGAGGGGCTCGCCAGGGCCGTCCGCCAGGAGCAGGGCGCCAGCCTCGACGTGGAGCGCCTCCTCGGCCGCGTCCGGTCGGCGCCCCCGCAGAACCTCCTGCCGCTGCTCACCCTCCAGCGCGCCGGCAACAAGTCGCTCGTCCAGCGGCTGCGGCAGGTGAGCGGCCTGCGGGTCGTCGCCCAGCAGCTGCCGATCGCGCCGAAGGCCGCGCCCGAGCTCGTCGGCAGCCTCGGCCCCGCCACCGACACCACCCTCCAGCAGGTCGGCGCCCCCTACCAGCCGGGGGACACCATCGGCGTCAACGGGCTGCAGCTCGCCATGCAGCGGCGCCTCGCGGGGACGCCGACCGTCAGCGTCGTCGTGCAGAACCCCTCCGGCGGGGACACGCAGGTCCTGAAGACCTGGCAGGGCGTCGCGGCGCAGCCGGTCAACACCACCCTCGGCAGCGTCTACCAGGCCCGCGCCCAGGCCGCCCTGGACGGGCTGACGGCGCCCGCGTCCATCGTCGCGCTGAAGCCGAGCACCGGGCAGGTGCTCGCCGTCGCCAACCACGGCACCAACGGCGCCGACCTGGCGCTGGAGGGCCGGTACGCGCCGGGCCTCACCTTCGGGCTCGTCTCGGCGCAGCCGTCCCTGCTGGCCGGCACGACCGTCAACACCAAGATCAACTGCCCGGCGACGGCGCCCGCCGGCGACCAGACCGTCGACGCCGCCTCGCCGGGGGAGACCACCCTGCTGAAGCTCTTCTCCAACGGCTGCTCCACCGGCCTCGCCGACCTCGGCAAGCGGACCGACACCGCGGCGCTGATGAAGGCGGTCGCCGACGTCGGCATCGGCAAGTCCTGGGAGCTGCCGGTCGGCGCCTTCACCGGCACCGTCCCGGCCCCCGCCGACGACAACGCCAAGGCCGCCGTCGCGGCGGGCGTCGGCGGCGTCCGGATGAGCCCGCTCGCCATGGCGGCGATCGCCGGCGCCGTGCAGAGCGGCACCTGGCGGCCGCCGACCCTGCTGGCGCCGCCGCAGGCCGCGGCGGGCCCGGCCCCCGTCGTCCTGAACTCCGGCGTCACCTCGGCCGTGCAGCAGCTCGCCCGCCGCTCGGTCAAGGACAGCGCCACCGCCGCCAACGTCAAGGGCGCGGGCTCGGTCTCGGGCATCGCGACGACCGTCGACTACAAGGACGGCGCGACGGCCAGGAAGGTCTCCTGGTTCGTCGGCTTCCGCGGCGACGTGGCCTTCGCCATCGCCGTCGAGGGCAAGGCCGACACCGCCGAGCTCGCCGCGCGCTTCCTCAAGGGCGCCCCCACCGTCCCGACCACCCCGCAGCGGACCGCCCCCACCACCCCCCAGCAGCCCCGCTGAGGCCCTTGGCCAGGTCTTTACCCGATGATCGTCAACCCGCCGGGACGCCCCCGGCGTCTTCCCGGATGACTGGGAACCGCTCGGGGGTTGCGGACTCAGTCGCCGTGATGAGACCAGAGCCTCGTCTCGGGGGAGGCTCTGCCGTCCGGACCGGCCCGACCCTGCCGGTCGGCCCCGGTGGCCGCGCCACGCGGCCACCGGGGCGTCACTCCCCCCACCCGGGAATCACGTTGGCGCCGCGCGCGTTGTGCCCTGTAGAGTCGGAACGCGGACGCTCCCACAGGTCCGCTTTGACAACTCAACATGGGGGTGACCGGCTTCGACTTCGGTAGGTCGAGCCAGGGGAAGCGGGTCGAGGGTGGTCGTCATGACCTCGTAAATCCTGTGACGGCGATCAATATCTGCCAACAAGAAGCAGAACGAGTTCGCCCTCGCCGCCTAGGCGAGGAGCGAACTCTGTCAGCCCGGGAGCGTCTCCGACCCGGGGTCTGGCATCGTAAGGAGACTCCACCTGCAAGCCCGGTCGCGGGACCTGTAGGGAAACCGAACAGCGACTGAGCCCGTCGGCGACACGCCTGCGTGAGCGCCGGGACTGAGAAAACGACTAGCAGGCTGCACCCGGAGAAGCCCTGACTCATCACCGAAGGACGCGGGTTCGATTCCCGCCACCTCCACTCATGCGATACGCGTGCCCGCAGACTCCGTCTGCGGGCCGCTTTCGTTCCGGCATGTCCCCCGGGGGACGACCCCCGGACCCCCGGGTGCTCGCGCGCCAGCGCGCCCTGCGCCGCCCCCGGGCTAAGCCTCAAGCTCACGCTGACGCGCCCTGCGCCATCCCGGGCCGAGCCTCAAACCCGCGCTGGCGCGCCCTGCGCGGGCTGGGCTCAAACACCGCGCGCTAGCGCGGCGTGTGCGGGCTGGGCTTTCAAGGCTCGCGGGCGGATCAGTCGGTCGCTTTGGGGTGGCCGGGGCCGGCGTGGACGATCCACAGGGTCTTGGCCGCGTCGTCAATGGCGTACCAGAGGCGGCCGGCACCGGTGATCTCGTACTGCCAGAGTTCGCAGACGACTCCCTCGACGCTCTTCTCGGCCAGCCGCCCCTTGAGTCGGTGCTGGCGCGAGGGATTCGCGCCACTGCGCGGATCCTCGGTCAGGGCGATCCACGCGCGGCGGAGGTTGCCACCCGCTTGGCGAGCCAGCTCGTGCCATCCGTCCGCTGCCTGCCTGTCGACAGCCCTCACCCGCCATGCCGACGGCGGAGGCAGGTGTTCGCCGCGCTTCCCCTTGGTCACTCACCGGAGTCTGGCATGGACAGGGCGACAGCGTCGGCGGTGTCGTCGGATCGCGTGAGGCGGGCGGCGGTCGCAGGGTCGCTCCACGCCTCGGCGGTGTGCTGCCAGGCGACGAGGCTGCGCGCGAACGGCATGAAGAGGCCGGTGTGCGCGCCGGCCAGGAGCTCGCCGAGGAGGTCGCGCACGCACTGCTCTCGATCGTCGGCGGGCAGCCAGCGCAGCCAGGGGAGTTCCTCGGCGAAGACCTCCTCGGCGAGCCCCCGGTCCGCCTTGGCGACCAGCGCGAGGGAGCGTGCGGCCAACCGCAAACTCCCGGCCATGGCCCGGTAGCGCTCGTCCCGCATGAGCACCAGGTTCTCGGCGTCCCGACGTTCCAGAACGACGTCCGAGTCCGCGAGCGCGGGGAACACGCTGGTCTGCTCGCGGATCAGCGTGCTGAAGGGGATGGACGTGGTGCTCATATCCCGAGTGTACCCCGGTTTACTGAACTAGTTCTGAAGTGGGCCGATCAGGGCCTGGACAGGTGGAGGAAGTCGGTGACGCCTAGGAGGGTGAGGGCCTGCTTGACGCCGGGGGGCATGCCGGTGCGGGCGGGGTCGTGGACGACGCGGGGGGCGGTGGCGGCGACGGTGCGGCCGCGGATCTCCAGTTCGCAGCCGCCGGCGGCGACGATGTTCTTCACCCAGTCGCGGTCCGGGCCGTAGGTGAGGGCGATGACGTAGCCGTCGGGGCGGGCGAAGAGGCCGACGGGCGTCCGGTAGGGGCGGCCGGACGTGCGGCCGTTGTGGCGCACGACGGCGAAGCCGGGCAGGCGGGCGGTGAAGGGCCGCAGCACGCGGTTGGTGGCGACCCGGTTGAAGCGGGCGACGGCGTTGGGGATCGGCATGCCTCCGATCCTCCCGAGGCGCACCGGCCCTGTCGACCCCCTAGGTACGGGCGTACTTACTCGGGGGTGTGCCGACGGTGGCGGTGAAGTCACGGCTGAGGTGGGCCTGGTCGGCGTAGCCGAGGTCGGCGGCGAGGGCCGCCCAGTCGACCGCCCGGCCCGCGTCCGCGCGCGCCGCCGCCTCCTGGAGGCGGGCACGGCGCAGCACCCACTTCGGGCTCGCGCCCACGTACTCGCCGAACAGCCGCTGCAGCGTCCGCACCGAGACGCCGAGCAGGGCGGCGGCCTCGTCGACGCGGGTGAGGGACGGGTCGGCGGCGATCCGCTCGACGATCTCGGCGGCGTCGGCGGCGAGCGGGTCGGGCTCGGCGGGCAGCAGCGGGTCGAGGAAGTCCTCGGCGAGCGCGGCCATGGCGGCGGCGTCGGGGGCGCCCAGGATCGCGGCGTTCAGCGCGGACAGGTCGCCGAACAGGTCGGCGGCGGGGACGCTGCGGTCGGCGAGGTCGAGGACGGGGCCGCCCGCCAGCGGCCGGAAGCCGCCGGGCCGGAACTTCACCCCGAGCACCTGCCCGCGCCCCTCCAGCGTCCGCACGAACAGCCCCCGGTCGACGCCGTAGACCCGCGCGGCGGGCTCCTCGAACACCAGGTGGACGCTCGGGTGCGCGAGGACCTTGGTCTGGTAGGGCTCCCGGACGTTCCAGCGCACGTTCCAGAAGTGCTCCACGAACGGCGCCAGCCGGGCCGAGGGCGCGCGGCGGTCGAGGACGGCCATCGCGGCGTGCTCGTCCGGGTAGAGGACGCCCCGTCCGAAATCTGCCATGGGTCCAGGCTAGTGGCGCGTTTGTTCAAGAGGCGGCCGGGCGGGCGGCCGTAGCGTCGCGGGCATGGGAACGCATCACGCATACATGGTCGAATGTGCCGCCGAGGCCGCGCGGGTCGCGCGCGGCGTCCGCCCGGAGCAGCTCGGCGATCCCACCCCGTGCGCCGACTTCGACGTCCGCGCGCTGGTCAACCACTGGGTGCTCTACAGCGGCTACGGGCTGGAGAAGCGGGCCCTGCGCGAGGACCTTCCCGAGGAGTGGACGGCGCGCGACTTCACCGCCGAGCCGGACTGGGCCGGGCGGTACGCCGCGCAGCTCGACCGCGCGGTCGCGGCGTGGGCCGATCCGCTGGTGTGGGAGGGCGACATCCCGCTCGGCGATCAGAAGGTGCCCGCCGCGACGATCGCCGGACTGGTGATCAAGGAGATGGCGGTGCACGGCTGGGACGTGGCGACCGCGACCGGGCAGGAGTTCGGGGTGTCCGAGGCGGTCGGGGAGTTCCTCCTCGGTGTCGTGGAGGAGAACGCCGAGATGTACCGGCGGTACGGCGGTTTCGCCGAGCCGGTGGACCCGCCGGCGGGGGCGCCGGCGTTCGCGCGGGCGCTCGCGCTGTCGGGACGCGACCCAAGATGATCATTCTTGGTCTTCCACTGTGACGCATATCTCCGCGAAGCTGTCCGGATGACGGACAACAGAATCGCCGTGGTGACCGGCGCGACGTCGGGGATCGGGAAGGAGATCGCCCGGGGGCTGGTCCGCGACGGCTTCCGGGTCGGGATCGTCGGCCGCGGCCAGGTGCGCGGCGACGACACCAGGGCCGAGCTGGAGGCCGAGGCGCCCGGCGCCCGGGTGGACTCCTTCCTCGCCGACCTGTCCAGCCGCGCGGAGGTGCGCGGGCTGGCGGGCGCGGTGCGCGAGCGGTACGGGCGGCTCGACGTCCTGGTGAACAACGCCGGCGTGCACAACCTGCGGGCCAAGGTCAGCGTGGACGGCTTCGACCGGATGGTCGCCACCAACCACCTCGGCCCGTTCCTGCTGACGAACCTGCTGCTCGGGCTGCTGAAGCGGAGCGCGCCGGCGCGGATCGTGGTGGTGGCGTCCGAGGCGCACCGGCAGAACGACCTGCGCGACGACGTCGCCGGCCTCGCCGAGCCCGCCTCCTACGGGCCGCTCGGCTCCCTGCGCGTCTACGGCCGCACCAAGCTGCTGAACATCCTGTTCACCCAGGAACTCGCCGAGCGGCTCGCCGGGACCGGCGTCGTCGTCAACGCGGTCTGCCCGGGGATGGTCGCGACGGGCCTGACGCGCGAGTTCCCGGCGGCCCGGCGGCTGCTGCCCGCGCTGTCGCGGACGCCGGTGCTGCGCACGCCCGCCCAGGGCGCCCGGATGGCGCTGCGGCTCGCCCTGGACCCCGCGTACGCCGAGACGTCCGGGGGCTTCTACAGCTCGACGCCCGGCGGCGGGCTGCTGCCCGCGGCGGCCAAGACGCGGGACGCGGCGCTCCGGCGTGCGGTTTGGGAGCGTTCGAGCCAGCTCGCCGGGCTTCCGGCCCGGTAGGTTCTCCCGCGTGAGTCAGCCCAACATGCCCCCTCGCAAGAGCTCCCCGATCAAGGACCTGTTCGCCGGCGTCGGCTACCTGTTCCGCGGGATCGGCTGGACGTTCCGGCACCCCGCGCAGTGGCTGTTCGGCCTGATCCCGGCCCTGATCGTCCTGGTGTTCTACGCCGCAGCGCTGGTCGCGCTCGGCTGGAACCTGGACGATCTGGGGTCCTGGGTGACGCCGTTCGCCGACGACTGGTCCAAGAGCGCCCGCGACCTGGCCCGCGTCATGGCCGGGATCGCGCTGTTCGGCGCGTCGCTGTTCTTCGCCGTCCTGACCTTCACCGCCGTCACCCTCCTGGTCGGCAGCCCCTTCTACGAGGCGATCGCGGTCCGGGTGGAGGAGTCGCAGGGCGGCGCGCCGCCCGAGCCGGACGTCCCGCTGGGCGTCCAGATCGCCCGCGCGATCAAGGACACGGTGCTGCTCGGCGCCATCGCGATCTGCTTCGCGCTGCTGTTCTTCGCCCTCGGGTTCCTGCCGGTGATCGGGCAGACGGTGGTGCCGGTGGTCGCCGCGCTGGTGTCGGGCTACTTCCTGGCCGCCGAGCTGACGGGCGTCGCGCTGGAGCGGCGCGGCCTGGTCCGCAAGCAGCGTTTCGCGCTGCTGAAGCGGCACCGGGCGCTCGGCGTCGGCTTCGGCACCGCGGCGTTTGCGGTCTTCCTCATCCCGCTCGGCGCGGTGGTCGCGATGCCCGGCGCCGTCGCGGGCGGGACGCTGCTCGCCCGGGAGCGGCTGGCGATCAATCCGCTGGTCACCGGGGGTGGCGGCGGCGCTCCGCAGCATCGCCGATGAGATAGGAAGATGTGTCCTGAGCGTGATTACCGGCCGGGTCGTTAATGAGGATCTTGGCGTAACGTGTCCCGCATGTCCGATCAGGGGGAGCGCGGTGCGCGCTGGACCGAGATGAACGAGCAGGACGGGCCCACCGGCTCCCGGCCGCAGCAGCCGCACGACGTGTGGGGCAAGATCGAGGAGCCCGCGCAGCGGATCGAGCCCAAGACCGTGCCCGAACCGGGGTACGAGCCGCTGCGGCCCGCGCCCGACGAGGAGGAGCCGGCCGGCCCGCTGTTCGCGGCCGAGCCGGAGGTGCCCGCGCGGCGGCCCCGGCCGCCGGCCCGCGAGCTGCCCGCCGCCGACGACGACGAGCCCGCGAGCGGGGCGGGCGGCGAGGCGTGCCGCACGTACGAGATCGACGACGAGCACGAGGCGCCCACCCGCGACGAGCGCGTCTACGACGCCGACGACGACGGCGGCCCCGGAACGGGCCCGCTGTTCGCGGCCGAGCCGGAGGTGCCGGCGCGCCGCCCGGCCGTCCGCGACGAGCCCGCGCCGGCGGCGTCCCCGGCGTCCCCGGCGTCCCCGGCGCCCGCCGAGCCCGCCGCCGAGGACGGCGTCCGCGTGGCGCCGGCCGCCGAGCAGCCCGCCTGGGAGGGCTCGCTGTTCGACGGCGAGGACGGCGGGTCCGCCGCGGCCGACAGCCGCTACGTCGCGCCGACCGGCGACCACGGCCCCGGCAAGTCCGGCAAGCCGTCCAGCGGCAACTGGCAGATGCCCGACTGGATGGCCGACGAGAACGCCGCCGACGCCAAGCTCGGCGTCCAGGGCTCGCTGGACGACGCCGGGTCGGGCCGCTCCCGCCTGATGCTGTTCGGCGGCGTCGGCCTGCTCGCCGTCGCGGTGCTCGCGGCCGGCGGCGTCTACTTCGTGACGAAGTCCGGCGACTCCGCCGCCTCCTCCGACGAGCGCCGCTCGGCGACCGCGCGGACGCCCGCGCAGCCGAAGGCGTCGCTGCCGCCGGACAAGCCGCTGCGCCGCTTCGCGGGCACGCCCGACCGCGTCCTCGGCTTCGTCAAGGACCCGATGTCGGGCCTGTCCTACCCGCGCTTCGCGGCGCCGTGGCAGACGCCGAACAAGAAGAACAAGCTCGCGGTGTCCGGCTGGTCCGGCCAGCAGATCAAGGTGACCGAGCGCAGGGCGGGCCAGATCTGGTACGGCCAGTTCCTCACCGGGCTGCTGTCCCCGTCGCTGCAGGACTCCTACCAGGGCCCGGAGAGCGCGCGGAAGGTCGCGGCGCTCGTCGCGGCGGACCTGGAGGCGCAGTACTACGGCTTCCAGCACAGGACGGTCCCGCTGGCCTCGCAGGAGCTCACCGTGGGCGCCCGCAAGGGCTGGCTGGTCGCGTCCTACCTCACCTACAAGCGGCCGCCGTTCAAGGCGACCGGGGAGGTCGTGGCCACCGCCGTCATCGACACCGGCAAGGACGTCCCGGCCGTCGCGTTCGCGTCGATGCCGAACACCGAGCGCAAGGCGTGGCCGGACGTCAACGAGTTCTTCGGCAAGCTGCGCGCGAGCTGACCGAACCGGGTTCTAGTAGGCTGCGGCCCACCCCTGGGGAGGTGGGTCATGGCGATCGGGTTGACCGAGGAGCACCGGGAGCTCGCCGCGGCGGCGCGCGGGCTGGCCGAGCGGCACGGCGGCGCGCCCGCGCTGCGGGCCGAGCTGGCGGGGCTGCACCTGCCCGCCGAGCACGGCGGGCAGGGCTACGGCCTGCTGGAGCAGGCCGTCGTCCTGGAGGAGCTCGGCCGGGCCCTCACGCCTGGCCCCTACGCGCCGACGGTCCTCGCCGCCGCCGCCATCGCGGCGGGCGGCGGCGCGGACCTGCGCGCGGACGTCCTGCCCGGCCTCGCGGACGGCTCCCGCGCCGCCGCCGTCGGGCTCGGCGGCGCCCCCGTCCTCGGGGCGCCCGGCGCCGACGTGTTCCTGCTGCCGGACGGCGGCGGCTGGGCCGTCCACGACGCCGCGGCCGTCGAGGTCGCCGAGCTGGAGTCGCTCGACGAGGACCGCCCCGTCGGCGCCGTCACCGCGCGGGGCGCGGGCCGCCCGGTGGACGCCGACGTGCGGGCGCTCGCCGCCGTCCTGCTCGGCGCCGAGGCGTGCGGCGTCGCGGGCCGGGCGCTGGACGACGCCGTCGCCTACGCCAAGGCCCGCGAGCAGTTCGGGCGGCCGATCGGGCAGTTCCAGGGCGTCAAGCACCGCTGCGCCCGGATGCTGATCGCCGTCGAGCGGGCCCGCGCCGCCGTCTGGGACGCCGCGCGGTCCCTCGACCCGTACGCGGTGGGCGTCGCCGCCGCGCTCGCCGCCGACGCGGCCGTCCAGTGCGCCGAGGGCAACATCCAGGTGCACGGCGGCATCGGCTACACCTACGAGCACAGCGCCCACCGGATCTACCGGCGCGCCCTCACCCTGCGCGCCCTCATCGGCCGGGCGTCCGCCGCCCGCGCGGACGTCGCGGCGCTGGCGCTCGCGGGCACCCGCCGCGAGATGGAGGTCGAGCTGCCCGCGGACGCCGAGGGGCTGCGCGCGGACGTCCGCGCCCGCGTCGCCGAGCTCGCCGCGATGGAGCTCGCCGACCAGCGCGCCGCCATGGCCGCCGAGGGCTGGGTGACGCCGCACCTGCCGCGGCCGTGGGGGCGGGACGCCGGGCCGGTCGAGCAGATCGTGATCCAGCAGGAGCTGGCGGCCGCCGCCGTCCGCCCCGTCCCGCTGATGATCGCCGCCTGGGTGGTGCCGTCGCTCGTCCAGTACGGGTCGGACGCGCAGCGCGAGCGGTTCCTGCCGCCCACGCTGCGCGGCGAGATCATCTGGTGCCAGCTGTTCTCCGAGCCCGGCGCGGGCTCCGACCTCGCCGGGCTCGCCACCCGCGCCGAGCGCGCCGAGGGCGGCTGGACGATCACCGGGCAGAAGATCTGGACGTCGCTCGCCCGCGACGCGCAGTGGGGCATCTGCCTCGCCCGCACGGACCGGGACCGGCCGAAGCACGACGGCATCACCTACTTCCTGGTGGACATGGCCTCGCCCGGCGTCGAGATCAGGCCGCTGCGCGAGTGCACCGGCGACGCGGTGTTCAACGAGGTGTTCCTCGACGGCGTCTTCGTCCCCGACGACCTCGTCGTCGGGCCCGTGAACGAGGGCTGGCGGGTCGCCCGCAACACCCTCGCCAACGAGCGCGTCGGCCTCACCGGCTCGTTCCAGCTCGGCGGCACCCTGCCGAAGCTCGTCCGCCTCGCCGGGGAGCTCGGGCTCGCGGACGACCCGGTCGTCCGCGACGAGATCGGCGCGCTGGCCTGCGACGAGCACGCCTTCAACCTCCTCGGCCTCCGCGCCACCCTCAAGCAACTCGCGCGTTCTTCCCGACCAACCGACCCCGACCGACCTCCCGGGACGGATCCCGGCGCGACCGCCAACGTCCGCAAGCTCGTCGCCATGGAGCACGGCCAGCGCGTCACCGAGTACGGGTTCACCCTCCTCGGCGCGGAGGGCGCCCTCACCGGCGGCTGGCGGTCGGACCTGCGGCGCCGCTGGACGCGCCACCTGCTCGCGTCGCGGGCCATGTCGATCGGCGGCGGCACCACCGAGGTCAACCTCAACGTGATCGGCGAGCGGCTGCTCGGCCTGCCCCGGGACGCGTGACCGCCCGCGGGGGCTCCCCAGCACCACCCGGCACAGGGCAGACTGGGACGACCCGTCCCCCTGGAGAGCGTCCATGTCAGTGATCGACCGGCGGAGCGGCCGCCCGGACGCCGTCGTGCCGCGCCCGGCGCCCGGCGCCGGCCCCGCGCACCTGGCGGCGCTGGACGGCGTCCGGGCGGTCGCGATCGCCATGGTGATCGCGCTGCACGTCTCGGAGAGCACCGCGATGGCGTCCGAGGACGGCCTGGTCTGGCGCACCGTCAACCAGGGCCGCGTCGGCGTGCCGATCTTCTTCGTGCTGTCGGGGCTGCTGCTCTACCGGCCCTGGGCCGCCCAGACGCTGCGCGGCGGCCCGGCGCCGTCCGTACGGGTCTACCTGTGGCGGCGGGGGCTGCGGATCCTGCCCGCCTACTGGCTGATGCTCGCGGTCGTGTTCGCGCTGTTCTCGCGGAGCCACCTGACCTCGCCGCGCGCCTGGCTGGAGTGGCTGACGCTGACGCAGCACTACGACCCGCGGCCCTGGTGGAAGGGCGTCGGCCCGCCCGGCCTGTCGCCGATCTGGAGCCTGGCGGTCGAGGCCGCGTTCTACCTCTGCCTGCCGGTGCTCGCCGCCGGCCTCCGCCGCTTCGCGCAGCGCGGCGGCGTCACCGACGTGGACGTCCGGGCGCGGCGGCTGCTGTGGGGCATCGGCGCGCTGACGCTGTTCAGCGCGGCGGTGACGACGGTCGTCCGCGTCTTCGGCGACTACGGGACGCTGTTCTACTGGGAGCACCTGCTGCCGCGCTCCCTCATGTACTTCGCCGCCGGCATGGCCCTCGCCGTCGCCGTCCGGTGGGCGTCGCTGCGGCCCGGGACGCCGGTCGCGCGCCGCGTCGAGACCTGCGGCGCGGTGCCGGGCGTCTGGTGGACCGCCGCGCTCTGCCTCATGGTGCTCGCCGCCACGCAGATCTCCACGCCGTCCGCCGGCCTCGCGCAGAACGCCGGCCAGTACCTGGTGAGCGCCGCCCTCTACCTGCTGATCGGCGCCGCCGTGGTCCTGCCCGCCGCGTTCGCGCCCGGCGACCGGATCACCATGGCGGCGCTCGGCAACCCGGTGGTGCGGCGGATCGGCCTCGTCTCCTACGGCGTGTTCCTCTGGCACATGGCCGTCATCGAGGGCTGGAATCGCTACACCGGCCGGCCGATCTTCCACCACGACTTCTGGACGGTGTTCCCCGCCGTCACCGCGCTCTCCCTCCTGATCGCGACGGTCAGTTACCTGGCTCTGGAACGCCCCGCCCAGCACCTCCGCGACCGCGTCCGCCCCCGCTCCCGCCCCGCCGACCACCCCCGGCAGCCCCTCCCACCCGAGCCCCGCTCCGGGCCCGCCCTGCGCTCCGGGATCGCTCCCCGCCCCGAAGGGCCCTACGAACCCGAGGGCGCGCCCCATCCCGAGGGCGCCCACGGCCGCCCTCACGAGGCCCCGCGCCGTGCACCGGAGGACGTCCAGGTCGCCTCCCGCCCCCCGTCCCGCCCCCGCCGCCGTCGCTGACCCCCTGGTCACTCAACGTTGACTTGCGGCGTGTTGCCCTCTGGGAGCGCTCCCAGAGGGCAACACGCCGCATCTCAACGAGCGGTGACCGGGGGGTCAGCGGGGTGGGCGGGTGGGGCGGCGGGACGGGGACGGGCGGCCGTTGCCGTTGGGGGGCGGGTCGGCGGGGGCCGGGCGCCAGACGAGGTGGATGTCGGGCTGGGTGAGGTCGGGGCGGGCGGCGGCGTCGGGAGTGGCCGGGCCGGGGGACGGGGCCGGAGAGGCGGACGCCGAGGGCTCGGAGAGCATGCGCAGGACCAGGCCGAGGGCGACCAGGACCAGGACGAGCGGGACGGTCTCGGTGAGCGGCTCGGACGCCCCCGCCGCACCGCGCAGCGTCAGCCACGAGCCGAACGCCTGGACGCCCCCCGCGACGGCGGTGAGGACGAGCGCCGTCCAGCCGCCGAGGCGCCGGTGCAGGCCGAGCGCGAGGCCCGCCGGGACGAGCGCCAGCCCGGCGAACCCGCCGATCCAGAAGCCCGCGGCCGCCGCCAGCGGCCACCGCAGCAAGCCCCAGCGCGCAAACGGCGTCGCGGGCGGCAGCGGCGACGCGGACGGCGCCGCGCGGCGGCCCGGGAGGGTGATGCCGGCGACGAGCAGCACCAGCACCAGCCCCGCGACCAGCACCAGCCGGTACGGCCGGTCCGGGGCGTAGACGAGCTCGACGGGCCCGGTCGTTCCCGCCGGCAGCAGCCACGCCTGCCGCCAGCCGTCGAGCCGGACGGCGCGGAGCGCCTGCCCGCCCGCCGTGGCCTCCCACCCCTTGTTGAAGTTCTCGTTCAGCACCAGGTAGGACGCCCTGGCGACGTCGCCGATCTGGAGGGTGCGGCGCTGCGGCGTCCAGCGGGAGACGTCCGGGGCGTCGCCGTCGACCTCGGCGGCGGCCTCGGCGGCGGCGGGCGCGAGGACGGCGGTCGCGATCCGGTAGGCGTCGGTGGCGGGCACGACGAGGTGCCGCCGCCCCTGCGCGACCGGCACCTGCCCGCACGCGGCGTACCGGACGGGGCGGCCCTGCACGAGGTCGGCGACGGTGCCGCCGACGAGCCGCGTCCGGATCTCGGCGCCGTCGAGGCGGAACGCCGGCCCGGTGCCGCAGCGGGTGTTCAGGGCCAGCGGCGCCGGCTCGCCGAGCGCCTTCACGCCGGGGACGGTGACGTCGGTGACCTGGACGCCCGGCGCGTCGGGGAACGCGATGCGCAGGTTCCGGGTGTGCAGGGGCGTGAAGGTGAAGGTGCCGTCGGCGGCGGTGAGGCCGGAGCGGGTGCCGTCGTCGCCGGTGACCTCGACGCGGTGCCGGCCGCCGCCCGGGAACGCGATCTTGATCTTCCCGACGGTGAGCGCCCGCGCGGCGAGCTCGGCGGTGAGGGCCGGCCGGGTGTCGTCGGGGGCGGCGATCCAGGTCGTCGCGGGGTCGCCGTCGAAGGCCGAGCGGGCGAGCAGCGCGGGGTGGTCGACGAACGCCGAGGACGCCTTGACCTTGGGGTAGCCGAAGGAGGTGGCGGACGCGATCCGGTCCAGGTCGGTGATGATCGCCGACCCGGTGAGGGTGCGCCGGGACGGGGACGCGGCGGTGAACGTGCGGTCGAAGGCGGCGCCGTCGTCGCCGCGCCGCTGGAGCTGCGGGTTGCACGTCCACTTCTGCGGGCCGCGCATGCAGGGCTGCGCCCAGTCGTCCAGGCCGGTGAAGACGGTGGTGGAGCCCCCGGCGGGCGGGACGAGCGTGCGGGACGGCAGCAGGCCGGGGACGGTGACCTGGGTGAGCGCCACCCGCGAGCCGATCTTGTCGACGCCGGCGGTGCGGGTCACCGTGATCTTCAGGTGGTCGCTGGTGCCGGCCGGCCCGGCGAGCGCCTGCGCGGTGCTGCCGGCGGCGACGGGCCGCACGACCGAGCCGTTGGAGCCCTCCAGCCGCACCTCGCTGACGGCGGGCCCGAGGAAGTCGGCGGTGCTGAACGTCAGCTGGATCCGGTCGAGGCGGAGCGGCCGGTCGAACCTGATGTCGATCCACTCGCCGACGGCGCCGTTCCAGCCGGAGGTGACCCACTGGGTGTCGGGGTCGCCGTCGAGCGCCGAGTAGGGCTGGCGGCTCTTGGAGTCGGTGTTGGACGGCGCCGCCACGTCGGCCGCCGACGACGACGCCGTCACCGACGCGACGCCGCTGTACTTCGCGACCGTCCGGTACGGCGCCCAGGCGGGGTCGGTGACGTCCTTGACCTTGGAGGTGCCGGTGTAGGGCTGGCCGGCGGTCATCGTCGGGGACGCGCCGTTGCGCAGGTCGGAGTAGTTGACCTCGCGGCGCCGCAGCGTGTCCGTGCTGACCGTGTCGGCGGCGGGGATCTTCGCGCCGGCCGGGTCGTCGCCGAACACCACGGGCCGGTCGCCGTCGAGCAGCCCCTCGTCGGCGAGGGTGAGCAGCGCTTCGGGGCCGCCGAGGACGCGCAGCGGGCGGGCCGCCGCGACCGTCGTGGCGGGCGCCGCCGCCCCCGCCACCTCGTAGATCTCCACGGCGTTGTACGCCTGGTCGAAGGAGCCGGCGGCGTCGGCCTCGCCGACGCTGCCGACGGCGCCGCCGAAGTCGGCGACCTTGGTCATGCCGGGGGAGGCGGCGAGCGCCTCGTGGACGCGGGCGGGCCAGGCGCCGCCGAGCTCGACGCGGTCCAGGTCGTTGCGGACGACGACGAACCGGACGCCCATCCGCGCCAGCACCAGGGTGAGGCCCTTGGAGCCGCGGCCGGTGGCGAACCGCTGGTCGATCGCCTCCATCAGCCGGGACGCGCCCGCCGAGCCGTAGGGGACGCCCATCCGGTTCGCCCAGCTCACCGACAGCATCGCCTGGAGGGGGTCGTCCATGGCCCGGCCCCAGGTGAAGTCGCCGGTCCGCACGCCCGGGACGGCGAGCGAGGTGTTGAGCCCGCCGCGGCTGTTCAGCCAGCCGGTGGCCTGCCGCCAGTAGGCGGGCACCGCGTCCGGCATGTTCGCCTTGGACGCCGGGCCGGGGTCGAGCATGGGGACGCTCGCGAGGACGACGGCGGTGCCCGCGGCGAGGCCCGCGACGGTCCGCCAGGACCGCCGCCACCAGGCGACCGGGACGATGGTGCGGGGCGGCAGCGCGACGGGCAGCCGGGCGAGGCCGAGGACGAGCGGCAGCCTGATCAGCGCGTCGAACTTGTGGACGTTGCGGAAGGGGGCGAGCGTGCCGTCCAGCAGGCCGCGGAGGCGCCCGTCGAAGGGCGCGGCGAGCGCGCCGGGGTGCCCGGACACGATGATCGCGGCGCCGAGGACGAGGCTGAGGACGAGGAACGCGCGCTCGGGCATGCCGCTGCGGGCGAGGCCGTAGAGGCCGAACCCGGCGACGAGCGCGGTCGCCGCGATCAGCCACGGCGTCGTCGCGAGGGCGTTCCCGGCGGGCCACCAGGGGTTGGTGTCGACCGGCAGGTAGGCGGTCCAGGCGGACGTGCCGCGCAGCGCGTTCAGCAGCGAGGTGGTGCTGGTGGTCGTCGCCGCCGACTCGGTGTAGTCCAGGAAGGGGAAGATGTACTTGCCCATGAGGTAGGTCGGGACGACCCACCAGAACGTCGCGGCGGCGAGCAGCGGCAGCCACCACGCCAGCAGCCGCCGCTTGCGCTTGCCGCCCGCCCGCGTCAGCAGGTAGAGCAGCGGGACGGCGAGCACGGCGGCCTCGGCGGTCGCGTTGATGCCGCCGCAGCAGACGACGGCGAGCGCCGACAGCCCGGCGGCGCGGCGCGGCGCCAGGTCGCCGCGCGCGCCCCTGACCAGCGGCAGCAGCATCCACGGCAGCAGCGCGGCGGGCAGGAACTCCGAGGAGTTCACGCCGAGCAGGAGCTGCGCCTTGGGGGCGAGGGCGTAGGCGAACCCGGCGAGCAGGCGCCCGTTCGGCGTCCCGACGTCCAGGGCGGCGGCGAGCCGGACGAGGCCGCTGAACGCCGCGACCATGACGAGGGCGAGCCAGAGCCGCTGCGTCACCCACGGCGGCAGGTGCGCGGCGTGCCCGGCCAGGTAGAACGGCCCCATCGGGAACAGGTAGCCGTACGCCTGGTTCTGGACCTGCCCGAAGGAGGACCCGGCGTCCCACATGTGCAGGGCGCGGCCGAGGAAGGCGCCGGGGTTCAGCGCCATGTCGAGCTTGGTGTCGGCGATGATCCGGCCGGGCGCGATCGCGAAGGACAGCGTGACCAGCGCGAGCGCGGCGGCCCGGCGCCGCAGCCGGTCGCGCAGCGCGGCGTCCACGCCCGCCGGTTCGGCGGGGCGCGGCGGGACGGGAAGGGTGCGGGGGCTGCTCACTGATCCGATCCGGGGCGGCCGGTCAGCAGCTCGATCCGGCTGGCCGGGCGGATCCCGATGATCTCGCCCGCGCCGGCGAGCTGCGCCCGGAGCCTTGCGGGGTGGGTGTTCTCGACCAGCACGACGTGCTCGGTGCCGCCTTCACGGTAGTGCACGACGCAGGGTTCCCCGCCCGGCCGGCGGCGGACGGGCCGGGACCGCTCGGCGCGGATCAGCCGGGCCATCCGCTCGCCGGTCGCCGCCCAGGAGAACCGGCCGGCCCAGGCGGTGCAGGCGGCGGCGACCTCGGCCTTGCGGACCGGGTCGGCGATCTCCTTCAGCGCCCGCTCCACCACGTCGGCCAGGGACTCGGCGGGGTCGGCGAGCCAGCCGGTGCGGCCGTCGCGGACCGCCTCGCGCAGGCCGTCGACGTCGTAGGCGACGGTCGGGACGCCGAGCGAGGCCGCCTCGATCACCGACAGGCCCCAGCCCTCGAACTCCGACGCGGTGACGTGCAGGTCGACGCCGGCGAGCAGGGCGTTCTTGTCGGCCTCGGGCAGGTAGCCGTGCAGGTGGACGACGTCCTGGAGGCCGTTCGCGGCGATCCGGGCGGCGAGCGCCTCCTCCTCGTGGCCGCGGCCGACGATGTGCAGCCGCAGGCCCGGCCACCGCTCGGCGAGCGCCCCGGCGGCGTCGATCACCCGGTCGACGCGCTTGTGCGTGACGAGCCGCCCGACGCAGGCGAGCGACGGCCCGTCCTGCGCGACGGCGCCGCCGGGCGGCAGCGGCAGCGGCCGCGACCCGTTCGGCACGATGTAGATGGGGCCGCGCCAGCCGAGGCGGGTGCGCATCGCGTCGGCGGTGGACGCCGACACCGCGACCGCCGACCGCGCCCGGTAGGCGCGCCGGGCGACCGGCCCCTCCAGCGACTTGCCGAACAGCGCGGCGAGGAAGGGGAAGTAGACGAAGAACTGCCGCCCGTGCACGTGGTGGACGAGCAGCAGGACGCGGGTGCGGCGGGGCAGCACCAGCGCGGCGAAGAACGGGATGCCGTTCATGCAGTCGACCGCGGCGTCGAAGTCGCGGCGGTGCCGGGCCAGCCAGGCCGTCACGGCGGGGTAGCGCGAGTACTTGCCGCCCATCCGGGCGATGCGGACGCCGTCGCGGGTCTCGCGGCGGGCCTGGCCGGGCTCGCGGCTCGTCACGTAGGTGACGCGGGCGCCGCGGTCGCGGAGCTGCAGGCTCATCTGCCAGGCGTACTCCTCGGCGCCGCCGGCGGCCTCCTGCCAGGGGTCGCGCCAGTTGACCATGGCGATCCGCAGGCCGTCGAGGCGCGCGGCGCCGGCGGCCGCCTCGGGGAGGCGGTCGGGCAGCCGGGTGGCGGGCAGCGGGTGCAGGGTGCACGCCGGGCGGGCGCCGGCCCGCCCCGCCGCGCACGCGCAGTCGGGGGTGGGCCGCACGGTGCCGGGCGGGATCAGCGCGTGCCGTAGTGGTACAGCGGCTTGACCTGCGGGTCGGGCGTCGAGTTCGCGGCGTTGACGACGGCGAAGGACGACGCCCCCGCGATCAGCACGCCGAGCAGGACCGCGATCAGGATGCGCATGGGGGGAGGTCTCCCTAGGTACGGGCGAGGTACGGGCTACCGGACCGGCTGGTCGCCGGCCCGGCTTGCTACCGGCTGGTACGCGGAGTCCCGACCAGGGTAGTGGCATATGTCCCGTAAGACCACAGGACCAGGCACAGGGCCAGAATATCCCCGGTTGTGACAGGCAACACCGGAACACCGGGCGGTGCGGGGGCCGGTTCCCGCCCGTCGAGGCGGAGGACGGTGAGGTCGCGGCCGTCCAGGACGGTCCGCGCGCCCGCGAGCCGCGCCCGCAGCGCGGCCTCGCCGGGGTCGCCGACCTTGGCGAGCACCACGTACCGGTAGCCGGCCGCCGCGAGCGGGCCGGTCAGCGGGCCGGGGGCGCGCAGGAGGGCGTCGGCGTCGCGGGCGAGGGGGTCCTCGACGGCGAGCGCCCGGTCCCCGACGCGCAGGCCGTCGTTCCAGACGGTGCGGCGCGCCAGCATGCGGGGGAGCGGGTCGAGGACGGTCCGGCCGTGGTTCCAGGCGTAGTTCCGGTAGCCGCCCCAGGGCAGCGCGAGGGCGTACCCGGCGGCCGGATCGGCGTTGATCATCTGCTGGGCGCGCGTCCAGTCGGCGGGGAAGTCGACGGCGCGGAGCTGCCCGGCGAGGGTCGGCAGCAGCACGACCGGGGCGGCGACGAGGACGGCGCCGAGCGCGCCGAGGGCCCGCTGGACCGCCAGCGTCACCAGGAACGCGACGCCGAGGGCCTGGAGCAGGGCGAGCGGCGCGACGAAGGTGTGCGCGTCGCGCAGCACCCCGAACCCGGGCCAGAACCCGACCAGGCCGCGCACCAGCGCCCGTCCGGGGCCGAGCGAGGCGAGGCAGGCGACCGCGAACCCGGCGCCGGCCGACCAGGCGAGCGCCGCCAGCAGCGGGTCGCGCGTCCGGCGCAGCGTGACGGCGAACGCCGCTATCGCGGCGAGGGAGAGCAGCAGCCGCCCCGCCGCGATGGGCCAGGACCCGAAGCCGGGCGGGACGGCCTCGGCGTTCCACAGGCCGCCGAGCGACAGCAGGCTGCCGACCGTCCCGAACGGGGTGTCGGCGCGCGGCGCGAACAGGTCGACGCCCGCCGGGTCGGTCCGGCCGCCGCCGGCGGCGAGCAGCGCCGGGACGAGCCAGGGCAGCGCGAGACCGAGCAGGACGGCCAGGGACGCGGCGATCCGGCGGGGCCGGGCGGTGAACCTTCCGAGAACGACCAGCGCCGAGACGTTCCAGGCCGCGAACCCGCCGACGGCCGCCGGGAGCAGGGCGCGCGCGAGCCCGGCGGGCGTCCGCGCGGTCAGCACCCAGGGCAGCCCCGCGTAGCCGAGGAGCAGCGCCCACTGGCCGAGCAGCAGGCGCTCGGCGACGAAGGGGTTCCAGCAGTAGAAGGCGGCCGCGGCCAGCTTCGGCGCGAGCCGGTCGCCCGGCACCGCCCGCGCGGCGCCCGCCGCGGCCACCGCGAAGACCGCCAGGAGCAGGGCCTTCTCCACCAGGTCGCCCGGCAGCAGGTGCCCGAGGGCCGCCGCGACCGCGTCGCTCGGCACCTGCCGGGGGAAGCCGCCGGACAGGCCCAGCATCGCGCCCGTCCACGCCGGGTGCGGGACGAACACCAGGTCGTAGCTCAGCACGTAGCCGGGCGCGAGGCCCGCGCCGAGGGCGAGCGCGCCGAGCAGGAGCCCGAGCAGGGCGGACCAGCGCAGGGGGGCCTCCGGGCGGGACGGTCGGAACGGTGCCGCCGAGGGTACCCGCGATCACCGCCGGCCGGCCCCGTGAACAGCGCGGATAGGCCGGACGAAGCAGGGCAAGCGCTTCCTGACCGGTCGTGTAGGGTTGTCGCGCCCCGGTGGGCAGACCCCCCCGTATCGCCCGTGCTCTGCGGACCTGGAGGTGGACATGAGGCGACCGGCCGCCCTGATCCTGATCGGCCTGGGGGCGTTCTTCCTCGCCCTCGCCCCGCTGTGCCGCTTCTACGTCGCGGGCCAGGTCGTGCAGGCGCCGCTCGACCAGTACCAGGAGACGCACCTGGAGGCGCAGAACGCGACCTACTTCGACCAGGCGACGCTGAAGGCGCGGACCGGCGTCACGATGGTCGCCGACAACACCGTCCGCGGCGACGTGCGCGGCAACAACGGCAACCAGAGGATCGCGGTGTGGGAGGCGTCCACCGTCTTCTTCGACAAGGCGCAGCCCGACAAGCAGGTCGACATCCAGAAGTTCCGGATCGCCTTCGACCGCCGCACCGGCGCGCTCGTCAACTGCTGCAGCGTCAACATGGACGGCGACTCCGACATCCAGCTCTCGGGGTACGGGCTGCTGTTCCCCCTCGCCGACGTGCGGAAGCGCGACTACACCTTCTACGACACCACGACCAAGCAGGCGCTGCCGATGAAGTACGACGGCACCGACAAGGTCGAGGGGCTGGCCACCTACCGGTTCGTCCAGCAGGTGCCCGAGACCAAGGTCGCCAAGGTGGACTACAAGGTGCCCGGCGAGCTGCTCGGCCTCGGCAAGAAGAGCGACGCCGAGACGGTGGACCGCTACTTCAGCGCCACGATCACCGTCTGGGTGGACCCGCGGACCGGCGTCCCGGTCAAGCACGACCAGAAGATCAACAGCACCGTCCGGACGCCGGACGGGCAGGGCCGGATGACGGTGGCCGCCGCCGACCTGGTCACGATCCCGGCGGACCAGAAGAAGCTGGTCGACGTGGCGAACGACTCCGCGTTCAAGATCGCGATGGTGCGCTCCCGCGTCCCGATCGGCTCGCTGGCGCTCGGCGTCCTGCTGCTGCTCGCGGGCGCGGGCGTCGGCGTCCTCGGGTCGCGGCGCGCGGCGAGCGCCCCGCCGGCCCCGCGCCGCGCGGACGGCAAGTTCGGCGCGGCGCCCGAGGCCCCGGCCGGCCCGCCGAAGCCCCCGCCGCCCCCGGCTCCGCCGGCCCGCCGGCGTTGATGTGGTACGGGTTCTAGTGCGGTGAGGCGAGCCGCGAACAAGTAAGTAGAACCTGTTGCAGTTTCATCCGGGGGCGCCTAGCCTCGGGGGCGTGCGGACACGAGTCACCGAACTATTCGGCATCGAGTACCCGATCTTCGCGTTCAGTCACTGCCGCGACGTGGTCGCCGCGGTGAGCCGCGCCGGCGGCATGGGCGTCCTCGGCGCCCTGTACTTCACCCCCGAGGAGCTCGAACTGGAGCTCAAGTGGATCGACGAGCACGTCGGCGGCAAGCCCTACGGGGTGGACGTCGTGATGCCCGCCAAGTACGAGGGGGCGGACGCGGGCGACGCCGAGGAGCTGCTCGGCCGCCTCCAGTCGATGATCCCCGAGGGGCACCGCGCGTTCCTGGAGGGCCTGCTCGCCGAGCACGGCGTCGAGCCGGCCGCCGAGGGCGCCGGCCGGGTGCTGCTCGGCTGGACCGACCAGACGGCGCGGCCGCAGGTCGAGGTGGCGCTCCGGCACCCGATCGCGCTGCTGGCGAGCGCCCTCGGGCCGCCCCCGGCCGACGTCGTCGAGCTCGCCCACGAGCACGGCGTGAAGGTCGCGGGCCTCGCCTCCAACGCCCGGCACGCCCGCAAGCAGGTCGAGGTCGGCGCCGACATCATCGTCGCGCAGGGCACCGAGGCGGGCGGCCACACCGGCGACGTGTCGACCATGGTCCTCATCCCCGAGGTGGTGGACGCGGTCGGCGCGGACACGATCGTGCTCGCCGCGGGCGGCATCGGCCGCGGCCGGCAGGTCGCGGCGGGCCTCGCGCTCGGCGCCGACGGCGTGTGGACCGGGTCGATCTGGCTGACGGTGGACGAGGCCGACACCCCCGAGAGCGCCCTGCCGAAGCTGCTGAAGGCCACCTCGCGCGACACCGTCCGGTCCCGGGCCTGGACGGGCAAGCCCGCGCGGTTCCTCAAGACCGCCTGGACCGAGGCGTGGGAGGGCGAGAAGTCGCCCGGCTACCTGCCGATGCCCATGCAGTTCATGCTGGTCGCCGACGCGCTGCCGCGCATCGCGCGGTCGGGCGACGGCGAGCTGGTCACCTTCCCGGTCGGGCAGATCGTCGGGTCGATGAACCAGGTGAAGCCGGCCGCGCAGGTCGTCTACGACCTGATCGAGGAGTACGTCGAGGCCATCGAGCGGCTGAACGCCGTCACCGGCGGCGACTGACCCCCGCGGCAGGGCGAGGGCCCGCCCGGAGCATCGGCTCCGGGCGGGCCCTCGCCCTGCCGGGCGGCCGCTCCCTCAGAAGCGGGTGATCCAGGCCAGCACGCGGCCGAGCGCGTAGTAGACGGCCGCGGCGATGCCCCAGTTGATGTAGAGCTGCTGGTCGGGGTCGCTGCGGGTGAACATGTCGTGGAACGGCGTGGCGAGCCGGCGGCCCGCGTCCAGGACGGCGTCCACCAGCGTGTTGCCGGGGTTGGCGCCCGCCCAGGTGAGGGCGATGCCGAGCACCAGGATCAGCGCGGCGACGAGGCCGAGTGCGCCGATCAGCATGCTGACCGGGTTGCGGCGGTGCCGCCGCCACCGGCGGCTGGACGTGCGCCGGACGTCCTTGCGGTCCGCCCGCTCGGTGACGGGCGGCGCCGAGACGGGCGGCGGCGGGGGCGCCGGCGGCGCGACCGGGCCCGCGACGCGGGTGTCGGTGGCGGAGGTGTCGGCGGACGCCGCGCGGGCGGCCGGAGCGCGGGTGTCGGCGGCGGGCGCGTCCGGCGCGGCGGGCGCGTCCGTGCCCCGCCCCTGCCGGCGCCCGAGATGCAAGACCATGTCCGGTTCTCCTCAGTGTCGTCCGTGCACGCGAGGGTTTCCGCCCGATCTCCGCAATAACCCGGAACCCTATTTCGGACGACCGTTATTACCTTTGCGGTCTACTTGACGTGCCGGGGCGTGACGAGCGTGCGCGTCCGGACGACGCCGGGCGAGCCCTTCCAGCGGACGGTGTTGACCATCCGCCCGGCGTGGTCGGCGACCACGGTGAACGTCACCGTCGCGGTGGCGCCGGGCGCCAGCGTCCCGGTCCAGACGAGCGTCCGCCCGGCGCGCCGGACGGTGCCCGCGCTCGCGTGCGCCGCCCCGGAAAGGCGGGCGTGGCGGAGCACCGACGCGAGGTGGTCGGTGAACGCGGCGCCGGTCAGCGTGCTGCCGCCGCCGTTGCGGGCCGTCACGGTGTAGCGGACCTTCCCGCCGACGCGGACGGCGGACCTCGACGCGGTCTTGCGCACCTGGAGCCGTCCGGGCGCGTCCTTCCACTGGGCGTAGACGGTGCGGTCGGCCGACAGCCCGGTGTCGGGGCCGATGGTGACGTCCTCGCCGCTCCCGTCGCGCGCGGTGTTGTAGCCGAGGAAGGTATGGCCCTTCCACGTCGGGTGCGCCGGGACGGTGCGGGCGCCGGCCCGGAACGAGGTGGCGAACACCCGGACGGCGCGGGTCGGGGTTCCGCCGTTGGCGTCGAAGGTGATGAGGAAGTTGTGCGGCAGCACCTTCAGCTTCGCCCAGTCGACGTGGCTCGTGGGGAGCTGGATCGCGCCGTCGTTGACGACCTCGCCGGGCCGCGCGGCTGCCACGGCGCGCGGCCGGGACGGGCGCGCCGCGCGGGCCGACCGGCCGGAGCCGTCGTCGTACCCGTCGCGGGCCTCGCTCCCGGCGGGCAGGGGCAGCTTCTTCGGCTGCGCCGGCGCTTCGGGCGCCGTGGTGAAGGGCAGGGCCGCCGCGTGCTGCCGCAGGTAGCCGTCCCAGGGGACGGTGACGCCGTCGAGGACGCGCAGCACGGCGTCCGGCGGGATGGCGAGGGTGCCGGGCGCGTCGATGCGGAGCGATCCGAAACCGGTGCCGCCGTCGCCCTGCCCGACCGCCGAGGAGTCCCCGGCGTTCCGGTTGTTGCCCGCGACGACCGTGCCGCCCTCGATCTTCACCTGGCCGCCCTTGCCGCCGCTGCCGTTGCGGGCCTGGCCGCCGCCGATCCCGGCGCCGGCGCCGTCGCTCGCGGCGGTCACGGCGGGCGAGCCGGTGAAGGTCGCCGTCCCGCCGTCGCCGCCCCGGCCGCCGCCGATCCCGGCGGAGTTGCCGGTCGCCCGCGCCGTCAGGGACGCCGATTCCCGCACCGTGAGCGTGCCGCCCTTGCCGCCGTAGGCGCCGCCGCCGACGCCGGAGCCCGAGTCGTAGGCGCCGGCCGGCTCGGCGAGCGCGGTGACGCGGGCCCTCCCGCCGATCGTGACGGTGCCGCCGGCGCTGCCGCCGCGCTCCGGCTCGGCCCAGGGGAACGTGCCGCCGCCGATGCCGGCGCCGCCGTCGGTGCCGTGGGCGGACACGGTGGCGTCGCCGCCGACGGCGAGGGCGCCGCCGCTGCCGCCCCAGTAGCCGCCGCCGATGCCCGAGCCCGCGCCGAGCCCGGCGGCGGTGACGTCGGCGCCGCCCTCGATCGTCACGGTGCCGCCGTCGGCGTAGTCGCCGCCGCCGATGCCCGAGCCGCCGCCGTCCTCGTTGCCGTAGGCGTGCACGGTGGCCCTGCCGGCGATGGTGACCCGCCCGCCGCGGGCGCCGTCGCCGCCGCCGATGCCGGCGCCGAACTGGCCGCCGCGGGCGGTGACGGAGGCGTCGCCGCGGACGGTGACGGTCCCGCCGTCCGCGTCGCCCGGCCCGCCGCCGATGCCGGCGCAGCAGGTGGTGCCGGAGGCGTCGGCCGCCACCTCGGCTCTCCCCTCGACGACGAGGGTGGCGCCGGTCGTGCGGATGCCCGGTTCCGTCGCGTTGCCGGCGCCGGTCGTGGCGGCGAGCCGGCCGGGCGTGCCGGCGGTGTCGGTCACGGTCAGCGTGGAGCCGGCGCCGAGGTCGACCATCCGCGTCGTCAGCTCGTGCCCGTTCAGGTCCAGCGTCAGCGACGCGCCCGCCGCCAGCGTCAGGTTCGCGGCCGCGCCCTGGTCCAGGTCGGCGCCGAGCGACGCCGTTCCGCCCGCCCCGGACGGGTCGGCGAAGGCGGCCGCGAGGGCGGCGAAGTCGTTCACCGTGGCGGCGAGCGCCACCGGTGCGAGCGAGGTGACGGCGAGCCCGGAAACGGTCGCCACGGCGAGGGCGCGCCTGACCGGCGCCATAGTGATCATGAGCGCAGGATAATCAAACGATCACGTTAGGTGATCGACCGGGGTGGGCCGGTCGTTTCAGGGCGCCTCGGACTCGGCCCGGCGGCAGGCCGCGCCCGCGCACGCCCGGAGCGCGGCGAGCAGCGCCGACAGCCGGGACGCGGCCGGGTCGGCGGCCGCCAGGTTGCGGAGCTGGTAGGGGTCGGCGGCCATGTCGTACAGCTCCCGCTCGCCGGTGACGTACTCCAGGTAGAGGTAGCGCTCCGTGCGCAACCCGGCGAAGGCCGGCAGGTACGCCTCGTCGCGCGTGGCGGGGGTGTACGGGTGCGGCGGGACGCCCGGCCCGTCGTAGGCGGGCGCGGGGTGGGTGCCGCGCGCCGTCCCGTGCTCCAGCAGGTAGGCGCGGCGCCCGGAGGCGGGGGCGCCGTGCAGCAGCGCGCGGAGCGAGCGGCCGTCGGCGAGCGGCGGCGTCCAGGCCCCGGCGAGGTCGGCGAGGGTCGGCGCGACGTCGACGTTGCCGGTGAGCGCGTGCGAGACGCGGCCGGGCGGGACGCCGGGGCCGCGCACCACGAACGGCACCCGGACGTCGTTCTCGTAGCCGGTGTTCTTGCCCGGCGCGAGCCGGTAGGAGCCGATGTGGAAGCCGTTGTCGGAGGTGAAGACCAGGTAGGTGTCGTTCAGGCGCCCGGCCGTGCGGAGCGTGCTCACCAGCGCCTCGACCATCTCGTCCACCGCCTGCATCGACTGGACGCGGCGGCGGAACAGCGCGTCGCCGGCCTTCTCGTCGGCGGCCGTCAGCCGGGGGAGGCGGCGCAGCTCGGCGGGCTTGCCCGTCATGTCGGCGAGGTCGTAGGACGGGTCGCGCGGCGCCTTCAACCCCGGGAACAGGTTCTTGTGCCGGGGCGCGGGCACCGCGGGCGGGTGCGGGACGGTCGGCGCGATGTAGGCGAAGAACGGGCGCTCATCGGCGGCGCCGACGAACTTCTGCGCCTCCCGCGACAGGACGTCGGTGAAGTAGGTCTTCGCCGAAGGCGGCCGGTGCACGAGCCGCCCGTTCTCGTTCAGCGTGTAGTCGAAGCCCTGGAACGGGCTGCCCGCCACCGGGCTCACCCACGTGCTCCAGCCGGGCGGGACGTAGGTGGCGGGGGTGCCGGGCGCCTGCTCGGGGTAGCCGTTGAGGTACTTGCCGAACAGGCCCGTCCGGTATCCGGCCGACTCCAGCCACGTCGCGAGCGTCGAGTCTTCCTCACCGCGCTTCTGGAACTCGGCGAAGCCGCCGTTCGGCGGGTTGTTGCTCCAGATCCCGGTGTTGTGCGCGTACTCGCCGAGCAGCAGGGTCGCCCGCGACGGGCAGCACCACGACAGGTTCACGTAGTACCGGTCCAGGGTGGTGCCGTGCGCGGTGAGCAGCCGGTTCACCCGCGGGAGGTACGGCATCAGGGAGGAGTCGAGGTCGTCGGCGAGCACCACGACGAAGTTCGGCTTCGGGCCCTTCGCTGCGGCCGTGCTCGGGGGCGGGCCGGACGCCCGCGAGCCCGGCAGGCATCCGGCCAGCAGGACCAGCAGGGCCGGCAGGCACCACCGCGACCGCGCCCGGGGGGAGCGCGCCACGTCAGCGCCGGGCGCCGAAGCGGCGGCGCGTCGGGGCGGGGGGCTGGGGGAAGTCGGCCCGGTCGGCGAGCGCCATGACGGCGGCGGCGGCCGCGTCGGCGACCTCGCCGGCCGACGGGGGCCGGTGCACGTCGCGGGCGGCGTCGAAGCGCAGGTCGTCCAGGTCGCCGAGGACGCGGGCGCCGGTGGCGAGCAGGTCGGCGACGTCCTCGCGGCTCCAGCGCTCCACCGTCGCGCGGGCGGCGGCCGGGACGCCGACGCGCGGGCCGCGCTCGGTGCGGGCCAGCATGCCGTTCAGCAGCAGCCGCTCGCGGACGGCCCGCGCGCTGTAGGTGGTCCAGCCGTCCTTGCCGAGCAGCGCGTTCACCCGGACGAGGACCTGCGCCTCGGGCAGCGTGAGGCCCGAGTGGGTGCGGCGCTCCAGCACCGCCTCCGGCGGCCGCCCGGCGAAGGACGGCGCGCCGATCGCCTCGGCGAACAGCCGCCAGAGCCGGTCGGGCGGCGAGCCGGGGTTGACGATGACGGTGACGCGCTCGGGCCCGACGACGGCGGCCCAGCGCCGCACCAGCCGCCCGATCGCGAACGCGCGCCACAGGTGCTGCTCGCGGTCGCGCTCGATGACCTCGGGGCCGAGGTCGCGCTGCCCGGCGAGCTGCTCGAAGTACCGCTCGATCTCCTGGCGGCGCCCGTTGCGGACGTGCTGCTGCCAGAGCGAGGGCAGCGTCCGGCCGAGGCCGCGCGTGGTGATGACGACGTGCGGCTCGGCGGGCGCGAACGCCGCGACGACGTCGCGGACCGCCCCGGCCCGCACCACCGACAGCGCCTCGGCCGACACCAGCACGGTGCCGGGCCACTCCGCGGCCCGCGCGGCGAGCCGCGTCCACTTGCGCTGCTCGCCGGCGGCCTGCGCGGCGGTCACCCACGGGTACTCGGTGCCGAGCAGCCCGTAGGTGGCGCGCTCGTGGTTCTCGATCGCGTCGGGGAGGACGTCCCGCAGGGAGGGCGGGAACCAGATCCCGGCCTCCCCGGCGAGCTCGCCCGCGCAGTGTCCGAGCACCTCCTGAAGATAGGTGGTGCCCGATTTCTGCTGCCCGATGTGCAGAATCACCTTTTCGGCCACGGCGGCAGGTTAGCGGCGCGCTAACCTGCCCTTCGCCGAAAGGAGCCCTGTTGGCGAACGGTTGGCCGACTGTTCACGCGCCCGCCGGACGGCCGCGGGTCACGCGCCCCGGTAGACGGCGGGCCGCTTCTCCTTGAAGGCGCGCGAGCCCTCCTTGGCGTCCTCGGACCCGATGACCGGCCAGCCGATCTCGTCGGAGATCTTCAGTGCCTCCTCCTCCGGCAGGTGCGCGGTCTCCCGGTAGGTGCGCAGGATCGCCTGCACGGCGAGCGGCCCGCACTCGGCGATCTGGTCGGCGAGCTCGCGGGCGGCGGCGAGCGCCGTCCCCGACGGCACCACCTTGTTGATCAGTCCCATGTCCAGGGCCTCCCGCGGCGACACCGAGCGGGCCGTCAGCAGGATGTCCATCGCGGCGGCGTAGCCGATCTGGCGGGGCAGCCGGATCGCCGAGCCGCCCATCGGGAACAGGCCGCGCCTGGCCTCGTACAGGCCGAGCGTCGCGTCCTCGGCGACGACGCGCAGGTCGGTGCCGACGAGCAGCTCGGTGCCGCCGGCCACGGCGTACCCCTCGATCGCGGCGATGATCGGCTTGGTCGGCCGCCCGTCGCGCAGCAGGCCCTTCCAGTGGAAGTTCGGGATCTGCGCCATCCGCTCCCGCACGGCCGGATCGGACGGCGGCTGCCCCATCGCCTTGAGGTCGGCGCCCGCGCAGAACGTCCCCTGCGCGCCGGTCAGGATGCCCACGCGCACCTCCGGCGTCTCGGAGATGTAGGCCCAGGCGCTCGCGAGGCCGACGAGCATCGCCGAGCTGAGCGCGTTGCGGGCCTCGGGGCGGTCCATGGTGACGACGACCACGTGCCCGTCCCGCTCGACCGTGCAGTGCTCGGTGCTGATCGGCAGTCGTTCGGCCATGGGTTCCTCCAGCTCAGAACCGTTCACGCGGGCTAAAACAGGAACCGATTCTAGTGAAGTGGATGCTTCCCCGACAGGTCTTGCCCGATAAAACGAGAACGTGATCTACTTTGGGCGCCGGGTGCCGCCGCGAGGCGGTGCCCACATGCCGATCAGCGAGGGAGATCCGATGGGATCGTTGGGCTTCTGGCGGCTGGCGCAGGCGGACCCGGAGTGGGTCGCCGCCGTCGACCCGGACGGGACCGAGTACACCGCGGGCGACCTGCTGGCCCGCGCGAACCGGCTCGTGCACGGGCTGCGCGACCTCGGCCTGGAGAAGAACGACGGCATCTGCGGGCTCGTCCCGAACGGCGTCGAGGGCCTGGTGCTGTACCTGGCCGCGCTGCAGGCCGGCTGGTACTACACCCCGATCAACTGGCACCTGACCGGCCCGGAGATCGGCTACATCGTGGCCGACAGCGAGGCCAAGGCGTTCTTCGTGCACGAGCGCTACGCCGCCGAGGGCGTCCGCGCCGCCGAGGAGAGCGGGATCGACCCGCGCCGCCGCTTCGCCTTCGGGGACGTGCCGGGCTTCCGCCCCTACGCCGAGCTCGTGGACGGGCGGCCGGACACGCTGCCGGCCGACCGCAGCAACGGCGCCACCATGCACTACACCTCCGGCACGACCGGGCGGCCGAAGGGCGTCCGCCGCGCCCTGTACGGCATCGACCCCGACGACAGCGCCGAGATGATGACGTTCCTGCTCGGCATGTTCGGGATGGCGCCGGGGCGCCCGGCGGGCGGCGAGCCGCAGGCGCACCTCATCACCTCGCCGAACTACCACACCGCCGTCACCCAGTTCGGCGGCACCGCGCTCCAGATGGGGCACACCCTGGTCTACGTCGACCGGTGGGACGCCGAGGACACCCTCCGCCTCATCGAGAAGTACAAGATCACCAACACGCACATGGTGCCGACGCACTTCAAGCGGCTGCTCGGCCTGCCGGACGAGGTCAAGAAGCGCTACGACGTCTCGTCCATGAAGTGGGCCATCCACGCCGCCGCGCCCTGCCCCGTCCCGATCAAGCAGGCGATGCTCGACTGGTGGGGCGACTGCATCTGGGAGTACTACGCGGCCACCGAGGGCGGCGGCACCATCGCCAGCCCGCAGGACTGGCGCGCCCACCCCGGCACCGTCGGCAACGCCTGGCCGATCGCCGAGCTGCTGATCGTCGACGACGACGGCGACGAGGTGCCCGCCGGGGCGCCCGGGACCATCTACATGAAGATGGCGAGCGGCGACTTCGAGTACAAGGGCGACAAGGAGAAGACCGAGAAGAACCGGCTGAAGGGCTTCTTCACCGTCGGCGACATCGGCTACCTCACCGAGGACGGGTTCCTGTTCCTGTCCGACCGCAAGGCCGACATGATCATCTCGGGCGGGGCCAACATCTACCCGGCCGAGATCGAGAACGAGATCACCCTGCATCCCAAGGTCGCCGACGTCGCGGTCTTCGGCATCCCCGACGACGAGTGGGGCGAGCAGATCAAGGCCGTCGTGGAGCCCGCCGAGGGCGTCGCGCCCGGCCCCGAGCTCGCCGCCGAGATCCTGGCGTCGCTGGAGGGCCGGCTCGCCCGGATGAAGTGGCCGAAGACCGTCGACTTCATCGAGACGATGCCGCGCGAGCCGAACGGCAAGCTCCTCAAGCGGAAGCTGCGCGACCCGTACTGGAAGGACCGCGACAGTGCCATCTGAGGCGACCTCGCAAGCCCCGAACCACATCCTGGAGTTCCCCGGCGGCTACACGCGCTCGGTCGGGCCGGTCATCGGCCGGTTCCTGTCCGAGCTGCGCGACGGCAACCTCGTCGGCGTCCGCACGCGCGCCGGCCGGGTGCTGTTCCCGCCGCTGGAGTACGACCCCGACACCGGCGACGCCGTCACCGGGGAGTTCGTCCCGGTCGGCCCCGTCGGGACCGTCACCACCTGGTCGTGGGTCGCGCACCCGCGCGCCGAGCACCCCCTCGACCGGCCGTTCGCCTGGGCGCTGATCCGCCCCGACGGCGCCGACACCGCGATCCTGCACGCGCTGGACGCCGGCGTCCTCGAACCGGGCGCGGCGGCGCCCAAGCACCTGAGGACCGGCATGCGGGTCCGCGCCCAGTGGAAGGACGACCGCGTCGGCGACATCAACGACATCGCGGCGTTCCGCCCCGAGGTCACGATGATCACCGCGCCGACGCGGCTGGCGTACCGGCTGAAGGGCGGCCGCGCCCTGGACCGGTTCCTGGAGGGCATCTCCGAGGGCCGCATCATCGGCCACCGCTGCCCGGTCTGCGAGCAGGTCATCGTCCCGATGAAGGGTTTGTGCCCCCGCGACGGCGTCCCGACGAGCGAGGAGGTCGAGCTGCCGCACACCGGCACCGTCACCACGTTCGCGGTGAACAACCTGCCCGACCCGCGCGCCCCCGAGGTGCCGTTCGTGTCGGCCTACATCCTGCTGGACGGCGCCGACCTGACGATGCTCACCCTCGTCGCCGGCATCCCCGCCGACCAGGTCCGCATGGGCATGCGGGTGAAGGCCGCCTGGAAGCCCCGCGAGGAGTGGGGCCGCACGATGGCCAACATCCGGTGGTTCGAGCCGCTCGACGAGCCCGACGTCCCCTTCGACGCGATCAAGGACTATCTATGAGCGCGCGGCCGCGCGGCGGCTGGACTGAGGAACGCCGGGAGCGAAGCGACCAGAGTGACGAGGGAAGCCGCCGCGTAAAGCGGACGCGCGCAGTGAGCGGAGCGAACAAATGAGCAGGGAAATCGCTGTCGTCGCGTTCGTGCAGACCGAGCACACCGGCGAGGACACCGGAGCGTCCGAGACCGAGCTGCTGGCGCCGGTCATCACCGAGATCAAGGAGCGGACCGGCCGGAACCGGTTCGACTTCACCTGCTCGGGCTCCAACGACTACCTCGTCGGCGCGCCGTTCTCGTTCGTGTCGGCGCTCGACGCGATCGGCGCCTGGCCGCCGATCTCCGAGAGCCACGTCGAGATGGACGCCGCCTGGGCGCTGTACGAGGCGTGGGTGAAGCTGCGGATCGGCGCGATCGACACCGCGCTCGTCTACGGGTTCGGCAAGACCTCGCAGGGCGACTACCCGGCGGTGTTCACCCAGCTCCTCGACCCCTACTACCTGGCGCCGCTCGGCGTGGACGCCGACTCGCTCGCCGCCCTCCAGGCGCGCGCCTACCTGGAGCGGTCGGGCGCCAAGGAGGACGACCTGCGCGCCGTCGCCGCCCGGTCCCGCGCGGCGGGCCGGGAGAACCGGTTCGCGCTGGACCTCGACGACCCGGCCGCCGACGCCCCCTACGGCGTCGCGCCGCTCCGCGCGCACGACGTCGCGCCCGTCACCGACGGCGCCGCCGCGATCGTCCTCGCCGCCGGCGACGCCGCCCGCGACCTGTGCGAGCGGCCCGCCTGGATCCGCGGCATCGACCACCGCGCCGAGGCGCACTCGCCGGGCGTCCGCGACCTGTCGGTGTCGAACGCCGCCCGCCTCGCGGGCGAGAAGAGCGGCGCGTCCGGCATCGAGGTCGCCGAGCTGCACGCCCGCTACAGCCACGAGGAGCTCATCCTGCGGGAGGCGCTCGGCCTCGGCGAGGAGGTGGCCGTCAACCCCTCCGGCGGCCCGCTCGCCGCCGACCCGGTGATGGCGACCGGCCTCATCCGCATCGGCGAGGCGGCGGCCCGCATCCACGACGGCACCGCGAACCGGACGCTCGGCCACGCCGCGTCCGGGCCGTGCCTCCAGCAGAACCTCGTCTGCGTCCTCTCGGGAGACAGCAATGGGTAACCCGTGCGCCGTCATCGGCGTGGGTCAGACCGCGTACAAGACCAAGCGGCTGGACGTGTCGATGGCCGGGCTGCTGCGCGAGGCGGCCGTCAAGGCCCTCGACGACGCCGGGCTGACCTGGAACGACATCGACGCCGTCGTCATCGGCAAGGCCCCCGACCTGTTCGAGGGCGTGATGATGCCGGAGTCCTACCTGGCCGACGCGCTCGGCGCCGCCGGCAAGCCGATCATGCGGGTGCACACCGCCGGGTCGGTGGGCGGCTCCACCGCGATCGTCGCGGCGAGCCTCGTGCAGAGCGGCGTGCACGACCGCGTCCTCACGGTGGCGTGGGAGAAGCAGTCGGAGTCCAACGCCACCTGGGCGCTGACGGTGAACACGCCGTTCACGACGTCGCTGGTGGTCGGCGCGGGCGGCTACTTCGCGCCGCACATCCGCGCCTACATGCGCCGGTCGGGCGCGCCCGACCACATCGGCACGCTCGTCGCGGTCAAGGACCGGCAGAACGCGCTGAAGAACCCCGTCGCGCACCTGAAGATCCCCGGCATCTCGCGGGAGATGGTCGAGTCCACGCCGATGCTGTGGGAGCCGATCCGCTACCTGGAGACCTGCCCGTCGTCGGACGGCGCGTGCGCGATGGTGCTGGCGTCCGAGGACGCCGCCCGCAAGGCGCCGAACAAGCCGGCGTGGGTGCACGGCACCGCCATGCGCTCCGAGCCGATCTTCTTCGCGGGCCGCGACACCGTCAGCCCGCAGGGCGGCAAGGACTGCGCCGCCGACGTGTACCGGCAGGCCGGCATCGCCGACCCGCGCCGCGAGATCGACGTCGCGGAGGTGTACGTCCCGTTCTCCTGGTACGAGCCGATGTGGCTGGAGAACCTGGGGTTCTGCGGCGAGGGCGAGGGCTGGAAGCTCACCGAGTCCGGCGCGACCGCCCTGGACGGCGACATCCCCTGGAACGCCTCGGGCGGCGTGCTGTCGTCCAACCCCATCGGCGCCTCCGGCATGATCCGCTTCGCCGAGGCGGCGCTGCAGGTCCGCGGCATGGCGGGCGGGCACCAGGTGGACGGCGCCCGGCGCGCCCTCGGGCACGCCTACGGCGGCGGAGCCCAGTTCTTCGCCATGTGGATCGTCGGCAGCGAGAAGCCGTACCCCCCCGCCGCAACCCCCTCCCCACCCCCCGGAGGCCCGGATGGAGTTCAACTACGCCGACCTGTTCGAGGGCGTCGCCGACGCGATCGGGGACCGCACGGCCCTGGTGTGCGGCGACGTCCGCCTCACCTACGCCGAGCTCGACGCGCACGCGACGCGGCTCGCGCACCACCTGGCGGGCGCGGGCGTCGAGGCCGGGCAGCACGTCGCGGTGCAGCTCTACAACGGCATCGAGTACGCCGCGACGCTCCTCGCCGCGCTGAAGATCCGGGCCGTTCCGATCAACGTGAACTACCGGTACGTCGAGGCCGAGCTGCGCTACCTGTACACCGACTCCGACAGCGTCGCGCTCGTCTACGACACCGAGTTCGAGGAGCGCGTCGCGGCGGTCCTGCCCGAGACGCCGAAGGTGCGGCACTTCATCGCGGTCGGCGGGACGCCGGCGATCGACGGCGCGGTCCGCTACGAGGACGCGGTCGCGGGCGGCTCGGACGTCCGCGACTTCGGGCCGCGCTCGGCGACGGACCGCTACATCATCTACACCGGCGGCACGACCGGCATGCCGAAGGGGGTGATGTGGGAGTCCGAGCAGATGCTGCTGGCGTTCTGGAACCCCACGTTCCCGCGCCCGGCCAAGCCGGAGGACGTCGTGGAGCAGGCCCGCACCAACGGGCCGATCATCATGATGCCGGTGGCGCCGCTCATGCACGGCGCCGCGCAGATGGCGACGTTCATCGCCTGGTGGATGGGCGCGACCGTCGTCTACGCGCGCCGCTTCGACGCCGCCGAGGTGTGGCGGACGATCGAGCGCGAGAAGGTCAACTCGCTCACCATCACCGGCGACGCGATGGCCATCCCGATGGCCGAGGAGCTGGCGAAGGGCGGCTACGACACCTCCTCGCTGTTCGCCTACGTCTCCACCGGCGCGATCTTCACCGGGACGGTCCGCGAGCGCATCCAGGAGCTGCTGCCGAACGCGATGGTGCTGGACCGGTTCGGGTCCACCGAGTCGGGCTCGACGGCCGAGGCCGTCTCGGGCTCGGCGCCGGAGAAGGGCCTGCGGTTCGCGCCGGACGTCGCCGACGTCACCGTCCTCGACGACGCCCTCCGCCCGGTCGAGCCGGGCTCGGGCGTCATCGGGCAGGTCGCGCGGAGCGGCCACATCGCGAGCGGCTACTACAACGACCCGGAGAAGTCGGCCCGCACCTTCCCCGAGGTGGACGGCCGCCGCTGGCTGCTCACCGGCGACATCGCCACGGTCGAGGCCGACGGGTCGATCGCGGTGTTCGGGCGCGGCTCGCAGGCCATCAACACCGGCGGCGAGAAGGTGTTCCCCGAGGAGGTCGAGGCGGTCCTGAAGGGCCACCCCGACGTCTACGACGCCGTCGTCACCGGCCTGCCGGACGAGCGCTGGGGCAGCCGCGTCGCCGCCGTCGTCCAGCCGGCCGAGGGCGTCACGCCCGACCCGGCCGACCTGGACGCGCACTGCCGCAAGGAGCTGTCGGGCTACAAGGTCCCGCGCGCCTACGCGTTCGTCCCGGAGATGAAGCGCTCCCCGGCCGGCAAGGCCGACTACCGCTGGGCCAAGGAGATCGCCACCAACGCCGTCTGATCGCGCGGATCAGTCCACGCCGAGGTCGAGTTCGGTCCAGGTGACGGTCGCCGTGAAAGGGTCGAGCATGCTGATCGCGACATCTGTCGCGAGGGAGCGCTGCGCGGTCTGCTGTATCGAATAGGTGCCGTCGGAACCGAGCTGGAGCATCTCGATGGACGCCACGGGGCCGTTGTGCTCCGCCATCCGGACGATCCAGTAGTGCGGGATGCCAAAGCGTGCATATTCGACCCTTTTGTCCATCGTGTCGGCGGTGATGGTGCTCGGGGAGACCACCTCGACCACCAGAAGGGTGTCGGCTACCAGCGGTTTCTTGCGCCAGCGGGGACGGGCCGTGTCGATGCGGCGGTAGACGATGACATCCGGCCGCTTGAAATGGAAGGGGACTTCGGAGACGAGCATGTCCACATCGCCGTTGACCCGCAGGCAAGGCGAACCATCGCGGCGCGCGGCTATGCCGCGAAGCAAGGCCGCTTGGAGGTTCCGGGCGATCGCGTTGTGGTTGGGCGACGGGGACTCGCAGACGGTGACGAGCCCGTCCTTGATCTCGATCCGGCGGGAGAGGTCTTCGGGGATCTCCAGGTACATGTCCAGGTCGACGCCGGTGAGATACGTCGAGAGCTGCTGCCAATCGCGCGCTTCGGACAAGATCGCCGTCCCCTCGTTGCTCCCGGGCCGCCATGCTAGGCCACCCGGCGCCCGCCCGCCGTGGCCCCGGCGGAACCCGCCGTCACGCATTTGTGCAGGCAGAGGCGGGTATGGGAGTTTCCGACTGGGCGGCCGGGGGGCCGCCGGGGCGGGGGATCGGTCATGAGCGTCGTCGTCAGCATTCCGCCGTCGCTGCGGCGGTACGCCGACAAGCAGGCCACGGTGAAGGTGAAGGCCGACACCGTCAACGGGGTCGTGTCCGAGCTGTTCGGCCGGTACCCGGGGCTGGAGAAGCGGCTCGTGGAGGAGCGCGGCCCGCTCACCCTGTCGGAGATCTATGTCGACGACCGGGAGATCGGCGCGATGGACGGCATGGACACCCCGACGCCCGACGGCGCCCGGGTCGACATCGTCGCCTACGTGGACGACGACCCGGACGCCGGCGCGCCCTGACCGGGGGGCCGCGTTGGCCACGGCGGGACGCCCCGGGGTAGGGTTTCTCTCGATTAGAGACACCCCGGAGAGGCGGACCGTGACCGGCGAGCGCGCGCAGATCATCGAGGAGCTGCGGGCGGCCGCGCAGCGCGGCACGATGTTCACCGTCCTGCTGCACCACGCGACCGCCACCAAGGCGGGCCTCAACGTCACCGACGCGCAGTGCATCAACGCGCTCACCCTGGACGGCCCGCAGACGCCGGGGCGGCTCGCCCAGCTCATGGGCATCACCACCGGCGGCGCGATCACCGCCGTCGTCGACCGGCTGGAGAAGGCCGGCTACGTGCGGCGGTCCCGCGACCCGGACGACCGGCGCCGCGTCATCATCGAGCTCGTGCCCGAGGCCGTCGCCCGGTTCAGCGACTACTTCGAGCCGATCGCCCGGTCCTTCGCCGGCCTCGTCGCCGACTACGACGACGACCGGCTGCGCCTCCTGCTGGAGTGGATGCGGGCCAGCAACGCGCGGATGCCCGGCGTCATCGAGCAGGTCCGCGACCTGCCCTAGGGGACGAGGCGGCCGCGCAGCAGGTCCATGAGGGTGGCGCGGACGTCGTCCACCGGCCGCTCCGGCTGCAGCGCGCGCCAGTCGAGCGCGACCGTCAGGACCATCCCGAACACCGCGGACGCCGCCGTCGCCACGTCCAGGTCGCGGCGGAGGACGCCCGCCGCCACCGCGTCGCGGAGCGCGCCCGCCAGGACCTCGACGGCGCGCTCGCGGATGAGGCGGGCGGCGCGCTGCCAGTCGCCGCCCGACCGCCAGGTCTCGGCGATGAGCAGCCGGGCGAACGGCTCGTGCTCCCCGATGAACGCCAGCTCGGCGGCGACGGCGGCCTCCAGCGCCTCCAGCGGGGGCCGCCCGGCGACGGCGTCGCGCAGGGTGGCGGCGAGGCGCTCGACGCCGAACTCCAGCAGCGCGGAGAACAGCTCGGCCTTGCTGCCGAAGTTGTAGTAGACGGTGCCCTTGGCGACGCCGGCCCGCGCGGCGATCTGGTCCACCGTGGTCGCGGCGAGGCCGCTCTCGGCGATCAGCTCGATCGCGGCGGCGAACAGCCGCTCCCGGGTGGCGCTGCGGGTCACGGTCGCACGGCTCCTCAGAGTCTCAGGACGGGGTGCAGGCGCTCCACCGTCCACGTCCGGGCGCGCCGCACCGCGAGCGAGGTCAGCGCGAGGCCGCCCGCGAGGAACAGCGCCAGCACGGCACCACCCTGCCACACGGGCGCGAGGTCGCCGCCGCTGATCAGCCGCCGCGCGCCGTCCACCACCCACGACATCGGCAGGTACGGGCGGATCGCGCCGAAGAACGCCGGGCTCGTCTCGATCGGGTAGGTGCCGGCGGCCGAGGTGAGCTGGAGCATCAGCAGCGCGAGCGCGACGATCCGGCCGGCCGGCCCGAACCGCGCGTTCACCCACTGGACGACCGCCATGTCGGCGGCGGCGGCGAGCATCAGGAACGCGACGAGCCCCGGCCAGTGCCGCGCTTGCAGCCCGAGCCCGAAGTGCAGCACGGCGAGGACGGCGCCGACCTGCGCGGCGCCGATCGCGGCGGCGGGCAGCCAGCCCGCGAGCGCGACCCGGAGGCCGGGCGCGTTCGCGGCGACGGCGCGCGGGTTCAGCGGCCGCAGCAGCATGTAGACGATCATCGCGCCGACCCAGAGGGACAGCGGGACGAAGAACGGCGCGAACCCCGTGCCGTAGTTGGGCGCCTTGTTGGCGACCGAGCCGTCCAGCCTCACCGGCGCCGACATGACGTCCGCCCGCTGCGCGCGCTCGTCCTCGGAGTAGTCGGGGACCCGCCCGGCGCCGTCGCGCAGCCCGGACGCCAGCTCGCCGCTGCCCTCGCTGATCTGCAGCAGCGCGGTGCGGAGCGTCACCGCGCCCTCCGACAGCGTCCCGAGACCGCTGGTGACCCGCGCGGATCCGTCCGCGAGCCGCCCGGTCCCGGCCGACAGCAGCCCGATGCCGCCCGACAGCCGCCGGGCGCCGGCGTTCAGCTCGTCCACCTGCCCGCGCGCCTTCTCGATCCTCCCGGCGAGGCCGGGCGCCTCGGCCGCGATCCGCTTCGCGGCCTTCTCGACGGCGCGGGCGTCGGCCGCGAGCCGCGTCAGGTCGCCGGCGTGGTCCCGGACGTAGCCGTCGACCTGCTTCGCGACGGCGACGACCTGCGCCGCCGACCGGTCCAGCTCGTCCTTGACCGCCTGCGGGACGGCCGGGTTCAGCGCCAGCTCCGCCTTGAGCCGCAGCCGCGCCTGCTCGGCGCGCTGGACGGCGGCGCGCGTCCGCGCGGGCAGGCCGTCCGCGCCGTCGGCGAGGCCGTCTGCGGCCCGCGCGACGAGCAGCGCGGCGTCGCGGACGTCCGGCGCGTACCGGCGCAGCAGCGGGACGACCTGGTCGGCGGTGCCGTCCACGACGGTGGTGAGCCGCTGGACGCCGGCGGCGAGGCGCTTGCCGCCCGCGTCCAGCTCGTCGGTCTTCTCCTGGAGCGTGCCGAGGCCGCCGGTGACCTGCGCGCTGCCCGCGCGCGCTCGGTCGAGGCCCCCGGCGAGCCGTCCGGCGCCGTCCTCCGCCTGCCCGGATCCGTCGGCGAGCTCGCCCGCGCCCTGCGCTGCCTCGTCGAGCTTGCCGTGGAGCTGCCCGAACGACACGAAGATGGAGTCGAAGTAGCCGCGGACGGCGTCGCCGCCCGCCGCCGCGCTGATCTCCTTGAACACCGACTGGGCGAGCGTCCCGATCACGTAGTTGTTGGAGTCGTCCAGGCGGAGCCGCAGCCGGGCGGCGGTCGGCGCGCCCGCGCCGGACGGGGAGGCGATGGCGGCGGAGAAGTCCCGGGGGATCGTCAGGACCATGTAGTAGCGGCCCTCGCGGACGCCGCGCTCGGCGGCGGCCTCGTCCACGCGCTTCCAGCCGAACACCTCGCGCCGCTCCAGCTCGTCGGCGAGGTCGCGCCCGGCGTGGACCTCCTTGCCGCCGGCGGTCGCGGGCCGGTCCTCGTTCACCAGGGCGACGGGGACGTGGCCGAGGCGGCCGTAGGGGTCCCAGAACGAGGCGAGGTAGAGGCCGCTGTAGAGCAGCGGCAGGAACACGAGGGCGACGAGCGCGACGCGGGTCAGCCGGTGGCGGGTGAACCGGCGCAGCTCCAGCCCGCCGGCGGACAGGGCGGGGAGTCTCAACGGGGGGTCCTCTCCGGGTGCGGGCCGGGGAGCCGCGCGATGCGCGCGAGGTCTCCGGCGGGCGCCGGGTCGTGGCAGGAGGCGATGACGGTGACGCCGCTCGCGGCGATCGCGCGCAGCCGCTCCCAGAGGCGTTCCTGCAGGTCGAAGGGGAGGCCGGCGTCCACGTCGTCCAGGAGCAGCACGCCGGGGCGGCCGATCAGGGCGAGCGCGGCGCCGAGGAGCTGGGCCTCGTCGGGGGCGAGGTCCCCGGCGCGGGTCCTCGGGTCGGCGTCCAGGCCCGCGCGGTCCAGGGCGTCCCGGACGCGGGCCCGGCGGTTCCGCCACCGGCCGAGGACGCCCTCGTGCAGGGCGAGGGCCTCGCCGACGTGCTCGCCGACGGTCAGCGCGGGCTCCAGGTCGTTGACGCCCGCGACCGCGCCGAGGGCGGTGAGCCGCCGCACGGCGCGCGCCTGCGCGGGCAGGGTGCGGTCGCCGACGGTCGCGGTGCCCTCGGTCGGGCGCATCCGGCCGCCGAGGGTGAGCAGGAGGGAGGTCCGCCCGGACCCGGCGGGACCGGCGAGGGCGGCGAGCGCGTTCGCGGGGACGGCGAGGCGGGCGTCCCGGTAGACCCAGCCGCGCGGGCCGCGCAGCGACAGGCCGGCGGTTTCGACGGCGAGCCCGCGGGCATCGGGACCGGCGGCGGGCGGCACGGTCCCCCCGGTCGCGCCGCCCGCCCCCGGGCTCTCGGGACCGGTCGGCGGGGTCCCGTCCGGCTCGGTGGCGTGCGGGATGGCGACCTCCGGCGGGCTTTGTACTGACCGGTCAGTACAAATCTAGCCCTGTGGCGGGGCGCCCCCGGCCCGTCCCGCCGGTGACGTCCCTCACGCCCGTCTATTGGACGCCGGATCCGACATGAGAGGGTGGGCGGCATGACCGCCTCTTCCCGCGCCGCCACCCGGCTCGCCGCCGCGATGGGCGCCATGGGCGCCCTGCACATGGTCGCGCCCCGCCCGTTCGACGCGCTCATCCCGCGCGCGCTGCCCGGCAGCCCGCGCACCTGGACCTACCTGAGCGGCGTCGCCGAGCTCGCCTGCGCCGCCGCCGTCGCCCTCCCCGCCACCCGCCGCAAGGGCGCGCTCGCCACGGCGGGCCTCATGGTCGCGGTCTACCCGGCGAACATCAAGATGGCGCGGGACTGGCGGGACCGGGCGCTGCCGCTGCGCGCCGCCGCCTACGGCCGGCTGCCGCTCCAGGCCCCCATGATCGGCTGGGCGCTCAAGGTCGCCCGCGACGCCCGCTGAACGCGCGCACGCGGAGGGCGGCCCGCCGGTCGGCGGGCCGCCCTCCGCGTGCTCTGAGTCCCCTCGTGGGGGTGTGCCCCGCGTCCCTACTTCTTGGCGAAGGGGTTCGGGTACCGGAGCGCCTTGGTGGCGGCGGTCGCGGCGGGCGCCACCTTGGCGGTGCTCTTCAGCTTGAACTTCGCCGACTTGGCGGCCAGGAAGGTGTAGTCCTGGTACTTGGCGTACTGGCGCAGGACGGCGGTGTTGTTCCCCGCGGGGGAGGGCAGCCCCGCACGCCAGTCGGCGATGCCGTTGAGGATGCCGCCGATGCCGCAGCCGCTGGACTGGGGCACGGCGAACTCGTTGTCCACCATGGTGGTGTCGAGAACGCTCGGGTCGGCGTCCAGCGGGTGGGGACCGATGCCCTCGATCGGCGTGTTCGGGGGCGGCGGGTTGGTCGGCGTGTAGCCGAGCCGCAACGCCACCGGCTTCTGGGCGCTGCCGATGTAGCAGCTGTCGCCGAGGAGCGGGTTGAGCACCTTGACGCGCAGCTTCATGGTCACCGCCGCCCGGTCGGTCGGGTCGCCGGGGTTGAACTGCAGCGGCGCGGTGAGCTCGGGCTGGGCGCTGATCTGCAGCAGCGGGATGAAGTCGGTGCCCGGAATGCCCAGCACACCGCCCGGAACGCGCAACGGCGTGCTCCTGAGCGGTCCCTGGACGACCCGCTCCTCACCGGTGATGAAGTTGTCGCCGATCGCGTACGTGATCTTGATAGGAGAGGTGATCTCCTGGTCGATCTTGCCGAGCTTGAGCCGTCCGGCGACCACGACGGCCACCGTGCAGATCCACGAGCTCGCCTCGTCGGCGGACCAGACGGGCAGGTCGCTGGCCGCCGGGCAGTCGCTGAAGTCGTTCACCTCGGCCGGCACCGGCGGGTCGTCGTCGGCGCGGGCAGGGCCGGTGAACGCCGTCATGGCCGACGCGGCCAGCGCGGCCCCGGCGGCCACCGCCGCCGTGCGGCGGAGGGGGAGTGCTCTCATCTGATCTCCATGGGGGGGGTACGGTCCGCGCCGCCCGCGGCAGCGGGAGGGACGGGCGGCGCGGGCCACCGGCGCCGCGGTCGGCGCCGGACGAGGTGTTAGCCGAGCTGGTCGTAGGTCTTGAAGGACACGTACTGCTTGAAGATCGCGGTGTTGTGCCCGGCCGCGGACGGCAGGCCCGCGTACAGGTTCACCAGGGCGTCGGTCACGCCGAGCCCGGCGCCGCAGCCCTTGGCGCCCGGCACGGCGAAGGAGTTGTCGACCAGCGTCGCGCCGAGGACCGGCGGGTCCTCCTGGACGACGACGGGCGGCGAGCCCTCGATCGGCTTGTTCGGGGGCGGCGGGGTGGTCGCCGGGATCTGCAGGTTCAGCTTGATCGGGTTGCTGTTGGACCCGATGTAGCAGTTGCCGCCGAGCAGCGGGTTCTGCACCTGGACCTTCAGGTTGAGCTGGACCTTGCTGTCGGCCAGGCCGAAGCCGCCCGCGTACTGGGGCTGGGCGTAGATGGCGGTGACGAACGGGTCGCCGAAGATGCCCTTCTGGACCAGCATCTTGCTCGCGCTGAAGCCGCCGAACAGCCAGCCCTCCTCACCGGTGTCGGGGTTGAACCCGTTGGCGTAGGTCAGGGTGATGGGCGAGCTGATCGTCTGGTTGAGCTTGCCGAGCTGGAAGGTGCCGCCGTAGGTGACGGCGACGTTGCACTGCCAGAACACCGGGTCGGCGCCCGCGGGCAGCTTGGGGCAGGCGGCGAAGCTGAAGGACGGCAGCGTGTCGGCGCTCGCGGCGGGCGCGGCGGCCACGCCGGCGACCGCGCCGCCGCTCATCGCCAGCGCCGCGGCGCCGGCGGAGAGCCGGCGCCGAAGGGACTTTCGCAAGGTGTCTCCATGAGGGGTGGGGCGGCGGACCTCCGCCGCCCGGGGTGGGACGGAAAGGATCAGGGGCCGACGCTCACGTCGGCACCGCCCGGCTGCGTCAGCAGCTGGTACGTGCCGCTCCAGGACGCCGCCGTCGCGCACAGCGGGGCGGAGCTGATCGACGAGAGCGTCTGGTGGTTGAGGACGGCCTGGCTGTGGGCGTTGGCGAGGACCGGACGCGCGGCGTTGCCCGCGTTGAAGAGGCCGATGGCGAACGGAGTCGAGCTCACCGAGTAGTGGCAGTTCACATGGGCGTTGTTCCACTGCGCCACGTAAGCGTCCAGCTCGACATCGAACGAGCGGTTGGGGGCGGAGAAGGAGAATGTTCCGTCCTGTCCTCCCGGCACCGGCGCATAGGCCACCGCGCCCCCGGCGTAGGGCAGGCCATGGGCGGTGATGGTGACGGTGCCTCCTCGATTGAGGCTGCAACCGCTGAAGGACACGCCCGTGATCGTGGAAGCCGCGCCGGAGCCGGTCGTCGTGGCGTCGATCTGGTTGCCCGTGCAGGTGGCGATGAGGACTCCGTAAGAGGACCCGATGGAGTAAGTGACTCCGCCGAGGTTCGTGGCCCGGACGGCGCCGGTGTAGGGGGAGCCCCCGGCGGTGACGGTGGCGGAGGCGAGGGCCGCGCCGGCGGTCGCGGCGACGAGCGCGGCGGCGCCGAGGAGGGTGCCGGTCCCGGTGGCGAGGTGACGCAGGGGCTTGCGCAACGGATCTCCAAGGAGCGTGGTGGGCGTGGCCTGTGCGCGGGGTTCGTCGGGCGGCTCGGCGGTGTGCGAGGGGACCGGGGCGCGGACCCTGCCGAGGGTGGGACGGCAGGGGCCGGATCACCGGCGGCGGGGCGCCCCGGCGCGCGGCGGGCCCCCCGGCGGGGGGGGGGGGGGGGC
>NZ_JAIBOA010000037.1 GCF_019458805.1 Actinomadura parmotrematis
ATATTGGGAAGGCCCCGCCGAAAGGCGGGGCCTTTTCCATTTCCAGGCGCAGAAAAGGGCTCGAAGGGATGAGTGATCCGGCCTAGGCTGCGGTCCTGTGAGCAGCAGGTTGCGCGGGATCGCGGATGAGAACGAGCAGATCGTTGCCGCCGGCGAGTACGTCGCCGACGGCGGGCGGGTCGTCAGGATCGGGCCGGCGCTGCGGGCCGCCGCAGAGGGGACCGTCGACTACACCCCGGCCGAGCTGGACGCCCTGCTGAACTCTCGTGAGGGCGGCGGCGATCACGCGACGTCCTTCGAGGTGACGGCCGAGGGGACGATGCAGGCCGCGGGGCGGTTGCACAGGGAGGGCGCGGGGAGCATCGCGGCGCTCAACTTCGCCTCGGCTCGCAATCCCGGGGGCGGGTACATCAGGGGCGCGAAGGCGCAGGAAGAAGATCTGTGCCGTAGCGCGCTCCTGTACTCGTGCCTCCTCAAGGCCCCGGATTACTACGAGACGCATCGGGCGTCCAGCGATCTCCTTTACAGCCATCGGGTCATCTGGTCGCCGGATGTCCCCGTGGTGCGGAACGAGGGCGGGCGGCTGCTCGACGAGTTCCGGCTCGTCTCGTTCTTGACGAGTCCCGCGCCGAACGCGGGTGAGGCGTTGCGCCGTGACCGCGTGCTGGGTGACCGGATCGTGCAGGTGTTGCACGAGCGTGCCGAGCGGGTACTCGCCGTCGCGGCCCATCAGCGGGTCCGGACGCTGATTCTGGGGGCTTGGGGATGCGGGGTGTTCCGCAACGATCCTCGCCAGGTCGCCGACGCGTTCCACGCGCACCTCGTCGGGCCGGGGGCGTTCACGGGCGCCTTCGAGCGGGTGGTGTTCGCCGTCTGGGATCGCTCGCCGGTCTCCGCGAACAAGGCCGCGTTCGCCGAGCGGTTCGGGGAGGGCTGACGGCGGGTTTCGTCGTAGGCGGCTGCCAGGGTGGTTCCAACGGCAGGGTGTACGGATCGAGACCTGGGAGTCCCCATGCGCAAGCTGTTCGTTTCGGAGTTCATCACCGCGGACGGCGTCATCGAGGCGCCCCACGAGTGGCACGGCGACTACTTCAACGAGGAGATGGGCGAGGCGGTCGGGGGCCAGTGGGCGAACGCCGACGCCATCCTGCTCGGCCGGACCACCTACGACGGGTTCGCCGCCGCCTGGCCGTCGATGCGGGACCAGCCCGGCGGCGACTTCATGAACGGCACCGCCAAGTACGTGGTGTCGAGGACGCTGGAGAAGGCGGAGTGGGAGAACTCCGCCGTCATCGACGGCAACGGTGACGTCGCCGCGGCGATCAGGGAGCTGAAGGAGGGGCCGGGCCGGGACATCATCGTGATGGGCAGCGGCGTCCTGGTGGACTTCCTGATCGCCGAGGGCCTGGTGGACGAGATCAGGCTCCTGGTCGACCCGGTGATCGTCGGTAAGGGGCAGCGGCTCTTCGGGGCGGGGGTGCCGAAGACGCCCCTGTCCCTGGTCTCGGCGGAGGTGTTCACCACCGGTGTGCAGCACCTCGTCTACAGCGTCGGCTAGACGCGGGGACGCGCTCGTGCATCCGCCGATCGAGCCGTACGCGGACGGCCTCCTCGACACCGGGGACGGGCATCGCGTCCACTGGGAGACCTGCGGTGATCCCGGCGGGCGGCCGGTGCTCGTCGTCCACGGGGGCCCGGGGTCGGGCTGCACGCCCGGCCAGCGCCGTCTGTTCGATCCCAAGCACTACCGGGCCGTGCTGTTCGACCAGCGGGGTTGCGGGCGGAGCCGGCCCCACACGGCCGACCCGTCGACCGGCCTGGACGGCAACACGACCTGGCATCTGGTCGCCGACATGGAGCGGCTCCGCGAGCACCTCGGCATCGACCGCTGGCTGCTGTTCGGGGGCTCGTGGGGGTCGACGCTGATGCTCGCCTACGCCGAGGCGCACCCGGAACGCGTCACCGGGATGGTGGTCGCGGGGGTGACGATGTCGCGCCGGTCGGAGATCGACTGGCTGTACCGGGGCGTGGGCCGCTTCTTCCCGGCGGAGTGGCGGCGGTTCCGGGACGGCGCCCCCGACCCTGACGGCGACCTGGTCGAGGGTTACGCCCGGCTGCTGTCCGATCCGGATCCGGCGGTGCGGGAGCGGGCGGCCCGCGACTGGACGGCCTGGGAGGACGCCGTCGTCTCCCTGGAGAAAGAGGGGAGGCCGCGGCCTTACAGCGGCCGTCCGGACGCGGCCCGGCTCGCGTTCGCGCGCATCTGCGCCCACTACTTCGCGCACTCCGCCTGGCTGGAGGAGGGTGCGCTCCTGCGCGACGCGCACCGTCTCGCCGGGATACCGGGGGTGCTCGTCCACGGTCGCCTCGACCTGGGCGCGCCGCTGGAGAACGCCTGGCAGCTCGCCGAGGCGTGGCCGGACGCCCGCCTCGTGGTGGTGGACACCGGGCATACCGGTGGCGCCGCGATGACGGGCGCCGTCCTGGCGGCGCTGGACGGGTTCGCCGCCGCGTGGCCGGGCGCGGGTCAGAGCAGGTCGGCGCGCCGGCCGGTCAGGTAGGCGGTGAGGGAGGTCGCCGGGCGGCCGGTGAGGCGGGGGACGGCGCCGGTGACGACGTCCATCCAGCCGGCGCGGTGCGCCGCGCCCGCCCCGGCCCAGGCTGCCGCCAGCGTCTCGGGGACGCCCTGCGCGGCGAGCCGGGCGGTGGCCTCGGCGGGGTCCAGCGGGACGTGCCGGACCGGGCGGCCGGTCGCCTCCGACAGGGCGGCGGCGAGGCCCGCGGCGGTCACCGCTTCGGGGCCCGTCACGTCCAGGTACTCGCCGGTCGAGCCTCCCTCAGCGAGGACGGCGGAGGCGACGGCGGCGCTGTCGTCGCGGGTGACGTAGCCGACGCGGCCCTTCCCGGCGGTGGTCGGAAGCTCGCCGGTGGCGACGGCGCGCTGCGCCAGGCCCATGTCGAGCAGGATCTCCGGCCAGAAGTTGAAGCGCAGCGCCGTGAACGGCACGCCGCTGCCGGCGAGCACGCGTTCGGTGTCGCGGTGGTCGGCGACGACGCCGACCGGGTTGCCCGGGTCGCCGGCACGCGTCACCGAGGTGTAGACGAGGTGGCCGACGCCGGCCTCGGCGGCCGCCTCGATCGCGGCGGTGTGCGCGGGCACCCGCCCCGTCCAGGCGTCCAGGCTGATGACGAGGAGCCGCTCGACGCCGTCCAGGGCGCGGGCGAGGTCGCCGGGTGCGGTGAAGTCGGCGTGCCGGGCGCGGACGCCCTTCACCCGGTCGGGGGTGCGCGTGAGGGCGAGCACGCGGGACGCGTCGACGCGGTCCAGCAGGTGCCGCAGCACCAGGCCGCCCAGCTTTCCAGAGGCGCCGCTGACAGCGAGCATCACAGATCTCCCGAGGTCGTGCGCGGATGCGTACGCTGATCGTGCGCCGTCCGCCCGGCCCCTCGAAAGAAGGCACTTCGATGTCCACTGCTCCGGTGACGCCGACCGCCCTCGTGACTCCCGTGACCGCCGCCGACTACGAGGGCTGTCCGGGGACGGCCGTCGTGCGCCGCTCGGGGGAGAAATGGACGATGCTGCTGCTGTCCCTGCTGAGCCAGCGCGCCTACGGGTTCAACGAGCTGGACCGGGCGGTCGAGGGTCTCAGCCGCCGGGTGCTGACCCGGACGCTGCGCATCCTGGAGCGCGACGGGCTCGTCAGCCGCACCCCGCTGCCCGACGGGCGGGTCGCCTACGCGCTCACCGGTCTCGGCCGGTCGCTGTACGGGCGGCTGCGCCATCTCGCGGTGTGGGCGGTCGAGAACGAGGACGCGGTCCGCGCCGCACGCGAGGCGTTCGACCGCGCGTGAGGGCGGCCTGCGGGATCATACGGGGATGCGTTCCGGTTGGAGGTCCCGTGGTCACCGCCCATAAGTCGCGGCTGCGCGACAAGTACCTGTCGGCGGAGGTGTCGGCGGCGCCCGCGCCGTGGCGGCGGGTGTTCGACGGCCCGCGGCCCGTCGGGGGCCTGCTCGGCGCCGGGTTCGCCGTCCGCCCCGAAGACGGGCGGGACCTGCTGCTGGTGGTGTCCCATGACGGGTACGGCCTGTTCGACACGGTGACGGGCGAGCGCGTCGCGCGAGAGCGCACCCCCGATCCCGCCGATGACGACGATCTGGTGCGGCACGGCATCGGGCCCGTCGCGGCGGAGCCGGTGCGGATCGCGGGCCTGTTCGGCGGTGGCCTGCACACCGGGACCGGCGACGGCTGGTCGGTGGAGGTCGTCGCGCCCGGCTGGCCCGACCAGCGGGTGATCCTGTCGTCCGACGGCGGGCAGCATTCGGGGTCGCCGGGCGGCACGTGGTGGCACGTCCGGCACGTCGACCACGCCGAGCTGCGCGCCGCCGGGTTCGCGCCGTCGGGGGAGACCTTCGTCGTCGCGACGAGCGCCGACGTCAGCCTGTGGACGCGGGCGCGGGCGTAGGCGGGGCGGGCGGGGCGGGCGTCCAGCCGGGGCCGCGCAGCACGTGGCCGGCGCGGTCGCGCCAGGACGGGGCGGCGCGCACGTCCCGCCACAGGCCGGCGAACTCGTGGAAGGCGACGCGGGCCGGGTTGTAGGTGCCGACGTTCTTGGTGAGGCCGTACACGGGCCGCTCGCCCTCGGGCTCGAAGCTGCGGAACAGCCGGTCCCACACGATGAGGATGCCGCCGTAGTTGCGGTCCAGGTAGCGGCGGTTGGAGCCGTGGTGGACGCGGTGGTGCGAGGGGGTGTTGAAGACCAGTTCCACCGGTCGCGGCAGCCGCTCGACCCGCTCGGTGTGCAGGAAGAACTGGTAGACGAGGCTGACCGACTGCTGGAACAGGATCATCCAGGGGGAGAAGCCGAGCAGCGCGAGCGGCAGCCAGAACGGCAGCGCCGTCATCGGCGTCCACGTCTGCCGGAGCGCGGTGGACAGGTTGTAGAAGGTGCTGGAGTGGTGCACGACGTGGCTCGCCCAGAGGACGCGGACCTCGTGGTGCAGCCGGTGGTACCAGTAGTAGACGAGGTCCTCGGCGAAGAACAGCGCCACCCACGTCAGCGGGTCGCTCGCGGGCAGGTGGAACGGCGCGACGGCGTAGGCGGCGGTGTAGACGGCGACGACGGCGAGTTTCCAGCCGACGTTGATGGCGACGTAGCCGAGGCCCATCGACAGGCTGGTGGCGGCGTCGCGGACCTCGTAGCCGCGCTCGTCGTCGTCGGGCAGGTAGCGGTAGGAGAACGCCTCCAGCGCCAGGCAGAGCACGAACACCGGGACCGCGTACAGCACCGGGTCGACGACCGCACCCATCAGAACTCCTCCTCCTGCTCGATCCTGGCCACCACGTCGCCGAGGAGGTCCCACGCCGCCCGGTGGGCGCCGTCGCCGTCGCGGGCGGCGATGAGCGCGGCGAGCTCGTCGTGGCGGGCGCGGTCGGCGTACTCCTCCAGCAGCCCGGCGACGGTCTCGGGGCCGAGCCGCGCCACCGCGTCCACCAGGCTGTTGAGGGCGAGGCGGTAGGCGATGTTGCCCGAGCCGTCGACGACCGCGTCCCAGAAGGCGAGGTCGGCGGCGACGAGGGCGTCCCGGTCGCGGGCGTCGGCGGGGAAGCGCCGGGCCGCCTCGGTGACGCGGGCGACGTCGCGGGCGTCGGCGTGGCGGGCGCAGCGGCGGGCGGCGTCGGCGCCGACCGTCTGCCGCATGACGACGATGTCGTGCAGCACCGTGCGGGCCTCGGCCACGCCGGAGCGGGTCAGCTCCAGCAGCAGCTCCAGGCCGGCGTGCCGCCGCCAGTCCAGCACCTGCGTCCTGCCTCCCTGCGCGACGCGCACCACGCCCGCCTGCTGGAGGCGCTTCAGCGCCTCGCGGACCGCGTGCCGGTTGACCCCGAAGACCTCGGTCAGCTCGCGCTCGGGCGGCAGGAGGTCGCCGGGCGCGACCTCGCCGCCGAGGATGCGGCCGATCAGCTGGGCGTACACCGCGTCCGACAGGACGCCCCGCGCTACGGCGGTCATCTCCGGCATACCGTCCAGGGTCCTCGATAACGGTCCACTTATCAACTGGTTGGACCAGCGGCGTGGCAGGGAGCGGGACGGCCTTGACATGCAAGGAAATGCCTGCATTACTGCGGGTATGCAGGACGCCGTGTTCCGGGCGCTGGCCGACCCCACGCGCCGCCGCCTCCTGGACCGCCTCCACGAGGAGAACGGGCCGACGCTCGGGCGGCTCTGCGCCGGGCTCGGGATGTCGCGGCAGGCCGCGAGCCAGCACCTCGCGGTCCTCGAAGAGGCCGGCCTCGTCACCGTCGTGCGCCGCGGGCGCGAGCGGCTGCACTACCTGAACCCGGTGCCGCTGCACGAGGTGCAGGAGCGCTGGATCGACAAGTTCGAGCGGCCGCGGCTGCGGGCGCTCGCCGAACTCAAACGCCGCGCGGAGGACGCCGTGTCCGACAGGCCCACGTACGTGTACGTCACCTACATCGAGAGCACCCCCGGCAAGGTGTGGGAGGCCCTCACCGACGCCGAGCTGACCGCCGCCTACTGGGGGCACGCCAACGTGTCGGACTGGCGGCCGGAATCGCGGTGGGAGCACCGGCGCACCGACGGGTCGGGCGTCGTCGACGCGGGCGGCACCGTCCTGGAGGCCGACCCGCCGCGCCGGCTCGTCCTCACCTTCGGTCCCCCCGAGGAGGGCGCGGAGGCGTCCACCGTCGCCTTCGACATCGAGCCCTACGGCGCGATCGTCCGGGTCACCGTCACCCACACCGACCTGCCCGACGAGGAGCAGCGCGATGTCGCCGCCAAGGGCTGGACGGCGGTGCTGGCCAACCTGAAGACGCTGCTGGAGACCGGGCACGTGCTGCCGGAGGCCCCCTGGGAGATGCCCTAGAGGGAGTCGGCGTAGGCGGCCGCGGCCGCCAGGTCGTCCTCGCCGAAGACGCGGACGCCCGCGCGCTCCAGCAGCGCGGCGGTGACGCCCTCGCCGGGCACCTTGCGGCCGCTGAACGTCCCGTCGTGGACGCGCAGCGTCCCGCAGGACGGGCTGCCCTGCTTGAGCACCGCGACGCGCGCCCCGGTGCGGCGCGCGGCGTCCAGGGCGTGCCGGGCGCCGCGCAGGAACGCCTCGGTGACGTCCTCGCCGGTGACGGCGACGACGCGGGCGGCGCCGTCCAGCACGTCCGCGCCGGTCCCGCCGACGATCTCGGCGGGCGGGCGCGGGACCGCGAGGCCGCCCGCGACCTCCGGGCACACCGGGACGAGCCGCCCGGCCGCGCGCCACGCCTCGACGACGGCGTCCGCCACCGGCCTCCCGGTGCCGTCGTAGCGGACCGGGCGGCCGAGCAGGCAGGAGCTCACCAGGATCGGTTCCACCCCGCCAGCCTAGGCCGCGTGACGTCTTGCGCCGGATGGGGCGACGGCGGATGGTGGTGGGGTCTGTCGTCCCTAGGGAGCCCGGCATGGTCCTGCTCGGCCGCGAACTCCCCGAGGCGCCCGCGCCGCGGCGCCTGCGGGGTTCGGCCCTGGTGCGGTGGGTCACCACCACCGACCACAAGGTCATCGGATACCTGTACCTGATCACCTCGTTCGTGTTCTTCCTGCTGGGCGGCGTGATGGCGATGGTGATCCGCGCCGAGCTGCTGGAGCCGGGCCGCCAGCTCGTCAGCAACGAGCAGTTCAACCAGCTGTTCACCATGCACGGCACGGTGATGCTGCTGCTGTTCGCGACGCCGCTGTTCGTCGGCTTCGCCAACGTGATCATGCCGTTGCAGATCGGCTCGCCGGACGTGGCGTTCCCCCGCCTCAACATGTTCAGCTACTGGCTGTTCCTGTTCGGCGGGCTGATCGTGTTCCTGTCGTTCGTCACCCCCGGCGGCGCCGCCGGGTTCGGCTGGACGGCCTACACCCCGCTCAGCGACGGCGTCCGCACGCCCGGCACCGGCGGCGACCTGTGGATCATGGGGCTGTCGCTGGCCGGCATCGGCACCATCCTCGGCGGCGTCAACTTCGTCACCACCATCATCGGGATGCGCGCGCCCGGCATGACGATGTTCCGGATGCCGATCTTCACCTGGAACATCCTGCTGACCAGCGTGCTGGTGCTGATCGCCTTCCCGGTGCTGGCGGCCGCGCTGCTGGTGCTGGAGGCCGACCGCAAGCTCGGCGCGCACGTGTTCGACCCGGCCGTCGGCGGCGCGATGACCTGGCAGCACCTGTTCTGGTTCTTCGGCCATCCCGAGGTCTACATCATCGCGCTGCCGTTCTTCGGGATCATCACCGAGGTCATCCCGGTGTTCAGCCGCAAGCCGCTGTTCGGCTACTTCGGCATGGTCGGCGCGACCATGCTCATCGCCGGGCTGTCGGTGACGGTCTGGGCGCACCACATGTTCGTCACCGGGCAGGTGCTGCTGCCGTTCTTCTCGTTCATGACCTTCCTCATCGCCGTCCCGACCGGGGTGAAGTTCTTCAACTGGGTGGGGACGATGTGGCGCGGCCGGCTGAGCTTCCAGTCACCGATGCTGTTCGCCGTCGGGTTCCTGGTGACGTTCCTGTTCGGCGGGCTGACCGGCGTCATCCTCGCCTCGCCGCCGCTGGACTTCCACCTCAACGACTCCTACTTCGTCGTCGCGCACTTCCACTACGTGGTGTTCGGGACGGTGGTGTTCGCGATGTTCTCCGGCTTCTACTTCTGGTGGCCGAAGATGACCGGGAAGATGCTGAACGACACCCTCGGCAAGATCCACTTCTGGTTCCTGTTCGTGGGCTTCCACACCACGTTCCTCGTGCAGCACTGGCTCGGCGCCGAGGGCATGCCGCGCCGCTACGCCGACTACCCCAAGGAGTTCGAGGGCCTGAACCAGGTGTCCAGCGTGGGCGCCTTCGTGCTCGGCGCGTCCACGCTGTTCTTCCTGTTCAACGTGTACCACACCGCCCGGCACGGCAGGCGCGTCGACGTCGACGACCCCTGGGGCTTCGGCAACTCGCTGGAGTGGGCGACGTCCTGCCCGCCGCCGCGGCACAACTTCACGAGCATCCCGCGGATCCGCTCCGAGCGGCCGGCGTTCGACCTGCACCATCCGCACCTGCCGCCCGAACGGCTCCAATCGGGCAATGCGGAAGGCGGCACTGCCGGATCGGATACATAAACCCCGTCCCCGGCAGACTCTTCGCGGTTACTTTCCGTGTTCGCGCCGTCACGTCGTCCTACGTTGGCGGCATGGAGCGACTGCAGACCCCTGCCCAGCGCGACTGGGCCGCCTGGCACGACGCCTACGACGACCCCGCCTCCTCGCTCTCCCGCCGGCTCGCGACCGTCCGGGCCCGCGTCGCGGCGGCCCTGGACGCGGCGCCGCCCGGCCCGGTCCGCGCCGTCAGCCTCTGCGCGGGCCAGGGCCGCGACCTGATCGGCGCGGTCGCCGCGCACCCGCGGCGCGCCGACGTGCGCGCCCTGCTCGTCGAGATCGACCCCGCCAACGTGCTGGCGGCCCAGCGGGCGGCCGCGGCCGCGGGGCTGGCGGGGTTCCGCGCGATCGCCGCCGACGCCGCCCGCACCGCCGTCTACACCGGCGCGATCCCGGCCGACCTCGTCCTGGCCTGCGGGGTGTTCGGCAACATCGGCGACGGCGACGTGCGGCGGACGATCTCGATCCTGCCGCAGCTCTGCGCGCCCGGCGCCCGGGTGGTGTGGACGCGCAACCGGCAGCCGCCCGACCTCACGCCGCAGATCCTCGGCTGGTTCGCCGACCACGGCTTCGCCGCCGAGTGGATCTCGCCGGCGGAGGGCCCCGGGTACGGCGTCGGCGTGCACCGCTACACCCGGCCGGAGTCCGCGCGGTTCGACGCGAGCGTGCGGATGTTCACCTTCGTCGGCTACGACGTGCTGCGCAACGGCGCGCCCTGGCCCGAGTAGCGGGAACGCGCGAGGCCCCGTCCGCGCGGACGGGGCCTCGCACGTTCTTGCCGGTGCGTGCGGCTACTTGCCCGAGCGGATGCGGCCGACGGCGAGCCCGGCGACGCGGGTGGCCGCGCCCGGGTTCAGCCGGACGCCGCGCCAGGCGGCCCGGCCGTGGGCGGGCGCCACGATGAGCGCCTGGTTCTTGGCGACGCCCTTCATGATGTCGCGGGCCAGCTTCTCGGCGGTGTAGAGCCGCGGCGACGCCTTCTTGATGTCGTCCTTGGCGTCCCCGCTCATCGAGGTGGCCGGTAGGTCGGGGTTGACGTTGGTGAGCAGCGGGGTGTCGACGAAGCTCGGGCAGACGACGCTGACCTTGACGCCGCGGCCGGCGGCCTCGGCGCGCAGCCCGAGCGACAGCCCGACGACGGCGTGCTTGGTGGCGGTGTAGGGGATGCCGAGCGGCATCGGCACGAGCCCGGCGAGCGAGGCGGTGTTGACGATGTGCCCCGAGCGCTGCTCCAGCATGATCGGGTAGGCGGCGTGCACGCCGTGCACCACGCCCTTGAGGTTGATGTCGATGGCCCGGTCCCAGTGCGCGAGGGTGAGCTCCTCGGCGGCGCCGCCGATGGAGATCCCGGCGTTGTTGAAGACCAGGTCGAGCCGGCCGTGCTCGTCGCGCACGCCCCGGTACAGGGACGCGACGGCGTCCGCGTCGGTGACGTCCAGCCGCGCGGCGGTCGCCTTGCCCCTGCCCAGGGTGTTGAGCTTGTCGGCGACCCGCTCGGCGCCCTCGGCGTTGATGTCGGTGACGACGACGGTGTCGCCGCGGGCGACCAGGGACGTGGCGATCGCCCGGCCGATCCCGGACGCGCCGCCGGTCACGATCGCAATGCTCATTGCGCGCTCCGCTCGGTGAGGTGCCTGCTCTATTGGATGATCTGTGGAATTGGGGGAAGTCTACTAGCCGGTAGCCGCCGGCAGGCGCGCGACCTCGAAGTCGGCGGGATCGAGCCGGCGGGTGCGCAGCCAGTAGTTGACCGTCGACGCCGGCCAGGCCGCCCGGTTCACCCCGTTCCCGTCCAGGTACCAGCTCGTGCAGCCGCCCGACACCCACACCGCGCCCTCGGACCGGCGCCGCACCCACCGGTTGAACCGGTCCTGCGCGCCCGCGCGCACCGCGATCCGGCTGCCGCCGCCCGCGCGCAGCAGCTCCAGGCAGCGCAGCACGTAGCGGACCTGCGCCTCGATCATGAAGATCATCGAGTTGTGGCCGAGCCCGGAGTTCGGGCCGAGCAGCAGGAACAGGTTGGGGAAGCCCGCGACGGTCACGCCGAGGTGGGCCTCGATGCCGTCCTTCCAGGCGTCCTGGATGCGCAGCCCGTTCCGGCCGACGATGCGGGCGTGCTCGAAGGCGTCGGTGACGTGGAACCCGGTGCCGAAGATGATCGCGTCGACCGGGTGCTCGGTGCCGTCCCCCGCGACGATCGAGCGCGGCCGCACCTCGGCGACGCCGGCCGTCGTCACCTGCACGTTGTCGCGCGTGAGGGCGGGGTAGTAGTCGCTGGACACCAGGGTGCGCTTGCAGCCCATCGTGTACCGCGGCGTCAGCTTGGCGCGCAGCTCGGCGTCGGGCACCTGCCGCTTCAGGTGCCACTGCGCGAGGCCGCTCGCCAGCTTCAGCAGCCGCGGGTTCTCGAACCCGAGGACGAAGCTCTCCTGCACCAGGTAGATGGCGCTGCGGTAGCCGCGCTGCACGCCCGGCACCCGCTTGAACAGCGCCCGCTCGACGCCGAGGACCGGCCGGTCGGGCTTCGGCAGGATCCACGGCGGGGTGCGCTGGAACAGCGTCAGCGCGCCGACCTCCCGCGCGATCCGCGGGACGAACTGGATCGCCGACGCCCCCGTCCCGATCACCGCGACGTGCTTGCCCGCCAGGTCGTAGTCGTGGTTCCACTCGGCCGAGTGGAACGTCTCGCCCTCGAAGGACGCGAGGCCCGGCAGGTCGGGGACGTTCGGCTGATGCAGCGGCCCCATCCCGGCCATCAGCGCCTGCCCGCGCACGACCTCGCCGGGCGCGGCGCCCTCGCCCTGCACGGTGACGCGCCAGGTGTCGGACGCGTCGTCGTACTCGGCGCCGGTCACCTCGGTGCGGAAGCGGATGTGCTGCGCCAGGTCGTACTTGTCGACGACGCCCTTGATGTAGTCCAGCAGCTCGTGCTGCTCGGGGAACATCCGCGACCAGTCGCTCTTCGGCTCGAAGGAGAAGGAGTAGAGCAGCGACATGATGTCGCAGGCGCAGCCGGGATAGGTGTTCTCCCGCCAGGTGCCGCCGACCTCGCCGGCCTTCTCCAGGATCACGAAGTCGTGCACGCCCGAGCGCTTCAGCCCGATCGCCATGCAGAGCCCGGAGAACCCGGTGCCGACGATGACGGCCCGGTAGGCGCCGCCGGGGCCCGCCGCCGGCGTGACGGCCATCAGGCGGCGGCCTTCGCCCGAGCGGCGGGCTTCTTCGGCTCGGCCCAGATGCCCATGGCCTTCCACACCTGCCGGTTCACCGGCGTGATGACGCCGAGCTCGGCCATCAGGTCGCGGATCTTGCCGACGGACGCGGTGATCTCGCCCTTGGCGGCGGCGTTGCGGTACGCCTCGCGGACGACCTCGTCGGGGATGCCGAAGCGGCGCACCAGCGGGCCGGGCGGCGACAGCATGATCCGCGCCATCACGCCGAGCACGACCGGGGTGAACAGCCCGAGCAGGCGCCGCCGCGCCTTCGGCATCCGCGGCACCCGGTGCTTCAGGTAGTGCCGGGCGAAGGAGATGTGCCGGGCCTCCTCGGCGATGTGGATCCGCATGATCGTCTCTTCGAGCGGGTGCTTGATGTGCCCGCCCTTCAGCGACTTGCGCTGCACGTAGTCGATCGGGTCCTCGCCGCCGAGCACGAACACGAAGAACATCTCGGTGCTGACCAGCGGGATCCACGGCGCGAGCTGCGCGATCAGGGTGAGCGCGCGCGGCATCCCCTTGATCGGCATGCCGGTGCGGTTGACGAACTCCTGGAACATCATGCCGTGATGGCACTCCTCGGTCGTCTCGTGGTAGACGTACCGGAACTCCGGGCGGCCGTTGGGCAGCCAGTAGGCGTAGTTGAGCAGCCCGCGCTTCAGCAGGTTCTCGAACTGCAGCCCGATCTTCATGGCGGTGGCGACGCGCCAGAGGCCGATCTGCGCCTGGATCTCCGGCGGCTGCGCCCGGTACCAGGCGGTCTCGCCGAGCCGGTCGAACGGCGGCAGCACCCAGCGCGGGTCGTTCTGGTCGACCGCGAGCTCCGGGTCGTCCCAGGGGATGTCGACGTAGGCCTCCCAGTGCTTGTCGACCGACGCCTTGTTCAGGCGGTCGATGACGCCGTGGTAGGACCGGCGGTCCTTGACCTGCTCGCGGACCTCTTCGGCCAGGTCGGTGGGGGCTTCGGTCATGACGGGTCTCCCTCGGGGGCGGGACCGGCGTGCTGCGGTCCGTCGGGCGGGGTCGGGGCGGCCGGGGTCGGGGCCGGAGCGGCCGGGGCGGCCGGGCCGCGGTCGGGGACGATCAGCGCGGCGACGTTCTTGACCTGCTCCAGCACGGCGCGCTGGTTGCCGGACGCGTCGTCGTCCAGCGCGTTCTGCACCGACAGGCCGACGTACATGGCGAAGAGGGCGCGCAGCATCGTCGGCACGAAGTCCTCGGGCAGCGTGTTCGCCGGGAACAGCCGCTCGAAGGTGTCCAGGATCATCTCCAGGATCTGCTCGTTCAGGTCCAGGCAGAAGGCGCGCAGCTCCTCGTCGGTGCGGGCGGCGAACGCGAGCTCCATCAGCGCGCGCGCCTCGCGGCTGCGGAACACCTCCCACAGCAGGTCGAGCGCGCCCGCCACGTTGCGGCGGTCCTTCGGCAGGATCGCGAACGCCGTCTCGTAGGCCAGGCGCTGGGCGTCCAGCAGGTGCTCCAGCGCCGCCTCCACCAGCTCGATCTTGGTGCGGTAGTGGTGCTGCTGCGCGCCGCGCGACACCCCGGCGCGCCGGGCGACCTCGGTGGTGGAGGTGCCCGACCAGCCGAGCTCGACCAGGCACTCCACGGTCGCCTCCAGCAGCCGCGCCCGGGTGGACGCGCGGCGCTCCTCCTGCGTGCGGCGGCCGTCGGGGGAGCGGCGGCGCGCGTGGCGCCGGCGAGTGCTTACTGACACACCCGGAACGGTAAGGCCGCACATACAAGCAAGCAAGCCTGCTTGTATGTCGGGCGCATCACAATCGGACGGCTCGTCCAAGAGCGTCGGGAGGCGTCGGGGGAGCGGTACGGATCGGTCCATCCGGCACGGTTCCGGCGCCCGGCCGTGGATAGGGTGTGTCCATGCAGGTCAACCAGTCGGGCAAACTCACCAACGTCTGCTATGACATCCGCGGCCCGGTGCTGAAGCGCGCCAAGCAGCTGGAGGCCGAGGGCGAGCGCATCCTCAAACTGCACATCGGCAACCCCGCCCCCTTCGGGTTCGAGGCGCCGCCCGAGCTGCTCCAGGACATGATCCGCAACCTGCCGGAGGCGCACGGCTACAGCGACTCCAAGGGCATCCTCCCGGCCCGCCGCGCCGTCGTGCAGCGCTGCGAGGAGCAGGGGATCGCCGGCGTCGACGTCGAGGACGTCTACCTCGGCAACGGCGTCTCCGAGCTGATCGTGATGACGCTGCAGGCACTGCTGGACAACGGCGACGAGGTGCTCATCCCCGCCCCCGACTACCCGCTGTGGACGGCGTCGGTGTCGCTCTGCGGCGGCACCCCCGTGCACTACCTGTGCGACGAGGACGACGGCTGGCAGCCCGACCTCGCCGACATGGAAGCCAAGATCACCCCGAGCACCCGGGCGCTGGTGCTGATCAACCCCAACAACCCCACCGGCGCCGTCTACTCGCGCGAGGTGCTGCGGGGGATCGTCGAGCTGGCCCGCCGGCACGACCTGCTGATCTTCGCCGACGAGATCTACGACAAGATCCTCTACGACGGCGCCGCGCACACCTCGGTCGCCTCGCTGGCGCCCGACCTGCTCTGCCTCACCTTCGGCGGCCTGTCCAAGAACTACCGCGTCGCGGGGTTCCGGGCCGGCTGGGTCGTGCTGTCGGGCCCGAAACGGCACGCCGAGTCCTACATCGAGGGCCTGGACATCCTCGCCAACATGCGGCTCTGCCCGAACGTCCCCGGCCAGCACGCCATCCAGGCCGCGCTCGGCGGCGCCCAGAGCATCGAGGACCTCGTCCTGCCGACCGGCCGCCTCGGCGAGCAGCGCGACCGCGCCGCCAAGATGCTGAACGGCCTGCCCGGCGTGAGCTGCGTCCGCCCGAAGGGCGCCCTCTACGTGTTCCCGCGCCTCGACCCGGAGCAGTACCCGATCACCGACGACGTGCGGTTCGCGTTCGACCTGCTGGAACGGCAGAAGATCCTGATCGTGCAGGGCACCGGCTTCAACTGGCCGGGCACCGACCACTTCCGGATCGTCACCCTGCAGTACGCCGACGAGCTGGAGGAGGCCATCGGCCGCATCGGCGACCACCTGGAGACCATCCGCCGCTGAGACCGCTTCCGGCCGGGGCGGTGCTCTGCGCGCCCGCCGGCTAGGCGTCCGCGGCGGCGTCCAGGCGGCGGAGCGCGCCCCGCACGACCTGCGGGTCGGTGGTCGCCCAGAACGGCGGCAGCGAGTTCTTCAGGAAGCCGCCGTAGCGGGCGGTGGCGAGGCGCGGGTCGAGGATCGCGACGACGCCGCGGTCCTCCATCGAGCGGAGCAGCCGGCCCGCGCCCTGCGCCAGCAGCAGCGCGGCGTGCGTCGCGGCCACCGACATGAACCCGTTGCCGCCGCGCGCCGCGACGGCGCGCTGGCGGGCCGACTGGACCGGGTCGTCGGGGCGCGGGAACGGGATCCGGTCCATGATCACCAGTTGCAGCGCCGGGCCGGGCACGTCCACGCCCTGCCAGAGCGACAGGGTGCCGAACAGGCAGGTCCGCTCCTCCTCGGCGAACCGCTTGACCAGCAGCGACGTGGAGTCCTCGCCCTGGCAGAGCAGCGGGTGCGACAGGTGGTCCTTCAGCTCGTCGGCGGCCTGGCGGGCCGCCCGCATCGAGGAGAACAGGCCGAGCGTCCGGCCGCCGGCCGCCTCGATCAGCTCGGTGATCTCGGTGAGGTAGGCGTCGGGCAGGCCGTCGCGGCCGGGCTGCGGCAGGTGCCGCGCGACGTAGAGGATGCCCGCCTTGGGGTGGTCGAACGGCGATCCGACGTCCAGCCCCGACCAGGTGATCTTGCTGTTCTGGTCGCCGTCCTCGGTGGCGGTGCGGCCGAGGCCCTCGGCGGCGGTCCGGGCGTCGCGCGGCGCGTCCCGCGCGGCCGCGCCGTCCAGCGGCGGCAGGCCCCACTGGCGGGCGAGCGGCTCGAACGACCCGCCGAGCGTCAGCGTCGCCGAGGTGAGGACGGCGGTGCGCTGCTCGAACAGCGTGGTGCGGAGCAGCCCGCCGACGCCGATCGGCGCGACGTAGAGCGCGTTCGGGCGCTTCGGGCGGCCGTCCTGCGCGAACGGCTTGTCCAGCCACACCACGTCGAACCGGGCGGCGATCTCGGGCTGGAACGACTCCAGCATCCGCACGGCGGTGTCGTGCAGCTCCTCCAGCGCCGACCGCGCCGCCTTGCGGGCGCCCGCGTCGGCCGGGTCGGCGTCCTTCTTCTCCGGGCCGATCGCGGTGAGGCAGGCGTGCGCGGCGTCGCGGACGACGGCGAGGGTGGTGCCGAGGGCGGGCGACAGGACGTCCATCCGGCCGGCCGGCAGGTCCTCCAGGATCATGCCGAGCGCCTCGCCGGCCTCGGCGAGCCGGACCGACACGCCCTCCTCGACCAGGCGGTTGCAGCGGCGCGCGGCGGCCTCGACGCCGGGGCCGCTGAGGTCGCCGGTCGCGACCGAGGTGACCCGGTCGACCAGCTCGTGCGCCTCGTCGACGATCACCACGTCGTGCTCGGGCAGCACCTGGAACTCCTCCAGGGCGTCGATGGCGAGCAGCGCGTGGTTGGTGACGACGATGTGCGCCTCGCCCGCCTCGGCGCGGGCCAGCTCGGCGAAGCACTCGGTGCCCTGCGGGCAGCGCGCGGCGCCGAGGCATTCGCGCGCGGTCACCGCGACCTGCCGCCACGCCTGCTCGCCGACGCCGGGGACGAGCTCGTCGCGGTCGCCGGTGGTGGTCGTCTCGGCCCACTCGTTCAGCCGCTTCACCTGCCGGCCGAGCGTGGACAGCGCCTGCGGGTCGAACAGGCCGGGCCCGTCGTCGGGGTCCTCGGGCGCGCCGGTCTGCACCCGGTGCAGGCAGAGGTAGTTGCGGCGGCCCTTCAGGATCGCGAACTTCAGCTCCCGGCCGAGCAGCGGCCGCAGCGCCTCGGCGAGGCGCGGCAGGTCGCGGTCGACGAGCTGGCGCTGCAGCGCGATCGTCGCGGTCGACACCACCACCGTGGTCCGCTCGGCGATCGCGTGCCGGATCGCGGGGACGAGGTAGGCGAGCGACTTGCCGGTCCCGGTGCCGGCCTGCGCGGCGACGTGCTCGCCGCTGTCGATGGCGTGCGCCACCGCCCGCGCCATCTCGACCTGGCCGGGCCGCTCGGCGCCGCCGACCGCCTCGACGGCGGCGGCGAGCAGGACGTCCATGGAGGGCAGGGCGGTCGGGGCGGGGGCGTCGGCGCCGGCGAGGGCGCCGTCGCTCAGCAGATCAGGGGCCGGCACGTCGGCCAACGCTACCGGTCGCGCGGCGCGCCCGCGCCCCGACCGGGTGAGACGGATCACGCGACCGAGGGGTCACGAAGATCGTTCCGCCCCCCACTATAAGTGCTTGCTTACTGAGCTCGCCGGGGGGATCTCGCACGTGATCGGGTTCGTTTCCGCGCGCACGTTCCACGCCGGCCTCGGCTGCGCGGCCCTCGCCGTCGCCGCCGGGGCGATGGTCCACGCCGCCGCGCCGCCGGACGGGGACGCGATCACCTACAGCGCCGTGTTCGCCCGCACCGGCGCGGGCCTCGACGGCCGCTCGGACGTCAAGGTCCGCGGCGTCACCGTCGGGTCGGTCGACGCGGTGCGCCTGGACCCCGACGGGCGGGTGCGGGTGCGGCTGCACGTCGAGCGCGGCGTCCGGATCCCCGCGGCCGCCACCGCGCGCATCGACCCGGTCTCGGTCTTCGGGCCCAAGGAGATCTCGCTGGACCTGCCGCCGGACGGCCCCGCGCTCCCGGCCGGCGGCACCATCACCCGCACCGCCGACGCCTCCGACCCGTCCGACACCGCCGATCCCGCCTACGAGCTGGCCGGCGCGATCGACCCGCAGGACCTCCTCACCCTGAACCGCACGCTCGCCGCCGGGCTCGCCGGGCAGGGCCCCGCGCTCCGCCGCACCCTGGACAACGGCGCCCGCGTCACCGGCGCCGTCCACGCCGACCGCGCGGAACTGGAGCGGCTGCTCGCCGGCATCACCGGCGTCTCCGGCACCCTCGGCGGGCGCGGCGACGCCCTCGCCGCCACCGTGACCGGCGCCGGCGACCTCGCCGGCCTCGCCACCGACCGCCCCGACCAGATCTCCCGGCTGCTCGACGAGGCCGCCCGCACGTCCACCGGCGTCGGCGCCACGCTCGCCGGGCACGGCGCGAACCTTGGCCGCATCGTCGACGGCGCCGCGCCGGTCGCCGGCGTCGTCGCGGCCCGCGACCGCGAGCTCGTCCAGCTCCTCGGCGGCCTCACCGGCTTTTTCGACATGCTGTCGAACGTCATGTACGGCGCCGGACCGCAGGGCACCCGCACCGCCGTGCTGCGCAGCCGCCAGGCGCTGGAGCTCTGCGGGATCGTCGTGGACGTCTGCCCCGCCGCGCCCGGCGCCCCCTGACGGGCCCGCCGGCGCGCCGCGAGAGGATGGCGGCGTGTCAACGGAACGAGAAGTCCTCACCTGGGAGCTGTTCGGCCGCGCCGGCCGCGAGCTGGCCGGGCAGGTCGCGGCCGACGGCTACGAACCCGACCTGATCCTGTCCATCGCCCGCGGCGGCCTGTTCGTCGCCGGCTCCCTCGGCTACGCCCTCGACGTCAAGAACCTGCACGTGATGAACGTGGAGTTCTACACCGGCGTCGACCAGCGGCTGGACCTGCCCGTCATGCTGCCGCCGACGCCGAGCGCGGTGGACCTGTCGGGCGCCCGCGTCCTCGTCGCCGACGACGTCGCCGACACCGGCGCCACCCTGAAGCTCGTCCGCGACTTCTGCGCCGACCACGTCGCCGACGTGCGCTGCGCCGTCGTCTACGAGAAGCCCCGCTCCACGGTGAAGTGCGAGTACGTCTGGAAGCGCACCGACCGGTGGATCGACTTCCCGTGGTCGGCCGAACCGCCCGTCACCAGCCGGGCGCCACGGGTACGGGATGCGTGAAAACGGTCACTCCCCGTGACGTCCCCTGCTAGAAGAGTCAGGTCGACACCCGACCCGACCTAGGGGGAGCGTTGCACCGTGCCGGGCGCTGGATCTGCGCGTTCACCCTCGCGCCGGCGATGACGGTCCCCATGCTGCTCGTCGGCTTCGACTCCGACGTGCCGGCCGCGCCGTCCCCGCCCCCGGCCCGCCCCAACATCGTCCTGGTGCTCGCCGACGACCTGGACCGCGCCGACCTCGCCCGCTTCCCGCAGATCTCCGCGCTGCGGCGGAGCGGCGCGAGCTTCGACAACGCCATCGTCACCGACTCGTGGTGCTGCCCGTCCCGCTCGACCATCCTCCGCTCGCAGTACGTGCACAGCCACGGCGTCAAGACCAACAACCCGCCCGACGGCGGCTGGCCGGTCTTCCGCCGCCGCGGCCTGGAGGCGTCCACCGTCGGGACCTGGCTGCATTCGGCGGGCTACCGCACCGGCCTCATCGGCAAGTACCTGAACGGCTACCCGGGCCCGAGCGTGCCGCCCGGCTGGGACGACTGGCGCGTCCCGACGCCGCGGCACATGTACGCGCAGCGCGACTTCGTCCTCATCGAGAACGGCAAGCCCTGCCCGTACAAGAAGGGCCACCTCGACGACGTCCTCACCTGGAAGGCCGACGCGTTCATCAGGTCCACCCCGGCCGGAAAGCCGTTCTTCCTCTACCTGGCGCCGCTCGCCCCGCACCTGCCGGCGCCCTACGCGCCCCGGCACGCCGGGGCCTTCGCGGGCGTCCGCGCGCCCCGCACGGCGTCCTTCGACCGCGCGTCCTCCGGCGACGCCCGCTGGCTGGCGCGCCGCCCGCCGCTCGGCCGCGCCCAGACCGCCCGCATCGACCGCGTCTACCGCGACCGGCTGCGCTCGACGCTGTCGGTCGACGACATGATCGGCTCGCTGACCCGCACGCTCGCCGCGACGGGGAGGTTGAACGACACCTACCTGTTCTTCGCCTCCGACAACGGCTTCCACCTGGGGCAGCACCGCCTCGCACCGGGCAAGACGACGGCGTTCGACGAGGACGTCCGCGTCCCGCTCATCGTCCGCGGCCCCGGCATCGTCCCCGGCGCCACGATCCCCTCACTCGCCGGGACCGTCGACCTGGCCCCCACGTTCGCCGACCTGGCGGGCGCCGGCGTCCCGTCGTTCGCCGAGGGGCGCTCGCTCGTCCCCCTGCTGCGCGGCGGCCCGCCGACGCCGTGGCGCACGGGCATGCTGGTCGAGTTCTTCGCCGGCCACGTCAAGAAGCGCCCCGAGGGCCCCGACTGCGACACCCGCACCCGCCACGGCTGCCCGCTGCCGCCGACGTACGCGGCCATCCGCACGTCCCGCTACACCTACGTGGAGTACTCGACGGGCGAGCGCCGCCTCTACGACCGCCTGACCGACCCGGCCGAGATGCGCCCGCGCACCCCGACCGGCGTCCTGGCCCGCACCATGCACGCCTGGCTGGCCCGCTACCGCTCCTGCAAGGCCGAGAGCTGCCGCCGCGCCGACCAGCGCTGACGGCGCCGCGAGAAAGTTATCCACAGGCAAGATCGAGTCCGTTATGTCCTTGCGGTTCCGTTCACCCTGGGGGCATGGAACCTTTCGCGATCCGCACGCCGGAGGACGCCATCGCGGCCGTCCCGTACCTGCTCGGCTTCCATCCGTCCGCCAGCCTGGTCTGCATCGGCTTCGACGGCCCCGGCCGCACCTGCGCCGTCCGCCAGGACCTCCCGGGCGCCGACCGCCGCGTGGCGGGCGTCCTCGCCCGCAACGGCTTCCGCAGGGCGCTGCTCGTCGGCTACGGGCCGCCGGGCGACGTCCTGCCCGCGGTCGCCGCCATGCGCGAGGCCCTCACCTCGTGCGGGCTCGACACGGTGGACGCCCTCCGCGTCGCGGACGGCCGCTGGTGGTCGCTGACCTGCCCCGACACGATCTGCTGCCCGGCGGAGGGCACGCCGTTCGAGCCCGCCGACAGCGTCATCGCGGCCCGCGCCACCTTCGCCGGGCACGTGGCGCTGGCCGACCGCGCCGAGCTGGAGCGGTCCCTGGACCCCCTGCCCAGCGACGCCGTCCGGAAGGCGACGGCCCGCGCCGAGGCGCGCTACTTCTCCTGGGGCGGCACCTTCCGCTCCGCCGCCGACCGCGAGGGCGTCGCCCTCGTCGTCGACCTCCTCGACCGCGCCCGCGACGGGCTCGCCCCGCCCGACGACGACGAGATCGCCTGGCTCGGCCTCCTGCTCATGGGCATCCGCGTCCGCGACGAGGCGTGGGTCCGCATCGACGAGCACGACCCGTCCCGCGACGTCGCCTTCTGGCGCGACATCGCCCGCCGCGTCGAACCCCGCTACGCGGCCCCGCCGGCGACCCTGCTCGCCTTCGCCGCCTACGCCTCCGGCGACGGCGCCCTGGCCAACATCGCCCTGGACCGCGCCTTCGCCGCCGACCCGGCCTACTCGGCGGCCGCCCTGATCCGCGAGGTCATGGCCCTGGGCGTCCCACCCGCCCAAGCCCGCCTCCACATGACCCCCACCGACCTCCCCCCTCTCCTCGACCTCCCGCCCACGATCCCAAAACCACCGCTGTCCACCCACCCCCCTCTCCCCATCCCCGCCCCACGCCCCCCGGTCCTGCAACCCCCACCCCACCCGCCGGCAACCCGCATCACAACACCCCCGACAGCACCGAGCCCGACGGGAAAGGAAGCGATGGAATCAGGGACCGCGCGGCTGGGACGGGCAGAGCTGGGACGGGCAGAGCTGGGACGGGCAGAGCTGGGACGGGCGGCGGCGAACCCCACGGGAGCGGGTTCGGCGACCGCAGGCTCCGCGTCGTCGCATCTGGCGTCCGAGCATCTCGTTCCCGCCTGCCCGACCTCCGCAGAAGCCGCACGCGCCCATCACCCTTCCAAAGGGCCGGCAGGCCGCGGCCGTCCTCAGGCGACGTCTCAAGGACCCCTCACTCCCCGGACCAACGGCACGCGTCCCGACGAGGACGCACCACCCGGCAACCACACGAAGGGTGCGCCTCGAGCGAACGTCTCGCCGGAAGAAGCCGCAGGAGACCATCCGCGCCGAGGCAGTCGCGCGGACGCCGGCACGAGCAAGCACGACGGGCGCGGTGACAGCACCCCCGAGAGCACCGGTGCCGGCGACGCGGCCGACGCCGGTTCAGGTCGGGTAGGTGAGGGCCGATGAGGGGGCCGGGCCGGGCCGGCCGATGGCGAGGCTTCTGACGCCCCAGCGGCGCACCGCGCCCGATCGCCTGCTCGCCCTGCCACCGGGCGCCGAGTCGCCTCGGCTGAGCATCAGGCTGACGAACGGGCTGTCCGGGACGGCTGCGACGCTGTGATCGCACCGACCACGACAAGGACGTTCCTCTGCCGCCCGATCAGAGCTCGGCCGCGAACGACACATCGTGCGACCGGGACTCGGCGCCTCGCCCAGGATGACCCCATGAGTCAAGAACTGGTGGCGTTCCTTGGAGCACGGCTGGATGAGGAGGCCGATCTGGCCCGACGCTGCGACGGTGACGGATGCGGGGAGTGGGTCGCTCAGGGCCACGCCGTCGACTTCTGCCAAAGCCGGCTCGCCGGCTTCCACCCCACCATCGCTCTGCATGTGGCACTGCACGACCCGGCCCGCGTCCTACGAGAAATCGAGGCCAAGCGACGTGTGCTCGCCCGCCATGCCCTCAGCCCAGCCGGAGGAGACCCGGAACTGCCATGGGAGAACGTCGACGACTGCCAGTACGACGGTGATCCCTGGCCATGCGACGACCTGCTCGACCTCGCTTCCCCCTACGCCGATCACCCTGACCGCCCCCGACGCTTCTGAGCGGACATCCGCCGCGAGAGCGCGAGAGGCCGCGAGAACGATCGATCAGCACATCGGAGAACAACCCAGCAGCATGTAGGGGAACCAGCGGGCCGCGCTCGCCAGCCCCACGCCTCCGGCGCTCTGATGCAGGTTCACCACGGCCAGGACCCGGACCGCCACCGTGGTGACGTAACTGCCGAACTCGGAGACGGTGGACGCCGTCCACACGGACACGGACCCCGGGCAGTCCCTCGACCGCCGCCGAGAACGCGCCGAAGGTGTGAACGGCATGCCTCCGTTCCAGGGCATGTTCTATCGACGCTTCGGGCGCCCGGGCGAGATGATCATGGTGGTGCCTGCGGTCCGGCGGTGGCGCCGACCGTCACTGCTCCGGCGGCCGGTCCCGCCCGCGTCAGGACGACGGCGTCCACTGCGGATGACGCCCCGGGGCCGTGCCCGGCCGTCGGCGGCGCGTCCGGGGCGCTGCTCAGCCGAGCGGTTCGGCGCTGTGCAGGACGAGCAGGTCCGCGACCAGGCCCACCACGGCGCCGTCGCGGTCGCGGCCGACCCAGACGGGATAGGAGCCATCGCCCCACCCGGTGCCGAACGCCAGCAGGTTGGCGCCCGTCGCGGGATCGGTGAGCTCGGCCGGCCGCTGCTCCGGACCGCCTGTCCAGTCGTCCCAGTCCTCCCAGACCAGCCCTCCCAGCGCCTCGGCGGCGGTGGCGTCCACGAAGCAGCCGAGCCCGGCGTCGACGCCGAACCCGTAGAACTCCCCGTCGTCCAGCAGCCGCGGGTCCTCCCCGTCGCGGACGCCGAGCTCCCATGTGGCGGCGGACCGGTCGGCGATGACGAGGCGGGCGGCCGCGACCCTCGCGTGGCCGGGCTCGTCGGCGAACCGCACTCGCGCCAGCAGCAGCGGGTAGGCGCCGGGGGCGACCGCCGTCGTGAGGGGCTTCTCCCCGAACTCCATGGACGAGGGGTCGGCGGCCACGACGCGGCCGGACGGCAGCCGCACCGTTCCGGCCTCCTCGACCTCGATCGCGACCTCGCGGGCCTCGCCCTCCTCCTCCGCCGTTCGCAGCCGGTAGCGGGCGCCGTGCCGGAACATGCGGTCAACGCCCTCGGGGCGCAGCGGACGCGGCGGGCGCCAGGGGAGGGGGCCGCCGGGAAGGCCGCCGTCCTCGGCGGGCGACACGTCCCGCAGCACGACCCGCGGCGCGACCTCCCAGCCGTCGCGCCGTCCCAGCGTTTCGGCGAGGACCGCCCAGTCGCCGAACGCCGGGACGCGCCTCCAGCGCGCGTCGGCGGGGATCCGGTCGGCGGCGTGCGTGCTGCCGCCGGCGTCGCCGCGCGGCTCCTCGACCGAGAGCGTGCGGCCGTCCGGGTCCACGGTCAGCTCCCGCCGCGCCGCCTCGCCGTGGAACTCGGGCCGTTCCGGAACGTCGTAGCGCCACGAGCGCTCCCTGCGCAGGAAGAGCCGGTCGTCCTCCAGCAGCAGCCAGACGGCTTGGGAGTCGCGGCGCCCCTGGCCGTCCACCGACCACACCGAGCAGTAGCCCGCGCTCCAGGCGATCTCCGCGATCGCCGCCGGGCGGCCCGCGACGCGCAGCAGCACGGCGTACTGCGAGCCCGCCTCGTCGAGGCGGCGGGCACGTTCGGTGGACAGCGGACCGGCGGCGTCTCGCAGGTCCGCGTCCCAGCCCTCGCAGTAGGAGAACTCGACCTCATCGACGATCATGGCCGGGATGCTAGCCGCGGGCGCCGACCTCCGGATCACAAATCCCCGCGGCCTCTCCCCGGCCCGCCCGCCGATGAGTTCCGGGCGGCCCGCCGGTCTCATGGTCGGCAGGAAGTGCACGACCGAGACGTACGCGAGGAGAGGCGCCGTCATGACCTCCAAGCCCATGCCGCCCGTCGCCCGCGCGCAGGACTGGCGCCGCGCGCTGGACGAGCTGCGCGCCCGCGAGAAGGCCGCCACGAGGGAGCTGGACGCCATCGCCGCGCAGCGGCGGCGGCTGCCGATGGTGGAGCTCCCCGAGTACACGCTGCAGGGCGCGGACGGTCCGGTGACGCTCGCCGAGATCTTCGACGGGAGGTCCCAGCTCATCGTCTACCACCACATGTGGAGGGACGGCCAGGAGTGGCAGTGCCCCGGCTGCACGCAGTTCACCTCGCAGTTCTGGAAGCTGGAGTTCCTCGACGAGTACGACGCCCGCTTCGTCGTCGTCACCCAGGGCCCGATCGGCGAGGCCCTCGCCTACAAGCGCCGGACCGGCAACGCGATGGAGTGGTACTCCACCGCCGGCAGCCCGTTCGGCGCCGACATGGACGCCCCGCCCGGAGGCGGCTTCGCGGTCAACGTGTTCCTGCGCGACGGCGGCATCGTCTACCGCACCTGGCACACCGCCGGGCGCGGCACCGAACAGCTCGGCCACACCTTCCCGCTGATCGACCTGCTCCCTTACGGCAGGCAGGAGGAGTGGCAGGACGTCCCGGACGGCTGGCCGCAGGCGCCCGCCTACAGCCACTGGTGGAGCGCGAAGGAGTACGGCCGCTACGGCGCCCCGGACGCCTAGACCCCCTGCGGGGACGCGCCGCGTCCTCGCGCAAAGGCGCGGCTCGGCTGACCTTGGGGATGGCGCGCTCGACGCTGGGCCACCAGGTCCGGCCTCGCCGGCGGCGTGCCGCGGGCATCGCCCCAGTCGCCGGTGGCGTTCCGTGCGGGCCGGTGGAGAGGGAAGAGTTTTTAGAACAGGTTCTAGATTTGGGGCGGGGTGGCGGCATACGGTGGGGCCACCGAGCAGTGGGCGAGGGTGTGGAGGGGCGATGGTGTACCGGGTCGTGCAGTGGAGCACCGGGAACGTGGGGCGGAACGCCATCGCCGGCATCGACGCGCGGCCCGATCTGGAGCTGGTGGGCGTGTGGGTGTCCAACCCCGCCAAGGAAGGCAAGGACGCCGGTGAGCTGGCGGGGCTCGGGCGCGAGCTCGGGGTGGCGGCCACCACCGACGAGGACGCGGTGCTCGCGCTGCGGCCCGACTGCGTCGTCTACACCGCGATGGCGGACGTGCGGATCTTCGAGGCGCTGGAGGACCTCTGTCGCATCCTGCGGTCGGGCGCCAACGTGGTGTCCAGCAGCCCGGTCTTCCTGCAGTTCCCCGACGGCGTGGTGCCGCCGGAGATGGCCGACCCGGTGCGGGAGGCGGCCCGCGAGGGCGGTGCGTCGATCTTCGTGAACGGGATCGATCCCGGTTTCGCCAACGACGTGCTGCCGCTCGCGCTCACCGGCATCAGCGAGCGCGTCGACGAGGTCCGCTGCCTGGAGATCCTCAACTACGCCACCTACGACCAGAGCACCGTCCTGTTCGACATCATGGGCTTCGGCGGCGACCTGGACGAGACGCCGTTCCTGCTCCAGCCCGGGGTGCTCACCATGGCGTGGGGGAGCGTCGTCCGGCAGATCGCGGCCGGGCTCGGCGTCGAGCTGGACGAGGTCACCGAGGTGTACACGCGGCTGCCCGCGCCCGAGACGTTCGAGGTGTCGTCCGGGACGATCCGGAAGGGCACCGCGGCCGCGCTGCGCTTCGAGGTGCGCGGGATGCGCGGCGGCCGCCCGGTGGTGGTGCTGGAGCACGTGACCCGGCTGCGCGACGACCTCGGCCCCGACTGGCCGCAGCCCGCCGGGCAGGGCTGCTACCGCGTGCAGGTGACGGGCCAGCCGAACTACACCCTGGACCTGCGGCTGCTCGGCGAGGACGGCGACCACAACACCGCCGGCCTGAAGGCCACCGCGATGCGGCTCGTGAACGCCGTCCCCGCCGTCGTCGCGGCCGAGCCCGGCCTGCTCACCGCGCTGGACCTCCCGCTGACCGCCGGCCGCGGCCTCGTGAGCTGACCGGCGTCAGGCGCCGGTGAACTCGTCGAGTTCCCCGGCGGGTACCCGCAGCTCCAGGCTCGTGTTCATCAGGGCAGCGACGCCAGCCACCGGCGGACGCGGGGCCACGCCTTTTCTCGAGGGTGGTCAGCGGACGGACTCGCCGGGGCGGCCCGGGTCGATGCGGCGGTCGCGGTTGCGGTCGTTCCAGGCGCGCATGCGGGGCGGGTAGCCGACGATCTGCACGTCGTAGACGGGCAGGCCGAGGTCGCGGGCGACCTTGCCGATGACCTTCGGGGAGCCGACGCGGCGGCGCGTCCACTCGCCGTCGTGGGCGACGGCGACGGCCGTCGTGTCGGTCGCGAAGGTCTCCGGCTCGACGAAGAACTCCACGCCGCGGCGGGCGCGCGCGAAGGCGATGAGGGCCTTGACGTCGGCGTCGGTGGCCTCGCGGTCGAGGGTGGTGACGCTGTCGCCGCGGTGCCTGCGGATGCCGAACCGGTCGATGATGCCCATCTGCGCTCGTGTCCGTCCTTGTCGCTGGTCGTCCGGCCGGGCGGGCGGGCCGCAGCCGGGTGAGCAGGTACGACGATAACGATCCGCCGGCCACCGCGGGTTCCCCTGCGCGGGCGATCACCGGGGTCGATCCCAGGGACGAACCGGGGGTTTCCCCGATGGTCCTGGGGGAGTCCCGCGCCGAGCATGGAGGCATGAGCGAACAGACCCTCGGCCACCTGCGCGTCTCCGACGCCGAACGCGACGCCGTCGTCGACCGCCTCCAGCACGCCTACGGGGAGGGGCGGCTGGACCACGAGGAGTTCGACATGCGGGCGCACCTCGCGATGACCGCCAAGACCCGCGCCGACCTCGACGTGGTGCTGGTGGACCTCGCGCCGCCGCCCGCCGCGCGCACGGAGGCGGGGCCCGCCGACGACAGGGAGCGCGTGTACGCGGCGCTCGCGCACGTGCTGGCGATCCCGACGCTGTTCGTCGGCCCGCTGGTGCTGATGCTGGTCGCGGGCGGCCGGGCGGGGTACGTGCGGCGGCACGCCGTGGAGGCGATCAACTTCCAGCTGACCCTGCTGCTCGTCACCGTGGTGACGTTCGGGGTCGGCGGGATGCTCTACGCCGTCGCCTGGATCGCCTCGTGCGTCGCGGCCGTCGCCGCCCTCGCCGGGAGCTCCCTGCGCTACCCGCTGACGCTCCGCCTCATCCGGTAGGCGGGTCGAAGGCGGGCAGCCCGTCGATGCTCGCGGTGTTCTTCTTCACCCGGTACTCCGCCAGCTGCTCGGGCGACTTGCGCGCCGTCCAGTCGTTGAGCGTGGGGCGCTCGCCGGCCGGCTCCATGTAGGGGATGGAGTAGCCGCACGAGTCCGAGACCCGCCGCACGTCCACCCTGATGATCGCGCGGGCGCCGGGGTGGGCGGGGAACAGCGGCGCCAGCTCCGCCCAGCCGTCCTCGCCCGGCAGCACGACGCGGCCCGTGCCGTGCAGGCGGACGATGTTGGGGGCGCGCCCGAACGAGCAGAACATCAGGGTGATGCGGCCGTTCTCGCGCAGGTGCGCGGCGGTCTCGGCGCCCGACCCGGTGAGGTCCAGGTAGGCGACGGTCAGCGGGTCGATGATCGCGAAGGTGTCGGCGTACCCCTTCGGCGAGACGTTGACGTGGCCCTCGCGCGGGGCGGTGGCGACGAAGAACATCGGCTGGGCGGTGATGAACCCGCGCAGCCGGTCGTCGATGCGTTCGTGCAGCTTCACTGGCGGCCTCCTCGGCTCGCCGTCCTTCCTACTCCCCCCGCACGCCCGCCGCCTCCCGGTATCGGATGGCGGACGCTCCCGCGTATCGCCGCAGGTCGAGCGGGCTGCCTATTCCCTTGATCGCTTGTGACCGTCCTCTCGGAATTTTATGTGGCGCATACATGGGATGATCGGTTTACTGTCTGGGGGAGAGGGTGTGCATGACGGAGCTTCTGGTCAACGACGATCACCGGCGCGCGGTCGAGGCGCTGCGCGGGTCCTACGACGCCATCCCGGCGGGGACGCCCGTCCGGCTCGCGAAGAAGACCTCCAACCTGTTCCGCTGGCGCGATCCGTCGGACGCGCCGGGGCTGGACGTCTCGGGTTTCGACAAGGTGCTGAGCGTCGATCCGGAGACGCGCACGGCGCAGGTGCAGGGCATGACGACCTACGAGGACCTGGTCGCCGCGACGCTGCCGCACGGCCTGATGCCGACGGTCGTCCCGCAGCTGAAGACGATCACGCTCGGCGGCGCGGTGACCGGCCTCGGCATCGAGTCGACCTCGTTCCGGCTCGGGCTGCCGCACGAGGCCGTGCTGGAGATGGAGGTCCTCACCGGCGACGGGCGGGTCGTCGTCGCCACCAAGGACAACGAGCACCGCGACCTGTTCTACGGCTTCCCGAACTCCTACGGGACGCTCGGCTACTCGCTCCGCCTGAAGATCGAGCTGATCGAGACCAAGCCCTACGTCAAGGTCCGGCACCTGCGGTTCGACGACGCCGCCGAGCTCAGCCGGGCGATGGCCGAGATCACCGAGTCCGGGACGTTCGAGGGCGAGACCGTCGACTTCATGGACGGCACCGTCTTCAGCGCGGGCGAGCAGTACATCTCCCTCGGCTTCTTCACCGACACCGCGCCCTACGCCTCCGACTACACCGGGCAGCAGATCTACTACCGGTCGATCCAGCAGCGGGCCGTGGACTTCCTCACCGTCCACGACTACCTCTGGCGCTGGGACACCGACTGGTTCTGGTGCTCGGGCGCGTTCGGCGTGCAGCACCCGATCGTGCGGCGGGTCTGGCCGGACAAGGCCAAGCGCTCGGACGTCTACCGCAGGCTCGTCGCCTACGACCGGCGCTACCAGTTCGTCGCGCGGGTCGAGCGCTGGCGCGGGCTGCGGCCCCGCGAGGACGTCATCCAGGACATCGAGGTGCCCGTCGAGCGGCTGCCGGAGTTCCTGGAGTTCTTCCACGCCAAGGTGGGGATGAGCCCCATCTGGCTGTGCCCGCTGCGGGCCCGCGAGACGTGGCCGCTCTACCCGCTGGAGCCGGGCCGCACCTACGTCAACGCGGGGTTCTGGGGCACCGTGCGGCTGCCCATGGGGCAGATCCCCGAGTACCACAACCGCTTGATCGAGCGTGAGGTCGCCGCCCTTGACGGGCACAAGTCCCTCTACTCGACTTCTTTTTACAGCCGTGACGATTTCTGGCGCCACTACGACGGGGAGACCTACCAGCGGTTGAAGGAAGGGTACGACCCTGACGGGCGGCTGCTGGATCTCTACGACAAGTGCGTGCGCGGGCGCTGACGCGCCCGGGGCATCGGGGGGATGGCCCGCAGCGGCGGGCCGATGATGCCAACGCCCCTGCACGGGGCGGAGAGACAGGAGGAAGAAAGATGACGCTGGCCAGGGTCTTCGAGCAGCTCGCCGGGGCTGGGGCGCCAGTGGAGTTCGCGGCGTACGACGGTTCGCGCGCGGGGGTGCCCGGTGCCGACATCCGGTTCGACGTGCGTTCGCCGTACGCGGTGTCCTACCTGGTCCACTCGCCCGGCGCGCTCGGTCTCGCCCGCGCCTACGTGACCGGCATGGTGGACGTGTCCGGTGACATGTACACCGCGCTCGCCACCATGCAGCGGGTGTTCGGCGAGGTCACCCCGCGCGACAAAATGAAGATCATCGGCGCGGTCATGGGGGACCCGCTGCTGCGCGCCGCGACGACGCGCCGCCTGGACCCCCCGCCGCAGGAGGCCCCGTTCAGCCGGCTCCCGCTCTGGCTGCGGCACTCCAAGCGGCGCGACGCCAAGGCGATCTCCCACCACTACGACGTCTCCAACACCTTCTACGAGTGGGTGCTCGGCCCGTCCATGGCCTACACCTGCGCCTGCTACCCGACGGACGGCGCCTCCCTGGAGGAGGCGCAGGCCCACAAGTTCGACCTGGTGGCCAAGAAGCTCGGGCTGAAGCCGGGGATGCGGCTGCTGGACGTCGGCTGCGGCTGGGGCGGCATGGTCATGCACGCCGCCCGCGAGTACGGCGTGAAGGCCCTCGGCGTCACGCTGTCCAAGCAGCAGGCCGAGTGGGCGCAGAAGGCGATCGCCGACGCGGGCCTGTCCGACCTCGCCGAGGTCCGCCACCAGGACTACCGCGACGTCGCCGAGACCGGCTTCGACGCCGTCAGCTCCATCGGCCTGACCGAGCACATCGGCAAGAAGAACCTGCCCGACTACTTCGGCTTCCTCTACGGCAAGCTGAAGCCGCACGGGCGGATGCTGAACCACACCATCACCCGGCCCGACAACATCGCCCCGTCCATCAAGGAGGACGGGTTCATCAACCGCTACGTGTTCCCCGACGGCGAGCTGGAGGGCCCGGGGTACGTGCAGTCGCGGATGAACGACGCGGGCTTCGAGATCCGGCACCAGGAGAACCTGCGCGAGCACTACGCGCGCACGCTCGCCGCCTGGTGCCGCAACCTGGACGAGCACTGGGACGAGGCCGTCGCCGAGGTCGGCGAGGGCACCGCCCGCGTGTGGCGGGTCTACATGGCCGGCTGCGTCCTCGGCTTCGAGCAGAACTGGATCCAGCTCCACCAGACGCTCGGCGTCAAGCTCGACGACGACGGCGGCGCCGCCATGCCGCTCCGTCCCGACTGGGGCGTGTGACCGGCGCGAGCGGTGTGCACCGAAGGGCCGGCCGGGACCTCCCGGCCGGCCCTTCGCGTCCCTGGGCGGCGCGCCGCGGCCGCTAGAGTGCGGTAGGTCACACGCGCGCCGATGCAACCGCCGGCGGCCGGCCCACCGAAATCCGGGAAACGGAACGATGTTCGGTCTCCCCGCTGAAAGGTCCCGCATGCTCCGGCGCCTGCTGCCCGCCCTCCTCGTCCTCGTCTGGATCCTGGGGGCGGGTCCGCTCGGCCAGTTCGCCGGGAAGCTCGGCGACGTGGCGAGCAACGACAGCACCACCTTCCTGCCGGCGAGCGCCGAGTCCACCGAGGTGGCGAAGCTGCAGAAGGGGTTCGAGCAGTCCGGCGCGAGCCCCGCGGTGATCGTGTGGGAGACCGCCGGGCCGGTCACCGCCGCGCAGAGGGACGCCGCCGCCGGGGCGCTGAAGTCGCTCGCGGGCAGCCCGGACGCGCGCGGCGCCGCGTCCCCGCCGATCCCGGCGCCCGACGGGCGGGCGCTGCAGGCGATCGTGCCGCTCCGCGCCGACCTCGCCGAACCCGACCAGGCCATCGACCGGCTGCGCGCGGCGGCGCGGAAGGTCCCCGGCACCACCGTGTCGATCACCGGTCCGGCCGCGCTGCGCGCCGACCTCGGCGGCGCGTTCGCCGGCATCGACGGCATCCTGCTCGGCGTCGCGCTCGGCGTGGTGCTGCTCATCCTGCTGCTGGTCTACCGCAGCGTCCTGCTGCCGCTGGTCGTGGTGTTCGGCGCGGTGCTCGCGCTCGGCCTGGCGTCGGCGATCGTGTACCAGCTCGCCGAGCACGGAGTGCTGGACCTGAACGGCCAGACGCAGGGCATCATGTTCATCCTCGTCGTCGGCGCCGCCACCGACTACGCGCTGCTGCTGGCCGTGCGGGTGCGCGAGGAGCTGGCGGGCGGCGGCCCGGCCCGGGAGGCCGTCCGGCACGCCTGGCGCCGATCGCTCGCGCCGATCGCGGCGAGCGCGGGGACCGTCGCCGCCGGGCTGCTCACGCTGCTGTTCAGCGACCTGAACTCCAACCGCGCGCTCGGCCCGGTCGCCGCGATCGGCGTCGGCTGCGCCCTGCTGTCGGCGCTGACGTTCCTGCCGGCCGCGCTCGCCCTGCTCGGCCGCGCCGCCTACTGGCCGTCGCGCGACCTCAGCCGCGGCCGCGGGCTGTGGGAGCGGCTCGGCGCTCTGATCGCGCGGGCGCCGCGCCGCATCTGGATCGTCACCGCCGTGGTGCTCGCCGCGTTCGCGGCGTTCCTGCCGCTGCTGAAGGCCGACGGCATCGCGCAGACCGACACGTTCCTGAACCCCGAGCCGTCGGTGCAGGGGCAGAAGGCGCTCGCCCGGCACTTCCCGGCCGGCTCCGGCAGCCCCGTCGTCATCATCACCCGGGAGGGCGCCGTCCAGCAGGTCGCCAAGGCGGTGCAGGCCGACCCGGCCGTCTCCGAGGTGCGGCCGACGATGGACGGCGACCGGCCGAAGGTCGTGGACGGGCGCGTCGAGCTGTCGGCGACGCTCAAGGTCGCCGCCGACGGCAGGGCCGCCGAGGACGCCGTCGCGCGCCTCCGCCACGACCTGCGCGCCGTGCCCGGCGGGGACGTCCTCGTCGGCGGCTACACCGCCACCGAGTACGACACGCTGCGCACCGCCGAGCGCGACCGGACGGTCATCGTCCCGATCGCGCTCGCCGTCGTGCTGCTCATCCTCATCCTGCTGCTGCGCGCGCTGGTCGCGCCGCTGGTGCTGATCGCCACCGTCGCGCTGTCGTACGCCGCGACGCTCGGCGTCGCCGCGCTCGCCTTCGACGGCCCGTTCGGGTTCCCCGGCTCCGACCCGGTCGTGCCGCTGTTCGGGTTCGTGTTCCTGGTCGCGCTCGGCGTGGACTACAACATCTTCCTGATGACGCGGGTCCGCGAGGAGGCCGCGGAGCACGGCACCCGCGAGGGCGTGGTGCGCGGCCTCGTCGCGACCGGCGGCGTCATCACCTCGGCGGGCGTGGTGCTGGCCGCGACGTTCGGCGCGCTGTCGGTGATCCCGCTGGTGTTCCTCGTGCAGATCTCCTTCATCGTGGCGTTCGGGGTGCTGCTGGACACCCTCGCCGTCCGCTCGCTGCTCGTCCCGGCGCTGGTCCACGACCTCGGCGACCGGGCGTGGTGGCCGGGCCGCCTCGCGCGCCGCGCGCGCCCGGAGAAGGAGCCGGTGGACGCCGCCTCCGGCCGGTGATATCCCAAGGGGGCGACCGGGCCGGCGCGAGCACGGCCCCCACCCCGCGGGAGCGCCCATGGAGTTCGACTACGTCGTCGTCGGCGCCGGCTCGGCCGGCGCCGCCCTCGCCGCCCGCCTGTCGGAGGACACCTCCGTGCAGGTGGCGCTGCTGGAGGCGGGCGGCCCCGACGCCAAGCAGGAGATCCACATCCCGGCGGCGTTCCCCAAGCTGTTCAAGACCACCTTCGACTGGGACTTCACCACCGCCAAGCAGCCCGAGCTGGACGGCCGCGAGCTGTACTGGCCGCGCGGGAAGACGCTCGGCGGCTGCTCGTCGATCAACGCGATGATGTGGGTGCGCGGGCACCGCGCCGACTACGACGGCTGGGACGTGCCCGGCTGGTCCTACGACGAGGTGCTGCCCTACTTCAGGCGGCTGGAGGGCCGCGTCGGCAGCAACGCGGGCGCCGTCTACGGGACGGCCGGCCCGGTCACGGTGTCGGAGCAGCGCAGTCCGAACGAGACGACGGCGGCGTTCCTGGCGGCCTGCGCCGCCGCCGGGCTGAAGCGGCTGCCCGAGCTGAACGGCCCGTCCAACGAGGGGTACGCGCAGACGCCCGTCAGCCAGCGGCGCGGCCGGCGCTGGAGCACCGCCGACGCCTACCTGCGCCCGGCGCGCAAGCGCACCAACCTGACGGTGCTGACGGGCGCGCACGCGTCCCGCGTCGTGATCGAGGACGGCCGCGCGCGGGGCGTGGAGTTCGGCGGCCGGACCGTCGGGGCGCGCCGCGAGGTGATCCTGTCGGCGGGCGCGATCGGCTCGCCGCACCTGCTGATGCTGTCGGGCGTCGGCGACCCCGGCCACCTGCGGGAGGCGGGCGTCGCGCCGCTCGTGGAGAGCCCGGCCGTCGGCCGCCACCTGCGCGACCACCTGACGGTCGGGGTGACGCGCGCCTGCCCGCTGCCGGTGACGCTGAGCGGCGCCGACACCCCCGCCAACATCGCCCGCTACCTGCTGCGGCGGCGCGGCCCGTTCACCTCCAACGTGGGGGAGGCGGTGGTGTTCACCCGGAGCGGGCCGGAGCAGCCCGCCCCCGACCTGGAGCTGATCTTCGCGCCGGTGCCGTTCGTCGCGCACGGCCTCACGCCGCCCGAGGAGCACGGCATCACCGTCGGGGTGGTGCTGCTGCGCCCCGAGTCGGCGGGGCGGATCACGCTGGCGCCGGACGACCCGGCGGGCGCGCCCGTCATCGACCCCGGCTACCTGACCGGCGGGACCGACCTGCCGCGGCTGCTGCACGGCCTGCGGCTCGCCGAGGAGCTGATCGCGGGGGAGCCGCTGCGGCGCTACGCGGGCGCGCCGCTCGCGCCCTACCCGGGCGTCGTGGACGACGCGGCGCTCGCCGCCTACGTCCGCGCGCACGCCGAGACGCTCTACCACCCGACCGGCACCTGCCGGATGGGCACCGGCGACGACGCGGTGGTGGACCCCGAGCTGCGGGTGCGCGGGGTGGAGGGGCTGCGGGTGGCGGACGCGTCGGTGCTCCCCGAGATCATCCGGGGTCACACCAACGCGCCCGCCATCATGGTCGGCGAGAAGGCCGCCGACCTCGTCCGCGGCGGCTAGCGCCGGGGCCGGGGAGGCCGGGGCGGGGTCAGAGCTTGGCCCACGCCTCGGTCAGCACCGCGCGCAGGATCTGCTCGATCTCCTCGAAGTGGGAGGCGTCGCAGATCAGCGGCGGGGCGAGCTGGACGACGGGGTCGCCGCGGTCGTCGGCGCGGCAGTACAGGCCGTTGTCGTAGAGGGCCTTGTCGAGGAAGCCGCGGAGCAGCCGCTCGGCCTCGTCGCCGCTGAAGGTCTCCTTGGTGGCCTGGTCCTTCACCAGCTCGATGCCGTAGAAGAACCCGTCGCCGCGCACGTCGCCGACGATCGGCAGGTCGCGCAGCTTCTCCAGGGTGGCGCGGAAGGTGCTCTCGTTGCGCTGGACGTGGCCGAGCAGGTCCTCGCGCTCGAACAGGTCGAGGTTGGCGAGCGCGACCGCCGACGACACCGGGTGGCCGCCGAAGGTGTAGCCGTGCGCGAACATCGTGTCGCCGGACTTGAACGGCTCGAACAGCCGGTCGGTGACGAGCATGCCGCCGAGCGGGGAGTAGCCGGACGTGACGCCCTTGGCGAAGGTGATGATGTCGGGCCGGTAGTCGAACTTCTGCGCCCCGAACATGGTGCCGAGCCGCCCGAACGCGCAGATGACCTCGTCGGAGACCAGCAGCACGTCGTGCTTGTCGCAGATCTCGCGGACCCGCTGGAAGTAGCCGGGCGGCGGCGGGAAGCAGCCGCCGGCGTTCTGCACCGGCTCCAGGAAGACGGCGGCGACGGTGTCGGGGCCCTCGAACTCGATGGCCTCGTCGATGCGGTCGGCGGCCCAGCGGCCGAACGCCTCGGGGTCGTCGGCGTGCGCGGTGGCGCGGTACAGGTTGGTGTTGGGCACCCGGAAGCCGCTCGGCACGAGCGGCTCGAACGGCGCCTTCAGGCCGGGCAGCCCGGTGATCGACAGCGCGCCGTGCGGGGTGCCGTGGTAGGCGACGGCGCGGCTGATCACCTTGTGCTTGGTGGGCTTGCCGACGAGCTTGAAGTACTGCTTGGCGAGCTTCCAGGCGCTCTCCACGGCCTCGCCGCCGCCGGAGGTGAAGAACACCCGGTCCAGGCCGCCGGGGGCGAGCGCGGCGAGCCGCTCGGCGAGCTCGGCCGCCTTGGGGTGGGCGTAGGACCAGAGCGGGAAGAAGGCCAGCTCGGCGGCCTGCTTGGCGGCGGCCTGCGCGAGCTCCTCGCGGCCGTGCCCGGCCTGGACGGTGAACAGGCCGGCGAGGCCGTCGAGGTAGCGCTTGCCGCCGGCGTCGTAGACGTACGGACCCTCGCCGCGGACGATCATCGGGATCTCGGCGCCGTCCCGGTGCGTCGAGTGCCGGGTGAAGTGCATCCACAGGTGGTCGCGGGCGGCGGACTGTAGGTCGGCTGTCTGCTCCGTCATCACGCTTCCTCTAAGTGCGAGTGATCCAGTCGTCCCGATGGTAGTTCACTGCGGAATTCGGTGTAAATATGGCTAGATACGGCGGTTTCCGAAGTACCGGTGAGAAGCCTCACCGGAACGGCCGGAAACCGCCGGATAGGGTCGCCGCCGGAACGTGGCACCGGTGCGCGAGGAGGCGCTCGTGAACGACATCCGGCGGGGCTCGGTGACGGCGAACGGGCTGGAGTTCGGCTACCTGGCGGCGGGACCGGAGGACGGGCCGCTCGCCCTCTGCCTGCACGGCTTCCCCGACTCCGCGCACACCTGGCGCCACCTGCTGCCCGAGCTCGCGGCGGCCGGGTACCGCGCCGTCGCCCCCTTCATGCGCGGCTACGCGCCGACCGCCGTCCCCGCCGACGGCGCCTACCAGAGCGGCGCCCTCGCCGCCGACGCCAACGCGCTGCACGAGGCGTTCGGCGGCGGCCCCGACGCGGTGCTGGTCGGGCACGACTGGGGCGCCTTCGCCGTCTACGGCGCGGCCGCCCACGCGCCCGGGCGCTGGCGGAAGGCCGTCACGCTCGCGGTGCCGCCGATCGCGGCCATGATGGGCGCCTTCTTCGACTACGAGCAGCTGCGCCGCTCGTTCTACATCTTCCTGTTCCAGACCCCGCTCGCCGAGCTCGCGGTGAACCGCGCGTTCGTCGAGCGGCTCTGGGCCGACTGGTCGCCCGGCTACGACGCGGCCGAGGACGTCGACCACGTGATGGCGTGCCTGTCCATGCCCGAGAACCTCGCCGCCGCGATCGGCTACTACCGCACCATGCTCGACCCGTCCCGGCTCGTCGCGCGCTACGCGGCCGAGCAGGCCGCCGGGGAGCGCACCGGCGAGCGGCCCGTCCTCTACCTGCACGGCGCGGACGACGGCTGCCTCGGCGTCGCGGCGGCCGACCCGGACGCGGTGCTCGCCCAGCTCCCGGCGGGCTCGCGCGCCGAGATCGTCGAGGGGGCGGGGCACTTCCTCCAGCTCGAACGGCCGGACGCGGTGAACGCGCGCGTGCTGGACTGGCTCAAGGACTGATCTTCCTTTACCTTGAGAGCGGTGATGTAAACCGAACCGGATTCGATTCAGAGACGGTGGCAGCCGATGCTCAAGGCCGAGGACATCAACCTGACCGACTGGGGGTTCTGGAAGGAGCCCCACGACGTCCGCCACGACGCGTTCAGGACACTGCGGGAGCAGCCGGACCTGCCGCTCTACCCCGAGCCGGAGGTGCTGTTCGTCGAGCCCGGCCCGGGCTACTACGCGCTCACCCGGCACGCCGACGTCGTCGAGGCGTCCCGCCGCCCGCAGGACTTCTGCTCGGGCCGCGGCGCCATCAGCATCACCGACGTGCCCGGCGACATGCACGAGTACTTCGGCTCGATGATCAGCATGGACGACCCGCGGCACGCCAAGATCCGCCGCATCGTCTCGCGGGCCTTCTCGCCCCGCATGATCCAGCGCTTCGAGGACAAGGTGCAGGCCGTCGCCGGCGAGCTCGCCGCCGGCCTCGCCGGCGGGCCGGGCACCGGCGACGTCGTCGCCGAGATCGCCGCCCGCCTCCCCTTGAAGATCATCTGCGACATGATGGGCATCGGCGCCGAGCACTACGGCACCGTGCTGGACGCCACCAACGTCATCCTGGCGGGCAACGACCCCGAGTTCGTCCCCTCCGACGACCCCGAGCAGTGGGCGACCGCCCTGATCACGGCCGGGCAGTCCCTCCAGGACCTGGTCCAGGACCTCGGCCGCCGCCGCCGCGAGGAGCCGACCGACGACCTGGTCTCCGCGCTCGTCAACGCCAACATCGACGGCGAGTCGCTGACCGACCAGGAGCTCGGCTCGTTCTTCATCCTGCTCGTCGTGGCCGGCAACGAGACGACCCGCAACGCCATCGCGCACGCGCTGCACCTGTTCACCGTGCACACCGACCAGCGCGAGGCGCTGCTCGCCGACTTCGACGGCCGGATCGCCGGCGCCGTCGAGGAGATCGTCCGCTACGTGTCGCCGGTCATCTGGATGCGCCGCACCGCGACCCGCGACACCACGCTGAACGACCACGAGATCAAGGAGGGCGACAAGCTCCTCCTGTACTACTGGTCGGCCAACCGCGACGAGACGGTCTTCACCGACCCCGCGAAGTTCGACATCCTGCGCGAGACCAACCCGCACGTCGGGTTCGGCGGCCCCGGCCCGCACTTCTGCCTCGGCGCCCACCTGGCCCGCCGCGAGATCACCGTGATGCTGCGCGAGCTGTTCACCCGCTACCCCGGCATCCGCGCGGGCGAGCCGGAGCGGCTGGAGTCCAACTTCATCAACGGCATCAAGCGCATGCCCTACCGCCTGTCCTGACGCCGGCCGCGGCCCCCGCCCGCCCGGGGCGGGGGCCGCGCGGCGCGGCTAGCGGAGCTCGCGCTTGAGGATCTTGCCGGTGGCCGTCATCGGGAGCTCGTCGCGGAACTCCACCAGGCGCGGGTACTTGTAGCTGGCGAACTGCTCCTTGCCCCAGGCGACCAGCTCGTCCTCGGTCACCGTCGCGCCCGGCTTGCGGATCACGTACGCCTTGATCTCCTCGCCGTGCGAGTCGTGCGGGACGCCGACCACGGCCGCGAGCGAGACGCCGGGGTGGGTCATGAGGACCTCCTCCAGCTCGCGCGGGTACACGTTGTAGCCGCCCCGGATGATCATGTCCTTGGAGCGGTCGATGATGTAGTAGTAGCCCTCGTCGTCGCGGCGGGCGACGTCGCCGGTGCGGAACCAGCCGTCGCGGATCGCCGCCTCGGTCGCGTCGGGCCGGTTGTAGTAGCCCTTCATGATGTTGTGGCCGCGGATCGCGATCTCGCCGGGGCCCTCGCCCTCGACCGTCGTCCAGTCGTCCTCGATCAGCTTCATCTCCACGCCCCAGACGGGCAGGCCGATGGAGCCGGGCTTGGTCGGCCGGTCGGGCCGGTTGAAGGAGGCGACCGGGGAGGTCTCCGACAGGCCGTAGCCCTCCAGGACGTCCACCCCGAACTTGGCCTTGACGCCCTTCAGCACCTCCAGCGGCAGCGACGCGCCGCCCGCGACGGCCACGTTGAGGTTCCGCGAGATCGCCTCGACGTCGGCGGGGTCGGTGTCGTCGGCGAGCAGCGCCCAGTACATGGTGGGCACGCCCGCGAAGATGTTGACCTTCTCGTCCACCATCAGCCGGACCGCCTCCTTGGCGTCGAACCGCGGCTGCAGGACGAGGGTGCCGTGCCGGTAGAACCCGACGTTCATCACGCAGGTCTGGCCGAAGATGTGGAACAGCGGCAGCGTCACCAGCGAGGTGTCGTGCGCGGTCTTGGCGAACAGGGTGTCGTCCACCATCGCGTTGGTGAGCAGGTTCAGGTGCGACAGCTCGGCGCCCTTGGGCTGGCCGGTGGTGCCGCTCGTGTAGATGATCACGGCGGTGTCGGTCGGCTCGGTGAGCGCGCTGTCGAAGGTGGCCGGCTGCCCGTCCAGCGCCGCCCAGAACAGCTCGGCGCCCTCGATCGGCGACTCGGTGGTGGCGAGGCTCGCGGGCAGCAGGAAGAAGTGCTCGCAGCCCTCGGCCCGCCCGAACCCGGCGTGGCCGCTCTCGCCGAGGGGCAGCTCGGGGGTGCCCTCGAAGCAGAAGAACGCCTTGGCGTCGGAGTCGTCGAGGTGGTAGGCGATCTCGCGCGGCTTCAGCAGCACGTTCAGCGGGACGACGACGGCGCCGGCCTTCAGCGCGCCGAAGTACACCATCGGGAAGTAGGGCAGGTTCGGGGAGGCGAGCGCGACCTTGTCGCCGGGCTTCACGCCGCGCGACACCAGCAGGTTCGCGACCTGGTTCGCGACGGCGTCCAGCGTCGCGTAGGAGAGCCTGATGTCGCCGAACACCACGGCGTCCCGGTCGGGGGTCTCCCGGGCGGCGTCCTCAAGGAGCACGGACAGGTTCAGCATGGCTCTCCTCGCACAGGGTTCGGCGTCGACGCTTGTCACCAGGCGTTTATTACCGGTGAGTGTATGAGCGGTTCCGCACATCCTGGTACATGGCACCCGCCCGCGCCATCCCCGACCAGCCCAGGTGAGGGCGTGCTCCGGCGGGGACGGCCGGGGGGGTGGGCGGTGCGGGGAGGGTCGGCCGAGGTCGACGTCGGCGCAGGAGTAGAAGGCGTTGCCGGTGTCGGCGATGTCCCAGACCGCCGGCAGCAGGTGGCGGCCGTGCTGGGCGGGGTTCCAGCCGCTCCTGGTGAGGAAGTAGCGGAAGGACGTCGTCGCGTGGATCGCCGTCAGCTTCCAGGTGAAGGTGTACGCGCTGCGGCTCGGCGGGCCGGTGGTGTGGCCGTGCGCCAGGGCGGGCCCGGCGGCGGCGAGGGGGAGGTCCTCCTTTCGTATAGGAAAGTTTCCTATTTAACTGGAGGGCGACCGCCGTCCGGCCGGCTGCCAAGGCCCGGAGCGGCTAGGCTGGTCGGCCCCCGCGGACAAGGAGTGACGGGTGCTCATCATCTTCGGCCTGCGCGTCCTGCTCGGCACGATCGGCACGGGCGTCTTCCACTGCCCCCAGTGCGGCGGCGACCGGGAGTACCGGCTGCGGCGCGGCCGCAACTGGTTCACGCTGTTCTTCATCCCGGTGATCCCGCTGAACCGCACCGGCGGCGAGATCGTCGAGTGCGGCACCTGCCACGGGCGCTGGACGCCCGGCGTCCTGACCGTCCCGACGGCGGCGCACCTCGCCACCGTGCCCGCCACGCTGGTGCGCCTCGCCGTCGCCCAGGCGCTGCGGTCGGGCGACGTCACCCACGGCCCGGCCCGCGACCGCGCGGTCGCCGCCGTCCACCGGGCCGGCGACCCGGCCTACGACGGGACCGTCCTCGACGCCGACATGGCCCGCCCCTTCGACCAGGTGCGCGCCGAGATGGCCCGCGGCGCGGGCGTCCTCGCCCCGCAGGTCCGCGAGGACGTGCTGCGCGCCGCCGCCGAGGTCGCCCTCGCCGACGGCCCGCTCACCGTCTCCGAGGAGGAGACCCTGGGCGCCGTCGGCGCCGACCTGGACCTCACCCGCGTCCAGGTGACCGGCGTGCTCGCCCTCGCCCGCCAGGACGGCGGCCGCTGACCGCCGTCCCTTCCTGCCGGGGACGTGAGGCCCGGCGGGAAGGGTTGCCGCTGCGATAGTCTGTTGGTATGCGAGCCCGGCTGCTCCTTAGCTGACCGCGGCGGCGGACTGAGACGCCACCGCGGTGACCCCTCCTGCGCGAGGGGTTCTTCTATGTCAGCGGCAGCCCATTCGACCTTTCGTGAAGGACCGGAGCCAGTGACCGTGAGCAGCGACGAGCAGTACGACCCGCGGGCAGTTCAGGACAAGTGGCAGGCCCGCTGGGAACAGCTCCGGCCGTTCCGGGCCGACGACGCCGACGGCTCGCGCGAGCGCCGCTACACCCTGGACATGTTCCCCTACCCCTCGGGCGACCTGCACATGGGCCACGCCGAGGCGTTCGCCATCGGCGACGTGCCCGCCCGCTTCGCCCTGCAGCGCGGCTGCAACGTGCTGCACCCGATCGGCTGGGACTCCTTCGGCCTGCCCGCCGAGAACGCCGCGATCAAGCGCGACTCGCACCCGTCGGAGTGGACCTACGCCAACATCGAGACGCAGGCCGCCTCGTTCCGCCGCTACGCGCCGTCCTTCGACTGGTCGCGGCGGCTGCACACCTCCGACCCCGAGTACTACCGGTGGACGCAGTGGCTGTTCCTGCGCTTCTACGAGCGGGGCCTCGCCTACCGCAAGGGCGGCCAGGTCAACTGGTGCCCGAACGACCAGACGGTGCTGGCCAACGAGCAGGTCGTCGGCGGGCACTGCGAGCGCTGCGGCGCGCTGGTGGAGAAGCGGGTGCTGACCCAGTGGTACTTCAAGATCACTGACTACGCGGACCGGCTGCTGGACGACATGGCGCAGCTGGAGGGCGGCTGGCCCGAGCGGGTGCTGCTGATGCAGCGCAACTGGATCGGCCGCTCCACCGGCGCCGACGTCCACTTCGCCATCGAGGGCCGCGCCGAGCCCGTCACCGTCTACACCACGCGCCCCGACACGCTGTTCGGCGCCACCTTCATGGTCGTCGCCGCCGACGCCGCGCTGGCCGAGGAGATCGTCGCGCCCGAGCGGCGCGCCGCGTTCGAGGCCTACCGGGACGAGGTGTCGCGCGAGAGCGAGATCGAGCGGCTGTCCAGCGAGCGCGAGAAGACCGGCGTCTTCCTCGGCCGCTACGCCGTCAACCCGGTGACCGGCGACCGCATCCCGGTCTGGGCGTCGGACTACGTGCTGGCCGAGTACGGGCACGGCGCGATCATGGCGGTGCCCGCGCACGACCAGCGCGACCTGGACTTCGCGCTGAAGTTCGGCCTGCCGGTCCGCGTCGTCGTGGAGACCGGGCAGCCCGACCCGGCCGAGACCGGCGTCGCGACCGCCGGCGACGGCGCCCTGGTCAACTCCGGCCCGGTCGACGGGCTGGCCAAGGCCGAGGCGATCGAGCGGATCACGCAGGTGCTGGAGGAGCGCGGCACCGGCAAGGCCGCCGTCAACTTCCGGCTGCGCGACTGGCTGGTCTCCCGGCAGCGCTTCTGGGGCTGCCCGATCCCGATCGTGCACTGCCCGTCCTGCGGCGAGGTCCCCGTCCCCGACGAGCAGCTGCCGGTGCGGCTGCCGGAGAACCTGCGCGGCGCCGACCTGGCGCCCAAGGGCACCTCGCCGCTCGCCGCGGCCGAGGACTGGGTCAACGTCGACTGCCCCAAGTGCGGGGGCGCCGCCAAGCGCGACTCCGACACCATGGACACCTTCGTCGACTCGTCCTGGTACTACTTCCGGTACTGCTCGCCGACCTACGAGGACGGCCCGTTCGACGTCGAGGCGGTCCGCCGCTGGATGCCGGTCGACCAGTACACCGGCGGCGTCGAGCACGCCATCCTGCACCTGCTGTACAGCCGGTTCTTCACCAAGGTCCTGTACGACATGGGCATGGTGGACTTCACCGAGCCCTTCGCGCGGCTGCTCAACCAGGGCCAGGTGATCCTGAACGGCAAGGGCATGTCCAAGTCCACCGGCAACCTGGTGGACCTCGGGGAGCAGATCGAGGAGTCGGGCGTCGACGTCGTCCGGCTGGCGATGCTGTTCTCCGGGCCGCCCGAGGACGACATCGACTGGGCGGACGTGTCGCCGTCCGGCATGTACAAGTTCCTGGCCCGCGTGCACCGCATCGCGGCCGAGGTGACGTCCGCGCCCGGCACCGACCCGGCCGGCGGCGACGCCGAGCTGCGCCGCGCCACGCACCGCGCCGTCGACGAGGCGACCGCGATGATCGAGGCGAACCGCTTCAACGTGGCCATCGCGCGGATCATGACGCTGGTCAACGCGGCCCGCAAGGCCATCGACTCCGGTCCCGGCGCCGGCGACCCGGCGGTCCGCGAGGCCGCCGAGACGATCGCGCTGATGCTGTCGCTGTTCGCGCCCTACACCGCCGAGGAGGCGTGGGAGGTGCTCGGGCACGAGGCGCCGGTCGTCCGGGCGGGCTGGCCGGCCGCCGACCCGGCGCTGCTGGTCGAGGAGGCCGTCACCTGCGTCGTGCAGGTGGCGGGCAAGGTCCGCGACCGGCTGGAGGTGGCGCCGTCCATCGGGGAGGCCGAGCTGGAGCGGCTGGCGCTGGCCTCGCCGAAGGTGGCCGAGGCGCTCGGCGGCGCGGGCATCGCCAAGGTCATCGTGCGCGCCCCCAAGATCGTGAACATCGTGCCGCAGCGCTGAGGCGGCGGGTGCGGCGCCCGATCCGGGGCGCCGCGCCCGCGGCACGTCCCGGCGGGCGGCGTGCGGGCACGGCTGCGACCCCGGGCGGCGGGGGGCCGGCCGGGGTCGTGGCGGGGCGGTCAGGAGCGGCGGGCGCCGGCTACATCTTGCGGAGGACGGCGACCACGCGGCCGAGGACCGACGCCTCGTCGCCCGGGATGGGCTCGTAGGCGGCGTTCTGCGGCATCAGCCAGATGTGGCCGTCCTTGCGCTTGAAGGTCTTCACGGTGGCCTCGCCGTCGATCATGGCGGCGACGATGTCGCCCTGCTCGGCGACCGGCTGCTGGCGGACCACGACCCAGTCGCCGTCGGCGATGGCGGCCTCGATCATCGAGTCGCCGCTCACCTTCAGCAGGAAGTGGGTGCCCTCGCCGACGAGCTGCTTCGGCAGCGTGAAGACGTCCTCGACGGCCTCCTCGGCGAGGATCGGGCCGCCGGCGGCGATCCGGCCGACGAGCGGCACGTAGGCGGGCGCCTGGCGGACGGCGGGGTCGGTGACGGCGTCGAACGGCTCGTCCTCGGTGCGGACGGGGGTGGCGCCCGGGACGCGCACCTCGACGGCGCGGGGACGGTTCGGGTCGCGGCGGAGGAAGCCCTTGCGCTGGAGCGTGCGCAGCTGGTGCGAGACGCTGGAGGTGCTGGTCAGGCCGACGGCCTCGCCGATCTCGCGCATCGACGGCGGGTAGCCGCGGCGGTTCACCGAGTCGCGGATGACCTCCAGCACCATGCGCTGGCGCTGGGTCAGGCCGGTCTCGTCGCTGGGACCGTCGGGCAACTCCCGGACCTTGCTCATCGCTCGCTCTCCTCCTGGCGCTGGGGACCGTCACTCCTTGTCATGAGACGGTATCGCGTTCCGGCCGGATGATCAAACAATTGTTCGAAGACGGTGCTCGCCACGGGGGTGCGTCCTGTTGTAGAACATCGTACAGGCGTTCGATCGAAAATCCATTCGAGGGTCGGGATCGTCGGCAGGTCGCGAGGGGGTACCCGGGATGAGCGGCGCACTTCGACGGGGGCACGCGGTGGCGTACAGCGCGGCGGGACGCTGCGGTCCGGCGCGCCGCGCGGGGGCGGGCGGCGTCCGCGCGGGCGGCGCGCGTCCGGGGGAGGGGCCGCGGCGGCTACGCCTTGTAGAGGACTGCACGGGCGTCCCGGAGGCCGCGCCGGAGCCGGCGGAGGCCCCGGCGCCGGCGCCGCGCGAGCGGCGGCCGTCCGCGCCCCCGCAGGGCCTGCGACTCACCCGGCGCGGGCGGGTGGTGCTCGTCACATTCGTGGCCGCGGTGCTGCTCGCGGCCCTGTGGGCGACGGCGGGCCGCGGCGCGCGGGCCGGGTCGGGCGCGCGTCCGGCGAGCGACCGGGCCCCCGGCGGCCCTAGGGTGGTCTCCGTCGTGGTCGGGCCCGGCGACACCCTCTGGGACATCGCGCTGCGGACCGATCCGCACGCCGATCCGCGCCGCACCGTCCGCCGCATCAGCGATCTCAACGGCCTGTCCGGGTCCATCGTCCAGCCCGGCCAGCGGCTGCGCGTGCCCGCACGCTGATCGCCCCCCGGATCCCGGGTGTCCGCGCAGGTCGGGGCGGGTACGGGCGCGGTACGGCGATCACCGCCCGTGATCGTCCGATCGCGACACGCCGGGCGGGCCGCGCGCAGGCCCGATGTGACCAGGGTCTACGCGCGGGGCCGGTGATCCAGGTTGCGAAGCCCCCGGCCGCGTTCTACGGTTGACCACAACATCTAGTAGTTACACCGATGTGATTAACCACAGGTTGTGTTCCTGTGGAGCCGGCGTCGGTGCGGTCAGGGAGGGGAGGGCGCGGTGCACTGCCCGTTCTGCCGCAACCCCGACACCAAGGTCATCGACAGCCGCTCCACCGACGACGGGGCCGCGATCCGGCGGCGCCGCTCGTGCCCGGAGTGCGGCAAGCGGTTCACGACCCAGGAGAACGTGCTCCTCATGGTGGCCAAGCGCAGCGGGGTCACCGAGCCGTTCTCCCGAGACAAGATCATCGCCGGGGTGCGCAGGGCCTGCCAGGGCCGCCCGGTCGACGAGGATGCGCTCGCCAAGCTGGGGCAGCGGGTGGAGGAGGCCCTGCGGGCGACGGGGGCCGCGGAGATCCCCTCGCACGAGGTGGGACTCACGATCCTCGGCCCGCTCGGCGAACTCGACGAGGTCGCCTACCTGCGCTTCGCCTCGGTGTACCGGGGCTTCGAGTCGCTGGACGACTTCGCCCGGGAGATCGACGTGCTGCGCCGCGCGGCCGGCCCCTCGGGGACCGCGCCGCCACCGCGCTGACGCACCAACTGCACAGGCGTTCATTCGACTTTCGCGAGAGCGCCCCCGGCCGCGGTAACGGGCCGGGGGCGGAACCAGTTGTTCCTGGACAGGGCCCGGCGGGAGGGCCCGGAGGGGGTAGGCCATGACGGAGACGGCGAGCTCGGCGGTCCGGCGCGGCAAGGGGGGCCGCAAGGGGCTGAAGATGGAGCGGATCTTCACCACGCCCGGCGTGCATCCGTACGACGAGATCCGCTGGGAGCGTCGTGACGTCGTCATGACGAACTGGCGCGACGGCTCGGTGAACTTCGAGCAGCGCGGGGTGGAGTTCCCCGACTTCTGGTCGCTGAACGCGGTCAACATCGTGACCTCCAAGTACTTCCGCGGCGCCGTCGGCACGCCGGCCCGCGAGTGGAGCCTGAAGCAGCTCATCGACCGCGTCGTCCGCCGCTACGTCGACACCGGCCTGGAGCACGGCTACTTCGCCGGCCCCGAGGACGCCGAGATCTTCGAGCACGAGCTCACCCACGCGCTGGCCCACCAGATGTTCAGCTTCAACTCGCCGGTCTGGTTCAACGTCGGGACGAAGTCGCCGCAGCAGGTGTCGGCCTGCTTCATCCTGTCGGTCGACGACACGATGGAGTCGATCCTGGAGTGGTACAAGGAGGAGGGGATCATCTTCAAGGGCGGCTCCGGCGCCGGCCTGAACCTGTCCCGCATCCGCTCCTCCAAGGAGCTGCTGTCCTCCGGCGGCACCGCCAGCGGCCCCGTCTCGTTCATGCGCGGCGCCGACGCGTCCGCCGGAACGATCAAGTCGGGCGGCGCCACCCGCCGCGCCGCCAAGATGGTCGTGCTGGACGTCGACCACCCCGACATCGCCGAGTTCATCGAGACCAAGGCGCGCGAGGAGGACAAGATCCGCGCGCTCCGCGACGCCGGGTTCGACATGGACCTCGGCGGCCGCGACATCGGCAGCGTCCAGTACCAGAACGCCAACAACAGCGTCCGGGTGTCCGACGAGTTCATGCGCGCCGTCGAGTCCGACGGCGAGTTCGCGCTGCGCGCCCGCATGACCGGCGAGGTCGTCGAGACCATCAGGGCCAAGGACCTGTTCCGGCTCATGGCCAAGGCCGCCTGGGAGTGCGCCGACCCCGGCATCCAGTACGACGACGTCATCAACGACTGGCACACCAACCCCGAGACGGGCCGCATCACCGCGTCCAACCCGTGCTCGGAGTACATGTCGCTGGACAACTCCTCCTGCAACCTCGCCAGCATCAACCTGCTGAAGTTCCTCGGCGAGGGCGACGTCTTCGACACCGAGCGGTTCGTCCGGCTCACCGAGCTGATCATCACGGCGATGGACATCTCCATCACCTTCGCCGACTTCCCGACCGAGCCGATCGCCCGCACCACCCGCGACTACCGGCAGCTCGGCATCGGCTACGCCAACCTCGGCGCGCTCCTCATGGCGACCGGCCACGCCTACGACTCCGAGGGCGGCCGCTCCCTCGCCGCCGCCATCACCTCGCTGATGACCGGCGTCGCCTACCGCCGCTCCGCCGAGCTCGCCGGCGTCGTCGGCCCCTACGCCGGCTACGCCCGCAACGCCGAGGCGCACAAGCGCGTCATGCGCAAGCACGCCGCCGCCAACGACGAGGTCCGCACCCTCGACGAGATGGACAGGTCCATCCTCGCCGCCGCGGCCAAGCAGTGGCAGGAGTGCCTGAAGACCGGCGAGAAGAACGGCTACCGCAACGCGCAGGCGTCGCTGCTCGCCCCGACCGGCACCATCGGCCTGATGATGGACTGCGACACCACCGGCATCGAGCCCGACCTCGCGCTGATGAAGTTCAAGAAGCTCGTCGGCGGCGGCTCCATGCAGATCGTCAACCACACGGTGCCGCGCGCCCTGGCCAAGCTCGGCTACCAGCAGGAGCAGGTCGAGGCGATCGTCGAGTACATCGCCGAGCACGGCCACGTCGTCGACGCGCCGGGCCTCCGCCCCGAGCACTACGAGGTGTTCGACTGCGCGATGGGCGACCGCACCATCAGCCCGATGGGGCACGTGCGGATGATGGCGGCGGTGCAGCCGTTCCTGTCCGGCGCGATCTCCAAGACCGTCAACATGCCCGAGCAGGCCGCGATCGAGGACATCGAGAAGGTCTACTTCGAGGGCTGGCGGCTCGGCCTGAAGGCCCTGGCGATCTACCGCGACAACTGCAAGGTCGGCCAGCCGCTGTCGGCCGCGGGCAAGAAGGAGGAGGCGAAGCCGGAGACGGCCGCCGCCGCGCCCGCCGAGGTCCGGCCCGTCCGCCGGCGCCTGCCGAAGCAGCGCCCGGCCACCGTCACCCGCTTCTCCGTCGCGGGCGCCGAGGGCTACATGACCGCCTCGTCCTACCCCGACGACGGCCTCGGCGAGGTCTTCCTCAAGCTCGGCAAGCAGGGCTCGACCCTCGCGGGCGTCATGGACGCCTTCTCCATGGCCATCTCCATCAGCCTCCAGTACGGCGTCCCGCTGGAGACGTGGGTGGAGAAGTTCACCAACATGCGGTTCGAGCCCGCCGGCATGACCGACGACCCCGACATCCGCATGGCGACCTCGGTGATGGACTACATCTTCCGGCGCCTGGCGCTGGACAACATGTCCTACGAGGAGCGCGCCGAGCTCGGCATCCTCACCGCCGCCGAGCGGGCGATGCAGGCCAACGGCGAGGACCCGGCGTCCCTGCACGCCGAGCCCGAGGTCGAGCACGAGACGCTCGCCCAGTCGGCCCCGACCACCGAGGCCCCGGCCGAGCCCGCCCCGGCCCCGGCGTCGGCTCCGGCCGCCCCGGCGGCGCCGTCCACCCCGGCCGGCTCGTCGATGGAGGTCATCGAGAGCCGCCAGGGCCGCACCGCCGACGCGCCGCTCTGCATGACGTGCGGCACGAAGATGCGCCCGGCCGGCAGCTGCTACGTCTGCGAGGGCTGCGGCTCCACCAGCGGCTGCAGCTGACCCTGCCCGCCGCCGCCAAGGCGCAGCACCACCCGCCGGGGGCGGGGGGCCGATCACCTGATCGGCCCCCCGCCCCCGCCGTTTCGTAGGGGCGTCGCCCGCGCCCTGCCCGAGCCGCGAAGGCACGAAGACCAGCCCACCAGCGCTCCCCGAATGATCGACTCGCCGGCCCCGCCCACCTCGCCACTTGATGAGTTCAATTGGCTCTCGGACCGGCTCATCAACAATGAAGAACCATTCCCACGCGCCGTCCGGCGGCGGTCCTCTCTCCGTCGCGCCCGGTGCGAACCGTCCCCGGGGCTCAATCGTTCGGCGGCTCCGTGAAACTCCGCCGGCTGTCCGGGCAGAGCCGCTCCTCACGCGCGATCGGTCGCCGGACACCGGAGCGCGATACGAGCAGAACGCACATCCCGGCAGTGCAGTCGCGGACCCAGCAGGGCGATCGTGGACCAGCGGCCCAACAGCACGCCGACTGGCCTGGATCACTCGCTGATCGACCGGCCTGGCCGAGACCCGTCCTTCACCCTTCCGCTATGACCACCCGGCCGCTTCTCGTTGACGTGCGGCGTGTTGCCCGATGGAAACGTTTCAACCAGGCAACACGCCGCACGTCAACATTCGATGACCGCCGGGTCACCGAGCCGCCCGGTCATCGGGGTGCTGGGCGGCGTGGTTCCTGCCGAGAGTCGAGCGGTCGGGAAGCATGGGTGGATGTCGCCGCTCGAAGGTCGTGCCGTCCGGGATTCGCCGGCGTCAGTGGTCGGGCGAGGGTGCTGATGGCCGGGATCATCCCCATGGGCGGCCGCTTCGACCTCGTTGAGCGCGACGCCAGCGGCGTCACCGCCTGCGGGTGGCTGGACCAGATCCTGCCGACGCGGTGAGCGGGGCGGCGGGGCGGTTCAATGGGGCCGTGACGCTCATGATCCGCGCTTACCGGGCCGACGCCGACACCTGGTCGTACTTCGAGGTCGGCGAGGATCTGCGGCTCGTTCGGCAGGTCGAGTCGAGGGGCTCCGCCCGTGAGCCGGTGACCGCCGCTGATCTGGGTGAGGTCCTGTGGATCCGCGATCACGCCGATCGGGGCGCGATGGCCGCCTACGAGCGCCGGTACGGCGTGCTCGCGGAAAGCGACCTGGCGGGCTGGCAGGACGCCTCGGGGACGGCGGAGATCACTGCGGTGGAGTTCGAGGAGGTGTGGGCCGCCGCGCGGTCGGTCCTGCGGGCCGTTCCGGAGGCCGGGGCGGGCGCGGGCGGGGAGCGCGGCGCGCTCATCGCGGTCTTGAGGTGCGCGAACGAGGCGTGCGAACCCGCTCGGGCCGCGCTCAGGTCCGGCGGCGACTTCGTCGTCTGGGAGGGGGCGGGCCCTGCTGAGGATCTCGCCAGGGTCTACAGGTCGAGGAGGAGGCGAACCCGGGCGCAGGGGCTCGAGACGCTCGGGCTGGATCATGCCGTGGCGACGCTGGAAGGTCTCGGCCAGGACCCGGTGCGGCTCGGGCGCATCCGGAGCAGCGATGGGGGCTGGACGTTCATCCTGTTCCTGTCGCCTGACGCCGCCGAGCTTCTGACGTGCACGGGAGTGCGGCGCAGGCGGGTGGGCGCTGAGGGCGCCGATCCCTCGTCGTGACGTTCCGGGGAAAAGGGTTGAGGTTCCAGCGGGTGGCAGGTGCAGGGTTGGGGGCCATGGACGCGAGTGCGGGGCTGGTCACCGTCGGCCGGTTGGAGCTGGTCCGGACGCTGCGGCTGCGCCGTGCGGTGCTCGCGGCGGCGGATCGTCGACGACTTCGTCGCGGAGGTCACGGCGGGCCTCGGCCCGGACGCGCCCGCGATGGGCATCGCGCGAAGCATGCGCGAGCCGCCCGAGAGTCTGCCGGACGTGCCGGCGTTCGAGCGGGTCATCGCCGCGCTCCGGGCTTAGGACTGGCAGGGGAGGTTCGCTGATGTCCCGTACCGCTCATCATCTTTCGTCCGCTCGGTCGCGGGTGGAGTTCTTCGACGTGCCCCTGTGGCGTGCTGTCGTCGTGCACGATCTGCGTTACAGCCGGGCCGGGCGTCCGCGGCCGGAGGCGGTGCGGCGGGAGGTGCGGGTCTACTCCTGGGCGCGGTTCGCCGTGCGGGATCGGGGCGTGCGCGAGGCGGCAAGGGTTTACGAGCGGCGGGAGCGGCGGCGGCTGCGGGAGGCGGTGGGTGACGCGCGGGCGTTCGTGAACGCGGGGGGTGAGGCCGCGGACGTCGATATCGCGCCGGTGCGGCATCGGCGGCGGGCGGTGGGGGAGGGCTGATCAGGCGCTGTCGGCGGTGGTGACGGCCTTGAGGAGGCCGGGGAAGGCGGCGTCGACCTCGTCGCGGCGCAGGGTGTTCATGCGGGAGGTGCCGACGTAGTACTGCCTGATCAGGCCCGCCTCGCGCAGCACCTTGAAGTGGTGGGTGGCCGTGGAGGTGCTCACCGGCAGGTCGAAGCCGCCGCAGCGCACGTCGTCGGGGGACGCGCTGAGCTGCGTGACGATGCTGCGCCGCACCGGGTCGACGAGGGCCTCCAGGACCTGCTGGAAGGGGATCGCGCTCGGGTCGGGGTGCGGGGGGATGCGGTCGTCGGCCATGGCCCGATTGTACGACAGGAATCGAAGTTTGACGATCGTCGTACTTATGTGGTCGAGTGTGATCATCACTTCTGCGCGGAAGGGCGAGACGATGGCGAAGACGGTGCTGTTCCACGAGCACGGCGGTCCCGAGGTGCTGCGGGTCGAGGACGTCGCGGTGGGGGAGCCGGGACCCGGCGAGGTGCGGATCCGGGTGGACGCGGTCGGCGTCAACCGGGCCGAGGTGCTGTTCCGCAGCGGGCACTACATCGAGCCGGTGCGGCGGTTCCCCGGCCGGCTCGGGACGGAGGCGGCGGGCGTCGTCGAGGCGGTCGGGGAGGGCGTCGAGGGGTTCGCGCCGGGACAGGCGGTCAGCACGGTCCCCGCGTTCTCGCAGAACGACCACGCGGTCTACGCCGAGCGCGCGATCGTGCCGGCGGCGGCGCTGCTGCACCGGCCGGACGGGGTCGGCGCCGTCGAGGGCGCGGCGGTGTGGATGCCCTACCTGACGGCTTACGGCGCGCTGGTGGAGGTCGGCGGGATGCGTCCCGGCGACACGGTCGTGCTGAACGCGGCGTCCAGCAGCGTCGGCCTCGCCGCGATCCACGTCGCCGAGCGGGTAGGTGCGACCGCGATCGCCCTCACCCGCACCGCCGCAAAGCGGGACGCGCTGCTCAAGGAGGGCGCCGCCGAGGTCGTCGTGACCGGCGAGGAGGACGTCGTGGCGCGGGTGCGCGCCGCGACCGGCGGGCGCGGCGCCGAGTTCGTCCTCGACGCCGTCGCCGGCCCCGGCGTGACCGACCTCGCGCGGACCGCCGCCCCCGGCGGCACCCACCTGATCGTCGGCGGGCTGAGCGGCGAGCCGACGCCCTATCCCGGCCTCGACCTCGGCATGCCCGCCCTCAGCATGCGCACCTACACCGTCCTGGAGACGACCACCGATCCCGAGCGGCTGCGCCGCGCCGCGGCGTTCGTCGCCTCGGGGGTGCGGTCGGGCGCGTTCCGGCCGGTCGTGGACCGGGTGTTCGACCTGGCGGACGCCGCCGAGGCGCACCGGTACCTGGAGTCGAACGCGCAGGTCGGCAAGGTCGTTCTCACCGTCCGGCACCCGGAGCTCACTTGACGGTGAGGCCGGTGACGGTGGCGCCGTTCTGGTCCTGCCAGGGGAGCCGGAGCTCCACCGTCGAGGTCTGCGCGGCGGGCAGGTAGGTGGCCGAGTAGATCGCGCTGTCGCCGGGGTTGAGGCGCGAGTGGGCGTCGAAGTCGGCGGTGGACGTGCAGAGGCACTCGCCGTTGGAGGTCTTCAGCGGCTCATAGCGGACGCGGGCGGCGGTGTCGTAGAGCATCACCCCGCCGACGCTGTAGGTGCGGCGCGCCTGGAAACCACCGTGCAGGCGCTCGTTCCGCTCCAGCGCGATACTGACCGACACCTCCCGGGTGCCGGTGTTGCGGAGGGTGAAGACCAGCGTGACGAGGCCGGTCGCGTCCCGGTGCAGGCTGTTCACCTCCGCCTTCAATCCGGACGCGGCGGCCGGGGTGAAGGCGCCGCTGCCGAGGACGGGCGGGGCGCCCGGCGCGAGCCGGTAGGGGGCGCCGCTGATCTGGGGTGCGGGCGGCACTGGGCGGGCGAAGGAGACGGTGGTGCGCCGGTTGTGTCGACGCCCCTCCTCGGTGTCGTTGGACGCCACTGGGCTGGCGGAGCCGTGCCCTGCGGCCGTGAACGTGATGCCCTGGCGGGTCACGTGCTGCTTCAGCCAGGTGGAGACGGCCTTGGCGCGGCGCCCCGACAGCGGCTTGTTGATGGCGTCGTTGCCGGAGGAGTCGGTGTAGCCGTCGACCTTGACGGTGGTCCCGGTGGACGCGTCGATCTGCTGGGCCACCTTCTGGAGCAGCGCCGTCGCGCGCGGCGTCAGGTCGGCCTTGTTCAGGGCGAACAGTACGTCGGACGACAGCCGCACCGCGCGCCCGCCGGGGCCGTCGTCCACGCCCTCGTCGGCGCCCTCGCTGACGCTGACGACGGGCAGGACGCGCGGCGGGGCCAGGGACGCCTGCGGCGGGACGGTCGGCCGTCCCGCCCCGGCAGCCGCCGGGGCGCCGGCGATCGGGACGTCCTGCAGCGGCACGGTGAGCGGGGCGGTGACCGTGACCCGCTGGACGGCGGCGGGCAGCGCCGGGTACACCGCGTACACGTCGAGGGAGGCGCCCGGCCGGACGCTCGTCCCGCCGAGGCCGGTGCACACGCACTCGTAGTCCTTGGTGCGCAGTGGCAGGTAGAGGTTGCCGCCCTTGGCGTCGAGCAGGCCGATGCCGCTCGCCGACGACCGCACGTTGGTGCGGGAGAGCGGGTCGCCGCCGTCGTTGTCGAGGTCGGCCGGGGTGCCGAGCTCGTTGAGGATGGTCGACGGTTCGAGGGTGCCCTGGCCGTCGTTGACGATCCGCAGGTGCGCGGTGACGGTCCGGTCGGCCTCGCGGTTCAGGGACAGGACGTCCAGGTGCGCCGCGCTGGCCTCCACCGCCATGGGCACCGAGCCGAGGGACTGCGGCGGGGCGGCCGACGACGCCGTGGCGGGCCGGGGGGTGGGGCTCTCGGTGGCCTTCCCGGTCTTTCCGTCTTTTCCGCCGCCGCATCCCGCGGCCGCGATGATGAGCGCTGCCGCCAGCGGTACGGCGGCCCGGAGCCTGCCATCACGTCCGTGCATGGGCGTCCTTTTCCGTCTCGGAGGGTGCGGGGCATGCGAAACGGCGGGGGGGGGCCCCCCGCGGGGGGCCCCCCCCCCCCCCCGGGGGGGGGGGGGGGGGCGGGGGGGGGGGGGCGGGGGGGGGGGGGGGGGGGGGCG
>NZ_JAIBOA010000038.1 GCF_019458805.1 Actinomadura parmotrematis
GGGGGCCCCCGGGGGGGGGGGGGGGGGGGGGAGGGGCGGGGGGGGGGGGGGGGGGGGGGGGGGGGGGGGGGGGGGGGGGGGGGGGGGGGGGTGGGGGGATGCCTGACGTCAGCATTCCCGTGGCGGGCCGGGAACGGCCCGCTTATCTGGCCGTCCCGGAGGGGGAGGGGCCGTGGCCCGGCGTGGTCGTCGTGTTCGAGGCGTTCGGCGCCAACGCGGACATGCGCGCCCAGGCCGACCGGTTCGCCGCCCAGGGCTACCTGGCGGTGCTGCCCGACCTGTACGACGGCGGGCCGTGGGTGCGCTGCGCCCGCAAGGCCGTGAGCGACATGTTCGCCCGGCGGGGGCCGTCCTACGACTTCATCGAGGCGGCCCGCGCCTGGGTCGCCGGGCGCGGCGACTCCACCGGCCGCGTCGGGGTCGTCGGGTTCTGCCTCGGCGGCGGCTTCGCGCTCGTCGCCGCCGCCCGCTACGACTTCCAGGCGGCCTCGGCCAACTACGCGCTGCTGCCGCGCGGCGATGTGGCCGAGGTGCTGAAGGGCGCCTGCCCCATCGTCGCGAGCTTCGGCGGCAAGGACCTGACGCTGCGGGGCGCCGCCGCCGAGCTGGAGCGGGCGCTCGACGAGGCGGGCGTCGTGCACGACGTCAAGGAGTATCCGGACGCGGGGCACAGCTTCCTCACCGACTCCAAGGCGCCCGCCCCGCTCGGCGTCGCGGCCAAGGTGGCCCTCGGGCTCGGGAAGGGGCGGGCGGACGCGCCGGCGGAGTGGGAGCGCATCTTCGCCTTCTTCGACCGGCATCTGGCCGCCCCCGCCGAGGAATCGCCATCGGACGGGTGAGGGCCGTTACCTCCGGCGTCATCGCCGGGCGGCCGCGGCCACCGGTAGCGTCACGCCCGTGACGACGATGACGACCGCGGTCTCGCTCGGCGACGTCCGCCCGGTGGGCGAGCAGCTCCGGGCCTGGCGGCAGCGGCGGCGGCTCAGCCAGCTGGAGCTCGCCTCGGACGCCGATGTCTCGACGCGGCACCTCAGCTTCGTGGAGACGGGGCGGTCGGCGCCGAGCCGCGACATGGTGCTGCGCCTCGCCGAGCACCTCCAGGTGCCGCTGCGCGACCGCAACCTGCTGCTCGTGGCCGCCGGGTACGCGCCGGTGTACGCCGAGACGGGGATGGCCGAGCCGCGGATGGACGCGGTGCGCGGGGCGCTCCGGCAGATCCTGGAGGGCCACGAGCCGTATCCGGCGGTCGTGGTGGACCGCTTCTGGAACCTCGTCGACGGCAACGCGGCCGCCGGGTTGTTCATGGAGGGCGCGGCGCCCGCGCTGCTGGAGCCGCCGGTGAACGTGCTGCGGCTCAGCATGCACCCGGACGGGATGGCGCGCGACATCGTCAACCTCGCCGAGTGGCGCGCCCACATGATCGACCGGGTGCGCCGCCATGTGGCGCTCACCGCCGATCCCGCGCTCGCCGACCTGCACCGGGAGCTGCGCGACTACCCGGACGCGGGCCCGGCGGGGGAGGCGTTCGCGCCGCCGGGCGGCGGCGAGGTGCTGGTGCCGCTGCGGTTCCGGCGGGAGGGCCGGGAGCTGTCGTTCTTCAGCACCATCGCGACGTTCGGGACGCCGGTGGACATCACGCTCGCCGAGCTGGCGATCGAGTCGTTCTATCCGGCCGACGCGGTGACGAAGGAGTTCCTGCGGAGGCGGGCCGCGGGGTGACGCGGCCCGCCCGCGGGGCGGCTACCAGGGGACCGCTTGCCCGGCGGGCGCCCGCGAGGAGGCGGCCGCGCCGGCCGTCTCGTGGACGGGGCAGCCGGTCGGGGTGCCGGTGGCAGAGGTACCGGTGTCCAGCAGGTCGTGGTGGACGCGGTCGGGCGGGACGCCGAGGCGGCGCAGCGCGATCGCGACGGTCCGGATCATCTCCTCGGGCCCGCTGATGTAGACGTCGTGGTCGTCCGGGCCGCCGAAGCGTTCGAGGGCCTCGGGCAGGGCGCCGTGGGAGGCGCCGGTCCGAGGGGGCCCGGAGAGGACGGGGACGACCCGCAGCGTCGGGCAGGCGGCCTCCAGCAACCGCAGTTCGGGCAGGTCGTACAGGTCGGCCTCGGTGCGGGCGCCGACGAGCAGGTGGACCTCGCGCGGCCGGCCCGACATCGTCGCCTGCTCGGCGAGGGCCTTCAGGGGTGCGAGGCCGGTGCCGCCCGCGACGAGCAGCAGGGGTCGGTCGGAGTCCGGGTCGAGGCGCATGCCGCCCCGGGGCGGGCCGAGCAGCACGGCGTCGCCGGGGCCGGTGTGGCGCACGAGCGCGCCGCTGACCCAGCCGCCGGGCAGCGCCCGCACGTGCAGGCGGACGGTGCCGTCGGCGCGCGGGGCGTTGGCGACCGAGTAGGGGCGCCAGACCCGGGGCCAGCGCGCGGTCTGCACGGTGACGTACTGGCCGGCGGCGAACGGCAGCGGCGCGTCGGGGCGCAGCGTGAGCACGGCGAGGTCGGGGCCGCGCCGGTCGTGGTCGAGGACCTCGGCGACCCACCAGGGCGGTCCCTGCTCGGCGGCGGCCTCGGCGGCCTCGGTCATGAGGCGGGCGGCCTCGGCGTAGGCGGCCGTCCAGGCGGTCTCGGCCTCGGGCGTCCAGGCGTCGCCGGAGAACCGGCGCAGCGTCGCGACGAGCGCCTCGCCGACGGCGGGGTAGTGCTCGGCCCGCACGCCGTACTTGCGGTGGTCGCGGCCGAGCTGCCCGAAGTAGGCGGCCCGGGCCGGCGCGCCGTCCCGGTCGGAGACGATCTTCGTCAGGGCCTGGAAGAGCCGGTCGCGCTGGGCGTCCATGGCGGGCGGGAACATCGCCCGAAGGCGCGGGTTCGCCGCGAACAGCCGGCCGTAGAAATAGGCGGCGGCCTTGCCGTCCAGCATTTCGATGTGGGTGGAATCCTCTTTGACGTTGCGGCGTTCCAAGGACATTTGCAGCGCTCGCCCCCCATGGTCCGGACGCCCGGCTCCGGGGTTCCCCGGTGTCTTCAGGCGCCCTCGGGTGCCCGGCTGGGTGAGATTCTCGCACCCGAAGTCGCAGCTACTCAACCGATACGCCGCAAGGCGGGGTCCTCCTTGCGAAGAGTGACTAAGCTGTCATTCTCGGTAATCGGAAACGTCCGATTTCAGGAGAAGGATACTGATCGGTATTCATCGATCGCGGAGAAGGGGGGATGATCGTCTCTGTGAATGGGTGCCGGATGGGCCCTGACAGTATTGGTTTTTTATTCTTGACCGGCGGGTGGAAGGTGGGGATCGGCGGCCGTCCGGTGGGGGAGGATCCTCAACTTTCGCGCCGATCTCGCGAGCCGGTCTCCCGCCGCCCGCCCGCGGGTGACTTTGCGCGATGTCCCGGCTTCGGCCTGCGAGATGCACGGGTATGCGGCAGGCTGGCCGGTACGAGAAGAGGGGCGGGACGGGCGGCCGTTCCGCCCGATGCGCCATGATGACCTGGCGAAGGCGACGTGGTGGTGCGCGCCGCGGGCCTCCCGGGGCCGGTGCGCGCGGAGGGGAGAACGGTATGCCGGAGGCGACCGAGGGGGCGGCCGGCCCGCCGGCCCGCTCCGACAGCGCTCCGCTGATCGGCGTGACGACCTATCTCGAACCGGCCCGCTGGGGGGCCTGGGTGCGCGAGGCGGCCCTGCTCCCCGCCCCCTACCTGCGCATGGTCGAGCGCGCCGGCGGCGTCCCGGTGCTGCTGCCGCCGACGGCGGGCCTCCGCGGCCTGGACACGGTGGTGTCCCGGCTGGACGGCATCGTGATCGCCGGCGGCGCCGACGTCGACCCCCAGCTCTACGGGGCCGCCCGCGACCCCGAGACCGGCCCGCCGCAGCCCCAGCGCGACCGCTACGAGCTGGCCCTCGTCCGCGCGGTGATCGACGCGGGGCTGCCGTTCCTGGCGATCTGCCGCGGGCTGCAGGTCCTCAACGTGGCGCTCGGCGGCACCCTCGTCCAGGACCTGCCGGCCGCCGTCGGCCACGAGCGGCACCGCCCGGCGATCGGCCGGGTCGGTGCGCACCGGGTGCAGATCAGCGCGACCAGCGCCATCGGCAAGATCATGGGGGACGCGGCCGACGTCCCGACCTACCACCACCAGGCCGTCGCGCGGCTCGGCGAGGGCCTCGTGCCCGTCGCCTGGGCCGACGACCAGGTGGTCGAGGCGGCCGAGCTGCAGGGGCACCCGTTCGGCCTCGCCGTGCAGTGGCACCCCGAGGAGGGCGACGACCGCCGCCTGTTCGAGGCCCTGGTCGCCGAGGCCGCGGGCCGCTGAGCGGGGCCGCCGCGCGGGGTTGAGCGGCCGCGGGCGGGGAACCGCTCGGGGGAACCGCCCGCCCGTCCCGCCGGAGGCCGCCGCATGACGCTCGACCCGCAGACCGCGCGCTACCTGGAGGAGCTGCGCGCGCTCACCGCGCTGGACGGGCCCGACCCCTCCATCGCCGAGATGCGCGAGCAGGTCGACGCGGTCTTCCCGGTGGACCGGCTGGAGCTGCCGCAGGTCCGCGACCTGGAGGTGGCCGGGCCCGGCGGCCCGGTGCCGGTCCGGCTGTACCGGCCGCTGCCGCCCGAGGCGGGGCCGCTGCCGCTGCTGGTGTACCTGCACGGCGGCGGCTGGGTGCTCGGCGGCATCGCCAACACCGACGACACCTGCCGCGCCCTCGCGCACGGCGCCGGCTGCGCCGTGCTGAACGTCGGCTACCGGCTGGCCCCCGAGCACCCCTTCCCCGCGGCGGCCGACGACGCCTGGGCCGTCGTGTCCGACGCCGCCGCCCGCCCCGGCCGCTACGGGGCGCGGCCCGGCGCGCTCGCCGTCGGCGGCGACAGCGCCGGCGGCAACCTGGCGGCCGGCTGCGCCCTCACCGCGCGCGACGAGGGCCTCGCCCTCGCCCACCAGCTCCTCGTCTACCCCGTCACCGACACCGCCCGCGACACCCCGAGCTGGTCGGAGTTCGGCGCGGGCTACGGCCTGGACGCCGCGTCGATGGCGCGCTTCATGGACCTGTACGTCGGCGGCGCCGACCCCGCCGACCCGCGCCTCGCGCCGCTGCGCGCCCCCGACCTGGCCGGCGTCGCCCCGGCCACCGTCATCACCGCCGAGTGCGACATCCTGCGCGACGAGAGCGAGGCGTACGCGCGGCGGCTCGCCGAGGAGGGCGTGCCGGTGGAGTTGCGCCGCTTCCCCGGCGTGGTGCACTCCTTCTTCCTCATGCCCGAGCTCTTCGACGCCGGTGCCGAGGCGCAGCGGTACGCCGTGGCACGATTGCGCGCGGCATTCGAGGACGCGATCGCGCGGGAGGGCACGGCGGCATGACGGAGACGGCGGGCGGCGGTACGAACGGGGACGGGCTGGAGCGCTACGCGCGGTACCGCCGGTTGAAGATCGACTGGGCGGCGCCGCGGGTGCTGCGGGTGACGCTGTCGGCCCCCGGCCGGCTGAACGCGGTGGACGCCGAGGGGCACGGCGAGCTCGCGGAGATCTGGCGGGACGCCGGCGCCGACGACGCCGTCCGCGCGGTCCTGGTGCGCGGCGAGGGCGCCGCCTTCTCGGCGGGCGGCGACCTGGCGATGATCGAGGGGATGCTCGACGACCACGCCGCGCGCGCCCGCATCATGCGCGAGGCCCGCGACATCGTGATGAACGTCGTCGACTGCGACAAGCCGGTGGTGAGCGCGATCCAGGGACCGGCGGTCGGCGCCGGCCTCGCCGTCGCGCTGCTCGCCGACGTGTCGGTGGCGGCCCGCTCGGCGCGCATCATCGACGGGCACACCCGGCTCGGCGTCGCCGCCGGCGACCACGCCGCCATCGTCTGGCCGCTGCTGTGCGGCATGGCCAAGGCCAAGTACCACCTGCTGCTCTGCGAGGCGCTGACGGGCGAGGAGGCCGAGCGCATCGGCCTGGTCAGCCTGTGCGTGGACGACGAGGAGGTGCACGCGCGGGCGCTGGACGTCGCCGTCCGGCTGGCCGCGGGCGCCCCCGAGGCGATCCGGTACACCAAGCGCGCCCTCAACAACTGGCTGCGCATGGCCGGACCGGCGTTCGACGCCTCCCTGGCGATGGAGTTCCTCGGCTTCGCCGGTCCCGACGCGCGCGAGGGCGTGGCGGCGCTGCGCGAGAAGCGCGCGCCCCGCTTCGGCTGACGGCCGCCCGGCGGCGGCCCTACCCGAAGCGCCTGCGCAGGGCCGCCAGGCCGGTGCCGTAGAGGGCGTGGGTCAGCGTCTTGGTCATGGCCTCCTCGTCGGCGGGGTCGGCGGAGAACCCGCCGGACCACTCGACGAGCGCCCGCCCGCCGGCCGCCGGCGACACCCGCAGCGTGCCGTGCGCGCCGCTGATCGGCAGCGGGCACTCCAGCACCGCGTAGGAGTAGCTGCGGGCCGCGTCGTCCAGGCCGGTGAGGCGCTCGCGGAACACCGTGTCGCCGGGGCCGATGACGCGCCGCACGCAGCCGACGCGGTCGGCCGGGCCGCCGTCCTCGATGACCGCGGTGCGGCCCCCGGGCGTCCACTCGGCCAGGTTGCCGAAGTCGCGCAGGTAGGCCCACACCTCGTCGGCGGAGGCGTTCAGGACGGCGCTGGCGTACGGGCGGGGGCCGGTGCGGGCGGCGGTGGTCATGGGCGGCTCCTCGGCGTCGAGGGGTGGATCGACCCCTCCATGCTGCGTGCCCGGACGTGATCGGGGCAACACCCGCCGATCATGGACGCGGCGGCGCGCCCGCGCCCCGCCGGGCCGGCGGGCGCGCCGCCGGCCCCCGCCGCGCTAGTAGGAGCGGGGCAGGCCCAGCTCGTGCTGGGCGATGTGGGCGAGGACCAGCTCCTCGGCCACCGGGATGTTCTTGGCGATCCGCGCGTCGCGGAACATCCGCGCCACCGGGTACTCCAGCGAGTAGGCCATGCCGCCGTGCGTCTGGAACGCCCGGTCGGCGGCCTGCCAGGCGGCGTCGGCGGCGGTCAGCTTGGCGACGTTGGCCTCCGAGCCGCACGGCCGCCCGCGGTCCCACAGCCAGGCGGCCTTGTAGGTCATGAGGCGGGCCAGCTCGACCTGCGCCTTGATGCGGGCGAGCGGGAAGGCGACCGCCTGGTTGGCGCCGATCGGCGTGCCGAACGGGGCCCGCTCGCGGGCGTAGTCGCAGGCGATGCCGAGCACCAGCTCGCCGAACCCGACGCCGCTCGCGGCGGCCAGGATCCGCTCGGGGTTGAGGATGTCCCACAGCACCGCGAAGCCCCGGCCGACCTCGCCGAGGACGCGGTCCGCGGGGACGCGGACCTCGTCGAGGAACACGGTGCTGGAGGCGACGGTGTTGGTGCCGAGCTTGGGGATCGGCTGGTAGGTGAGGGTGCCCTGCGCGACGGCGTCCTTGACGTCCACCAGCAGCACCGTGAAGCCGCTGGTGCGCGGCCTGGCCTCGGCCGCCGGGACGGTCCGGGCGACCAGCACCAGGAAGTCGGCGCGCTCCACGCCCGAGATCCAGATCTTCTGGCCCGAGACCAGGAAGCCGTCGCCGTCGCGGCGGGCGTGCGTGGCGATGTTGATCGCGTTGCTGCCGGCGTCGGGCTCGGTGATGGCGAAGCAGGTCTCGATCTCGCCGGTGACGATGCGCGGCAGGAACTCGGCCCGCTGCTCGGGCGTGCCGTGGCGGGCGATGGTGAGGCCGCCGAACGCCGGGGTGAGCAGGTACATGAACGAGGCGGCGCCGCCCGCGCCGCCCGCGGCCAGCGCCTCCAGGGCGACGGCGAGCTCCAGCAGCCCCTGCCCGGCGCCGCCGTGCTCCTCGGGGATCGCCAGGCTGTGCCAGCCGCCGTCCACCAGCTCGCGCCAGACCTCCTCGGGCCAGCGCTTGTCGGCGTCGCACCGGCTCCAGTACTCCTGGTCGTACCTCCGGGCGATCGCCGTCACGCCCTCGCGCACCGCGAGGGCGCTCTCCGGCAGGTCGAAGTCCATCCGCGCCTCCTCACAACGATGTTGCCCGGCCACGCTACCGCCTTCAGTAAGCGCGCACTGACATCGGCTCACCCCTTGACGGTGAGGAGCGGCCGCAGCTCGGCGACGGGCGCGGCGACGCCGCCCGCACGCAGGCTCTCGACGACCGGGCCGACGTCCTTGTAGGCCCAGGGCGCCTCCTGATTCAGGTCGCGCCGCCAGGCGGCCATGACGTCGCCGCGCCGCGCCACGACCGGGTCGCGGTGGTCCAGCGGCGTCACCACCCGGAACTCCGCCAGGAAGGCGTCCAGCTCGGCGTCGCCGCCCCGAGCGGCCGCCCCGCGGGGCACCCGCCGCCCGGCGCCGTGGCAGGCGCTCGCCAGCGTCCGCGGGTCGCCGTGGCCGCGCAGGACGTAGCTCGCCGCCCCCATCGACCCGGGGACGATCACCGGCTCGCCCCAGGGCGCGTAGGGGCCGCCCCGCACCGCGGCGTGCCCGCCCGCCGGGGTGGCGCCCTTGCGGTGCACGACGCGGTCGCCGTCCGGCCAGAACAGGTTGTGCGGGGCGTCGTAGAGGAGGCGCGCCTCCAGGTCGCCGCATTCGGCGGCGAGCCCGGCGCGCATGGTGAGCGCCAGGAAGAACCGGTTCCCGGCCGCGAAGTTGGCGGCGTTGCCGAAGGCGTCCAGGTAGCGGCGGCGCGCGGGCGCCGTCCGCTCGTCCAGCAGGAACGGCAGGACGCCGTTGGCGGGCCGCGGCAGCCCTGCCGGCCAGGTCGCGCGCAGCAGGTCGCGCGCGGTGCCGTTGGCCTGGTGCCCGAGCGACAGCGACCCGCTGTGCGCCATCAGGACGACCGTGCCGGGCGCCAGCCCGAAAGCGTGCGCGGCGGCCGGGTCGTGGACCCGCGCCACGTACTGCAGCTCCACGAAGTGGTTGCCACCGCCGATCCCGCCGATGACGCTGTCGTGGGTGGCCTCGTGGCGGGTGGCGCCGGCGCTGCCGATCCAGTCGGCGAACGCCTCGGCCGTCCCGGTGGGGAAGGCCGGGGCGTGCACGCGGTCCAGGCTGTCGTCGGCGTCGCGGTCGCCGAGGCCGGCCCAGGGCGCGGCGCCGGTGAGCAACAGGCCGGGGACGCCGTCGCGCAGCAGCGCCTCGCGCTGCGCGGGGGACAGCGCGATGCGGCGCCCACCCTCGAAGAACAGGTGCCGCAGCCTGCGCTCCAGGGCGGGCAGGCGGGGGCGGACGTCGTCGGCGGTGAGGGTGGTGACCTCCAGCCGCATCCCGCAGTTGACGTCGTTGCCGACCGCCTGGGGCAGCAGGGCGTGCTCGGTCTCGATCACGGTGCCGATGGGGATCCCGGCGCCCTTGTGGAAGTCGGGGGTGAGCGCCAGGCGGGTGATGCGGGCGGGCGGCCCGCCGGTCGCCGCCGACAGCGCCTCCAGGGAGGCGGCGGTCTCCAGGAGGGCGAGCGCCTCGTCGACGGCCGCCGGTTCGAGCGGGACGTCGGTCCCCGCGCAGACCAGCGCGGGCACGTCCCAGGGGTTGGGGAGGCGGAGCCAGTGGTCGTCCAGGCGTTCCAGCCGGTGGTCTTGACGGTGCACGGGAATCCTTCGGGCTGCCGGGAAGGGAGGGCGGGAGGACGGCCGGGCCGGAGGGCCCGCCGTGGTGCCTGCGGTTCAGCAGCCGCGAGGAGGAAGGCGAACGTAGCGCGGCGCCCGCGCCGGGGCCAGCGGTTTTTTCAGCGCGCGGGCGTGCCCGGGAGGGCGAGGTAGCGGCTCACCACGCGCGCCACCAGATGCGCGACGCGCTCGGGCGGCCCGTCGGGCAGCATCAGGTGGCTCATGGTGAGCCGGACCGCGGCGTCGGCGATCTCGGCGAACGCGGCGGGGTCCAGGTCGGGCCACTGCGCGAGGGCGTGCTCGACGATGCGGGCGCTGGCGGTGAACAGCACCGGCTCGGCCTGCGTGGTGAGCAGCGGCAGCAGCTCCTCGCCGCCCGCGCCGGTCAGCACCATCTTCTTGATCGGGTCGTCGGCGGACAGCTCCAGGGTGAACCGCACGGCCGCGACGACCGCGGCGTACAGGTCGTCGCGGTGCTCGGTCAGCACCCGGTCGATGCCGTCGAGGTAGCGGTCGTTGTCGCGCATGACGACGGCCTGCGCGAGCCCCCACTTGTCGCCGAACTCGTTGTAGACCGTCTGCCGGCTCACCCCGGCGGCGGCCGCGACGTCGCGCATCCGCACCCCCCGGTAGCCGCGCCGGACGAGCTGGTCGGCCGCCGCGTCCAGCAGGGCCTCGCGCACGGAGCGGCCCGGCGTGCTCATCAGTGGGTCTCCCGGTGGTCGATCGGTCGGTCGGCGGCCCCTTCATTATCATCGGCGGATGGACGGATCCGACTACCGCGCGGTCAACCGGCCGATGTGGGACGAGCGCGTCCCGGTGCACGTCGCCGGCGAATTCTACGACGTCGCCGGGTTCCTGGCCGGGCGGCCGGAGCTGCGCGACTTCGAGGTCGCCGAGGTCGGCGACGTGACCGGGCGGTCGCTGGCGCACCTGCAGTGCCACATCGGGCTGGACACCCTGGACTGGGCGCGGCGCGGCGCCCGCGTCGCCGGCCTGGACTTCTCCGCCCCCGCGATCGACGCGGCGCGCGGCATCGCCGCCGAGGCCGGGATCGACGCCCGGTTCGTCACCGCCGACGTCTACGACGCCCCCGCCGCCCTCGGCGCCCGCTACGACATCGTCTACACCGGCCTCGGCGCGCTCAACTGGCTGCCGGACCTGGACCGCTGGGCGGCCGTCGTCGCGTCCCTGCTGGAGCCCGGCGGGTTCCTGCACCTCAGCGAGTTCCACCCGGTCGGCGACGTGCTGGACGACGCGACCGGCACCACCGTCGCTTACGACTACTTCGACCGCTCGCCGCAGGAGTGGGACGAGGACGGCACCTACGCCGACCTCGGGGCCTCCTTCGCCCACACCCGGTCGGTCGAGTTCCGGCACGGCGTCGGCGACGTCGTGTCGGCCGTCGCGGCGGCGGGCCTCCGCGTGGAGTTCCTGCACGAGCACGACCACACCCTGTTCCCGCGCTTCGCCGCCCTGGAGCGCGACGGCAGGGTGTACCGGCAGCCCGCCGGGCGGCCCCGGGTGCCCCTGATGTACTCGCTGCGGGCGTCGCGTCCTAGGGTCTGACCCCGTGAGCGGACATACGTCGAGCGGGCCGGCGCGGCAGGTGACCGCGCCGATGCAGGGCACCGTCGTGCTGGTGCGCGTCGCCCCCGGAGACCGGGTCGAGGCGGGCGCCTCGCTGGTCGTGCTGGAGGCGATGAAGATGGAGCACGTCGTCAAGGCCGAGGCGGCGGGCGTCGTCCGCGAGGTGCGGGTGGCGGCCGAGGACACCGTCGCGCTCGGCGACGTGCTCGTGGCCCTCGATCCCGCCGAGGCGGGGCGGGGAAGCGGCCCGCCCGAAGCCCTCGCGGACCCGGACGCGCCCCGCGCCGACCTGGACGAGGTGCGCCGCCGCCACGAGGTCGGCCTGGACGCCGCCCGCCCCGAGGCCGTCGCCAAGCGCCACGCGCGCGGCCACCGCACCGCCCGCGAGAACGTCGCCGACCTGGTCGACGAGGGCACCTTCGCCGAGTACGGCGCGCTCGCCATCGCCGCGCAGCGGCGCCGCCGCCCCGTCGAGGAGCTGATCGAGCGGACCCCCGGCGACGGCATGGTGTGCGGCGTCGGCGAGGTGGACGGGCTGCGCTGCGCCGTCGTGTCCTACGACTACACCGTCCTCGCCGGCACCCAGGGCTACCAGAACCACCGCAAGACCGACCGGATGCTGGACCTGGCGCACCGCGAGCGGCTGCCGCTGGTGCTGTTCGCCGAGGGCGGCGGCGGCCGCCCCGGCGACACCGACACCACGACCGTGTCCGGTCTGGACGTCACCAGCTTCCACGCGATGGGGCGGCTGAGCGGCCGCGTCCCCACCGTCGGGATCGCCAACGGCCGCTGCTTCGCCGGCAACGCCGCCCTGCTCGGCTGCTGCGACGTCGTCATCGCCACCCGCGGCGCCAACATCGGCATGGGCGGCCCCGCGATGATCGAGGGCGGCGGGCTCGGCGCGTTCGCGCCCGAGGACATCGGCCCGGTCGAGGTGCAGGCCGCCAACGGCGTCGTGGACGTGGTGGTCGAGGACGAGGCCGCCGCCGTCGCCGCGGCCAAGGCGTACCTGTCGTACTTCGCGGGGCCGGCGGACGCCTGGGAGTGCGCCGACCAGCGGGCGCTGCGGCACGTCGTCCCCGAGAACCGGCGCCGCCCCTACGACGTGCGCGAGGCCGTCTCCACGCTCGCCGACACCGGGTCGGTGCTGGAGCTGCGCGCCGGGTTCGGCGCCGGGATCGTCACCGCGCTGGTGCGGATCGAGGGCCGCCCCTACGGGCTCCTCGCCAACAGCCCCGCCCACCTCGGCGGCGCGATCGACCGCGACGCCGCCGACAAGGCGGCCCGCTTCCTGCAGCTGTGCGACGCGCACGGCTTCCCGGTCGTCTCGCTCTGCGACACCCCCGGCTTCATGGTCGGGCCCGACGCCGAGCGGACCGCGACGGTGCGGCACTTCAGCCGCCTGTTCGTCGTCGGCGCGAACCTGCGCGTCCCGCTCGTCACCGTCGTGCTGCGCAAGGGCTATGGGCTCGGCGCGCAGGCGATGGCGGGCGGCGGCTTCAAGGCGCCGCTCGCGACCGTCGCCTGGCCGACCGGCGAGATCGGCGGGATGGGCCTGGAGGGTGCGGTCCGCCTCGGCTTCCGCAAGGAGCTGGCCGAGGCCGACGACCCCGAGGCGATGTTCGACGGCATGGTCGCGCTCGCCTACGAGCACGGCAAGGCGCTGAACGCCGCGTCGGCGTTCGAGCTCGACGACGTCATCGACCCCGCCGACACCCGGCGCTGGATCTCGGGGGTCATGCCCGCGCGGGCCGCTGCGGCGGACCGGCCGCACCGCTGGATCGACACCTGGTGACGCGCCGGGCGACCTCCAGCGGCGGCCCCGACGCCGTCACCCGCCCGGCGTCCAGCAGGTAGAGGGTGTCGCAGACGCCGAGCACCGGCTCCACCTCGGGCGCGGCGACCACGACGGCGAGGCCCTCGGCCGCCAGGTCGCGCAGCAGCACCTCCAGCGACCGCGACGCCGCCTCGGGCAGCCCGGCGAACGGCTCGTCCAGCAGCAGGACGCTCGGCCGCGCCGCCAGCGCCCGCGCGAGCTCCAGCAGCCGCGCCGGCCCCGGCGGCAGCCCGGCCGCCCGCCGCCCCGCGTACTCGGCGATCCCGACGCGGGCGAGCAGGGCGTCGGCGACGCTCCCGGCGTCGCGGCGGGCCGCCCGGCGGCGGCGCCGCCGGTCGCGCGGGCCGCGCCCGGCGACCGGCCGCGTCATGGCGTGGATCTCGGCGGCGACCTGGACGTTCTCGCGGACGGTGAGGCCGCCGAAGGCGACCGGCCGCTCGAAGGTGCGGCCGAGGCCGCGGCGCGCCCGCGCGGCGGCCCGGCCGGTGAGGTCGCCGTCGCCGAGCCGGACCCGGCCCGCCTCGGCGCGCCGCAGGCCCGACAGGGCGTCGAGCAGGGTGCTCTTGCCCGCGCCAGCGGGCCCGACCAGCCCGGTGACCGCGCCTGCGGGCGCCTCCAGCGCCGCGCCGCGCACCGCCACGACATCGCCGAACCGCACCGTCACGCCGTCGGCCCGCAGGCCCGCGCCGCCCTCGGGGCCGTGCCGGCCGAGGCCCGGCCGGGCCCGCAGCCCGAGCGTGGCGCAGGCCGTGGCGCTGCCGAGCAGCGCGAGCGTGATCCGCCGGTAGGGTCCGGTGCGGGCACGGGGGCGCATCCCACCTCCCCAGGTGGCCGATGTGACGCAGGTCACTACGGCCCCACACGATACTGAGCCCGCCCCGCGCGGGCAATGGCCCGCCGGTGGCGGCCCGCGTGCTCGCGAACGGGCCGCCCGCACGGGCCGCCGGACGGTAAGCTCATGGGTTTCGCCTGTTTCCCGCCGGAGGTCCCGCCGCCATGCCCGCCGAAGCCCCGATCGACGACGACCGGGAGGCCCTCCGAGCCGAACGCGCCCACCTCGCCGAGTCGCGCGCCGCGCTGCGCCGCATGCGCGAGCACGCGGAGGGCCTGTCCGCCGACACCGCCGCCGACTGGGTGTCGCGGCAGATCCTGGAGGCGCTGCTGGACCAGCGCGTCGCCGCCCTCGCCGACCACCCCGACACCCCGCTGTTCTTCGGGCGCCTGGACCGCGACGCCGTTCCGGGCGAGGACGACGAGCTGCCCGCGACCGTCTACGTCGGCCGCCGCCACGTCCACGACGGCGAGCGGGGCCGCCCCCTCGTCCTCGACTGGCGCGCGCCCGTCTCGCGGGCCTTCTACCAGGCCGGCCCCGCCGAGCCGATGGGCTGGCGGCGCCGCCGCCGGTTCGGGTTCCAGGGCGGGGAGCTGACCGCCTTCGAGGACGAGCCGCTGGACGGCCGCGCGCTCGGCCCGTCGGCCATCCTCACCCAGGAGATCGAGCGGCCGCGCAGCGGGCCGATGCGCGACATCGTCGCCACCATCCAACCCGAGCAGGACGCCATCGTCCGCGCCGGCCTGCCGGTCTCGGTGTGCGTGCAGGGCGCGCCCGGCACCGGCAAGACCGCCGTCGGCCTGCACCGCGCCGCCTACCTGCTGTTCACCCACCGCGAGCGGCTGGCCCGCGGCGGCGTCCTCATCGTCGGCCCGAACCGGGCCTTCCTCGCCTACATCTCCTCGGTGCTGCCCGCCCTCGGCGAGGTCCGCGTCGACCAGGCCACCATCGACGACCTGCTGGGGGAGCCGACCGCCGCCGAGGACGCCCGCACCGCCGCCCTCAAGGGCTCGGCGCGGATGGGCGAGGTGCTGCGCAGGGCCGTCTGGGCGCATCTCGCCAAGCCGGCCGAGGGCCTGGTGGTCACGCGCGGCGCGGCCCGCTTCCGGCTCGCCGACCATGAGGTCCGCGAGACCGTCGCCGCGCTGCGCGGCACCACCCGCTACGGCGCCGGCCGCGCCATGCTCGCCCAGCGCCTCGCCCACCGGATCCTCGTCCAGATGGAGCAGCGCGGCGGCGCGCCCGACGACCGCGTCCAGGACCAGGTCGCCCGCTCCCAGCCGGTGAAACGGCTCCTGGACCAGGTGTGGCCGAAGCTCACCGCCGAGCAGGTGCTGTTCCGCCTGCTGTCGGACGCCGCCTTCCTCGCCTCGGCCGCCAAGGACGACCTGACCGGCGAGGAGCGGGCGGCGCTGCTGTGGGCCAAGCCCTACCGCTCGCACCGCTCGGCCAAGTGGACCGCCGCCGACCGGGCCCTCCTCGACGAGCTGCGCGACCTCCTGGAGCGCACCCCCTCGCTCGGCCACCTCGTCGTGGACGAGGCGCAGGACCTGTCGGCGATGCAGCTGCGCGCCCTCGGCCGCCGCTGCGCCGCCGGATCGGCGACCGTCCTCGGCGACCTGGCGCAGGGCACGACGCCCTGGTCGGCGACGTCCTGGAAGGAGGTCCTCGCCCACCTCGGCCAGGACGGCGAGGTCACCGAGCTGACCACCGGCTTCCGCGTCCCCGGACCCGTCCTGGACTTCGCGGCGCGCCTGCTGCCGCACGTGGCGCCCGGCCTCGCCGCGCCCCGCTCGCTGCGGGCGGGCGCCGGCTCCCTGGACGTGCGGGCCGTGGACGACGTCCCGGCCGCCCTGGCGCCGGCGGCGGCCGAGAAGCTGTCCCTGCAGGGATCGATCGGCCTGATCACCGCCGACGCCGACGTGCCCGCCTGCAGCGACGCGCTCACCGCGGCGGGCCTCGCCCACGGAGTGCTCGGCGCCGACTCCGGCGGCGACGAGCGCCTGCTGGTCGTCCCGGCCACGCTGGCCAAGGGCCTGGAGTACGACCACGTCGTCGTCGCCGAGCCCGCCGCGATCGCCGCCGCCGAGGAGCGCGGGCTGGCCCGCCTGTACGTCGTGCTGACCCGCGCGGTGACGAGCCTGACCGTCCTGCACCGCGCCGACCTGCCCGAGGAGCTGGCACCGTGAGGACCGAGACCGTCGCGCTGCCCGCGACCGCGCCGTTCGCCTGGCGGCACTCGCTGCGCTTCGCCGCCGGGTTCAAGGCCGCCGACGACGCCCAGCGCGTCGCGGGCGACACCCTGACCCGGGCCCTGCGCGCGGACGGCCGGAACGTCGTCGCCGTCCTGGCACCGGCCGACGGCGGGCTCACCTGCACCCTGCACGGGCCCGAACTGCCCGCGTCCACCGTCCGCGCGGCCGCCGACCGGCTGGCGTTCGCGTTCTCCCTGGACGACGACCTCACCGGCCTGTACGCCCTGGGCGCGAACGACCCCGACTTCGCCCCGATCATGGAGCGGCTGCACGGCTACCACCAGGTCAAGTTCGCCACCCCGCTGGAGAACGCGGTATGGGCGATCCTCGCCCAGCGCACGGCCCTGCCCGTGGCGGTGAGGGAGAAGAACGCCCTCACCACGCCCTTCGCCGACACCCTGACCCTGGACGGCGCCCGCTACACCGCCTTCCCCGACGTCGAGCAGCTCGCCTCGCTGAAGCCCGGCGAGATCGCCGAGCTCGTCCGCAATCGCCGCAAGGGCGAGTACGTCGCCGGCATGGTCCGCGGCTGGCTCGACATCGACGAGGACGCCCTGCGCCACGCCCCCTACCAGGAGGCCAAGGACGCCCTGCTCGCCCTGCCGGGCATCGGCGCCTGGTCGGCCGCCTTCATCCTGCTGCGCGGCCTCGGCCGCACCGACGAGACCCCCGACGAGAAGCAGCTCGCCGACGCCGCCTCGCGCCTGTACGGGCGGCCCCTCTCGCGGGAGCAGGTCCAGCGCATGGGCGCCCGCTACGGCCCCTGGCAGGGCTACTGGGCGCACTACCTGCGCGCCGCGTCCTGAGCCGCGCTGGGGCCGGCGGTTGTGGCCGGGCACGGTGCCGCCGGGGCGCTGGTAGGAGCGGGCGCAGGGACGGTTGACCGGGGCGGCGGCGCTTCCTAGGGTGGAACGGTCATACCGACCGGTTGGTATGCCCCGAGCCGTGCGGAGGTCCGTCCCGTGAGTGCAGCACCGCCGACCGCCGAGGAGCTGGACGGGCGGATCGACGCCTTCCTGGCCGATCACGACCCCGGGGCGGGCGCCCCCCTGGACTTCCTGCGCGCCCGCTTCGACGCGGGCCTCGCCTGGGTGCACTACCCCGAGGGCGCCGGCGGCCTCGGCGCCCCCCGGCACCTGCAGGCCGGCGTCGACCGGCGCTTCGCGCGCGCCGGGGCGCCCACCAACCAGCCCGAGGCCAACGGCATCGGGCTCGGCATGGCCGCGCCGACCGTGCTGGCGTTCGGCACCGAGGAGCAGAAGCGCCGCTTCCTGCGCCCCCTCTGGACGGGCGAGGAGATCTGGTGCCAGCTGTTCAGCGAGCCGGGCGCCGGGTCCGACCTCGCCGCGCTCGGCACCCGCGCGGTGCGCGACGGCGACGGCTGGGTCGTCAACGGGCAGAAGGTGTGGACGTCCATGGCGCACGAGGCGCGGTGGGCGATCCTGGTGACCCGCACCGACCCCGGCGTGCCCAAGCACCGCGGCATGACCTACTTCGTGTGCGACATGACCGCGCCCGGCGTCGAGGTGCGGCCGCTCCGCCAGATCACCGGCGAGGCCGAGTTCAACGAGGTGTTCCTCACCGACGTGCGCATCCCCGACGAGCACCGCCTCGGCGAGGTCGGCGACGGGTGGCGGGTCGCCACCACGACGCTGATGAACGAGCGCGTCGCCATCGGCGGCCAGGACCGGCCCCGCGAGGGCGGGATGATCGGCGTCGTCGCCGGGCTGTGGCGGGACCGGCCCGAGCTGCGCACCGCCGGCCTGCACGGCGACCTGCTGCGGCTCTGGGTGGAGGCCGAGGCCGCCCGCCTCACCGGCGTCCGGCTGCGCCAGCAGCTCACCGCCGGGCGGCCCGGCCCGGAGGGCTCGGCGGCCAAGCTGACGTTCGCGCGGCTGAACCAGGCGATCTCCGGCCTGGAGCTGGAGATCCTCGCCGACGAGGGCCTGCGCTACGACGACTGGACGATGCGCCGCCCGACCGAGGTCGACTTCACCCGCCGCTCGCCCGGCTACCGCTACCTGCGCGCCAAGGGCAACTCCATCGAGGGCGGGACCTCGGAGATCCTGCGCAACATCATCGCCGAGCGGGTGCTCGGCCTGCCGGGCGAGATCCGGGTCGACAAGGACGTGCCGTGGAAGGACCTGCCCAAGTGAGCGACCTGCTCTACACCGAGATCGAGAACGACCTGCGCGCCGGCGTCCGCGGCCTCCTGGACGACAGGGCCGGCTGGACGGGCGTCCTCGCCGGCACCGAGAAGGACGACCCCCTCGACGCCGGGCTCTGGCGGGCGCTCGAGGAGATGGGCGTGACCGCGCTGCCCTTCCCCGAGGAGGCCGGCGGCGCGGGCGCCACCTGGCGCGAGACCGCCGTGGTCATGGAGGAGCTCGGCCGGTCCGTCGCGCCCGTGCCGTTCCTCGGCAGCGCCGTGCTCGCTTCGGCCGCCCTGCTGGCCGCCGGGCAGGGTCCGGGGGAGGGCCTTACCGTCCTCGCCGTGCCGCTCAGCACCGCCCCCCGCGGCTTCGCCCCCACCGTCGCCGACGCGGGCGGGCGGCTGACCGGCGAGGTCCGCAGCGTCGACGGCGGACTCGCCGCGGACACGCTCCTCGTCCCCGCCGGCGACGGCCTGTACGCCGTCGAGGCGGGCGCCGCCGCCCGGACCCCCGTCGTGTCGCTGGACATGACGCGCCGCCTCGCCGACCTCCGCTTCGACGGCGCCCCCGGCCGGCGGATCGGCGGCCCGGACGCGGTGGACGCCGCGCTCACCGCGGGCGCCGCGATGCTGGCCTCCGAGCAGCTCGGCCTCGCCGAGCGCTGCCTCGACGTCACCGTCGCCTACGTCAAGACGCGCTACCAGTTCGGCCGCCAGGTCGGGTCCTACCAGGGCCTCAAGCACCGGCTCGCCGACCTGTGGACCGCGATCGCCCAGGCCCGCGCCGTCGCCCGCCACGCCGCGTCCTGCCTGGCCGCCGGCGACCCCGACACCCCCGTCGCGGCCGCCGTCGCGCAGGCGCACTGCTCGGAGGTCGCGGTGCTCGCCGCCGAGGAGTGCGTGCAGATGCACGGCGGCATCGGGTTCACCTGGGAGCACCCCGCGCACCTGTACCTCAAGCGCGCCAAGAGCGACGCGCTGGCGTTCGGGTCGGCGGACCGGCACCGCGCGGCGCTCGCCGAACTCGTCGATCTTCCCCCCGCCTGACCGCCCCCCGCCCTAAGATCACAAACGACGACGAGCGCGGGAGGCGACCGCACGTGAACGAAGGGCCCACGGGCGCGGACGATCCGCTGCGGACCCACCTCCCGCACTCGGCGCGGGTCTGGAACCACCTGCTCGGCGGCAAGGACAACTATCCCGCCGACCGCGCGGCCGCCGAGAAGGTGCTGGCGGGCAACCCGCGCATGCTCGACCAGGCCCGCGCCGACCGCGCCTTCCTCGGCCGCGCCGTCACCCACCTGGTCGCCGACCAGGGCGTCCGGCAGTTCCTGGACATCGGCACCGGCCTGCCGAGCGCCGACAACACCCACGAGGTCGCGCAGCGCCTCGCGCCCGAGTGCCGCATCGTGTACGTCGACCACGACCCGCTGGTGCTCGTGCACGCCCGCGCCCTGCTGACCAGCAGCGCCGAGGGCCGGTGCGACTACCTCGACGCCGACCTGCACGACCCCGGGGACGTCCTCCGCCAGGCCGCGGCGCTGCTGGACTTCTCCGCGCCCATCGCGGTCATGCTCGTCGGCGTCCTGCATCACATCGAGGGCGACTCCCACGCCGTCGTCGAGCGGCTGAAGGACGCCGTGCCCGCCGGGTCCTGGCTCGCGGTCAACCACCCGACGAGCGCGATCTACGGGGAGACCGCCGAGCGGAGCGCCCGCGAGTGGAACGAGTCGGGCGGCCGCCCGCCGGTCGTGCTGCGCAGCCCCCGGGAGATCGCCCGCTACTTCGACGGCTGGGAGCTCGCCGAGCCCGGCGTCGTGTCGTGCTCGCGCTGGCGGCCCGCGCCCGGGCTCGCCGAGCCCGCCGAAGTGGACGCCTTCGCCGGCCTCGCCCGCAAGCCCTGACGCCGCCGCGCCCGCTTGACGGACTCCTACAAACGCCGCCGCCGGGCGGCCCGCCGGTTCGTCGTTTCGCCCGCTGATCCGCTCCGCCGCCCGCTGCTCTACTGGACGCGACCGGCGCCGAGAGAGGACCCGCGGATGAGCGACACCCCCGCCCTGATCAGCAACACGACCGTCTGGTCGCGGGGCCGCTGGCTGCCCGGCCGGGACGTGCACCTGGCGGACGGGCGCGTCGCCCGCGTCGTCCCGCACGACGCCCGCCGCGCCCCCGAGGGGGCGGTCCTGGACGGCGCGGGCGGCCACCTCGTCCCGGGCCTGGTCAACACCCACACCCACCTGCACCAGTCGATCATGCGGGGGATCGCCGAGGGCGAGCCGCTCATCCGCTGGCTGCGGTACGTCGCCGAGGGCACCGTCGCCCTCACCCCCGAGCAGGCGTACGTGGCGGCGGCCGCCGCGTCGCTGGAGGCGCTGCGCAGCGGCACCACCGCGCTCGTCGAGCACATGTGGCCGCACCCCTCGCGCGAGGTCCACGACGCCGTGCTGCGCGCCCTGGACGACACCGGCATCCGCGCGGTGGTGTGCCGCGGCGTCGCCGACCGCCCCGACGCCACCCGCAAGTGGGGCTTCGAGCCGCGCCTGATGGAGCCCCTGGACGAGGTGCTCGCGCACATCGACGCCCTCGCCGCGCGGACCGCCGGCGGCCGGATCGGGCTCGGCGTCGCCGTCCCCAACCCGCGCTCCCTCACCCCCGAGGGCCTGCGCCGCGTGCGGGCGTTCGCCGAGGAGCGGGCGATGACCGCGAGCATCCACCTGCTGGAGACCGCCACCGACGAGGACATGTGCCGCGAGCACGCAGGCGTCGGCGCCGTCGCCTACCTGGAGGACGCCGGCTTCCTCTGGGACCGGCTGCTCGCCGTGCACTGCTGCAAGCTCGACGCCGCCGGCCGCGAGGCGCTCGCCGCGCACGGGACCGGCGTCTCCTACAACCCGCTCAGCAACATGCGGCTCGGCAGCGGCGTCGCGCCCGTCCCCGAGATGCTGGCGGCCGGGCTGCGCGTCGGCCTCGGCGTGGACGGCGCCGCCAGCAACGACACCCAGGACGCGCTGGAGACCATGCGGATGGGCGCCTACCTGCAGCGCGCCGTGCACGGCCGGTCCGACCTGCTCGGCTTCGCCGACATGATCGGCCTCGCCACGAGCGGCGCGAACGCCGTCCTCGGGCTGGAGGAGCGCCCGGACGGCGTCGTGCCCGGCGTGCAGGCCGACCTGGCGCTGCTGCGCTTCGACCGCGACCTGGCCTGCGTGCCCGTCCTCGACCCCGGTGCGACGCTGCTCACCACCGGCAGCTCCCGCACCGTCGACACCGTCCTCGTCGACGGCGAGGTGCTGATCGCCGACGGCCGCAGCACCCGCCTGGACGAGCGCGCGCTCATCGAGCGCGCCCTCGCCGCCGCCCCCGACCCCGCCGTCCTGCGCGGACCGGCCGGCTGACCGCCGGCGCCGCGGTCAGGGCTCGCCGGGCAGGTCGGAGCGGCGGCCCGGGCGGCGGAGGCGGAAGCGGTCGGACGGGCGCCCGTGGTCGGACAGCGAGTCCAGCAGCGAGTCCAGCTTCGGCGGCCGCACGCACACCAGCGTCGCGCGGGCCCGCCGCGCGCAGTGCAGGCGCACCGACGGCCGGGCCAGGCGCGAGGTCCAGGACCGCTCGCCGTGCCCGACGACCAGGATGTCGTCCTCGCGGGTCAGCCGGACGAGCGCCGAACCGGGCTCGCCGACCAGCGCGAGGGTGTCGGGCTCGGCGGCGCCCTCGTCGCCGGCGACCTCGGCGAGCAGCCGCGCGATCAGCTCGGTGCCGGCGAGGCGCAGCGCCTCGGTGACGCCGCAGCCGAGCTGCCCGGCGGCCGACACGTGCGGGGGCAGCGGCGCGGCGTGCACCACCAGCAGCGGCAGCCGCCGCAGGCGGGCCTCGCCGATCGCCCAGGACAGCGCGCAGCGCGCGCCCGCGGAGTCGTCGACCCCGACGACCACGCGCGGGCCGCCTTCCGGCCTTGCGATCACGATCCCTCCCGGGGGAGCCCGCCTCTGCTGGTGTGGATCCCAGGGTGCAGGCTTACCCGCTCCAGCGGAAGTGTTTCCGCCCGGCCCGCGCGGGGTTTCCGAATCGTGTCCTCACGAGGGTCCCGAAACGCGCGGATGGACCGTTTCAGCGGGTCTTCAGAGGATGCTGAGGGCCGCCAGCGCCCGGTCCAGCTCCAGGGCCGCCGCCGCCAGCACGCCCGTGCCGAGCCCGCCGCCGGTCAGCGCGACCGGGCCGCTCACCCGGTTCTTGGCGGGCGGCCCGGCGAGCAGGGCCCGCACCCGCTGCACGACCCCGGCCTCGGCGAAGGCCGGCAGGCCCTCGGGGCGGTCCGCGCGGGCGAGCGCGACGCGCGCGATGGTGTGCGCGACGCGCGTGCGGTCGGCGACCGCCTCGGCGGCGTCCTCGTCGGCCCAGCGCTCCAGCTCCAGTTCCAGCCGCGCGTACAGGGGGCGGAGGACGGGGGAGACCGCGGCGGCGAGCATCCCCGCCATGAGGAACCGGTGGTGGCCGTGGCGCAGGTGCGCGCGCTCGTGCTGGAACACCACCTCCAGCTCGCGGCCCGACAGGCCGGCGAGCAGCCCCCGCGACACCAGCACGCCGCCGTGCCGCCCCGGCACCGCGAGCGCGATCGGGTCGTCGGTGTCCAGCACGCCCGCCGACGCCCGCCGGGCGCCGCGCAGCTGCGCCGCCCACCGGGCCCCGAGGCGGGCGCACGCGACGACCAGCACGGCCGACAGCGTCCAGGCGGGGACGCCGAGCATGTGCGGCACCGCGCCGCCGTCGGGGAGCACCCGGTCCGGGACGCGCGCGGCCGCGCCCGGCAGCAGCGCGACGCCGTAGTCGAACGCCACGAACGCCAGCGTGCCCGCGGTCGTGACGGCCGCCATGGCCGCCACGGTGGCGAGCAGCCGCGCCGACCACGCCGGGTGCAGCGGCAGGCCGGTGCGGCCGAGCAGCACGCCGAGCGCGGTGACGAGCGCCACGGGCATGAAGGTGAGCCAGCTCACGAGGGGTCCGTCCCGGTGCTCCCGGGTTCTCCGCCGAGCACCTCGCGCAGGGCCCGCGTCTCGGCCGGGCTGAGCGTCGCCACGAACCGGCTGAGCACGCCCGGCGGGTCGTTGGAGTAGCGCAACTGGTCGCGCATCCGGTCGGCGACGAGCCGCGACTCGTCCACCACCAGCCGGTACCGGTAGCCGCGGCCCTCGCGGACCCGGTCGACCAGGCCCTTGTCCAGGAGCCGGAACAGGATCGTGTTGACCGTCGTGTGCGCGGGGTCGCCCGACAGGCGCGAGCGCAGCTCGGCCGTGGTGACCGGGATCCCGGCGCCCGCGAGCGCGGCGAGGACCTCCGCTTCGAGCTGGCCGAGCCGCCGCCGTACCGCCACGTTCGCACCCCTCTCGTTACTACCTATGTAATAGTCAAAGGACCTTCGTACCCCGGCATTATCGCGAAAAGGGTGATCGCAATGGGAGTCAGCCTGACCAAGGGCGGCAACGTCTCGCTCACCAAGCAGGCCCCGGGGCTGAGCGCGGTGACCGTCGGCCTCGGCTGGGACGTGCGCACCAGCACCGGCGCCGACTTCGACCTCGACGCGAGCGCCCTGGTCGTGGGCGAGGACGGCCGGGTCCTGTCGCCCTCGCACTTCGTCTACTACGGCAACCTGCACAGCCCCGACGGCGCGGTCGAGCACACCGGCGACAACCTCACCGGCGAGGGCGCCGGCGACGACGAGCAGATCAAGGTGCACCTGGCGGCGCTGCCGGCCGCCGCCGCCACGGTCGTCTTCCCGGTCTCGATCTACCAGGGCGACAAGCGCGGGCAGAGCTTCGGGCAGGTCCGCAACGCCTTCATCCGCGTCGTCGACCAGGCGGGCGGCGCCGAGCTGGCCCGGTTCGACCTGTCCGAGGACGCCTCCACCGAGACGGCGATGGTCTTCGGCGAGCTGTACCGGCACGGCGGCGAGTGGAAGTTCCGCGCCGTCGGCCAGGGCTACGCCTCCGGCCTGTCCGGCATCGCCGCCGAGTACGGCGTCGCCGTCTAGCCGCCCCCCCTCAGACGACGAGGCGGAGCGCGCGGCCGGCGAGGCCGATCCGCACGTCCTGGCCCCAGCCCAGGGTGATCCGGTCGGCCTCGACGCCGTCGCCGAACACCACCAGGCCGTCGGTCTCGACGGTGAGCGCGAGCTCCTGGCCCTCCCCCAGCAGGCCGGCGGTGCGGGTGGTGCCGGTCGCGGGGGAGGGCCACGCCTCGCGGACGAACCAGGCCAGCCCCCGCTCGGCGGGGCCGGGCAGCGCCGCGCCGCCGCGCTCGGCGGCGATGGAGCGCGCCCAGCCCGTCGCGCCCGTCCCGGTGGCGACCAGCACGCCCGAGGACGACTGGTGCTCGCCGCCGAGCACGTAGCGCGCCGACTGGTGGCCCGGATGGCCCACGAAGACCTCGTTCAGCGCGGTCAGCTCGCGCCCGTCGTCGGTGCGGGCGGTGACCATGGCGCGCTCCGACAGCCCCGCCCGGCCGCCCTCGGCGAGCCGCAGCAGCTCCCCGCACGCCGTCACCGGATGCGGCACGAGCACGCCGGGGTTGCGGCGCGGGTCGGGGTTCAGCCCGATGACCGGCTGCCCGTCCAGGTACTTGGCCGCGTTGGCGACCAGGCCGTCCTGCCCGACCACGACGACCAGGTCGTCGGGGGCGAACAGGAAGCGGTCCAGGTCGGCGCGCTCGACCGCGCCGCGCCGCCACCGCACCGGGATCGCCGCCGCGACGGCGGCGAGGGCCCTCGCGGTCCGCTCGTGCGCGGCGAGGACGTCGCCGATCGTGCGGCCGCGGGTGCGCAGGTAGAACTCGGCCTGGCTGCGGGTGCCGTGCCGGGCGAGCAGCTCCTCGTACTCGGTGCGGCGGTGCACCACCACCGCGCGCGGTGCGAGCGTCATCGCTCGCCCGTGCCGGTGCCCGCACCGAGGCGCGCGAGCGCCGTCGTCAGCACGTCCGGCGACAGGTTGAGCTGGCCGATCTCCGGCAGGTGCTCGGCGAGCGCGCGGGCGGCGAGGGCGAGCAGGACGGCCGGGTCGGTGCCCTGGTGGGCGGCGAGCCGCGCGGCCTCGGCCTCGGCCTTGGCGGCGCCGAGCTCGCGGCGCTGCGCGGCGAGCGCGGCGGTGGCGATCCGGTCCCGCCCGGCCTGCGCCTCGGCCGCGATCAGCGCGGCCGCCGCGGCCTCCTCGGCGCGCCGCCGGTCGTTCTGGCCGCGCTGGGCGACCAGGGCCTCCTCGCGGGTGGCGAGCTCGATCTGGTTCTGCATCTCGTTCTCGGCGATGGCGCGCTCGCGCTCGACGGCGAGAGCGCGCCGCTCGTAGGTGGCGCGGTCGGCCTCCTGCTGCACCTCCTCGCGGGCCGGCGTCTGCAGGGCGCGCTCCACCTCGGCCTCGGGCCGCACCGCGACGACCCGCACGCCGACGATCGCGATGCCGGTGTCGCGGGTGCGCGGGTCGTCGCCGAGCCCGGCCGCGACGTCGGCGCGCACGGCCGCCGGGCCGTCGGCGATCGCCTCGCGCAGCCGCATCCGGGCGAGGCGGGTGAGGGCGTGCTGCTGGGCGGTCTCGGTCAGCATCGCCGCGACCTGGTCCAGCGGCGCCGACCGCCAGCCGCTGCTGTCGGGGTCCACCGCGAAGTCGACGCGGCCGGCGGCGAGCGCGGGATCGGCGATCCGGTAGGTGACGGTGGCCTGGACGCTCACGTCCTGGAAGTCGGCGGTGCGGGCGTGGAAGAGCATCGGCAGCTCCCGGTCGTCCACCGGGACCTCGCTGATCACCGCCGACAGCGGACGGAACCAGAAGGAGACGCCGACGCCCTCGTGGACGGCCTTCCCGCCGCGCAGGTGGCGCACGTAGGTGGTGGGCGCGCCGCGCAGGTGGCGCAGCAGGGGGCGCCGCTGGATGTCGGCCATGGGGACCTCCCGTTATGTCGTCAATGTGACGCTAACGGACGCCGATGATTTTCTCAAGATGAGAATGACCGCTTCCTCGCCTAGGCTCCGCCCGACGCGGACCCGGCGAGAGGAGGCCCGATGCGGGCGGTGGTGTACGAGGCGTTCGGCGGTGCCCCGGAGGTGCGCGAGGTGCCCGATCCGGCGGTCCCGGCGGGCGGCGCCGTCGTGCGGGTCGAGGCGACCGGCCTCTGCCGCAGCGACTGGCACGGCTGGCAGGGCCACGACGCCGACATCGCCGCGTTCCCGCACGTCCCCGGCCACGAGCTCGCCGGCGTGGTCGCCGAGACCGGCGCCGGGGTGACGCGCTGGCGGGCCGGCGACCGCGTCACCGTCCCGTTCGTGTGCGCCTGCGGCCGCTGCGCGTCCTGCGCGGCGGGCGACCAGCAGGTGTGCGAGGCCCAGACGCAGCCGGGCTTCACGCACTGGGGCTCGTTCGCCGAGTACGTCGCGCTCCACCAGGCCGACGCCAACCTCGTCGCGGTCCCCGAGGGCATGGCCGCCGCCACGGCGGCGAGCCTCGGCTGCCGCTTCGCCACCGCCTACCGCGCCGTCCTGGACCAGGGCGGCGCCCGGCCCGGCCGCTGGGTCGCGGTGCACGGCTGCGGCGGCGTCGGGCTGTCCGCCGTCATGATCGCGGCGGCGGCCGGGGCGCGGGTCGTCGCGGTGGACGTGGCGCCCGCCGCCCTGGACCTCGCCCGCTCCGTCGGCGCCGAGGCGGCGGTCGACGCCCGCGCGGGCGGCACCGCCGCGGCCGTCCGGGAGATCACCGGCGGGGGAGCGCACCTGTCGCTGGACGCCCTCGGCGACCCGGCGACGGCCGCCGCGTCCGTCGCCTCGCTGCGGCGCCGGGGCCGGCACGTGCAGGTCGGGCTGCTGCCGTCGGCCGCCGGGCGCGCCGACCTGCCGATGGACCTGGTCGTCGCCCGCGAGCTGGAGATCGTCGGCAGCCACGGCATGGCCGCGCACGCCTACGGCCCGATGCTCGCCCAGGTCGCCGCCGGGACGCTGCGCCCGGACCGGCTGCTCGCCCGCACCATCGGCCTCGCCGAGGCCCCCGCCGCGCTCGCCGCGATGGCGGGCCCCGGCGTCACCATGATCGATCCGGCCCGGTAGCGGGGCGCGTCCCGGGATTGTCGGACCCGTGTCCTAGCGTCGGAGGGGACGGCCCACCGCCCGCGCCGCGAAGGTGATCACGATGACGCAAGCGACCGCACGAGGCACGACCCGCACGGCCCGCGCGCCCGGCCCCGCCCGGGACCGGGGCCGCGACGGCGCCGAGTTCCAGCGGCTCATCGCCCCCTACCGGCGCGAGCTGCTGGCCCACTGCTACCGGATGCTCGGCTCGGTCCACGACGCCGAGGACCAGCTCCAGGAGACCTGCCTGCGCGCCTGGCGGCACTACGGCGACTTCGAGGGCCGGGCGTCCCTGCGCACCTGGCTCTACCGGATCGCCACCAACACCTGCCTCACCGCCATCGAGCAGCGCGGCCGCCGCCCCATGCCCTCGGGCATCGGCGCCCCCTCCGAGGAGCCCGAGCGGCCCGTCGTCGCCTCTCCGGAGGTGCCGTGGCTGGAGCCCGCGCCCGACGCGCTGGTCGGCGCCGGGCCCGCCGACCCGGCCGCCGTCGTGGCGGACCGCGAGAGCGTCCGGCTCGCGCTCGTCGCGGCCCTGCAGCACCTGCCGCCGCGCCAGCGCGCCGTCCTGCTGCTGCGCGACGTGCTGAAGTGGCGCGCCGCCGAGGTCGCCGAGCTGTTCGAGACCACCACCGCGTCGGTGAACAGCGCCCTGCAGCGGGCCCGCGCCCAGCTCGCCCGGGTCGCGCCCGAGCGCGACGCGGTGACCGAGCCCGAGGACCCGGCGCAGCGCGCCCTGCTCGACCGCTACGCGCACGCCTTCGAGACCGCCGACATCGCCGGGCTCGTCGAGCTGTTCCGCAAGGACGCCGTCTGGGAGATGCCGCCCTACCCGCAGTGGTTCACCGGCGCCGACGCGATCGGCCGCCTGATCCGCGCCCAGTGCGGCCCGGAGCCGGGGGAGCTGCGGATGGTGCCGGTCCGCGCCAACGGGCAGCCCGCCTTCGCGATGTACCGGCGGGGCGGCGACGGCGTGCACCGCCCGTTCCAGATCCAGGTCCTGGACACCGGGCCGGACGGGGTGGCGCACGTCGGCGCGTTCTTCGACACCACGCTGTTCCCGCTGTTCGGGCTCCCCGGCGAGCTGTGACGGCGGGCGGCCCGCCCCGGCGCGGGGCGGCGGTCAGTCGGGCCGGCGGCCCGAGATCCGGTAGAGGGGGTAGCCGGCGAGCACCAGCCGCGGGTCCATCAGGACCTCGCGCAGCGCGACGAGGTCCTCGGCCGTCAGCCCCGCGCCCGTCAGCTGCTCGGTGAGGTGGTGGGTGTTGGACAGGTGCAGCAGGCAGAACTCCGAGCCGCCGCGCCAGGAGCGCGCCCCGAACGCCGTCGTGACGCCGGTGAGGCCGGCGTCCTCCATCGCGGCGTGGGCCTCGTATGACCAGCTCAGCCGGGCGCCGCGCGAGGTCATCAGCGCGCAGAGCGCCTCGTTGGCGCGGGTCACCAGGTCGGCGGCCGCCTGATCCGGCGCGGTGAGCACCCGCAGCGGATGGGTGCAGTCCCACTCGTGCAGCACCACCGTGCCGCCGGGGGCGAGGGCGCCGGCCATCCGTCCCAGCACCTCCAGCCGCTCGGGCAGGTGCATCAGGACGAGCCGCGCGTGCACGAGGTCGTAGGGCCCGCCGGGCAGGTCGCCGGCGGTGACGTCCTGCGTGACGACCCGCAGCCGCGGGTGCGGCGGGATGTCCAGCGGCTTCAGGTCGACCGCCGTCACCCGGCCCTCGGGGCCGACCCGGTCGGCGAGCCAGCGGGCGATCGTGCCGTTGCCCGCGCCCACGTCCAGGCAGCGCCGCCCCGCCAGGTCGCCGAGGCCGGACAGGCCCGCCACGGTCGGCGGGTCCAGCACCGCGGTCAGGTGCCGCAGCTGGTCCGTCGCGTGCGGGTTGGCGTTGTCCCAGGTGTAGGCGGGCTCCGCGGCCAAAGCGGCCTCCTTCGCCGGTGGCGGGTGACACCGACGATGGTGATCGACGGCCGGGGGGCGGGGCGACCGCCTGGCCGCAGCCGGTCAAGGCGCCGGTCGGGAGGGGTGGGCGGTGAGACGCAGGTCACCCGAAATGGCAGTGTCTGAATTTTTGCGTATTGCGCAAGTTTGCCCTACGGTGGAGGGCATGACCGTGGTGGAGATGGGCCTGCGCGAGCGCAAGAAGGCGGCGACCCGCCGGGCGCTCAGCCTGGCGGCGCTGCGCCTCGCCTGCCGCCGCGGCATCGACGGGGTGACGGTGGAGGACGTCGCGGCCGAGGCGGGCGTCTCGCCGCGCACCTTCCACAACTACTTCGCCGACAAGGAGGAGGCGATCGTCGCCCCCCTCACCGACGGCGCGCGGGAGGTGGTCGGGGCCCTGCGGGCCCGGCCGGCCGGCGAGCCGGTCTGGGAGTCGCTGCGGCGGGTGGTGCACGCCGTCCTGCTGCCCGCCGACACCCGGGCCGAGACCCTCGCCCTGCTCCGCCTGGTGAAGGCCGACCCCCAGCTGGTCGCCCGGCAGCTCTGCGGGCTCGGCGAGATGCAGCGCCAGATCACCGCGGAGGTGGCGGCCCGCACCGGCACCGACCCGCACCGCGACCTCTACCCGCACCTGCTGGCGGGCGCCGCCGGCCTGGCCATCCGCTCCACGGTGGACCTCTGGCTCGACCGTGGCAGCGGCGACGACCTCCCCGACCTGATCGACGAGGCGTTCGCGCGGCTGCGCGCCGGGCTGCCCGGCCCCTGACCCGGCCCTCGACCCCGCCCCGCGTCCGGCACGCCGCCGCCGGCCGCGCGGGATCCCCACGGCGGCCTCCCACCCCCCTCCCACCCCCTGCCGCCACCTGGCGTCCCCGCGCGGGACCGCGAGGCGGCGGCCCCTGCCCGCACGCTCCGATTCCGATGGGACTTCCCGTTTTGGCCACGTTCCTCTACCGGCTCGGCCGGTTCTCCTTTCGCCGGCGCCGCGTCGTCGCGCTGCTCTGGGTGGGGCTGCTCGTCCTGTTCGGCGTCGGCGCGGCGACCCTGAAGGGCCCGACGTCCGACAACTTCTCCATCCCGGGCACCGAGGCGCAGCGCGCCATCGACCTCATGAAGGACCGGATGCCGCAGGCCAACGCCGACGGCGCCACCGCGCGGGTGGTGTTCGCCGCGCCCGCCGGGCACAAGGTGACCGAGCCGGCCGCCAAGGCGGCGATCGAGAAGGCGGTCGGCGGGCTCAAGGACGGCGCGCAGGTCGCCTCCGCCGTCGACCCGTTCCAGGCGAGGACGGTGTCGCCGGACGGCCGCATCGCCTACACCCAGGTCACCTACAAGGTCCCCTCGATCGACGTCACCGACGCCTCGCGCGACGCGCTGAAGGCGGCCGCCGAGCCCGGCGAGGCCGCCGGGCTGCAGGTCGAGATGGGCGGCGACGCCACCCAGACCACCCCCGAGCAGGGCGCCGGGGAGGTCATCGGCCTGGCCATCGCGGCGGTGGTGCTGGTCATCACCTTCGGCTCGCTGATCGCCGCCGGGCTGCCGCTGCTGAACGCCGTCCTCGGCGTCGGCCTGGCGATGGCGGCGATCACCGCCGCCACCGGGTTCATCGACATGAGCTCGATGACCTCCACGCTCGCGATCATGCTCGGCCTGGCCGTCACGATCGACTACTCGCTGTTCATCGTCTCGCGGTACCGGCACGAGCTGGCGGAGGGCCGCGACGGCGAGGAGGCGGCCGGCCGCGCCGTCGGCACCGCCGGGTCGGCCGTGGTGTTCGCCGGCCTCACCGTCGTCATCGCCCTCGCCGGCCTCGCCGTCGTCGGCATTCCGATCCTCACCGAGATGGGCCTCGCCGCCGCGCTCGCCGTCGCCGTCGCCGTCCTCATCGCGCTCAGCATGCTGCCGGCGATGCTCGGCTTCGCCGGCCGCAAGGTGCTCGGCGGCGGCCTCCCCGGCCTCCGCGGCCGGAGCAGGGGCCGGACGCCGTTCGGCGAGCGCTGGGCGCGCGCCATCGTCAAGCGCCCGCTGCCGGTGCTGCTGCTCGCCGTCGTCGGCATGGGCGCCGTCGCGATCCCGACCGCGAGCCTGCGGCTCGGCCTGCCCGGCGACGAGGCCGCTCCGGCCGCCAGCAGCGAGCGCAAGGCCTACGACCTGCTCTCGCAGGGCTTCGGCGCCGGCTTCAACGGCCCCCTCATGGTCGTCGTGGACGCCGCCGACGGCGGCGGCGTGCAGGGCGCCGCGCAGCGCTTCGCCGGCCAGATCAAGGGCATGAAGGACGTGGCCGCGGTCACCCCGCCCGTGCCGAACGCGGCCGGAGACACCGCCATGCTGACCGTCGTGCCGAAGAGCGGCCCGAGCACCCAGGCCACCGAGGACCTGGTGTCGGCCATCCGCGACTCCGGCGCCGCGCTGCACGAGCAGACCGGCGCCGAGGCGATGGTGACCGGCCGGACCGCGATGAACATCGACATCTCGGCCAAGATGAGCGGTGCCCTCGCGCCCTACCTCGCGGTCGTCGTCGGCCTGGCGTTCCTCCTGCTCATGCTGGTGTTCCGCTCGCTGCTCGTGCCGCTGAAGGCCACCCTCGGCTTCCTGCTCACGGTGCTGGCCACCTTCGGCGCGGTCGTCGCGGTGTTCCAGTGGGGCTGGCTCGGCGGCCTGTTCGGCGTGGAGACCACCGGCCCGATCATGTCGCTGATGCCGATCTTCATGATCGGCGTGGTGTTCGGCCTGGCCATGGACTACCAGGTCTTCCTGGTCACCCGGATGCGCGAGGAGTTCGTGCACGGCGCCGCGCCGACGGAGGCGATCGTGGCCGGGTTCCGGCACGGCGCCCGGGTGGTGACCGCCGCCGCCGTCATCATGATCGGCGTGTTCGCCGGGTTCCTCACCGCCGAGCAGTCCATGATCAAGATGATGGGCTTCGCGCTCGCCGTCGGTGTCGCCTTCGACGCCTTCGTGGTACGGATGACCATCGTGCCCGCCGTCATGACCCTGTTCGGCCGCGCCGCCTGGTGGCTCCCCTCCTGGCTGGCCCGGATCCTGCCCAACGTCGACGTGGAC
>NZ_JAIBOA010000039.1 GCF_019458805.1 Actinomadura parmotrematis
AGGGGCGCGGCGACATCGCCCGGATGCGGGACGACTACGACCGGGCCGAAGACCTCTACGCCCAGGCCACCGACCTCTACCAGCAGATCGGGGACCGGCTCGGCCAGGCCCACATCCTCAAGGGGCGCGGCGACATCGCCCGGATGCGGGACGACTACGACCGGGCCGAAGACCTCTACGCCCAGGCCACCCACCTCTACCAGCAGATCGGGAACCGGCTCGGCCAGGCCAACACCCTCGACGGGCGCGGCGACATCGCCCGGATGCGGGACGACTACGACCGGGCCGAAGACCTCTACGCCCAGGCCACCCACCTCTACCAGCAGATCGGGAACCGGCTCGGCCAGGCCAACACCCTCAAGGGGCGCGGCGACATCGCCCGGATGCGGGACGACTACGACCGGGCCGAAGACCTCTACGCCCAGGCCACCCACCTCTACCAGCAGATCGGGGACCGGCTCGGCCAGGCCAATGTCTGGCTTGGTCTGGCTCGGCTTGCTGAACGTCAGGGGGATGTCGTGACAGCGGTCGGTAGGTATGACCAAGCGGAGACTGGATACCGGGCGATCGGCCTCGACTACTGGGCTGATCACTGTGCAGAACGAAAGCGAACACTGGAGTAGCGAGGAAGGCCAAGTGAGCGCCGACCCCGCCAAGAGGATCATAGGCCCGTCACTCAAGCTCGAAGCGGGGGACTCGCGACCCCCAGCCCCCGCGGGCCGGAACGCCCGCCCGCGCGAATCCGTCCGTTGCAGCATCCCGCCGTTCGCGCGGACGAGCGCTCCGGGCCGAGTGTGCCCGGCGAGGTGAACAGCGGCTGCTAACACCGATGCTAACAACAGCCCTGGACAACCGTGGATCAGGGCGGACGTCGCAAAGGCTCAACAGCAGGGCAGGGGAGAGCCGCGGACGATCCCGGACACTCCTCGCTTGACTCGTAATGAATAGGTCATCGGTTCGATTCCGATAGGCGGCTCCACCTCAGAGGCCCCTTGCGATCATCGCAAGGGGCCTCCTGCGTGACTGCCTGGCAAACTGCTTGACTGTGCCCGATCGGGATGCGAGGACTCCGTCTCGATCGATGACGTGTGTGGACGTCCGCTGCTAGTGCGCAGCGCCACCCTTCAGCCACTCCAGCGGGAGGCCGGGCAAGCCAAAGAGTCCAGGCAGAGGCCATCCCTCAGGCCGGATGACGTCGAGAGCCTCGCGCGGGAGCCCCATGCTCGTCAACGAGTCAAGCTGGCTTGCGGCCTCAGCCTCGGTAGCGGCGATCACCTTCAGGCCAATCGGCAACCCGCCCATAGTGACTTCAAGTGGCCTATGGGCTGGAGTTCCGCCACCTATGGTGATGCCGTTCGAGACGGACTCATAGGTCACATTTATCTTGGCAAGAGTCTTATCAATCTTGGCCCGGTAATCAGCCTGAACCTCCCCTGACGGGTTTGGAGTCCCGTCGTGGCGTAGAAGGTGAAGAATTATCTTCCTAGTGTCACGCTCCTCTTTGGCACTCACGCGAAAGCCTGCGTGTCTAAGTTTCTTGGTCGCGTTCTCTACATGGCTCGGATCGATGCGAATCTCCCAGTCCATCGTGCCCATAGGTGACCAGGATCGCAGTTCATCGATTGTGAGAGTTGCAACCTCTATTCCCCGGCTGTCGGCGGCCCTTCCTAGCGCGCCTGCGCCTCCGCCTGATGACGTCATTAGTATGCCTACGTCGGCTCCTACGTCATCGACGAGGCCGATAAAATTATCTACGACCTTCACATCCGTCTTGGACTTATGATGCTTACAGTCAACGATCATCTTCAGGGGCATGACGCCAAAAAGACTTATGTGCGCAAAGACGTCGATTTGCCGACGCCGGGAACCGCTTCGGGTTGGTAGCATTACGTTGCGCTCTACTTTTGCGTGTTCGCCAAAGATGAAAGAAAGTACGTCGGCTACGCCGTTCTCATATTCTCTGTATTCGCTCATGGTCGTCTGCTGAATTTACCCTTATGAACTTGTTCTTGAGGTCCTAGTGCAGCCTCTCCTAGGAGGTAGCGTAACGTGAGCCTTCACCCGATGGGGCCAAGTGGCTTACGTACACGCTAGTCAGCTAGACGGAAGAGCCCCTGTCTGGAAACACCTCGTTCATCGCTTCAGCGCCAGCCAGTAGCGCTGGCCTAATCTGGTGCCAATAGATCGTTTCAGTGACCTCTGTACTCTTGTGCCCGGCCAGCCGGGCGATTTCCTCGATGGGTACGCCGGAAGCCGACAGCACCGACTGCCGGTGGACCCGGAGGCCCTATTCGACCGCGCCCCCGACCATGAACCCGCAGCCGCCGAAGGCCGGCGCGTCGCCACCCTCCCCGGCCGCGTCTACCCCAGCCTGGCCCCCGGCTACTTCCTCACCGGCCTCACTCCAGAGGAATGGCGCATCCTGGAAGCTTTCGAGACCCAGCACCTCTCCACCTACGTCCAACGCTGCACCGCCTGGCGCCAACGCCACCAAGCCAACGAGCAAGTCGGTTAGAACCCGCAGCTCGATTCGGCAGCCCCAACTCGAATGAGAACTTTCTCTGCGTCTTCAGCGCGCCGCTTCGCGCCGCCGATGGCCGTCCCGGCACGCCAGGCGTGCAGCCTGTTCCGTCCGGTCGTGTCGTCCGTCCGCCCAGCCCGAGTCGAGTCCTCGAAGCGCGGACAATATCAGGCCGTCATCCCGTCCTCCAGCCTGCGTTGTGCGAATTTCTCGTATTGGGCCTCTAGTACATATCGATATTCCAGCAGCGCTCGCGCCAGCTCGAGGGCGGCCGAGGCGTCAGCTCGTTTCACAGGTTTTCCGGTAAAGTGGGCGCCTTCATTTCCGAGAACTCGCAAGCTGTGTGCCCACTTGCAAAACATCGGACTCAGGCGGCCATCCTCTTCCAGCGCCCTGAGTGACGTGTATAGAGGTTGGTCATCGTAGCCTTCAATTGCACAGAATGCTTCGAGGGTGCGGCGCACCATGACAACTGTGGCCGTGTACGCCCGCGCGTTGTAGCACGTTCGCGCATCCGCCAGTTCGCGTAGCAACTCCTGAGGGACCGACCTCTGCCTCAATGTCCTATTTAGTGCTCTTCGTGCATGGGAGGCCCGAAGCCAAACCCACTGGGTGATTGCGGCCAGGACGATGCCTGATGCGACGCAAGCCGGATAAGACCACATGCCGACTATTATTGCCAGCCAGGGCGGCAGTGCGCATGCGAATAATCATGCTGGTGCATGGAGGCGGTACGACTGGGATGCCGCCTACCTTTTCGATCTTGTCCTTGCCGATGGCCTGGATGGTATTCGGGGGCTGTTGAGCCCATCATGAATCATTGTCCTGATTGTGACTTATTGTGCCCCAGGAGGGGGCTTCGCGACCCCCGGGGTCCCGGTCCGGTCGGCGCGGAGGGCTCACGCTTGCCAACGCGATCGCTAACGGCGAGCCCGGACGGGCTGGACAAAGGTGGGAACGAGCGGCGACCGAGAAGGCTGCCCAGCGGGTCAACGGGCAGGTCTGGACAGATATGGATCTTGTTCGTGGGGCTCGCAATGAAGAGGTCGTCGGTTCGATTCCGATAGGCGACTCAAGATCGAGATTCTCTTTCGCGCGGCAGTAGAGGGTGGGCCCGGGGCGGGCGAAGGCCAGAGGCCCCGTCCGGTCCTCTCGGGCGGGGCCTCTGGGGTTCGGTGGGGTCAGGCGGTGGCGGCCGCGGCGGCGCGGCCGGTCTGGCGGCCGGAGAAGAGGCAGTTGCCGAGGAAGGTGCCCTCCAGGGCGCGGTAGCCGTGGACGCCGCCGCCGCCGAAGCCGGCGACCTCGCCGGCGGCGTACAGGCCCGGGACCGGGGTGCCGGCGGCGTCCAGGACGCGGCCGGACAGGTCGGTCTGCAGGCCGCCGAGGGTCTTGCGGGTGAGGATGTTGAGGCGGACGGCGACGAGCGGCCGGGCGGACGGGTCGAGGATCTTGTGCAGGCCGGCGGTGCGGCTGATCCTGTCGCCGGGGTAGTTCAGGGCGTTGCTGATGCCCATGACCTGCAGGTCCTTGGTGTAGCCGTTGTCGGTCTCGCGGTCGCGGGCGTCGATGCGGCGCTTCAGGTCGGCGTAGTTGATGAGGTTCGCGCCGGTGAGCTGGTTCATGCCGGTGACGAGTTCGGGCAGGGTGTCGGCGACGATGAAGTCGACGCCCTTCTTCTTGAACCGCTCGACGGGCTCGGGGCTCTGCCAGGCCCGCGAGAGCGTCAGCGGGATGTCCTTGTTGGTGAGGTCGGGGTTCTGCTCCGAGCCCGAGAGGGCGAACTCCTTGGCCAGGATCTTCTGCGTGGTGACGAACCACGAGTGGTCGTGGCCGCTGTCCATGATGAGATTCAGCGTGCCGAGGGTGTCGTAGCCGGGCAGGCCCGGGACGGGGAGCCGCCTGCCCTCGGCGTCCAGCCACAGCGAGGACGGGCCGGGCAGGATGCGGATGCCGTGGTCCTTCCAGATCGGGTCGTGGTTCCGGACGCCCTCGGTGTAGTGCCACATCCGGTCGCGGTTGACGAGGCGGCCGCCGGCGGCGGCGGTGATGCCGAGCATGCGGCCGTCGACGTACTCGGGCACCCCGGTGATCATCCGGGCGGGCGGGGTGCCGAGGCGGGCGGGCCAGTTCTGCCGGACGAGGTCGTGGTCGCCGCCGATGCCGCCGGACGTCACGATCACGACGGGGGCCGTCAGCTCGAACTGACCGACGGCGGTGCGGGAGCTGCGGACGCCGCGCGCGGCGGCGCTGGGCTCCAGGACCGCGCCGCGCACGCCGGTGACGGCGCCGTTGGTGCGGACCAGCTCGTCGACGCGGTGGCGGGTGCGGTAGGCGACGAGGCCCTTGGCGATCGCGGCGCGGACCTTCTTCTCGAACGGCTCGACGACGGCGGGGCCGGTGCCCCAGGTGACGTGGAAGCGCGGCACCGAGTTGCCGTGCCCGTCGGCGAGGCCGCCGCCGCGCTCGGCCCAGCCGACGAACGGGAACCAGCGCAGGCCGAGGCCGTAGAGCCAGGAGCGCTTCTCGCCGGCGGCGAAGTCGACGTAGGCCTCGGCCCACTTGCAGGCCCAGTGGTCCTCGCCGGCGGGGTCGGCGACGCCGCGGTCGAAGCCGGCGGCGCCGAGCCAGTCCTGCCAGGCGAGGTCCCTGGTGTCCTTGACGCCCATGAGGCGCTGCTCGTCGGAGCCGATCAGGAAGAGGCCGCCGAACGACCAGAACGCCTGGCCGCCCAGGTTGGCCTCGTTCTCCTGGTCCACGAGCAGGACGCGCCGGCCGGCCGCGGCCAGCTCGGCGGTCGCGACGAGCCCGGCGAGGCCGGCGCCGACGACGATGGCGTCGGCGGAGGTGTCCGGGGCGGCGGAGGCGGCGCGCGGCGCCGCGCCGACCAGCGCGCCGGCGGCGAGGGTCCCGCCGGCCATGGCCAGGGCGTTCCGGCGGGTGAGGGCGAGAGGGTGCCCGGGCTGGGGCATGGCGTCTCCTGGGGGTGGGAGGGCAGGGGCGTCGCGCCGCCGCACCGGCTGAAAACTTCTGTTTTCAACCTTGGCTACTGGATGGTAGGCACGCGTGACGGCCGCCACAAGACCCGATGCGCGACAATCGGCCCAGCGGGCGAAAGGGGGCGGCGGTGGCCGACAGGGGCGCGGCGGGGGCCGGCCGGTACAAGGGCAGGTCGGCGGGCGAGCGCCACGCCGAACGCCACCGGCGCTTCCTGGAAGCGGCCCTGGACCTGTTCGGCGCGGGCCCCGGCTACCGCGCCACCAGGGTCGTCGACATCTGCAAGGCGGCGGGGCTGTCCACCCGCCAGTTCTACGAGGAGTTCGGCACGATCGAGGACGTCCTCGCCGAGCTGCACCTGTACGTGAACGACGTCGCCCAGCAGGCCGTCCTGGACGTCCTCCCGCAGGTCCGGGACAAGCCGATGGTCGAGCGCATCACCCGGCTGCTGCGCGCCTACCTCAAGGGCGCCGCCTCCGACCCGCGCCACGCGCGCATCGCCTACGTCGAGGTCATCGGGGTGAGCCCCCGCATGGACCGCCAGCGCCTGGACCGCCGCGCCGTCTGGATCGACTTCCTCACCCGGGTCCTCGACGAGGCCATCGAGCGCGGCGAGGCGCCGCCCGGCGACTACCGGATCGCCGCGGCGGCCTTCATCGGCAGCGTCAACGGCCTCATGCACGACTGGGTCGTCGGCTGGGTCGACGCGACCGCGGACGAGATCGCGGGCGAGCTCCTGCAGACGCTCCTCGGCCGCTACCGGATCGGCAACGGCACCTGAGCCCGCCGCCCCGGGCGACGTCCGCCCGGGGCGCGGGCCGCCGCTCAGCCCGCCGCCCGCTTCACGAGGTCGCCGATGCGGGCCTCGACCTCGGGGGTCAGCTTCGTCACCGCGAACTCGGTCGGCCACATGTCGCCGTCGTCGAGGGACGCCACATCGTTGAAGCCGAGGGTGGAGTAGCGCGCCTTGAACTTCTGCGAGTTCTTGAAGAAGACGAGCACCTTGCCGTCCTTGGCGTAGGCGGGCATCCCGTACCAGGTGCGCGGCGCGAGGTCCGGCGCGGCGGCCCGGACGATCCGGTGCACCTCCTCGGCGAGCGCGCGGTCGGCCGGCTCCATCGCGGCGATCTTGGCGAGGACGTCGGCCTCGCCGTCCGCCTTCGCCTTGGCGGGCGCGCGGCGCGCGGTCCTCTTCAGCTCCGCGGCGTGCTCCTTCATCGCGGCGCGCTCGTCGTCGCTGAAGCCGTCGAACTTCGCGGTGGTCTCGCTCATGGTGGTCTCCTCGTTCGGCAGGTGTGCGGCGGGTGATGGACGGGTCGGCGGGACTCTAGCCCCAGGCGCCGGCGATCTGGCGGGTGGCGGCGTTGAGGCGGTTGAACATGTTGGTGACGCCGATCGTCAGGACGATCGCGGCGAGCTGCTTCTCGTCGAAGTAGGTGGCGGCGGTGTCCCACACCTCGTCGCTCACCGCGTCGGGGCGGTCGGCGAGGCGCGTCGCGGCCTCGGCCAGCGACAGCGCCGCGCGCTCCTCGTCGGAGAAGTAGGGGGCCTCGCGCCAGGCGGCGACGGTGGCGAGCCGCTCGTCGGACACCCCCGCCTTGCGGGACGTCTTGACGCCCCCGTCCACGCAGGCGCTGCACCCGTTGATCTGGCTGACCCGCAGGTGCACGAGCTCCAGGATCTGCCCCTCGACGCCGCCTCCCTGCGCGGCCTTGAAGATCTCCTGGATCGGCCGCATCGCGTCCGGGAGGACGACGGCGGGGTTCTGCATACGCGACTGCATCTCGGTGAGCTCCCTTTTCCGGTGCCGCCCGGGTTCGTCCCTGGCGTGCCTCCATGACAGCCGGACGGAGCCGCGAGGACGAGGGCGCTGGGACACCGTGGGACAGTCGCAACACTCCTGAGCTGCGGCGATGCGGCCCGAAGGAGTTCCCCCGCGGTGGGACGGTCAGCCGTTGCGGAGGTCGAGGGCGAGGTTCCAGAGGGTCTCGAAGCAGGCGCGCCGCTCGGCGACGTGCTCGGGGCGCTGGATGAGCCGGGTGTTGAGGAACTCGGGGGCCGGGGACGAGGACGGGGCGGGGATCACCTCGTAGCTGAGCACCTGGTCGAACAGGATGAAGTCGATCAGGGACGGCCGCAGCGTCGACGGCACCCGCTCGCGCGGCAGCGAGAGGATCTTGATGCCGGCCTTCTCCTGCGACTCGGCGATGGAGGCGAACAGCCGCCCGTTGAACTCCTCGGGGTCGGTGACGATGAAGAGCCGCCGGATCTCGACGTTGCGGCGGACGACGGCGTTGCTCTGCGCCTGCAGGTAGCGGTTGCCGAGGTCGCTGGACCAGAAGCCCTCGGCGAAGCTCGGTCCGCGGCCGTCCACGGTCGTGGTGCTCGTCGCGTCGATCGACAGCCGGGCGTTGCGGGTCAGCGACAGCAGCCAGTCGCGGTCCTCGCCGTCCTCGTAGACGGCCTCGCCGGTGACGAGCTGGCCGAGGAAGCGCGAGGCGCGCACGATCTCGGTCTCGCCGACGTCCTTGAGCAGGGGCGGCACCGCCGGCCCGAGCCGCGCGGCGCGCTCCAGCAGCTCGGTGACGAGCGGTCCGTCCACGGCGGACGCGCCGACCGCGTCGAGCAGCCGCGCCGACTCCGAGGCGCGCGAGAAGCGGTCCTCGAACGCCTGGTCGACGCCGGCGAGCGCCTTCTCGAAGTCGATGAGCACCTGCGTCAGCAGGGTGACGCCGCCGAGCAGCACCGACAGCGTGATCGCGGTGATGGAGAACGGTTCGCCCTGGGCCAGGGCGCTGATCCCGAGGGTGAAGGCCCCGGTCAGCAGCGCGAAGCTGACCCGCCGGGCGACCATGCTGGTGGTGAGCACCGACCGTGCCCGAGGAGGTTGCGGCATGGGTCACTCTTTTTTCCGGACGACGTAGCTCATCCTGTCGTGGAAGCCGATGATCGCGCCCCCGTCCGCCAGCAGGGGGCCGAGGGCGTGGCGGACCGCGACCCGCCACTCCCGGGCGAGCCCGGGATCGGTGATCCGCAGCTTCTCGATGTCGTGGGGGATCTGGAGCAGGAGGGTGGTGGCAGGGGAGTCGTGCAGCACGGGACGGTCCGCGCGGTCCTCCAGCAGGAGGCCGGCGTCCGCGGGGGCCGGGACGGCGGCGGGCCGGCCCGCGGCGCCGACGGCGCCGGGGCTCTCCAGCCGCCACACGGCGAGCAGCCGGTCGGACTCGTCGTCGCCGTTGATGGTGTCGGGCATCTTGCCGTAGTAGTCGACGTGGTAGCGCTCGGCGGCGGCGCCGAGCTTGACCAGGTTGAAGTGGGCGTTCCGGCGGATCAGCGGGTCGAAGGTCCAGAAGATGTGGTCGACGCCCCGCTCGATCGCCCAGCGCCGCTGGTGGCGCTTCAGGGCGAGGCCGATACCGGCCCCGGCCGTCGCGGCGCCGGTGATGTAGGAGCACATGCCGAGGCTCCGCGGCGGGCCGAAGATCCCGACGGACGCGCCCACCATGCGCTCCCCGTGAAAGGCCCCGTAGACGTAGTTGCCGCAGCGGTTGAGGGTCAGGAGGGCCTCGACGGAAAGGGGGTCGCCGCCCGGCTCGAACTTCCAGATGCCGTCGAACAGGCGGCACGCCGCGTGCAGATCATCGGTCTCGTCCAGTTCGCGGATCGACAGGGATGTCATCTCGCCTCCGGTCCTCCGCGCTTCCGGGAGATGCGCGATGACATATATCTTCCTACAATGTTCCAGGCATCTTCATTAGAGGAGTCAGGCTTGATGTCCGTGCCGACGGAGTCTGGCCGAAATCGGCCATGGGGTGCAGGTTTCAACCGCGACTTCGAATGGAACAGACTAAACCCCGATACCTACCTCGAGAAGAACTATCTCATTCCGCATTCCAACGATCTTGAATTTCTCGCCCGGGTGCGCGACTTCTTCGGCGGGGCCCTGCGGGGGCGGCGCGGGCTGCACGGTGTCGATGTCGGCACCGGCGCCAACCTGTACCCGGCCCTGGCGATGCTGCCGTTCTGCGGGCGGCTGGAGCTGCTGGACTACTCGATGACGAACGTCACCTGGCTGCGTCAGGAGACGCAGGAGTACGCCGTGACGTGGGATCCGTTCTGGAAGGTCCTCGCCGAGGCGCCCGACCACGCGGCGCTGGCCCGGCCGCGCGAGGAGATGCGGCGGCGCGCCCGGCCGGACGTCGGATCGGTGTTCCGGCTGCCGGCGGCCCGCTGGGACGTCGGGACGCTGTTCTTCGTCGCCGAGTCCATATCGGGCAGCACGGCGGAGTTCGAGACGGCCGTGAGGCGTTTCATCCGGGCACTGAAACCCGGCGCGCCCTTCGCCGCGGCATTCATGGAGAACTCGCGCGGCTGGAAGGTCGGATCGCAGGAATTCCCCGCGGTCGCCGTCGACGCGGACGACGTCCGCGCCGCGCTGTCGGACGTCGAGGAACCGGATGTCCACCGGCTCGATTCCGGTCCCGATCCCGTCCGCCCCGGATATACCGGAATGATCCTTGTCTGCGGACGGAAGGCGGGGTCGAGAGCATGAGGATCGAGCCGCGCGAGGAGATCCTGGAGATCTGGCGGTCCATCGTCGCCTACGCCGTCCCGCCGGGCGACACGGTCGGGGAATGGAACTGGGACGGCCGGCTGGTCCGCAATTCCATCAGCGACGCGGAACTGCTGCTGTCCATCCTCTACCCGGCCTCGTTCACCACCGTGTTCCGCCTCAGCCGGCCGGACGAGACGCAGGAGGACATCCGCGCCGCCCTCAGCGGCCTCGGCGACGAGTTCGAGATCCCCCGCCGGCTCGTGGAGGTCCTCATCCGCCACATCCAGGAGTACGACGGGGCGGACGGCCCGGTGTTCTCGGGCGGCAGCTACTTCCTGAGCGCGGCGGAGGGCACCGAGCCCACCGAGGCGCAGCAGCAGATGGACATGACCGACTCGTGCTCCATGAGCGTCACGCTGATGCTGAGCGCGATCGCCTTCGCCCGCGACTACCGGACCGCCGTCCGCAGCGCCGAGACGCTGAAGCGGCTGGAGCTGCTGGAGGAGCTCGCCAGCCGGCGGCTGACGGCCGCGATGGTGGGCCTGCTCCGCGGCTTCGTCGTCAACATCTTCTCGCCCGAGTCGCCCGAGGGCCTCGCGCTGATCCGCACGCTCAACCAGACCGGCGACGCGCCGCGCCGCATCACCGACGACCTGTACAACCGGCTGACCGACGTCCGCGCCTCCTTCCGCGACGTCACCGCCGGCTTCACCAGCGACACCGAGGAGCTCGACAACCGCAACCGACTGTTCGAGGTCGGCTGGACCTGGGGCATCGCGCAGGACGCCCCCGAGGTCGAGAACGTCCCGAGCCTCACCGCGCAGCGCAAGGGCGTCGCGCACGCCGCCCCCATCCTCTACTTCACCATCAACGCCCTGGACGGCATCGCCGACCTGTTCTCCACCCGCACCGCGCGGCTCAGCCTGCTGAACGAGGAGCAGCAGCGGCTGGCGGCGGCGCTGCGGCTCCGCTGGGAGATCACCCAGCGGTACTGGGCGGTCATCGCGACCTACGGCGAGGGCAAGTGGCCGCTGGAGGACCAGCCCTGGCGGACCAACGACCGCCGGGTCTCCGACCACTTCACCCTGCTGGTCAGCTCGATCGTGCTGTCGGCGCTGGAGAACCGCCCGGCGAACGACCCGCCGACCCGCGACGACCTCGGCCGCGTCCTGCGGGTCCTGCGGGAGGCCGGGCAGCGCGGCCGCGTCACGCGGCGCGCCGAGGACGACGCCGTCGCGGTCGGCCTGCACCGGCCCGGCACCCTCATCCCGCTGCCGAGCAGCGACGACCTCGGCGGGCCGCTGCTCGCCTGGGAGCTGTCGGACTACTCGGCGCTGCTCTACAAGTGCGCGCTCCGCCTCTCCTCCCTCGTGCAGAACCAGGAGCTCCGCGACGACGCCGTCGCCTTCGCCGACGAGGTGTGGGCCCACCTCGACGGGCGGCGCATGGAGTCCAAGCTCGGCGGCGGCCTCTGGGACGACCCGGGCCAGGTGTACCCGATGCTCGGCGGGACCGAGGACCGCCCCTCCTGGTACTACACCGAGCGCATCGTGGAGTGCCTGGTGGCGGCCGCGAACCACATCGGCACCGTGGTGGCGCCGAGCTCGGACCTGCTGCGCCGGGCGCGGGAGCTGCTCGGCGAGGCCGAGCGCCGCTTCGACCAGGAGCTGCTCGGCACCCCCGTCGGGGTGACCGGCGACCTGCGCGCCGAGCTCGACCGGGTGCGCAGCCGGCTGAACCGCTGCCGCGAGATCGTCAGCGCGTCGCCCGGCACGTCGATGGGGCTGTCGATGAGCGCCCTGGAGGCGCTCGACAAGCTCGAGGTGGCGCGGCGCCGGGCCGACCGGGGGGCCGGCTGACATGCTCGTCATCGCCACGTCCGACAAGGGCGGCACCGGCCGGTCGGTGACGGCGTGCAACGTCGCCTACCGGCGGGCGCTGCGCGGCCACGACACCTGCTACCTGGACTTCGACTTCGGCTCCCCGACCTCCGGCGCGATCTTCGGGATCGCCGGGATCGACCACGGTGTGGCGAGCGGCGGCCTGCACCGGTACCTGCAGGGCGACGTCGCCGAGCCCGAGCGCGTCGACGTGTGGGCGGCGAGCAGCCGCCGCTCGCTGCGCGCGCGCCCCGCGGCGACCGGCCGGCTCGTGCTGTTCCCCGGCGACCTCGGCGGCGGCGAGTTCACCATGGACACCGACGTCCTGCACCGGTGCGTCAAGCTCCTCGTCCGGCTCGACGAGGAGTTCGACCACGTCATCGTCGACCTCAGCGCGGGCCGCTCGCACGCCGCCGAGATGCTCCTCACCGCGACCGCCGACCCCGAGCTGGCGCGCCGGATGGAGGCGCGCTGGCTCGTGTTCCACCGCTGGACGCGGCAGCACATCACGGCAGCCGCGGGACTCGTCCACGGCAAGAGCGGCCTCGTGCAGTTCGCCGCCGAGCACGGCCACCGGAAGGGCTCGCTGCTGGAGGCGATCCGGTTCGTGCGCACCGCCGTCATCAGCCCCGACGACGCGGCGGCGCGGGGCCTGCAGGCCACCCAGCAGACGTGGCTGCGGCGGGTGAACTCCGACCTCAACGACCGGGCGATCCAGCTCGGCCTCGGCCGCAGCTTCGTGATCTCCAGCATCCCGCTGGACCCGGTGCTGCAGTGGCGCGAGCAGATCCTCACCGACGCCGACGTCTACGACAACCTCGCCAACGCCGGCACCGTGGAGGCGTTCTCGCGGCTGGCCGAGGACATCGAGTCGGGCGAGACGTGGAGCCGGCCGTGACGGTGCCCGAGCTCGACGCGAAGGCGCTCACCGACCGGATCCGGGTGGAGCGGGTCCCCCGGTCGCACCTGTCGCTCGAACTCGGCCACCTCTACATGGAGGACCTGCTCGCCGGCCCCGACGCGCTGCGCCGCTACTTCGCCGGGATCGCGCCCTGGGCGGAGTTCGTGCGGTCCCGGCACGCCGCCCGGCGGGTCAGCACCTGCTTCATGGTCGACGAGTACTTCAGCGCGGTCCGCAAGCCCGCCGACCTGATCCCCGAGCTGGTGGAGGCCGCCGCGGCCGCGGGCCTCACCATCGACTACCTCGCCCGCGAGTCGGCGTGCGCGGACGCCGGCGGCGTCTCGCCCGCCGAGCTGGTGCTGGAACGCGTCACCCCCGACCCGCCGCCGGGCACCGACGGCACCCGCCCGCCCGCGCGCGCGTCCGGCTGGCTCACCAACAGCGAGGGCATGGCGCGGCCGCACCGGCCGAGCGAGGCCATGGCCGCGCCGCGCCGCTGGGAACCGCCACGCCAGAACGACGTCCGCCTGCACTCGATCTGCCTGGACGTGCAGCTGTGGAGCGAGACCGACGGCGGTCGGCTCTGGTCGTGCGCGTTCCTGTCGGCGGTGTGGCAGCTGCTGCGGCTCGGCGTGCTCCGCGACGAGGGCCGGGCGGTCGTCGTCCCCGAGCGCTGGGACGGCCCCTACCCGGCCGAGTGGGGCGACCTGCCGCCGGTGGTCCGGCTCGCCGAGCGGGCCCACCCCTTCACCGCCTACCGCACGATGACGCTGCTGGAGACCCGGTTCGCCGACGTCGAGGCGGCCGTCCGGCTGATCCTCGGGCAGGTCGCCGTCGACCCGGTGGTGCGCGCGCAGGTCGCCGAGCAGGCGTCCCGGGAGGGCGTGGACGTCCCCGACGAGCTCGTGCGGAGGGTCGCGCATGTCTTCACCGACGACCTCTGAGGGCGCCCTCGCCATCGGCGAGATCCGCACCGGCTTCGTCCGCCACTCCACCGAGGTGTCGCTGGAGGAGGCGTCGGCCGTGCTGCGCCTCGTGCCCGGCGAGCAGGTGCGCCACGCCGGCCGGCCGCGCGCCTACGCGGTCTCGCCCGCGCCGCTCACCGGGGTCGACTGCGCCGTGCCGTCGGCGCGGGGGCGGCGCGTGCAGGGCGTCGGCACCGTCACGTCCCGCGCGACGATCACCGGTGGGCGGGTCCTGCAGGTGTGCTCGTCCGCCACGCTCGTCCGGTCGCGGGCCGGGTACCGGCTGCCGTGGTCGCACTACCTCGGCCGCCCCGGCGTGGTGGAGTGCCTCGGCCGGGTGGACCTGCGCGACGCGGCGGCCGGTTTCGCCGAGGCCGAGGGCGGCACCCGCGGCATCGCGCTCGGCTCCATCGCCGAGCAGGTGATGGACCGGGTGCAGGGCTCACCGCTGCTCGACGGGCGGCTGCCGCTCCGCGCGCCGCGCGGGTCGTGGCGGTGGGCGGTCGAGGACGGCGAGCCGCTCTTCCGCTTCACCGTCCTGCGGGACGGCACCCGCCTGGTGCGGCTCGCGGTGCCCGGCCACGGCGCCGCCGACCTGCTGGACCTGGTGGAGGACCTGGCGCTGCACGACTGGCTGCTCGGCACCGTCGAGACGATCCTCGGGCGCGCCGGGCTCGGCTCCGCGCCGCCGGACCGGACGCTGCGGCACGTCGGCCCGCTCGTCGGGCACGTGCTGCACCACTGGATGCCCGCGGCGCGGATCCGGCCGGAGCTCGTCCCGCTCTGGGACGCCGTCGACCGGGTGCACGGCCTCACCCGCCAGTGGGACGCGCTGGTCGCGCGGGTCCGCGACCAGCTCGCCCTCGACACCGTCGCGATGCTCGCGGGCGCGGCCGCCCGGCGGGACGGCGCCGCCGGGCCGGGCTGAGTCAGGCCGACGCGCCGGCCGCGAACCGCTGCGGGTCGCAGAGCGCGAGGTCGGCGCGGTCGTCGGCGCCGAGCGGCGCCCGGTCCTCCAGCAGCCCGGCGACGAGCTGCGCGGTGCGGGGCGCGAGGGTGAGGCCGAGGCCGCTGTGGCCGGTCGCGGCGAGGATCCGCCGGTCGGGGTCGACGAAGCCGACGAGCGGGATGTCGTCGAGGGTGCGCGGGCGCATCCCGGCGCGGGACCCGACGATCTCGTAGTCGGCGACCCGGGGCAGGGCGCGGCGCAGGTTGGGCAGGATCAGATCGCGGGCCTTGGTGAGGACGGGCCGCGGGTCGGTCTCGTGCCGCTCGAAGGTGGCCCCGGCGGCGAGCCGGTCGCCGCGGTAGGGGGTGACGAACACGACCCGCTCGTCGCCCGACTCGTGGGTGACCATGTCGGACAGGTAGCGGGGGGCGCCGCCGCGCGGCACCCGCATGTCCAGGATCTGGCCCTTCACGGCCTGGAACACCTGCGCGGGGACGCCGTGGCGCTCCAGCAGGCCGCCGCTGCGGTGGCCGGCCGCGACGACGGCGCGCTCGCCGTGCAGGGTGCGGCCGTCGGCGAGGACGACCTCGACGCGGCCGCCCGCCGCCGCCACGGCCGCCGTCCGCGCGTAGACGATCTCCACGCGGTCGTCGGCCCGCAGCGCGCGGTGCAGCGCGTCCATGATCCGCATCGGCTCGACCGCCAGGTCGGCGGGCTGCTCCAGGGCCGCGCGGACCTCCGGGCCGAGCAGCGGCTCGCGGCGGCGCGCCTCGTCGCCCGTCAGCATCGTCGCGTCCACGCCGCAGGCGTCGAGGTGGGGCAGCACCTTGTTCTGCAGCCGGTCGGTCTCGACGTCGTCGATCGCCAGCTGGAGGAGGCCGGTGTGCCGGACGTGCAGGGGACGGCCCGCCTTGGCGCCGACCCGCTTCACCCAGCCGCGGTACAGGTCGCGGCTGCGGGCGGCCATCGCGCCGAGCCCCCCGGCCCAGTGGTCGCCGAGGAAGGGGGTGACGCCGCCGGCGGCGGCCGCCGACGTCCCCTCGGTGACCGTGTTCGGGTCCTGCTCGACGACGCAGATCCGCGCGAACCCCGCACCCGACCATTCCGCGACACTGCACCCGATGATGCCCCCGCCGACAATGATCAGGTCATACATGAGCCGTCGCTTCCCTTGCTGCCGAGGTCGAGCATCCCGGATACGCCGCAGTACCCGCGGCGCGCTGTTTCCACCTTCGTGTATTGCCCCTGCGGCGATCGCCGGACGAGCGTACCGGATCTGAGTCGGGTAAAGGCCGGGTGAAGATCGGCCGATGGTGGGCGTTGCCGGCGCGCAAATGCCCGATGTGCCGGTTGGACGGCGCGGCACCGCCGGAAGTTCCCCTCCGCCGGGGGATTTCCCCTGCGCGGCGAAGGGCGGGCGGGACCGGCCTGCGCGGCGTGCCGGCGCCGCCCCTTCGCACTTCGAGTGTACTCCTTCGACCCTGCGCTGTCCCTGCCGGAACGGGCGGATCGGGGCCCCGGCGGCCTCGGGCGGAGATCGTGATCGGCGTTCGCGGGACGCGTTCCCGTCCTTCCCCGCGACGGCGCCGGCCGGACTCCTTGCACGCTTCTCGCCGGGCGGGGTGGGGAATTTCGGAAATCTTGCCGGGTCTGCGGGATTGGTGCGAGGTTCTTGCGATCTTCATGGACGCGAAGGCGCGTTCGGGGATGCGCGGAAGGCGCTCGTGCCGGTGAATCCGTGCGTTTCGGATCAAGAAGGATGAATCATGCAGAAAGCGAGTAGAAACCGGTATTAAGTGACGACTTCCGGCAATGCCGCAAAACGCGCCGCAGGGCGGGCGGCGTCAGGCGGTCGCGGGTTCCGGGGCGCCGGCGAGGTGGCCGGCGAGGACCGCGAGGTGGGTGCGGTGGGCCTCGGCGTGGCGGGTGCGGCCGGCGGCGGTGATGTTGACGAAGACGCCGCGGCGGTCGGACTCGCACATGCCGCGCTCGACGAGGCCGGCCTTCTCCAGGCGGGCCACGGTGCGCGACAGCGCGCTCTGGCTCAGGTACATGTCGCCCGCGAGCTCCTGCATGCGGCGCTTCTCACAGCCCGCGGAGACGAGGCGGTCGAGGGTCTCGAACTCGCTCATGGTGAGGCCGTGGGCCTCGCCGAGCGCGCGGTCGAGGTGGCAGGCGATCGCGTTGTAGCAGGTCGCGAGCGACCGCCAGCGACCCACCAGGTCCTCACCGGTGTCCATGCGGCGGATCGTACCAGGCGCGCGCATCGGATGCACGCGAATTAAATTCTGCAGAATTTAATGCTTGTGCATTGAATGCGTGTGCATGTACTGTCCTCCGACGTGACCCTCACAGAGACCTCCCCCGCCATCCGCGAGCCGGCCGACGCGCCGGCCGAGCAGCGCTGGACCCCCGGGCTTTGGGGAGTCCTCGCGGTGCTCTGCGCCGTCCTCTTCCTGGACGGGCTGGACGTGTCGATGGTCGGCGTCGCCCTGCCGTCCATCGGCACCGACCTCGGCCTGTCCACCACGTCCCTGCAGTGGATCGTCAACGGCTACGTCCTCGGCTACGGCGGGCTGCTGCTCCTCGGCGGCCGCACCGCCGACCTGCTCGGCCGCCGCCGCGTCTTCCTGACCGCCCTCGCGGTGTTCGCCGCGGCGTCCCTGGTCGGCGGCCTGGTCGACGACGGCACGCTGCTCATCGCCACCCGCTTCCTCAAGGGACTGGCCGCCGCGTTCACCGCGCCGACCGCCCTGTCCATCCTCACCACCACCTTCCAGGAGGGCCCCGCCCGCAACCGGGCGCTCTCGGTCTTCTCGGTCTTCGGGGCGAGCGGCTACTCGTCGGGGCTGATCCTCGGCGGGCTCCTCACCAGCTTCGGCTGGCGCTGGAACTTCCTCATCCCGGTGCCGCTCGCCATCGCCGCGCTCGTCGCCGGCTACTGGCTGATCCCGAAGGACGCGCGGGCCGAGGAGGGCGGCCACGACCTCGCCGGCGCCGCCACCCTGACCAGCGGCATGCTGCTCGCCGTCTACACCGTCGTGTCGGCGCCGGACCGCGGCTGGCTCGACCCGCTGACGCTCGGCTCGATCGTCCTCGCCGTCGCGCTGCTCGCCGGGTTCGTCGTCACCGAGCGGCGGGTGCGGCACCCGCTGATCCGGCTCGGCATCCTGCGGGTCGGCTCGGTCGTCCGCGCCAACCTCAGCCTCGTCGCGCTCATGGGCTCCTACCTGAGCTTCCAGTTCATGATGACCCTCTACCTGCAGGACGTGCTGCACTGGTCGCCGCTGCGGATGGCGATGGCGCTGCTGCCCGCCGGCCTGATCGTCGCTTTCGGGTCGCCGTTCACCGGCCGGCTCATCGACCGCTACGGCACTGCGGTGCCGATCATCGCCTCGATGACCTCGCTCAGCCTCGGCTACGTCTGGTTCCTCGCCACCGCCGGGGACGCGCCGCACTACGCGTTCACGGTGCTGCCGACGATGATCCTGCTCGGCGGCGGGTTCGCCTTCGGCTTCAGCTCGATCATGGCGCAGGCGACTGACGGCATCGACGACGACGAGCAGGGCCTCGCGTCCGGCCTCGTCCAGTCGTCCGGCCAGGTCGGGACGGCGCTGGTCCTCGCCGTCGTCACCGCCCTCGTGGCGGGCGGCTCGGGCGGCTCGGACTTCGCCGCCTTCCACCCGGGCATCAACCTGGTGACCGCCGTCGCGGTCGTCGGGCTGGCCTTCAACGTGGTGCCGCTGCTGCGCCTCCGCCGCGACCGCGCCGCCGCCCCGGAAACGGCCGAAACGGCCGACCTCGCGTGAACTCGCGGAAGACCGCTGGACGCGGCGCCCCCTCGCTCACCGCGAGGGGGCGCCGCCCCGTCGTGCTGGCGGCGGCCTCCCAGCCTCGGCCCTGGCCCTGGCCTCGACGGGGACGCGCCGCGCCGGGACCGGCCCCGCTCCGCCCCCGCGGAAGGCTCACCGGAACGGCCGATTGGACGGCGCCGGGTACGGGCGGCAAGGTGAGCGGGTGATGACCGGTTCCTCCCGTCTCGGCCGGGGTCTGCTGCTGCTCATGTCCGTCGCCACCGGCCTGTCGGTGGCGAGCAACTACTTCGCCCAGCCGCTTCTCGACCTCATCGGCCGCGAACTGCACCTCGGAACGGGCGAGGCCGCGCTCATCGTGACGGTCGCCCAGATCGGCTACGGCGGCGGGCTGTTCCTGCTCGTCCCGCTCGGCGACCTGCTGGAACGCCGGCGGCTGGTCGTCTCCCTCTACGCGGCGACCGCGCTGTTCCTCCTGGTGTCGGCCGCCGCGCCGAGCGGGCCGGTCCTGCTGGCCGGGACCGCCCTCACCGCGCTGGCCTCGGTCGGCGCGCAGATCGTCGTCCCGTTCGCGGCGACGCTGGCGGCCCCCGAGGAGCGCGGCAAGGTCGTCGGGACCGTGATGACGGGCCTGCTCCTCGGCATCCTGCTCGCCCGCACCGCCTCCGGCGGCCTCGCCGAGCTCGGCGGCTGGCGGACGGTGTACTGGGTGAACGCGGCGCTGATGGCGCTCCTGGCGGTCCTGCTGCGGATCTTCCTGCCCGCGCTGCGCAACGAGGGCGGCCTCCGCTACCCCGCCCTCCTCCGCTCGACGCTGGCGCTGTTCCGCGAGCAGCCGGTGCTGCGCTGGCGCGCGGGGACCGCGGCCCTGTCGTTCGCGTCCTTCACCACCCTGTGGACGTCCCTGACCTTCCTGCTGGCCCGCCCGCCCTACACCTGGTCGGAGGCGGGGATCGGACTGTTCGGCCTGGTCGGCGTGGTGGGCTCGCTGGCGGCCACGGTCACCGGACGCTTCGCCGACCGGGGGCTCGTCCAGTGGACGACCGGCGTCGGCGCGGTGCTGATGGCGGTCTCGTGGCTGCCCCTGGGCGTGGGCGGGCACGTCCTCGCCTGGCTCGTGGTGGGCGTCCTCGTCCTGGACCTCGCCCAGCAGGCGGTCCTGATCAGCAACCAGAACGTCGTCTACGCGCTGCGGCCGGAAGTGCGGAACCGCCTCAACTCCGCCCTGCTGACCTCGCACTTCGCGGGCGGCGCGATGGGCTCGGCGCTGGCGTCGGCGGTGTGGACGCACGCGGGCTGGCACGGCGTCTGCGCGCTGGGCGCCGCCCTGGCCTCGGGCGCCCTCCTGCTCTGGACCGGCGAGCGGATCTCCGCCCGCAGAACCGCACCCCCCGCTCCCCAGCCCCCACCCGCGGCCTCGCCCGCATCACCGCAACATGACGCCGACCCCCCGAACCCCACCCCCCACCCACACTGACCAGCGCCTCCTCCCTCCCTCCGATCCGGCACCTCGACCACTCCAGCCAGCACCACAACCGCTGATCAGCACCGCACCCTCCGCGCCCAGCACTACGCCCACTGCTCGGCGCCGCCATCGCCGACCAGCGCTACGCTCGTCGGTCGACACTGCGCCCGTCGGTCGGTGCCGCGCCTTCCGGCCAACACCGCGACCACTGGTCGGCACTGCGACTGCTGATTGATACCGCGATCGTCGATGGGCGCTGCGCCCCCTGGTCGGCGCCGCGACCGCTGATCGGTACCGCGTCCGCCGGTCGGTATCGCGCCCGCCGGTCGGCACCGCGACCGCCGGTCGGCAGCGCGACCGCTGATCGGTACCGCGTCCGCCGGTCGGTGTTGCGCCCGCCGGTCGGTGTTGCGGCCACTGGCTAGTGCCGCGACCGCCGACCAATGTCCAGTCCCACCGGCAGGACTCAGGTGTCTCGCGTGGCCTGCGCGGGGTGAACGGCCGCCTCGGTCTCGGCGGCGTAGAGCAGCGCCGGGTCGAAGCCCATGCCGGTGAAGTGACCCGCGACCTCCAGACTGATGACGCCGTGGAGACGCGTCCAGAAGGTGAGCGCGCGGCGGAGTGCCGCCTCGGAAGCACCGCTGTCGGGCACCCAGGTGCGGTGGCCGGCGAGGTGGCTCTCCAGCGCGCGGGCGGCATCCCAGCCCGAGCCCCCGTCACTCGCTGCGCCAATCTGCGCGCCCGCCTTCGCCTCTGCCTTCGCGCCCGTCTCCGCGCCCGTCTCCGCGTCCGTCTCCGCGCCCGTCTCCGGGGGCGCCTCCGGGGGCGCCTTGGCATTCTTCTCTGCGCTTGCCTTCGCGCCCGCTTCTCCCGCTGACTCCTCACCCGCGAAGGCGTTGAGCAGTACGGACATGAGTTCGGCGGCGATCTCGGTCGCTTCGGGCGGACCGGCGTAACCGGGTACCGGCGTGCCGAAGATCAGCAGGTAGCGGTGCGGCGCGTCCAGCGCCCACGTGCGCAGGGCGGTCGCGACGGCGCTCAGCCTGGCCTCGGGCGCGGTGGGACCGTCGGCGGCGGTCCTGCACGTTCCCGACAGATCGCGGTAGGCGTCGAGGACGAGCTCGGTGATCAGCTCGTCGCGGCTGCCGAAGTAACGGTAGAGAGCGGGGCCGCTCATGCCCATCCGCTTGGCGATGGCGTTCAGCGACAGGGCCGACGCGCCGGTGGTGGCGACCTGTTCCCAGGCGAGGGTCTTGATCTCCTCCCGCACCTGCCGGCGGTAGCGCTCCCGGGGGCTCCGGACGGCCTCGCTCACGTCGGTGGGCTCCTCTCTCGACACCGCCGCCCTTGACACCGCTGCGGTGAGCTGATCATACTGGAGTTAGAAGGTATAACAAAAGTAAGGATCAATAACGGAGAAGGGTGAGTGCCATGGCGACCGATCGCCTTACCGAGATCGTGCTTCCCGGCGTCGTGCAGCCGGACGGCCTGCAGGTGCGGTCAGGGCCGGTGCCGGTGCCCGGCGCGGGCCAGGTGGTGATCAGGATGGAGGCGACCGGCGTGTCCTTCGCCGAGCAGCAGATGCGCCGCGGCCGCTACTACGACCAGCCGCCGTTCCCGTTCGTGCCCGGCTACGACCTGGTCGGGATCGTCGGGTCCGCCGGAACCGGTGTGGACGCCGGCCTTGCCGGACGGCGGGTGGCGGTGCTGACCAAGGTGGGCGGCTGGGCCAGCCACGTGCTGGTCGAGGCCGCCGACGTGGTGCCGGTGCCCGACGGCGTGGCGCCGGACGAGGCCGAGACCGTCGTCGTCAACGGCATCACCGCCTGGCAGATGCTGCATCGCAGGGCTCGCGTCCAGGCGGGGCAGACGGTCCTGGTGCACGGCGCCAACGGCGGGGTGGGCTCCACCCTCGTGCAACTGGCCGTCCTCGCCGGCGCCCGGGTGATCGGTACCGCCTCGCCGCGCCATCACGACCGGCTGCGCGACCTCGGGGCCGTCCCGATCGACTACCGCGCCGACGTGCCCGCGGCCGTGCGCGAGCTGGCCCCGGACGGCGTCGACGCCGTCTTCGACCACCTCGGCATGCCCAGCGTGCTCGACTCGTGGCGGCTGCTCGCGCCCGGCGGCACCCTGGTCGCGTACGGGAGCGCCGCCACGCGGGACGACACCGGTTCCAAGCAACTGCCGGTCCTCAAGATCCTGGCCCGGACCTGGATGTGGAACGCGCTGCCCAACCGGCGCCGTGCGGGCTTCTACAACATCTGGGCCGGCCGCGGCCTCGCCAAGCGTCGCTTCCGCGCCCGGCTGCGGCACGATCTGGCCGCCGTCCTCCAGGCGATGGCCGAGGGGCACGTCACCCCGCAGATCGCCGCCCGCCTCCCCCTCGCCGAGGCGGCCGACGCCCTGCGCCTGGCCGAATCGGGCACCATCACCGGCAAGGTCATCCTCACCCCCTGACGCCGCCCCACCCGCCCCCATCCCCGCCCACTCCAACGACCCACCCACCCCCGCCTCCCGCCCGCCCTCGCGGTCCGTTCGCCCTCGCGGTCCGTCCGCGCCCGCGGTCCGTCCGCGCCCGCGGTCCACCCGCGCACACGGCCACCCGCGCACACGGCCACCCGCGCACACGGCCACCCGCGCC
>NZ_JAIBOA010000004.1 GCF_019458805.1 Actinomadura parmotrematis
TCGCCGGGGGTGCAGGCCACGCAGCCCGTGCCGGCCGGCGCGCCCGGCCAGGGCCGGCGCCCGGCCGACGGCGGCGGCTTCCTCTCCGACGTCAAGGCGCTGCCCGGCCGCGTCAGCCTGCGGCTGCGGCTGACCGTCCTGTACGGCCTGCTGTTCTTCATGGCGGGCGGCCTGCTGCTGTTCGTCACCTACCTGCTGGTCGGCAGCATCCTGGACAGCGTCTTCCCGCCCGGCTACGTGGTGCAGACCCCCCGCGGCGACATCATCGACCCCGCCGCGATCAAGGACCTGGCGATGCGGCAGCTCGTCAGCCGCTCCCTGGTCGCCCTCGCCGGCGTCGGCATCATCGCCCTGGTGCTCGGCTACTTCGTCGCCGACCGGGCGCTCGGCTCGCTCCAGCGGGTCACCGCGACCGCGCGCCGGCTGTCGGAGAGCACCCTGCACGAGCGGATCGCGCTGCAGGGCCCCGACGACGAGATCAAGGAGCTGGCCGACACCTTCGACGCGATGCTGGAGCGCCTCGGCCAGGCGTTCGACTCCCAGCGCCGGTTCGTCGCCAACGCCTCGCACGAGCTGCGCACCCCGCTGGCGATCAACCGGACGCTGCTGGAGGTCGCGCTCGGCGACCCCGAGGTCTCCGACGACCTGCGCACCGTCGGCCGCACCCTGCTGGCCACCAACGCCCGCCACGAGCGGCTGATCGAGGGCCTGCTGCTGCTCGCCCGCAGCGAGCGCGAGCTCACCGCCCGCGTCCGGGTGGACGTCGCCGAGGTCGCCACCGCCGTGCTGGAGCACATGCGGCGCCGCGAGCAGCCGCACGACGTCGCCGTCCGCCCCGAGCTCGCCTCGGGCGCCACGCTCGGCGACCCGGTCCTGCTGGAGCACCTGGTCGCCAACCTGGTCGACAACGCGATCAAGCACAACGACGACGGCGGCGAGGTGTGGGTGCGCACCGGCGTGCTGGACGGCGTCACCACCGTCCAGGTGGAGAACACCGGCCCGGTGGTGCCCGCCTACGAGGTGGACCGGCTGTTCGAGCCGTTCCGGCGGCTGAACGCCGACCGCGTCGAGTCGGCCAAGGGCGCCGGGCTCGGGCTGTCGATCGTCCGGTCGGTGGTGAACGCCCACCGCGGCATCGTCCACGCCTCGCCGCGGAGCGGCGGCGGCCTCGTCGTCACCGTCCGCCTCCCCGCCGCCTGACCCGCCGCCCGACCCGCCGCCCGACCCGCCGCCCGACCGCCCGGTCAGCGGGTGGCGGCGGTGGCGGCGAGGGTGGGGTCGCCGTCGTAGTCGAAGGCCAGGCCGGTGAAGCCCGTGCCGGCGAAGCCGTTCCAGGTGTAGTCCAGCAGCGGGATCAGCGCGTACTGGTCCAGCGCGATCTTCTCGGCCTGGAGGGCCTTGGCGTCCTGCTCGGCGCGGGTGGCCGCGGCGGTCCGCGCGTCCGTCAGCAGCCGGTCGACGTCGGCGTTCGTCCAGCCCCCGTAGTTGGAGGTGTTGCCGGCGCCGCCGCCGAGCAGCGACGCCAGCATCGACGCGCCGCTCGGGTAGTCGGGGCCCCAGCCGAGCAGCGCCAGGCCGTTCGCGTCCTTCGCGGTGATCGCCTTGGTGAAGTCGGTGAGCTTGGCGGTCTCGTAGGAGCGGACGTTCACCTCCCAGCCGAGGACGCTGCGGAGCCGCCGGGCGACGGCGTTGCCGAGGGCCGTCTGCGTCTGCTCGCCGCGGATGAACAGGTCGATCTTCGTGCCGCTCGCGAGCCCGGCCGCCTGGGCGGCCTCCTTGGCCTTCTCGGTGTCGGGGGCGTCGCAGGACGGGCAGCGGCCGGGCGCGCCGAAGCCCTTGACGGCGGCCGGCACGATCCCGTGCGCGATCCGGTACCGGCCGCCGTAGGCCGCCTTGTTGAGCTCGCCGCGGTCCAGCGCGTACGACACCGCCTCGCGGGCGTGCACGTTCGTCATCACGCCCGAGCGCACGAGCGGGATCAGCATCCGCTGGTAGGGGGCGGCGCGCGAGACCTGCCGCGTCCCGGCGGGCGCGGCCTGCCCGAGCTGCGTGGACTGCAGGGCCGTCCAGTCGTAGGCGCCGGGCGCGGCGGACCGGTCGCCGCCGGTCGCCGTCAGCGTGACGCGGACGCCGTCCAGGCGCGCGCGCCCGAAGCCCCAGGCGTCGTTGCGGACGAGCGCGAGCTGCGTGCCGGTCGAGTAGCTCCCGACCTTGAACGGGCCGTTGCCGATCGGGCGGCGGTTGAACTCGATGTTGTTCGGCGCCCCCGCGCTGGTCGGCGCCGGGTAGAAGGCGGGGTCGGCGAGGCGCCGGTCGAACTCGCAGTCGGGCGCGCTGAGCCGCACCGTCAGGGTGTCGCCGGACGCCTGGACGCCGCTCAGCGCGGTGGCCTTGCCGGACTCGACGTCGGCGTAGCCCTCGATGCCGGTCATCTGGAAGACGGCGGTGCTGTCGGCGTCCTTGTTCTGCGCGCTGCGGTTCCAGCCGCGGGCGAACGCGGCGGCGTCGACCCTCTCGCCGTCGCTGAAGGTCGTCCCGGACCGCACCCGGACCGTCCAGACGCGGCAGCCCTGCCCGCCCGGGGTGGTGATGGACGCGGCGGCGCGGTTCACCACCGCGCCGCTCGCGTCGATCTCGGCGAGGCCGGTGTAGAGCTGCTTGGACGCCAGCCGCGCGAGGGTGTCGAAGGCGTGCGCCGGGTCGATGGCGTCGCTGGAGGCGTAGGACGGGCTCGCCGCCATCCGCAGGGTGCCGCCGTCGCGGACCGTGGCGGTGGTGGCCCGGTCGTCGGGATTCCCGCCGCCGCTCTGGTAGAGGGCGAACAGGCCCCCGCCGGCGGCCAGCGCGAGGACGGCGGCGGCGCTCCCGGCGACCAGCACGCCGCGCGGGACGCGCCCGCCGGGCGGCCTCCCGGCGCCCTGCGGGACGGTCTGCCAGGACGGCCGGAACGGCGGGGCGCCCGGCGGGGGAGTGGTGGGGCCGCCGGGCGGCGGCAGCGGGACGGCCGCCGGGGGCGGGGTGGACGCGGCGGGCGGCGGGGGCGGCGGGAAGGCGGCCGCCGGACCGGCCGGGGCGTCCGGGCGGGCGATGTTCAGGGTGCCGGTCACCGCGGCCTCGGCGCCCCGGCCGAGGACGTCGGCGGGCGCGGCGCCGCGCAGGCCGCCCGCCAGCGTCAGCAGCCGGACGAGGACCTGCTGGGCGGTCGGGCGGAGCGCCGGGTCCTTGGCGAGGCAGTCGGCGGCGAGGGAGCGGAGCGGCTCGGGGGTGCGGCCGAGGTCGGGCGGGGCGTTCAGGATGCGGTGCGTGACCGCGGGGATCGTGTCGTTGCCGAACGCGGGCCGCCCGCAGGCCGCGAACACCATCGTGACGCCCCAGGCGAACACGTCGGCGGCCGGGCCGGTCGGGGCGCCGGAGATCTGCTCGGGCGCCATGTAGGCGGGGGTGCCGACGGCGGCGCTGCTCAGCGTCCCGGTCGCGTCGAGCGCGCGGGCGATGCCGAAGTCGATGACGCGCGGCCCGTCGGGGGCGAGCAGCACGTTGCCGGGCTTGAAGTCGCGGTGCACGACGCCCGCCTCGTGGATGGCGGCGAGCGCCGTCATCGTGCCGATGGCGAGCCGGTCGAGGTCGGCGCCGCGGCGCGGGCCGTGCGCGGCGAGGACCTGCGCCAGCGACGGGCCGTCGATGTACTCGCTGACCAGGTACGGGCGGTCGCCCTCGATGTCGGAGTCCAGCAGCCGGGCCGTGCAGAACGGCTCGACGCGCCGCGCGACGGCGACCTCGGCGGCGAACCGGGCGCGGGCCCGCTGGTCGCCGCTGAACCGGGCGTGCAGCAGCTTCACCGCCACCCGCGCGCCGGGCTCGTCCTCGCCGAGGAACACCGAGCCCTGGCCGCCCTCGCCGAGCAGGCCGGTCAGCCGGTAGGGGCCGAGCGTCCGCGGGTCGCCTTCGCGTAACGGGGTCGGGTCGGGCATGGGGCTCCTTCGGGGGCGGGGGGCGCCGAACGGGACCGGGGCCCGGCGCGTGCGCGCGGGGCCCCGGTCCGCCGGCCGTTCTGCTGCCGTGCTACTGCTTGCTCACCGTGCCGTACGCCTCCGCCGAGCCGTCGCTCTCGGAGTTCTGCCGCCACTCCCAGCGCAGCGAGGAGGAGCCGGGCGTGATGATGAACGTGACGTAGCCGTTGGCGCACTGCGAGGCGTTCGAGGAGATCGCCGTCTCCCGGTAGATCTTCCGGGTGTCGGAGCTGGACGACGGCAGCAGCGCCAGCCGCGTCATGCAGGTGATGTGGGTGGAGGAGCTGTAGTAGTAGAACGCCGAGCCCGTGCTGCCGGTCAGGTAGAACTTCGGCGTGAAGGTCCGGGCGTTGACGTCGGAGGTGCCGGGCTGGTTGCCGGTGCCGGTGTAGATGCCGAGCAGGCCGCCGCCGCTCATCGTCATCGGCGCCGAGGCCCCCGACGACGGCGAGTAGGTGTAGCCGCCGGTCGGCGTGGGGTCGGGGTCGTCGGACTTGCTGCCGACGATCACCAGGATGATCACGACGATCACCACGATGAGCGCCAGCAGGCCGCAGCCGAGGCCGACGAACAGGCCGGTGTTGGACTTCGGCGCGGGGGGCCGCTGCAGCGGCGGCGCGAAGCCCGGCCCGCCGGCGCTCGGGTAGCCGCCCTGGTTCATCGGCATCGGCGGGCCCGTCGGGGAGCCCTGGTAGGGGCCCGGCGCGCCCTGGTAGACCGGCGGCGGGGTCGGCGGGCCGCCGCCGAAGCCCCCGGCGCCCTGCTGCGGGTACGCCGGCTGGTAGCCGCCCTGGTTCATCGCCATCGGCGGCGGAGTGATCATGTGCGGGGGCGGGTTCTGCCCCGGCCCGGCCTGCGGCGGGCCCTGCGCGAAGCCCTGCCGGGCCTGCGGCACCGGCGGCGGCGCGGGGAGCTGCGCGGCGATCCGGGTGCCCTGGTTCAGCAGCTCCTCGGAGTCGCCGGCGGCGTTCGCGGGCGCCGCGCCCGCCGAGTTCAGCAGGTTCAGCAGCAGCTGCGCCGCGGTCGGGCGGAGCCCGGCGTCCTTGGACAGGCAGCGGCCGACGAGGTCGCGCAGCTGCCCGGCGGGCAGCGCCGACAGGTCCGGCTCCTCGTTGAGGATCCGGTTGATGATGACCGGCAGCGTCTCGGCCTCGAACGGCGAGGTGCCGGTGCCGGCGAACACCATCGTCGCCGCCCAGGCGAAGATGTCGACGGCCGGGGTGAGCGCCGCGCCGGTGAGCTGCTCGGGCGCCAGGTAGCCGGGCGTCCCGACGACCATCCCGGTCGCGGTGACGGCGCTCTCCTGGGAGTTCACCGTGCGGGCGATGCCGAAGTCGACGACGCGCGGCCCGTCGGAGGCCAGCATGACGTTGTTCGGCTTGAAGTCGCGGTGCACGATGCCGGCCTCGTGGATGGCCGCGAGCGCGGTCACCGTGCCGATCGCGAGGCGCTCCAGCTCGGCGGCGCCGAACGGGCCGTTGTGCGCGACGACGTCGTGCAGCGAGGGCCCGTCGATGAACTCGCTGACCACGTAGGGCTGGTTGCCCTCGACGTCGGCCTCCAGCACCCGCGCGGTGCAGAACGGCTCGACCTTCTGCGCCGCGGCGACCTCGCGGGTGAAGCGGGCGCGGGCCGCCGGGTCGGCGGCCATCTGCGGGTGCAGCAGCTTGATCGCCACGTAGTCGCCGCCGCCGCGGGGGCGGCCGAGGAAGACCGCGCCCTGCCCGCCCGCGCCGAGACGCCCGACGACCTCGTACCGACCTAGTGCGCGCGGGTCGCCAGGCTCCAGCGGAGCGGCATCCGGCATGTTCTTCCTCCGGGGGGTAGCTCGTGCCTCAGGCGGGCACGATATCGCGTTGGTTATGACGTTTCGCCGATGAGTCTGGTTCGGGTTCCGGACGCCCTTCGCCCGATGCGCGCGCGGCGCCCCGCCGCGGCCCCCGAACCGGCCGATCTTGCAGGTGCGCGGCCGGACGGGACGCTACGGCCGGGTTGGCACGCGCAACCGTCCGGCAAGAGATATGATCCCGCCGCCGCAGGTCGCCCGGGAGGGCGCCGCGGCACCGATCCACGCCGAGAACGAAGCCGCCCGGAAAGTGACGTACGCCACACCACGACGCCACAGCACACGGTCCTCATCCGGGTGATCGGCGTCACTGCTGAGACCGGTCGCGCCTCGTGTGTCGCAGTTCACCGCCCGTGACAGAATTTCCGGCCCGGATCGGGCACAAGAACGGCCCGTTGTGCGTTAGACCCGCGCGACGGGGCGCATAAAGCATCGAGGGGGATGGAGAGACAAGATGGCGACCGATTACGACAGCCCGCGCAAGACCGACGACGACATCAACGAGGACAGCCTCCAGGAGCTGCAGGCGCGCCGTGCCGACAAGGCCGCCAGCATCATCGACGAGGACCTGGACGCCGGCGAGGTCGCCGAGCTTCCGGGCGCCGACCTGTCGAACGAGGAGCTGACCTTCCGCGTCGTCCCGCGCCAGGCCGACGAGTTCACCTGCACGCGCTGCTTCCTGGTGCACCACCGGAGCCAGCTGGCCACCGAGAAGAACGGCCAGCCGGTCTGCCGCGAGTGCGCCGCCTGAGCAGGGGGCGTCGCCGGTGAGCGAGGACCTCGGGCACGACGAGGAGCGCAAGGGTCGCGGCGGCGCGGTGGAGCCGTTCCACGGGGACGGCTCCGCCGAGATCGGAGAGCTGATCGGCCGGCTCTCCGCCGCCGCCGACGACGACATGGACCGCGAGACCCGCGGGCGCCTGCTCGGGCGCCTGGCCCGCCTGCTGGGCCAGAGCGCGCGCCGGGCGGGCGCCTCGGGGTTCGCGCGCGGCCGGTGGCTCGCCGACCTGCTGCTCGCCGCCGCGCCGCACATCCCGATCCGCGATCTGGAGACGCTGTCGGCGCACCACCACGGGCTGACCGGCGAGGCGCTCGCCGACAGCGTGGTGAAGGTCGCGAGCAACGCCACCACCGCCGTCGGCGCCGCGGGCGGCGCCCTCGCGGCGGTGGAGTTCGCCGCGCCGCCGATGCTGCTGACGGCGCCCGCGCAGCTCGCCGCCGAGACGCTGGTGGTGGCGGCCATCGAGGTCAAGATGATCGCCGAGCTGCACGCCGTCTACGAGGTGCGGGTCCAGGGGTCGGGCTCGGTGCGCGGCGCGGCGTTCGTCACCTCCTGGGCCCGCCAGCGCGGCGTCAACCCGATGGAGGCCGGGTCGCTGACGAGCGCGCTCGGCACGGCCGCCAAGTCGGCGCTGCGCAAGCGGATGCTGAAGACCTTCGGGCGGCACCTCACCACGTTCGGGCCGTTCCTCACCGGCGCCGCCGCGGGCGCCGCGCTGAACCGCGCCGCCACCCGGCGGCTCGGCGACGTCATCCGGCACGACCTGCGCGGCCGCGACCCGCGCGACCTGCCGAAACTGCTCCCCAAGAACGCACGCTAGCCCCCCCCGCCACCGGCCGGTCCGGCCGCGCCGCCGCGGAACCCCCTCCGCGCGGCGCGGCGCCCCGGGGCGTCCCGGCGGGACCGGGTCAGGCGAACTCCAGCTCGCCGGCGACCGCGTCCCGCCCGGCCAGCCAGAGGCCGAGCGCCTCGCGCGTCCCCCGCACCTCGGAACCGCGCCCGACGGGGCGGTGCCCGTCGGTCGGGACGAGCCGGTGCCGCAGCACCCGCCGGTTCAGCCACAGGCTGAGCTGCAGCCCCTCCCGGAAGATCGCGGTGGCGACGTCGCCCGGCACCTGCCGGGCGCGGCCGAGCCCGCGCAGCACGTCCTGGTGGTGCATGCCGAGGTCGCCGAGCATGATCGCGGCGCCGAGCCGGCTCGTCGTCGACGGCCGGTCCGCCCAGTGCCGCGCCCACTCCATGAGCCGCGCCCGCGACACCTGCCGGGCCCGGTCGGCCTGCGCCTTGTTCGCGGCGTTGATCCGGACGCCGTGGCGCAGGTAGGAGGCCAGGAAGTAGTCCAGGCCGATGACGTGGCCGAGGACGTCGCGCGGGGCCCACTCGGCGCAGAGGGTGGAGCCGGCGTCGAAGTCGTCGTCGGACAGCGCGTCCAGCGTCGCGATCAGCCGCCGCCGCTCGGCGCGCAGCGCGTCCTCGAACGGCAGCGTGATCTGGTCCAGGCGGCGCATCGCGGTCGGTCCCTTCGATCGTCCCCGCGGGGCGACGGGGACCGACCACGATACGCAGCCGGGGCGGGGACGGCGCGATTGGCCCCCCGTCCGATAAGACCCGGGGTCAGACCTCGGTCTTCAGGTGCTGCGAAGCCGTCCCGCTGTTCTTGGCCCACTGCCGCGCCGCGGCGCGGGTGGCGAGCAGCCGGGCGACCTCGACGCCGATGCCCATGACCACGATCCAGCCGATCGCCTCGCTGAGCGCGACGTCGGGGGATTCGGGGTTGGTCGGCGGCTCCTTGCCGGTGCCCTTCTTCCAGGCGACCGCGATCGCCTTCTTGGCGACCCAGCCGCCCGCGAAGGCCGCGCCGGCGGCCACGACCCGCCAGCCCATGTCGCCCTTGTCCGCCATCATCGTCCTCCCGTAGTACGGAACTGCCCCGACGGTACCGGAACGCCCTACCCCGGCGGCGCCGGGTCTCACCGGGCCCGGCGTTTAATCACCTGCGGATTCCGGGCCGCTCCCTACGATGGAGGCATGACAGAACAGCCACGTGCGCCGCGCGTTCCCGCCAAGCCCTCCCTGGACGGCCTGGAGACCGCGTGGGTACAGGGCTGGGAGGACGCGGGCACCTACCGGTTCGACCGGACGCGGCCCCGCGCCGAGGTCTACTCCATCGACACCCCGCCGCCGACCGTCAGCGGGTCCCTGCACGTCGGGCACGTCTTCTCCTACACCCACACCGACGCGATCGCCCGGTTCCAGCGGATGCGCGGCCGCGCGGTGTTCTACCCGATGGGCTGGGACGACAACGGCCTGCCGACCGAGCGCCGCGTCCAGAACCACTTCGGCGTCCGCTGCGACCCGTCCCTGCCCTACGACCCGGGCTACGAGCCGCCGGCGAAGCCCGACCCCAAACGCCAGATCCCGGTCTCGCGGCGCAACTTCATCGAGCTGTGCGAGCGGCTCACCGCCGTCGACGAGAAGGCGTTCGAGGAGATGTGGCGCCGCGTCGGCCTGTCGGTCGACTGGAACCACCTCTACAGCACCATCGGCGCCGACGCCCGCGCCGCGTCGCAGCGCGCGTTCCTGCGCAACCTGGCGCGCGGGGAGGCCTACCTGGCCGAGGCGCCGACGCTGTGGGACGTCACCTTCCGCACCGCCGTCGCGCAGGCCGAGCTGGAGGACCGCGACCAGCCCGGCGCCTTCCACCGGATCGCCTTCCACGCCCCGGACCGGCCCGTCTTCATCGAGACGACGCGGCCCGAGCTGCTGCCCGCCTGCGTCGCGCTGGTCGCCCACCCCGACGACGAGCGGTACCGCGACCTGTTCGGGACGACGGTCCGCACGCCGCTGTTCGGCGTCGAGGTCCCCGTCCTCGCGCACCGGCTCGCCGAGCCGGACAAGGGGTCGGGCATCGCGATGGTCTGCACCTTCGGCGACGTCACCGACGTCGTCTGGTGGCGCGAGCTGGACCTGCCGACGCGCGCCGTCGTCGGCTGGGACGGGCGGCTCGCCGCCGACCCGCCCGCGGGCGTCCCCGCGCACCCCTACGACGAGCTGGCCGGCAAGACGGTGTTCTCGGCCAAGGAGCGCGTCGTCGAGCTGCTGCGGGAGTCGGGCGACCTGGACGGCGAGCCCCGCAAGGTCGTCCGGCCGGTGAAGTTCTACGAGAAGGGCAGCAAGCCCCTGGAGATCGTCACCACCCGGCAGTGGTACCTGCGCAACGGCGGCCGCGACGCGGAGCTGCGCGAGCGGCTGCTGGAGCGGGGCCGCGAGCTGCGCTGGCACCCGGCGTACATGCGGGCCCGCTACGAGAACTGGGTGTCGGGCCTGAACGGCGACTGGCTGGTCTCCCGGCAGCGGTTCTTCGGCGTCCCGATCCCGGTCTGGTACCCCCTGGACGGCGCGGGCGAGCCGGTGCACGACGCGCCGATCGTCCCGGCCGAGTCGGCGCTGCCGGTCGACCCGTCCTCCGACGTTCCGCCGGGGTTCACCGAGGACCAGCGGGGCGAGCCGGGCGGGTTCGCCGCCGACCCCGACGTGATGGACACCTGGGCGACGTCGTCGCTGACGCCGCAGATCGCGGGCGGCTGGGAGCGCGACGCCGACCTGTTCGGGCGGGTCTTCCCGTTCGACCTGCGGCCGCAGGCGCACGACATCATCCGCACCTGGCTGTTCTCCACGGTCGTCCGGGCGGAGCTGGAGAGCGACGTGCTGCCGTGGAGCGACGTCGCGCTGTCGGGCTGGATCCTCGACCCCGACCGCAAGAAGATGTCCAAGTCCAAGGGCAACGTCGTCACCCCGATCGACCTGCTGGAGCAGTACGGCTCCGACGCCGTCCGGTACTGGGCGGCGAGCGGGCGGCCGGGCACCGACACCGCCTTCGACACCGGGCAGATCAAGGTCGGCCGGCGCCTCGCCATCAAGATCCTGAACGCGTCGAAGTTCGTCCTGCAGTTCGGCGAGCACCCGCTGGACGAGGGCGCCGGCGCGGAGGTGTGGCAGCCGCTGGACCTGTCGATGCTGGCGGCGCTCCGCGCGGTCGCCGCCGAGGCGACCGAGGCGCTGGAGGGCTACGACTACGCCCGCGCGCTGGAGCGCACCGAGCGGTTCTTCTGGGACTTCTGCGACGACTACCTGGAGCTGGTCAAGCAGCGCGCGTACGGCACCGGCCGCGAGGCCGCGTCGGCGCGGGCCGCGCTGGACGCCGCGCTGTCGGTGCTGCTGCGGCTGTTCGCGCCGTTCCTGCCGTTCGTGACCGAGGAGGTCTGGTCGTGGTGGCGGGAGGGGTCGGTGCACCTGGCCGCCTGGCCCGAGCCCGGCGAGATCCCGGGCGCGTCCGCCGACGGCCTGGTCGCGGGAGACGCGGCGCTGCTGCCGGTGGCGGCCGAGGCGCTGCGGCAGATCCGGCGGGCCAAGTCCGACGCCCGGCTGTCGATGCGGGCCGAGGTCGCGCTCGCCCGCGTCTCGGGCGCGGGAGCCGGCGCGCTGCACGCGGTCGCGGGCGACCTCCGCGGGGCGGGCCGCGTCGCCGAGCTCGACCTGGCGACCGGCGAGGGCGACCTCGCCGTCGAGGTCGCCCTCGCCGAGCAGGCGGGGGAGTAGCGGCGGGTCAGCGGCGGCGGGCGAGACCGAACTTGGCGCGGTAGCCGTCGAGGTTCTCGCGGTAGACGCGGTCGGCGACGCGCATGCCGTCGCTGTCCTGGCCGAGGTTGACCTCGGCGAGCGTCTCGGCGCGGGCGCGCAGCATCCCGGCGTAGGTGGCGTAGTGCGACGGGGTGGACTCGCCGCACGCCGCGGGCTCGCCGGGCAGGCACTCGGCGACCGGCGTCCCGAGGGCGGCGAGCGCGCTGCGCAGCGCCCGCGTCTCGGCCTGCCACTCCTGCTCGGTCCAGCCGGAGGTGAGGGGGGAGGCGCTGAAGAGGTTCATGGGCACGCACGGTAGCCGAGTCGTGACGGCGGGGCGGGCGATCCGCCGGAAAAACGCTGCCCGGCGGGCGGCGTCCCGGCCCGCCCGGCCGTTCCCTCCGGGGGCGGGGCGCACTAGTGTAAGTGGTCACTGACCCCCCCGAGGAGCCGCCCCGTGACGGAACTGGACGACTACACCGGCCGCGCCCGCGCGTGGCTGGACGGCGCCACCGCGGACCTGCCCGCCGACCCCGACCTCGCCGCCGCCCGCGCCTTCATGGCGCGGCTGTACGACGCCGGCTACTCCGGCATCACCTGGCCGGCGGCCTACGGCGGGCAGGGCCTGTCGGCGGCCGAGGAGCGCGCCTTCCAGCAGGCGTCCCGCGACCACCCGCTGCCGGTCGGCGTCTTCGGCATCGGGCTCGGCATGTGCGGGCCGACGCTGCTGTCGATCGGTACCGAGGAGCAGAAGCTCCGCTACGTCCGGCCGCTGCTGCGCGGCGAGGAGATCTGGTGCCAGATGTTCTCCGAGCCCGGCGCCGGGTCGGACGTCGCCTCGCTGCAGACCCGCGCCGTCCGGCGCGAGGACGGCACCTGGGTGATCAACGGGCAGAAGGTGTGGACGTCGGTGGCGCGGCAGGCCGACTACGGCCTGCTCATCGCCCGCACCGACCCCGACGTCCCCAAGCACCAGGGCATCACGATGTTCATCGTGGACCTGCACCACCCCGGCGTCACCGTCCGGCCGCTGCGCGACATGACCGGCGAGTCGCACTTCAACGAGATCTTCTTCGACGACGTGGAGGTCGCCCCCGACCACGTCGTCGGCGAGGTCAACGGCGGCTGGTCGGCGGCGGTCACCACCCTGCTGCACGAGCGCGTGTCGATCGGCATGGGCGGCACCCGCACCGAGCGCCCCGCCTCGTTCGCGGCGCTGTCGCGCACCGCCCGTGAGCGCGGCCTGCTCGCCGACCCCGCCGTCCGCGAGCGGCTCCTCGACCTCTACCTCCAGGAGCGGCCGTTCGACCTGCTGAACGCCAAGCTGTCGCAGGAGGTCAAGGCGGGCGTGCAGCCGGGGGCGCGCGGCTCGGTCGTCAAGCTGCTGCTCGCCGAGCTCACCCTGGACTCGGCCGACATCGCCGGCGAGATCCTCGGCCCGGACGCCGTCGCGCACGGCGAGGGCGGCGGGAAGATCGCCGGCGCGCTGGCGTGGGGGCCGGGCATGGCCCTCGGCGGCGGCACCAACGAGATCATGCGCAACATCATCGGCGACCGCGTCCTCGGCCTGCCGCGCGAGCCCGCGGTGGACCGCGGCGTCCCGTTCCGCGAGCTGAAGGTGGGCACCCAGGCGAAGGAGGCCGGCAAGTGAGGCTGCTGCAGAGCGACGACCAGCGCGACCTCGCGTCCGCCGTCCGCGCGTTCCTCGCCGAGACCTCCCCGATCGGGCGGGTCCGCGAGATCGCCGAGTCGGACGCCGGGCACGACCCGCGGGTCTGGGAGCGGATGGCGGGCGAGCTCGGCCTCGCCGGCCTCGCGATCCCCGAGGAGCACGGCGGGTCGGGCGCCGGGCGCGGCGAGCTCGCCGCCGTCCTGGAGGAACTGGGCGCCGCCCTCACCCCGTCGCCGCTGCTCGGCGCCGTCATCGCCGCCGACCTGCTGCTGGCCTCCGGCGACTCGGCGGCCGCCAAGGACCTGCTGCCCGGCATCGCGGCGGGCACCACCCTGGCGGTCGGCGTGCTGCCGGTCCCCGGCGACCCGGAGATCACCGCGTCGGGCGGGACGCTCACCGGCGTCGCGCCGCGCGTCCCGCACGGCCTGGACGCCGACCTGATCATCGTGCCGGCCGGCGGGGAGCTGTACGCGGTGCGCGGGGCGGACGCCGCTCGCACCGCCCTCACCACGCTGGACCTGACGCGGCCGCAGGCCCGCGTCGAGTTCGCCGCGACCCCCGCCCGGCACGTCGGCACCGCCGACGTCGACCGGGCGCTGGACCTGGCGTCGGTGGCCCTCGCCGCCGAGCAGCTCGGCGGGCTGCGGCGCTGCCTGGACGCCATCGTCGAGTACGCCAAGCTGCGCGTGCAGTTCGGCCGCTACGTCGGGTCGTTCCAGGGCGTGAAGCACAGGCTCGCCGACATGCACTGCGTGCTGGAGCAGGCCGAGGCCGTCGTCCGGTACGCCACCTGGGCGGCCGACGAGGACCCCGGGGAGCTGCCGGTCGCGGCGGCGCTCGCCCAGTCCTACCTGGGCCGCGCCTACTTCCGGGTGGCCAGGGACCACCTGCTGCTGCACGGCGGCATCGGGTTCACCTGGGAGCACGACGCGCACCTGTACTACAAGCGCGCCAAGACCGACGAGCTGCTGCTCGGGGCGCCCCGCCGCCACCGCGAGCGGCTCGCCGCGCACCTGGACCTGCTGCCCTGACGGGCGCCCGCCCTCGACCCGCCGCACGGGCGGCGGGTCGAGGGCGGGTAATGGTCGCACAGTGCAGGGCACGGTCACGGGGTGGCGCCGTGTGCCCGGCGGGCCGCCGGGAGAAGAGATGATCATGCTCTCGGATCATCCCGCGCCCGCCCGCGCGCTCGCCGTCCTCGCCGGCGCGGCCACGGCGGTCTCCTGCCTCGGCGCCCCGGCGGCGGCCGCCGAGCCGCCCGCCAACCCGTACGCCAATGGAACGGCGATCACGCTGGCGCAGCCCGCCGACCCGGCGAACGGCAAGTACGACTTCACCGGCAACGACGTCTACGGCGGCGGCAACGGCGTCACGCCGCCGCTGACGTCCACGGACCTGACGGTCGACGACACCGCCCGCGCCCACCACATCGTCTACGCGGGCAACCAGGCCGGCGCCCTGAACGGCACCGCCAAGCTCACCTACAACGGCAAGCGGCCCGACCTCACCAGCAGCGCCGCCACGGGCTACCAGGCGTACTTCCTCTACGGCGGCGGCGGGACCGGCAGCACCCACACCGCCGCGCAGGCCACGAACGTCACCATGAACGACGGCTGGGTGCGCGGCTGGATCCTCGGCGGCGGCCAGGGGCCGATCACCGGCGACACCCGCGTCACGATGAGCGGCGGCCTCATCGGCCCGCCGATCGCCTCGACCGAGACCGTCGGCCAGGCCGAGATCTACGGCGGCGGCATCAACGCCGGCGGCACCGTCAAGGGTGACACTTACGTCACCGTCAAGGGCGAGGTCTATGACGCGGCGACCTACAAGGCGGGCGACCCCGTCACCCTCGTCCGCCAGCACGTGCTGGGCGGCGGCTCGTCCGGCGCGGTCGTGACCGGCGACTCCCACGTCAGCATCGAGGGCGGCACCGTCGAGGGCATGGTCCTCGGCGGGCCCGGCGGCGGCGGGGTCGCCAACAACCTCATCGGCGACACCCACGTGTCCGTCACCGGCGGCGTGCTGTCGACGCGGGCCGGGTCGACGCGCGGCGGCAGCGTCTACGGCGGCGGGTACGCCGCTAGCCAGAACGTCACGGGCAACACCAACGTCTCCATCGGGACCGGCGCGAACATCCTCGGCGGCGTCTACGGCGGCGGCTACGCCGGGCCGTACAGCATCCAGGGCAACACCGTCAGCGGCAACGCCGACACCGTCGTCCTAGGCGGCCACATCGGCACCAACATCTACGCGGGCGGCGCCGGGACGTCCCGCGTCAACGGCACCTCCACCGTCCACCTGCGCCAGATCAAGCCCGGCAGCAGGTTCGCCGACGAGTTCACCCGCTCGGTGCTGCGCGGCGGCATCGGCACCGGCGGCACCGCCGAGACCCGCTTCGAGGGCTACACCGCCGACTACAAGGGCGCCATCGGTGCCACCAACACCGGGCAGATGGACGGCATCCGCTTCGTCGACGCCTCGCACCTGCGGGTCACCCCGGCCAAGTACCACGGCAGGAACTGGACGATCCAGAAGGGCTCGACCGTCGACGTCGCCGCCGCCGGCACGATGAGCAGCGTCTCGTTCACCAACGCGGGCCTGCTCACCCTGAACTCGGCGGCCGCGCCCGAGAACCTGCACTCCACCATCGGCGGCGACTACCGCTCCGACGGCGGCACGCTCGCGATGAGCGCGACCACCGACACCGCCAAGAACTTCCTCACCATCGACAAGGCCGCCAAGCTCGCCACCGGCCGCAGCGCGCGCGCCCGCGTCCGCGCCGGCGCGCCGACGACGATCGACCTGAAGCTGGCGCCGTCCTGGGACGGCCACCGCATCGACCTCGTCACCTCCGCCGACCCGAGCGACGCCGGCGCCTTCACGATGACGCCGATCCCGGTGAACAACGCCGACTTCCACGGCAACGCCGTGCTGCGCCACGAGACCAACGCCAAGGGCGGCATCACCTGGTACATCGAGGGCGAGCCGACGCCGCTCTACACGGTGACCGTCCACCACGGCACGCTGCCGGGCGGCCTCGCCCACGACACCTTCCACCCGGGCGCCCACGTCGCCGTCACCGCGACGGTCCCGGCGGGGCGGCGCTTCACGCACTGGGTGGTGGACTCCGGCGGCCCGCTGGCGGGCATCGACCTGCGCGCCGCCCGGACGTCCTTCACCATGCCGCACAACGACGTCGTCCTCACCGCCCACTTCGCGCCGATCCCGGCGGGGTACCTGCGGCTGGAGAAGCGGATCAAGGACCCGCGGGGGGTGCGCACGCGCCCCGTCACGATCACCGCGCGGTGCGCGGGCGGCGCGCGCACCACGCTGGAGGTCCCGGCGTTCCGCACCGGCCTGTTCCGGGGGAAGCCGCTCGACCTGCCGAAGGCGGTCCGCTGCACCGTCACCGAGACCGCCGACGGCGCCGCCGGGCCCGTCCGCGCGACGTCCGTCCACCAGGTGAACGGCGGCCGCGCCCGGCCGGGCCGCACGGTCACCGTCACCGCCGGCGGGAAGCACCGCACGGCGGTCCGCTTCACCGACACCTACAAGGCGAAGGGCCTGAAGGACTGAGCCGCCGGCCGGCCCGGGGCGCTTCGCCGCTCCGGGCCGGTCAGGCGCCCGGCCGGATCGCCGACAGGTCCCGCCCGGCCAGCTCGGGACGGGCGGTCAGCGCGCCGTGGACGGCCGAGAGCACGGGCAGGTCCGCCGCGGCCGTCGCGAGGGCGACGTCCTTGGCGGCGAGCGCGACGGTGAAGTGCGACCCGGTCGCGAAGGCGCGCTTCGCCGGGCCGCCCATCGGCCCGGCGAGCAGCGCCTCGCGCGCCGTCGCGGCGTCCACCCCGAGCGCGTCCGCGACCGCCAGGGCCTCGGCGACCACGGCGACGCCGCCGATGACCGCGCCGATGAGGACGAGCTTCAGCGCGGCGCCCGCCCCGACCCCGCCGCACGCGCGGACCGTCCCGAGCTCGGCGAGGACCTTCTCCGTCCCGTCCAGGTCGCCGCCCGCCAGGATCGCCAGCCGCCCGGCGGCCGCCATGTCCACGCTGCCCATGACGGGCGCGTCCACGAGCCGCACCCCGGCGGGCAGCCGTCCGGCCAGCTCGCGGACGGCGTCCGGGCCGATGCTCGACATCTCGATCCAGACCGTTCCGGCGTCCAGCGCCGGCACCACCGCGTCCGCGACCGCCCGCACGGCGTCGGGATCGGACAGCATCGTGACGACGACCGCCGCGCCGCGCACCGCCGCCGCGGGCCCGTCCGCCACCGCCGCGCCCGCCGCCCGGAGCGGCGCGGCCTTCGCCGCCGTCCGGTTCCAGACCGTCACGTCGTGCCCGGCCTCCACCAGGCGCCGCGCCATCGGCGCGCCCATGGCGCCGAGCCCGAGAAAAGCGATGTTCGTCATGGCCCCGACCCTAGGAACCGGCCACCCATGCGACAAGCGACACTTACGCATACGACATATGCGCACACCGCATGACTTACGGGATGCGCGTGCCAAGTATCTCCGGCCGATGGCCGCTCTAGCAGACGGCCACCTGCTGGCTGGTCACCGTGACGGAGTCCATGGGTTCGGGATCGCCGAGGAGCGTGACGTGAGCGGGCTTGTCGTCATCGGACAGGTAGAGGGTGATCGCCTCGGTGAGCGCCTCCTGCACCTCGGCGAGGTCGTCGCCCGTGACGAAGAGACCGGGCATTTCCCGCACCTCGGCCCAGAGCCCGTCGTCGCCCTCGTCGTGGATGACGACCGTCAACTTACGCGACTTCCGGTCCGTCATGACGCCCCCCTCCTGCCAGGCCGGCCTGCCGAGGTATCGCACTGCGCAGGCCGGGCGGATAGTCCCGCCCCTTGTTCATCGGCAGGGTGATCGGCCGCTGACCTGCTTTTCCATCTTCACTACATGCTTCCCACCGAGCGTACGTCGCCAACCGTGCTGCTGGAGAAGTGCGATCGCCGTCTTCTGGTTGAGAACGCGAGGCGGTTCGCCGTCTCGTCCCATCTGCTCTTCTCCCCGATCGAGATGTCCACCCCATGCCGCCCCCAGGTGAGGGGCGCCCTCTCGCGTTTCCCCCACGCGTGAAGTGGCTGTCGGCGCTCCCTCGCGATCAGGGTGGCAGGGGAGTGCGAAGCTCACGCTGGAACGAGCTATCTGTGATCAAAGAGTCACATAAAGCTATTGTCGGGGTGAGGCGGCGGGCCAGTCGCAGTCGAGGTGCTTGATGCCGTTGATGAAGTTGGAGAACAGGCGGGACGGGCGGCCCGTCGCGCGGATCTCGGGGACGCGGGTGAACAGCTCGCGGAACATCACGGTGATCTCGCGGCGGGCCAGGTTGGCGCCGAGGCAGAAGTGGGGGCCGGGGCCGCCGAAGCCGACGTGGGGGTTCGGGGAGCGGGTGATGTCGAAGGCGTCGGGGTCGGTGAAGACGGCGGCGTCGCGGTTCGCCGAGTTGTAGAACAGCAGCACCTTGTCGCCCGGCTCGTAGTGGCGGCCGTTCATGTCGTGGGGGCGGGTCACCGTGCGGCGGAACTGGATGACCGGCGTCGCCATCCGGACGATCTCCTCGACGGCGCCGCCGATGCGGGCGTCGAAGTCGCCGAGCAGCAGCGCGCGCTGCGCCGGGTTGTCGGTGAGCAGCTTCAGCCCGTGCGACATGGCGTTGCGGGTCGTCTCGTTGCCCGCGACGACCAGCAGGATGAAGAACGAGCCGATCTCCTGGTCGGTCAGCGTCTCGCCGTCGATGTCGGCGGTCACCAGCGCCGACATCAGGTCGTCGCCGGGGTCGCGGCGGCGCCGCCGCGCCAGCTTCATGGCCAGGTGGTTCAGCTCGTAGCCGGCGGCGAGCACCGACGCGAGCCCGTACAGCGTCCCGGTGCGGGTGATGCCGCTCGCCGAGAGCCGCCGGCCGCCGGTGTACTCGGGGTCGCCGAGCCCGAGGATGATGTTGGTCTTGCGGTAGACGGTCGGCCGCACCGCCGCGGGGATGCCCATCATGTCGCAGATGACCTGGAGGGGGAGCCGCGCCGCGACCTTGGCGACGAAGTCGCCGGGGCCGTCGCGCAGCAGGTCGTCGACGATGCGGGTCGCGCTCGCCTGGAGGTCGGTCTCCAGCTTGGCGAGGACGCGCGGGGTGAACGCGCGCGAGACCACCCGGCGGATCTTGGCGTGCCGCGGGTCGTCCATGTTGATCATCGAGCCGAAGTAGCGCGCCAGGTAGGGCGGCAGGTCGGTCAGGCTGTTGGAGCACGGCTCGCTGGAGAACACCTCGGTGTTGCGGCTCGCCTCGACGACGTCGGCGTGCCGGACGAGCGCGTAGTAGCCCTCGCCGGTCTTCAGGAACGGCACCTTCAGCTCGGTGAAGAACTCCGGGGCGTCCCGCTCGCGCAGCGCGGCGAACGCGGCGTCGCGCTCGCGCCTCGGCCGCGCCCAGAAGTCCAGATCGGACAGGTCGATCGCCCGCTCCACCTGTGCCGTCATGCCGCACCACCGTCCCGGGGCCAGAACCACGTTCGGTTTCCTAGTGGACCGGCCCCGGGCGGCGGCGTCAAGGCGCTAGCAGAGGCGCGTTCCGCAGACCTCGGGCAGGTAGGCGGAGATCGAGAAGTAGTGCCACTGCAGATCCTCGTCGATCGCCTGGAACTTCACGGTGATCGTCTGCTCGTACCGCGTGGCGGGCACCACGATGTCGCAGTGCGGGTTGGTCCAGCAGGTCTTCCTGACGATCTGGCTGGTGTCGGGGGCCGTCCAGTAGTAGTTGCCGATCACCAGCCCCTCGACGCCGAAGTCCAGCAGGTAGGCGGAGTCGGCGTAGTAGGTGCCGCAGGAGCCGGTGCCGATCCCGCCGGACACGCCGGTGTTGTTGCCGATCACCTGGCAGCGGAGGGTGGGGTTGGGCACCGTGGCCGCCGCTGCGGGCTTCGGCGGCGCCGCCAGCGAGGGCGGCGCCGTGGCGAATGCCAGGCAGAGCAGGGCCGCCGTCAGGGCGGCGATGGTCCGTAGCAAGACGAACTCCTCGTGTTCGTGGGGCGCGCGCGACGCGCGGGCCGAGTGGCGCGGGGTGTCCGTACGGGTCGCGAACCGTCGACGGGGATCACGGGGCGCCGCGTGCGCCGGTTCGACGAGCGGCGCCCCGTGACCGGATCAGGTCAGGCGGCCGCCGGGAACCGGCGCCGCAGGACGGCGCGCTCGCCCGCCGTCCAGGCGGAGCCCGCCAGCAGGTACAGCCCGGCGGCCAGCGGGACGACCGCGGCCGCCGCGACCGTCGCGAACGGCACCAGCCGCAGCGGGCCGGCGGGCATCTGCCGGGCGGACCACCAGGCGACGGCGGCGAGCAGCGCGAACAGGCCGAGGAAGACCAGCGACGCCGGGGCGAGCAGCCCGGCGCCGCCGCCGACCAGCCCGATCCAGTTCTGGCCGAGCGGCGCGGCGAGCAGCGTGTGGGCGAGCAGCAGGTTCTGGTGCCCGGCGATCACCGACCGGGTGAACAGCCGGTACATGACCAGGAAGAACGGCCACTGGAGCAGGGCGGGCAGGCACCCCGCCAGCGGCGAGGCGCCCTCGGCCGAGTAGAGCGCGGCGGTCTCGCGGCGCAGGCGCGCGGGGTCCCCGGCGTGCCGGTCGCGCAGCTCCTTCATCTGCGGCAGCAGCCGCGCCTGGGACCGCCGGCCGCGCGCCTGCGCGACCGCCAGCGGCGCCAGCGCGAGCCGGACGGCGAGGGTGAACACCAGGATCGCGGCGGCGGTGGCGAGGCCGCCGGCGAGCGGCGCGAGCAGGCCGGCCAGCCCGGACACCGCCCGGTAGGCGAGGGAGACGGGAAGATCGAACATGGCGGAAGAGCCCTTCCGGGAGAGAGGGGAAGCGGAACGTCTCCGCCCGGCCGGGCACGGCGGCTCAGCGGGCGGCGGCGCGGGCTCCCGGGGCTCTCGGACGGGGCCGCCCGGCCGCGTCCGGGTCGCGCTGCGGCAGGAACGCCGTGCGCAGGGTCCGGTCGCGCAGCGCGGTCCGCAACCGGGCCAGGACGGCCGACGGCTCGCGCCGCGGCCCGACCGCGAGCGCGATGACCAGCAGCGCCGCCACCGCCAGCGCCGCGACGCCCGCGCCCGGCGCCCCGCCGGGAACGACGCCTCCCGCCGCCCCCAAGCCCGCCAGCGTCCCCACCAGCACGCCGACCGCCCGCAACAGCGCGGCGATCGGCCCGGCGAACCCGCCGGCCGCCCGCGACGACGCGCTGTCCGGTGGGCCGAGGAGTGCGGTAGCTCCGATAACCGGCCGCAGCAGCGAGGCGACCGGCAGCCCGAGGAAGGCGGCCGTCCTGCCGACCGTCCGCAGCGGTGCGGCGATCGGCTCGGCGAATCCGCCGGCCGTCCGCAGCGGTGCGGCGGGCCGGGCGGCGTGCGGCCTCGGCATGCGTCCTCCCTGCCCCGAATCTAACCCCGCAGGCCGGCCCCGCGCCCGCCCGCGCCGCACGCGACCAGGTGGTCACGAGACGTTGACTTGCGGCGTGTTGCGCATTTGGAACGCTCCAAATGCGCAACACGCCGCAAGTCAACGGAGGGTGACCGGGTGGTCGGGGGTGACGGGGGCGGGGTCAGGGGAGGGGGTGCAGGGCCAGGAGGGCGAGGGCGGTGGGGAGGGTGAGGGCGGTGAGGCGGGTGATCCAGGGGAGGCGGGCGGCGATCGCGGCGTCGCGGTCGGGGTCGCGGGACCAGAGGGTGAGGGCGGCGCTCAGCGCGCGGCCCGCGCCGAAGGCCAGGCCGGCCAGCAGGGACGGCAGGGGTCCTTGGTGGCTGAGGAGGAGGCCGAGCGCGAGGACGTAGGGGGTGCTCGCCGACACGTAGGTGCGGACGCCGGTTCCCAGCTCGAAGCCGAACTGGAGGGTGCCGCGCCGCAGGCGTGTCTGGAGGACCTCCTGCGGGATCTGCCGGGCGTTCTGGGGCAGCGGCAGCCGCACCAGCCCGAATTCGCGCAGGGCGCCCAGGACGGCCACCGCGACGACGAGCCAAGCGCGCGCGCCGGACGGCAGCGGTTCGGCGAGGCCCGACAACAGCCAGAGGACCGTCGCGCTGAGGGTGCCCCCGAACAGCAGTCCGAGGGTGAAAACGGCGAGGAGTTCGTCCTGCCGTACGGAACCCCGCCAACCTGGCGAGAACAGCACGCTTTCGCTGTTGCGCGTTCAGACGCTTCCCGACAGCGCGAACCCGGCGAGGGCGCCGACCGAGGTCCAGCAGAGGACGGTCGCGTCCAGCGCGGCGGCGGCGACCGCCAGCAGCGCGAGGGCGGCGACCGGTAGCAGCGGCTCGGTGAGGCCCCGCCGGGCGCGCCCGGCGGTCAGTGGTTGCACGCCATCGACTTCCGGCAGATGGTCTTGTACCAGTTGCCCTTCTTGGACTTCTTCCAGCCGTCGTGGCAGCGCCAGGTGACGCCCTTGGCGCAGCTCCCGCACGGCTTGGTGTACGCCCAGATCCAGCCGTCGTAGGAGCCGCCGTAGCACTGGTTCGGGCGCAGCTTGTAGCGGCCCGGGTCCGACACGCCCGACTTGTGGAAGCCCTTGTACTTGCCGCTCGTCCGGCAGCACACCGAGCACACCAGGCTCGGCCCGCAGCCGGGGGAGCAGTTGTGGTTGGCGGCGTAGGACGGGCAGCGCGGGTAGATGTCGTAGTAGCCGACGAGCTCGAACCCCGACTGGACGGCCTTGCGCGCCGGCGGGAACACCCCGAGCGCGTTCAGGCCGACGGCGGTGCCCGCGCCGACCAGGCCCGTCAGGACGCTGCGGCGGACCGGCCGGACGCGCGCCTCGCGGGCGGGCCCGCGCCGCCGGACCCGCTCGGCGGTGTGCGGCCGGGGGCCGCGCAGCGGCGGGACGTCCTCGTACTCGATCATCGGGCTCCCTCCAGGTTCAGCAGCTCGCGCAGCGCCTCCGCCGAGCCGACCGGCTCGGACGCGGTGACCCGGCCGTGCCCGTCGACCAGCACCGCGAACGGCGTGGCGGGCACCCGGTAGTCGGTGAACAGGCCCTCGCCCTCGCCCGCCAGCACGGTGATCTCGGGGGCGAGGCCGTCGGCGGCCGGGCCGGAGAACACCGCGTGCAGCGGGCGCCCGAGGCCGTCCGCGGCGTCCAGGACCTCGCCGCAGACGCCGCAGTCGCGGTCCAGGAACAGCAGCAGGCCCGGCCCGAGGCGGTCGAAGCCGGGGGCGGCGGCGCCGGGTTCGGGGCCGAGCGCGGTGCGGCGCGGCGCGCCGTCGGTGAGCGCGTGCACCTGCCGGACGAGGCCGGCGACGACGAGCGCGAGCAGCGCGATCGCGACCCACGACAGCAGCAGCGCGCTGGTCTGGAAGCTCATCGGGCGGGACTCCTCTCCGCCGCCCCCGGGGCGGCGGGGTCGGCCAGGGCGTGCGGCAGCGTTCCGAGCAGGACGGCGAGGGCGAGGCCGGCGACGGCCGCGACGGCGGTGTGCGCGAGGGGCGCGCCGTCCGGCAGGCCCGCCAGCGCCCCGCCGAGGGCGAGCAGCGCGAGCCCGGCGGCGCGGGCGGCGACCCAGCCCGTCATCGGGGTGGTGGAACCGGCGCATCCGCAGGGCACCCGCCCGCCGCGGGCGCGCGCCACGTACGCGGAGTAGGCGGCGTAGACCGCCAGCAGGGCTGCGGCGCCGCCGAGCCCGGCGCGAAACGCCGCGTCCCAGCGCCCGGCGAGACCCGCCAGGGCGACGGCTGCGGCGCCCGCCTCGGTCAGGACGGCGAGCGCGGCGGCCAGGACGGGGACGGGCGCCGCGCGCGGCAGCACCCGGTGAGCGCGCAGGGCGTCCGGCAGCGCGGACGGCCGGCGCGCCTGACCGGCCAGGGAGACGAGGAGCGCCAGCGGGACCGCGACGGCGGCGGCGCCCGCCGCCAGCACCGTCATCCGCGGACCGCCTCGACCGCCAGCTTGGCGAGGTTCCCCGGCGTCTCGCGCACCCGGTGCTCGTCCGGCAGGACGGTGACCAGCAGTGACTTCAGCGCCAGCAGGAAGTAGGGGCCCTGCCCCTCCACCTCGTCGCGGAACAGCTCGCCGCCCGCGACGGACGCGCCGCGCCACCCCGGCAGGCGCCGCCGGGTCTGCGCGGTGAGCGCGGTGAACTCCAGCAGCCCGAGGCCCGGCACCTCCTTGACCATCTCGGCCGGGTCGGGCCGGTAGGCGCGGCCCGTCGGGGTCGCGGTGACGCCGTCGTCGTGCTCGGCGAGCCGCACGGTCGCGAAGAACGCCACGGCGTCGGCGGCCCGGCCGTGGTAGACGTGCGTGAACACCGCGTGCCGGCGGCCCTCCCAGACGGCGGCGAGGACCGGGTCGGTGAGGCCGGTGTCGGGGTCGCGGGTGCTGGTGCGGCCGATGCGGAGCCGCCCGTCCTGGGTGCGGAACTCCTGCTCGAAGCGCTTCACGCCGATGTCCTCGGCCCAGGCGTGCGCGTCGTCGCGGGTGCCGCTGGACAGCTCGTGCAGCCGGCCCGCGACGGCGATGCGCGTCACCGAGGTGACGGGGCGGCCGAGGTCGTGGGAGCCGGTCAGCCGGACCCGCGTGCCGTCGAGGGAGCGATGGGTGACCTGGCGTCGCATTCGTGACCCCTTCGGCCTGGGAGTACGGTCTGTGACGTGGCTGACGGTACGCGCGTCCCGGCGCGGAGCGCGCCAAACGTGCCACAAGTGGTCAGGCGGTAATCTCGGCGGGTGAACCGTTCCACCCTGACCGTCCCTCCCGCGGGCACCCCCCAGCCCGAGCCGCACCCCGAGGCCAGCGTCGGCGTCCCCCTCGGCCCGCACTACGCGCGGTGCTTCGGCTGCGGCCCCGACCACCCGACGGGCCTGCACCTGGAGGCGGTCAGCCACGACGGGCTGAGCGTCCACGCCGAGTTCACCGTCGGGGACCTGCACCAGGGCGCGCCCGGCCTCGCCCACGGCGGCGTTTTGGCGACGGCCATCGACGAGGCGCTCGGTATGGTCGTCTGGCTGCTCCGCAAGCCGTACGTGACCGGCCGCCTGGAGACCGACTACCTGCGGCCGGTGCCGGTGGGCACCACGCTGCTCATCACCACCCGCTGCACCGGCGTCGTCGGCCGCAAGGCCTACCTGGAGGCCGAGGCGCGGCTGGACGCGCCGGACGGGCCGGTGGCGGTGCGCGGGGCCGCGGTGTTCGTCGAGGTGCCGGCCGCCCACTTCGAGCGGCACGGCGGCGGGGCCGGCGGCATGGTCCCCGGCCGCGAGGTCAACCCCTGATCGATCCCTGGAACGCGGAGGTGGAGGCGTGGCCGACAAGGTCGACGTGCTGATCAAGCGGCTCGATCCGGGCCTGCCGGTGCCGGCGTACGCGCACCCCGGCGACGCGGGCGCCGACCTGGTCGCCGCCGCGGACGTCGAGCTGGCCCCCGGGGAGCGCGCCGTCGTCCCGACGGGCGTGGCGATCGCGCTGCCCGACGGCTACGCCGCGTTCGTGCACCCGAGGTCCGGTTTGGGCGCTAGGTTTGGGGTGACGATTGTCAACGCACCCGGTACGGTCGACGCCGGATATCGGGGTGAGATCAAGGTGACCCTGCTGAACACCGACCTCCGCGACACCGTCCGGCTGCGCCGGGGGGACCGGATCGCGCAGCTGGTCGTGCAGCGCGTGGAGCGCGCGGTCTTCCACGAGGTCACCGAGCTTCCGGGATCCGCCCGCGGCGCCGGCGGGTTCGGCTCCACCGGCGGGTTCCCGGGCCATCAGCACAGTCAAGAAGGAGCGTGAGTCGTGGCTTTTGGACGTCGCCGGCCGGCCGAGGAGGCGGGCCAGTCCGCGGACACCTCGGACGAGCAGGTCGAGGCGGCCGAGGCAGCCGAGGCGGAGACCGCGGACGCCGCCGAGATCGAGGGCGGCCCCTGGGACTCGGAGGAGGCCCACCCCGAGATCCAGCGGCTCGACTTCGGCTCGATGCAGATCCCGGTCGCGCCGGGCCTCGGCTTCCAGGTGAACTTCGAGGCCACCCAGGTGGACGAGGAGGGCAACCCGCTGGACGGCCGCCCCGTCGCGGTGCTCGTCCAGTACGGCGAGAGCGCCATGCAGCTCCAGGTGTTCGCCGCGCCGAAGCGGAGCGGCATCTGGGAGGACGTGCGGCGCGAGACCGCCCGGGACATCACCGAGGAGGCCGGCGGGCAGACCCAGGAGGGCGAGGGCCCGTTCGGCCCCGAGCTGCTCGCCATGGTCCCGGCCGCGCTGACCGAGGAGGTCCTCGCGGAGATGCCGGCCGAGGTGAAGGAGCAGATCCCGGCCGAGTTCATCGAGCAGGGCTGGGCGCCGCAGATCATCCGCTTCCTCGGCGTGGACGGCCCGCGCTGGTTCCTGCAGGCCGTGGTGCAGGGCGCCGCGATCGAGGACGAGGAGCAGTGGCAGGTGCTGGAGGACGTGTTCCGCGGCATCGTGGTGAGCCGCGGCGACGCGCCGATGCCGCCGCGCGACCTGCTCCCGCTGGAGATCCCCAAGGAGTTCAGCGAGGGCGGCGACGAGGAGGAGGAGAACGTGCAGACGTTCGACCCCTTCGAGCGCGGCCCGGAGATCACCGAGGTCCGCTAGACGCCGTTTCCCGGGAGCCCGCCGCGTCCGATCACGGACGCGGCGGGCTCCCGCGCGTCCGGAGGGGTTGCCAGGACGCCGCTCCGGGTGGTTGATCGAGGCATGTCGAAGAGGACGCGCAAGCGGCGCGCGCGGAAGCGCCGCAAGGCCAACAAGGGCAAGCGGCCGAACGCCCGCCGCTAGGGCCCCGTCAGGGCCGCGCGGCGCGGACGGCGTCGGCGAGGGCGGGGTTGCGGTGGACCGGGTCGGTCCGCAGCGCGCGGACGACCCGGTCCACGACCTCGCGCGGCTTGTCCTGGCTCAGCTTGGCCTTGCCGGCCACGCGGGAGGGCCGCATCCGGAACCCCAGGACGCCCGGCAGGAGGCGGTGGGCGTACCCGGCCACGCTCGACAGCCGCCACGGGTCGGGGCGGCCGGCCTCGAAGTGGTCGACGGTCAACGACAGCAGCCGGTAGGTGTCGTCCGGGCCGAGGATCTCCGGCCGCCCGTACAGGTGCGCGACGACGAAGTCCCAGGTCGGTGTGTAGGGGCCGGCCTCGTAGAAGGTCGCGGGAACGTAGCCGTCCGGGCCCTGGACGATCAGGACGGCGTCGTGGTCGCCGAGGCGCTGCGCGAGCGGGTCGGCCCGGTTCAGGTGGCCGAGGACGGTGAGGCCGTGCGGGTCGTCCGGGTCGAGGACCACCGGCAGGTGCGACACCTCCGGCGCCTCCCCGGCGGCGGCCGCGACCATCGTGACCCAGCCGTGGCCGTGCACGAGGGCGCGCAGCGCGGCGGTGTCGGTGATCGCGAACTCGGGCTGCTCCAGCATGCCCACCGGTCTGCCCGCGCGGCGGGCCGTCCACGACGGGCGCGGCGCAGCGATGGCCGTCCCTTGGGACGATCTTCACGGTGCGGGCGCGCTTGCGGGCCGCCGCGGCGGGCATGTCCACGGCCGGAGGTGGTCGCGATGGGATCCGGGAAGCGCGGTACGCGGTGGCGGGAGCTGCCCGCGCGGCGGCGCGCGGCGATCGGAGCGGCGGGGACGGTGCAGGTCGCGCTGCTCGCGGCGGCCCTGCTGGACCTGCAGCGGCGCCCGGCCGAGCGGGTGAACGGGCCGAAGCGGCTCTGGTACGCGGCGTCGTTCGTCAATTTCGTCGGACCGATCGCCTACTTCGCGGTCGGCCGTAAACGGTGATCGCGGCCGTTCCCGCCAGTTCGGGCTGACCCGTCCGTAAGATCTTCCTGACCGCCGGCCCCGTCAGCGAGGATCCGCATGGCCCCCGAGAGCGCACCGCAGGGCATCGACACCGGCCGGCCGAGCGTGGCGCGCGTCTACGACGCGGCGCTCGGCGGCAAGGACAACTTCGCGGTGGACCGGGAGGCGCTCGCCCGCCTCCAAGAGGGCCTCCCCGAGGTCATCAGCATGGCCCGGGTCAACCGCGCCACGCTGGGACGCGCGGTGCGCGCGATGGCGGCGGCCGGCATCGACCAGTTCCTCGACCTCGGCGCCGGGCTGCCGTCGTCGGAGAACACCCACCAGGTCGCCCAGCGCGCGAACCCGCGCGCGCGCGTCGCCTACGTCGACAAGGACCCGATCGTCCTCGCGCACGGCCGCGCGCTGCTCGCCGAGAACGACCGGACGGCCGTCATCACCGCCGACATGCGCGACCCGGCGGCGGTGCTCGCCGCCCCCGAGGTGAAGCGGCTCATCGACACCTCCCGCCCGGTCGGCGTCATGATGATCGCGATCCTGCACCACCTGCACGACGACGAGGACCCGAAGGGGATCGTGGACGCCTACATGGCGGCGGTGCCGCCCGGCAGCCACCTGATCGTCACGCACTTCTGCGACTACAGCCCCGTCGCGGCGGCCCTGCAGGAGCGGTTCCTGCAGCTCCTCGGCACCGGCCGCTTCCGCACCCCGGCCGAGATCGAGTCCTTCTTCGACGGCTACGAGCTGCTCGACCCCGGCGTCGTCCCGAACCCGTACTGGCGCCCGGACGAGCCGCCGCCCGCCGAGCTGTCGATCGCCCAGCAGCTCCACTACACCGGCATGGCCCGCAAGCGCTGACGCCCGCTCACCCCCCGTCCAGCCGCCGCAGCCGCGCGGCGAGGCCGGGATGGTCGCTGCCCGCGCTCGCCCACCGCCCCTTCGCGGGCCGCCCGACGCCGTTGGCGGCGGCCGTCTTCTCCAGCGCCGACCGCAGCGCCCCCGGCGAGGCGATCCGCGCGGCGAGCTCGTCGGCGGCGCGCTCCCGCCGCCCCGCCGTCCCGAGCTGGGCGGCGAGCACGGCGGGCACCACCAGCGACCCGGCGATCCCCCACAGGTGGGGGACCACCGCGGCCAGCACCGCCACGGCACCGACGGCGAGAAGGCACGCGCCGGCGGTGACGTAGCGGAGGCGGGCGCCGTGCCGCAGGCGGGCGTGGGCGCACTCGTGCGCCATGACGGCGTCCAGCTCGGCGTCGTCGAGCACCTCCAGCAGCCGGCCGGAGACGACGGCGCGGCGCCGCCGGGGCCTGCCCGTCAGCCGGGCCGCCGCGACGTTGCCGGTGTCCCACAGCAGCGTGCTCCGCACCGGGACGCCCGCCGCCGCGCAGGCCGCCACGACCCGCTCGCTCCGCCCGGCGGGCAGCGGCCGCGCACCGTAGACCGGGCGCGAGGCCAGCGGCGCCAGCACGACGAACGCGACGAGGACGACGCTCAGGCCCAGGGCGAGGACCAGCGGCTCCCGATCGGGGCAGAGGCCCATGACGAGTCCCACCGACAGGACGAGGGGCACCCGCAAGAACAGCATCTCGCGCCAGGTGTGGACGATCTGCGGTCCGGTCATGATCGGCGGGATACCCCGGCGCGGCGGGCCGTCCCCGGTTCCGCTGGCCGCATACGGCCACCGGTCGAAGATCCTCCGGGTGCGCGGTTCCCGGCGGGGCGGCGGGGAAGGGACGCTCCGCGAACGATCTTCCGCCCCTGGAGGCCCCGGATGTCCAGCGCCCCGCTCTACGTCTTCGCCGCGGCGGCGATCGTGCTCGGTGCCGCCCAGCTCGCCTGGCCGGACGCGCTGGCGCGGAGGTCCGGCCCCTTCGGCGGCCGGCCCGGCGACGAGGAGGTCCGCCTGCGGCGCCCGATGCTCCGCGCCGTCGGCGCGCTCATGGTCGTCGGCGGTGCAGTGGCGCTGCTGGTGGCGAGTGGCGTGCTGGAGGGCGGGTACCGGCTGGCCGGGCTCGGGCCCGTGGTGCTGGGGCTGGCCGTGGCGGGCGCCAACCGGCGCGTCGCGGAGGTCCAGGCGTTGCAGATGCGGCGCACGTCGCCGCGCTGGGCCAAGCCGGGCGACGAGACCTACTGGCGCCGGACGCAGATCCTGCTGCGCTGCGTCGCCGTCTTCGTCGGCGGCGCGATGGCCGTCCTCGGCGTCCTCGCCCTCCTCGGCGTCATCGGCCCGGAGGGCTGACGGGCGCCACCACGGCCGGCGCGGGCCATGGAGAACCCCCAGCGCGGATCCCAGCGGACCGCTACCGGGGGCTTCTGGGTCCGGGGTTACAGCGCCTTGACCGCCGCGATCAGCGCACGGGCGTTCTCGCGGCTCACGGTGACGTGGCCGGCGGCACGGTTCTTCGTGTCGCGGATACCGATCACACCGGTGGCGTTCGCCAGCTCGACACAGGCGTCTCCATTGTCGTGGCTTTTCGTGCTCTTGCGCCACGGCGCGTTGCTCAGGTCCATTTCTCCTCGATCACCCTCCTGATAAGCGCTCGCGACCCTTCGACGTTCAGCGATCGCGCGGTGAGCGTAGCAAACGCGCTCGCCACCCTGGAGAGTTCGGCCGGGTCGGTCGTGGTGAGGCCGCCGACGGCACTCGGGATGTAGGCGGTCTCGCGCCCGCCCCGCTGGGTGGCGATATGGAATTCGCCCCACACGCCTCGGTAGTGGTGGAACGGCGCCACCTGGATATGCACGTTTTCGCGGTCGCTCACGTCCCACAGGAATTCGAGCTGTTCGCGCATGATCTCGGGCGAACCGACTTCGGTGTACAGCACCGCTTCGGAAAGGACCGCGCAGATCGTTGGAGGGTCGTCGCGCTCCAGAACGCGCTGCCTGTCGAGACGGTTCGCGAGGTCGCTCTCATTGCGGAGCAGCGCGGCGGCGTACGCCTTGGTCTGGAGGAGGCCGTAGACGCAGGTGTGTTCGTAGGCGCGCAGCATCACGGCCTTCTGCTCGTCGCGCTCGTAGTCCGCGAAGAACGTGGGATAGCGCTGCTCGTGCAGGGGTTCGATGTTCTCGTGCCACGCTTCGATGACGGCGCCGTCGGCATTGACGGCCGGGTCCAGCCGGATCGCGAAGTCCTCGCGGCACTGGGCCCTGCCGGTCTCTACCTGGCTGATGTAGGAGCGCACGACGTTCAGGCCTGTGGCCACGGCGTCCTGGGTGAGGCGTGATTTCCGGCGATAGCGCAGCACGACCCTGCCGAAGGCGATGGACTCGACCGTTTGCGCAGGGTTGGGCATTGGAGGTCCCTTGTTTCGCCGTGAGCGGATGTCGGTGAAAGTGAGCGCGTCAGTCTTTGTGGGGGATCCGGGGAGCATTGGTGCGCTCAACCAGCCACATTACGCCATCTGAACGATTCTGTCACCAGTCGTATTCGAGGAGTGATCAGAGGAGGTGCCGGGTGAAGCGGATCAGGATCGCACCACCGCCGCCGAGCGCGAACGGCCGTGCCATTCTCAAGATCGACGCCGCGCCCGATCAGGTGCGGACCGGGCGGGTGTGGGTCGGCGACTGGGTCTACGACCACGGCTTCACCGCCGACGCCGGCGCCGTGGCGGAAATGGTCGCCTCGGAACTGATCACCAATGCGCTGCGGCACGGCGGGACGGCGGGCGGGGTGATCGAGATCCGTGCCTTTCTCGACCTCGGACGGCGGGCCGTGGTGGAAGTGCTCGATGCGAGCGACCGGCCGCCGCGCGTTCTCGGCGACGACCTGAGCGGTGAGGGAGGGCGCGGGCTGTTCCTGGTCCGGCTCGCCGCGCGTGAGCTCGCGTGGCACCCCCTCAAGGGCGGCGGCAAAGCCGTGTGGTGCGTGCTGGACGCCGAGCGGGAGTGACGGCGGGCGCGGCCCGCGTTAGGGGGGCGTTAAGCGTGGCGGCGGGGGTGTTAAGGGGGCGCTAAGGGCGCCCTTGATGCCCTCTATCTGGAGTTTTACTCCTCGAAGGGTCCTCAGCCGAGGGCCCCGAGAGGGGAGGGCGTCGTGATCCGGTCGGAGGCCGCCGCGTGGTCGCTCGCCGGTGGCGCGTTCAGCGTGTTCGCCGTCGCGGTCGTGGCCAAGGGCGCGCCCTGGCCGTTCGCGTTCGCCGTCCTCGGGCTCGCCGTGGCCGGCTGGGCGCTGCACGGCGGCCCCGCCGCCGGCGGCGCGCTCGGCGCGATCGCCTGGGCGGTCGGCACCGGGTTCGATGTCGCCGGGAACGGCACGCTCGCACCCGAAGGCGCCGCCGACGCCGGACGGGCCGCCGCGCTCGTCGCGGCCGGGCTCGCCGCGGGCGCCGCCGGGCGCTGGCTCGCCCGCACCGGCGACGAGCCCGGCGGCGCGTCCCCTCTCGTTCCCGAGGACCGCCCGGTCCCCGGCACCCTCCCTGTCCCGGTCATGCGGACCCCCGCGCGGACGCCCGTCCGGACCGGTGCACCGACCAAGGAAACCCACCATGCCTGACGTGGCCTTCGTCCTGCTGACAGTCGCGGTGTTCGCGCTGCTCGGCCTGCTGGTGAAGGGCGTGGAGAAGCTGTGACCGCCGAGAACGCCGTCGGCCTGGTCCTGGCCGTTCTCCTGATCGCCTTCCTGATCGCCGCCCTCGTGTACCCGGAGCGCTTCTAGTGAGTACGACCGTCGCGGGGATCTGCTTCGTCGCGTCCCTCGCGCTCGCCGTGGCCGTGATCTACCGGCCGCTCGGCGACCACATGTACCGCGTGTACACCGGCACCCGGCACGCGCGGCCCGAACGGCTGGTCTACCGGCTGATCGGGGTCCGCCCCGAGACCGAGCAGACGTGGGGCGTGTACGCCCGCAGCGTGCTGGCGTTCTCGGTGGTGAGCGTGCTGTTCCTGTACCTGTTCCAGCGCGTGCAGGATCGCCTGCTGCTGTCGCTGGGGTTCGCGCCCGTCAAGCCCGACCAGGCGTGGAACACCGCCGTCAGCTTCGTCACCAACACCAACTGGCAGTCCTACTCGGGCGAGTCGACGATGGGCCACCTGGTCCAGATGGCCGGCCTCGCGGTGCAGAACTTCGTGTCGGCGGCCGTCGGCATGGCCGTCGCGATCGCGCTGGTGCGCGGGTTCGCCCGCAGGAAGTCCGAGCACCTCGGCAACTTCTGGGTGGACCTGGTGCGCGGCACGCTGCGGATCCTGCTGCCCATCGCCTTCGCCGGCGCGATCGTGCTGGTCGCGGGCGGCGTCGTGCAGAACTTCTGGGACGCCGGCCACCACACCGTCACCACGCTCACCGGCGGCCGGCAGGCCGTCACCGGCGGGCCGGTGGCGAGCCAGGAGGTCATCAAGGAGCTCGGCACCAACGGCGGCGGGTTCTACAACGCCAACTCCGCGCACCCGTTCGAGAACCCGACGTCCTGGACGAACTGGTTCGAGATCCTGCTCATCCTCGCCATCCCGTTCGCGCTCTGCCGCACCTTCGGCCGCATGGTCGGGCAGAACCGGCAGGGCTACGCGATCCTCGCCGTGATGAGCACGATCGCGCTGGCCAGCGTCGCGCTCACCAACGCTTTCCAGCTCATGCACCACGGCACCGTCCCGATGGCGGTCGGCGCCGCGAGCGAGGGCGTCGAGGCGCGGTTCGGCGTCGCGAACTCCGCGACGTTCGCCGCCGCGACGACGCTGACGTCGACGGGCGCCGTGGACTCCTTCCACGACTCCTACACGAGCCTCGGCGGCATGATGACGATGCTGAACATGATGCTCGGCGAGGTCGCGCCCGGCGGCACCGGCTCGGGCCTGTACGGGATGCTCGTGCTCGCCGTCATCACGGTGTTCGTCGCCGGGCTGATGGTCGGCCGCACCCCCGAGTACCTCGGCAAGAAGATCGGCTCGCGCGAGATCAAGTTCGCCTCGCTGTACTTCCTCACCACCCCGATCCTGGTGCTCGTCGGCACCGCCGCCGCCATGGCCACCGAGAGCGGCCGGGCCGGGATGCTGAACGGCGGCGCGCACGGCTTCGGCGAGGTCCTCTACGCCTTCACCTCGGCGTCCAACAACAACGGGTCGGCGTTCGCCGGCCTCACCGTGAACACCGTCTGGTACGACACCGCGCTCGGCCTCTGCATGGCCCTCGGCCGGTTCCTGCCGATCGTGTTCGTGCTCGCCCTCGCCGGGTCGCTGGCCCGCCAGGGCACGACCCCCGCCTCGGAGGGGACGCTGCCGACGCACCGGCCGCTGTTCGTCGGCATGGTCGTCGGCGTGACGGTCGTGCTCGTCGCGCTGACCTTCCTCCCCGCCCTCGCCCTCGGCCCGCTCGCGGAAGGACTGACCTCATGACCACCCAGACCGCCCCGGCGCCCGGCACGGCGCCCCGGCCGCCCCGGACGGGCCCGGTGCGCGGCGGGCTGCTCGACCCCGCCCAGCTCGCCCGGTCCCTGCCGGACGCGGTGCGCAAGCTCGACCCGCGGACGCTGTGGCGCAACCCGGTGATGCTCATCGTGGAGGTCGGCGCGGTGTGGAGCACCGTGCTCGCCGCCGCGCACCCGTCCTGGTTCGGCTGGCTGACGGTGGTGTGGCTCTGGCTCACCGTGCTGTTCGCCAACCTCGCCGAGGCCGTCGCCGAGGGGCGCGGCAAGGCGCAGGCCGACGCGCTGCGCCGGGCCAGGACGGACGCCGTCGCGCGCCGCCTGCTCGACGGCGGCGGCGAGGAGCGGGTCGGCGCGTCCGAGCTGCGCCGGGGCGACCTGGTCGTGGTGGAGGCCGGCGAGACCGTCCCCGGCGACGGCGACGTCGTCGAGGGCATCGCCAGCGTGGACGAGTCGGCCATCACCGGCGAGTCCGCGCCCGTCATCCGCGAGTCCGGCGGCGACCGCTCGGCCGTCACCGGCGGCACCCGGGTGCTGTCGGACCGGATCGTCGTGAAGATCACCCAGGGGCCGGGGGAGGGCTTCGTCGACCGGATGATCGCGCTGGTCGAGGGCGCGCACCGGCAGCGGACGCCCAACGAGATCGCGCTGAACATCCTGCTGGCCGCGCTCACCGTCATCTTCCTGCTGGCGGTCGCGACGCTCCAGCCGATGGCGATCTTCGCGCGGGGCGCGAACCCCGGCGTCGCCGACTCGCTCGCGCTGGGCGCGGGCGGCGTCTCGGGCATCGTCCTCGTGGCGCTGCTGGTCTGCCTCATCCCGACGACGATCGGGGCGCTGCTGTCGGCCATCGGCATCGCCGGCATGGACCGCCTCGTGCAGCGCAACGTCCTCGCGATGAGCGGCCGCGCCGTCGAGGCGGCCGGCGACGTCGACACGCTGCTGCTCGACAAGACCGGCACGATCACCCTCGGCAACCGGCAGGCCGCCGCGTTCCTGCCGGTGGAGGGCGTCACCGGCGCCGAGCTCGCGGGCGCGGCGCAGCTGTCCAGCCTCGCCGACGAGACGCCCGAGGGACGCTCGGTCGTGGTGTTCGCCAAGGAGCGGTACGGCCTGCGCGAGCGCGGCACCGGCGAGCTCGACGGCGCGACGTTCGTGCCGTTCACCGCGACGACCCGGATGAGCGGCGTGGACCTGCCCGGCGGGCGCGAGATCCGCAAGGGCGCGGCGTCGGCGGTCATGGCGTGGGCCGGCGAGGTCCCCGACGGCCTCGGCGCGCTCGTGGACGGCGTCTCGGCCTCCGGCGGCACCCCGCTGGTGGTGGGGGAGCGGTCCGGCGGCCGCACCCGCGTGCTCGGCGTCGTCCACCTGAAGGACGTCGTCAAGCAGGGCATGCGCGAGCGGTTCGCCGAGATGCGCCGGATGGGCATCCGCACCGTCATGATCACCGGGGACAACCCGCTGACCGCCAAGGCCATCGCCGACGAGGCGGGGGTGGACGACTTCCTCGCCGAGGCCCGCCCCGAGGACAAGCTCGCCCTGATCCGCAAGGAGCAGGCGGGCGGCCGGCTCGTCGCGATGACCGGCGACGGCACCAACGACGCGCCCGCGCTCGCGCAGGCCGACGTCGGCGTGGCGATGAACACCGGCACCTCGGCCGCCAAGGAGGCCGGGAACATGGTGGACCTGGACTCCGACCCGACCAAGCTCATCGAGATCGTCGGGATCGGCAAGCAGCTCCTCATCACCCGCGGCGCGCTCACCACCTTCTCCATCGCCAACGACGTCGCCAAGTACTTCGCGATCATCCCGGCGCTGTTCGTGGCGCTCTACCCGGGCCTGGACGCGCTCAACGTCATGCGGCTGCACAGCCCGCAGTCGGCGATCCTGTCCGCCGTCGTGTTCAACGCCCTGGTCATCGTGGCGCTGATCCCGCTCGCGCTGCGCGGCGTCCGGTACCGGGCCGCCGCGGCGTCGCGGCTGCTCGGCCGCAACCTGTCCCTCTACGGCCTCGGCGGGATCGCGGCCCCCTTCATCGGCATCAAGATCATCGACCTGGTGATCCAGTTCCTTCCGGGGATGTCCTGACATGCACCTGCCCACCTGGATCCGCCGCCACCTCGCGGCGCTCCGCGCCCTGCTCGTCCTCACCGCCGTGCTCGGCGTCGCCTACCCGCTCGCCGTCCTCGCCGTCGCCCAGCTCCCGGGCCTGCACGGCAAGGCGAACGGCTCGCTCGTGTCGGCCGGCGGCCGGACCGCCGGCAGCTCGCTGATCGGCCAGTCGTTCACCGACAAGGACGGGAACCCGGTCAAGAAGTACTTCCAGAGCCGCCCGTCGAACGCCGGCGACGGCTACGACCCGACGTCCACCGCCGCCGGCAACCTCGGCCCCGAGAGCGTCGTCGACGCCGAGGACGCGCCGAGCCTGCTCACCCAGGTCTGCCAGCGCAGCAAGGCCGTCGGCGAGCTGGAGGGCGTGGACGGCGCGCGCCCGTACTGCACGCCCGGCGGCGTCGGCGCCGTCCTCGCGGTGTTCGGGCCGCGCGACGCCGCGGGGAAGGTCGCGCACCCGACCCGCGTCGTCAGCGTCAACGAGCGCACCGGCGCGCCGTTCACCGCGACCTACGAGGGCGTGCGCGTCGAGCTCGGCCGCGACGGCGAGGACTACGCCGCCGGCCTGATCATCCCGGTGCGCGGCGGCGCGCCCGCGCACCCGGCGGTGCCCGCCGACGCCGTCACCGCCAGCGGCAGCGGCCTCGACCCGCACATCTCCCAGGCGTACGCCGAGATCCAGGTGAAACGGGTCGCCGCCGAACGCGGCCTGACCACCGCTCAGGTGCAGAGGCTCGTGGACGCGCACACCACCGGCCGCGCCGCCGGGTTCATGGGCGAGCCCGCCGTCAACGTGCTGGAGCTGAACCTCGCGCTGGACGCGCGATGACGGCCCGGGGGCGGCTGCGGATCTACCTCGGGGCCGCCCCCGGGGTCGGCAAGACCTACGCCATGCTCGGCGAGGCGCACCGCCGCGCCGAGCGCGGCACCGACGTCGTCGTCGGGCTCGTGGAGACCCACGGGCGGCCCCGCACCGCCGCGCTGCTGGAGGGCCTGGAGGTCCTGCCGCGCCGGGACGCCGAGTACCGGGGCGCGCGCTTCGCCGAGCTGGACGTCGACGCGGTGCTCCGGCGGCGCCCGGACGTCGTCCTGGTGGACGAGCTCGCGCACACCAACGTCCCCGGCGGCCGGAACGAGAAGCGCTGGCAGGACGTGCGGGAGATCCTGGCCGCCGGGATCGACGTCGTCACCACCGTCAACGTCCAGCACCTGGAGTCGGTCAACGACGTCGTCGAGCAGATCACCGGCGTGCCGCAGCGCGAGACCGTCCCGGACGCGGTGGTGCGCGGCGCCGACCAGGTCGAGCTGGTCGACATGGCGCCCGAGGCGCTGCGCCGCCGGATGGCGCACGGCAACGTGTACGCCCCCGAGCGGATCGACGCGGCGCTCGGCAACTACTTCCGGGTCGGGAACCTGACCGCGCTCCGCGAGCTCGCGCTGCTCTGGCTCGCCGGGAAGGTCGACGACCAGCTCGGCCGGTACCGGGCCGAGCACGGCATCCGCGGCACCTGGGAGGCGCGCGAGCGCGTCGTCGTCGCGCTGACCGGCGGCCCCGAGGGCGACACGCTGATCCGCCGCGCCGCCCGCATCGCGGGCCGCAACAAGGGCGCCGACCTGCTGGCGGTGCACGTCACCCGCAGCGACGGCCTGACCGACGCCGCGCCCGCCGAGCTCACCCGCCAGCGGGTGCTGGTGGAGAGCCTCGGCGGCAGCTACCACCAGGTCGTCGGCGCGAACGTGCCGGACGCGCTGCTGGACTTCGCGCGCGGCGCCAACGCCACGCAGCTCGTCCTCGGCGCGTCGCGGCGCGGCCGGCTCGCGCAGCTCTTCTCGCGCGGCGTCGGCGTGACCACCACGGCCCGCTCCGGCGCGATCGACGTGCACCTGGTCACCCATTCCGAGGCCGGGCAGGGCCGCCGGTGGAAGGCGCTGCGCACCGCGTGGGGCGTCCCGGCGCGGCGCCGCGACGCCGGGTTCGGGCTGGCCGCGGTGCTGCTGCCGCTGCTGACGTGGCTGCTGCACCTGGCGGACGGCGCGCTGTCGCTGACCAGCGACATCCTGCTGTTCCAGGCCGCCGTCGTCGGCGTCGCGCTGTTCGGCGGCCTGTACCCGGCGCTGTTCGCCGCCGTCGGCGGGTCGCTGCTGCTGAACTACTACTTCACGCCGCCCATCGGCCGGTTCACCGTGCAGAGCCCCGAGGCGCTGCTGCAACTGGGGATCTACGTCGTCGTCGGCGTGACCGTCAGCACCATCGTGGACGTCGTCGCCCGGCGCGGCCGGGAGGCGGCGCGGGCCCGCGCCGAGGCCGAGACGCTGTCGACGCTCGCGGGCGACATCCTGCGCGGCGACGAGCGGGTCCTCGCCGCGATCCTGGACCGGCTGCGCGAGACGTTCGGGCTCGTGTCGGTCGCGCTGCTGGAGGACGGCGAGGTCGTCGCGTCCGCCGGCGAGGCGGGCCCCGGCACCTGCGAGTCGGAGGTGCCGGTGGACGACGCCCTGGTCCTCGTCCTGCGCGGCCGCCCCGTCCCGGCCGCCGCCCAGCGCGTGGTGGAGGCGTTCGCCGCGCAGGCCGCCGTCGCGCTCCGCCAGAGCCGCCTCGCCGCCGAGGCGGACCGCGCGGCGCCCCTCGCCGCCGCCGACCGGATGCGCACCGCGCTGCTGAACGCCGTCTCGCACGACCTGCGCACCCCGCTCGCGTCGGCCAAGGCCGCCGTCGAGAGCCTGCGCAGCCGCGAGGTGGTGTGGAGCGACCACGACCGCGCCGAGCTCACCGCGACCGCCGCCGAGTCCCTGGAGCGCCTGGACCGGCTCGTCGCGAACCTGCTGGACATGAGCCGCCTCCAGGCGGGCGCGCTCGGCGTGGCGGTGCGCCCGCTCGCCGCCGGCGACGTCGTCCCGGCCGCCCTCGCCGACCTCGGCGGCCCCGACGTGCGGATCGCCGTGCCGGACGGGCTGCCCGAGCTGCTCGCCGACCCCGCGCTGCTGGAGCGGGTGCTGTCCAACCTCATCGGCAACGCCGTCCGGCACGCCCCGCCCGGCGTCCCGGCGCTCGTCACCGCGAGCGCCCACGCCGGGCGGGTGGAGCTGCGCGTCGTGGACCGCGGGCCGGGCGTCCCGCCCGCCGACCGCGACCGGGTGTTCGAGCCGTTCCAGCGCCTGGACGACCGCGACAACGGCGGCGCCGGCCTCGGCCTCGCCCTGTCGCGCGGCCTCGCCGAGGCGATGGGCGGCTCCCTCGGGATGGAGGAGACGCCGGGCGGCGGCCTCACCATGATCGTCGACCTGCCCGCCGCCCCGCCCCCGGACGGGATAATGCGGGCATGCCACTCGGAACCGTCGTCCTCACCGGAGCCGCCGGGCGCATCGGATCGCGCCTGAGGGAGCCCCTGCACGCCGCCGCCGGCCGGCTGGTCTCGGTCGACCGCGCCGACCTGCCGCCCGGCCCCGGCGACGAGACCCACGTCGCCGACCTCGCCGACACCGCCACCGTCGCCGGGCTGATCGGCGGCGCGGACGCGGTCGTCCACCTGGCGGGCGTCCCCGACGAGGCGCCGCTGGAGGACCTGGTCGCGGGCAACGTCCTCGGCACCCACCACGTCCTGGAGGCCGCCCGCCGCACCGGCGTGCCGCGCGTGGTGATCGCCAGCAGCAACCGCCTCACCGGCTTCCACCCGATGTCGCAGACGCTGGACGCCACCGCGCTCCCGCGCCCCGACGGCCTGTACGGCGCCAGCAAGGTCGCCGTCGAGGCCCTCGGCAGCCTGTACGCCGACAAGTTCGGCCTGGACGTGGTGTGCCTGCGCATCGGCACCTTCGAGCCCGAGCCGAGCGAGCCCCGCTCCCTCGCGACCTGGCTCAGCCCCCGCGACTGCGCCGGGTTCGTCATCGCCGCGCTCACCGTCCCGTCGCCGGGCTTCCTCGTCTCCTACGCCGTGTCGGCCAACGCCCGGTCGTTCTGGAAGGTCAGCGAGGAGCTCGGGTACCGCCCGCAGGACGACGCCGAGACCTACGCCGGCCACTTCCCGGGCGCCGACGCCTACTTCGCGGCCCCGCGCCCCCAGGGCGACACGCTCGCCTCCCCGGAATTCACCCTCCCGCACCTGCGCTAGAGAAGATCATGACGACCGAGATCCTGCACTACGCGGCCTTCACCGGCGACCCGGCGGGCGGCAACCGCGCCGGCGTCGTGCTGGACGCCGCCGGCCTCGACGAGGGCGCGATGCTCGCCATCGCCGCCGGCGTCGGCTACTCCGAGACCGCCTTCCTCACCGCCCCGCCCGCCGGCCTGGGGGAGGAGGGCCGCGCCTTCACCATCCGCTACTACAGCCCCAAGGTCGAGGTGCCGTTCTGCGGCCACGCCACCGTCGCGGCCGCCGTCGCGCTCGGCGAGCGCCTCGGCCCGGGGGCGTTCACCTTCGCGGCGCGGCCGGGGACGGTGCCCGTCGAGGTGGCCGGGGGCCCGGACGGCGCGCTCGCCGCCACCCTCACCAGCGTCGAGCCGCACACCGAGGACGCCGACGGCGTGGACGAGGCGCTCGCCGCGCTCGGCTGGGCGGCGTCCGACCTGGACCCCGCGATCCCGCCGCGCGTCGCCTACGCGGGCTCGCGCCACCTGGTGCTCGCCGCCGCCACCCGCGAGCGCCTCGCCGACCTGGACTACGACTTCGACCGGCTGCTCGCCTACTGCGCCGCCCGCGACCTGGTCACCCTCCAGCTCGTCTGGCGCGAGTCGGCGGACGTCTACCACGCGCGCGACCCGTTCCCCGTGGGCGGCGTCGTCGAGGACCCGGCGACCGGCTCGGCGGCGCTCGCGCTCGGCGCCTACCTGCGCGAGCTCGGCCTCGCCGGGCCGGGCGTCCTCACCCTGCACCAGGGCGACGACCTCGGCCGCCCCGGCGTCCTCACCGTCGAGCTGCGCGACGGCGACCCGCGCGTGCGCGTCACCGGCGCCGCCGTGCCGCTTCTCGCCATCTGAAATAAATCGCGGCGGCCCCTGAACCGCAGGGAAATGTCGGCTGAAACGCGGCACGCCGCCACTTCTCGCAGCACGTCCCGCTGCGGGGGGATTATCGCCCGGCAGGTGAAATGGCGCCGGTGGAGAAAGCGCCATAATCACCGGCGGCTCCATTTTTCGCCGATCACGGTGCGCGCACGCGAAAGACTTTCGTGTCGCCGCAGGAATTGACGGGCGTCATGACTCCCTGTATTCATTCGGATGCGACAAGTCACTCCCTGTCGATCGCGACGGGGTCCGAGGATGAAAGGAAGTGCCATGAAGGCTTTCTCCAACGCCGACCTGGCCGCCCTCACCGGTGAGGTCCTGCCCGAGCGCGCCGTGCTGTCCACCCTGATGGCGGGCGGCGGCGACTCCTACAACAACAACAACGGCGCCGGCGGCCTGGGCCTCGACCAGGGCTCGACCATCGTCACCAACGCCTGCCAGAGCAACATCAGCCGCCCCGACGCGGGTCTGCTGCAGCTCGTCGGCCTGCACGCGCAGAACGACACCTCGTCGTTCGTGTGCCAGCCGGGCAGCGTGGCCTCCGGTCACTGACCGGACTGACGCCGGTCCCGCGGTGCGGCGCGTGCGCCCGCGGGATCCGGTGCTGAGCGGGAGGGGTCGCCCGAGGCGGCCCCTCCCGTTCGGCCCGCCGGACGCGCGGGCCGCCGGCGACGACGAGTGATTTCCCGGGAGCAGTGATGGACAGCCGCAAGAAGAGATCTTTCAGTGACGAGGAGCTCGGGCGCCTGGAAGGCGAGCTCCTTCCGGAGCGGGCGCTGATGTCGCTGGTGCCGGTCATGACCGGTCCGCGAAAGAACGCGCAGGTCTTCTACGCCTGCCAGTACACCCGCCAAGAGGGCACTCCGGGAATCCTGGGAACCGGGATCCTGGCCCAGGGGGCCAGCAGCAGCACCACCTGCGTCCCCGGCGTCGTCGTCGTCCGCTGAACCGTCCGGCCCGCCGCGACGCGGCCGGCCACACCCCCGGAGAGCGCCCATGAGCGTGCAGGAAACCGCGACCGGCGCGCCGCCCCGGCCGCCGCTGACCCTCCCCGCCCTGGTGGAGGGCGCCGAGCTGATCGGGGAGTACCAGAACTCGGGGTACCGGGAGGCGCCGCACCTGGTGCGGCTGCCCAACGCGCAGCTCGTCCGCCTCCCGCCCCTCCTCTACATGGTGGCCCGCGCCCTGCCCGAGCGGTCGGCGCCCGGCGCCGCGCGCGACCCGGCGGCCGTGCTGGCGGAGGTCGCCGCCCGCGTCAGCCGCGAGGCGGGCGCCCGCCTCACCGCCGACCAGGTGCTGTACCTGGTCGACGCCAAGCTCGCCCCCCTCGGCGTGACGTCCTACAGCGACGGGACGGCGGCGCCCGTCGTCAAGGCCAACCCCTTCCTCGGGCTGCGGTTCCGGACGGCCGTCCTGCCCGCGTCGGCGACCTGGCGGCTCGGCGGCCTGTTCTCCTGGCTGTTCCACCCCGCCGCGATCGCCGCCGTCCTCGCCGCCTTCCTGGCCTGCGAGGGGTGGCTCGTCGCCACCCAGTCGCTGGAGCAGGCGCTGACGCGCGTCGTCATGGCGCCGTTCAGCATCCTGCTGGTCCTCGCGCTGTCGATGGCCTCGTGCGTCTTCCACGAGATCGGGCACTGCACCGCCTGCCGCCGCGGCGGGGTGCGGCCCGGCGTGATGGGCTGCGGCATCTACCTGGTGTGGCCGGCGTTCTACACCGACATCACCGAGTCCTACCGGCTGGACCGCGCCGGGCGCCTCCGCACCGACCTCGGCGGCGTCTACTTCAACGCCGTCTTCGTGCTCGCGCTCACCGCCGCCTACGTCGCGACCGGCTACCAGCCGCTGCTCGTCGCCATCGTCTACGTCAACATCGAGATCATGCAGCAGCTCATGCCGACGCTGCGGTTCGACGGCTACTACATCATCTCCGACCTCGTCGGCATCCCCGACCTGTTCAAGTACATCGGCCCGATCCTGCGCCGCGCCGTGCTGCGCCGCCCCGACGCGCGGCTGCGCGTCCTGAAGCGGCGGCCGAAGCTCGTCGTCGCCTGCTGGGTCCTGGTCATCGTGCCGCTGCTCATCGGGCAGCTCGCGGTGATGCTGACGCACGTGCCCGACCTCGTGCGGTCGGACCTCGGGATGATGGAGAGCCTGGTCGCCAGGGCCGCCGCGGACGCCGGCCCGCTGGAGCTGGTCGCGTCCGGACTCCAGCTCGTCCTGCTGGTCCTGCCCCTGGCGGGCCTGGTCCTGCTGGGCTGCCAGCTCCTCCGCTGGCTGGCCCGCCGCGCCACCGCCCTCGTCCGCGGCCTCCTCACCCCCCACCCCGGCACCCACACCGCGCACTGACGGCTGACCGCTTCCAGCCAGCGCGGTTCCGCGGTTCCGGTTGAGAGTGTCGCCGCACGAGCGCACACTGTGACCAGTGCCCCCGCCCTGGCAGAAGACGGGGAGCGGTGTGCGCGAAAAGGACGAGGCCACCATCGCGGTGCTCGGGGCGCCGAGGTCGGGGAAGACCACCTACCAGCTCGCGCTGCTCGCGGGCATGACGGCCGTCGGCGGGCGGTTCTCGCTCCACGCCCACCACGAGGACGGCGTCGACATGTTCGGCCGGTGGCAGGCGATCGTCGACGGCGGGCAGGTCGACGTCACCGACGCCGCCCCGGTGCGGCGCGTGTTCACCTTCTCCCGGGGGCTGGTCCCGCTGACCGACGTCCGCTGGACCGACTTCCGGGGCGGAGCGCTCGACACGAAGGGCGGGCCGGGAGGCGCCTCCGACACCGCCGAGCTGTACGAGGAGCTGGCCCGCGCCGACTGCGTCTTCGTCATGTTGAGCGGCGAGCACTTCCGGCGCCCCGCCGGGCGCCGGCCGGGCGCGGAACTGCTCGGCGAGACGCGGGCGCACCAGATCTCCCGCTTGATCACCATGACGTGCACCCGCCGCCACGAGGCCGCCCTGCCGCTGCCCGCCCTCGCCCTGCTGGTCACCAAGGCCGACCTGGTGGACTGGGAGGAGCGCGCCGTCGGGGACGTGGTCGAGGAGCTGCGCACGCTCCTGCCCGTCGCCTTCGGCGCGGGGACGCGCACGGCCGTCTGCCGCGTGAGCGCCGGGCCTCTCAACGGCACGGGGCAGGGCCCGGCCCAGCGGGGCTCGGCCGCGCCGAGCGGCGTCCACCTGCCGCTGCTGTTCGCGCTCGCCGAGCACTACCGGACCCGCGCCATCCGGCTGGAGGAGCGGCTGGCCGCGAGCGCCCTCCGCCAGGAACAGATCGGGCGCGAGCTGGCCGAGCTGTCGCCCCGCTCCCGCTGGCCGCGCGACCGCAGGCACGGCGACCTGCAACAGGAACTCGCGCGGATCGGCCGGGAACGAGCCGGCGACCGCGCGTGGGCGGACCGCCACCGCGCCGAGCGGCGGGCGCTCCTGCCCGCCCTCAAGGCCGTCGCGATGTTCCAGGACGGCCGCCCCGTCGCATCCGGGGAGCAGGAGGATGGCTGAGCCGGGGCCGGGCCGGCTCTGGCGGCCGGTCGTCTACGGGCGGACGCTGCGCGCGGACAGCTGGTGGCGGGTGCGGTCGGAGGGAGCCGACGGCCGCTGGCTGGAGGGCACCGTCCTGGACGCGGTCGCCTCGGGAGCGGGCCTCGCGGACGGGCCGCGCTTCGTGCTGGCCCAGGGCGGCCGCGCGCGCCTGGTCGGCGTCGCCTGCCGGACGCGGGAGATCAGCGGCTCGATGCACGAAGCCGGCGGTCGCGAGCTGTACTGCTTCGTCGGCTGGGTGCGCGACGGCCGTACCGGCGGCCCCGCGTTCGCGGATCTGCGGGAGTCCTGGCGCGCGTGGGCCGGGGAGGTCTACGAGCGGGCGATGGCCCCAGTGTGGGCGGCGACGCCGTTCGAGGCGCAGCGGACCGATCCCGGATCCCCGGTGCCCGCCCCCTGGCCGGAGCGGCCCGCGCCCGCCGCCGGCGCGGCTCCGCCCGCCCCGCCGGTCGCCGTCCCGCCGGAGGACTGGGCCGAGCTCTGGGACCGCGCCCGTGCGGCGCGGGAGGACGGCGCGGTCGTGCTCGGCTGGTCGACGGCCCGCGCGGCCCACCGCACGGCCGGGTCGGTCCGCCTCGGCGTCCGCGATCCCGACGCGCCCCGGCTGGTCGCCGCGCAGCCGACCGGACGGCCGCCGTTCCCCGTGGCGGCGGCCACCGTCGCACTGCTGGTGCTGGTGCTGGTGTTGGGCGGCGCTCTGGCCCTGTCCGGCAGAGGCGGCACCCGCCGGCCCGCGCCGCCACCGCCCGCCTCGGCGAGCCCACCGCCGTCTCCTGCGCCGCCGTCCTCGACCGCCCTGGCACTCGCCCTGGCCAAAGGCGCGCAGGTCGTCGTCGGGACCGGGAGGAAGGGCTCGTTCCTGGACTACGACGGCGCCAAGGTCGCCTCGGGCGAGGACACCGTCGGAACCGCGCTGCCGGAGGGGACGCCGGCGACGCGGCAGGCGTGCGCCGCCGCCCTCGCCACCGCGGCGGGCGCCCTCGCGCCGCGGCCCGCCGCGCCGGGGCCGGCGCTCTGCGTGGCGCTCGGCGGCCAGACCGCCGGCATCACGATCGAGCGCGCCGACCCCGGCCGCACCCTGCACGTGAAGATCGTTTTCTGGCCCGGCTGGACCCGATCGGGGGAGTGATGGACGACGACGAGATCCGCGCCAGGATCAGGACCGCCATGGAGGCGCGCGCCGCGGTCCGCGGGGAGATGCAGGCCCTCACCGAGGGGTGGGACGGCCTGGTGCAGGACTTCGGCGCCCTCATCACCGCCGCCGAGAGCGGTCTCGCCGGCGGTACCGCTCTCGGCGAGACCGTCCGGGACGCCCTCACCGCGTTCCTCGGCACGGGCGACGGCACCGCCGGCGCGCTGCACGAGCGACTGCGCCGGATGGCCGATCCGCTCGGCGCGCTGGCCGCACGCCTCGCGCGCGACTCCCTGCACATCGGCGTCATGGGGGTCACCAAGGCGGGCAAGAGCACACTGCTGCGCACCATCGCGGGGCTGGAGGACCGCGATCCCGAGGTCATCCCGGTCGCCAAGGGCCTCACGTCCACCACCGCCGTCCGCAACCGCATCATCAACAGCGACGATGAGCGCGCGCTGCTGCTCCAGCGCGGCTTCGAGGAGTTCCGCGAGGTCTTCCTCGCGCCTCACCACGAGTACCTGGGCCTGGACGTGCCGCAAACGCTGGAGGGGTACCGGGGCTACCGCTACCCGCCCGGCAAGACCGGCGGGGCGGACTCCAGGTCTCCCGACGAGTGGGAGCTGCTGAAGCGCCTTCGCGGCGTCCACCGCTCCCTGCCCCACTACGAGAAGGACCTTCGGGAGGGGGCGCGGCCGGGGACACCGTCGCGCGAGATCGGCCTGGCCGAGGTCGCGGCCTACGTCTCGTACCCGGGCAAGGGCGAGCCGCACCGCTATCCGGGCCTCCGCGAGGTGTGGATCCATTGCCCCTTCCCGGCTTTCCCCGTGCCCGACGTGGTGCTCGTCGACTTCCCCGGAACGCAGGAGCAGGGCGTGGACGTCGGCTCGCAGTTCCTGCGCGGCCAGGCCAACGAGGTCGACGTGATGCTGCACGTGAAGACGCCGGAGTACCAGCAGAGCCACGACGCCGGCACCGACACCCAGAACCGCCGGCTGATCGAGGACGTCGCGGCCGGGGTGCGGCTCGGCGACTTCATGATGATGGTGTTCAACGATCGGCGGGACAGACCGGTCCTCAACGACGCCGAGTACACCGAGGCGATGCGGCTGAGCAGGGAGGTCCTCGACGGCTACGGCGTCCGCATCGTGCGCACCGATCTGATCGACCGCGACCAGGTCCACCGGTCGGTCCTGGATCCGCTCCTGGCGCACCTGGCGGCCGATCTCGCCGACATGGACCGGCAGGCGGTGCGGGCGGTCCGCGAGCGGGACGGCGCCGACCGGTTGGCCCGGCAGGCGGCGGAGGCCGCCGTCCGGCTCCTGGAAGCGCTCCCCGGCGCCGGGGACGGCGAGCAGCAGTCCCGCATCTACGGGGAGGCCGCCGTGCTCATCGGCGAGCTGCGGCGGGGGATCGCCGAGGTCCGCGACCGCTACTTGCAGATGGTGCTCGATCGCAGGGGGAGCGAGGAGATCGACGCGGCGTCCAAGGCCGCCGCCGAGCGCATCCGCGCGTGGCTGGCGGACGACTTCGAAGGCGACCAGCGGCGCCATATCGAGAACCTCAGCCTGGCCCACCCCGGCTACCCGGCCGGCGACGTGCTCACCCACGCCCGCTTCTTCGTCGCCGACGAGTACCAGAAGCGCATCGACGCGTCGATGGAGGCGGCGATCAAGGGCCTTCAGCAGGGCATCGAGGACACGCTGTGGGAACGGCTGCCGGACGAGGCGCTGCCGGACGAGCGCGGGCTCGCGCCGCTCGCGGCCGCCCTGCGCGCGGGCGGGCGGCCGAATCTCGCCGGGGTCGTCGCCGGCCTGGCCGAACTGGGCGACCGCTACGGGCGCCGCAACCTGTTCCTGCGGGTCGTCGAACCGGTGGTGAGCCTGCATCTGGGCGGGTACGAGCAGGACGGCGCCGGGGGTCGAAAGGCCGCCCCGAGCGCCGGGGCCGACGCTGATGACGTCGACGACGACATCGACGCGCCCGCATGGCGGACGAGGCCCGCCGAGTCGTCCGCCTCGGAGCCCGCCGGGGCGGACGACGGCGTAGGTGAGCCCCACGGCGGGCGGTCGCGCGGCGCGGCGGGGCGGCTCCGGCCCGCCGTCGAGACCGCCGAGACGGACACCGAGACGTTGATCTCCACGCTGCGCGCGGTCGTGGCCGCGACGCTCGACCGGCTGGAGGAAGCACTGGAACGGGAGTCGGAGATCGCCGTCGAGGCGCTGTTCGCGGGCGGCGACCACTTCTTCAACGGCTTCGTCAACGGGGCCGTCGCGTACAGCGAGCTCACCGGCCTGTTCACCTCCGCGCTGGCCGAGCGGCCGCCGGACGAGCGGGCCCGGCGCGGAGCGGACCTGCTCGCCGAGATCGCCCGCCGGGCGGCGGGCGTCCGGGACGGTACCGCGGAGATCGCACGGCGGTGGCCGGGGCCGGAGCCGGAGCCGCAGCCGGGGTGAGCGTCAGCCGACCGGGGCGTGCAGGGCGCTGCCGGCGAGCCAGCGGGACCAGGAGAGCTGCCAGTAGCCCCAGCCGTTGTTCCACTCCAGCGGCCGGTTCGTGCCGGTCACCGTGACGACGTCGCCGCGCATCGTCTGCCCGTAGTACCACTTGGCGAAGGCGGGCGCGGCGTTGACGCAGCCGTGGCTGACGTTGGCCCTGCCCTGCGAGGCGACCGACCAGGGCGCGGCGTGCACGAACTCGCCGCTGTTGGAGATGCGGACGGCGTGCCGCACCTTCAGCTTGTAGTAGCGCGGGTCCTTCTTGTCGGTGACGCCCATCCACGACGACGTCATGACGACCGGGTCGGCCTTCGCCATCGCCAGGTGCACGCCGCTGGTGGTGGTATAGGCGCGGGTGCCGCCCTTGCCGGCGCTGATCGGGGCGTTGCGGACGACGCGGCCGTTCACCCGCACCTTCATGCGGTGGGTGCGGGTGTTGACGACGCTGACGTGCGAGGCGCCGACGCGGAAGCCGGCGGACACGTCGGCGGCGCCGGTCACCTTGGGCGCCGACCGCACGCCGCGCAGCTTCGCGGTGAGCGTGACGCGCTCCCCGGCGGGCCAGTACCGCTTCGGCCGCAGGACGACCTGCCGGGCGCCCGTCCAGTTCCAGGCGGCGGGCACCGGCCGGCTCATGGTGACCCGCAGGGCCCGCTCGACGGCGGCGCGGTCGCGGATGTTGCGGTCGAAGGTGACGATCATCGGCATGCCGACGCCGACGGTCTCGCCGCGCCGCGGCGTGACGTCGGCGACGCGGAACGTCCCGGCCGGCCGGCCCGTCCGGAACCGGCTGGTGGACGCGGCGTCGGTGCCGGTGGAGGCGACGGTGTAGGAGGTGTCGGGCGCCAGCGGCCCGGTGGACCGCCAGGTGCGCCGGTCGGCCGACAGGGCGCCCGGCACGGTCCGGCCGCCGCCCGTCACCACGACCCGGCGGAGCGCGCCCGACGCCGAGGTGACGACGACGCCGTCGTCGGCGGGCGCGCCGGTCGCGCCGTCGCCCGGGACGACCTGGATGGGCGCGGACTTGGGCGTCAGGCGGAGCGGCTCGGGGGGCGGCTCGGCCGCCGCGGCGACCGCCTCGCCCTCGGGTCCGGCGGCGGCTCCGTGCGCGCCGCCGCACGCGGTGAGCGCCAGGGCGGCGGCGGCCACCGCCGCCGCGGGCTGCCAGGGTCCACGGGTCGTTCGCATCGGGTCCTCTTGGTCGCGCCGGGGAAACGGAAGATCACCGTGCGCGCCTGGATCGACACGTACGGTGATGCACCGAGCAACCTACGGCCTGCGGGGCGCCCGGAGCGGGCGGACCGGAGAACTCGCCGGATATCGATCCGGTGACGGCCGGGGTCAGGCGACCTGCGGCGCGCCGTCCGCGGGGTCGGGCGCGGCGGCCTGCGCCTCGGCCTGCGCCTCGGCCTGCGCGGCGGCGGCGCGGGCGCGGCCCTTCTTGGCGACCGAGATCGTCCAGGTGACCAGCGCGGCGACCACCGCGAACGGCAGCAGGTTGCCGACCAGCACCATCGCGCCGGTCGGCAGCAGCCAGGCGAGCGGGACGCGCACCGCGGCCTCGGCGACGAAGGCGAGCCCCCACACCAGCGTCAGCAGGTACTGCGCGCGCCGGAACCCCGGGTACCGCCACAGGTCGTTCCAGGCGGCGACGCCCCCGGCGGTGCCGCCGGTGGCGAACTTGCGGCCGAGGTAGAACATCAGCGGCCGGGGCAGCGCCAGGCTGCCGAGGTAGGCGAGGCCGAGCAGCCCGGTGATCGCCGAGTCCTTGAGGAACAGCAGCCGCGTCGAGTTGTAGGCGACGGCGCTGAGCGCGCCGAGCAGCAGCAGGACGAGCATGAGCACCCCGAACTCGTCGACGCGCCGCTTGACCGCCGCATGGCCGAGCGTCTCGACCGCCGGCCAGAGCGAGATCAGCAGCAGCGCCTGCACCTCGCCGAGGCCCTGGCCCTTCAGCAGGGGGTAGGTGGCGAACGGCAGCACCACGCCGAACAGCAGCGGCGGCGCGAGGGCGGCGATCCAGGACCTGCCCTGCCCGGGCGCGGTGTCGGCCATCCGGAACCCCTTATGTGTCGGATAAGCTCACGATCGTGAGTGAGAGCGTAACAGGACGGCGGTCCGGCGTGAACGCCTCGCGGGGCGCGGGTGTGGCGCTTGTGCCGTTCCTGTTCGGCGTTGCCGGCCGCGAGGAGCTGCCGGGCGTCGCGCTCGTCCGCCTGCTCGGCGACCTGGGGCTGACCCCGGGCGCCGCCCGTTCGCTCCTCGCCCGGATGCGCCGCGACGGCCTGCTCGCCGCCACCCCGCGCGGGCGCGGCGCCGACTACCGGATGGCCGGCCCGTTCCTGCAGGCGTTCCGGCAGATCAGGGACGGCGCCCGGCCGGCCCAGCCGCCCTGGGACGGCGGCTTCCACGCGCTCTTCTACAGCGTCCCCGAGGCGCACCGCGCCTACCGCGACCGGCTGCGCCGCGCCGCGACCCTCGCCCGCTACGGCCTGATGCAGCCCGGCGTGCTGATCTCCCCGGTGGACGCCCGCGACGCCCTCGCCGCCGAGCTCGGCGCCGAGCCGCCCGCCGGGACCGTGCTGCACGGCCGCGTCGAGCTGGACCTCGCGGACGCCGTCGCGGTCGCCCGCCGCGCCTGGGAGCTGCCCGTCCTGGAGCGCCGCTACCGCGACCACGCGGCCCGGCTCACCGCCGCCGTCCGCGCCGCCCCCGACCCGCCGGGCCCCTCGCCCGAGGGGCTCGCCGCCTACACCGCCCTGTTCGGCGGCGCGCTCGTCGACACCCTGCGCACGCCGCCGCGGCTCCCCGCCGAGCTGCTGCCGGACGGCTGGCCGCTGCCCGCCCTGCTGGAGGCGGTCGGGGCCGCCGCCCGGCACTTCGGCCCGCCCGTCGCCCGGTACGTGGGGGAGGTCGTGGCGGCGAGCCGCTGACCCCCCGTCCCGCGCTCCGACCTGCTGCGCCATACTCGGCAGCGGGGGACGATCACTGGGGAGGGGCGCGTGGTGCGCATCGCGGGCAGCCCGCTCGGCGCCCGCCGCCGGGCGCTCGGCTGGACGCTGGCGGCGGCCGGGCCCGTCCTGCTCGCCCTGGCGCTGCCGCGCGATGCGCTCGCCACCGACCTGCTGCTGTTCCTCGCCCTCACCGTCGTCGTCGCGCTCGCGGGCGGCCTCTGGCCCGCCGTCGCCGCAGCCGTCCTCGGGTTCCTGCTCGCCAACTGGTTCCTCACCCCGCCGCTGCACACCCTGACGATCGGGCGGCCCGCCAACCTCGTCGGGCTGCTGGTGTTCGTGGCCGTCGCGGTCGCGGTGTCGTCGGTCGTGGACCTCGCCGCCCGCCGCACCCGCCAGGCCGCGCGGGCGGGGGCCGAGGCCGCCACCCTCGCGATGCTCGCCACCACCGTGCTGCGCGGCGAGAACGCCCTCCCCGCGCTGCTGGAGCGCGTCCGCGACACCTTCGACGTGCGGGCGGTCGCGCTGCTGGTCCCGGACGGCGACGGCTGGACGGTCGCGGGCGCCGCCGGCGAGGACCCCGCCGCCGCCCCGGAGGAGGCCGGGACGACCGCGCGCGCCGGGCGCGGCGCCGTCCTCGCCCTGTCCGGCCCGGTGCGCGGCGCCGCCGGGCGCCGCGTCCTCGCCGCGTTCGCCGCCCGCGCCGAGGACGTCCTGGAGTGGCGCCGCCTCGCCGAGGAGGCCGACCGCGTCCGCCGCCTGGAGGAGGGCGACCGGGTCCGCACCGCGCTGCTGGCGGCCGTCTCCCACGACCTGCGCACCCCGCTCGCCACGATCAAGGCGGCGGTGAGCGGCCTGCGCGCCGGCGACGTCGCCTTCGACCCCGCCGACGAGGCCGAGCTGCTCGCCTCCGCCGAGGAGTCCGCCGACCGGCTGGACGGCCTGATCGGGAACCTGCTCGACATGAGCCGGCTGCGCACCGGCGTCGTCACCCCGCAGCTCGCCCCCGTCGACCTGCTGGACGTGCTGCCCGCCGCGCTCGCCGGCGTCCCGCGCGGCACGGTCGCGGTGGACGTCCCGGCGGACCTGCCGCCGGTCCTCGCCGACGCCGGGCTGCTGGAGCGGGCGCTCGCCAACGTCGCCGAGAACGCCGTCCGCCACAACGGCGGCGCCGCGCCGGTGGAGCTCGCCGCCGCGGCCGCGCCGGGCGGCCGGGTGGCGATCACCGTCGCCGACCACGGGCCCGGCGTCCCCGCCGCCGACCGGGCCGCGATGTTCGCGCCGTTCCAGCGGCTCGGCGACGTGCCGCGCGGCGACGGCGTCGGGCTCGGCCTCGCCGTCGCCCGCGGCCTCACCGAGGCGATGGGCGGCGCCCTCACCGCCGCCGCCACCCCCGGCGGCGGCCTCACCATGGTCTTCGAGTTGCCGGGAGGGGCGCCGTGACCCGCGTGCTGGTGGTCGACGACGAGCCGCAGATCGTCCGGGCCCTCCGCATCAACCTGCGGGCCCGCGGCTACGAGGTGGACGCCGCGCCCGACGGCCGCACCGCGCTGGAGCTCGCCGCCCGGCACCGCCCCGACGTGGTGCTGCTCGACCTCGGGCTGCCCGACCTGGACGGCGGCGAGGTCATCGCCGGGCTGCGCGGCTGGCTCACCGCCCCGATCATCGTGCTGTCGGCCCGGCACGCCTCGGCCGAGAAGGTCGCCGCCCTGGACGCGGGCGCCGACGACTACGTCACCAAGCCGTTCGGCATGGACGAGCTGCTCGCCCGGCTGCGCGCCGCGGTCCGCCGCGCCGCCCCCGCCGAGGAGGGCCCCGTCGTGGTGACGCCGGAGTTCACCGTGGACCTGGCCGCCCGCAAGGTCGTCCGGGACGGCGCCGAGGTGCGGCTCACCCCGACCGAGTGGCACGTCCTGGAGGTGCTGGTCCGCAACGCCGGGCGGCTCGTCGGGCAGCGGCAGCTGCTGCGCGAGGTGTGGGGGCCGTCCTACGAGAAGGAGACCAACTACCTGCGGGTCTACCTCGCCGGGCTGCGCCGCAAGCTGGAGCCCGACCCCGCCCACCCCCGCCACCTGATCACCGAGCCGGGGATGGGCTACCGGTTCGAGGCGCCCGGGGGGTGACGCGAACCCCCTCCGCCGGGCGGTTACGTTCGGCGCGCCATGCCTTAAAGTGCCAGACATGGACGAGGCGCCGGCGACGGCCGTGCAGCAGACCACCGACCCCGGCGCGCCGGGGCCGGACGCCGGCGCGGACACCGGGGCGGGCCGCGGCGGCGGGTTGAAGCGCTTCCTGCGGCGGATGACCTCGACCAAGAGCGAGCTGGAGGCCGAGGAGCTCCAGCAGGACACCGGCAAGGAGGGCGCCACGCCCATCGCCGGGTGCGGCGAGCGGACCCGCAACTGCGTGGCGGGTACGCTGCGTACCGTGACGCTGCGCCCCCGGGGCGGGGCGCCGGCGCTGGAGGCCGAGCTCTACGACGGCACCGACGTGGTCAACCTGGTCTGGCTCGGCCGCCGCCGCATCGCCGGCATCGAGCCGGGCCGCCGGCTGCGCGCCGAGGGCCTGGTCAGCCTCCAGGACGGCCGCAAGGTCATGTTCAATCCCCGGTACGAGCTGCGCGGCGGTTCCTGATCGGGGTCCGCACGAGGGCGACGAGGGGAACCGGGTGACATCGGTGGACGACGAGGCCGCGCGCGACGGCGCGCAGGGCGCCGCGACGGGCGCGGACGGCGCCGCTGCGGCGGACGCCGAGCTGCGCGCCGCCGTCCGCGAGCACGAGGAGGCCCGCGCGGAGTCCGCCGAGGAGTCCGCAGAGGAGGCCGCCCACGACACCGTGGAGGCGGCCGTCCGCGCCCAGCTCACCAAGGCGCTCGGCGGCGTCCGCGGCATGGTCGAGGCGGCCGTGCCGACGATCGGCTTCACCGCCACCTACCTCGCCGCGCACCAGGTCAAGCTCGCGGTGATCGTCGGGGTGGCGGCCTGCGTGGTGCTGCTGGCGGTCCGGCTGGCGCAGCGCTCCACCCCGCAGTTCGCGCTGAACAGCCTGGTCGGCATCGGCATCGCGGCGTTCTTCGCGCTCCGCTCGGGCAAGGCCGAGGACGCCTTCCTGCCCGGCATCCTGCTGAACGCCGGCTACGGCGTCGCGATGATCTTCTCGATCCTGGTGCGCTGGCCGGTCGTGGGGTTCATCATCGGCTCGGTCACCGGCGACCCGACGGCCTGGCGGGGCGACCCGGGCGTCGTCCGGCTCTGCTCGCGCCTCACCTGGCTGCTCGTGCTGCCGTGCGTGCTGCGGGTCGCGGTGCAGTACCCGATCTGGCTCGCCGCCGGCGACCAGGCCGGCCCGCTCGGCATCGCCAAGATCGCCATGGGCTGGCCGCTGCAGGTCGCCTCGCTCGCCGCGATGGTCTGGCTGCTCGCCCGCGGCCGCACCCCGATGCGGAGCCGCGAGACCGCCTGACCCGCCGCCCCGCCCGCCCCGCCCGTGCTGGCCGTGCTGGCCGGATGCGGCCGCGCGTGTGATCATGTGCGGGGCTACGCTCGTCCCAGGTGTGCCGGGAAGTCTGGTCGGCGAGTCATTCGGCGTCGTTCGAGGGCGATGAGGCGTGATGGACCTGGCCACCCGCTGTGGCACCACCGGCTGCACCGGCGCGATCGAGGACGGCTACTGCGTGGTCTGCGGCGCGCCGCCGACGCGGCCCGCCGCCGCCCCGCCCCGGCCGCGCGCTCCCGAACCGGTCCGCGCCGCCGCGCCCCGTCCCTGGAACACCGGTCCCGCCCGCGCGCTGGTGCGGATGCCGGTCGTCCCGCCGCAGGATCCCGAGGACGCCGTCCTCGCCGATCCGCACGTCCCCGAGGCCCGCCGGTTCTGCGGCCGCTGCGACGCGCCGGTCGGGCGAGGGCAGGGCGGCGCCCCCGGCCGCACCGAGGGGTTCTGCGGCAGGTGCCGCGCCCCCTACTCCTTCGCGCCCCGCCTGCGGCGCGGCGACCTCGTCGCGGGCCAGTACGAGGTGGCGGGCTGCCTCGCGCACGGCGGCCTCGGCTGGGTCTACCTGGCGCGCGACCGGCACGTCGCCGACCGCTGGGTGGTGCTGAAGGGCCTCCGCGACACCGGCGACGCCGACGCGCTCGCCGCCGCCGCGGCCGAGCGGCGGGTGCTCGCCGAGGTCGAGCACCCCGGCATCGTCAAGATCTACAACTTCGTGCGGCACGCCGGCGACGGCCACATCGTCATGGAGTACGCGGGCGGCCGCTCGCTCCGCGACCTCGCGGTGGCGCACCGGGCGGCGACCGGCGGGCCGCTGCCGCTCCCGCAGGTCCTCGCCCACGCCCTGGACGCGCTCGGCGCGCTCGGCCACCTGCACGAGCGGGGCCTGCTGTACTGCGACTTCAAGCCCGCCAACGCCGTCCAGTGCGGCACCGAGCTGCGGCTGATCGACCTTGGCGGCGTCCGCCGCATCGGCGACGAGGACGGCGCGATCTACGGCACCGCCGGCTTCCAGGCCCCCGAGATCGGCGACGAGGCGCCGAGCGTGGCGTCCGACCTGTACACCGTCGGGCGGACGATGGCCGTCCTCGCGTTCGAGTTCGCCGGCTTCACCGGCCTCTACCGGCACTCCCTGCCGGACCGCGACCGGGTGCCGCTGCTGGCCCGCCACGAGTCGTTCGACCTGCTGCTGCGCCGCGCCACCCACCCCGACCCGGCCGCGCGGTTCGCCTCGGCCGCCGAGATGGCCGAGCAGACCGCCGGGGTGCTGCGCGAGGTGCTGGCCGCCGAGGAGGACCGGCCGGTCCCCGCGCCGTCCGCCCGCTTCGGCCCCGAGACGCGGGCGCCGGGCGCCCGCGCCGGGGCGCTGCCGTCCCCGGCGGACCTGGCGGCCGCGCTCCCGCGCCCGCTGCCCGACGAGGACGACCCGGCCGCCGCCTACCTGGCGTCGCTGGCCGCCGCGACCCCCGCCGAGATCGTGTCGGCGCTGGACGGGGCGCACGTCGACTCCACCGAGGTGCGGCAGAGCCTCGCGCACGCCCGCCTGGTCCTCGGCGACACCGCCGGGGCCCGCAGGATCCTCGACGGCCTGCCGCGGGACTGGCGCACCCTCTGGTACGGCGCGCTCGCCGACCTCGCCCGCGGCGCGGCGGGCACCGCCGCCGACGGGTTCGCCGCCGTCCGCGCGCTGCTGCCCGGCGAGCTCGTGCCGAGCCTCGCCCTCGGACTCTGCGCCGAGCTGCGCACCCGCGCCTCCGACGCCGAACCCTGCTACGAGCGGGTCTGGACCACCGACCGGAACCTGCCGAGCGCCGGGTTCGGCCTCGCCCGCGTCCGCTTCGCCCTCGGCGACCGCTACGCCGCCGTCGACGCGCTGCTGGCGGTGCCGCCGCTGTCGCGCCACCACGCCGAGGCCCAGCTCGGCGCGGTCGTCGCCCGCCTGAAGGGCCGCGACCCGGCCGCGCTCAACCTGTCCGAGCTCGCCGACTGCGGGACGCGGGTGGCGGCGCTGGACCTGGACGACGGCCGGCGCCTCCGCGCCACCGCGCTCGTCCTGACGGCGGCGCTCGGCTACGTCCGCGCCCAGGGGGCGCCGCCCGCCGGGACGGCGGTGCTCGGCGTCCCGCTCACCGAACGCGACCTCGGGTTCGGCCTGGAACGCTGCTACCGCTCGCTGGCCCGCACCACCGACGACGCCGCCCGGCGGCTCGCCCTCGTCGAGCTGGCCAACTCCGCCCGCCCCCACACGCTGCGCTGACCCCCGGAAGAGGCGAGATCGCCATGACCACCGGACTGGACCTCCCCGACGTGCTGCCGGCCGTGCCGCCGCGGCCGGACCGGCGGGAGGTGAGCACGCCCGTCCTGCTGCGGGCGGCGGCCGCCCTCGCCGTCGTCGCCGCCCTGCTCTTCGGGACGGCCGCCGCGACCGGCGCCGCCGGGACGTCCGGGGACACCGGCCGCGCCCGCACCCTCGCCGCGCGGGCGGCCGCCGTCAGCGACCTGCGCGTCCGGCTCGCCGCGATGGACGGCGCCCTCGCCACCGCCCTCCTGACCGGCACCGACCACCGGGGGGACGGACCCGGCCCGCGCGCGGCCTTCGCCACCGCGCGGGCGGCGGCCGCCGCCGACCTGCAACGCCTCCAGGGCGCGGCGTCCGGCGAGCGGGCCGTGCAGCGCGAGCTGGACGGCCTGCTGGACGCGCTGCTGCGCTACCAGGACGCCGCCGCCCGGACGCTGCTGCTCGACGAGCAGGCCGCGCACGCCGAGGGCAAGGCGCCACCCGCCGTCCTGGCCGCCTATCGCGGGACGGTGGACCTGCTGAACGGCACCCTCATGCCCGCGACGGCGCGCCTCGCCGGCGCCGACGCGCTCCGGCTGGACGACGGGACCGCCGCCGCCCGGACCACCGCGCACCGCACCGTCGCGTTCACCGTCGCCACCGGCACCGGCCTCGTCCTCGCGCTGGTGCTCGCCCAGGTCGCCCTCGTCCGCCGCCAGCACCGGCTGGCCAACCCGCCGCTGATCGCCGCGACCGCCGTCGCCGTCGTGCTGGCGGTGGGGGCGGCGGCGTCCGGCGCCGTCGCGGCGCACCGGCTGGGGGAGGTCCGGCACGAGCGCGGCCACATCGCGCGGGGCCTCGCGGCGGCCCGGGAGGACGCCCACGCCGCCGAGGCCGCGCAGGCCCGCTACCTGCTGGACCCGCAGCGGCGCGCCGAGAGCGACGCCCAGTACACCGCGGCGTGGAAGAGGATGCTGGACTCCCCGGTCGCGGGGTTCGCCTACTGGCAGCTCGTGGAGGACGCGGGGGATCCCGGCGTCTGGGACGCCGATCCCTACGGGGCTTTCAGCGGGGAGGCGGGCGACGTCATGCGCGCGTTGCGCTCGTCCCCCGAGCAGCCGAGGGCGCTGGCGCTGCTGCGCGGCATGGCGGGCACCGCCCGCGCCGAACGCGCGGCCCGGCTGCTGGCCGACCGCGGCAAGGAGCGGGAGGCGATCGAGGCGCAGCTCCGCGCGGACGACGAGGCCGCCCGGCGCGGCCAGGGCGCCTTCCCCTACGACAAGGCGCTCACCGACCTGCTGGCCGAGCACCATGCGCGCGTGGACGGCGGCCTGCGGTCGGCGGCGGGCCTCGCGGACGGCTGGACGCCGCCGCCGCTCGCCGGCGCGGTCCTGGTCGCCGCCCTCGCCGTCGCCGGGATCCGGCCCCGGCTCGCCGAGTACCGCTGAGACGGCCGCGCCCCGATCACAGGGCGCGGCCGCAGGCGTCAGCGGGAGTTGAGGAGCTCCGCCAGCTCGTCCTCGACGTCCTGGCTGGCGACGAACAGCAGCTCGTCGCCGGGCTCCAGGGTGTCGTCGGCGCTCGGCACGAGCACCCGGCCCTCGCGCAGGATCGCCACGAGCGCGGTGTCGCGCGGCCACGCCACCGACCCGACGCGCTCGCCGCCGAGCGGCGCGTCCTCGGGCAGCGTCAGCTCCACCAGGTTCGCCTCGCCCTGCCGGAACGTCATCAGCCGGACCAGGTCGCCGACGCTGACGGCCTCCTCGACCAGCGCCGACAGCAGCCGCGGGGTGGACACCGCGACGTCCACGCCCCACGATTCGTTGAACAGCCACTCGTTCTTCGGGTGGTTGATGCGGGCGACGACCCGCGGCACCCCGTACTCGGTCTTGGCGAGCAGCGACACCACCAGGTTGGCCTTGTCGTCGCCGGTGGAGGCGACGACGACCTGGCAGCGCTCCAGCGCGGCGTCGTCCAGCGAGGCGATCTCGCAGGCGTCGGCGAGCAGCCACTCGGCCCGCGGCACCATCTCGACCTTGATGGCCTTCGGGCTCTTGTCGATGAGCAGGATCTCGTGGCCGTTCTCCAGCAGCTCCTGGGCGATGGAGCGGCCGACGGCCCCGGCTCCGGCGATCGCGACGCGCATCAGGCGCCCTCCTCCGTCCGCGCCGCGAGCGCGGTGTTGATCCGTTCGAGGTCGTCGGCGCGGGCCATCAGGTGCACGATGTCGCCGTCCTGCACGACCGTGGACCCGGCGGGGACGAGCGCCTCGCCCATCCGGGTGAGGAACGCGACGCGGGTCCCGGCGGCCTCCTCCAGGTCGGCGACCTTCGCGCCGACCCAGCGGTCGCCGGTGTCGATCTCGGCGAGCACCACCTGCCCGGTCGGGTCGCGCCAGAGCGGCTCGGCGCCCTCGGGCAGCAGCCGGCGCAGGATCTGGTCGGCGGTCCAGCGCACCGTCGCCACCGTCGGGATGCCGAGCCGCTGGTAGACCTCGGCGCGCCGGGGGTCGTAGATGCGCGCCACCACGTTGTCGACGCCGAAGGTCTCGCGGGCCACCCGGGCGGAGATGATGTTGGAGTTGTCACCGCTGGACACCGCGACGAACGCCGCGGCCCGCTCGATCCCGGCCTCGGCGATCACGTCGCGGTCGAACCCGAACCCGGTGACCCGGCGGCCCTTGAACCCGCTGCGCAGCCGCCGGAACGCCTCCGGGCTCTGGTCGATGATGGCCACCGAGTGGCCCTTGTCCTCCAGGATGTGGGCCAGGGTCGACCCGACCCGCCCGCATCCCATGATCACGATATGCACGGCCGTCCCTTCCCCGGCTGCCCGAGGATCGCTCGCAGTGATGATCCGTTCGGGCTGCAAAACTACACATCCGCCCAGGCGAGTACTACCCAACCAGGGACGTCGCAGCCGCCGGGGAGGTTCCCGCGCGACACGGCGCGGACCGGGACAGGGGCGCCATGGGGCCTCCGGGGCGACGGGCTAGAGTCTCGTCCGTGCCGAACGTTCCGGACCTCGTGAAGCGGCTGCTGCTGGGCCGCGCCCTGCGCAGCGCCCAGCAGCACGAGCAGTTGCTGCCCAAGCGCATCGCACTGCCCATCTTCGCCAGCGACGCCCTGTCGTCGGTCGCCTACGCGCCGCAGGAGATCCTGCTCGCGCTCGGCGTCGGCGGCCTGGTGATGTACTCCTACACGCCCTGGATCGCGCTCGCCGTCGTCGTGATCCTGCTCACCGTCGTCGCGTCCTACCGCCAGAACGTGCGCGCCTACCAGAGCGGCGGCGGCGACTTCGAGGTCGCCACCGAGAACCTGGGGAGCAACTGGGGCGTCGTCGTCGCCAGCGCCCTGCTCGTCGACTACGTCATGACGGTCGCGGTGTCGGTGTCGTCGGGGGTGGAGAACCTCGGCGCGCTGCTGAAGTTCCTGCAGCCGCACGAGGTCGTCGTCGCGCTCGCCATCGTGGCGCTGCTGACGATCGCGAACCTGCGCGGCCTGAAGGAGGCCGGCATCGCGTTCGCGATCCCGACGTTCCTGTTCATGTTCGCCATCGTGGTGATGCTCGTCTGGGGCGGGGTGCGGCTGCTGTTCGGCGCCGACCTGCAGGCCGAGACCGCCCACCTGGTGATCAAGGGCGACGAGATGAACGCCACCGGCTTCGCCCTCGTCTTCCTGCTGCTGCGCGCCTTCTCCTCCGGCTGCGCCGCGCTCACCGGCGTCGAGGCCATCAGCAACGGCGTCCCGGCGTTCAAGAAGCCCAAGGGCGAGAACGCCGCCGCGACGCTCCTCATGCTCGGCGCCGTCGCCATGACGATGTTCGGCGGCGTCACCGCCCTCGCCTACGTCACGCACGCCAAGTTCGCCGAGCCCGACCAGGGCAGCCACCTGTTCGACCCGCACACCGGCAAGGAGGTCACCGACGCCGATCCGGTGATCGCCCAGGTCGCGCACACGGTGTTCAGCAACTTCAGCCCCGGCTTCGCGCTCGTCGCCGTCATGACCGCGCTCATCCTGTTCCTGGCCGCCAACACCGCCTTCAACGGCTTCCCGGTGCTCGGCTCGGTGCTCGCCCAGAACCGCTACCTGCCGCGCCAGCTCCACACCCGCGGCGACCGGCTCGCCTTCAGCAACGGCATCATCATCCTCGCCACCATGGCCGGGCTGCTGATCTACGCCTACGACGCGTCGGTGAGCCGCCTCATCCCGCTCTACACCGTCGGGGTGTTCGTCTCCTTCACCGTCAGCCAGGTCGGCATGGTCCGGCACTGGAACCGGCTCCTGGCCACCGAGGCCGACCCCGTGCAGCGCCGCCGGATGAGGGTCTCGCGCGGCATCAACGGGTTCGGCGCGGTCCTCACCGGCGTCGTCCTCGTCGTCGTGCTCGTCACCAAGTTCCTGCTCGGCGCCTACATCGTCGTCATCGCGATGCCGGTGCTGTTCCTGATGATGAAGGCGATCCGCCGGCACTACGACCGCGTCGCGGTCGAGCTGGAGCCGTCCGGCGAGGACGTGGCGCTGCCCGCCCGCAACCACGCCGTCGTCCTCGTCTCCAAGATCCACAAGCCGACGCTGCGGGCGCTCGCCTACGCCCGCGCCACCCGCCCCTCCACCCTGGAGGCCGTCACGGTCGCGGTCGACGCCGAGGAGTCGCGGCGCCTCCAGGAGGAGTGGGACGCCCTCGACATCCCCGTCCCGCTGAAGATCCTCGACTCCCCGTACCGGGAGATCACCCGGCCGGTGCTCAAGTACGTCAAGGGCGTGCGCCGCAAGAGCCCCCGCGACGTCGTCACCGTCTTCATCCCCGAGTACGTCGTCGGCCACTGGTGGGAGCAGCTCCTGCACAACCAGTCGGCGCTGCGCCTGAAGGGCCGGCTGCTGTACCAGCCGGGCGTCATGGTCACCAGCGTCGCCTGGCAGCTGCACTCCTCCGACCGGCTGAAGGGCCGCGCCGAGCCGCCCGGCCCCGGCTCCTCGCGGCGCCCGCCGCGCGCTCTGCCCCCGGAGCAGGTCCCCGGTGGCGGTATCGTTTCGGACCGTGACAACTGATCCCGCCACCGGAGACCTGCTCGACCTCGACGTGGAGAACGTCGCCAACGGCGGCTTCTGCGTCGCCCGGCACGAGGGCCGCGTGGTCTTCGTCCGGCACTCCCTGCCCGGTGAGCGGGTCCGCGCGCGGATCACCGACGTCACCAGGAACTTCCTGCGCGCCGACGCCGAGGAGGTCCTGGAGGCGTCGCCCGACCGCGTCCCGGCGCCCTGCCCGTTCGCCGGGCCCGGCCGCTGCGGCGGCTGCGACTGGCAGCACGCCTCGCTGCCCGCCCAGCGCCGCCTGAAGGCCGCCGTGGTGCGGGAGCAGCTCGCCCGCCTCGCCGGCATCGACCGCACCGTCGTGGTCGAGGAGGTGCCCTACCCCGTCTCCGACGAGGTGACGCCCGACCCCGGCCTCGGCTGGCGCACCCGCGTCCAGTTCACCGCCGACGACGGCGTCATCGGCCTCCGCAAGCACCGCTCCCACGACATCGAGCCCGTCGACGAGTGCCTCATCGCGCACCCGGGCGTGGAGATGATGGGCATCGAGCGCAAGCGCTGGCCCCGCATGTCGTCGGTCGAGGGCGTCGTGTCGGCGTCCACCGGCGACCGCCTCGTCGTGCTGCGCGGCTCCCGCAACGCCCGCGTCCCGCGCCTGGACGTCCCCGTCCGCCTGGTGCGCGGCAAGCCGGAGGCGGGCGCCGCCCTGCCCTACGTCCGCGAGGAGGTCTCCGGGCGGCTGTACCAGGTGTCGGGCAGCGGCTTCTGGCAGGTCCACCCCGGCGCCGCGCAGCTCCTCGCCGACGCCGTCGTGCAGGCCCTCGAACCGAAGCCCGGCGACATCGCCCTCGACCTGTACTGCGGCGTCGGCCTGTTCGCCGGCGTCCTCGCCGACCGCGTCGGCCGCGACGGCCTCGTCGTCGGCGTCGAGTCCGACGGGCAGGCCGTCCGCGACGCCAAGTTCAACCTGCGCGACCTGCCGCACGTCGCGATCGAGCGCGGCCCGGTCGAGGAGGTCATCAAGGACCTGGAGTTCGGCCGCGCCGACGCGCCCGGCTCGGGCCGCTCGCAGAACAAGCGCGGCACCGGCCACCGCGGCGGCGCCCGCGTCCGCGGCGCCGACATCGTCGTCCTCGACCCGCCCCGCGCGGGCGCGGGGCGGGCCGTCGTCGACCGGATCGCGCACCTCGCCGGCCGCAAGATCGCCTACGTCTCCTGCGACCCGGCGACGCTGGCCCGCGACCTGGCCTACTTCAGCGAGAAGGGCTGGACCCTGGAGTCCCTCCGCGCCTTCGACGCCTTCCCGATGACCCAGCACGTCGAGTGCCTGGCCGTCCTGGTCAGGGGCTAGCCGCCGGCCCCGCTCAGCCGAGCAGCGCGGCGAGGTGGCGCCACTTGTCGTTCTTGGACCACGTGACGACGCTGTCGTGCTTCCGGGCGTCCTGGTACAGGTCGTCCTTCTCCATGGTCACGACGGCGACGGCGTTGGCGTAGCCGGTCACGGCGGTCCCGGGCACGCGCCCGGTCAGCAGGACCTCCCCGTCGGACTCGGCGAGGCTGCCGACCGTGTGCGACCGGCCGTCCGTCGGGAAGAAGCCGGCGAGCCGCCGCCGCTGCTCGGTGCTGAGATCGACGATCCGGCAGTCGTCGCCGAGCCGCGCCAGGTCGATCTCGATGATCGGCGACCACTCGTAGGCGCGCCGGATCCGCTTGGTGCCCGAGGCGTAGGAGGTCAGGCTGCAGATCCGCGCCCGCGCGCTCCTGATCGCCGTGGAGATGTACTGGGTGGCGTAGTTGTCGCCCGACACGTGCTGGATGGGCAGCGCGTGGGCGTACGGGTTGGCGGCGAAGATCGGCACGTCCTGCGGCCACGCCTCGAGCCGCTGGTAGGCCGCCATCCGGTCCAGCACCGACGTCAGGTCGCTGAACAGGCCGCTCCAGCCGCCCTCCGGCTCGATGCCGACGGGCGCGCCCTCGGCCAGCTCGTTGGCGAGGTTCTTGGACTGCGACCGGATGCGGATGGCGCGGTAGACCTTGCGCACGTCCGGCCGGCGCTGCAGGAACGCCGCCGCCGTCTCCTCGTAGCCGAACCCGAGCGTGCCCGGCGGGTTCGGGTCGTAGGCGGCGCGGATCCGCCCCCGGTAGCCGTCGAGGTCGGTGGTCCACGACACCCAGTCGAACGGCGCGTACCCGTCCTTCAGCGCCACGTGATGCCACGGGACCTTCTTGTTCTCGGTCGCCTTGTCCCCGTCGAGCACGATCATCGGACCCCCTCGTCCGCCGGCGCGGCGCCGCTCCCCGCCGCCGCTCAGCCCAGCATCCGCAAGGCCCAGAAGGAACGCCACGCCGCGTCACACTCTCGTCACCCCCAGGCCACCCCCGCCCGGCCGAGCCACCGCCGCCGTCCCCGGCCCGCGACCCGCGCCCCCGCAGCTCACCCCACCCACCACCGGCCCGGCACACCGCGACCCCTCGCCTGGCAGCTTCCGGCCACCCCTCCGCCCCCACCCCGTGACCACCCGGTCGCCTCAGGTCGAGATGCGGCGTGTTGGCCTCTTTCGATCTCCACGGAGGCCAACACGCCGCATCTCAACCGAGAGCGCGCGGCATGAAGATCCGCAAGGCGGAGCCCGACGCATCGGTCGTGCCGGGGCCGGGTGCGCGCCTACTGGTCGGCGGGCGGGGCGGCTGCGGGTGACTTGACGAAGATGCCCATGCCGGTGACGGTCTCCACGAGGTCCTCGTCCTTGAGCACCTGGACGGCCTTGCGCAGCGTGTCGCGGGCGACGCCGTAGACCTGTTCCATCTCGACGAGCGACGGGATGCGGCGGCCGGGAGGTATCGCGCCGCTCTGGATCTGGGCGCGCAGCTGGTCGGCGATCTGCCGGTACGGCGGGATCGGTCCTTCCCGGTCGAGAGGCTCCATGATCTCAAAGTTAGGTGTCTAGGGATGGCGCGCGATAGCTAGGGGCATCGCTAGTAGGGGGTAGACGGGGGTAGTACACCCGTCTTAACCTGGCGTCATGAATTCGCGGGAGCTGCGCATCAGGGGTTGGGACGTGGTCGTTCCGGCGAGTGCCGCCGTTTCGTGGCGGGCTCGGCGGATCGGGCGGCTGACGGACTACCAGCGCCGGTGCGGCGCGCTGGAGGAGGTGATCGCGAACAATCCGGGCGAGCTGGCGATCATCTGCCACGCGCAACGCGAGCTCGTCCTCATGCTCGGCGCGGCCGAGCGCATCGGGCGCAACGGGTTGGCCGGGCTGTGATGGGGCCGCGCGGGCGAGTCGTGGGTGACAGCGGGTGAGGCGGCGGTGGGGGAGACGTACCGGGGCCTGCGGGGCGACGTCCTGCGGGAGATCGAGGAGTGGTACCCGGGGGTGCGGGCCTGGCGGGGGAGTGCCACCGGTTCCTGCTGGGCCTACGTGCCGGGGCGGGCCGGGGGCCGGGGCGCGCTGGTCGAGGCGCCGCATCCGGCGCGGCTGGCCGAACTGGTGGCCGCGGCGTGGGAGCGGCCGTGAGGGAGGCCGCGGACGTTGACGGAACTCGTGGTGACGCCCGCCGGGGGCGGGGTCTACTTCCTCACCGAGGCCGCCGGCGGCGATGTGGTGGCGACCTTCTACACCGAGGGCGACGGGTGGTGGCGCGGGCGGGCGCCGTCCGGTGCGGTGAAGCGGTTCTTCGTCGGGGACGTGCCGGACGCGCATCTGGTCGCGGCCGGGCGGCTGCGGGGAATGTGAACGGCGCCGCCCGCCTCCGGGGAGGCGGGCGGCGCCGTGCCGTGCGGGGTGGTGCCGCTCAGGCGGCGTGGCGGTTCACCAGGACGTTGGCGAGGACCTTCGCGATGGTCTCGTCACCCACCCGATGCGCCTCGATGTAGGCGAGGACGTCGATGGCCTCGGCCGCGGTCAGTTCGGAGATGGGCTTGCCGGCCCAGGCCGGCGCCGCGGCGTCGTCGCTCGCGATGCCCTCGGTGGTGTCGCCCTCGACCGTGCCCTGGAGCACCTCGGCGGCGACGGCAGGCGTTTCGTACAGCAGTGACATGAGTGATCCCCCCTGGCCCGTACATCTCCTTAGACGCGCCGTCCAACCCGGAGGTTGGTCACGGACGGGTATCGATGTGAAAGCGGGTGTTTGGCGGGACGGATGAGAGCATCGCGAACGTGCTCAGTTCACGCCAGCTCGGCTACTTCCAGGCGGTCGCCCGGGAGCTGCACTTCACCCGCGCCGCCGAGGCGCTGCACATCGCGCAGCCCGCCCTGTCCCAGCAGGTCCGCAAGCTGGAGCGGCAGCTCGGCGTCACCCTGTTCGACCGGAGCGGCCACCGCGTCGCGCTCACCCCGGCGGGCGCCGCGCTGCTCGCGCACGCCGACCGCGTCCTCGCCGACCTCGCCGCCGTCGAGGACGAGATGCTCGGCTGGTCCACCGGCCTGCGCGGGCGCCTGCGGCTCGGCGTCGCCCGCGGCCTCGTCGCGCAGCTGACGGGCCTGCTCGCCGACTACTGCGCCGCGCATCCCGGCGTCGAGGTCGAGCTGCGCGAGCACAACACCGACGAGATGGCGGCGGGCGTGCGGGACGGCCGCCTGGACGTGGCGACGCTCGCCGCCGCGCCCGAGCGCGACGGGACGCTGGCGGAGGCGCCGCTCGGCGCCGAGCCCCTCGTCCTGGCCGTCGGCCCCGGCACGCCCCTGGCGGGCCGCGCCCGGATCGCCGTCCGCGACCTGGACGGGGTGGACCTGGTGCTGTTCCCGCGCGGCTCGGCGATCTCGCGGCTCGTCCGGGACGCCCTCGACGCCGCCGGCGTCCACGCCCGCGAGCGGTTCGAGAGCCGCGAGTACGGGACGGCGCGGTCGCTCGCCGCCGCCGGGCTCGCCGCCGCGTTCATGCCGCGCTCGGTCGCGGCGGCGCCCGGACCGGCGGTCGCGGTGCTGGAGCTGGACCCCGCGCCCGTCTGGCGCCCGGTGCTGGTGTGGTCGGCGCGGCGGCGGCCCGCGCCCGCGCTCGCGGCGTTCCTGGAGATGGCGCGCGGCCGCGACCTCATAAGCGGAACCTCTGGCCGCGAGCCCGACCGGATATTGGACGACTGATCATCGGCGGGCGCAGCATGGTGACCACTTCGAGAGAGGCAGGACCGCCATGGATCGCACCGAACGCGGACGCCACGAGTACCGCGCGCTGATCGGCATCGACGCCGCCACCGGGCTCGCCGCCGTCCGCGCCCGCTCCCCGCAGCTCCACGACACGATGATCGAGAGCGTGTTCGCGGGGCCGATGGCGCACGCCGAGCTCGGCCGCGCCGACCGCGAGCTCGCGACCGTCGCGATGCTCGCGGCGCTCGGCGGCGCCGAGCCGCAGCTCGCCACGCACACCCGCGCCGCCCTCGCCCAGGGCGTCGCGGCCTCCGAGCTCGTCGCGCTCGCCGAGCACGTGGCGTCGTACGCGGGGTTCCCGCGGGCGCTGAACGCCCTCGCCGTCATCGACGAGGTGACCGGCGGGCAGCCGTTCGCCGAGCGGCGCATCCGGCTCCGCGACCACGAGACGCGCGCCGTCCAGCACGGCGAGGACGGTCCCGCCGTCGTCCTGCTGCACGCCCTCGGGCTGGACTGGCGGATGTGGGAGCCGGTCATGCGGCTGCTGCCCGGCCGCCGCGTCATCGCCTACGACCTGCGCGGCCACGGCCACGCGCAGGGCTCGCCGACCCCCTTCACCATGGACGACGCCGCCGCCGACCTCATCGGCGTGCTGGACGCCTTCGGCCTCGACCGCGCGCACGTCGTCGGCCTGTCCTACGGCGGCGGCATCGCGCAGGTCGCGGCGGCCGCCCACCCCGAGCGGTTCGCGTCGCTGGCGCTCCTCGCCACCACCGACCACCCCTTCGCCTCGTTCGAGGACCGCGCCCGGTCCGGGGAGGCGGACGGCATGGCCGCGCAGGTCGTCCCGTCGCTCACCCGCTGGTTCACCCCGGCGGCGCTCGCCGAGAACGCCTGGCCGGTCCGCTACGCGCGTGAGCGCGTGCTGCGCGGCACCCCGGCCGATTGGGCCGGCGCCTGGCGCGCCTTCGCCGGCGTGGACGTGCAGGACCGCCTCGCCGACTTCCCCGCGCCCGTGCTGGTGCTGGCGGGGGAGCTGGACGCCTCCACCACCCCGGAGATCATGAAGGGGCTCGCCGCCCGCGTCCCCGGCTCGACCTACCGCGAGCTGCCCGGCGCCCCCCACATGATGTCCCTGGAACAGCCCGCCCTCGTCGCCGCCGCCCTCGACAAGTTCCTGCCCGCCGCCCCTACGCCTTGACGCCGACGCCGACGCCGACGCCGCACGTCCGGGTCGCCGAGGACGGCGTCAGGGTCGCGCAGGCCGGCCCGCACGATCGCGGTGCTCGCGTTGCCGCGCGTGGGCGGCCCGGCCCTGAGGTCGAGGAACTGCCGGACGCCGAGCCCGGTCAGGTACCGGATCGCCCGGCCGAGGAACCGCCGGTTCGACCCGGCCCGTTCCGCTTCCGCGCCCCTGCGGCAGCGCGCCGGCAGGGCGGCGGGGCCGGTGCGTCCGTCCGGCGGGTCAGTGCGGCAGGAGGGTGGCGAGCAGGCCGACCGCCACCGACGCCACGGTGGCGATCAGGGAGAGCAGGGCGACGGTGTGCCGGAAGCGGTCGTCGAGCTGCCCGTGGGTGACCTGCTCGCGCTCGGCGGTGACGAGCCGGTCCGCCAGCTCGTCCAGCAGGCGGTTCTGGTCGTCGATGCGGCGCTCGCGCACCTCGCCGCGCTCCACCGCCAGGACGAGCCGGCCCTCCAGCTCGGCCAGCCGGACGTCGAAGCCGCGGCGCAGCTCGGCGAGCGCGAGGTCGACGGTGGCGGATCCTTCCTCGGTCACGGTGCATCAGCCCCCTTCGTGTCGGGGGTCCGTCGCCGCCGGCCCGGTCCGCGGCGGCGGGCCTGATGCCAGGATAGGAACGTACCGGTAACTTCTCAAGGGATGGCCGGTACATCCGGTAAGCCAGCGGGGTAGGAAATTTCCCACCTTCCCTTACTAGATGTTCCTTAATGTTTCCGCCATGCTGGAGGGCATGGCCGGAGAGCTGGACCGCGAGCGGGTCGCCAAGTACGTCGTGGCGCGGCGCGGCGCCCTCGGCCTCACCCAGGAGCGGCTCGCCGAGCGCGCCGGGGTGACGGTGAAGACCGTCTACAACCTGGAGGGCGGGGGGCGCTGGCCGCAGGCGCGCACCCGCTCGGCACTGGAGGCCGCGCTCGACTGGGAGCCCGGCGACCTCGGCCGGATCGCCGAGGGCGGCGAGCCCGCCGGGGCGAACGGCGACGGCCCGGACGGGGCGCTGCGCGAGCTGGACGAGCTCGCCGCCTACTTCACCGACCTGCGCGACGGTCCCGGCGACCGGCGCCGGATCGCGTTGCAGTTCCTGCGCGCCCTCTATGGCGAGCCCGGCGGCCGCTGAGATTCTCAGAAAGTTCAGATTTCCGGTACTGACCGGTTGTTGCCGGGTTGACCGAGGGGCAGACTGGTTGCGCCGGGCCGGGTCAGGAGTGCCGCGGGCGCTCCTGGAGTTCCAGCGGACGAGGAGGCCGAGCGATGCGCGCAACGGGCACGGCCGCCGCCGTCGCGGCTTGCACGGCCGCCGCCGGGGCCGCCGCGTGGTCGCCGACGCTGTTCCGCGCGGCGATCGCCGCGGGCGCGGTGGCGTTCGCGATCGGCGCCGTCCGGGCGGCGCGGGAGATCCACGATCGGCAGGTGCGGATCCTGCGCGGCCTCGACACCCAGACGGCCGTGCTGCGCGAGGCGGCCCGCGCCGCCCGCGACGAGCCGCGCCGCTAGCGGTTCAGGACCGCCAGAACAGCACCTTGGCGCTGGCGTTCTCGACCGTCCCGGCCGCCGCGCCGTACTGGGCGACCTGGACGCGCACCGAGCGGTTCTTGGCGACCGAGTCGGCCGACACGGCGTAGACCAGGTTCAGCGGGTCGCCGGTCGACTCGAAGTCCTGCACCGGGCCGCCCTCGTAGCCGGTGCCGGTGGTGTCGGCCTCGATGACGCGCACCTGGACGCGGGTGCCGGCCGGGACGCCGCCCACCCGGACGGAGGCGGTCAGGGAGTAGAAGGCCGGGCCGTTGAGGACGCCGGGGCCGCCCCCGTCCGGGTGCTGCTTCTCGGCGTCGGAGTACTCGATCTCCCAGGAGAGCGTCGTCCAGGACCCGGGCTGCAAGGGCTGCGCCCTGGTCGTTCCGACCGACACGTAGTCGGGCATGTCGTCCTCCTGATCGGGGGGATGGGTGGGGGACACGCCGGGCTTCCACTGGCCGTAGTCGGCGGCCGTCGCGCGGTCGTAGTCGAGGCCCACCCCGTTGATGACGTGGTCGTTGGAGTACTGCTGGAGCTGCGCCCGCGCGTCCCAGAGCCCGCCGGACCAGGCGTAGGTCTGCCACCCGTAGGCGATCTTCTGGGCGTCGAAGGCGCGCTTGACGGGGTAATAGCCGCCGTAGAGGCCGACGCGGGCGCGGCCGATGACCGACGCGGCGCCGTCGAGGTAGGCGTTGATGGCGGTCTGCTGGGCGGCGGTCGCGTCGAAGTCGACGGCGAAGTAGATCGGCCGGTCGGCGGGCATGCCGCACGCGGCGGCCTGCGCGGCGGCGTCCCTGGCGTCGGCGGTGCCGCCCGCCCGGCCGGACAGGGCGCGGTCGGCGGTGGTCTCCCACACCACGACGAGCCAGATGCCGGCGGCGGCGAGCTGCCGCGCCTCGGCCTTGGTGAGGTTCTTGCCGGTGGTGTCGTGCGACAGGTAGCGGCAGGCGAACTTCACGCCCGCCCTGGTGAGCGCGGCCGGACCGGGGCGGCCCCACGCGTAGTCCACGCCGAACACGGCCATGGCTGCTCCCCACCTCGCGACTGATGCTTGACGATTTAACCGCTTCGCGGGGGTGTGTCGCAGCAGATTGGCGGACGATCAGGGCGGACCGGTGGGAAAGGGGACGCCGCCGCGCCCGCCGCTCCCGGGGCCTTGACCAAAGGTTGGCGGCACCGGCGCCGCCGCGCGGCGCGGACGCTAGGCGGCGGCCGCCGGACTGGCTACAACGGAGCTGATCACGATCTTCGACCAGGTCACGGGGGGCCATGTTGATCCAGGAAGGAGCGGGACCGAGCCGGGCGCGGGGGCTGGCCGTGCTCACCGCGACGCCGCTGCTGGCGCTGGTCCCGGTGCTCGGCGCGACGGCGCCGGCGCGCGCCGACGGACCCGTCCAGGTGCACCACCGCAAGCACTACCACCACAAGCACGGCGAGCGCGGCGGGCACCGGCGCGGCGGGCACGGCGGGCACGGCGGGCACGGCGGGCACGGCCCCGTCCGGCCGGTGCGCGCCAAGAACAAGGCGAAGAAGCGCGCGAGCGGGCGCACGGTGCCCGTCCGGCCGGCCTCGTTCGCCATCGAGACGTCGGGTCCGAGCGCCCCGCTGGTCCCCGGCCGCACCTACAGCTGGCCGTTCTCGATGACCAACGACGGCGGCCGGGCCGCCTCCGGGACGGTGCTGCGGACGCCCCTGTCCGGGGCCCTGGAGTACGTGTCGGGCTCGTCGTCCTGCTCGTTCGCGGGCGGCGGCGACGCGGGCGCCCCCGCCGCGCCCCGGGGTCCCGGCTCGGCCGCGGACGCGGGGGAGGCCGCGCCGTCCGGCGCCGTGGTCTGCCGGGTCGGCGACGTCCAGGCCGGGCGCACCGTCGAGGGCGTGATCACCGCCCGGGTCTCCACCGCGGTGCGGCCCCGGCAGCGGATCAGCAGCACGGCCACGCTGAGCTGGGGATCCTCCCGGATCGTCAAGGCGTTCCCGACGGCGGTGGTGGCCGACACCGCCGACCTGTCGCTCACCAAGCGGGGGCCGTCGGCCGTCCGGCCCGGCGGGACCGTGCCGTACGAGATCACGGTGCGCAACGCGGGGCCGTCCCGGGCCGAGAACGTCGTCGTGACCTCCCGCGCGCCCGCGACCGTGGTCGAGAACGACAGCACCTGCACCGGCGGGCCCGGCGCGACCGGACCGGCGGGGACGTCCGGGACGTCCGGGACGTCCGACGCGTCCGGGACGTCCCCCGGCTCCCCGGCGGGCGGCACGGCCGGGAGCGCGTACTCGTGCTCGGTCGGCTCGCTGGACGTCGGCGAGAGCAGGACGATCCACACCCGCGTGCAGCCCGGCCGGGGCGCCAAGCCGGGGACGGTGCTCCAGGCGCCGTCCTCGGCGCGCACCGACACGACCGAGCTGGAGCTCGGGAACAACACCGCCACCGTCCGCACGAAGATCGTCAAGCCGGCGGCCGCGCGGCCCGCGGACGACGGGCAGGCCCGGCCGGTGAAGGTGCCGCACCGCCCCGCGCACGCGGCGTGCGCGCCCGGCCGCCCCGGCACGGGCACGGCGAACGGCGCGAGCGGCACCAACAGCGCGAACGGCGCGGCGGGCGGACGCCCCGGCGCGCCCGGATGCGCGGCCGGGCACGCGAACGCGCAGCAGTGCGCGGCGGCGTCCGGCGGTTCGCCCGGCCGCCAGGGCGGCATGCCCGGACGTCCCGGCACGGGCACGACCGGCGGCGCCTCGAGCCAGGCCGGACGGCCCGCCTGCGGCTCCGGCCACGCGCGCCCCGACCAGTGCACGACGGGCTCCGGCGCCTCCGGCACCTCCGGTACCTCCGGCGGCGGCGGCCCGAACGGCTCCGCGCCGGGCCGCGGCGGCGCGTCCAACGGCGCGCCCGGCTGCGGTTCCGGGCACGCGAGCCCGGACGAGTGCGCGGCGGCGTCCGGCGGACCGGCGGGGCAGCAGGGCGGCGCCCCCGGCCGCACCGGCCCGCACGCCCCGACCGGCCCGACCGGCCCGAACGGCTCCGCCGGCCAGGGCGCCCGCCCCGGCGCCAAGCCCGGCTGCGTCACGGGCCGCCAGGCGTGGGCGCCGGACCGGGCGGGCTCGGCGCGCACCGGCGGCCTCCCCCACACCGGGTTCGGGACGGGGCTGCTGGTCGACGCGTCGGTCGGCCTGGTCGGCACCGGCCTGATCCTCACCCGCTTCGCCCGCCGGCGCCGCGAGAGCTGAGCGGGCGGCGGGGCCGGGGACCGCGACGCGCGGTCCCCGGCCCCGCCGTGCGCCTCCGCCCCGGAGCCGTACGAGGATGGGGGCATGCTGCTACGCATCTTCACCGAGCCCCAGCAGGGCGCGAGCTACGAGACGCTGCTGTCGGTCGCCAAGGCCACCGAGGACCTCGGCTTCGACGCCTTCTACCGCTCCGACCACTACCTGAAGATGGGCGACGTGTCCGGCCTGCCCGGCCCGACCGACGCCTGGATCACCCTCGGCGCGCTCGCCCGCGAGACCAGCCGCATCCGGCTCGGCACGCTGATGACGGCCGCGACGTTCCGCCACCCCGGCCCGCTCGCCATCGCCGTCGCGCAGGTCGACCGGATGAGCCGGGGCCGGGTGGACTTCGGCATCGGCACCGGCTGGTTCGAGCAGGAGCACGCCGCCTACGGCATCCCGTTCCCGAGCCTGAACGAGCGGTTCGAGCGGCTGGAGGAGCAGCTCCAGATCATCACCGGGCTGTGGCGGACGCCCGAGGGCGAGACGTTCGACTTCGCGGGCGCGCACTACAGCCTCAAGGACTCCCCGGCGCTGCCGAAGCCGGCCCGGCCCGAGGGCCCGCCCGTCCTCATCGGCGGGTTCGGCGCCAAGCGGACGCCGCGCCTCGCCGCCGCGTACGCCGACGAGTACAACGTCCCCTTCCACAAGGTGGACGAGACGCTCGCGGCGTTCGGGCGGGTCCGCGACGCCGTCGAGGCCGCCGGCCGGACGAAGCCGATGGTGTACTCGGCCGCGCAGGTGGTGTGCTGCGGCCGTACCGAGGCCGAGATCAAGGAGCGCGCCGACGCGATCGGCCGCGACGTCGCCGAGCTCCGCGAGAACGGCCTCGCCGGCACGCCCGCCGAGGTCGTCGACAAGATCGGCCGGCTGGCCGAGGGCGGCGCCACGACCGTCTACCTCCAGGTGCTCGACCTGCACGACCTCGGCCACCTGGAGCTGCTGGCGACCGAGGTCCAGGACCGCCTCTAGCGTCCTCCGCCCCCGGTGACCGCCCGGTCGCCCGAAATCGAGATGCGGCGTGTTGGGCACTTTCGATCTTCAAAGGGCCCAACACGCCGCATCTCGACGGGTGGTGACCGGGGGGTCAGGCGGGTGCGGCGGCGGCCTCGATCTCGGCCGCCTCCTCCTCGGTGCGGGCGTGCAGCGGCAGCAGGAACGCCGCGACGAACGTCAGCCCGAGCATCCCGACGACGACCCAGGACGTGACCTGCATGGCGTCGCTGAAGCCCTGCCCGGCCGCCTGCTTCCCGGCCGCGCCGACCGCCTGCCGGATCGCGCCCGCCTGCTGCGGCGCGGCGGCCGCGGCCTGCCGGACGGTCCCCTCCAGCGCCGTGCAGGACGCGGGCGTCGCCGCGGCGTCCTTGGCGGCGGCGCGGTCGTGCCCGCAGGCCCGCAGGCCGGCGGCGATGCGGTCCTGGACGGGCGCGGGGACGGACGCGGCGGCGAGCCGCGCCCGCAGCCGCGCGGCGCCGTCGTCGGCGGCGGACGCGACGTGCCCGCCGAGCAGGCCGAAGAAGATCGTGCCGAGGACGGCGGCGCCGAGCGCCGCGCCGAGCTGCTGGATCGCGGTGAGGGTGCCGCCCGCCGACCCGGTCTCGGCGGGCTCGACGCCGGCGAGGACGGTGTCGAAGAACGGCGCCATCAGCAGGCCCATGCCGAGCCCGGTGACGACGAGCGCGGGCGTGAGCTGCCAGGGCGTGATGTCGAGCCCGCCGTGGCGCAGGGTGAGGGCCTCCGCCGCCGCGCCCGCGGCCATGACGACCGCGCCGCCGTGGATGACGCGGCGGCCGAAGCGGGTGAGCGCCTGCGCCAGCCCGAACCCGACGATCATGCCGGCGGACCAGGGGATCTGCGACAGCCCCGCCTTCAGCGGCGAGTACCCGAGGCCGAGCTGGAGGTAGAGGCCGAACACGAGGGCGAAGCCGGTCATGCCGGAGAAGAACACCAGGCCGACGACGAGGCCGCCGGTGAAGCCGCGCTTGGTGAACAGCGACGGGACGATCAGCGGGTCGCCGCCGGCGCGCTGCTTGCGCACCTGGTACCAGGCGAACACGCCGAACACCGCGACGGCGGCGGCCATCATGGCGAACGTCCAGGCGGGCCAGCCGAGCTCGCGGCCCTGCACGAGCGGGTAGACGACGAGCGCGGCGCCGAGCGAGGCGAGGACCGCGCCGCCGAGGTCGAGGCGGGTGGCGTCCTCGCCGCGGCCGCGCGGCAGCACGAGCAGGCCGAAGAGCACGGCGGCGGCGCCGACCGGCAGGTTGATCAGGAAGATCATGCGCCAGCCGGTGCCGAACAGGTCGGCGTCCACCAGCCAGCCCGCGAGGACCGGGCCGCCGACCGCCGACAGGCCCATGATCGGGCCGAACAGGCCGAACGCGGTGCCCATCTCCTTGGGCGGGAACATCCGCCGGATCATGCCGATGCCCTGCGGCAGCATCAGCGCGCCGAACAGGCCCTGCACGACGCGGGCGCCGATGAGCATGCCGGGCCCGGTCGCGATGGAGCAGAGCAGCGACCCGACGGTGAAGCCGGCGGCGCCGATGAGGAACATCCGCTTGCGGCCGTACAGGTCGCCGAGGCGCCCGCCGGTGATGAGGCCGACGGCCATGGCGAGCGTGTAGCCGGCGGCGAGCCACTGGATGGTGGCGGCCGACCCGCCGAGGTCGGCGCGGATGGTGGGGGAGGCGATGGTGGTGATCAGCGAGTCCAGCAGGTCCATGATCTCGCCGAGCAGGATGACCAGCAGCGCCGCCCAGCGCCACCGGTAGAGCGTCTCGGGTACGCCGGCGGGCGCGCCGCCGGCCGCGGTGTGGCTCATGGGGGTCTCCCAGCGTCGGGGGGAAGGATCGGGCGGAAGTGCGGTGGAACGGTGTTCGTTCTCTACGAACACTGTTCTAAAGTCGAACGGTGTTCGTGTCAAGTACGATGTTCGTTGCCCGGGCGGGCCCGGCCGGACGGCCGACGTCTCGCCTATAGAGAAGATATATCGCGTGTCGCGATAGTCAAGATGTATCGCGAGATTGGGGGTCGCCGATGGCCGGCGCAGCCGTGCCCATGCCGACGCCGCCGGGCCGCCGCCCGCGCCGCACCGAGCCGCGCCGCGCGCTGTCGCAGGGGCTCATCGTGCGCACCGCCGTCGCCGTCCTCGACGCCGAGGGCCTGGACGCGGTCACCATGCGCCGCGTCGCGCAGGAGCTCGGGACCGGGCCCGCCTCGCTGTACGCGCACGTGGGGAGCAAGGACGAGCTCTACGAGCTGATGCTCGACCACGTCCTCGGCGAGGTCGAGCTGCCCGCGCGGGTGGAGCCCGAGCGCTGGCAGGAGCAGATGAAGGAGGTCTCCCGCGCGTCGCGGGCGGTGCTGTCGGCCCACCGCGACATCGCGCGCGTCTCCCTCGCCTCCCTCCCGACCGGCCCGAACACGCTCGCCATCGGGGAGTTCCGGCTCGCCCTGATGCGGGCCGGCGGCATCCCGCCCCGGGTCGCCGCGCTCGCCATCGACACCCTCGGCATGCTCGTCGACGCCGACGTCATCGAGGACAGCATCATCCTCGCGAAGACGCCGCCGGGCGAGGACCCCTGGCGGGCCTTCCGGGAGCACATCGCCGAGATCCGCCGCTACCTGGAGGCCCTGCCGCCCGACCGCTTCCCCAACATCGTCGGGATGGCGGAGGAGCTGACCGCCGAGGGCGGCGACGGGCGCTTCGAGTTCGGGCTCGACATCCTGGTCCGCGGCATCGCCTCCTACGCCGAGGACGGGTGACGCCGCCGCGGCCCGCCGCGGAAGAGATTCGGACGACGTTGACCCGAACGCCACACTTTTCCAGCCGTCCGGATCGGTGCAACTTGATCATATGGTGACGGTTATCTGTCATGCTGTGCTGTGCCATGCAGCCTCCGCCTAACCGTCCCCCCTCGGGCGACCCCTACGGACCCGGCGGTCCCGACGAGCCGGGCCCGGGGTACGGGCGCGGCCGCCCGCCGCGGCCGCCCGGGCAGCCGTACGGCCCGCCGTCCGGCCCGTCCCCGCAGCAGCAGCACCCCTATGGCCTCCCGCCGGCGCCCCGGCAGCGCCCGCCCCAGCCGCCCCCGCAGCAGCGGCCGCCGGAGCAGCCCTACGACGACTTCTGGCAGGAGCGGCCCCCGCGCCGGCCGCCGCGGCAGCCGCCGCGCGAACCCCGCCGCGAGCCCCGGCACGGCGCCCCGCCGCCCGAGCAGCCCTACGACCAGCCCCAGCCCTACGGCCGGCCTTACGAGCAGCCGCCCGAGCAACCCGACTACGGCGACCTGTTCGCCGGCCGCGACCCGCTCGCGCCCGACCCGGACGACAAGTTCGCGGTCGGCTCCGAGCACGGCATCGGCGGCGACCTGGAGCGCGCCTTCGAGGGCGCGCGCCGCTCGCGGATCCTGCACATCACGCTGGCGGTCGGCTCGCTCACGCTGATCAGCGGGCTCGGCATCGGCAGCGCCGTCGCGTTCGTCATGCTGAGCCGCCCCGCCGGCTCGACCGGCCTCGGCCCCATCCGCTCGGGGGACCCGCGGCCCTCGGGCGCGGCCCCGGTGGACGCCCCGCCCGCCGCGGGCCGGGTGGGCGAGCCGCCGTCCGGCACGGCCGTCCCGGCCAAGGGCACCGGGCGCTTCCGCCGCGCCGCCGTCGCCGTCCCGCACACGGTGGGCAGCGGGAAGACGCTGCGCTACGCGGTCGACGTCGAGGGCGGCACCCAGCAGAGCGCCGGCGCGTTCGCCGCGCAGGTCGAGCAGATCCTCGGCGGCCGGCGCGGCTGGACGGCCGGCGGCAAGTGGGCCTTCCAGCGCGTCGACTCCGGCTCCTACGACTTCGTCATCCGGCTCGCCACGCCCGCCACCACCGACAAGCTGTGCCAGGCCGCGGGCGTCGACACCGCCGGCGAGGCCGACTGCGCGGCGGGCCGGCAGATCGTGGTGAACCTGCGGCGCTGGCTGCTGCCGACCACCGAGTACAAGGGCTACCCGGCGCTCTACCGCACCTTCCTGATCAACCACGAGGTCGGGCACCGGATCGGCCAGAAGCACGTGACGTGCCCGGGGAAGGGGCGCGCCGCACCGGTGATGATGGAGCAGTTCCAGGGGCTGGACGGGTGCCGCGTCAACGGCTGGCCGTTCGACGCCGGCGGCCACCTCGCCACCGGCCCGGACACCTCCTGACCGGACGTTCCCCCCGAAAACCGGTGGGCGGCGCCGCGCGGGGTCGGCCAGACTGGCCGGGTGCTACTGACGATCACGACCACCCGGCATCCGGCCGATGACCTGGGCTTCCTGCTGCACAAGCACCCCGCGCGGATGCAGAGCTTCGAGCAGTCCTTCGGCACCGCGCACGTGTTCTACCCCGAGGCGGGGCCCGAGCGGTGCACGGCGGCGCTGATGCTGGACGTCGACCCGGTGCGGCTCGTGCGCACGCGCGGACGGAACACGCCCGACTTCTCGCTCGGCCAGTACGTCAACGACCGCCCGTACGCGGCGTCGTCGCTGCTGGCGTCGGCGATGGCGAACGTCTTCCGCACCGCGATGCGGGGCCGCTGTGACTCCCGGCCCGACCTCGCCGACACCGAGATCCCGCTGACCGTCACCCTGCCCGCGCTGCCCTGCCGGGGCGGTCCCGCGCAGGCCGAGCGGTTCTTCGCCCCGCTCGGCTGGCGGGTGGACGCGCGCGCCGTGCCGCTGGACGAGGCTTTCCCCTCCTGGGGTGACTCCCGGTACGTGTCGCTGACCCTCACCGGCGAGCTGCGCCTCGCCGACGCGCTCAACCAGCTCTACGTCCTGCTGCCGGTGCTGGACGAGAGCAAGCACTACTGGCTCGCGCCCGACGAGGTCGACAAGCTGATCCGCGCGGGCGGCGGCTGGCTCGCCGCGCACCCCGAGCGCGGCGCGATCACCCGCCGGTACCTGTCGAACAAGCGCGGCCTGGTGCGCGCCGCCCTCGGCCGCCTCGCGGGCGTCGACCAGGCGCCCGACGAGGCGCTGTCGCAGCCCGAGATCGACGACGAGGGCCCCGACGCCGCCGGGACCGCCGACACCGCCGAGACCGCCGGGGCTGCGCCGGAGCCGCGGACCCCGCTCGCCGAGCTGCGCGTCCGCGCCGTCCTCGCGGCCCTGCACGAGGAGGGCGCGAGCAGCGTCATCGACCTCGGCTGCGGCTCGGGCCGGCTGCTGGCGCGCCTCGCGGACGACGCCGCGTTCACCGAGGTCAGCGGCGCCGACGTGTCCTACCGCGCCGTCGAGATCGCCCGCCGCCGCACGGCCGGCGCGCGCCGCGTCCGGGAGGTGTTCCAGGGCGCCCTGACCTACGCCGACGCGCGGTTCGGCGACCACGACGCCGCGGTGCTGATGGAGGTCGTCGAGCACATCGACCCGCCGCGCCTGGGCGCCGTCGCGCGCGTGGTGTTCGGCGGCGCCCGCCCCCGCGTCGTGGTGGTCACCACCCCGAACGCGGAGTACAACGTCCACTACGAGGGCCTCGCGCCGGGCGCGATGCGCCACCCCGACCACCGCTTCGAGTGGACGCGCGCCGAGTTCGGCGCGTGGGCCGACGGGGTCTGCGCCGCCCACGGCTACCGCGTCCGGTACGTCCCGGTCGGCGACGCCGACCCGGCCGCCGGCGCCCCGACCCAGATGGGGGTGTTCGTCCGATGACCCGCGAGCTGAGGATCCCCGCGACCGGGCTGGTCGTGCTGGTCGGGGTGTCGGGATCGGGCAAGTCGCACTTCGCCCGCCGCCACTTCCTGCCGTCCCAGGTGATCTCGTCCGACTACTGCCGCGCCGTCGTCAGCGACGACGAGAACGACCAGTCGGCCACCGGCGACGCGTTCGCGCTGCTGCACCACATCGTCGGCATCCGGCTGCGCCGCGGCCTGCTCACCGTCGTGGACGCCACCAACGTGCAGCCGCGCTCGCGCGAGTCGCTGCTGCACGTCGCCAAGGAGCACGACGTCCTGTCGGCGGCGATCGTGCTGGACGTCCCGCCGGAGGTCGCCGCCGAGCGCAACCGGACGCGCCCCGACCGCGACTTCGGCGACCACGTCGTCCCGCGCCAGCACCGCGAGCTGCGCCGCGGCATGCGCTCGCTGCACCGCGAGTTCAAGCGCGTGCACGTGCTGGCGGGCGACGACATCGACACCGCCGTCCTCGTCCGCGAGAGGCCGTGGAACGACCGCCGCGACCTCACCGGCCCGTTCGACGTCATCGGCGACGTGCACGGCTGCCGCGCCGAGCTGGAGGACCTGCTCGGCGATCTCGGTTACGAGATCGAGCACGACGCGGAGGGCCGCGCCGCCGGCGCGCACCACCCCGGCGGCCGCACCGCGGTGTTCGTCGGCGACCTGGTCGACCGCGGCCCCGACACCCCGGGCGTGCTGCGCCTCGCCATGGGCATGGTCGCGGCCGGCGACGCGCTCTGCGTGTCGGGCAACCACGAGGCCAAGCTGCTGAAGGCGCTCGCCGGCCGCAAGGTGCGCGTCGCGCACGGCCTCGCCGAGTCGCTGGAGCAGCTCGCCGCCGAGGACGCGGCGTTCCGCGACGCCGCGCGCGCCTTCATGGACGGCCTCATCAGCCACTACGTCCTGGACGGCGGGCGGCTCGTCGTCGCGCACGCCGGGCTGAAGGAGAGCTACCACGGCCGCACCTCCGGCCGCGTCCGCTCGTTCGCGCTCTACGGCGACACCACCGGCGAGACCGACGAGTACGGGCTGCCCGTCCGCTACCCGTGGGCGCGCGAGTACCGGGGCGCCGCCATGGTCGTCTACGGGCACACGCCCGTCCCCGACACCGAGTGGATCAACAACACGCTCTGCCTGGACACCGGCGTGGTGTTCGGCGGGAAGCTGTCGGCGCTGCGCTACCCCGAGCGCGAGATCGTCGCGGTGCCGGCGCGGCGGCAGTGGTACGAGCCGACCCGGCCGCTGGCCGCGGCGCCCGACGCCCGCGACATCGACGACCTGAAGATCGACGACGTGCTGGACGCCGGCGGCGTGGAGACCGCGCTGCTCGGCCGCGTCACCGTCCGCGAGGAGAACGCGCTCGCCGCGCTGGAGGTGATGAGCCGGTTCGCCATCGACCCGCGCTGGCTCGCCTACCTGCCGCCGACGATGGCGCCCGCCGCCACCTCCAAGGAGGAGGGGTACCTGGAGCACCCGGCCGAGGCGCTCGCCGCCTACCGGGACGCGGGCGTGCGGCGGGTGATCTGCGAGGAGAAGCACATGGGCTCGCGGGCGATCACGGTGGTGTGCCGCGACGCGGCGACCGCCGAGAGCGCCTTCGGCGTGCGCGACGGCTCGACCGGCGCCCTCTACACCCGCACCGGCCGCGCGTTCTTCCGCGACCCGGCGCGCACCGCCGCCGTCCTCGACCGGGTGCGGGACGCGGTCGGCGCGGCGGGCCTGTGGGACGAGCTGGACACCGGCTGGCTCGTCCTGGACGGCGAGCTGCTGCCCTGGTCGGTGAAGGCGATGGACCTGATCCGCGGCCAGTACGCGGCGACCGGGGCCGCCGCCCGCGCGGCGCTGCCCGCCGCGTCCGAGGCGCTCGCCCGCGCCGCCGCGCGCGGCGTGGACGTCGGCGGCCTCGGCGAGCGCACCGAGCGGCGCGCCGCCAACGCCGGCCTGTTCCGCGACGCCTACGCCCGCTACTGCTGGGACGTCGACGGCCTGGACGGGATCGCGCTCGCCCCGTTCCAGGTGCTCGCCGGGAACGGGCACGCCTGGGCGACCGAGCGCGACCACGTGTGGCACATGGAGGTCGCCGAGCGGCTCGCCGCCGCCGACGCCTCCGGGCTGATCCGGCCGACCGCCTGGCGGACCGCCGACCTGGACTCGCCCGACAGTGAGAAGGCGGTGACCGAATGGTGGGAGAAGTGCACCGCCGAGGGCGGTGAGGGCATGGTGGTGAAGCCGCTCGGCCCGCTCCCCGACGACCGCCGCGTCCAGCCCGGCCTGAAGTGCCGGGGCCGCGAGTACCTGCGCATCATCTACGGGCCCGACTACACCGAGCCCGCCCACCTGGACCGGCTGCGCGCCCGGTCGCTCGGCCGCAAGCGCTCGCTCGCCACGCGCGAGCACGCCCTCGGCGTCGAGGCGCTGCACCGCCTCGTCGGCGGCGAGCCGCTCTGGCGCCGCCACCAGGCGGTGTTCGCGGTGCTGGCGCTGGAGTCCGAGCCGGTCGACCCGCGCCTGTAGGGGGCGCCGCCCGGCGGGGCCACCGCGGTCCGCGGTGGCCCCGCCGCCCGGATGGGGTCGCTCAGGTGGAGAAGAGCATGTGGAACATGCTGCCGTGGTGCCCGCGGTGGTGCTGGGGGTGGTGATGGTGGTGCACCTGCGCGGGGGCGCCCCAGGCGGGCGCCGACGACGGCGGCGGCGGGGGAGCCGCGTTGTAGCCGGCCTCCATGCGGCTGAGGGCCTCCAGCTCGCCGTAGTCGAGGAAGATGCCGCGGCAGTTGTCGCATTGCTCGATGTGGACGCCGTTGCGGGTGTAGGTCCGCATCACGCCACGGCACTTGGGACAGTGCATCGCCTTGCCGTCCTTTCGCAGTGGTCCAGATCGGTCTGGACCCCCAGGTAAGAGGTAAATCTAGGGCAGTACTCCCGCCACGTCATGCGGGAAGGCCGCTCCGCGCGATGCGGGCGCAGGCGCCGACGAGCGCCCGCTCCGGCCCTTCCAGCTCGCGTTCCCCCTCCCGTGCCGATATGACGCACGTGGCGGCGATCTGGATCGCCAGAGTTCGGGCCGGAACGTCCAGGACGTTCCACGGGTCGGCGGGCAGCGGGCCGCCGGCGTCCCGGTAGGCGCCGGTGAGGCGCGCCCAGTCGCGCGGGTCGAGGACGCCCGCCAGGTAGAGCGCGGCGGGCCGGGCCAGGTCCCAGGCGGGATCGCCGGTGCCGAGGTCCTCGACGTCGATGAGCCGCCACCCCGCCGCCGTCCGCACGAGCTGCCCGAGATGCCAGTCGCCGTGCACGAGGGCCGTGCCCGGGGAGGGCGGCGCGGCGCCCGCCCGGATCCAGGGCGGCAGCGTGGCGAACGCGGCGCGGACGGTGTCCTCGTCCGCGCCGCCGCCGAGGCGCCCGACGAGCCGCGCGGCGCGGTCGGGGCGGCCGCACGGCGGCGTCCCCTCGGGGACGGGCGCGCGGTGCAGCCGGGCGAGGAGGCGCCCGCCCTCCTCCCATGGCGGGTCGGCGGACGGGTCGACGGGCGCGCCGTAGGGCCAGCGCGTGACCGTCCGCCCGGCCGCCTCCAGGGGCGGTCCGAGCGGCGCGAGCAGCAGGTCCGGCAGGGCCGCCGCGACCCGCAGCCGCGCCGCGAGCGCCGGGCCGGTGTCGCGGTCGGCCTGGTGCGCCTTGGCGACGGCGCCGCCGGCGCGCACCACCAGCACGCCGTGCCGGTCGTACAGGACGCTCGGCTCGCCGGGGCCGGCGAGCTCCGCCAGCCGGTCGAACAGTTCGGGCATCGGGCCAGTCAACCACCGCGCCCCGCCCCCCGCCGCGCGGGCGGCGGCGGGGGACGGGGCGCGGGGGCGGCTCAGCGGTCGTACACCTCGAACGCGTACAGCGAGTACCCGTAGGCGGTGGCCCGCTTGGTCCCGTACACCCGCACGTAGCGGGCGGTCGCCGGGGTGAAGGCGAGCCAGTCGGCGCCGCCGTCGCCGCCGGTGCGGGTCGCCCGGGTCGTCCAGGTCGTCCCGTCCGCCGACGTTTGGATCTTGTAGTCCTTGGCGTAGGCCGCCTCCCAGCGCAGCACGACGCCGCCGACCTGCCGCGCCTGGCCGAGGTCGACCTGGAGCCACTGCGGGTCGGCCTTCTTGCTCGACCAGCGCGTGGTCGCCGAGCCGTCCACGGCCTTGGCGGCCTCCAGCCCCGCCTTCTCCACGCTGGACGCCTTGGCGGCCTTCTTCAGCGCCAGGTCGGTCTTCGGCCGGTAGGTGGCGGTGAGGGTGACGTCGTCGCCGACGGTGATGTTGTGCGCCGACGCCTTGCCGTCCGACCAGCCGGCGAACTCGTACAGCGTCCGGCCGACGAGCTGGGTCTTGGTCGGCGCCGACACCGACACGTCCGAGCCGGTGATGACCGTTCCGGTGAACGGCGCCGCCTTGCTGGTCTCCAGCAGCGTCAGCGGGATGCCCGCGGGGCTGCTGACCAGCTTGACGGTGCTGGTCCTCGGGTGCAGCTCCACGCTCTTGGTGTCGCTCAGCCCGTCGGCGTCGGTGGCGGTGAGCCGCAGCTCCAGCCACGAGGGGTACTCGTGGTCGGGGGCGACGAACGACCCGGTCGCGCCGCTCTGCCCGGTGACGGTGTGGGTGTGGCAGTTGCTCGGGCAGTGGTGCATGATGATCTGCCAGTTCAGCGCGGTGCCGGTGAGCGCGCCGTCCTCGGGGTCGGTCGCGCCGCCGGCGAAGGCGATGGTGTCGCCGACCTTCCAGGCGGCGGTCGCGTCCGGGACGTCGATCCGCGCGACCGGCGGGGACGACCCGGCGGTGATCACCTGGGTCGCGGTGTCGGACGCGCCCTTGGCGTCGGTCACCTTCAGGCCCACGGTGTGCCTGCCCTTGCCGGTGAACGTCGTGCTCGCCGTCGCGCCGGTCGCGTCGTCGTAGTCGCCGTCGCCGTCGAGGTCCCAGGCGTAGGCGAGCGGCAGGTTCCCGTCGGCGTCGGTGGACGCCGACCCGTCGAGCTCCACGTCCAGGGGGACGGGGCCGCTCGTCACGTCGGACTTGATGGTGGCGACCGGCGGGTTGTTGACGCCGTTGTAGACGAAGTGCACGATGCGGCCGCCGAGGATGTCGGCGCCGTACAGGTCGCCGTTCGGGCCCGCCTGGAGGTCGACGATGCCGCCGGCGTCCGGCGCGAACGTCTCGATCCTGGTCTTGTCGGGCAGGCCGTCGGCGCCCGGCTTCATCGCCCACACGCACTTGCGGGCGTAGTCGGCGAAGAACAGGGCGCCCTTGTACTGGGCGGGGTAGAGCGAGCCGGCGTAGAACGCGGTGCCGCTGATGGACGAGCTGCCGGTGCCGCAGGTCTCGCCCGCCACGACCTTGTCGCTGTGCTTGTAGGCGAAGCGCGGCTGGATCATCGCGCTCGCGCCCGCCTTGTAGAGGTTCTCGCAGACGTTCAGGTTCGCGCCGTCGTAGCCGGGGGTGCGGCCGGCGTTCTCGTAGCAGGGCCAGCCGAAGTTGCGGACCTCGGCGGTCGGGGCCGGGATCCGGTCGATCTCCTCCCAGGTGGTGTAGCCGACGTCGCCGAGCCAGACCTCGTCGGTGCCCGGCCGCACGGTGAACCGGAACGGGTTGCGCAGGCCGTAGGCGACGATCCGCTTGGCGTTCTCGTCGCCGGTCGTGGTGGGGTTGCCCGCGGCGGCCTTGCCGGTGTCGGGGTCGATCCGGATGATCGTCCCGTCGAGGGTGGTCGGGTCGGCGGGGGTGCGCCGGTCCTGGGCGCGCAGCGCGCCGCCCTCGCCGGTCGGCGCGGTGAGCGCGGTGCCGGCGGCCTTCGGCGGGTCGCCGCAGGCGTTGTTCTTCTGCCCGTAGTCGGCGTACTGGAAGCTCGCGCCGTCGCCGCCGCCCGCGAACAGCTTGCCGTCCCGGCCGAAGGCCAGCGTGCCGACCGAGTGGCTGGAGAACTGCTGGCACCAGTCCTCCAGCAGGACCTTCTCGGTGACGGGCCCGGTGTCCGCGCGGTCGGCGAGGGCGCCCTGCGCCTTGTCCTCGGGCGACAGGACCGAGATGCGGCCCGCGACGACGCAGCCCTGGTTGTTGGCGCCGGGCGGGTCGGGGCACTGGTCGTTGGTGCCGTCGGCCGACGGCCAGCGCGGGAACGTCCCGCCCATCTGGCCGTTGTAGGTGTAGATGACGTAGATCCGCGGGTCGGCGGGGAAGTTCGGGTGCAGCGCGAGGCCGAGCAGGCCGCGGTCCCAGCCGTTGAACACCTGCGGCCGCAGGTCGGCGTAGACGCGGCCGGTGGTGTCGGTGAGGGAGTCGAACTCCTTGACGATGCCGCTCTTCTCGGCGACGAAGACCCGGCCGTCGGGGGAGAAGCGCACCGCGGTCGGCGCGGTGAGGCCCTTGAAGACCTCCTTCTCCTGGAAGTTGGCGGGCAGCGCCCGCGCGGCGCGCGGGTCGCCGACGACCGCCGCGAGGACGGCGGCGAGGATCACGGCCAGCGACAGCGCCACGCCCGGGCGGCTCCGCAGGGCGGCGCCGTGCGGAGCGCGGCCGGGCGGGACGGGGCGGCGGCGCGGGACGGGGGGCGGTCCAGCGGTCACGAGCGGTCCCTTCTGGGCCTTCGGCGAGGTCATGGGGGTGGGGTCCTCCCGGAACGATGAACGATTTCGCGCGGTCGGGAGGGGGCGGGGCCAGAGGTGGCCAGGAGGTGAACCAGAACCTGTGATCCGGTCACTACTCTGCGGCGTCCTGCGCTAGTGGGGCGGGCTGACCTGCCCGTCGTCGCCGGCGTCCGATTCCTCTGGTCATCGGGGCAAAAGCGGATCTATAGTTTCGGGCTGTGCTCAACAGAAGAACGGCGCTGTCCCTATTCGGGGCGGCGACCGCCGTGACGCTCCTGGCGTCCCTCTCCGCCTGCGCCGGGACCTCGCGTCACGCCGGCCTCGCCGCGGCCGCGGCCGGCGCCCCGTGCGCGGCCCCCGCCGGCCGCCCCTGGTGCGACACCGCGCTCGGCCCGGACCGCCGGGCCGCGCTGCTGATCGCCCGGCTCACCGGGGACGAGAAGCTCGGCCTCATGGCGGGCGACGACATGGTCGGCCCGCTGAAGGCCGAGGGCGACGCCCGCTTCCGGGCGGGAACGGTCCACGGCGTCGCCCGCCTCGGCGTCCCCGACCTCTACCTGGTCGACGCCGGGTCGATGGGCGTCAAGCAGGGCCCGAACACCGCGCTCGCGTCCGGGCTGTCGCTCGCGGCGACCTTCGACACCGCCGCCGCCGGCCGCGCCGCCGGCGTCGTCGCCGATGAAGCGGCCCGGCACGGCAACGACGTGGTGCTCGGCCCGGCCGTCGACATCATGCGGACGCCGCGCAGCGGCCGCGCCTTCGAGGCGTACGGCGAGGACCCCCTCCTGTCGTCCCGGCTCGGCACCGCCTGGATCAGGGCGGTGCAGAAGGGCGGGCTGATGGCCGAGGTGAAGCACTTCCCGGCCAACAACCAGGAGGACCACCGCTACACCGTCAACGCCTCCATTGGGCAGCGCGCGCTGCGCGAGGTGTACCTCGCGCCGTTCGAGGCGGCCGTGAAACAGGGCGGCGCGGCCACCGTCATGTGCGGCTACAACCGCGTCAACGGCAGCCCGAGCTGCTCCAGCTCCGCCCTGCTGGACGGCGTCCTGCGCCGCGAGTGGGGGTTCAAGGGCGCCGTCGTCAGCGACTGGATGATGGGCGTCAAGGAGACGAGCGGGTCGGTGAAGGCGGGCCTCGGCCTGGAGATGCCGCTCGGCGTCTTCTACACCCCGCCGGTGCTGCGCGAGCAGCTCCGCAACGGCGAGATCACCTGGGCGGACGTCGACGCCCGCCTCGCCGAGCGGCTGCGCACCATGTTCGCCTTCGGCGCCTTCGACCGCGCCCGCCGCGGCGGCGCCGCCGCGATCGACCGCGCCGCGCACGCGCGCACCGCCCGCGAGCTGTCCGAGCAGGGCGTCACCCTGCTGAAGAACAGCGGCGGCACCCTGCCGCTGAAGCCGGGCGGCACGGTCGCGATCATCGGGCGGGCCGCCGATACGTTCCGCAGCGGCGTCGGCTCGGCCCACGTCGCGCCGGTCGCCCCCGTCACTGCCCGGCAGGGCCTCACCGCCCGCGCCGGCGCGGGCCGCGCCACCTACACCCCCGGCACCGACCTCGCCGCCGCGGCCAAGGCGGCCCGCGCCGCCGACGTCGCGGTCGTGTTCGCCGCCGACCGCCGCGCCGAGGACGCCGACGTCGCCTGCCTCACGCTGGCCTGCGGCGGCGCCGACCTCGGCGACCAGGACGAGCTGATCACGACCGTCGCCGCCGCCAACCCCCGCACCGTCGTCGTCCTGCAGACGGGCGGGCCCGTCCTCACCCCCTGGGCGGCCAAGGTCAAGGGCATCGTCGAGGCGTGGTACCCGGGGGAGCGGGGCGGCGACGCCATCGCGCGCGTCCTCTACGGGGACGTCGACCCCGGCGGGCGGCTGCCCGTCAGCTTCCCCGCGCGCGAGGCCGACGCGCCCGCCTCGGGCGGCGACGCCCTCTACCCGGGCGTCAAGGGCACGGTGACCTACGCCGAAGGCGTGAACGTCGGCTACCGCGGCTACGACAGCCGGGGCGTCGCGCCGGCGTTCCCGTTCGGGTACGGGCTGTCCTACACCACCTTCAAGCTGTCGGGGCTCAAGGCGACCCGGACGGCGGTGACCGCGACCGTCACCAACACCGGCAAGCGCACCGGCTACGCCGTCCCGCAGCTCTACCTCGGGCTGCCGAGCGCGCCGGGGGCGCCGCAGCCCGCCCGCCAGCTCAAGGGCTTCACCAAGATCGCGCTGGCGCCGGGGAGGTCGGCGAAGGTGACCTTCCCGCTGGACGCCCGCTCGTTCGCCTACTGGGACGAGGCCCGCGCGTCCTGGCGCACCGCGCCCGGCTGCACGTCCGTCCTCGTCGGCACCTCCGCCCGCGCGACCCCCCTCGCCGCCCGCCTCTGCTGACCGGGGGTCATCGGTCGCGGGGGGCGGCGGCGGTGCCCTCGATGCGGCCGCGGACGAGGCGGGGGTGGAAGTAGCTGATGCGCTGCCGCCCGGCGGGCGTCACGCAGAAGATCTGGTAGCCGTTCTGCCCGTCCTCGTCGGGCTCGGTGAAGCGCTCGGGACGCAGCTTGCCCTCGGCGATCATCATGGTGAACCAGCGGCCGAGCTCGAACTCGTCGGGGAACGCCTCCACCCCGTGCCCGCGGCGGCCGAGCGTGTAGCGCACCTCGAACCCGCAGCCGCCCGGCGGGAACCCCGGGCCGTCCGCGCCCGGCCGGCGCGCGCGCCCGGACCGCTCCGGCGCGGGCGTCTCCCCCTGCCTGCCCATGGCGGATGTCACCTCCCGTGCCTCCCCAGTCTAGGCGCCGCCCCGCCCACCGCTCCGGCGAAAGGCCGGGGGCGGGCGGCCGGGACGTCGGCGGGCGCCCGGGGCCCCGGGTACAGTCCGGGCGTATGAGGCAGATGCGGCACGCGCTGGCGCGGTTCCTCGACGGCCCGCCCGGCGCGCCGCGCGCGGAGCTGGAGCGCCGGATCCGGCGGCTGGTGATCGTGAGCGCGGTGGTGGCGAACGCGGTGGGCGCCCTGGTCGTCCTCGTGCTCGCCACCGTCGTGCTGCCCGACCCGCGGGAGATCCACGGCGACGCGGGCATCCGGCACGCCAACCTCGCGCTGTTCTTCGCCTACGCCACCACCGCGATCACCGTCGGCGTGGCGGTGGGGCTCCGCACGTTCGCGCCGGTGCGGCGGCTGCTCGTCACCGACCGGCCGCTCACCGAGGCCGAGCAGCGCCTCGTCCTCCGCGCGCCGCTGCTGCTCATGAAGGTGCACGGGGCGCTGTGGGGCCTCGCGGCCGGCGGGTGGGCCGCCGTGAACCTGGCCTTCTCGCCGCTGATGGCGCTCAAGCTCGGCCTCACCGTGCTGCTCGGCGGCCTCACCACCTGCACGATCGTCTACCTGGTGACCGAGCGGCTGTTCCGCCCGGCGGTCGCGCTCGCCCTCGCCACCCGCGTCCCGGCCGCGACGCGCGTGCCGGGCGTCGTCGTCCGCTCGGTGCTGGCGTGGGGGCTCGGCACCGCCGTGCCGGTGCTCGGCGTCCTGCTCATGGGCGCGGCGTCGCTGACCGTCGCGGACGTGTCGAGCCGCCAGCTCAGCTGGACGATGGTCGCGCTCGCCGGCACCGCGCTGCTCGTCGGCGTCGGCGTCACCTACCTGGCGGCGCGCGCGATGGCCGACCCGATCGACTCGGTCCGCCGCGCCATGGCCCGCGTCGAGCAGCAGGACCTGCTGACCGGGGTGCCGGTCTACGACGGCAGCGAGATCGGGCAGCTGCAGGCCGGGTTCAACCAGATGGTCGCCGGGCTCCGCGAGCACGAGATGCTGCAGGACCTGTTCGGCCGCCAGGTCGGCCAGGACGTCGCCCGGCTCGCCCTGCAGCGCGGCGTCGAGCTCGGCGGCGAGGTCCGCGCGATCGCGGTGATCTTCGTGGACCTGGTCGGCTCCACCCGGCTCGCCGCGACCCGCCCGCCGGGCGAGGTCGTCGGGCTGCTGAACGAGTTCTTCGCGGTGGTCGTCCAGGTGGTGAACGCGCACGGCGGCTGGATCAACAAGTTCGAGGGCGACGCCGCCCTGGCGATCTTCGGGGCGCCGCTGGAGCTGCCGGACGGCCCGGCCCGCGCGCTCGCCGCCGCCCGCGAGCTGGCGTCCCGCCTCGCCGCCGAGGTCCCGCAGGTCACCGCGGCCGTCGGCGTCTCGGCGGGCCCGGCCGTCGCGGGCCACATCGGCGCCGAGAACCGGTTCGAGTACACCGTGATCGGCGACCCGGTGAACGAGGCGGCCCGCCTCACCGAGCTGGCCAAGAAGACCCCCGCCCGCGTCCTCGCCTCCGGCGCCGCCCTGGACGCCGCCGGCCCCGCCGAGGCGGCCCGCTGGACGACCACCGGCGAGGTCGTCGTCCGCGGCCGCCTCGAACCGACCCGCCTCGCCGCCCCGACGGCCGACGAGCCCGTCGGCAACTGAGAAAGGCTCCGCCCTTTCCGGAGCGAGGAACGCCGAATGGCGCGCCGGAAAATCCGGGCGCGCCATTCCGGGCGTTCGAGGCTCAGTGGCGGAAGGCGTCCTTGGCCTTCTCGCCGGCCTGCTTGACGTCGGCCGAGACCTGGTCGGCGCGGCCCTCGGTCTCGAGGCGCTCGTTCTTGGTGACCTTGCCGGCGGCCTCCTTGGCCTTGCCCTTCAGGTCCTCGGCCTTGTTGCCCACCTTGTCGCCCAGACCCATCGTCGCTCCTCACGTCCTCCGGCCGGTTCGCGCCGGCCGGTCGATTCGCCTTTGTCGCTTGCGACGTCATTAATGCCCACTGGAACGGCTTCAATCATCGTCGCGGGATTTTTTCCGGAGAGGTTCGCCGGCGGCCAGGGCGTGCGCGCGGGCGTCCTCGACCAGCCGGGCGGCGCGGCGCGCCACGGCCTCGACGCGCGCGGCGGCCCGCTCCATCGCCCGCTCCACCAGCAGCGGGTCGGCCCCGGCGGACGCCACGGCCGCGCGCACCCGGTGCACGTCCCGGTCGGCGTCCTGCTGGGCCGCCCGCACCAGGGCGGCGGCGGTCCGCCGCGCGGCGTCGACCAGGGCCCGCGCGTCCTCGCTGGGGACGGCGCCGGCGGGCGGCGGCGGCCGTTCGTCCATGCACCGTCCTGTCCGCGCGGATAGATCGCTTGGAGACTATCGCCATACGACAAGTAAGCGGGGGAGAAGCGCCGGAGTCGCAGGGAAAGTGCGGAGCGATGCCCGCTTGGGGGGATGGCGGGGGCTATGTCGCCCCGGCCGGCCGTCCCGCCGGCGCGAATCGCGCCGAGCGGCATGAACGCTTGCCAGAAGGCAACTATGATGGTCGGCCGACAGAGAGGATGGACATGGACGACCTGGCGATCGAGTGCACCGAGCGCGGCGGCGCGGCCGTCCTGACGCTCGCCGGATCCCTGTCCTTCGACACCGCCGACGACGCCCGCGACGCCCTCCGCCGGTCCCGGCCGGCCGGCGGCCCGCCGCGCGACCTGGTGGTCGACGTCGGCGGGCTGGAGTTCATCGACTCCGCGGGCGTCCAGCTCCTCCTCGACCTGCGCGCCCGCGCCGCCGGGCGCGGCGGGGCGCTGCTCCTCGCCGGGCACAGCGGCTTCGTCACCCGCGTCCTCGACCTCACCGGCCTCCAGGACGCCCTCCCGGTCCACCCCACCGTCGAGGACGCCCTCGGCCACCTCCCGGCGCGCGACGCCGGCGGCTGACCGCGTCCCCGGTCGGTTGAGTGATCCGCCGATTGCGGGGCATGGCACACGGTGTCGGAGTCGCCCGTGCACTTCGCCGACATCGGCCAGGTGATGCCCGCAGACCGCGATGGGGAGTGGACCTACATGACCGCAGGGGACGAGCCCGCCTACCACGACGACTTCGGCGACGCCTTCGACGACCCCGGCGAGTACGCGCTGTTCACGGCCGGCGTCGAGTTCTACGACCACGTGGTGGTCGTCGAGCTGGCCGGGGTGCTGGACCGGGAGACCGGCGAGCAGGCGGCGGCGGTGATCCGCTCCTTCTGGCCCGGCCCCGACGCCGCCCTGGTGCTGGACCTGGAGGGCCTGGTGCACCTGGACCGCCGCGGCGCCACCGTGCTGCTGCGCGTCCGCCGGTACGCGCGGGCCTCCGCGACGCTGCTGGTGCTCGCCGGGCTGCACGGCGAGGTCGCCGAGCAGCTGGAACGCTACGGCCTCATCCGCCACTTCGAGGTCGTCCCCGACCACGCCAGCGCCCTGGAACTGGCCGGTCAGGAACGCTGACCCGCCCCGCCCGGACGCGGCCGCCCGCCGGGCCCGGGGACCCTGATCGCGTGCGGGGCCTACCGCGCGGCGACCCGCTGTGCCAGGGTCTGGCTTGATCGTTTCCAGGCCGCGTCCCCCAGCGGAGGTCATCCGGATGAAGCGCGCGCTCCTCGGCGCGGCGGTGCTCGGCGCCGGCGCCCTCACCACGGCCGGCGTGGCGGCCGCCCTCCCCGACGACCCGGTGGCGTCCGCCCGCACCGCGGCGGCCGGGGCCCGGCCGGGCTTCCAGGTGCCCTTCGCCTGCAAGCTCACCGTCACGGCGGCGACGTTCGCCGAGCACAGGCCCCAGTACTCCGTCGACTTCCAGAAGGCCGGCATCAGCGGCACGCCGGTGCTCGCGGCGGCCGCCGGGACGGTGTCGCGCGTCGCCGACGAGGGCGCCACCAGCTACGGCCGCTGGATCGAGATCGACCACGGCGGCGGCTGGACGACGCGCTACGCGCACCTGTCGTCCCAGGCCGTCAAGAAGGGCCAGCAGGTCGCCCTCGGCAAGCGGATCGGCACGGCCGGCGCGACCGGCGGCGTCACCGGCCCGCACCTGCACTTCGAGGAGCGGCTGAGCGGCGTCGTCCAGAAGGCCGTCCTCGGCGGCGTCGCCGTGCCGTACTACGGGCACACGGGCTTCACCAGCAAGAACACCTGCGGCGGCAACCCCTACACCGCCGCCAAGGTGTGCGGGCCGGGGTTCTCGGTCATCGACGCGCAGGCGGTGGCGGGCGGCCGCGTCTACCTGCTCTACAACGCCAAGACCAAGGTGAACTGCGTCACGACGCTGAAGTCGACGAACCTGGGCAAGGCGACGGCGGCGTCGGCGCACCTCCAGGTCAAGGGCGGCGCGAAGGCCACCGACTCCGGGAAGTTCGCCTACTACGCCGGCCCGGTCAAGCGGACGGCCGCCAAGAAGTGCGTCAAGTGGGGCGGGTCGGTCGGTTCGTCGTCCTACACCAGCCCCTACGAGCACTGCGGCTGACGGCTACCGGGCGGCGGGCCGGGCGCCGGTCCAGGCGAGCGCCGCCGCGACGGCGTCCTCGGCCAGCGCGCCGGGCAGGTCGCTCCCGAACCGCTGCGCGGCGACCGCCCGCAGCCGGTGGCCGGCCACCGCCGCAGCGGCGGCGGCCAGCGCCGCCGCCAGGGCGGGCGCCGTGCCGGGGACGCCGTCGCGGCGCGCCGCGGCGCCACCGGTGACGGCCGCCAGCGCGAGGCGCGGCGACAATCCCTGGGGCGCCAGCCGGGACGGCACGCCCGGCTGCTTGTCCACGCCCAGCTCCGCCGAGGCCAGCAGCACCGCCACCGGCTTCGCGGCGGGATGCGCCAGATACCCGGCGAGCCCCGCGTCGGTGCGGCGGGACCGCAGCGCGAGCGCCGTCAGCCCGGCGGAGCTGCGGCAGCCGCTCGCCGCCCCGAGCGCGGCGCCGCGCAGCAGCGCGGACCGGCGGGACGGCTCCCCGGCGGCGGCCGCCTCGGCCTCCTCGTCCCACCGGAACAGCGCGGCGAGCGTGGCGTGCGCGGCCATGCCGTAGGCCAGGTGCGGGATCGCGTCCGCGGCCCAGTCGGCCCGGCTCCACGTCCGCGGGTCGGAGACGCCCAGCCGGCTCATCGGCAGGTCGGCGGCCACCATGGCCGCCGCCCCGAGCAGCGGCCCGCCGACGACCGCCGGCAGCCGGATCCCGGCGGCCCGCAGCAGCCCCGCCGCGGCGCCGACGCAGACGCCGGTGACGCCGCCGCCCACCCCGCCGAGGCCCTCCAGCCGGTTGTCCCACAGCGGCCCCCGCCCCGGGACGTCCACGCCCGCCGAGTCGGCGAGCCGGGAAACGACGGCGACCGGGGTGCCGCTGGCCGGCCGGCCGCGCAGCGCCATGTCGGCGTAGGTCGAGACGTTGAGCGCCGTCGTGCCGGTCGCACCGGCCGCCGCGCCGCGGAGCAGGCCCCTCACCATGGTGATCACACCGGTACGCCTACCCCGCGGCGACGGATCTACTGCCCGTCACCAGGTCGGCACCACCCCGCCGTCGACGCGGAAGTCGGCCGGGTCCGGGGCTCACCGTGTTGATCCGCACGCCGCGCGGCCCGAACTCCTTCGCCAGCCCCTTGGCGAACGCGGCGAGCGCCGGGAACCCGGCCGTGCCCCTGATCAGCCCGCAGGTGAGCCCGACGAGGCCGAGCGTGACCGGCGACCCGCCCGCGACGTCGATCCGGCCCGTCGCGCCGGGGTCGCGCGACTCGGGGACGTGCAGCACCACGAGCACCACGACCAGCGCCGCGACCGGCAGGTTGATCGAGAAGATCAGCCGCCAGGACGCGGCCTGCACGAGCCACCCCCCGACGAACGGCCCGACGGCGGCGGCGACACCGCCGAGCCCGGACCAGGCGCCGATCGCGCGGCCCCGGTCGTCGGGGTGGAACGAGGACTCCAGGATCACCAGGCTGCCCGGCGTGAGCAGCGCCCTGCAACGCCCGCGCGGCGATCAGCGTCCCCGGTCCGGGCGCAGCGGCGCAGAGCGCCGACGCCGCCGACGAGGAACACGCGCCCCCACCGCCATCCCGCCCCCTTCCGCGCCACGACCCCAACCCCCCGATCATGACCCGCCCACCCCCACCCCTTCTTCAGCCGTCCGACTGCCCGCCTCCCCCGACCCGCAACCCCCTAAGGGTTCCTCAGTGATGCCTCACTCAGGAGACCCGCCGCCACGTCCGGCCCCGTCCGGGACGATCGACCTACGACCGTTCCACCTGCACAAACGGACTTCCTCAACCGTCGCATCGTCCGCCACAGTCGGCCCTAGTCGGCTCGCATCCACCTTCGACGGCTCCCATAATTGGCTCCCTGGCTCCCGCCGCGAAGAGGCCCCCGCGCTGTCCACAGCGCGGGGGCCTCTCGCCGTCCCGATCACTCCACCGGCGCGGCAGCACTCCACACCCGCTCGAAGCTGTCCAGATAGGTACTGGCCATGTCGCCGCCCTCAACCCTCCGCACGTGGATCACGGGAGCACTGGCAGCGGCCACACCATAGACATGATGGTTGATCAGCAGGTCGTCATCAGCGCGGTAGATCGACGCGTACAGCACCGTGTCATGTAGCCGGATCTCGACGCCCGGCACCTCGCCCAACGGCCGGTACCCCACCAGGGCGTTCCGGATCTTCGCCGCCAGAGACTCGCCGACCCCTTCGTCGTCCCCCCGTTCGGCGACCCGCGCACCCTCCGGACTCCCGAGCAGGATGCGCACCCCAACGCCCTCCCTCGCCTTCCCTGCCAGCGTGCGCAGAAGCCCCGCATCCTCGGCGAGGAACAGGCCGGCGAACGCCAACACGTCGATCTGACGGCGCGCCCGCTCGAAGAGCAGTCGCCAAGCGCTCCGAGGGACATCCCACCGATGCGCGTAGGTCGCCATGACCTCGGGAACCGGCGGCCCCGCCGCCACGGCACGCTCCGCAACCTGCGGCCACAGCGCCGCCTCGTCCACGCCCAACAGGTCAGCGACCGCCCTGCGATTCCTGGCGTACGGCGTCCGCCCCGCAGCCCAACGCTGCACGGACTTGAGATCGACGCCGACCCGCGCGGCGACGTCCCTCTCGGTGATCCCGGCATCGGCAAGGGCGCGCCGCAACAAGTCGTTCACCGAACCTCCCGCGCAGATTGCGTCATGAGCGACATTAACAGAAGACGTCCCAAGACGTCCCTACGAGTCGCTAGAGAGGTCCCGCAGGTCAGAGCAGTCTCAGAGGCCAAGAAAGCGCCCTTCCCCAAGCGCTTCCCGTGGCCGAAAGGCCCGCAAAGATCCTCACCGTTCAGGAGATCCCCATGCCGCTGGGCAAGCCCGCTCACACCAGCCCCGCTCCGAACCGCCCCCCGCTCATCTCCGCCGCGCACCGCCAGTTGGCCGGCCTCGCCGTGCGTCTCGGCGCGCGCCGGATGGAGATCGACCACAACCCAACCGGCCTCGTCGTCCGCAACCCGCAGGCGGCCGGTTGCTGCCCGGAGAACCGAGTCCTGTCCGACACGATCGTCTGCCGCCCCTTCGAGCGCGACGGCAACCACCTGTGGTTCTTCACCGCCGCCAACGACCCGATCATCGAAGCCGACCGCCTAGACGACGCCGCCATCCGCATCGCGGCCCGCCTCACGCCGCGCTCCGCCGCCACACAGCCCGAACGACGGGCCCGCCGCTGATGCCACGCCCCAACGGCCGCCATCGACGCGTACGCAGGCCCAAGAGGACCACCCCCCTCGACACCCCGCACACTCCACAGACCGGCGCGGCGGGCCGGCTGACCAAGACGTCCCGTCCCGCCGCGCCACCCACACCACCGCCCGACTGCGACGGATGGGGAATCGGCAGGCACCGCCGCAGTCGCACGAGACGCATCATCGGCGCGTTCGTAGATCTCGACTGATCGCCGGTCACCCGCGCAGGTGGCGCGAGACACACGTCTCGCGCCACCTGCGCGTTTGTCGTCCACCAGGACTCACAGCCCCTGCCCCAAGACGTCCCCAAGTGATCCCTTCGGGTCCGTGGATGTCCAACCGCGTGCCTCTAGCGTCGGACGTATGAGCAACCTGGCCCCGTGGGCACGAGAGATCGCGCGCGAGCACTTGGAGACCCCTCTCCCGCGCCGCTGGGCACACACCCAAGGCGTAGCCCGGCAAGCTCGCACACTCGTCCCCACCCTCGGCGAGCGCGCTGACCTTCTCGAAGCCGCCGCCTGGCTACACGATGTCGGCTACGCCCCCGACATCACCGCCACCGGCTTCCACCCGCTGGACGGCGCCCGCTTCCTACGCGACGTCCACCACGCCGACGAACACCTGTGCCGCCTCGTCGCACACCACTCCTGCGCCGTAGTCGAAGCCCGAGAGCGCGGCCTAGACGGCGACCTCACCGCCGAGTTCGGCAAAGAAGCCCCAGACCTAACCGACTCCCTGATCTACTGCGACATGACCACAAGCCCAGACGGAGAGCACCTCCCAGTGGAGCAACGCCTCGCCGAGATCTTGGATCGTTACGGCAGTGACCATTTGGTGGCACGCTCTATCGCTACATCATCGCCGTATTTGGTGGATACAGTCCATCGGGTGCAGAGTGAAGCAAATTCTGCACCGATAAGAGAGTAAATGAATTTGCGGTGGGCAAGTTATTTCCCTATTGCAACTCTTGTCCTCGAATGCGACTCTTGTACTCTCTGTATTCATTCATGAGGAGTGTTTTTGCCGCAGTCCAATTTTGGGCACGACCTGCCGGAGGGTCTGTAATGCGAATATTGGTGGAATTCGAAAATATGATCACCCGCTTATCCTCTTCCGATAGCTTTTTGATGTTTTCTGGGCCATCTTCGAGATAAACGTCAGCCCCCACGGCACCTTTTTCTTGCATGAAACAGAGGTCCGAATAAGGGATTCCGTGATAATCGAGCCATCCAACAGTTTGTTCAACGGCCATTTTATGGAAGTTTGGAATTAGGAGTCTATGGGTGATGATCCTAATCCGAACATCTTCCATTTTGCTAAATTCGCGCAGAGTGAGCGCCGCTCCTGGCATGGGGTCAACTCTAGAAAAAAGCTCTCGCTGGGTTACAGCGAAGTGGTGGAGGGAGGCATATTCGCCGCCGATTCCCCACTCCGGGAGTCCCCAGCTCACTCCGGTTGGCAGGGTGTCAATATCTTTCCCCGTCCACTCTGCTGCTACTTTCCTCATGTACGAATAGAAGTCTGCTACTACGCCGTCTAGGTCCACGCCGATAATAAAATGACTCTCGCCCATTGCTGCCCCCCTGCTGCATAGTTGCTCTAGGTTCAAAATAGCATCCCATTGGCAAATATAATTCGAAGGTTTGGTCAAGTATTCTTTCCTGGGCTGGTCGGCGATGTTTGTATTGAGGAATCTGGGCGAGGTGCCGGTGGCTAGTTATTCGTTCCTTAAGAAATGATGGGTTCGTCGCGTTGCTCCATGAAATGGGCTATCCGTTGTTTCATTGAATGATCCATTGGCAGGTTCCTTATCGTCAGAGGTGTCGCCCAGTGGACTTTGCTGGATTCCTTGCTCGGTGTGAGGAGTCCGCCAATCGGGCGTGCAACAAGAACAATCGAGAATTCTTGGCGGACTTCGTCGTTGCTGGTGTAGTGGATCACGTGCTTGGGGTCGGAGTAGATGCCGACGAGGCCGGTGATCTCGCAGTCGATGCCGGTCTCTTCGCGGGTTTCGCGGATGGCGGCTTGGGTGACGGATTCGCCTAGGTCGATCGCGCCGCCGGGGACGGCCCAGTTGCCGTTGTCGGTGCGTTTGATCAGGAGGATTTCGCCAGCGTCGTTGGTGACGATGACGTTGACGGAGGGGACGAGGCTGTTGGCCTGGGGGGCGTTGGGGTCGTTGTAGTAGTCGATCCTGCGGCCCATGGCTCAGTCCTCCGCCGGTAGTGGTTTTGCGCCTTGCCAGACTCGTTCGAAGCTTTCGAGGTAGGTGTTCACGATCTCGCCGCCGGGGATCTTGCGCAGGTGCCAGAACGGGGCGTTGGACGCCGAGACGCCGTAGACGTGGGTGTTGACGAACATCTGATCGTCGGCGGTGTAGATCGAGTTGTAGAGCACGGTGCTGTGCAGGCGGATCTCTACCGTCTCGAAGGACAGCAAGGGCCGGTAGTACACGATGACGTTGCGGATCTTCGCGGCCATGGACTCGCCGATGCCCTCGTCCTTGCCGCGCTGCGCCACCTGCGGCGAGTCGGGATCGCCGAGCAGGATGCGGACGCGGACGCCGGCGCGGGCCTTGTCGGCGAGGATGCGCTGAGCGCCGCTGTCCTCGGCGAGGAAGAGCCCGGAGTAGACCAGGATGCCGATCTCTCGCTGTGCTTCGGCGAACAGGCGTCCCCATGCGTCCCGTGGGACGCCCCACCGGTGCGGGTAGATCGTCACGATCTCGCTGCCCGATGCCGAGAAGACCTGTTCCGTGGTGAGCGCTTCGGGCCACAGGTAGGTCTCTTCGACGTCCAGGTGCTTCGCCACAGCTACGCGGGTGCGCCGGTAGGGCTGACGGTCCTTGGTGATCCACCGCTCGACCGTCTTGGGGTCCACGCCGATCCGGTCGGCGAGGGAGTTGACGGTGAGCCCCTTGTGGAACAGCGCGGCGCGCAGGCGTTCGTTCGGCATTCACCTGTCCGGGGACCTAGGGACGTCTGGGACGTCTAACCCTACGAGGACGTCCTGACCGGGTCCAGCGACGCGGTCAACTCGTCCCGCAGGTCAAGCGCATCCTCGATCTCGCAAGGCAGCACCGACAGCCCGGCCGTCCCCGCCGGACACGGGCCTTACGAGAGGGAGTGATCGCGTGTACTACCCCGGAAACCCGCTCGAAGGCTGGAAGTGGCGGTGCCCCTGCGGCGCCCGCGCCCGCAGCGCCTACGGCCGCTGCCGCACCTGCGGCCACCGCCCCGCCCGTCGCTTCACCGTCCGCCGCCTGATCACGAGGGGCCGGTGACCACGATGATCCTCGTCCTGGCCTCGATCGTCGCCGTGTTCCTCGGCGGCATCATCTGCGGCATCTTCGCGATGCTCGTCATCGGCATCCACGCCGAAGAGCGCCGCATCACCAAGGCCGGCACCGGTCCGACCCGGGCGGGCGCCGTCTCGCGTCGCGTGCTCAGCACGCAGACGTGCGACGACAAGCCCGAGCCGGTGAAGGCGGGGCGGTGAACGTGCGCAAGCTCCGCACCCTCGCCGAACTGGCCTGCGCCTGCGGGGCGCGCGTCGAGCACGGTGGCATCCGCTGCCGCAAGTGCCGGGCGCGCGCCCGCTGGCGCCGCCGCCACGGCGGCCCCCACCTCCCGATCCCGTGGAACTGAGGGAGCCGCCCGTGGCCGTCTCGGTTCCCCTGGTGGTGATCCTCGGCGCGCTGGTGTGGGTCGCATGGCGGTACATGGGCCTGCGCGCGTCGCACGTGTTCGTGTGCCTGCTGTTCGGCTTCCTGCTCGCCGCCACCAGCGCCGCCCCCGACATCCGTCGCGTGATCGCCGGCATCGTCGCCGCCTTCACCCAGCACTGATCCACGCCCCCGACCCGAAGGAGGGATGTCCAGTGCCCAACACCCGCCGCACGATCAAGGTCAGCATCCGGGAGGTGCGCAGCAAGAACTTCGCCGCTCGTGAGATCCTCGCGGCCCTGTCCGACGCCTTGCCCCACCTCGTCGACCTGTGGTTCCGGCTGAACGCCGCGCTCGACGACGTTCCGGCCATGCTCGCCGAGATCAAGCGCCTGCGCGCCGAGCTGTTCAAGGCCCGGCGGGCGCGCGCGAACCTCGCGGCCGCCGCCCGCGCGACCCTCAACGCCCACCACGACGGCGAGCCCGACCCGCTGTACTACCTGCGCGACGAGTTGCGCGCGCAGCGGCTCATGCCGCCCGGCACCTGGCCGCGCCCGTGACGCGCGGACAGCAGATGCGCAGGCACGCCCGCAAGATGCGGCGGCACGGGCTCCAGCCCATGATCGTGATCAATCACGATGAGGCGCTCCCCGATCTCGCCGTCGTTCTCGTCGGGCGTGCGTTGTGGCGCTACCGGTCCGAGATGGCGCCGCTCTACCTCATGGCCGTGCTCGCGGTCGCCGGGGCCGTTCTGCACGCCGTTCATCCGCAGTGGTGGCCGTACCTGCTCGCTGGCACGACGTTGTTCGCGTGGGTGCTCGCCGTCTTCGGCGCGCGGGTCGGTCTCAGCCGGCGGGGTGAGCGGCTGTACGCGGCTGTGGTGGCCATGGGTGCGGGTTCGTGGCTCGCCGTCGCTACGGCGCTCGCCGTCGGCTACGGGCCGCTTCCGCAGACGCTCGCGGTCGGGGCCGTCGTCCTGGCCGTGCCGTGGTGGGTGCATCGGCGGCGCCGCGCCAAGGTGCGCGTTGACCGGCAGATGGCCGCATGGCCGGAGATCGCCCAGTCGATCGGGCTCGCCGGGTCGCGCGTTCAGTCCGCCGTGGTGGACGTGTGGGGATGGCGCGCCCGCTTCGCTCTGGCGCGCGGGCAGACACTCCAAGACGTCGTCGCCAAGGTGCCCGCGATCGAGTCGGCGCTCGGCACCTTCCGGGGAGCCGTGCGCGTCTACCCGACGCGTGACGACAAGGCCAACCGCTTCGAGCTGCGCGTTCTGGACACCGACCCGCACGCCGACGCGATCCCGTGGCCCGGACCGTCCGTCCGCACCATCGGCGATCCGATCGAACTGGGACCGTTCGAGGACGCCACCGCGGCCCGCGTGCTGTTCCTGCGGCGCCATGGCCTCATCGGCGGTGTGGCCGGGTCGGGCAAGAGCGGCGGCATCAACGTCCTGATGGGCAACCTCACCGCCTGCGCGGACGTGGTGATCTGGGCGATCGACCTCAAGCGCGGCATGGAGCTTCAGCCGTGGGCGTCGTGCCTTGACCGGCTCGCCACCACGCCCGAGCAGGCGCGGACGCTCCTGCGCGACGCCGTGGCCGTTCTGGAGGCGCGTGCGGCGTTCCTCGCGGCGAAGGGGCGGCGGGTGTGGGAACCGGCGCCGGACATGCCCGCCCTGGTGATCGTCATTGACGAGTTCGCCGAGCTGGCGGACGACGCGCCTGAGTGCGCGACAGACACCGACTCGATCGCGCGGCGGGGGCGCGCCGTCGCCGTGACGCTGATCGCCGCCACGCAGCGTCCGACGCAGAAGGCCATGGGCAAGGGCGCGGTCCGGTCGCAGATGGACGTTCGGGTGAGCTTCCGCGTCCGTGAGCGCAAGGACGTGGATCTCATCCTCGGACAGGGGATGCTCAACGCCGGGTGGCACGCCCACACCCTCAACGCCCCCGGCAAGTTCCTGCTCAGCGCGCCCGAGCACGACACGCCCCGCCGCGCTCGCGCCTACCTGCTCACCGACGAGACCGTCACCGCCACGGCCCGCCAGCATGCCGAGAACCGGCCAACCCTCGATCCCGTCTCGATCCGGGCGATCGAGGAAGCACAGGCCGGACTCGGCGCGGTCAGCACGCCCCCGACGGCACCGGTACCGGACGGCCCGCCGCCGGACGCTCCCGAGGACGTCCTGTGGCGGATGCTGACGGCCGCGCCGGACGACGGGACGCCCGTCCCGCACCTCGTCAAGGCCACCGGCATGAGCCGCCCGTGGATCTACCAACGACTCCGCGAGCACGCCGACGCCGGCCGCGTCGCCCAGATCACGCGCGGACGGTGGCGCGCCACCGACGAACACGCACAGTGACTCGTCTACGTCTTCGTCTACGCGCACGCCTGCACGTATGGCCGACAGGCGGGCCGTAGACGAAGACGTAGACAATCACCCACCGTCACGAACGGAGATGGTCACCACGCCGCACGCGAGTCCCGAGCGTCCTCGGGAGACAGGAGGTGAGCAGCATCCAGACCTACACCGTTGAACAGGTCGGCGAGACGCTCCAGATCGGTCGGGACACGGTCTATCAGCTCATCCGCACGGGTCGGCTGCGCAGCATCAAGATCGGCAAGCTGCGCCGCATCACCGATCAGCAACTCGCCGACTTCGTCGCCTCGCTCGAAGCGGAGAACCCCGCCGAAGACTAGGGACGTCTAGGGACGTCTTGTGTTAGCGTCTTTAACGGAACCGCCTGTGAGCAGGGAAAACAGGTGGCTCCTCGGCAACCTCGTCCCTCGCGAGGAGTGATCGCGGATGAAGATCCTGATCGGCAGGTACGAAGGGTCGATCTACGTCGAGGGAGACGGCTACACCGGCGCCATCTCCCTCGGCTTCGGCCCGGACGGCAAGCGCAAGCGGATCAAGCGGAAGGGGCGCACCAAGGAACAGGTCACCGAGAAGCTGATCGAGGCCGCCAAGGACCTCGATCGGAACGTCAAGACGGAGCGGAACTACAGCGTCGCGAACGCGGTCAACGACTTCCTTCGCTCTCTGGACAAGAGCGGCAAGGCGCCCGCCACGCTGGGGGCTTACCGGTCGCTCGCCGATCACCAGCTCATCCCGTTCATCGGGCGGACCCGTCTCGCGAAGCTCACCGCCGACGATGTCGAGACCTGGTTGAACGGACGGTCCGAGCACCTGACCACGTCGTCTCTCGGCATCGTCCACGGCCTTCTCAAGAGGGCGATCAAGCGCGCGGAGCGGCATGACAAGGTCGGCCGGAACGTGGCGACCCTGGTGGACACGCCGGAGGGCAAGGCCGGACGGGTGTCGCGTGCCCTGAACCTGGAACAGGCGGGCCTCCTGCTCGCCGAAGCGGCCAAGCCCGAGCATCGGCTCGGCGCGTACGTGATCCTCGGGATCGTCTCCGGGCTTCGCACGGAGGAACTGCGGATGCTCAAGTGGAGCGCGCTCGACCTCGACAAGGCCACGGTCTACGTACTGCGCTCCGACCGGCACCGCGGCGAGACCAAGACGAAGAAGAGCCGGCGCGGGCTCGGCATCGCGGACGCGGGCGTGGATGCGCTGCGCGCCTTGCGCGCGAGGCAGGCGGCCGAGAAGCTCGCCGCCGGGGACGCCTACACGGATCACGATCTCGTCTTCTGCAAGGAGGACGGGAGCCCGTTCAACGCCGAGATGGTGCGTCGCCGATTCCGGCACGTGCTCAACGCGGCCGGACTCGACGGCGACAAGTGGACGCCGCGCGAACTGCGGCACACCTTCGTGTCCCTGCTCAGCGACCACGGCGTTCCGATCGAGAAGATCAGCGATCTCGTCGGGCACAAGAACACGAAGATCACCGAGACCGTCTACCGGCACCAGCTCCGTCCGGAGATCCGCGACGGCGCGCAGCACATGAACGACATCTTCAAGGCCAAGGGAGCCAGGTCCGCGTAGGCGGGTGGCTCCCGATCTGGCTCCCCTGGCGGGGGCCGGACGCGGCGGCGGGCTCTCACCTGGCACGGACCGGGAGCCGCCCCTAAGGGTTCCTTAACGGGGGCATAAGAGGGGTGACCTGGGGAGATCGTGGTGTCAGGTTCGGGGTGTGGCACTGCGATACGGCAAGAACAGCGATGTCCTTCCCTTCGGTGTCGGGGAGGAGCGGGCCGGCGTCGCGCGGGCCTACCGGGCGCTGCCGGCGGCGCACCGGGAGATCCTCGCGGAGACGTTCCTGCGGGAGCGGACGGTCGACGAGGCGGCGCGGCGGCTGGGGGTGCCGGTGGACGTGGTGAAGAGCCGCGTCTACCAGGCCATGCGGGCGCTCCGGGTGGCGCTCGACACCTAGGCGTTCGCCATTGCGCGGATAAAAGGGTTGCCCGGGTGGAACGCGTCGGGCAGAGTGGGCGTCATAACGACGGCACCGGAGGAGGGAACGGCGAGATGCGAAGTCATCGAATGCAGAGCCGACGCCCCTTCGGTCCCCAGCGCCATCGACGAGCGTGAGCCTGGCCTCCCTCGTCGGAGCCGCCCGCGGACCAGCAGGTCCGCGGGCGGTTCTGTTTCTCGCGGAGGGTTGGCCGAGTGGTAAGGCAGCGGTCCGCTAAGCCGTGGTCGAGGGTTTCCTCGCGTGAGTTCGATCCTCACACTCTCCGTTTCCGGCGGATAGGGGCACTGGCGTGCCCGGCGGTCTCATAAACCGTTTCAGGCGGGTTCGATTCCCGCATCCGCCACGCAATTCATCAGGTCCCCGTGGCGTAGTGGAGAACGCGTCGGATTACGAATCCGAAGATCGCAGGTTCGAGTCCTGCCGGGGACGCGGCGGTCGTGGTGTAGTGGTCTGCACGCCGGGTCGTGGCCCCGGAGGTCCCGGTTCGATTCCGGGCGGTCGCCCTCCGCGGACGTGCGGCGGCGTCGCCGCAGATCGGGTCCGCGGACGCCGTGCGCGCCGGCCGGTCCGGCGAGACCGGTGGTTTCGACCGCTCCGGCGAAGGTAGGTACCCCGACGAGCCCGCGGGCCGGCCCGACCGGCCGCGGGGATGAGACCTCCGGCAGGGGGCATCGGTGGCCGGGTGCAGGTGTGCATCCGGCCACCGGTGTGTGCGGCGGGCGGGGCGGCGTAGGGTGCGGTCATGATCGAGGCAGTGCCCGGGGCCGTGCTGGGCGGCCGCTACCGGCTGGAGGAGCCGGTCGGCGACGGCGGCATGGCGACGGTGTGGCGGGCGCGCGACCTGGTGCTGGAGCGCGCCGTCGCGGTCAAGGTGCCGAAGGAGCACGCCGCCGCGCTGCGCCGCGAGGCGACCGCGGCGGCCGGGCTGAGCCATCCCGGCATCACCGCCGTGCACGACTACGGCGAGGACGACCTGCCCTATGTCGTCATGGAGCTGCTCGACGGCCGGACGCTCGCGGCGCGCCTCGCCGAGGGGACGCCGGACGCCGCGGAGGCCGCCCGGATCGGCGCCGGCGTGGCGGCGGCGCTCGCCGCCGCGCACCGGGCCGGGGTGGTGCACCGCGACATCAAGCCCGCCAACGTGGTCCTCACGCCCGACGGCGTGAAGGTCCTGGACTTCGGCATCGCGTTCACCCCGCGCGACACCGGCGACGGCCCGCTGTTCGGGACGCCCGGCTACCTGGCGCCCGAGCTGGCGAGCGGCGCCGAGCCCGCCCCGTCCGCCGACGTCTACTCGCTCGGCGTCGTGCTGCGCGAGATGGGGCTCGGCGGCCTGGACGTGGTCCGCCGCTCCCTCGACCCGATCCCCGAGGCGCGGCCGGCCGCCGCCGAGGTCGCCGCCGACCTCGGCGAGGCCCCCGCGCCGGTGCCGGCCGGCTCCGCGAGCGTCCCGAACCCGCCGACGAAGGTGCTGGACGCGCCGCCGTCCCCGGCGCGCCGCCCGCTGGCGCTCATCGGCGGGATCGTCGCCGCGCTCGTCCTGGTCGGGCTGGTGCTCGCGCTCGCCACCGGCGGCGGGGACGGCGCCACGCCGCGGGCGGCGGCGCCCCCCGCGACCACGCCCGCCGCCCCCGCGACGCGGGCGACGCCCGGCGGCTGCGCCGTCCGGTACGCGGTCGTCGGGCGCTGGCCCGGCGGGTTCCAGGCGCAGGTGCGCGTCACCAACGCCGGGGACGCGCCGGTGGACGGCTGGCGGCTCACCTGGACGTTCGCCGGCGGCCAGGAGATCACCCAGCTGTGGAACGGGTCGCCCGACCAGCGGGGCGACCGCGTCACCGTCACCGCCGCCGACTACAACCGCGCCCTCGCGGCGGGCGCGACCGCCGAGTTCGGCTTCCTCGGCAAGGCGGACGCGGGCGGCGTCCCCGCAGAGTTCGCGCTGAACGGGACGGCCTGCCAGATCCAGCGATAGCCAGGGAGAACGCCATGACCCTGCCCCCCGACCCCGGCGCCCTCACGCCCGGCCAGGCCCGCGCGCTGTTCCGCGGCGGCCTCCGCACCCCCACCGCCGGCTGGTGCGCCGGCTGGGCGCAGGCCAACCTCATCGCCGTCCCGAAGGACCAGGCGTACGACGTGCTGCTGTTCGCGCAGCGCAACCCCAAGCCGTGCCCGGTGCTGGACGTCACCGAGCCCGGCGAGCCCACCGCGCGGATCTTCCGCGGCGACCTGCGCACCGACCTGCCCGGCTACGTCGTCTACGAGAACGGCGTTCCCGTCGCCGAGACCGCCGACGCCGCCGAGCACTGGCGGCCCGACCTCGTGGCGTTCCTCATCGGGTGCAGCTTCACCTTCGAGGGCGCGCTCCGCGAGGCCGGCGTGCCCGTCCGGCACGTCGACCAGGGCGTCAACGTGCCGATGTACCGCACCGACCGGACGTGCCGCCGGGCCGGGGGCCTCGGCGGCCCGCTGGTCGTGTCGATGCGGCCGGTCCCCGCCGACCGCGTCGCCGACGCCGTCCGCATCACCGCCCGCTACCCGGCGGTGCACGGCGCGCCCGTGCACGTCGGCGACCCCGGCGCGCTCGGCATCGCCGACCTGGACCGGCCCGACTTCGGCGACCCGGTGGAGGTGCGGGTGGACGAGATCCCGGTGTTCTGGGCGTGCGGCGTCACCCCGCAGGCCGCCGTCATGCACTCGCGGCCGGAGTTCGCCATCGGCCACGCCCCCGGCCACATGGCGATCACCGACGCGCGCGACAGCGCCTACCTCGTCCCGTGACCGCACCGGTGCCGCGGCCGTGAGACCCTGGACGCCGGTTGTTCCGGCTGGCGGGGGAGAGGCGCGATGGCGCAGGGCACGGTCAAGTTCTTCAGCGACGACAAGGGCTTCGGGTTCATCACGCCCGACGACGGCGGCGCGGACGTGTTCGTCCACCACTCGGCCATCACGATGACCGGGTACCGGACGCTGCGCGAGGACCAGCGCGTCGAGTACACCGTCGAGCAGGGCCAGAAGGGGCCGCAGGCCGCGGACGTGCGGCCTCTCTAGGCGGCCCCTCCGGGCGGCGCCGCTACTCCTGGACCAGGCAGCGGCCGGTGACCTCGTTCGGCGTCAGCCGGATGTGGGCCTCCTTGTCGCCGCCCGGCCAGGGCTGCACCGACGGCGTCGTGGCCTCCTCCTCGGGGGACATCCGGTGCGCGCCGCCGCGCAGCAGGACGCTCCACCCCTCCTTCTTGGCGGTGGTGATGTCGTCCACCTCGAAGGCGATCCGCACCTCCGCGCCGCGCAGGTGCGAGTTCAGGCTGAAGTCCAGGCGGCCGTTCAGCGTGGTGCGCAGCACGATCGTCTCGCCGTCGACCGCGTAGTTGACGGGGACGACGGTCGGCCCCTGCCCGTCGTCGAACGCGACGCGCCCGATCCCGCCCGGCGAGATCCGCCGGAAGCACTCGGCGCGGTCCAGTTCCGTCATGACGGGCGGCATCGGTCCTCCTTGATCGTCCAGCTCGTTCCCCGGGCACCTTCCCACAAGGGCGGGCCTTCATCCCCGGCCGAACGTCCCGAAAAACGCCGGTCCGGCGCTCCGCGGATCAGGCGGAGTCGCGGCGGACCAGGTGCGGCCGCAGGATGACCACCGGGTCGTCGACCCGCTCGCCGCGGATCCGGGCGATCAGCAGCCGCGTCATCCGCTCCCCGATCTCCTCGGGGGACTGGTGCACGGTGGTGAGCGGCGGGTCGGCGAGCTCGGCGCCCGCCGAGTCGTCGAACCCGACGACCGCGACGTCCTCGGGCACCCGGCGGCCCCGGCGGCGCAGCGCCCGCAGCGCGCCGAGCGCCATCGGGTCGGACGCCGCGAAGATCGCGTCGAGGTCGGGGTGGCGGTCCAGCAGCTCGTCGGCGGCGGCGATGCCGCTCGCCTCGCTGAAGTCGCCGTAGGCCACGAACTCCGGCAGGCCCGCCTCGGCGAGCGTCACCCGGTAGCCGTTCAGGCGGTCCAGGCCGGCGCCCATGTCCTGCGGCCCCGCGACGGCGGCGATGCGGCGCCGGCCCTGCGCGAGCAGGTGACCGACGGCCTCCTCGGCGCCGGTCCGGTTGTCCACGTCCACGTAGCTGACCGGGGTGAGGCCGGGCGGCCGGCCGTTCAGCACCGTCGGCACGCCGCCCGCCTCCAGCCGGGCGGGCAGCGGGTCGTCGGCGTGCAGCGAGGTGAACAGCACGCCGTCGACGTGCTGCAGCGTCAGGTACTGCTCCAGCCGGGCGTACTCCTCGGGGGAGCGGGCGAGGGCCAGCAGCAGCTGGAAGGCGGTACCGCCGAGCCCGGTGGAGATGCCGCGGATGATGCCGGCGAAGTAGGGCTCGCCGAACAGCCGCTGCTCGGACTCGGCGATCACCAGCGCGACGGTGTCGGTGCGCCGGGTCACCAGCGAGCGGGCCGCCCGGTTCGGCACGTAGCCGAGCTCGGCGATGGCCGCGTGCACGGCCTCCCGGGCCTGCTCGCTGACCCGCGGCGATCCGTTGATCACCCGGGACACGGTGCCCCGGCCGACCCCCGCCCGCGCCGCGACCTCTTCCAGCGTCGGGCGGGTGCTGCTCCCCGTCATGCGCTCCCCTTCTTCGTCGGCGGGCGCGCTCAGAGCGCGCCGCGCTCGATCACCTCGGCGTACCAGCGCGCGCTGTCCTTGAGGGTGCGGCGCTGCGTGGCGTAGTCCACATGGATCATGCCGAACCGCTTGCCGTAACCCCAGGCCCACTCGAAATTATCCAGCAGCGACCAGACGAAGTAGCCGCGCAGCGGCACACCCGCCGCGATCGCCCGGTGGCAGGCGGTGAGGTGCCGCCGCACATAGTCGATGCGGCCCTCGTCGTGCACCGTTCCACCGGCGTCCGGGACCTCGTCGTAGCCGGCGCCGTTCTCGGTGATGTGCAGCGGCAGCGCCGGGTACTCGCGGTGCAGCCGGGTCAGCACCTCCAGCAGCCCCTCCTCGTCGATCTCCCAGCCCATGCCGGTGGCGGGCCGGCCGCCGTCGACGAACCGGACGTGGCCGCTGCCGACCCACGGCGAGTGCGACGAGAACGGCGACGACACCGCCTGCGTGGCCTCGCCGGGCCGCCCGGACACGGTGTGCCGGGTGTAGTAGTTGACGCCGAGGTGGTCGAGCGGCTGCGCGATCGTCTTCAGGTCGGCGTCGGCGGGCGCGAAGCCGAGGTCGGCGACGTCGGCGAGGACGTCGTCGGGGTAGCGGCCGAGCAGCAGCGGGTCGAGGAAGAACCGGTTCTGCAGGCCGTCGATGCGGCGGGCCGCGTCCAGGTCGTCGGGGTGGCCGGAGGCGGCCGACACCGCGTACAGGTTGACCGCGGCGCCGAACCGGTTGGCGGGCTGGCGGGCCCGCATCGCCTCGACCGCGAGGCCGTGGCCGAGCATCAGGTGGTGCGCCGCCCGCAGGGACGCGGCGCCGTCGCGGCGGCCCGGCGCGTGCTCGCCGGAGGCGTAGCCGAGGAACGCCGCGCACCACGGCTCGTTGATCGTCGTCCAGTTGCGGACGCGGTCGCCGAGCGCCTCGTGCACCACGGCGGCGTAGTCGGCGAAGCGGTGCGCGGTGTCGCGGTCCGGCCAGCCGCCCGCCGCCTCCAGCGGGCTCGGCAGGTCCCAGTGGTACAGCGTCGGCCAGGGCGCGATGCCGGCCTCCAGCAGCCGGTCCACCAGGCGCCGGTAGAAGTCGAGCCCGGCCTGGTTGACCTCGCCGGCGCCCGCCGGCAGCACCCGCGTCCAGGAGATGGAGAAGCGGTAGGCGGTGAGGCCGACCTCCCGCATCAGGCCGACGTCGCCCTCGAAGCGGTGGTAGTGGTCGACCGCGACGTCGCCGGTGTCGCCGTTCAGCACCTTGCCGGGGGTGTGGCTGAAGTCGTCCCAGATGGAGGGGCCGCGGCCGTCCTCGTCCCAGGCGCCCTCGATCTGGTACGCGGCGGTCGCCGCGCCCCACCCGAAGCCGGGCGGGAACTCCAGGGAGGTCATGCCTTCACCGCGCCTTCCATGATGCCGCCGATGATCTGGCGGCCGAAGATCACGAACACCACCAGCAGCGGCAGCACGGCCACCGTGGTCCCCGCGAACATGAGCGTGTAGTCGTTGAAGTGGCCGGTGGCCAGGTTGTTGATGGACAGCTGCACCGTCGGGTTCTCGGGGTTCAGCACCGCGAGCGGCCACATGAACTCGTTCCAGGTCTGCATGAACGTGAACAGGCCGAGGACGCCCATCGCCGGGCGGAGCGCCGGCAGCACGACCCGCCAGAAGACGCCGAAGGTGGTGCAGCCGTCGACCCGGGCGGCCTCGATCAGCTCGTCGGGGACGGCCTGCGAGGCGTACTGGCGCATCATGAACACGCCGAACCCGGTGACCAGGAACGGCACGATGACCGCCTGCAGGTGGTTCTGCCAGCCCAGCTTCACCATGATCATGTAGAGCGGGATGATGCCCATCTGCACCGGGATCATCATGGTGGCGATGACGGTGAGCAGCAGCGCGTTGCGGCCGCGGAAGCGCAGCTTGGCGAACGCGAACCCGGCCAGCGAGGCGAAGAAGACCGTCGAGACCGTCACCGAGCCGGCGACGATGAAGGAGTTCAGCAGGCCCTTGGCGAAGTAGGCGTCCTCGTTGTCGAACAGGCGCTGCACGTTCTCGCCGAGGTGCCCGCCGGGCAGGATCGGCGGCGGCACGCTCGACACCACGTCGTTGGTGCGGGTCGCCACGACCAGCATCCAGTAGATCGGGAAGATCGACAGGATGACCGCGACGATCAGCGTCAGGTAGGTGAGCGGGGTCGCGTCCCGCAGGCCGCGGCGGGCGCCGCGGGACCGGCCGCCGGCGCGGCCGCGCATCACGAGCGTCACTTGGTGCCTCCCGTACGGCGCACGAACGCGAAGTTGACGAGGGAGAACACGATGATGAGCAGGAACAGCGCCCACGCGACCGCGGCGCCGTAGCCGTAGCGGTCGTCGGTGAAGGCGTTGTCGTACATGTACATCGTGATCGTCTGGAACTGGTGCAGGGCGCCGCCGTCCATCCGGTTGGCCGAGCCCGACCCGAACAGCACCGGCTCGGTGAACAGCTGCAGGCCGCCGATCGTGGACACGATGATGGTGAAGATGATGGTGGGGCGCAGCAGCGGCACGGTGATCTGCCAGAACTGCCGCAGCCGGGACGCGCCGTCGATCGCGGCCGCCTCGTACAGGTCGCGCGGGATGGCCTGCATCGCGGCCAGGTAGATGAGGGCGTTGTAGCCCGTCCAGCGCCAGTCGACCATGGTGGAGATCGCCACCCAGGACCAGCCGCGGCTCTCCTGCCAGGCGATGTGGTCGAAGCCGAGGCCGCCGATCGCCCAGTTGACGAAGCCGAAGTCCTTGTCGAACAGCTGGGTGAACACGATCGCGACGGCCGCCGTCGAGGTGATCAGCGGGGCGACCATGCCGATGCGCATCAGCGTCGCGCCGCGCATCTTGCGGTCCAGCGCGCCGGCGACCATGAGGGCGAGGAGCAGCTGCGGGACCGTCGAGACGGCGAAGATGCCGATCGTGTTGACGACCGCGTGCCAGAACTCGCCGTCGCCGAGCAGGTAGCTGTAGTTGTCCCAGCCGGTGAACGTGCGCTCGCCCGACGACAGGCCCCAGGTGTGCAGCGACACCCACAGCGTGTAGACCAGCGGGAACCCGCCGAAGATCAGGAAGACGAGGTAGAACGGCGAGATGAACAGGTAGGGGGCGGCCTTCAGGTCCAGCCGGGCGAGCCGGCGGCGGGCGCCGCGGCCCTTGGGGGACGGGGGCTTCGCGGTCGGCGGAGCCCCGTCGCGTGCGGGATGCAGGTCCAGAGCCATGCGTCCTCCTCTCCAGGGGGAGCGGCGGCGCCCGGTGGGGACGGGCGCCGCCGCTGCTCGGGCGGATGGCTAGCGGGCGGCCTTCTTGGCCGCGTCGACGGCCTTGGCCCACGCCTGGTCGGCGGGGATCTTGCCCTGGCCGACGGCGATCAGGACGTTCTCCACGGCCTGGCGGACGTCCTCGTTCTTCGGGCCGAGGTAGACCGGCTTCACCTGGGCCGCCATGTCACCGAAGATCTTTCCGGTGGGGGCGTTGTTGAAGTAGGCGCTGGTCGCGCCGGTCACGGCCGGGTCCTTCTCGGCGACCGTGGAGGACGGGAAGGTGTCCTTGTCCTTGAACGCGCCGACCTGGCCCTGCGGGCTGGTCAGGAACTTGGCGAGCTCGGCGGCCTCCTTCGGGTGCTTGGTCTGCTTCGGCACCGCGAGCCACGAGCCGCCCCAGTAGCCGCTGCCGCCGGGCACCGACGCGACGTCCCACTTGCCCTTGCCGTAGTCGCCGGAGAACTCCGAGATGCCGCCGAGCATCCAGGAGGGGCACGGGACGGTGGCGAAGGTGTCGCGCTTCAGCGCCGTCTGCCACGGCGGCGTGAAGATCTGCATGTCGCCGGTCAGCTTGGCCTGCTCGAACTTGAGCGAGGTGTCGAACGCGGTCTTGATCGCCGGGTTGGTGTCGAAGACCAGGTTGTTGTTCTTGTCGAAGTAGCTGTAGCCGGCGCCCTTGCCCGACTCCTGCAGCACGGTGGTGCGCAGGATGGCCGACGGGCCGTCCAGCCACTTGGTCTTGGACTCCTTGGCCTGGAACTTCTGGCCGGTCTGGAAGAACGCGTCCCACGTCGGCCAGAGCTTGGACACCTCGTCGCGGTCGGTCGGCAGGCCGGCCTTGGCGAACAGGTCCTTGCGGTAGCACATGCCGAGCGGCCCGATGTCGGTGCCGAGGCCGACGAGCTGCTTGCCGTCGGCGGTCACGCCCATCTGCCACTTCCACGGCAGGAAGTTGGACTCCAGCGCCTTGCCGCCGTAGTCGAAGAGGTTGAGGAACTTCGACTTCTGCTGCATGTAGGTGGCGAGGATGCCCTCCTCCAGGGCGACGACGTCGCCGGCGCCGCTGCCGGTGGCGATCCACTGCTGGATGCGGGGCTTGTAGTCGTCCAGCGTGGAGACCTTGCGCTGCTTGATGGTGACGCCGGGGTGGGACGCCTCGTACTGCTTGTACAGCTGGTCGTAGCCGAACTCGCCGAAGACGTCGACGGTCAGGGTGACCGGGCCGCCGGCGGCGTCGTCCTTCTTGTCGCCGTCGCCGCCGCATGCGGCGGCGCCCGCCAGCAGCGTGGCCAGGGTCGCCAGGACGGCGATCCTCGGCCTGATCCGTCCGAGATCCCGCATGGGATGTCCTTCCGTGGGTGGGGTGTGGGAGCGCTCCCACGAAGGAAAGACCGTGACCGCCGTCACTGTCAATGCGCCGAAACGTAAACGTTACAAAGCGGCCATACGGGAAAACCTGTAGACGCTACCCGGAACGGGGTACCACGCTGGCCCGATGGACCACAGCCTCGTCCGCGACCACACCGTCCTCGCGGTGGTCGCCGGCTCGCGGGCGTACGGCCTGGCCACGGCCCTCAGCGACACCGACCGGCGCGGCGTCTACGCCGCCCCCGCGGCGCTGTTCTGGCGGCTGGACAAGCCGCCCGCGCACATCGAGGGCCCGCTCGACGAGCAGTTCTCGTGGGAGATCGAACGCTTCTGCGAGCTGGCGCTGAAGGGCAACCCGACGATCCTGGAGTGCCTGTGGTCGCCGCTCGTCGAGCGCGTCGCCCCGACCGGCGAGGAGCTCCTCGCGATCCGCGGGGCGTTCCTGTCGCGGCTCGTCCACCGCACTTTCGGCGGCTACGCCGACGCCCAGTTCCGCAAGATCGAGCAGGACCTGCGCAACCAGGGCGAGATCCGCTGGAAGCACGCGATGCACATGCTCCGCCTGCTCGCCTCCGGCCGCCACCTCCTGGAGACCGGCGAACCCCTCGTCCACGTCGGCGACCTGAGCGAACGCCTCCTCGCCGTCCGCCGCGGCGACGTCCCATGGGACGAGGTCGCCGCCTGGCGCGCCGACCTGACCGCCGACCTCGACAAGGCCCTCGCCACCACCCCCCTCCCCGAAACCCCGGACCGTGACCGCGTCCAAGACCTCCTGATTTCGGTCCGCCGCCGCAGCCTCGACGCCTGACCGCCGGGATCGTTACTGTGAAGAGTCGGCCCCGTCCTCGGATCCGAAGACTGGGAAGAAGTAGTTCAAGGAGGTCGTCGCCACCTTCGACGGCGCCGACTACACCGGCTTCTACCGGATCAACATCAAGATCGGCGGCAAGCATGGCGCCAAGACCGCCGTCGTCTACGCCGCCGAGCACCACCTCTTCTGGGACGCCGGTCACCATGCCTGGGTCCGTGCAGACCAGCTCAAATGCGGCATCAAGCTGCGCACCCCCTCGGGTAGCACTCAGAAGGTCGCTTCGACGGCCCTGCTCTCTTCGCACCCGCGCGTCCACGACCTCACCATCGCCGACACCCACACCTTCTATGCGCTGGCAGGCTTCACGCCCGTCCTCGTCCACAACTGCGGAGGATTCATCGGGTCCCGGGATCACGTTGCTCTCGGAAGGAGGGGCTCGGAACTGAACGATTTTGCGACAAGCGTTAAGGCGAGGCACCTTCTCGGTGCGAGAAGCGATTCCTGGAGAGGTGAGGTTGAGGCGGCGATTTCCAGGGTCTCGGTAGGTGAAGGGGATATCTCCTTCATGCTTGACGGTCTTCCAGAGGCACACGGTGGATCGGCAAAGGCGCTGCTGTCGCGAAAGTCACAAAGCCCGAAAATCTGCTCGACGCGCAGTGGGAGTTGCTGAAAATCGATGAGTCGGGGGTAATGGATCAGGTCAATTTATTCCGATTCAATCGACGACTCGGCGACTGGGCAGGTGCGCGATGAGTATTCCAGTGGTCCGCGGCACTCTTCCGCTGGTCCTTGCGGGAGAGTTCAAGCCTTGGGCGATTGCTGTAACGCATAGCAAGCTGCTCATTCGCGGATTCATAGGTGACCCGGAAGTAGCGGAAGCCCTGGAAGTGATCGACATCTTGTTTCAAGATGTGTCCCACTTTTCCCTCTCCTCTTCATATTCCAGTCTGAATCTGCGACTGGCTGGACTTGAGGCCATGGGGCATGAGGAACAAAGGATCGGTGCGGCATGGAATCAAGAGCGAATGTTTCTCCTGGGGTCGACGGTTGGTGCTGGCTACGTAGTTGCTGGTTTCTTGTTCTGGGCCCACATCTCGGGTGGTGGTGGCGCGCCCAGCCCGCTTCTTGCTGAGGAAATAGGGCCGACGGAAATTCGAGGAAACATCTATCGTTGCTGACCGGATTCCCGCCTATCGGAGTCTAGAGAGCTCAATAGCGGGAGTTGCTGGTTGTGGCGCTTCAGATACTTATCGCGGGTCGTCTGGTGGGTTACTGCTGGTGGATGCGGTATGCCGAGAGTGGTGGGTTGACCGCGGTGGATCGGGCGCGGCGTGAGGTGTTGCGGCTGGAGGCTGTCTCCTTGTTCGAGGCGGGCTGGTTGGATGCGGAGATCGGCCGGTCGTTTCGGGTGAGTCGGATGTCGGTGAACCGGTGGCGGCGGGCGTGGAAGCAGGGCGGAACGGCGGCGCTGGCGTCCAGGGGCGCGGGCGGGATGCGGTGCAGGCTGACCGACGACCAGCTCGCGTGCTTGCAGGTCGAGCCGGCCAAGGGCTCTGCCGCCCACGGCTGGTCGGAGGATCAGCGGTGGACGCTCGCCCGGATCGCGACGGTGATCGCCGAGCTGTTCACGGTGTCCTACACCGTGGCCGGAGTGGACGTGCTGATGCACCGGCTGGGCTGGTCGGTGCAGGTCCCCACCCGCCGGGCGACCGAGCGCGATGAGGCGGAGATCGCCCGGTGGGAAGCGCAGGTGTGGCCGTCCGTGGGCAGACGGTCGGCGACCTGGGCGCCTGGCTGATCTTCGAGGACGAAGCCGGCCAGGGGCTCAGGCCGCCCAAAGGACGAACCGGGGGCAGACGCGGCCGCACACCGGTGGTGAACGTGACCGACAAGGGAACCCATCGGGTCTCACTGGCCGCGCTCTTGGCGGTCAAGCAGGGGGAACGTCCCCACCTGTTCTACCGGGCGCTGACTTACCGCGGACGCGCAGGCGAGCCGAAGGGGTTCACCGAACGCGACTGCATCCGGCTGCTGGACGCCGCCCACGCCCAGCTCGGCGGCCCGATCGTCCTGGTCTGGGACAACCTCGGCAGCCACCGCTCGACCAAGATGCGCCGCCACATCGACGCCCGCAACTGGCTCACGGTCTTCTACCTGCCGCCCTACACCCCCGAACTCAACCCCCTCGAGGGCGTCTGGGCCCACCTGAAGACCTCACTGGCCAACCTCGCAAAGCACACCATCGACCAGCTCACCGACCTGATCCGCACCCGGCTCAAACACATCCAGCACCGGCCCGCCCTGATCACCGGGATCCTCAACCGCACCCACCTGCAAATACCCGGTAACCCCCACTATCGAAGCTCTCTAGGAGCGTGTTTCACAGGTGATCGTGCGATCACGGCGTGGTGTGGGTAGGCGGTAGGCATGCGGAAACGCGCCTACCCCTCGGATCTGTCGGATGAGCAGTAGGCGTTGATCGAGCCGTTGCTGCCGCTTGAGCACTGGGACGGGCGCGAGGAGAAGCATCCGCATCGCGATATCGTGGATGCGATCTTGTACCTGGACCAGGCCAGGTGCGCCTGACGGTACCTGCCGGTGGACTATCTGCCCTGGTAGACGGTGTACTGGCACTTCCAGCGCTGGGAGGCCCAAGACGTCACCCAGCGGATCGCCGATGCGCTGCGGCGACGGCTGCGCACCCCCTCGGGCAGCACCCAGAAGGTCGCTTCGACGGCCCTGCTCTCTTCGCACCCGCGCGTCCACGACCTCGCCATCGCCGACACCCACACCTTCTACGTCCTCGCTGGCAAGACCCCAGTCCTCGTCCACAACTGCAGTCCCCTCAAGAAAATTGCTCAGGCATATCGCAAGAACGCCAATAATGGCATTGGTGTTTCCAGGCGGAAGAATATTGCCGTTGCGGGTCATGATATCAATGGGCAAGTCGGTCAAAACATCGGGGTGAGTGGCGAGTATGCTCAGCCCGGTTCGCTAGGAATGGTGGCCACTCGGCAGTTCGATCACGGGACGCGCCCATTCGACTCGGAAACGAAAATATTTGAACACTATGCGTCGTATCTCCCGAAGAACTCTGAAGGTACAATCGATCTATACTCAGAGCTTCCCGTGTGTCCGAGTTGTACCGACTTGATTGAACAATTCAAGCAAATGTACCCTGGAATCGAGGTTGATATCACGTGGGGATAGAAGGCTTCTCGGTCCGGGCCGTGGCGGATCGTCTTAAGGCCAGATATGGTGACGCCGAGGTCGTTGGCATCGGTGAGCATGAGGTGCTGGAGGTCATGCGAGATCAGGATCTCGATAGAATTCCTGGCTCTTACCATGATTTTCTTCTGCTCATGGGGCGCGGCGCCGGAGGGCTCTTGAGGGGAACCGATGCCTTTTATCCTCAAATCATCGGACTCAAAGAGGATTCTCTGGAAATTGCACGAGGTGGCAGCGGGGTGTCCATTCCGGCGAATGCCCTGGTTTTTGCGATGCACCAAGGCTACCAGGTCTACTGGATGGTCGACTTGGTGAAGGAAAATCCTAGGGTGTACATGTATCAGGAAGGTGATACGAGCATCACCCGTGAATGGCCATCTTTTGTCGATTTGCTAATGGATGAACTTCGGCTTCTTTGGCAATAAGGTTTTGACTAGGGGTGAATCTAGATCGACGTACTTCTGGTAGCTGTCACATCTTGGATTTGGCCGCTTATCAATAGGCCGTGGATGGTAGATTTGAAATGTGACCGGGTGGGTACGGTGGTGATTTCGGGGGAAGCGTGTGCGGTGCCGTTGCTCTCCGGAGTGATTGCTTCGTTGAAGCTGATCTGGCTCTGGCAATGGTGGCCCCTTCGGTCAAAAGAGGTACCGGTCGCATCGACTTGTTGAGAGTGATTTAATTCCAAGAATTTGACGAGTCTATCGAAATCGATTCCGACGGAATTGCTTATTGAAGGTATTTATGCTGGAATGGTTTTGCTATGGTCGCTACATTTCGGATGATGTCTTGGTCGGTTGGGCGCCGAGGACGATGGTGATGGCGGAGGTGACGATGACGAGGTCGAAGAGCATCTGGACGATCGCCAGGGCGCGGGCGGCCTGGCCGGTGGCGGTGATGTCGCCGTAGCCGACGGTGGCGAGGGTGGTGACGGCGAAGTAGAGGGCGTCCAGGCGGGTGCGCAGGCCGCTGAACTGGTCGGACATCTGGTAGTAGCCGGTGGCGAAGAAGGCCGAGACGAGGGTGACGAGGGTGAGCAGCAGCGCGAGCCGCTCGGCGGGCAGGCGGCCGGGGCGCAGGGCGCGTCGTACTTGGAGCGCTGTCAGCCAGGAGACGGCGGCCAGGCCGAGGAGGAGGGTCGCGGCGCGGATCAGGTACAGGCCGTCCTCGCGGTGCAGGGGCGCGACGAAGTAGAGGCCGGTGATCAGCACGATCGCGATCGCGCTGCGCAGCCAGGCGACGCGCCGCCGCTGGCTCTCCTTTACGGTCACATGAATTCCACTACCCAGGGTGATGGGCGGGCATCCGAGGATGGTGTCAGGCGGTCATCCGCTGGCGGGTGAGGACGGCGGTGGCCCAGGGCTTCGCGGTGCCGGATTTGATGTAACGGGCGTCGAGCCTGCCGTCCTTGCGGCGCTTGACGGTGAGGTTGCCGCGGTCGCAGCCGGAGACGTTCTTGAAGAACGTGCCGATGTTCAGGGCGCCGGCGCGGAAGGAGACCGGGACGGCGGTCCCCAGGCAGGTCCCGTCGTCGTAGGAGACCTTCCCGTTGGTGCGGCCGGGGCGGAGGGTGAGCAGGACCTCCCACGTGCCATCGCGGTCGTCCTTGGCCTTGCCCCTCCAGCTTCCGGTGAGGGCGGCGGGGACGGTGGCCTTGGGATCGGGCGGGGACGACCGGACGGCGATGACGGCGATGGCCGCGGCGAACCCGGCGACGGTGAGGAACACGCAGAGGAGGATGACGCCTCCCGGGCCGCGCTGCCGGCGCCGGAGCGGAGGCCGGGGCGGGGGAGGCGGCGGCGCCCACGTCCGCGGGGGCGGCGGTGTGGGCGGGGGACGGGAAGGGGGAGGGGGCTGCGGCGGTGGACGGTGGCCGGTCGCGGCGGCTGCCCAGGGGTCGGCGGTGGGGGTGCCCGGGGCCGCGTCGGACCAGGGGTCGTCGACGGGCTCCTCTTCGGCGGCGGGCGGTTCCGGCGGTTCGGGCGGCTTCAGAGACGCGTCGTAGGCGGCGCGGTCGCCGGTGAGCGCGTCGCGGGCGTCGTTGAGCAGGCGCGTCCGCGCCCCGGCGGCGTCGCGGGCGGATCCCTCCGGGAACAGGTCGGGATGGTTCTCCTTGATCAGGAGGCGGTGCGCCCGCCGGATCTCGTCGGCGGACGCGTCCGGCGCGACGCCGAGGACGGCGTAGGCGGTCTCGCCGTCCGGGCCGGTGAACCGCGGGGGCAAGGTCAGCGGCCGATCCGGCGGGCCACCGCCGCGCGGTAGCAGGTCAGCGACCAGTGCGCGGTCGCGTCGTCGTGGCCGGCGGGGACGATCTTGGTGCCGGTGGCGACGGTGACGTCCCGCGTCCCGGCCAGGTAGAGCATGAACATCGACAGCCGGTGCGCGTGCCCCTGGTAGTACCAGTCGCAGCGCAGCACCTTCGCGCCGGGCAGGAAGGGTGTCTGGAGCAGCTCCTGCGCGCGCGGCGGCAGGTTGCCGAGGACGCCGCGGGCCGGGGCGGTGAGGCCGATGTCGGCGCGGCCGGAGGCGCCGGGGCCGGACGACGGGGCCGCGGTGGACGCTGGACCCCGGGCCATGACGGGCGGCGGGCGGTGGTCGATCGGGACGTGCCGCAGCGAGCCGGGCTCGAACAGGAACGCCGACACCGCGTACACGGGCCGGTGCTCGGTGTTCAGGCGCGGCTCGGCGATGGACAGGCCGCGGTCGCCGAACAGGACGGCGTAGGGGCGGCCGTCGCCGCTGGAGGGATCGCCGGTCGCGTACCAGTCGATCAGGGCGCCCGCGTGGTCCTGGAGGCGCTCGCGGGTGCGCGGGCCGATCATGTCCCAGCAGGCGTCGCGCAGCGGTTCGCCCGTGCTGAGGCCCATCTCGCCCGCCGCGTGGACGGGCGCGGGGCCGGGCGCGCCCGCCGGCGGGCGGGCGACGCCGCCGCCGCGGCGCGGGACGGGGCTGCCCGCGCCGGAGGAGGGGAGCAGGGGGTACGACGGATCCACGCGCTGGCCTCCTGACCGGGACCTGACCGAGGAGTGATCAGTCTAGGAGGACGCACCCCGCTCCGGCGACAGAAAACCCTTACCGGACAGGCGTCCGGCGCGCCTCCGGGCCGAGCGGGAGGCGCGCCGGACGGGCGCTCACATGGTGAAGCGGAGGGTGGCGCCGGTGCCCTGGGTGCGGTCGCCGTGGTCGAGCAGCTCGGTGAAGCGGGCGTCGCTCATGGCGGCGGCGCGGAGCAGCAGGGCGCTCGCCGGAGCCTGGAAGGCGCCGGCCACGTCCAGGCCGGACGGGTCGGTGGCCAGCAGCATCGGGTCGTCCGGCGAGGCCCACAGCTCCGGCTCGCCCGCGCGGTCGGCGCCGAGGTAGAGCGCCTCGACCTGGCCGTCGCGCAGGGCGCGGACGACGGCGGGGACGCCCTCGACGGCGGTGTCCTGCGGGACGCGGGCGCCGTACTCGGCGAGCGCCTCGTCATGGCTGGCGATCATCGCCTCCTCCAGCGCGCGGTCCAGGGACGCGCGCAGGGTGCGCTGGTCCTCGTTGTCGGAGCGGCCGCCGGCGATCTCCACGACGGGCGGGTCGGCCTTCTTCAGGTGCTCCTTCATGAGGCCGATGGCGCGCTCGTCGCCGCCGACGAAGATGACGGCCGCGCCGACCTCGGCGGCGGTCGCGGTCACCTCCTTGGCGACCTGGCCGGCGTTCTCGTTCCACTGGTTCTCGGCGCGGCGGTGGTAGTGCCGCTGCGACGGGCCGCCGCCGCGGACCTTCTGGATGTGCAGGGTGCTGCCGTTGTAGCTGCGCTCGGTCGCGGGGTCCTGCTCGGCGGCCTCGTAGCCGTCGATGTCGGCGCCCTCGCGGTCGATGGCGACGACGACGTAGGGGAGCTGGTGGTCGCGGTCGACGACCAGGTCGAGCGGGTCGGCGACGGGCAGCCAGGCGGCGGAGTCGGCCGCCGGCGGGCGGGCCATCGTGTGGACCGCGAGGACGCGGCCGCCCGCCGCGAAGATCGCCTCGCCCTGCGCGCCGCCGACGCCGCGGGCGCCGCCGACGACGTCCGCGATCGCGTCCAGGGTGGCGTCGTCGGCGCCCTGCTCGGCGAGCCGGTCGCGGAGCGCGCGCCAGCGCAGCTCGATCAGCTTGTCGGCGTCCTCGGTGTCGCGGGTGGTGTCCAGGTGGATCGAGGCCACCGGGCCGGGCACGGCGTACAGCGGCCGCAGGAAGTTCAGGTCCATGATCGACGGGACATGCCTGCCCCGTTCACCCCCCTCTGTTGGTGGACGCGCTCCCTGGAGTTCTCGACCGATGCGCGGGGATCAATCGGGCATGTCGAGAATCTGAGCCGGGCTTGGCCGAGACTTGGCCCGCCCGCCGGCCCGCCCGGCTAGCGGGCGGCGAGGGCGGCGTCGACGGCGGCCGGGGCGAGGATGCGGTCCAGGACCATCGCGGCGCAGCCGAGCAGGCCCGCGGTGTCGCCGAGGCGGCTCGGCTCGATGCGCAGCTCGCGGGTGGCGAGCGCGGTCGAGCGCCGGTAGACGACCTCGCGGACGCCCGCGACGAGCGGTTCGGCCGCGGCGGCGAGGTCGCCGCCGAGCACCACCACGGCGGGGTTCAGCAGGTTGACGGCGGTCGCGACGACCTCGCCGATGCGGCGGCCCGCCTCGCGGACGAGCGCGACGGTGGCGGGGTCGCCCGCGCGGGCGAGCGCGGCGAGCTCGGCGAGCGTGGCGGCGGGGGAGCGGGCGAGCAGTGCCGCGCCGCCGGCGACGGCCTCGACGCAGCCGGTGCTGCCGCACCAGCAGGGCGCGTCGTCGGCGCCGGGCACCGGGACGTGGCCGAGCTCGCCGGCCGCGCCGAGGGCGCCGCGCTGGATCCGCCCGCCCATGATCAGCCCGGCGCCGATGCCGGTGGAGGCCTTGACGTAGAGCAGCTCGCGGTCGCGGTGCCCGGCGTGGTGCTCGCCGAGCGCGGCGGCGTTCACGTCGTTGTCCAGGTGGCCGGGGACGCCGAGGCGGGCGCGGACCGGGCCGTCGTCGAACCCGGCCGGGTCGGCGATGCCGGGGACGGCGAGGCCCGCGCCGCGCACGCCCTTCGGGTCGAGGCCGGCCGCGCCGAGCAGCGCCTCCCACTGGCCGAGGACGTGCGGCAGCGCGGTCTCGGCCGGGGTGCCGGCGGGCAGGTCGGCGTCGGTGCGGGCGAGCACGGTGCCGGCGAGGTCGCAGGCGGCGAGCTGGCCGCGCGACTGGCCGAGGTTGGCGACGAGGACGGTGCCGCCGGCGGCGTCGAAGGCGAGCCGGGCGGGCGGGCGGCCGCCGGTGGACGGGCCGTCCGCGCACTCGGTGACGAGGCCGTGCGCGGCGAGCTCGGCGACGCGGGCGGCGACGGCGGGCCGGGACAGGCCGGTGCGGCGGCCGAGCTCGGCGCGGGTGTCGACGCCGTCCTCGCGGATGAGGCGGAGCACGTCCCCGCTGGTGGAGGGGCGACGGGACATCCCGCCAGTCAAGCACGCCCCGGTTGGGCACGTCGAGCGGCCCAAGTCCGGCACTTAGGTAAAAAATGCTGCCGAAGTAGGTTGTCCAGAATGCCCATGTCGGAGTAGGTTTCCGGTTCGTCGTCCCCTCGCCGCCCCCTGGGAGCGCCCGACCATGACCCATCCCGTCCTCGCCCGGGTGACCGAGCGGATCGCCGCGCGCAGCGCGCCCCGCCGCGCCGCCTACCTGCGGCGGATCGCCGGCGCCCGGACGGCCGGCCCGGCCCGCGGCGGCCTCGGCTGCGCCAACCTCGCGCACGGGTTCGCCGCCTGCGGCCCGCTGGAGAAGCTCCAGCTGCGCGGCGACGTGACGCCCAACATCGCGATCGTGTCGGCCTACAACGACATGCTGTCGGCGCACCAGCCGCTGAAGGACTACCCCGACCGGCTGAAGGCGGCGATCGCGGCGGCGGGCGGCACCGCCCAGTTCGCCGGCGGCGTCCCGGCGATGTGCGACGGGATCACCCAGGGCCGCGCGGGCATGGAGCTGTCGCTGTTCAGCCGGGACGTGGTCGCGATGGCGACCGCCGTCGCGCTGTCGCACGACATGTTCGACGGGGCGCTGCTCCTCGGCGTCTGCGACAAGATCGTCCCCGGGCTGGTGATCGGCGCGCTGGCGTTCGGGCACCTGCCGGCGATCCTGGTCCCGGCCGGGCCGATGGCGTCCGGGCTGCCGAACGGCGAGAAGGCCAGGGTCCGCAAGCGGTTCGCGGCCGGGGAGATCGGCCGCGCCGAGCTGCTGGAGGCCGAGGCCGCGTCCTACCACTCGCCGGGGACCTGCACCTTCTACGGGACGGCCAACTCCAACCAGCTCCTCATGGAGGTCATGGGCCTGCACCTGCCGGGCGCGAGCTTCGTCCCGCCGGGCACGCCGCTCCGCGACGCGCTGACCGACGCCGCGGGCCGCCGCGTCCTGGAGATCACCGACCTCGGCGGCGCCTACACCCCGGTCGGCGAGCTGCTGGACGAGCGGGCGTTCGCCAACGCCGTCGTCGCGCTGCTCGCCACCGGCGGCTCCACCAACCACACGCTGCACCTGGTCGCCATGGCCGAGGCCGCCGGGCTGGAGCTGACCTGGGACGACTTCGACGAGCTGTCGCGCGCCACGCCGCTGCTCACCCGCCTGTACCCGAACGGCAGCGCGGACGTGAACCACTTCCACGCCGCGGGCGGCACCGCGTTCCTCATCGGCGAGCTGATCGACGCCGGGCTGCTGCACGCCGACGCCCGCACGGTCGGCGGCGCCACCCTCGCCGACTACCGCGCGGCCCCGTCCCTGGACGGCGGCGACCTGGTCTGGCGGCCCGCGCTCGCCGAGTCCGGCGACCGCGCCGTGCTGCGCCCGGTCCGCGAGCCGTTCGACGAGCACGGCGGCCTGCACACCGTGGACGGCAACCTCGGCCGCGCCGTCGTCAAGGTGTCGGCGGTCGACCCGGGCCACCGGCTGATCGAGGCGCCCGCGCGGGTCTTCGACTCCCAGGAGGCGCTCCAGGAGGCGTTCGCGGCGGGCGAGCTGGACCGCGACGTCGTCGCCGTCGTCCGCTTCCAGGGCCCGCGCGCCAACGGGATGCCCGAGCTGCACCGGCTGACGCCGCCGCTCGGGGTGCTCCAGGACCGCGGCCACCGCGTCGCGCTCGTCACCGACGGCCGCATGTCGGGGGCGTCGGGCGCGGTGCCCGCCGCCATCCACGTGTCGCCCGAGGCCGCGGCGGGCGGCCCGCTCGCCCGCGTCCGCGACGGCGACGTGATCCGGCTGGACGCCGACAAGGGCCTGCTGGAGGTGCTGGTGCCCGACCTGGACGCCCGGGAGCCCGACGGGGGCGCGCCCGGCGACACGTTCGGCACCGGCCGCGAGCTGTTCCGCGCCTTCCGCCGCGTCGTCGGCCCGGCCGAGCAGGGCGCGGGGGTCTTCTCGTGAGCCCGATAGCTCCCCTGCTGGTCGCGGACGTGGGCGGGACGAACGCGCGGTTCGCGCTCGTCGAGGACGGCGAGATCGGGCGCGCGGCGTCGCTGCGGACGCGCGCGTTCCCCGGCCTCGCCGAGGCGGCCGAGGCGTACCTGTCCGAGCACGCCGCCGGCCGGCGGCCCCGCGCCGCCTGCCTGGCCGTCGCCGGGCCGGTCGGCGGGGGCACGTTCCGGCTGACCAACGCGGGCTGGGGCACCCTCCGCACCGAGGACGTGCGCCGCCGCCTCGGCCTGGACCGCCTGGACATCCTCAACGACTTCGAGGCGCTCGCGCTCGCCCTGCCCGAGCTGGACGGCGACGACCTCGTCCCGATCGGCGGGACGGCGGTGCCGTCGGGGGACGGCACCCGCGCCGTCCTCGGCCCCGGCACCGGCCTCGGCGTCGCGGGCCTCGTCCGGGCGGGCGGCGGGTGGCTACCGCTGCCGACCGAGGGCGGGCAGGTGGACGTCGCGGTCCGCACCGACCGCGAGGTGGAGGTCATGCGGCTGCTGCGCGCCGAGCTCGGCACCGCGACCGCCGAGAACCTGCTGTCGGGCGCCGGCCTCACCCGCATCCACCGGATGCTCGGGCTGCTGGACGGCACGCCCGCGCCGCCGCTGGAACCCGGCGACATCTGCGCCCGCGCCGACGACCCGCTCTGCGCCGAGACGCTCGCGGTGTTCTGCGCGCTGCTCGGCGCGCACGCCGGGAACGTCGCGATGACGCTCGGCGCGCGCGGCGGCGTCTACCTCGGCGGCGGCATCCTGCCCCGCATCACCGGTGTCTTGCAGGACAGCGAGTTCCGCGCCCGGTTCGAGGAGCGGCCGCCCATCGAGGAGTACATGCGGGCGATCCCGACCGCGCTGATCGTCCACCCCGGCCCCGCGCTCGTCGGTGCCGCCGCCCGGCTCGCGCAGAGCCCGACCGACCTGGAGACCGTGTGAACGCCGCCGACGTGATGGCCCTCGCGCCCGTCGTGCCCGTCGTGGTGCTGGACGACGCGGAGGCGGCCGTGCCGCTCGCCGCCGCGCTCGTCGCGGGCGGGCTGCCCGCCATCGAGGTGACGCTGCGGACCCCCGCCGCGCTGGAGGCGATCCGCCGGATCGCCGGCGAGGTGCCCGGCGCCGTCGTCGGCGCCGGCACGGTCGTGCGGGCCGAGGACGCCGAGCTGTCGCTGAAGGCGGGCGCCCGGTTCCTGGTCAGCCCCGGCTGCACGCCGGCGCTGCGCGCCGCGATGGCCGGCACCGGGCTGCCGTTCCTGCCGGGGGTGAGCAGCGCGTCCGAGGCGATGGCGCTGCTGGAGCAGGGCGTCGCCGAGATGAAGTTCTTCCCGGCCGAGGCGGCGGGCGGCGCCCCGTTCCTGAAGGCGCTCGGCGGGCCGCTGCCGCAGGTGCGGTTCTGCCCGACCGGCGGCGTCACGCCGGGCAACGCCGCGTCCTACCTGGCGCTGCCGAACGTCGGCTGCGTCGGCGGGACCTGGCTCACCCCGAAGGACGCGGTCGCGGCGGGCGACTGGAAGCGCGTCGAGGAACTGGCACGTCAGGCGGCGTCGCTGGGCTGATGTCAGGTCCCGGGCCGCCGCCTCGTCTCCCCGTACGACGACCGAGGGAGGCCCGGAATGAACATCCCGACCGCGCAGGACCTGGCTGCTGAGAAGACCGTCGCGCTCACCACCTACCGCTCCTGCACCGCGCCGAGCGGTGCACGACGCTGTACTACGAGCTGACGCTCGACCGGTGACGGCGGCCGTCGCGCCGCCGCCACCGGCCGGGCTCAGCGCGGCGCGCGGTCGCCCCGCCGCCCGGTGAGGACGAGCGCCGCCCGGACCGTCCACACCGCGAGGCCGACGATCAGCACGGCCAGGAGGGCCGCGCCGATGTGGGCGGTGACGGCGAGTCCGACGAACAGCGCGATCATCAGCGGGAAGGCGGGAAAGAACCCGTGCCGGCGATGGTGGTGGCGCATCTGGTGGCGCAGGTGCCGCCGCATGTGGCGGTCGTAATGCTGCCAGGCCGGGTGCGTCCCCGGCCCGGGGAACAGCGGGTTCGGGCCGAAGAGCGCGCCCGCCGGCGCCGGCTCGGGCTCGGGGAGCCCGGTCGGCGCCGGCAGGTCGCGCACGACGGCCGCGAGGTCGCGGCGGGTCTTGGCGGCGAGGACCGCGTCCAGCCGCTCGTCCAGCTCGGCCTGGTCGAGGCGGCCCTGGGCGAAGTGGTCGTGCAGCGCGGTCGCGACCGCGTCGCGCTCGGCGTCGCCGATGCGCAGGTCGTCCTGGCTGGCCATGTCCGCTACTCCTCGTCGGCCGGAGCGTCGGGCTCGTCGTCGGCGAGCAGCCGGTACAGGCCGCGGCGCGCGTCCGCGAGGATGCGGGTGGCCTGCTCGACGTGCGCGGCCGACCCCGAGTGGACGATCTGCATGACGGCGGCGCCGGTCTGCGCGGCCTGCTTGAACAGCTCGGGGACGCCCTCGCCGTACTCGGGCGTCATCGCCGCCCACGGCTCGGTGACCTCGCCCGGGTTGGCCTCGACGTAGGCGCGGCCCTCGTCGGTGAGGCGGAAGGTGCGGCGGCCCGCGCCGTCCTCGCCGATGATGAGGCCCTCGTCGGCGAGCTGCTGGAGCGCCGGGTAGACGGCGCCGGGGCTCGGCCGCCAGCCGCCGCCGCTGCGCTCCTCGACGTCCTGGATGATCTGGTAGCCGTTCCGGGGGCCCTCGGCGAGCAGCGCGAGGACGGCCGCCCGCACGTTGCCCTTGCGCGCCTTCGGGCCGCGGCCGCCGGGGCCGAAGGGGCCGCGCCGCCGCCCCGCCCACGGCGGGCCGAACGGTCCGGGACCGAAGGGGCCGAAGCCGGGGTCGAAGGGGCCGGGACCGAACCCGCGGCCGGAGAACCCGCCCTGCGCCCAGGGCTCGCCCCAGCGCTCGCCACGTGAACCGTGCATGTTCTTCACCGCCTTCTGAGAGATCTCTATGAGCTCTCGCGATACGACAACGATATATCGAAGACGTTCGGGAGGGCCACCGGGTTCCCCGGCCGCGTCCGGCCACCCGCCGGGCCGGTGCCGGATCGGCGGGCGTCATGCATGACCTCCAGTGATTTGCCCAGGAAGGGGGTGATATGTGGGCGTTCTCCTGGTGTCCTGAGGGGAAGGCGAAAGGAAGACCGATGGACGCCAGAGCACGCCTCGCCGCCGCGCTGTCGCTCGCCCTCCCCCTCGGCGCGCTCGCGGCCTGCGGGACCACCACCCAGCAGGCGACACCCGCCGCCAAGACCATGACCGTCACCACGACCGCCAGGGCGAAACCGGCCCCCACCGTCACCAAGACGAAGGTCAGGACGCACGTCCGCACGCGCGTCGTCACCGAGGAGGCCGATCCGAACGCCGGCTCGGCGAGCACCTTCGAGGACGACTACGAGAGCGCCGGCATCACCGCCCCGATCGGGTGGGCGACCGACACCGCCGCCGAGGTCTGCGCCGACTGGCAGACGGGCGAGGGCACCGGCACCACCGACGCGCTGCTGCTGGACGGCGGCATCTACGCCAACCACCTGCGGACGTTCAGCGACATCATCGAAATCTGGTTCTGTCCCGGCGACCAGCCCTGATCCCGCGCCGGGACGGCAGGTCCGTTTTGTGCCACGCGGCGGCCGGGGCGAGGATCGAGAGATGAGCATGTCGATCGAGCGGGCCCGCCGCGAGTTCAGCGCCGAGGTCGCCTACCTCAACACCGCCTCCTACGGGCTGCCGCCGCGCGGGGTGCGCGAGGCCGTCCTCGCCTACGAGCGCGAGCGCGCCGCCGGGCGGTTCTCCCCGCCGGACGCGGACCCGTCCGTGGCCGCCGCCCGCGCCGCCTTCGGCCGGCTCATCGGCGTCCCCGCCTCCCGGGTCGCGATCGGCGGGCAGGCGTCCTACTTCGTCGGGCTGGTCGCCGCGTCGCTGCCGGACGGCGCGTCGGTGCTGGTCGCCGACGGCGACTTCACCTCGGTGCTGTTCCCCTTCGCCGCCCGTCCCGGCCTGCGGGTGCGGTCGGTGCCGCTGGAGCGGCTCGCCGAGTCGGTGGACGCCGGCACCGACGTCGTCGCCGTCTCGGCCGTGCAGTCGGCGGACGGCCGGATCGCGCCGCTGGACGACCTCGCGGACGCGGCCGCCGCGCGCGGCGCCCGGCTGCTGCTGGACGTCACGCAGGCGGCGGGCTGGCTGCCGCTGGACGGGGTGCGGGCCGACTGGCTCGTCTGCGCGGGCTACAAGTGGCTGCTCGGCCCGCGCGGCACCGCGTTCCTCGCCGGGACCGGGGAGGCGCTCGCCGCGCTGCCCGCCGTCGGCGCGGGCTGGTACGCGGGCGCGGACGTCTGGGACTCGATCTACGGGCTGCCGCTCCGCCTCGCCCGCGACGCGCGCCGCCTGGACCTCGCGCCGTCCTGGCAGGCGTGGATCGGGCAGGTGCCGGGCCTGGAGCTGATCGAGGCGGTCGGCGTCCCGGCGATCCGGAAGAGCAACGTGGGGCTGGCGAACCGGTTCCGCGCCGGGCTGGGGCTGCCGGCCGGGGACTCGGCGATCGTGTCGGTCCCGGTGGCCGCCGGGACGGCCGAGCGGCTGCGCGCGGCGGGCGTCGCGGCGGCGGTGCGGGCCGGGCGGCTGCGCTGCGCGTTCCACGTCTCGACCGGCGAGGCCGACGTGGACCGCGCCGTGGAGCTGCTGGCGGGTGCCGTCCTCCCGGAGGCGGGCCTCCTCCGGGAGGACGGCGGCGATCAGAAGACGCTCACGCCGTAGACGCTGAGCGGCTCCACGACCGGCTGGAAGAACGTCGTGCCGCCCGAGGAGCAGTCGCCGCTGCCGCCCGAGGTGAGGCCGAGGGCGGTGGTGCCGGAGTACAGCGAGCCGCCGCTGTCGCCGGGCTCGGCGCACACGGTCGTCTGGATGAGCCCGGACACCGTGCCCTCGGAGTAGCGGACGGTCGTGTTGAGGGCGGTGACGCGTCCGCTGTGCACGCCCGTGGTGCTGCCGCTGCGGTAGACGGTCTGGCCGACCGCCGGGGTCCCGGCCGAGGTGATGTCCTGGGTGCCGCTGCCCCACAGGTACACGCCGCCGGTCTTGGTGATGCTGGTGTTGGTGTAGCGGACGATGCCGTAGTCGTTGCCGGGGAAGCTGGTCCCGGTGCGGGTGCCGAGCACGGTCGTGCCGCTGGAGTTGGCGTACCACGTCGCGCCGATGTTGGTGCAGTGGCCGGCGGTCAGGAAGTAGTACGTGCTGCCGCTCCGCACGTTGAAGCCGAGCGAGCAGCGCGCGCCGCTGACGTAGATCGCCTGGCCGCCCGCGATGAGGGGCTTGAAGGCGCCCTTGGACGCGACGAGCCGCACCGCCGAGCCCTGCGCGGCGGCGACCTTCCGCACCGCCTTCAGCTTGGCGCCGGTGACGGTGCTGTCGTAGGAGAGGACGACCTGGTCGCTCGCCGGGTCGACGGCCCAGGCGGTGCCGGCGGCCTTCACGCCGCGGTCGATGGCCTTGGTGACCTCGGCGAGGTCGGCGCCGCTGCGGGCGACGGTGCGGGCGACGGCGCCGGCGTCGGTGACCTCGCGGGCGGTCCGGGCGTCGGACACGTTCACCACGAGCCGGCCGCCCGCGACGTAGGAGCCCGCGCTGCGGGTGCCGAGCTGCTTGGCCAGCTTGGCGGAGAGGACGGCGGGGTCGGGGGCGGACGGGGCCGCGGGGGCGGCCGTGGCGGGGGTGGCGGCGGCGGTCAGGGCGGCCGCCGCGATGGCGGCGGACGCGCCGATGACAGTGGCGGGGTGGATGGGTCGCATCCTCACTGTGCCTCCTGGGAGCCAGGGCGCACCCGGTTGGTGCGCCCCGAGTACCAGGAATCGTGCGAAATGACACGAAAGCTCACAAGTAGTCAAACCGACGATATGGGAGGGCGAATCTTGGCAATGTTCGGAGAGACCGGTGCCCGGAGCGGGAACGGGCGGGCGCGGGACGGGGCCGGGCGCCGCCGGCCGCGCGTCCCTCCCGGCTGGTTTGTCCTCTGCTGACCCGGTGCTGGGCTTGCCGTCGGGAGGCCCCGGGGATGCGGCACTTGTCCGCGACCGCGACCAGTGGAGGTGCCGGCATGACCGCCGGTTGGTACGAGCCCGGGGGCATGGACCCCTTCGAGGAGCTGCTCGCCCGCTACTTCGGCCCGGCGGCGTCCCGGCGTCCGGCCGAGCGCGTCAACATCGCCCGGCTGATGAGCGAGCCCGCCCGCGAGCTGCTCCGCGACGCCGCCGCGCAGGCCGCCGGGTGGGGGAGCGGCGACCTCGACACCGACCATCTGGTCTGGGCGGCCTGCCGCCTCGCGGCCACCCGCGCCTGGCTGGAGCGCGCGGGCGCCGACCCCGACGCGGTCATGCGGGAGATCGAGGGCGGCGCCCGGCGCGGCGAGCCGCGCGAGGCGCCGCCGGAGCTCACGCCGTCGGCCAAGCGCGCCCTGCTGGACGCCCGGCAGATCTCGCGCGCGCTCGGCTCGTCCTACATCGGCCCCGAGCACGTGCTGTTCGCCATCGCGCTGAACCCCGAATCGGCCGGCGGGCGGGTGCTGTCCACCGCCCGCGTCACGCCCGACGCCCTCCAGCAGGCCGCGGCGGGCGGCCCGCCCGGCGGCGGCGGTGGCGGCGGCGCGTCGTCGGAGACGCCGACGCTGGACGAGTTCGGCCGCGACCTCACCGCGCTCGCCCGCGAGGGCCGCGTGGACCCGGTCATCGGCCGCGAGGAGGAGATCGCGCAGACCGTCGAGGTCCTGTCGCGGCGCACCAAGAACAACCCGGTGCTGATCGGCGAGCCGGGCGTCGGCAAGACCGCCATCGCCGAGGGCCTCGCGCAGCGCATCGTCGACGACGAGGTCCCCGACGTGCTGCGCGGCAAGCGCCTCGTCCAGCTCGACCTCGGCGGCGTCGTCGCCGGCACCCGCTACCGCGGCGACTTCGAGGAGCGGCTGAAGAAGGTGATGGACGAGATCCGCGTGCACTCCGACGAGCTCATCGTGTTCGTCGACGAGATCCACACCCTGGTCGGCGCGGGCGGCGCCGAGGGCGCGATGGACGCCGGCAACCTGCTGAAGCCCGCCCTCGCGCGCGGGGAGCTGCACGTCGTCGGCGCCACGACCATCGACGAGTACCGCCGCAACATCGAGAAGGACGCCGCGCTGGAGCGCCGCTTCCAGCCGATCCTGGTGCCCGAGCCGACGCCCGAGGACAGCGTGGAGATCCTGCGCGGCCTCCGCGACCGCTACGAGGCCCACCACCAGGTCCGCATCACCGACGACGCCCTCGCCGCCGCCGTCGACCTGTCCGGCCGCTACCTGACCGAGCGGTGGCTGCCCGACAAGGCCATCGACCTGATCGACCAGGCGGGCGCCCGCGTCCGGCTGCGGTCGGGCTCGCGCGGCACCGACCGCCGCGAGGTCGAGGCGCGGCTGGAGGCGCGGCGCCGCGACAAGGACCAGGCCGTCGCCGCCGAGGACTACGAGCGGGCGACCGCGCTCCGCGACGAGATCGCCGGGCTGGAGGAGCGGCTGGCGGCGGCGTCCGCGGGCGGCCCCGCCGCCGCGCCGGTGCCCGAGGTGACGGCCGAGGACATCGCCGAGGTCGTCTCGCGGATCTCCGGCGTCCCGGTGTCCCAGCTCACCCAGGAGGAGCGGGAGCGGCTGCTGGAGCTGGAGGGCCGCCTGCACGAGCGCGTCGTCGGGCAGGAGGACGCGGTCGCCGCCGTCGCCCGCGCCGTCCGCCGCTCGCGCGCCGGGATGGGCGACCGGGACCGGCCGATCGGCAGCTTCCTGTTCCTCGGCCCGACCGGCGTCGGCAAGACCGAGCTCGCCCGCGCCCTCGCCGAGGCGCTGTTCGGCAGCCGCGACCGGATGGTCCGCTTCGACATGAGCGAGTTCCAGGAGCGGCACACCGTGAGCCGCCTCGTCGGCGCCCCGCCCGGCTACGTCGGCTACGACGAGGCCGGGCAGCTCACCGAGTCGGTCCGCCGCAACCCCTACGCGGTGGTGCTGCTCGACGAGATCGAGAAGGCCCACCCGGACGTGTTCAACGTGCTGCTGCAGCTCCTGGACGACGGCCGCCTCACCGACTCCCAGGGCCGCACCGTCGACTTCCGCAACACCGTGGTCATCATGACGTCCAACCTGGGCTCGGACGTCATCGCCAGCGGCCCGGCGCTCGGCTTCGGCACCGAGGGCGGCGAGGGCTCGGCCGGCACGCTCCGCGACCGCGTCATGCGGCGGCTGCGCGAGTCGTTCCGGCCCGAGTTCCTCAACCGCATCGACGAGATCATCGTGTTCCGGCGGCTGGAGCCCGCGCAGCTCCGCGAGATCACCGACCTGCTGCTGGACGAGACGCGCCGCCGCCTGCACGCCCAGGACGTCACGATCGCCTTCGGTGACGAGGCCGTCGACCTGCTCGCCCGGCACGGCCACCAGCCCGAGTTCGGCGCCCGGCCGCTGCGCCGCACCATCCAGCGCGAGGTCGACGACCGGCTCTCGGACCTGCTGCTGGCCGGCGACCTGCGGCCCGGGCAGCACGTCGAGGTGAACGCCGGCGGCGACGAGCTGGAGTTCAAGGTGACCGAGGCGCGGCCCGCGTAGCCCGGACGGGCCGCAGGACGCCGTCGCGGATCTCGGCGGCGGCGTCGGCGGCGTCCAGGTGGTCGCGGTCGTGGGTGACGAGGACGGTGGCGGTGCCGCGCTCGCGGGTGAGGCGCGCGAGCAGGGCGACGACGGCGGCGCCGCGCTCGCGGTCCAGGGCGCTGGTCGGCTCGTCGGCCAGCAGGACGGCGGGTCCGTTCATCAGCGCGCGGGCGATGCCGACGCGCTGGCGCTGCCCGCCCGACAGGGCGTGCGGGCGGCGGTCGGCCAGGTCGGCGAGGCCGACCGCGTCCAGCAGCTCCAGCGCCCGCGGCCGGGCGCGGGCGGGGGAGCGGCCGTCCAGCCGCGCCATCACCTGGAGCTGCTCGGCGGCGGTCAGCGAGGCGAGCAGGTTCGGCTGCTGGAACACGATGCCGATCGACCGGCGGCGCAGGGCGGCCAGCTCGCCGCGGCCGAGCCCGGCGGTCGGGACGCCGCCGACGGCGACGGTGCCGCTGTCGGGCGCGACGAGCGTCGCGGCCACGGCGAGCAGGCTCGACTTGCCCGACCCCGACGGGCCGGCGACGGCGGTGAGGTGGCCCGCCGGGACCGCCAGCGAGACGCGGTCGAGGGCGGTGAGGCGGCCCGCGCCGTCGGGGTAGGTGAGGGTGACGCCGGTCAGGGCGAGGCTCATCGGACGCTCCCGAGGGCGGTCAGCGGGTCGACGGAGGTGATGCGGCGGACCGCCAGCGCGGCCCCGCCCGCCCCGAGCGCGATCAGCACGGCGGCCGGGCCGAGGACGCCGGCGGGGGACACCGCGAACGGCACCCGCCCGGCGACGAGGGCGCCGGCCCCGGCCGCGAGGGCGGTGCCGAGCGCGGTCCCGGCGACCAGCAGGACGAGGGCCTGCCCGAGCGCGTCGCGCAGCAGCAGCGCGGTGGGGGCGCCGAGCGCCTTCAGCACGGCGACGTCGCCGCTCCGCTGGATCGTCCACACGGTGAAGAAGGCGCCGACGACCAGCGCCGAGATCGCGAACAGGAAGCCGCGCATGAGCTGCAGGGAGGCGTTCTCGGAGGAGTAGGCGCCGATCGCGGCCAGGGAGGCGCCCTTGGCGACGGTCCGCGTCCCGGCGGCCCGGTCGGCGGCGGCGATGCCGGCGCCGTCGGAGGTCCGCAGGGCCAGGACGGTCGCGGCGGGCCGCGCGTCGCCGGACGGCGGCGCGGCCGCCCGCCAGGTCGCCAGGTCCGTCCAGACCACCGGCGTGTGGCTGAAGCTCGCCGCGCCGCGCACGGCGGCGACGGTCAGGCGCCGCCCGGCGACCGCGACGGCGTCCCCGGCGCGCACGCCGAGCGCGTCTGCGGCGCCGGCGGACAGCACGGCCGTCCCGCCGCCGACCGCGCCGGGCGCGAGCGGCGACCCGGGGCGGACGCCGAACACCGCCACCCCGGCGCTCCGGCCGCCGGCCGCGGCGGCCCGGGTGGAGGTGACGCCGAGCGGTTCGGCGCTCCGCACGCCCGGGACGCCGTCCCAGGCGCGCACCTGCCCGGCGGTGAGGGCGGACTCGGCGTACGAGAGGTCCTGCCCGCGGCCGGGGGCGGCGAAGACGATCCGGTCGGCGGGCAGGCCGGTGACGGCGGAGGTGTTCTGGCGGCCGAGGCCGGCGGTCAGCCCCGACAGCAGCCCGACCAGCAGGGTGATGAGGACGATCACCGTCCCCATGAGGGCGAACCGGCCCCTGGCGTGGCGGAGGTCTCTCCAGGCGACGAACACGGCGGTGACCCGGCCTTTCGGGGAGGCGGAAGCGGTACCCCTCCACCCTCGCCGCGCGGCGCCGCCCGCCGGATCCGGCGGGCGGCGGCACTTCGCGGGCCGGAGGATCGCGGCCGGGTTCTAACTTTCGATTGACGCGGACCTGGGTCCCGGCCTCCTAGCCTGGAGGTGACGTGAACGAGACCTCGCCCGCCCTCACCCCGACGCTCCGGGTCCTGGCCGGCTGCCTGCACCTGCTGGTCGCCGGGCTGCTGGCGCTGGCCGCCGTGCGCGCTGCGGCGGACCACGCCTGGCACGCCGTCGCGGTCGCCGCCGCGCTCGCCCTCGTCTACGCCGCCGGACCGGCGCTGCCCGCCGTCCGGGAGTCACGGCGCGCGGCCGCGCTCTGGCTGGGCGCGCTCGGCGCGGTGTGGCTGGTACTGCTGGCCCTGTCGGTCGACGCGGTGTGGCTGGCGTTCCCGCTCTACTTCCTCGCCCTGCACCTGCTGCCGCGTCGCGCGGGCCTCGCCGCCGTCGTCGCCGCCGCGACGGCCGCCGTCGCCGGCTTCGCCGGGCACAGCGGAGGCCTCACCGCGGCGGGCGTCCTCGGCCCCGTGCTCGGCGCGGCCGTCGCCGTCGCCGTGGTGCGCGGCTACCAGGCGCTGTACCGCGAGAGCGAGCGGCGGCGCCGGCTGATCGAGGAGCTCACCGCCGCGCGCGCCGGACTGGCCGAGGCCGAGCGCGCCGCCGGCGTCCTCGCCGAGCGCGAGCGGCTGGCCCGCGAGATCCACGACACCCTGGCCCAGGGGCTGACCAGCATCCAGCTCCTGCTGAGCGCGGCCGAACGCGACCTGCCCGCCCGCCCCGGCGCCGCCGCCGGGTACGTCGGGCAGGCCCGGCGGGCCGCCGCCGACAACCTCGCCGAGGCCCGCCGGTTCGTCGCCGCGCTCGCTCCGCCCGCGCTGGAGGACGCCACCCTGGCGGACGCGCTGGAGCGGCTCTGCGCCACCACCGCAGCGCGCCACGGCCTCGCCGTCCGCTTCCACCTGGAGGGGACGCCCGCGCCGCTGCCGACCGCGCGCGAGGTCGCCCTGCTGCGCGTCGCGCAGTCGGCCCTCGCCAACACCGTGCGGCACGCGCGCGCCGCCACCGCCGACGTCACCCTCGCCTACCGCGGCGACGGCGTCGTCCTGGAGGTCGCCGACGACGGCGCGGGCTTCGACCCGGCGGCCCCGCCGGACGGCGAGGGGTTCGGGCTGGGCGCGATGCGCGCCCGCGCGGACGCCGCCGGCGGCGCCCTCACCGTCGACGCGGCGCCCGGCCGGGGCACCCGCCTGGCCGTCCGCCTGCCCGCCGCCGGATCCGATGGGGGCCGCCCGTGACCGGCCCGGTCGTCCGGCTGCTGGTGGCCGACGACCATCCCGTGGTGCGGGCCGGGCTCCGCGCCGTCCTGGAGGGCGAGCCGGACCTGCGCGTCGTCGCCGAGGCCGCGACCGCCGAGGAGGCCGTCGCCCGCGCCGCCGCCGGGGACGTCGACGTCGTCCTCATGGACCTGCGGTTCGGCGGCGGGATGACCGGCGCCGAGGCCACCGCCGCGATCGGCGCGCGGCCCGGCGCGCCCCGCGTCCTCGTCGTCACCACCTACGACACCGACGCCGACGTGCTGCCCGCGATCGAGGCGGGCGCCACCGGCTACCTGCTGAAGGACGCGCCGCCCGGCGAGCTCGCGGCCGCCGTCCGCACCGCCGCTGACGGGCGCGCCGCGCTCGCCCCGGCCGTCGCCGACCGGCTGATGCACCGGCTGCGGGCGCCCGGGGCGGCGCTGACGCCCCGCGAGACCGAGGTGCTCTCGCTCGTCGCGGCCGGCCTGTCCAACCAGGACGTCGGCCGCCGCCTGCACCTCACCGAGGGCACCGTGAAGTCGCACCTGGCCCGCGTCTACGCCAAGCTCGGCGTCGCGTCGCGCACGGCCGCCGTCGCCGCGGCCGCCGACCTCGGGTACATCCGGCGGCGGTGACGGGCCACAACCGGCGGTTGTGGGAAGGGGCCGCGGGGGTTGTTGGACGCGGGCGGCCCCGATGCGGTGGGGTCGCACCATGGATCAGGTTCTTCTCGTCATGGACGTCCAGCGCGCGGTGGTCGACGCCCTCGGCGACCGCGCCGCCGCCTACACGGCACGGCTCGGCGCGACGGTCGCGGCGGCACGGGCGGCGGGCGTGCCCGTCGTCCACGTGGTGCTGTCGTTCCGCGCCGGGCACCCGGAGATCGCGCCCGACAACCACGGGTTCCGCGGCCTCGCCGACGCGGACGCGCTCGGGCCGGGCGACCCGGGCGCCGAGATCCACCCGGCGGTCGCGCCGCTGCCCGGCGAGCCGGTCGTGGCCAAGCACTTCTACGGCGCGTTCGCCGGCACCGACCTCGACACGCTGCTGCGGGCCGCCGGCGTCCGCCGCCTGGTGCTGGCGGGCCTCGCCACCAGCGGCGTCGTGCTGTCGGCCCAGCGCGAGGCCGTCGAGCGGCAGTACCCGCACACCGTGCTGTCCGACGGCTGCGACGACCCCGACCCCGAGCTGCACACCGTCCTGATGGACCGCGTCCTCGCCCGCACCGCCACCGTCCTCACCTGCGCGGAGTGGACGGCGGCCCTGCCGGCGGGCTGACCGGGCGGGGCGCGGACCGGCCCGTCCTGGGCCGGTCCGTGTGAGAATGCCCGGCATGGAGCTGCTGGAGCGGGCGGGCTTCCTGGACGCGCTGCGGGCGTGCCCCACGGGCCGCGTCGTGCTGGTGTCGGGCGAGGCCGGCATCGGCAAGACCGCCCTCGTGCGCGCCTTCTGCGAGCAGGACGGGCGCCGCGCCCTGTGGGGCGCCTGCGACGCGCTCAGCACGCCGCGCCCCCTCGGGCCGCTGCACGACATCGCCCGCGCCGCCGGGGGCGGCCTCGCCGCCGCGATGGCGGCCGAGAGCTCCCGGCACGAGCTGTTCACCGCCTTCCTCGACCGGCTGACGCGGCCCGCGATCGCCGTCGTGGAGGACGCGCACTGGGCCGACGAGGCCACCCTCGACCTGCTGGTGTTCGCGGGCCGCCGGATGGCCGGCACCAACGGCCTGCTCGTCGTCACCTACCGCGACGACGAGGTCGGCCCCGGGCACCCGCTGCTCGCCGTCCTCGGCGCCCTCGCCACCGACCGGACGGTGCTGCGGATCGCGCTGCCGCCGCTGTCGGTCGAAGGAGTCGCGGCGCTCGCCGGTGGCGGCGGCCCGGCCGCCGAGCGCCTGCACGCCCGCACCGGCGGCAACCCCTTCTTCGTCACCGAGGCCCTCGCCGACCCCGGCCGGGCCGTGCCCGGCACCGTCCGCGACGCCGTCCTCGCGCGCGCGGCGGCGCTCGGCGCGGACGCGCGGGCCGCCCTCGACGCCATCGCGGTCTTCCCCGGGCACGCGCTGCTGCCGCTCGTGCAGGCCGCGCCCGAGGCGGTGGACGCCTGCGTCGGCGCGGGCGTCGTCGTCCGCGAGGGCGGCCGGGTGCGGTTCCGCCACGAGCTCGCCCGGCTCGCCGTCGAGGACGCGGTGCCGCCCGCCCGCCGCGCCGCCCTGCACGCCCGCGCCCTCGCCGACCTCGCCCGCCGCGGCGCCGACCCGGCGCGGCTCGCCCACCACGCCGAGGAGGCCGGCGACGTCGCCGCCGTCCTCGTGCACGCGCCCGCCGCCGCCGAGCGCGCCTTCGCGGTGAGCGCCAACCGGCAGGCCGCCGACCACCTGCGGCGCGCCCTCGACCACGCCGACCTGCTGGACGCGCGGGACCGCGCCGGGCTGCTCGAACGCTACGCCGAGGCCTGCACCCGCCTGGACCGCGACGACCGCGCCCTCGACCTGTCCCGCGAGGCCCTGGAGTGCTGGCGCGCCGCCGGCGAGCCCGACCGCGCCGCCGCGCTGCTCGCCCGCACCGCGCACTTCCTCTGGCTGACCGGCGACTCCGCCGCCGCCCGCGCCGCCGTCGCCGAGGCCCTCGACCTGGCCCGCAGCCTGCCGCCCGGCCCGGCGCTCGCCGCCGCCTTCACCTGGTCGGCGTTCCTGCTCATGTACGCCCGCGAGATCCCCGCCGCGATCGAGACCGGCGAGCGCGCCGTCGACCTCGCCGAGCGGTTCGGCGACCGCGCGCTCCTCGCCCGCGCGCTGAACGCCGTCGGGTCGGCGCTGTGGTTCCACGAGCCCGACCGCGCCGAGGGCCACCTGACCCGCGCCGTGGAGATCGCGCTGCGCGTCGGGGACGAGGTCGGCGCGGCGTCGGCGCTGTCCAACCTCGGGTCGGGGGCGGGCGAGATCCGCCGCTACGCCGTCGCCGAGCGGTGGCTGCGCGAGGCGATCGATTGGTGCACCGTCCGCGACCTGGACCGCAACCGCCGCTACAGCAGCGCCTGGCTCGCCCGCTGCCTGTTCGAGCGCGGCGAGTGGGACGAGGCCGTGACCGTCCTGGAGCAGACCGAGCTGGAGGGCGCCGCGCCCGCCCGCATCGTCGCGCTCACCGTCCTCGGGCGGCTCCGGGTGCGGCGCGGCGAGCCCGGCGCGGCCGAGCCGCTGGAGGAGGCGTGGCGGCTCGCCGTCCGCACCGGCGACCTGCAGCGCCTCTGGCCCGCCGCCGCCGGACGCGCCGAGCTCGCGCGCTTCGAGGGCCGTCCGACGGGACCGCTCGTCCGCGACACCTACGAGCTCGCCGTCCGACTACGGCACGGCTGGGCGATCGGGGAACTGGAGCAGTTCCTCGACGACGCGCCCGCGCGTGCGCACGAGGACGCCGCCGAGCCGTATCGGCTCGACCCCGTTGCGGGCGCGCGCGTGTGGGAGAAGCTCGGCTGTCCCTACGAGGCCGCGATGTCGCTGTCCCGCAGCGAGGCGCACCTGCGGGAGGCGCTCGGCATCTTCGAGCGCCTCGGCGCGCGTCCCGCCGCCGACATGGCCTCGCGCCGCATGCGCGAGCGCGGCCTGCGCGCGCCCCGCCGCGCCACCCTCGCCCACCCGCACGGCCTCACCGAGCGCGAGGCCGACGTCCTCGCCCTGCTGCGCGAAGGGCTGCGCAACGCCGAGATCGCCGAACGGCTGCACATCTCGGAGAAGACCGCCGGGCACCACGTCTCCTCCATCCTCGCCAAGCTCGGCGTCCGCACCCGCCGCGAGGCGGCCCGGCTGGAGTAGGGAGGCCGCCCGCCCGAGATAGGGAGGCGGGACGCGCAGACCGGGAGGTCCTCCCGATGCGGCGGGATCCCGCCCGCTCCGACACTGGTGCCCTCAGTGAGAAGGAGCGTGCGGCATGCCGCGATACCTGGTCCAGCGGACCTTTGCGGACGGGCTGTTCATCCCCGTCGACGGCGAGGGCGCGAAGGCGTGCCTGGAGGTCGTCGAGGAGAACGCCAAGTACGGCGTCACCTGGGTGCACTCCTACGTCAGCCCGGACAAGAGCGTCAGCTACTGCGTCTACGACGGGCCGTCCCCGGCCGCGATCCGGGAGGCCGCGCAGGCGGCCAATCTTCCGGTCGACCAGATCACCGAGGTCAGGGTCCTCGACCCGTACTTCTACCACTAAGGGAGAGACAGGCAGATGGCTTACGCTCAGCAGCAGGGGTACCCGCCGCCGCCCGCGCCGGCGAAGCGCTCGTCGGGGCGCCGCTGGCTCGTGGTGCTCGCGGTGATCGTGGTGCTGATCGGCGGGCTCGTCGCGCTCGGCGCGTGGGCGTCGCAGGGCAGCCCCGACAGCGCCAAGGCCGGCGACTGCGTCGCGCGCCCCGGCGCCGACGACCTGAAAGTCGTCAAGTGCACGGACGCGTCGGCCGCCTTCAAGGTGCTCGGCCGCGTCGACGACAAGTACAAGTACCAGTTCGACCAGGACAGCAAGACGCTGTGCGCCCCCTACCAGGGCACCCGCAGCGCCTTCTGGCGGGGCGAGTCCGGCAAGCAGGGCTACGTGCTCTGCCTCGGCCCGGTCGGCTGAGCCCGGCCGTCCGTCCGGCCGTCCGTCCGTCCGTCCGGCGGGGGCGGACCGGGTGACGCTGGTCACATGACCAAACGCTTGCTAGGCTCCGGGCATGATCCGCACGGCCGTCTGGGGCACCGGCAACGTGGGGCGCCTCGCCATCGCGGCGGTGGACGCGCACCCGGCCCTCGAACTCGCCGCGGTGCTCGTCCGCGACCCGGCCAAGGCCGGGCGCGACGCCGGCGACCTCGCCGGGCTGGGCCGCCGGCTCGGCGTCGCCGCCACCACCGACGCCGGGGCGGTGCTCGCCGGGGGCCACCGCGCCGTCGTCTACGCCGCGTCCGGCGACGTCCGCCCGGACGGGGCGCTGGCCGACGTCGTCCGCGCCGTGCGCACCGGCCACATCGTCGTCACCCCCGCCCTCTACGCCCTCTACGACCCGGCGAGCGCCCCCGCCGAGATGCGCGACCCGGTGCTCGCCGCGGTCGCCGAGGGCGGCGGCGCGCTGTTCGTGTCCGGCGTGGACCCCGGCTGGGGCAACGACGTGCTGCCGCTGCTCGTCAGCGGCCTCGGCGGCGCCATCGACGCCGTCCGCTGCCAGGAGATCTTCGACTACTCGGCCTACGACCAGGAGGACTCGGTCCGCCACCTGGTCGGCATGGGCCACCCCCTGGACTACGAGCCGCCGATGCTCGCCCCGACCGTCCCGACGATGGTGTGGGGCGGGCAGATCCGGCTGATGGCCCGCGCCCTCGGCGCCGAGCTCGACGGCATCCGCGAGACCCTCGACCGCCGCCCGCTGGAGCACGGCGTCACGACCGCCGCCATGGGCGACTTCGCCGCCGGCACGCAGGGCGCCGTCCGGTTCGAGGTCCAGGGCGTCGTGGCCGGCGAGCCGCGCCTCGTCATCGAGCACGTCACCCGCATCCACCCGTCCTGCGCGCCCGACTGGCCGCAGCCGCCGTCCGGCGACGGCGCGCACCGCGTCGTCATCGAGGGCGACCCGCGCATCGAGGTCACCGTCGAGGCCACCGCCGAGGGCGGCAACCGCGCGGCGGGCGGCAACGCCACCGCCGTCGGCCGCCTCGTGCACGCGATCGAGTGGCTCGCGGGCGCCGGGCCCGGCCTCTACGACGCGCTGGACGTCCCGCTCCGCCCGGCGACGGGCCGCCTCGGAAGGAAGCGCGCGTGAACATCGACATCCCCGCCGGCAAGGACCCCATCGAGCACGTCTGGGGCGAGATGGTCCCCGGCATCGGCCCGGCCGCCGCGCACTTCTCCCTCTCCGTCTACGCCCACACCACCCTCGGCCTCCGCGAGTTCGAGGCCGCGCGCCTCCGCGTCGCCCAGCTCAACGGCTGCCTGTTCTGCCTGGACTGGCGCACCGACCGCGACGGCGAGAAGGTCGAACCGGAGTTCGCCGGCGCCGTCGAGGACTGGCGCACCACCGACCGCTTCGACGCCCGCACCCGCCTCGCCGCCGAGTACGCCGAGCGCTACGTCACCGACCACCACGGCCTGGACGAGGAGTTCTGGGACCGGATGGCGGCGCACTACACCCAGCGCGAGATCGTCGAGCTCACCATGTGCCTCGGCTCCTGGCTCGCCTTCGGCCGCCTCAACCGCGTCCTCGGCCTCGACACCGTCTGCGTCCCGCCGCAGCGCCCCTGAGCCGTTTCGCGGCGAGCGATTCGGAGAATCCGCGCCCTCCGCGGGCGCCGGCACGCAAGGATGCTGCCGGGCGGTATGTCGATCGCGTATCGATATGCAACCCGCGGGTGCGCCTGCGCCCCCTATGCCCCTCTTTTAGTAGCGTCACCCGCTCAACCCGTAACGACCGCTCAGCGGCCGGGACGCCGACCCCCCGTGCCACGGCCCCCGACCGCGCCGTCCGAAGGAAGACCGAGATGCCCCGTCTGCTGTGGTGGCGCAAGCGCAAGAACGCCGACACCGCCCCGGACCCCGAGCCCACCGGCACCGAGCAGCCGAACCCCGCCGCCCCCGAAGTCGCGGCCACCACCGAGCCCGCGGCCACCACCGAACCCGCAAAGCCCGCAGACGCCGAGGCCGCGACCGTCACCGAGCCCGCGGACGCCGAGGCCGCGGACACCGCCGAACCCGCGACGCCCTCCGCCGACACCAAGGCCGCGACCGCCGCCGAGCCCGCGAACGCCGAGACCGCGGACACCGCCGAGCCCGCGAACGCCGAGGTTGCGGCCGCCGTTGAGCCCGCGAAGCCTGCGGATGCCGGGGTTGCGGATGAGCCCGCCGTGGCTGCCGATCCCGCTGAGCCTGTCGCGGTCACTGAGACCGCTGAGGTTGTTGAGCCCGTTGCGTCCGTTGAGACGGCCGCGGTCGGGGAGCCTGCTGAGGTGGCGGGGAGTGCCGCGTCCGCCGTGGGCGCTGAGGCTGGTGCCGGGGCCGGGCGGGCCGGGGAGCGGCCCGATCCGGCGGTCGTGCACAGCGTGGCGGATCTGCGACGTGAGCTGACGCGCTACAAGACGTGGGCCGGCATGTCCTACCGGTCCATCGCCGACAACTGCGCCTACAGCTCCTCGACGGTGCGCGCCGCGGCCGTCGAGACGGGGTCGGCGCTGCCGCGCCTGGACGTCGTCCGGGCGTACGTGAGCGCCTGCGGCGCCGACGACGCCGAGGTCGAGGCGTGGGAGGGCGCGTGGGGCCGGGCGAAGGGCGCCGCCACCCCGGCGGCCGGGGCGCCCGCCTCCTGACCGGGCGCCGCGCTCCCCGCTCATGACCAGGCGGTCACCCAAGGTTGAGATGCGGCGTGTTGCGCACTTTGGATCTCCAAAGTGCGCAACACGCCGCATCTCAACGGGTGGTGGCCGGGTGGTCATCGGCGATGGGCGGCGGGGTCAGCCGAGCGCCCCGGCGATGAGGGCGTCGGTCAGTTCGCGCAGGCGGCGCCGCGCGTCGGGGTCGGCGGCCTGGCGGTGCGGGGCGGTCTCCCGCAGCCCGTCGTAGTAGCGGCCGGTGACGCCGTCGAGCGCGGGGTCGGCGATGAGCCGCAGCGTCGCGTCGCCGCCCTCCGCCACGCTGCTGAGCGGCGTGTGCCCGCCCGCCAGCACCATGCGGGTGGCCATGAACGTGGCCGGGTGCAGCGCGTTGACGGTGACGCCCGTCCCGGCGAGCTCGGCCGCGAGGTCGAACGTCGCCATGATCTGGGCGAGCTTGCTCTGCCGGTAGGCGCGGGGACCGTCGTAGCCGCGCTCCAGCATCGGGTCGGCGAAGTCGATGGCCTGCTGCCCCACCGAGGAGACGTTCACGATCCGGGCGGGCGCCGACGCGGTGAGCAGCGGCAGCAGCCGCCGCGTCAGCAGCGCGGGCGCCAGGTAGTTGACCGCGAACCGCAGCTCGTACCCGTCGCCGCTCAGCGAGCGCGCTTCGCCGGGGTCGCCGAACCCGATCCCGGCGTTGTTGACGAGCACGTCCAGGCGGCCGGTGCGCGCGAGGACCTCGTCCGCGAGCCGGTCCGCCTCGGCGAGCCGCGCGAGGTCGGCGAGGACGACGTCGGGCTCCGGCCCGCCCGCCTCGACGATCCGCCGCGCCGTCCCGGCGGCGCGTTCGGCGTCGCGGCCGTGCACGATGACGCGGGCGCCGGCCGCGCCGAGGCGGACCGCGACGTGCGCGCCGAGCCCGTCGGAGGATCCGGTGACGAGCACCGTGCGCCCCGCCATCACGGCCAGTTCGTCATCTCTCAAGGCGGCCTCCCACGGCCCGGCGACGATCTACGGCCTCCATTGACGCACACGTCCGGGCCGCGCCGACAGGCCCGCCGTAGGCTGGTGCGATGCGTCCGTCCGGGTCCGCGCGATGAGCGAGTGGGAGCCCGAGCGGGTTCCGGCGCCGGCGGCGGCCGCCGCCCTGTTCGGCGGCCGCTTCACCGGCGTCCGCCCGCTCGCCGAGGGCTGGGACAACATCGTCTACCGCGCCGACGGCGGCTGGATCCTGCGGCTGCCGCGCCGCGCCGTCGCGGTGCCGGGCGTCGAGCGCGAGATCGCGCTGCTGCCCGCGCTCGCGGACGCGCTGCCGCTGCCCGTCCCAATCCCCGAGGTGGTGGGGGCGCCCGGCCCGGACTTCCCGTGGCCGTTCTGGGCGGCCCGGCGCGTCCCGGGCCGCCCAGAACGGCCGAGGCGGGCCTCGCCGACGGCGGGCGGGACGCCGCGGCCGCCGGCGTCGGCGCGTTCCTGCGGGCGCTGCACGCCCCCGCGCTCGCGGCGCGCCTCGGCGCCGGCCTTCCGGTCGACCCGCTCGGGCGGGCCGACCCGCACCGCCGCGCCGCCCGGACGCGCGACCTCCTCGACGGCCTCGCGCGCCAAGACCGCTGGGAACCGTCACCCGGCATGGACGCCCTGCTGGCGGCCGCGGAACGCGCCGGCGCCCCCGCCGCCCCGCCCGTCATCGTCCACGGCGACCTGCACGTCCGGCACCTGCTGATCGGCGACGACGGTCGCGCGAGCGGCGTCATCGACTGGGGCGACCTCTGCCTGTCGCACCCGGCCGTCGACCTCTCGCTCGCCTACGCGGCGTTCCAGGGGACGGCCCGCGCCGCGCTCCTGGACGCCTACGGGCCCCTGCCGCCCGGCACCGCGACGCACGCCCGCCTCCTCGGCGCGTTCCTCTGCGCCGCCCTCGCCGGCTACGCCCTGGACACCGGCCGCGGCGCCCTCCTCGCCGAGTCCCTCGCCGGCCTGGACCGCGTCCTCACCTGACGTCGGGCCGCCACCGGCAGTACACCTGGAGCGCCTCCCGCTCGGCGCGGCGCGCCAGCCCGGCGAGCCCGGCCAGGATCGCGGCGACAGCGGCGACGTCGAGCGCGGCCTCGCCGGGGTCGAAGTCCTCGTACTCCAGCGCGTCCCTCGCCGGGGCGCCGTCGCCAGCCGCCGCGAAGTACGTCACCGACGCGCTCATCGCCCCATGATGCCCGCCTCTCTTCATGATCATCTTGTCCGCCGCCGGGATCGCGCCGGGCCGCGACCGGGCAGCGCTCCGGACGAGGGAAGGGAGCAGTGCGATGGCGGTACGCGGGATCGATCACGTGGGCGTCACCGTCCCCGAGATCGGGCGGGCGACGGCCTTCTTCGCCGCCGTCCTGGACGCGCGCGTCCTCTACGACGCGCTGCGCCGCGAGGACGGCCCGAACGACGGCCCGGCCACCGAGCGGCGCCTCGGCGAGCCGCAGCCGCTGCCCGGCCCCGAGGCGGGCGCGCGCAACCGGATGGTCTGCTGCCGGACGCCGTAGGGCAGCACCCTGGAGCTGATCACCTATCCCGACCGCCAGCCCTACGAGGACGCCACCCCGCTGCGCCGCTGGCGCCCCTGCGGCGACGGCTAGGTTGGGCCGACCGCAGAGGAGGCCCGACCATGGACGTGACCGAGCACGACGTGACTCTCAGGGACGGGCGCCGGCTGCGCGTCCATGACACCGGCCCGGCCGGAGGATCCGTCGTGTACTGGCACCACGGGACGCCCAATATCGGCGCGCCTCCCGTGCCGCTGTTCGCGGCGGCCGAGCGGCTCGGCGTCCGCTGGATCTCCCACGACCGTCCCGGCTACGGCGGGTCGAGTCCGCAGCCCGGACGGGACGTCGCCTCGGCGGCGGCGGCCTCGACTGGTTCGCCGGCATGGCGCCCTCGGGCGCCGGGTCGCTGCGCGCCGCCCGCCGGGGGCGCGCGACATCTGGGTCGTGGTTGCGGCCCGCGTCGTGCAGGGCGCGGGCGGCGGACTGTTCCCGCTCTGCATGGGCATCGTCGCCGGGATCGGCGCGGGCGGCGGCCTGCTCATGGGCGGGCTGCTCATCGACCACGCGTCCTGGCAGTGGGTGTTCTGGGCCGGGGCCCTCACCGCGGGTTTCGCCGCGCTCGGGTCGCTGCGGCTCCCGGACGGCGGCGCCCGCACCCCCGGACGCGTCGACGTGCCGGGCGCCGGCCTGCTGCTGCTCCCCGCCTCGCTGACGATGCTCGTCGCGGGCGGCGCGTCCGGGCGGCTCACCCGCCGCTTCGGCCCGAAGGCGCCGCTGGCGGCGGGCTCGCGGGACTCGCCGTCGATCACGGGTCGAGGACCGCCGTCGTCGCGGTCTCGATGCTGATCTTCGCCGGGATCGGGCTCGGCATGGCCGCGATGCCCAACCTCATCATCGGCGCGGTGCCGCGCGGCAGGTCCGGCGAGGGCACGGGCATCAACGCGCTCGTCCGCTCGGTCGGCTCCTCGCTCGGCTCGCAGGTCGTGGCGAGCTGCTCGCCGCCGGCGTGACGGCCGCCCGCCCCGTCCCGCCCGACGGCGCCTACACCGAGGCGTTCTGAATCGGCGCCGCCGCGCCGGCGCCCGTGCCCGAGCTGGGGGAAGCGGCAGAATAGGCGGCATGCCCGCACCGACCCCGTCCCCGCCGTCCGAATGGGCCGACCGGCGGGCCGACGCCCGCCGCAACCACGAGCGGGTGATCGCCGCCGCGATCGAGGTCTTCGCCGAGCGGGGCCTGGCGGCGACCGTGCCGGAGGTCGCCGCGCGGGCCGGGGTGGGCAAGGCCACCGTCTACCGCAGCTACCCGACCAAGGCCGACCTGGTCGACGCCGTCGCCGCCCACCGCGCCGCCTGGCTGGACGCGCGCACCGCCGAGGCCGTCGCCGAGCCCGACGCCTACGCGGCGCTCCGCCGGCTGCTCGTCGACATCTCCGAGCGGATCGCCTACGACCGCATCCTCGCCGAGGTGCTGCCCGGCCACGAGCGGAGCAAGCGCGACCATCCGCGCCCCCTGGAGCGGTTCGCCGAGCTCCTCGCGGGCGCGCAGGAGCAGGGCCGCATCCGCGCGGACGCGACCGTCGAGGACATCCGCGTCCTGGTCGGCGGCTACTCGCGCGTCCTCATCGAGCAGGACGTCCGCGACCCGGCCCGCTGGCGCCGCTACGCCGGCCTCGCCCTCGACGCCCTGCGCCCCTGACGGCCCGCGCCGGGCCGGTCAGCCGAGGGCGCGGGCGGAGGAGTCGAGGATGCCGCGGAGGGCGGCGCGGGCCCGGGACAGGTCGGCGATGCGCGCGTCCATGTCGGCCAGCTGGGTCCGCACGTGGTCGAGGACGCACGCCTGGAGCTCGGTGCCGTCCCCGGCGAAGCAGGGCATCAGGTCGCGGATGACGCGCGTGGGCAGGCCGGCGTCCAGCAGCGCGCGGACGCGCGCGACGGCGGCGGGCGCCTCCGCGCCGTAGACGCGGTGGCCGCCGTCGGTGCGCGCGGAGACCCGGCCACGGCCGGGGCGTGACGGCGGGTCGCGGTGGGGCCACGGCGGCCGGGGTGCTCCGCCCCCGGCCGCCGTGCGGTCGGTCGGGCGAAGAACTGGGCGCCGGAGCGGGTGGCGATCGAGGTCGTCGGGCGGTCGGTGTAGTTGAAGAAGGTGGCGACCTCCAGGTCGGCGACGGCGGTCGAGGTGCGGGTGAGTTTCACGGCGAGGTCGACGAGCGCCCGCTCGCGGTCGCCGAGGACCTCGGCGAGCCCGGCGCGGTGGTCGGCGACGCAGTAGCCGCAGCCGTTCTCGTGCGAGAGGGCGACGGCGACGGCGATCGGACGGTCGGCCCGCCTCGGTGCGGGTCCCGGAGCGTCTTATAGAGGTCGAGCAGCCGGGTGAGGGTGGCCGGGTCGACCGCGAGGGTGCTCGGCCGGCTCGGCGCGTACCTGCAGGCGCGCTCGGGCACGGCGAGCCGGGACGGGCGCGGGGACGCCAGGACGTCGGCGGTCATCGGGGGATCCTTCCGCCGGGCTTAATTCATGTATAACCTATCGACATAATAGGAAATAGTGTTCCCCGTCCCGAGGAGCCCCCATGACCGTGACCAGCACCCCCGTGACCGGCGTGAAGGCGGCGCCGCCCGCGCTGGACGACGCCGCCGCCGTCGAGGCGGCGCGCGCCTTCGCCGCCCGGATCGCGCCCGGCGCGGTCGAGCGGGACCGCACGGCCCGGCACCCGGCCGCCGAGCTGGACGATCTCGCCGGCACCGGCCTGCTGGCGATCTCCGTCCCGCGCGAGCACGGCGGCGGCGGGGTCGCGGCGAGCACCGTCGGCGAGGTGTTCCGGATCGTCGCGGCCGCCGACCCGTCCGTCGCGCAGCTCGTCCTCGCGCACTTCGTGCTGGTCGCCCTGATCGGAACGGCGGCGTCCGAGGAGCAGAAGGCGTTCTTCCACCGCGAGGTCGTCGGCGGCGCCCGGATCGGCAACGCGACCGCCGAGCGCGGCACCAAGCACGTCTTCGACCGGCGCACCGCCGTGACTCCCGGTCCGGACGGCGGTTACCGCCTGGACGGCCGCAAGTACTACACGACCGGCGCGCTCGGCGCCGACTGGATCGGCGTCGCCGCCTCCGTCGAGGGCGACCAGAACCTGCCGGTCACCGCGTTCGTCCCCGGCGACGCCGCGGGCCTGGAGTTCGGCGACGACTGGTCGGCGTTCGGGCAGCGCGCCACCGCCAGCGGCTCGCTCGTCCTCACCGGCGTCGACGTCCCCGCGAACCGCGTCCTGCACCTCGGCCCCGTGCCCGCCGACCCGCCGCCGCTGATCCTCGGCGCCTACGACCAGCTCCTGCACCTGGCCATCGACGTCGGCATCGCGCGCGCCGCCCTGGAGGAGGGCGCCGCGTTCGTCCGCGACCGGTCGCGCCCCTGGTTCGAGTCGGGTGTGGACAGCGTCGCCGACGAGCCGCACGCCGTGCTGCGCTTCGGCCGCCTCACCACCCTCCTGCACGCCCTGGAGGCGCTGTTCGAGCGCGCCGGCCGCGCCGTCGACGCCGCCTACGCCGCGCCCGAGCTGACCGACGGCAACACCGCCGCCGCGTCGCTGGCGGTCGCCGAGGCCAAGGCGTACTCGCAGGAGGTCGCGGTGCAGATCGCCGCCGACGTGATCGAGCTGGCCGGCACCAGCGCCGCCGACGCCGCGCACGGCCTGGACCGGCACTGGCGCAACGTCCGCACCCACTCCCTGCACGATCCGGCCCGCTGGAAGTACGTCCACATCGGCAACCACACCCTGCGCGGCACGAACCCGCCCCGCTACCCGCTGCTCTAGGCGGGCGGCGGGCGGAGCAGGCCGGCGTGCGGGGCGGCCTGCGCCGGCAGGTCGGCGTAGGTGACGATGCCGGGGCGCGCGGCGACCACGTCGGGGATCGCGTTGACGACGGGCATGGCGGTGATGACCGAGCCGATGGCGAGCATGTCCTCCAGGCTCATCGACGCCATGTCCTGCGGCAGCACCTCGACGCGCAGGTTGATCTGCGGGTGGCCGCGCACCTCGACCAGGTAGGCCATCGCGACGTCCCACGCGGGGTCGAGGTCGGGCGTCACCGTCCAGCGGACGTGCGCCTCCACGGCGTCGGCGCCGCCGGCCGTGCCGATCCACCGGACGTCCAGGCCCGCGACCGTCCCGGCGGCGACGGGGCGGCCGGGCAGGTCCAGGTCCTTGGTCGCGTGGGCGAAGGCGACCTCGCAGCGGACGCCGTCGAGCGCCGTCCCGAGCAGCTCGGCCATGGCCTCGACGGCGTCGCCGAACGGCGCGGTGGCCTCCTCGACGTCGGCGGCGTGCCCGGGGTCGCCGGCGGGGCGGCCCCAGCCGAGGCCGTCCTGGTTGGCGTCGCCCGCCCACATGCCGATGTCGAACGACTCGAACACCGTGACGCCGTCGACGTGGCGGCAGGCGCCCGAGGCGACCGCGGCGAGCTGGTCGATGTAGCCGGGGTTGACGCCGCTGCCGAACAGGCTGGCGCCGCCCGCCCGCGCGGCGTCCTCCAGCGCCGCCCGCGCCGCCTCGCCGTAGGCGCGGCCGGTGAGGAACGACGCCGTCGTGAGGACGTTGACGCCCGCGCGCAGCAGCCGCTCCAGATGTCCGACGTCGGGGTGCAGCGGCGTGTAGAGGACGCAGTCGGGCGCCAGGCCGATGATCGCGTCGATGTCGCCGGTGGCGGCGACGCCGAGCGTCCGGCCGAGCCCGGCGAGCTCGCCCGCGTCCCGCCCCGCCTTGCCGGCGCCGTGCGCGTACAGCCCGACGAGCTCCAGCCCGGGGCGCTCCACGACGGCCGCGAGCGCCTGGCGGCCGACGTTGCCCGTCGTCCACTGCACGACGCGAAGGGGCCGGTCGGACACGGGTTCCATGCTGCCTCCTCGGGGCGCCGGCTCCACGGGCGCTGCCGCGACCGGCCTATGAGAATGACATTTCCCATATAAGCATATGAAGCTTCCGTCCGGGGAGTACGCCCCTAGCGGCTAGAGGTCGAGGACGAGGGCGCGGTGGTCGGAGACCTCGGGGGAGGCGGCGATCTCGAAGCGCGCGACGGCGCCGGGGTCGGAGACCAGCAGGTAGCTCGCGTGCCGGAGCGGCTTGGGGTAGCGGGAGGTGCGGGTGTCGGCGGTCCCGACGAGGTCGGTCAGGCCGATCTTGCCGAGGATCGCGAACGTCTCGCTGTCCGGCAGCAGGTTGAGGTCGCCGCACACCACGGTCAGGTCGCCGTCGCCGCGCGCGCCGTCGACGAGCGCGGCGAGCCGCTCGGCCTGCGCGCGGCGCGCCGGGGTGTCGCCCTTGCCGCGCGGGTCGCGCAGGCCGTGCAGGTTGACGACGGTGACGAACCGCTCGGCGTCCCCGTCGAAGACGCGGACGGCCAGCGCGTTGCGGGGCCGGCCGTCGTTCGGCCACGCGTCGCGGTACTCGGCGTACGCGCCGTGCACGAACCCGGTCCGGATCCCGGCGACCGGCAGCGTCTCGGCGACGAGGGTCGCCACGCCGAACCGCTGCCGGTGCGGCCGCCCGTGCCCGTCGTGGACGGGGCCGGCGTCGCTCGCGGCGAAGATCGGCTCGTGGCGGGGGAGGCGCTCGCGCACGTCGGCGAGCAGGTCGGCGCGCTGCGGCAGGGTCCGGCCGGCGTCGGCGAAGCGCGTCCAGCCGTGCAGGCCCGGCGTGCGGGTCACCTCCTGCAGGCAGAGGACGTCGGCGCCGGAGGCGGCGAGCCAGGGCCCGAGCCCGTCGAGCAGCGCGCCGCCCCAGGCGTTCAGCGAGATGATCCGCACGGCCCCGAACCTACCGCCCGCCGCCGGGGGACCTGCCGGTCAGCCGGAGCGGCCGCGGAGGGCGGGAGCCCAGCCCGCCGCCTCCCGCGCCCGCGGCCACCGCGTGCAGGTCGGCGATCTCGGCGTCGAAGGGCCCGCCTCGCCGTCGGGCTCCATCAACCCGACGACCTGGCGCGGCTTGTGGCGGACCACGCGGTACCCGTGCTCGGCGCGGATCCGGAAGGGGAACACGGGGGCGGGGCCGTCGCCGGTCACCGTCGTCGCTATCGCCGCCTGCTAGGCGATCGCGAAGATGGTGGTGGCGCCCTGGCCCTCGCCGAACTCCCATCCGGCGACGGCCGTGCGGCCGGGGCGCCCGGCGATCCACTCGAAGTCGTAGGCGTGCTCGCCGGGGCCGAGGAAATACGCGCCGTCGCTGCGCGCCCAGTGCGCGGTCAGGCAGAGCATCCGCAGGTGGTCGCGCAGCCGCGCGTCGGGCACCGCCGCGAGGGCCTTCTCGTGCGCGGGCTCGACCTCCGCGCCCGGCGCGAACGCGACGAGCCCGTCCGGGCCGTGCAGCGTCCAGGTCGCGGCGCGCATCGCGTCGAGCAGCGTGCCATCGGTGCGGACGCGCTGGAGCCACCGCACCTGCCCGATCAGCTCGTCGGCGTCCAGCTCCTCGGCGTACGGGGCGAGGACGCGCGCGAAGTCCGCGCCCGTCACCGCGCGCGTGCCGCCGTCCCCGAGGGCGACGGCGGTGAGCGCCGCGCCGGCCGCCCCGTCGAACGCGCCGTCCTCGATCAGCCACAGCGAGCGGTCGTCGTCGGCGGGCAGCAGGTCCCAGTCGAAGCCGGGCGGGACGTCGAGGACGGGGACGGGGCCCGCGGGGGCGTCCGGCTCGCCGTCCAGCAGGTCCTCCAGCGCCATGTAGGAGACCTCGTCGGCCCAGGCGTAGAGCGCGTACTCCGCCTGCGGGTACGCGTCGAGCGGCCGGCCGAGCAGCGCGCCGAAGGCGGCGGCCAGCTCGCGGTTCCAGGCGGCGGGGTCGGACGTCACGGGGGTCTCCTTGCGCACCGGCGAAGTGGATCACCAATGTGTAGCGCCTCCGGCGGCGCCCGCGCCGGTGATTCCCGGAACGTCCCCGCCGCGCCTAGCCTGGGCCCGATGAACGAACCGCACCTCATCACGCCGACGACGGACCTGCGTGACTCCTACCTGGCGGGCGAGCGCGCCGATCTGCGCGCCGAAGGCGAGGACGAGCGCTGGCTCGACGCCGCCGAGGCCGACTTCGCCGCGTTCGTCGCCGGACGGCGCGGCGTGCACGAGCGCTGGGGCGTCCCCTCCACCTACCTCTGGTACGCGCGGGGCGCCGAATACCTCGGCACGCTCGTCATCCGGCACCGGCTGACTCCCGAGCTGGAGGCCGAGGGCGGCCACGTCGGGTACCACGTGGTGTTCCCGCATCGGCGCCAGGGCCACGCGACGCGGATGCTGCGCGCGGGGCTGGACGAGTGCCGCGTCCGGGGGCTGGACCGGGTCCTGCTCACCTGCCGGCCCGACAACGAGCCGTCCAAGCGCGTCATCCGCGCCAACGGGGGCGTCCCCGCGGGTCGTCCCGCCGGCGAGGACCGCTTCTGGATCGACCTCACGTGACCGCCGGGGCGGCGCGGGCGCGGTAGCGGCCCGGGGTGGTGCCGACGACGTCGGTGAAGGCGGCGATGAAGCCGCTCGGGTTGGCCCATCCGCAGGCGTGGGCGGTGCGGGTGGTGTCGTGCCCGTCGGCGAGGAGCACGAGCGCGTGGTAGACGCGCAGCTGCGTGCGCCACTCGTAGAACGTCATGCCGAGCTCGCCGCGCAGCAGCCGGCTGAGGGTGCGGGGACTGGCGCCGACCTCCCTCCCGAGCTCGGCGAGCGTGCCGTTGTCCGCGGGCCGCTCGGCCAGGATCCGCGCGACGGCCCGCAACCGGTCGTCCCGCGGTTCGGGCAGGTGCAGCGGCTGCTCCCGCGTCTCGCGGAGCTCGTCGACGAGGACGCGGAGGAGGCGCGCGCGGGCGGCGCGGTCGCGGTCGCGGTCGTGCGGCCCGGTCAGGGCGAGCAAGACCTCGCGCGCGAGGCCGGAGGCGAGGAACACCGCGGGCCGGTCGGGGATACGGCGCGCCAGGGACGGCGGCAGGAAGACGATCCGCATGTCGGTGTCGCCGTGCGCACGGTGCCGGTGCGCGCATCCGGCGGGCGTCCAGGCGACGCGGTCGGCGGGCACGATCGACGTCCCGCGCTCGGTGCGGACCGCCAGGACGCCGGTCGCCGCGTAGACCAGGTGCCCGCGCGCGTGCGTCTGCGCCGCGCTCGCCCCGCCGGACGCCCACAGGTGCCGCCCGCCGGACGGCCACACGTCCGACGACACGGGGACGCTGGGCGGTTGGCGGGAATCGGGCATCATCCGGCAGCCTACCGGTGGCACGCCACACCCCCGAAGTGATGATCTGAAGCGGACGCGCATCTGAGCAGGGGGAGACCATGGCGACGTTCGTCCTCGTACCCGGCGGCTGGCACGGCGCGTGGTGCTTCGACCCGGTGGTCCCGCTGCTGGAGCGCGCCGGCCACACCGTCCACGCCCTGACCCTGACGGGCCTGCGGCCCGGCGACGGCGCCGCGACGGTGGCGGCCGCCAACCTCGACACCCACGCCGGCGACGTCCTGCGCCTCCTGGACGAGGAGCGCGTCACCGGCGCGACGCTGGTCGGCCACAGCTACGGCGGGATGGTGATCGCCGCGGCCGCCGACCGCGCGCCCGGCCGCGTCGCGCGGCTCGTGCACCTGGACGCCTACGTGCCGCGCGACGGCGAGTCGTGCTGGTCGGCGACCACCGAGGGCTACCGGCGGGCCTTCGCCGCCGGCGCCGCGAGCACCGGTTACGCCGTGCTCCCGCCGCCCGGCGGCGACCCGCGCCGCCGTCCCCACCCCCTCGCCTCGTTCACCCAGGCGATCCGGCTCACCGGCGCCGCCGCCGAGGTGCCCCGCCGCGAGTTCGTCCACTGCTCCGGCTGGCCGGACCGCACGCCCTTCGCCGAGCTGCGCGCCCGCCTCCAGGCAGACCCGGGCTGGCGGGTGCACGACCTGCCGACCGGGCACAACGCGATGCGCGAGGCCCCCGAGGCCGTCGCCGCGCTGCTGGCGTGAGCGGCTAGCCCGCGCGGTCCGCCAGCGCCCGGACGCGGGCGACCATGTCGTCCCACAGCTCTTCGGGCAGGTCGTGGCCCATGGCCGGGTACTCCACGTACTCCGCGCCCGGGATCCGCCGGGCGGTGTCGCGGCCGCCCCGGGCCTTGACGATCGGGTCGTCGGCGCCGTTGATCACCAGCGTCGGGACGGCGACGTTCGACAGCGGCGGGTACTTCTGCCCGCGCCCGGCCGCGAGCTGGCGCTGGGTGGTGCGCGGGTCGCGCGGGGCGCGCGCGTGGCTGATAGCGGCCTGCGCCCGCGAGCGCTCCTCGGGGAACGGGAATTCCGGCGAGGCCAAGGCCCGGTGGATCGTCACCAGCGTCTCGACGTGCTCCTCCGGCGTGGCCGCCGACCCGGTGCCGCGGAAGTTCCGGAAGAACCCGAACCGGATGTAGCCGAGGGTGCGCAGCGTCCCGGCCGTCACGGGCAGCGCCATGACGCTGACCAGCGAGCGGACGCGTTCGGGGTGCAGCAGCGCGAGTCCCTGCGCGATGGCACCGCCCATCGAGGCGCCCATGACGTGCGCGCTCGTCCAGCCCACCGCGTCCATGACGGCGAGGGCGTCGGCCAGCATGTCCGCCGCGGTGTAGGCGGGTTTCGTGCCGCCCGCGAGCGCCTTCCAGGGGCTCTCGGTCCGCGGCGAGTCGAAGTGCGTGGACAGGCCGGTGTCGCGGTTGTCGAACCGGACGACCGCGAAGCCCGCGGCGGCGAGCAGCTCGCAGAAGCCGTCCGGCCACCAGACCATCTGGAAGTCCAGCCCCATGATCATCAGCAGCGGCGCGCCGGCGGCGGGATCGCCGAAGACCTCGTAGGCGAGGGACGTGTCCCCGTTGCGGGTGTACTGCGTGGGCGGCGGTGGCATGGCGGGCTCCTCCCGTTTTGGCAATGCATCTGCATGGTAAAAGCCTCGGGACGCTTTTCGCAATGCGGTCGCATGGCATTAGGGTGGCGGGGGGAGGAGGCGCGGTGCCGAAGAAGGTCGACCACGAGGAGCGGCGCCGGGCCATCGCCGAAGCGGTCTTCGCCGTGATCGGGAGCCGGGGGCTGGAGGCGGTGAGCCTGCGCGACGTCGCCGAGGAGGCAGGCGTCTCCATGGGCGCCGTCCAGCACTACTTCGCCTCCAAGCAGGACATGCTGCTGTTCGCGCTGTCGCACATGCGCGAGCGCGTCCTCGTCCGGCTCCAGGCGGCCGTCGGCGCGCTGGAGGCGCCGTCGCGGCTGGACGTCGTCCGCGCCGCGCTGCGCGTGATGCTGCCGGTGGACGAGCCGGGACGGCAGGAGGCGTGCGTCAACGTCGCGTTCTTCTCGGCGGCCGCGGTGAACCCGGCCTACGCCGACCAGCTCCGCGCGGGGTACGCGCGCATCCTCGCCGTCTCGGAGATGCAGCTCCGCGAGGCGGCGGCGGCCGGGGAACTGCATCCGGGCGCCGACCCGAAGGAGGCGGCCGCCACCCTGTACTTCCTCGCGCAGGGCCTCGTCGGCCCGCTCCTGATCGGCCTCTACACGCCGGACGAGGCGCTCGACCTGGTCGAGCGGCACCTCGCCCGCGTCTTCAAAACGGCCTGAAAGCCCTTGCCCGCAAGGGATGCGGCACCGTCGCGACGGAGCCGCCCCGGCACGTCGCCTCTTGCCGCGGCGTGGTCCGCCCGATAAAGATGATCATCAAGCGGCCTCCCCCAGGGCCGCTCCGGGCCGCGCGTCCGTGCCTTCGCGACGCGCGCCCGTACAACGGAAGGACAGCATCTTGCCGAAGAAGCACGTTGCCAAGCTGGCGGCCGCCTCCATCGCGGCGGCGGCCGCGCTCCCGCTGCTGGCACAGCCGGCGTCGGCGGCCACCTACACCTACCAGGTGGGCACCTACAAGACCTCCGGCGCTTGCGCGACCAAGGGCAAGTCGATGGTGTCGGCGGGCACCATCATCAGCTACACCTGCAAGTGGGACAGCCCGTACTGGGCGCTGATCGCCACCGCCCGCATCGGCTGACCGTCGCCTCCCGCGCACGGCCCATAACGGCCGTGTGCGGGCCGGAAGCCCTTGCCCGCAGGGGCTGCGGGGGATGGGCGCGGCGGTACACTGCCCGCCCGTCCCCCCGACCGGCCGAGGTGTCGCATGGGCCAGCCGTACGATCCGCCGCCGCTGCCGTACGACCCGCAGCCGGCTCCCGCGCCCCCGCAGCGGACGAACCGGGGGGTGCTGATCGCGCTGCTCGTCGCGGCGGCGGTCGTCGCGGTCGCCGCCGTCCTCGCCGTCGTCGTGCTCGTGGTGAAGCCGGGCTTCCTCTCCTCCGGGTCGGACGACGACGGGGTGTCCGGGCCGACCGCGCTGCGCGAGCCGCTGACGTTCCAGGAGGTGGCGACGGAGTCCGCGCCCCCGTGCGCGTCCGGCGCGGTCCCGGCGGCGGACGGGTCCGCGTGCTACGGCCTCGGCCTCTCGCCCATGACGATCAACCATCTGAAGGACCTGCGCATCCAGTCGCCCGTCGCGGCGAACGCGGCGTCCTGGTCCCTGCAGCTCACCTTCGACCCCGCCGACGCCGCCCGCTTCACCGCCCTGACCACCCGCGCCGCCCAGCAGCCGGCGGGCGACAGCCGCCGCAAGATCGCGATGGTGCTGGGCGGCAAGGTGATCTCGGCGCCGTCCGTCGAGGGCGGCCCCATCACCGGCGGCGCCGTGTCCATCACCGGTTCGAGCACCCAGTTCACCCAGACCTACGTCCGCGACCTCGCCAAGCGCCTCACCGGCTCCTGATCTCCCGCCTGCTCTACGACCTGGGCCGGGAACTCGCCGACGGCGTGCACCTCCGCGGCGTGCTGCCCGTCCAGGAGGGCGGCGGGGCCGTCCGCCTGGTGGTCGCCCGCACGACGGCGGCGCTTCTCCGCGGCCTCGCCGCCCCGAACCCCGAGACGGAGCCCGCCCCGATCCTGCGGGGCTTCCTGCGACGCGGCGCCGACGATCTGCGCCTCTACCCGGACGCGGGCGCCGACCACGCCGTCATCGCCGCCGACGTCCGCGTCAGCGGCGCCGTGACGGCTCCCGGGGCGGCGTTACCCGCGCTGATCGAGGAGAGGGGGCGGCTGCGTCCCGACGACGGCGACCCTCACTGCGTCGCCGTCGCCGTCGCCGACCTGCGCGACCGGTGACCCTCACGCCCGCTCGTCCGGCGCGAAGCCGTCCACGCGGAAGACGGGGCGGTCGGCCGCGATGTCCTCGAACCGGCTCAGCGGCGCGGACCTGTCGACGGGGAAGTGCGGACGCGCGCCCGGCGCTACGTCGAGGTACCGCTTGAGGATCGGGGCGCGCCCGGCGGGGGGCACCTCGGTGAGCCGCACGTCCCACGAGCCGCCGTGGCGGACGCGCGCCTCGCCGCCCGCGGCCCGCACGTTGCGGACCCAGTTGGCGTCCGCGCCGAGCATGGACACCGCGTACCAGGCGCCGTCGACGTCGGCCAGCACGATCGGGAACCTGATCGGCCGCCCGCTCGAACGCCCCCGGACCTCGAGCTCGACGTCACGCGAGCGCGCGAGGCGGCCCCCCGAGCGGTACCGGTTCGACCAGTACCGGTTGAGCAGCCGCGCGACGGCGTGCGGCCTGTCCCCGCGATAGATCCACCGCTTGACCCAGTGCAGCCCGCGCAGGCGCGAACGCCGCTCGCCCATCGGCTCGACCTTCCTCAACCGAGACCGCGGTGAGCGGTCCACAAGCTTCCGGCGCGGTCGGCGGCGTCCGCGATCAGGGACGCCGGCTCGGGTTCGTCGGGGACGGGGAACGAGACGTAGCCGCCCCGGCCGCCACCGACGGGCCGGCCGTACGCCTTGGCGGCGAGGCTCCCGTCCGGGAGGAGCCGGACGTTGAGCGTCATGAGCGTGAACTCCTCCCCGCGCCGCGTGTCCGTCCAGCGGAGCGCCTCCGGGATCACGACATTGATCGCCAGAGCACTCACTTCCGGTCCGCCGCCCACGCCCGGATGATCTCACGCCCCCCGGCCCCTTGGTGGCCCAACCAAGTGACCCCCTGGTCGCCCCTCGTTGACTTGCGGCGTGTTGGGCACTTTGAAGATCGAAAGCGCCCAACACGCCGCAAGTCAACGAGTGATGACCGAGGGGTCATTACACGGACGGACGGCTCGCCGCCGCAGCGCCTGCGGAACGCGAACGGCCCGGCCCCGCAGGGGCCGGGCCGTGCTTCTTGCCTGCTTAAAGCGCCTTCACGGTCTTGACCAGGGAAGCGAGGGAGGGGCGGTCAAGGGTCAGGTGGCCGGCGTTCGGGGCCTTGCTGTCGCGCAGGCCGGTGCCCTCGGAAAGGCGCGCCAGCTCGATGCAGTTCGTTCCTTCTGCCGACCGGCTGGACTTTCTCCATACAGGACCGCTGTTCACAGGGACTCCAACGTTTCTACGATCAGCTTCCGGCTGGAGTCTACGGGGAGAGCGAGCGCCCCGATGCGCTCGAACCTGAGGCGGAGTGCCTGCGCCTCGCTCTCTTCCGCCACGAGACGCCCCCCGGTCGGAGCCTCGACGAAACCGACCTCGCCCCCTTGGACCGAGATGACTTTGAACGTGCCGTCGAGGCCCTCGTGCGCTCCGGCCGTGCGAGGCATGATCCGGAGCGTCACGTTCGGCAACTCGGCCAGGGCGAGGAGATGGGCGAGTTGCTCTCGCCACACCTCCGCGCCGCCGATCGGCCACCACAGAACGGTCTCTGGCATGATCAACCACAGTTCGGGGCGCGGCGTGCGTTCCATGAGTTTCTGCCGGGTGAGCCGCTTGGCAAGGGCGCCCTCGATGTCGTCGTTCCGTCCCGCGACCAGCATCGCCCTGGCGACCGACTCGGTCTGGAACAGCGCGGGAATGTACTGGCCGTTGAACATTCTGATCATGGAGGCGCGGGCCTCGAAGGCGAAGTAGGAAGCCTGCCGGTTCGGGTCATGGCCTAGCCGCGCGAACCACAGCGCGATCGTGAAGAATTTTCCGGTCCGCCATTCCCTGTCCAGCGTGGCCGCCTGTTTGTCGGTCAGCTTGGCCTCTCCGGATTCGAGTCTGGAAATCGTGGACCGGGAATGCTTGAGGATCTTGGCCAGGGCGTCTCCGGAGAGGCCGCGTTCTACTCGCTGAAATCGCAGGCTGTAGGCGATCCAGGCGTACATCGAGGAGCACGGGTCGGGGGGCTCGTTGGTCACGGACACCTCGCGTTGAAGATCGCAGGTTTTCCAGGACATGCGCGGGCTGGCGACAACAGTAATCCGCTGGGAGCAGTGTGTCACCAATCACAAGCAGAACGTGAGGGGTGATCGTGTGTCGAACGGGTGCAGGGCGGTGAAGCCGCCGGCGGCGGTCGGGGAGGCGAGCATGGTGATGTTGGAGGCGGTGGGGGAGGCGGTGAAGGTCGGGCGGGACTGGGTGGGCGACTGGGTGTGGAATCGGGGCGGCACCGAGGACTGCGCCTACACGGCCGCTGTGGTCGCGTCCGAGTTGGTCACCAACGCGGTGCAGCACGCGGGTGGCGCCGGGCGGGGGATCGCGGTTCGCGCGTACGTGTCCGAGGCCGGTCCCGTACTGGAGGTCATCGATCAGAGCAGCGAGGCGCCCGAGCCTCGGCCGTTCAGCCTCACGGCGCAATCGGGTCGGGGGCTCGCCATGCTCGCCATGCTGGTGGAGGCGTGGGGCTGGCACCCGCGCGTCTCCGGCGGCAAGTCCGTCTGGGCGGTGCTGCGGGTCGAGCCGGACTTGGAGGGGGTCACCGCGTAGAGCGCGCGGGGGCGGCGTTCCTGATCGCGGCGTCGATGGCCTTGCTGTTCTGCACGAAGTCCCGGAAGCGGCTGATGGCGACCAGCCAGATCAGCGCCGCCGCGGCGCAGAAGACGGTCAGCGCCGCCGTGGCGGTGTGGTGGCGCAGGCTGTCCAGGACGTACAGCAGCACCATCACCGGGGAGGTCCCGCCGAACAGCAGCGTGACGTACCAGTCGGCGCGGATCGTCCGGCTGATGCCGCAGGCGCCCGGCGGCGGGGCGTGGCGGTACAGGGCGCCGACGGAGGCGGTCCCGCCGGCCTCGACCTGCCGCAGGAACAGCTCCCAGCGCAGGGTGGGCCGGCCCGCGCCCTCCTCCAGGCGCGGCCCGAGTTCGATCGCCAGATAGGCGGCGATCTTGAAGGTGGACAGCGACTGGTCCATCCAGAGCAGCCAGAGGAAGCTGGAGATGATCGCGAGCCCGGCGAGCACGTGCGTGGACTCGCGGAGGACCGACAGGCCGGTGCCGAGTGCCGCCAGCTCCAGCGCGACGATCGCGTTCATCAGGCCGATCCGCGAGGTGATCTCCTGGCGGAGCCCGCCGATCTCCGCCGCGTCGATCTCCGCCGCTCCGGACATGGCGCCTCCCGTGACGCGTCGCCGACCAGCCCCCCGGAATTCTGGGACGCCGGCAGGCCCGCCCCCGTTCCAGGGCGGACATAACGGACACGGTCCGGGAGCCGGAACCAGGTAACTTGATGTCGAGATAAATCGGAGATAGCTTGACGTCAAGAGAAAACCTGCCGAAGTTAGGCGGCCCTGAGTCCCGGGCGACCGCGCGGCTGCGGCAGGATACGTAGGGATAAGCAGAGAGCAGTAACGCCCCGACCTACCAGCGGGGACGACCCCGGCGCCCGCCGGCCCGGGGCCGCATAACAGACAGTGAGCACCGATGCCGTGCAGTCATGTCCCGGACCGGACGCGCGGCGGTGACGGAGGAGGAGTCCGTGTCCGCGAACAGCTTCGACAGCCGCAGCACACTGCAGGTGGGCGAGAAGTCGTACGAGATTTACCGGCTGGACGCCGTCGAGGGCTCGGCCCGTCTCCCGTACAGCCTGAAGGTGCTGCTGGAGAACCTGCTGCGCACCGAGGACGGTGCGAACGTCACCGCCGAGCACATCCGCGCGCTCGCCGGGTGGGACGCGCAGGCGCAGCCCAGCAAGGAGATCCAGTTCACCCCGGCCCGCGTGATCATGCAGGACTTCACCGGCGTGCCGTGCGTGGTGGACCTGGCGACCATGCGTGAGGCCGTGCGCGACCTGGGCGGCGACCCCACCAAGATCAACCCGCTGGCGCCGGCCGAGATGGTCATCGACCACTCGGTCATCGTCGACTACTTCGGCTCGCCGGACGCCTTCGAGCGCAACGTGCAGGTGGAGTACGAGCGCAACAAGGAGCGCTACCAGTTCCTGCGCTGGGGCCAGACCGCGTTCGACCAGTTCAAGGTCGTCCCGCCCGGCACCGGCATCGTGCACCAGGTGAACATCGAGCACCTGGCCCGCGTGGTGTTCGACCGCGACGGCGTCGCCTACCCCGACACCTGCGTCGGCACCGACTCGCACACCACGATGGAGAACGGCATCGGCGTCCTCGGCTGGGGCGTCGGCGGCATCGAGGCCGAGGCCGCGATGCTCGGCCAGCCGATCTCCATGCTGATCCCGCGCGTGGTCGGCTTCAAGCTGACCGGCGAGCTGCCGTCGGGCACCACCGCCACTGACCTCGTCCTCACGATCACCGAGATGCTGCGGCAGCACGGCGTCGTCGGCAAGTTCGTGGAGTTCTACGGCGAGGGCGTCGCGGCGCTGCCGCTGGCCAACCGCGCCACCATCGGCAACATGAGCCCCGAGTTCGGCTCCACCTGCGCGATCTTCCCGATCGACGACCAGACCCTCGCGTACCTGCGCCTCACCGGCCGCACCGACGAGCAGATCGCGCTCGTCGAGTCCTACGCCAAGGAGCAGGGCATGTGGCTCGACCCGTCGGTCGAGCCGGAGTTCTCCGAGTACCTGGAGCTGGACCTCGCGACGGTCGTCCCCTCGCTCGCCGGCCCGAAGCGCCCGCAGGACCGCATCTCCCTCGCCGAGGCCAAGCAGGCGTGGCGCAGCGACGTCGCCAACTACGCCGGCGGCAGCGTCAAGGGCCCGGCCGACGAGTCGGTCGCCGAGTCCTTCCCCGCCTCCGACGCCCCCGCGATCAGCGGGAGCGGCAACGGCGACAAGCCGCGCGTGCACGGCTCCGGCGACGAGGGCCGCCCGAACGACCCGACGCCGGTGCGGCTGGAGGACGGGACCGAGTTCGTCCTCGACCACGGCGCCGTCGCGGTCGCGGCCATCACCTCCTGCACCAACACCTCCAACCCCTTCGTCATGGTCGCCGCCGGCCTGCTGGCGAAGAAGGCGGTGGAGAAGGGCCTCACCCGCAAGCCGTGGGTGAAGACCTCGCTGGCCCCCGGCTCCCAGGCCGTCACCGACTACCTGGAGCGCGCCGGCCTCAGCCCCTACCTCGACAAGATCGGCTACAACCTGGTCGGGTACGGGTGCACCACCTGCATCGGCAACACCGGCCCGCTCCAGCCGGAGATCTCCAAGGCGATCAACGACAGCGACCTCGCCGTCACCGCCGTCCTGTCGGGCAACCGCAACTTCGAGGGCCGCATCAGCCCCGACGTGAAGATGAACTACCTGGCCTCGCCGCCGCTCGTCATCGCCTACGCGCTGGCCGGCACGATGGACATCGACATCCTCAACGACTCCCTCGGCGAGGGCGCGGACGGGAAGCCGGTGCACCTCAGCGACATCTGGCCGGCGCCCGAGGAGGTCGCCGAGATCGTCAACTCGGCGATCGGCCAGGAGATGTACGTCCGCAACTACGCCGACGTCTTCAAGGGCGACGACCGCTGGCGCGGCCTGGACATCCCGACCGGCGACACCTTCGAGTGGGACGCCTCCTCCACCTACGTGCGGAAGGCCCCCTACTTCGACGGGATGCAGACCGAGCCCGCGCCGGTCGCCGACATCCACGGCGCCCGCGTGCTCGCCAAGCTCGGCGACTCGGTCACCACCGACCACATCTCGCCGGCGGGCTCCATCAAGGTCGGCACCCCGGCCGCGCAGTACCTGGACGCCAACGGCGTGGCGGTCAAGGACTTCAACAGCTACGGCTCGCGCCGCGGCAACCACGAGGTCATGATCCGCGGCACGTTCGCCAACATCCGGCTCCGCAACCAGCTCCTGGACGGCGTCGAGGGCGGCTACACCCGCGACTTCACCCAGGACGGCGCGCCGCAGTCGTTCATCTACGACGCCTCGCAGAACTACCAGGAGGCCGGCGTCCCGCTGGTCGTCCTCGCGGGCAAGGAGTACGGCTCGGGCTCGTCGCGCGACTGGGCCGCCAAGGGCACCGCGCTGCTCGGCGTCCGCGCCGTCATCGCCCAGTCCTACGAGCGCATCCACCGCTCGAACCTCATCGGCATGGGCGTGCTGCCCCTGCAGTTCCCCGAGGGCGAGTCGGCCGAGTCGCTCGGCCTCACCGGCACCGAGACCTTCGAGATCACCGGTGTGGAGAAGCTGAACGAGGGCGAGACCCCGCGCGAGGTCACGGTGAAGGCCGACGGCAAGGAGTTCCGCGCCGTCGTCCGCATCGACACCCCGGGCGAGGCCGACTACTACCGCAACGGCGGCATCATGCAGTACGTGCTGCGCAACCTGCTTCGCAAGTAGGCAGAACGCGATTTCCGAGGGCCGCTCCCTCCCGGGCATCCGGGAGAGAGCGGCCCTCTCCCGTTCCGGGACCGGCGCTCCTAGGGGCGCGGCACGGGCGCCGTCTCCATCAGCAGGAACCACTCGGGCAGGCGGCGGCGCAGCGGCTCGGGCCCGTCCAGGCGGAGGTCGCCCGAGCGGAGCGCGGCCGTCCAGCTCTGGTCGCCGCGCCAGACGCCGACCAGCGAGCGCAGCACGGCCGTCACGGTGACGGTGACCTCGTGGCCGGGGTCGAAGTCGCAGACGTCGGCGTCGTCGCGGTGGATGACCAGCCACCAGTCGCGGCTGCCCGCGGGCGCCTCGGGGAAGCGGAACCGCACCACCGTGCGCGCGGCCGGGACGGCGCCGTGGTCGATGCGGCGGCGCATGTCCCACATCAGCAGCCGCGGGTCGAGGTCCCGGTCGCCCATCTCGCCGATCCAGCGGGTGCCCCAGACCGCCAGCGCCTCCACGACGGGACGCAGCTCGCGGCCGGGCTCGGTCAGCTCGTAGCAGACCTCGGTGCCGATCTCGCGCCGCTCCACCACGCCCGCCCGTACGAGCTGCTGGAGGCGCTTGGACAGCAGGGTGGGCGACATCCGCGGGACCCCGCGGCGCACCTCGTTGAAGTGGCGGCTGCCCGCCAGCAGCTCGCGGACGATGAGCAGCGTCCAGCGCTCGTCCAGCAGCTCCATCGCCTTGGCCACCGGGCAGAACTGGTAGTACGACCCCATCCTCGAAGGCTAGGCCGCGCCTCCCCGCCCCGGCCAGTACAGATCCAGGACTAGGTGGCCGGTACCGGCGTTCCTACGCTCAGCGGTGTACGGGGAACGAGGGGAGAACGCCATGGGCGAGCAGGACCGGGACGACACCGTCCTGAAGGGCAGGCACCGCGCGATGTGGGCGTCGGGCGACTACGCGGCGGTGGCCGCCGAGGTCATCCCGGCGCTCGGGCCGGTGCTGGTGGAGGCGTGCGGGGTGCGCGCCGGGCAGCGGGTGCTGGACGTCGCGGCGGGGTCGGGCAACGCCGCGATCCCCGCGGCGCTCGCGGGCGCCGACGTGGTGGCGTCCGACCTCACGCCCGAGCTGCTGGAGATCGGCCGCGCGGACGCCGCCGCGCGCGGCGCCGAGCTGGAGTGGCGGACGGCCGACGCCGAGGCGCTGCCGTTCGGCGACGCCGCGTTCGACGTCGTGCTGTCGTGCGTCGGCGTCATGTTCGCGCCGCACCACCGCGAGGCCGCGGGCGAGCTCGTCCGGGTGTGCCGGCCGGGCGGGACGATCGGGCTGGTCAGCTGGACGCCCGAGGGGTTCATCGGGCAGATGTTCGCGGCGATGAAGCCCTACGCGCCGCCGCCCCCGCCCGGCGCGCAGCCGCCGCCGCTGTGGGGCGACCCCGGCCACGTCGCCGGGCTGCTCGGCGACCGCGTCGAGGAGCTGGCGGCCGTCCGGCGGACGGTGCGCATCGACCGGTTCGGCAAGCCCGCGGAGTTCCGCGACTTCTTCAAGGAGCGCTACGGGCCGACCATCACCGCCTACCGCAACCTGGGCGGCGACCCCGAGCGGGCCGCCGCCCTGGACGAGGCGCTGGACGACCTGGCCCGCCGCCACGACCTCGGCGGCGGCGCCATGGAGTGGGAGTACCTGCTGGTCACCGCCCGCAAGCGCGGCTGACCGGAGCCGGGGTCACGGCGCGAAGCCGCCGTTCACCGGGATGACGGCGCCGGTCACGTAGCCGTTCTCCAGGGTCAGCACGACGGCCCCGGCGACCTCCTCGGCGGTGCCCACGCGGCCGGCCGGAAGGCCGGCCGCGTACTCGGCGAACAGGGCCTCGCGCTGCGCGGCCGGCACCGCGTCCCACCAGGGCGTCGCGATGACGCCCGGCGACACCGCGTTCACCCGGCGCGGCGCGAGCTCGGCCGCGAGCGGCCCGACCATCGCCTCCAGCGCCCCGTTGATGGCGGCGAGGCCGCTCGTGCCGGGCATCGCGGCCCGCGCGGACGAGGCGGTCAGGAAGGTGACCGCGGCGTCCTCGGTCAGATGCGGCAGCGCCGCTTGCAGGATCCGCAGGTGCAGCCAGAACTTGCCCTCGAACCCGGCGCGCAGGTCGGCGAGGTCCAGGTCGGCGATCGGGCCGCCGCCCGAGCCGCCGCTGAGGGCGAGGACCAGCGCGTCGTAGGCGGTGCCCTCGGCGAAGAACGCGGCGAGCGCGCCCTCGTCGGCGGCGTCCACCCGGCGGGCGGTGGCCTTGCCCTCGATCCCGGCGGCGGTCGCCGCGAGGCGCGCCTCGTCGCGGCCGGTGAGCACGACCTCGGCGCCGCGCGCGGCGGCGAGCGCGGCGGTGGCCGCGCCGATCCCCGAGCTGCCGCCCATGACCAGCACCCGGCGTCCGTCCAGCGTCATGATGACGCCTCCCTTTGTCGAGACTTGATGTCTCGACAAGTATTTGCCGAGACCGCCGGTTTCGTCAAGCCGGTAGGGTGGGACCATGCAGAGCGAGGAGGACGGGCGCCGCGCGCACACCGGGCGCCGCCGCAACGAGGCCGCGCGGCGGGCCATCCTGGACGTCGCGGTCGAGCTGCTCGGCCGGTCCGGCGGCGAGCCCGTCACGATCGACACCATCGCCGCGGCCGCCGGCGTCGGCAAGCAGACGATCTACCGCTGGTGGCCGTCCAAGGGCGCCGTCCTGCTGGAGGCCCTCGCCGAGCGGGCGGACGGCGACATCCCGCTGCCCGACACCGGCACGCTGGAGGGCGACCTCACCGCGTTCGTCACCGCCACCTTCGCGGTGAGCGGCCACCCGAGGACGGCGGCGGTGCTGCGCGGCACCATGGCCGAGGCGCAGCGCGACCCGTCCGCCGGCGAGCGGATGCGCGCCTTCATCGCCGTCCGCCGCGCCACCCTGCGCACCCTGTTCGACCGCGCCGACCTGCGGCCCGGCACCGACGTCGACCTGCTCGTCGACCAGATCTACGGGGTGCTCTGGTACCGCATCCTCGTCGGCCACGCCCCGCTGGACGCCCGCGCCGCCGCCGCGCTCGCCCGCACCGTCGCCGCCGCCGCGCAGGAGTGACGCGCCGGCGGGCGGGGAGGACACGGAATACCGGCACCGTTCCCGACCTTGCGAAAGAACATGGCTGACCTCACCAAGAAGATCGGTTCCCTGGACGTCTTCCCGCTGTCGCTCGGCGGCAACGTCTTCGGCTGGACGGCCGACCGCGACGCGTCCTTCGCCGTCCTCGACGCCTACGCCGCGGGCGGCGGCAACTTCGTCGACACCGCCGACGGCTACTCGGCCTGGGTGCCCGGCCACCAGGGCGGGGAGTCCGAGGAGACCATCGGCGCCTGGGTCGCCGGCCGCCGCAACCGCGACGACGTCGTCATCGCGACGAAGGTCGGCGCGCATCCGCGGTTCAAGGGGCTCGCCCCGGCGAACATCAAGGCCGCCGCCGAGGCGTCGCTCCGCCGCCTCGGCACCGACCGCATCGACCTGTACTACACCCACTTCGACGACACCTCCGTGCCGGTCGAGGACATCATCGGCGCCCTGGACGAGCTGGTGCGCGCGGGCAAGGTCCGCGAGATCGCCGCGTCCAACATCTCCGCCGAGCGGCTGGAGGCGTCCCTCGCCGCCAGCGAGCGCGACGGCCTCGCCCGGTACGCGGCGCTCCAGCCGCACTACAACCTGGTGTCCCGCGACACCTACGAGGGCGAGCTCCGCGACGCCGTGACCCGCCACGGCCTCGCCGCCGTCCCGTACTACGGCCTCGCGTCGGGGTTCCTCACCGGCAAGTACCGGCCCGGCGCCGACGTCGACAGCCCGCGCGCCGGGCGCGCCGCCGAGTACCTGAAGAGCGCGCGCGGCCCGAAGGTGCTGGAGGCGCTCGACACCGTCGCCGCCGAGCAGGGCGTGGAGGTCGCCGCCGTCGCGCTCGCCTGGCTCGGCGCGCAGCCGACCGTCGTCGCGCCGATCGCGAGCGCGCGCGGCGTCGACCAGCTCCCGCCGCTCCTCGCCGCCGCCCGCACCGAGCTGACGGCCGACCAGCTCGCGCTGCTGGACCGCGCGTCAGCCTGACCACGCGTTCGCCTGACCGAAGATCGAGCCGCCCGTTGCCCGCCCGTGGCCGTGCCGGGCCGCGGACCGGGCATGAGGCACCCATGGACAGGTACCAGAACGACCAGGGGGACCGCCGCGACGGCGACCGGACGGACGACCGCGACATGGACGGCGTGGACGGGGGGATGGACCCCGGCATGAACCGCGACATGGACGGGGGCCTGGACGACGGCGACCGCCAGATCGGCGCGGACGGCGACTACGGGCCCGACGACCGCATGGGCGAGGACCGCGACGACCGCGGCACCAGCATGTAGCACGGGCATGTAGCACGACCCGCGTCCGGGCCGGGGGGAACCCCGGCCCGGACGCGGGTCGCCGCTTGGGCGGCCATCCCGGGCGGAAATGCCGGGTTGTACCGTTCCAGGCGTGATGCCCCCCATGGAATTCCTGCTGGTCGGCGGCCTGGCCGCGCTGCTCGGCGCGGTGGTGCAGAGCAGCGTCGGGCTCGGCGTCGGGCTCGTCGGCACCCCCGTGGTGACGCTGCTGTTCCCCTCCCTCATGCCCGGCGCGATCCTCGTCGCCGCGACGGTGCTGCCGCTCGCCACGCTCGCGCGGGAGGTCCGGCACGCCGACCTGCGGGGGCTCGGCTGGGCGTTCGCCGGGCGGGTCGCGGGCACGCCGCTCGGCGTGTGGGTGGTCGCGGCGGTGCCGTCCCGGCCGCTCGGCGTGCTGGTCGGCGGCACCGTGCTCGCCGCGCTCGCCGGCACCGTCTGGCGGGGCGCCGTCCCGCGCAACGCCGGGACGCTGGCGGCCGCCGGGGTGCTCGCGGGCGCCGTCGGCACCGCCTCGGCGATCGGCGGCCCGCCGATCGCGCTGCTCTACGCCCGCGAGAAGGGATCGCGGGTGCGCGCCACGCTCGCGATCTTCTTCACCACCGGCGCGCTGATGTCGCTGCTCACCCTCGCCGCCCTCGGCCACCTGCCCGGCCGGCAGGTCATCGCCGGGCTCGCGCTCTGCCCGTTCGTCCTGGTCGGTTTCCTCGTCGCCGGCCCGCTCCGCCGCTTCCTCGACGGCGGCCGGACGCGCGCGGCGATCCTCGTCGTGGTGGCGGCCTCCGCGCTCACCCTCATCGCGCGCAGCCTGGCCTGAGTAGCCTGGTCCGATGCGTCCCACCAAGGCCGAGCAGGAGGCCGCCCGCGACCGCGTCATCCCCGACCTGCTGCCGCCCGAGGGCACGCCGTTCCGGGTGCTGTTCTGCGGCATCAACCCCGGCCTGTACTCGGGGGCGACGGGGCACCACTTCGCCCGTCCGGGCAACCGCTTCTGGCCCGCGCTGCACCGGTCGGGCTTCACCCAGCGCCAGTACGCGCCCGCCGAGCAGGACCTCCTGGGCGCCCGCGGCCTCGGCATCACCAACCTCGCGCCCCGCACGACCGCCCGCGCCGACGAGCTGACGGCCGAGGAACTGCGCGAGGGCGGCCGCGCGCTGCGCGCGCTCGTCGAGCGCCGCCGCCCCGCCTACCTCGCCGTCCTCGGCGTCACCGCCTACCGGACCGCCTTCGCCAGCCCGCGCACGCAGATCGGCGAGCAGGAGCAGGGCTTCGGCCCCGCCGGCCTGTGGATCCTGCCGAACCCCTCGGGCCTCAACGCGAGCTGGCAGCTCGACCGCATCGCCGCCGAGTTCGCCCGCCTCCGCGAAGCCGCCGACGCCGCCGTCGCCGACAGCCGGGCCTGACCCGGCGCCGACGGTCAAGCGCGGGGGCGGTCAGGGGCGGGGGTTCAGGGCGGCGGTGTTGGCGAGCATGGTCTCGACCTCGGCGACCAGGGACGGCTTGGGCTCCCAGGGGTCGGGGCGGCCGAGGGCGACGATGGGGCGGGGGAGGGGCAGCACGTCGGCGAGGTGCCAGTGGTGGCGGTCGGGGTCGGCCCAGGGGCCGCAGGCGCAGGGGACGCCCCGGACGGCGTCGGAGCAGACGTCGTCCAGGCGGGCGGTCGCGATGACGGCGCCGATGGTGGCGAGCGGGTCGCGCGGATCCCAGCCGGCGGCGAGGATCAGCGGGGAGTCGCACGCCTTGAGGTCCACCCGCATCGAGGCGTGGATCAGGAGGCGGCCCCGGTGGGCGGTGGGCACGCGCTGGTTGGAGACGGTCTTGCCGCCCCGCGCGATGGCGAAGGCCCAGGGCTGCTGAACGCTGATCGCCTGCACGCGGTCACCTCCCGGAATCGGCTGGTCCCATCTTCGCCCGTCCGTGCGGACGGTGATGCCCGGACGGGGACGGAGTAACCGGGGGAGGCGCCCGGACCGTCGCCGCGTGGCCAGGAGAACATGCCCGCAAAGTCAGGTTGACCGGACAACGTCGGGGACGGCCGCCCGGTTCACCCGCAGTTTTTTCACGACCGGGCCGCGCGGGGCAACCTGGCGCGCCGGAAAAGTCAGGCCTGCACCATTCGGGTGTAGGCGATGACGTTGTCGCGGTAGTGCCCGGACGCGGAATCGAACGCCCCGCCGCAGGTCACCAGCCGAAGCGCGGCGTAGCCGGTGCGCTCGGCGTACACCTTCCGCCCGGGGAAATCGGTCTTGGCGACGCGCTCCACGCGCTCCACGGCGAACGTCGCCGTCCGCCCGTCCCGCCGCTTCACCTGGACGCGGTCGCCGGGCCGCAGGTCCTTCAGGCGCGCGAAGACCGCGGGGCGGTGCAGCGCGTCCACGTGCCCGATGATGACGGACGGCCCGTCCTCGCCCGGCGTCGGCCCGCGCTCCCACCAGCCCGCCAGGTTCGGGCGGGACAGCGGCGGCGTCTCGATCCGCCCGTCGGCCCGCAGCCCGAGCTCGGTGACGGGCGCCGACACCCCGAGGCGGGGGATGGCTATGGTGGCCGGCAGCGAGCGCGGCAGCGGGCGCGCGGCTCCGGGCGCCGCCGTGCCGCCCGGGTCGACGGGACCGCCGGAGTAGTCGTCCGACCCGCACGCCGCCAGCGGCGCGACGGCGGCGAGCGCCAGGGCGCCGGCCGCCGCGCGCCGGTTCAGGCGCGCCCCTCGGCGCGCCGCCGGCGCACCGCGAGGACGCCGCCGCCGGTCAGGGCGAGGGCCGCGCCGGCGAGCGGCAGGACGGCGCCGCCCTCGGACGTCCCGTAGGTGCTGCCGTCGCCGGTGTCGGGGGCGCCCACCGGGATCGTCGGGTCGGAGCCCGTCCCCGTGCCCCCGCTGCCGCCCGATCCCGTCCCGGGCGTCCGCTCCGGGTGCGAGCTGTAGGAGACCGACCCGTATCCGGGGCACCGCACGACGAGCTTGACGGTCGACGGCAGCGACGGCTTGTAGTCCGAGCTGCCCTCCCACCTGTTCCCGCCGTTGCCGATCGCGTCGAAGCGCGGCGCGGCGACGAACGACCCCGAGGACGCGCTCGGCTGGACGGGGCAGGTCACGGTGATCGTGACGGCGCCGCCGGGCGTCACCGCGCGGGGCGTCAGCTTCACGTCGTCGGAGCCGAACGAGAAGCGGCCGCCGCCACCGCCGCCGTCCGACGGCGGCGGGGTCGTCGCGGGCGGCTTGCCGGCGCCCTTCGGCACCGTGACCGACAGCTCGAAGGTGCGGAGGCCGCCCTTGGTCAGGCAGGCGAAGCGGGTGACGTAGGAGTGGCCGCTCTCCAGGGAGCCGGCGGTGGCGCCGAACGCGCTCCACGCGCCGTCGCCCTCGTCGGCCCAGTCCTCGGGCTCGCCCTTGGCGAAGATCTCGTTGGGGGAGAGGGCGTACGGCCGGGACGCGCAGCCCGTCACCGAGAGCGCCAGGTTGTCGCCGACCGACGCCGGGAAGGCGCCGGCGGTGATCTTCGGGGGGTCGTCCGCGGCGGCGGCGGGCGCGGCCGCGCAGGCGAGCGCGGCGCCCGTGACGGCGCCCGCCACGGAGAAGCGGGTGATGCCCATGGTGCTCCTTGCCTGGGGGGTGGGCTCGGACCATCGGTCGTGCGGGGGGACGCGCCGCGCGGTACGGGGGTTGTCGCCGTGACCGCCGGGGAGCGTGGCGCGCCCATCGCGCAGTGTAAGGATCATGTGGTGGCCGGGGCGCCGGGACGCGGTGGCCGGATGAGGTCAGCCCTTCAGCGCCCCCGCCATCAGCCCGCGCATGAAGAACCGCCCGAGCAGCAGGTAGACCAGCAGCGTCGGCAGCGACGCGAGCAGCGCCGAGGCCATCTGCTGGTCGTACTGGACGGCGACCGCGCCCGATCCGGCGGTGTTGTTCAGCATCACCGTGACCGGCCAGCTGTCGGGCGCGCCGAGGAACACCGCGAACAGGAAGTCGTTCCACAGCGAGGTGAACTGCCAGATGACCGTCACCGCGAACGCCGGGCCCGACACCGGCAGCACCACCGAGGCGTAGGTGCGCAGCATCCCGGCGCCGTCCACCCGGGAAGCCTCGATCAGCTCGTCGGGGATCGTCACGTAGTAGTTCCGGAAGATCAGCGTGCAGATCGGCAGCCCGTAGACGACGTGCGCGAGCACCAGGCCGCGAATGGTGCCGACGAGCTCCATCCGGGTCAGCAGCCCGGCGAGCGGGATCATCACCGCCTGGTAGGGGATGAACATGCCGAACAGGAACAGCGTGAAGACCGCGTCGGCGCCGCGGAACCGCCACTTGGCGAGGACGTAGCCGTTCAGCGAGCCGAGCGCCGCCGAGATCACCGACCCCGAGATCGCGATCTTGAAGCTGTTGGCCAGGCCGGGCCGCAGCACCGGCCACGCCGCCTTCCAGCCCTCGACGCTCCAGTGCCGCGGCAGGCTCCACGCCGCGCTCGGGTCGGCCTCGGCGAACGGCTTGAAGCTCGTCACCAGCAGCACGTACACCGGGATGAGGAACACGACCGCGAAGGCCAGCAGCAGCGCCGGGCGGACGAGCCGCAGGACGCCGCTCACCGCGGCCGCTCCGCCCGCACCGTCCACACCAGGTAGGGGACGACCAGCAGCGCGACCGCGAACAGCAGGTAGCCGGCGATGGTGGCGCCGTTGGCGGGGTCGTGCCGGTCGAACACCTCGACGTAGGTCGCGACGGCCGGGACGTAGGTGATGATCTGCTTGCCGGCGATCGCCATGATGAGGTCGAACACCTTCAGCGAGATGTGCCCGAGGATGATCAGCGCCGACAGCGTCACCGGCCGGAGCTGCGGGAACACCACGTACCGGTAGACCTTCCACTCCGAGGCGCCGTCGACGCGGGCGGCCTCGCGCAGGTCCTCGGGGACGCCGCGGAACCCCGCGAGGTAGAGCGCCATCACGTACCCCGACATCTGCCAGATCGCCGGGACCGCCATCGCCGCCATGCCCCAGTGCGGGTCCTGCCACCAGTCGTTGGCGAGCCCGCCGAGGTGCACCTTGCGGAAGAGCTGGTTCAGCCCGACGGCCCGCTCGGGCGGCGCGGGGTTCATCAGCCACCGCCACACCACCCCGCTGGCGATGAACGAGATCGCCATCGGGAACAGGTAGATCATCCGGAAGCCGGCCTCGCCGCGCACGCCGCGGTCCATCAGGAACGCCAGGAACGCCCCGAGCAGCAGCGCCCCGAGGACGAACACGGCGGTGAACAGCAGCGCGTGCCGGACGGCGGGCGGCCAGCTCGACTGGTGCCACAGGTCGGCGTAGTTCCGGCCCTTGTCGAAGTGGAACGGCGACACCTCGTCATGGCGGCCGCTGACCGACTCGCGCAGGTTCCAGAAGATCAGCCCGTAGACGAACAGGCCGATCGCGGCGATCGACGGGGACAGCATCAGCAGGCCGGGCAGCGCCCGCCGGATCCGGACGGTCCGGCGGCGCCGCCGCGGCGCGGACGTCTCCGCCGTCACTGGCCGCTGTTCTTGGCGGCGGCGGAGAGGGCGGCCTGGAACTTGGCCACGTCCTTGCTCTGCAGGAACAGCCCGACCGCGGTGTCGATGTCGGTGTGCTGCTTCTTGGTGGCGTTCACGCCGTGCCAGAACGACCCGGCGAGCTTGATGCCCGGCTTGTGCCACTCGTTGTAGGCGTACTGCAGGTAGCCGGTGTAGAGGGCCTTGTCGGCGTCCGTGCGCGCCGGGATGGACCCCTTCTTGGGGTTGAACAGGTCCTGGCCCTGCTTGCTGGACGCCTCCTTCAGCCAGGCGAGCGCGCCCGCCCGGTGCGGGGCGCCCTTCGGCAGGGTGAAGGAGTCCGACAGCCACATGTAGGTGCCGTCGGTGCCGGGCGCCGGCGCGTACTTGAAGTCGGTGTCGAGCTTCTTGCCGAGGCCGTTCGGCGCGCCGCCGATGAAGTACCCGTACGCCCAGTCGCCCATGATGTTGAAGGCGGCCTTGCCGTCCACGACGTCCTTGGCGGCGCCCTGCCAGTCGGTGGAGGCGGCCTCGGTGTTGGTGTACTTCAGGATCTCCGCGAAGTCGGTCAGCGCCTTGGTGACGGCCGGGCCGCTCCAGTCGGCGCCCGGCTTCCACAGCGCGTTGTAGGCGTCGGTGCCGAGGTCGCCGAGCAGCACGTTCTCCAGCAGGTGGTCGGCGGTCCACTGCGCGCCGAGCGACAGCGGGATCTTCTTGGTCCTCTCCTTCACCATCTTCAGGTCGGTGATGAACATCGCGATCGTGGCGGGCGGGCCGCCGATCCCGGCCTCCTTCAGCACCGCCGGGCTGTACCAGAGCATGTTGGAGCGGTGGATGTTCACCGGCACCGAGTAGATCTTGCCCTGGTGGGAGATCTGCTGGAGGAGCTGCTGCGGGTAGACCGACCGCAGGTCGTTCTGGTCGTAGAAGGAGTCCAGCGGCTCGATCTGCGCGGCCTTGATGTAGTCGAGCAGCTCCGCGCCCGCGTGCCCCTGGAAGGAGTCGGGCGGCTTGCGGTTCTGCAGCCGGCTCGCCAGGACGGCCTGGGCCTGCGTGCCCGACCCGCCCGCGATGGCGGCGTTGACGAACTGGGTGCTCGGGTTGTTCTTCTTGAAGTCGGCGACCATCGCGGCCAGGCCGTCGGCCTCGCCGGGGCCGGTCCACCAGGAGAAGACCTCGACCTTGCTCGCGTCGTCGTTGCTCTTCTTGTCGCCGCCGCCGCAACCGGAGACCGCCAGCATTCCGCTGAGGGTGATCGCGGCGGCCGCCTTCCAGCGTCCACGCATCGCCTGTCCCTTTCGGTGACCCCGAGGAACCAAGCGTCCGTTCGGACGGCGGGCGGGTCAACGCCGCGCGGCGAAACTGTGATCTTCCGGTGACCCGGCCCCCGTCCGGTCCGCAGCAGTGGCGGGCGTCACCAGGGGAGGGCGGGCGGCAGCGCGGCCGTTCCGGCGTCCGGCCAGTCCAGGGGCGCCCCGAGCGGCGCGAGCTCGGCCATCTGGAGCCGGTACCAGGGCGAGGACGCGGGGTGGTCGACCAGGTCCAGGCACTCCTGCCAGGTCCACCACTCGGCGTCCTCGACCTCGGCGGGGTTGCGCCGCACGGCCTCGCCGGCCGCGACCGCCCGCACCACCGGGCAGCGCTCGTGCTCGACGGTGCCGTCCGCGGCGACGGCGCGGTAGCGGAAGGACGGCAGCACGCTGGTGATCTCGCCGGCCGTCACGCCGAGCTCGTCGCGCAGCCGCCGCCGGACGGCGTCGCGCAGGCCCTCGCCGGGGCCGGGGTGGCCGCAGCAGCTGCCCGTCCACACCCCCGGGAAGGTCCGCTTGGACAGCGCCCGGCGGGTGATCAGCACCCGGCCGTCCGGCGCGACGACGTAGCAGGAGAAGGCCAGGTGGTAGGGGGTCTCGCCGTGGTGGCTGGCGACCTTGTCCGCCGCACCGACCGCCTCGTCGGCGGCGTTCAGCAGCACGATCTCCTCGACGCTCATGCCCCAGTTGTATCGCAGGGGTCACCCCGGCCACATGTGAGCGCAGTCACCCCTGGCCGCGGGGCCACACACGCCGCACCCCAACGGTCTGTAAACTCGGAACCGCCCGACGACCAGGGGCGGACGAGCCCCTGATGGAGGAGATGACCAGCGTGACCCTGCTTGAGTCGATCACGAGTCCGGAGGACCTCAAGCGACTGGACGCCACGCAGCTGCCCCGGCTCGCGGCGGAGATCCGCGAGGCCCTGGTGGACGCGGTCTCCAGGACCGGCGGGCACCTCGGCCCGAACCTCGGCGTGGTGGAGCTGACGATCGCCCTGCACCGGGTGTTCGACTCGCCCCACGACAAGATCCTCTTCGACACCGGGCACCAGGCCTACGTGCACAAGATGCTCACCGGCCGCCAGGACTTCGCCGAGCTGCGCCGGCGCGGCGGCCTGTCGGGCTACCCGAGCCGCGCCGAGTCCGACCACGACCTGATCGAGAACTCGCACGCCTCCACCGCCCTGTCCTACGCCGACGGCCTCGCCAAGGCGTTCCAGCTGCGCGGCGAGGGCGACCGCGCGGTCGTCGCGGTCGTCGGCGACGGCGCGCTCACCGGCGGCATGTGCTGGGAGGCGCTGAACAACATCGCGGCCGGCACCGACCGCCCGGTGATCATCGTGGTGAACGACAACGGCCGCTCCTACTCGCCGACGATCGGCGGCCTCGCCAGCCACCTCGCCGACCTGCGCGTCACCCGCGGCTACGAGCACGCCCTCGACCTGATCAAGAAGACGGTGCCGCGCGCCCCGGTCGTCGGCGCCGTCGCCTACGAGGCGCTGCACGGCATCAAGAAGGGCCTGAAGGACGTCCTGCAGCCGCAGGCCATGTTCGAGGACCTCGGCATGAAGTACGTCGGCCCGATCGACGGCCACGACGCCGAGGCGATGGAGAACGCGCTCCGCCGCGCCCGCGGCTTCGGCCGCCCCGTCATCGTGCACGCCATGACCCGCAAGGGCCTCGGCTACGCGCCCGCGGAGAACAACGAGGAAGACTGCATGCACGGCGGCGGCGCCTTCGACCCCGCCACCGGCGAGACGGTGTCCAAGCCCGGCGGCGGCCCGTCCTGGACGTCGGTGTTCGGCGCGGAGATGGTCGCGATCGGCGCCGACCGCCCCGACGTCGTCGCGATCACCGCCGCGATGCTCTACCCGGTCGGCCTCGCGCCGTTCGCCGACGCCTACCCCGACCGCACCTACGACGTCGGCATCGCCGAGCAGCACGCCGCGACGTCGGCGGCGGGCCTCGCCACCGGCGGCCTGCACCCGGTCGTCGCGCTCTACGCCACCTTCCTCAACCGCGCGTTCGACCAGGTCCTCATGGACGTCGCGCTGCACAAGCTGCCGGTCACCTTCGCGCTGGACCGCTCCGGCGTCACCGGCGACGACGGCGCCAGCCACAACGGCATGTGGGACCTGTCGATCCTCAGCCTCGTCCCGGGCATGCGCATCGCCGTCCCGCGCGACGCCGCCCGCCTCCGCGAGCTGCTGCGCGAGTGCGTCGCGGTCTCCGACGGCCCCACCGCGATCCGCTACCCCAAGGGCGCCGCGCCCGCCGACGTCGAGGCGATCGGCACCGCCGGCGGCATGGACGTCCTCGCCCGCCACGACGGAGCCAACGGCACCCGGGTGCTGCTGGTCGCCGCCGGATCCATGGCCGGCACCGCCGTCGAGGCGGCGGAGCTGATCGCCGCGCAGGGCATCGGCGTCACCGTCGTCGACCCGCGCTGGGTCAAGCCGCTCGACCCGGCGCTCGTCCCGCTCGCCCGGCGGCACAGCCTCGTCGCGGTCGTCGAGGACAACGGCCGCACCGGCGCCGTCGGCGACGCCGTCGCCCGGCAGCTCCGCGACGAGGCGGTCGACGTGCCGCTCCGCACGTTCGGCATCCCGCAGGAGTTCCTCGACCACGCCTCGCGCGGCCAGATCCTCGCCGACATCGGGCTGACCGCGCAGGGCCTCGCCCGCGACGTCACCGAGGCCGTCGCGCGCCGCTCGGCCTCCCCGCGCGAGCACGCCCCGAGCGAGTAGCCGCCCGCCCGCCGGGGGCGCCTCAGACGCCCTCGGCGGACAGCAGCCGCCAGAAGTGGTCGATGGACGCGCCGGTCGTGCCGAGGTCGCGGCCCGCGTAGGTCCAGCGGCCGCGCAGCCGCCAGGGGCGGCCGGCGCCGTCCTGGACGAACACCTGCAGCGGGAAGCACGCGTCGTGGGCGCGGATCACCCCCGCCGGGTCGACGGCGGCCCGCAGCTCGGGCTCGCCCTCGCAGCGCACCCCCATCACGCGGGTGCCGCCGTCCTGGCGCAGCAGCCCCTGCGTCAGGTCGTAGACGAGCACCGACACGTAGTCGGGCCCGAGCCACCGCAGGTCGGGCAGCGCGCCGGGCGGAGGGAAGCCGTACAGCTCTGGACCATCGGGCACACCGGCACGCTAGCGCCCCGGTCGCGCCCGCGTCCGGCCTTCCCGGGGGCGGTCCCGCGCCCGGCCTCCGTTTGCCGTGATAGGCCCGGAAGGTCCGGCGATTCGGAAGGGGATGCCGCGAACCGCCGCCTCTTCGGTGGTTGGCTACCCCGGCCGGCAGGCGTTGCGCATGGCCTCCCAGTGGGCGAGCTTGACCCGCTCGCCGCGGCTCAGCGACCGGGCGAGCGCCACCTCGGCGGCGTCCAGGTTCAGCCAGTCGGCGTAGGTGACGACGGGCAGGGCGCGCGCCTCCAGCAGGTCCTCGACCGCGCCGGGCGCGGTGCCGGGCCGCACGTCCTCCAGCAGGTGGCGGACGGTCTCGGCGGCGTCGGACTTGTTGGTGCCGACGACGCCGGTCGGGCCCCGCTTGATCCAGCCCGCCACGTACTCGCGGGGCCGGCCCGCCACCCGGCCGCCGTCGTTCGGGACGACGTGGGCGCGCTCGTCGAACGGCAGGCCCGCCAGCGGCACGCTCTTGTAGCCGACCGAGCGGAGCACCATGCCGACCGGCAGCGTCTCGAACTCGCCGGTCCCACGGACCCGGCCGTCGGCGTCCGGCGCGGTGCGCTCCAGCTTCAGGCCGGTGACCGAGGACGTGCCCTCGATCTCCACGGGCGCGCGCCAGAACCGCACGTCGATGCGGCGGGGGCGGGTGCCGTCGGGGACGGTCGTCCAGCCGTCCATGACCTTGACGTTGCCGCGCACGTGCCGGTCGGCGTCCGCGAGGGCGCGGCTCGCCGCGTCCAGCTCCATGTCGCCGGGCTGGACGTGCACGTGCACGCCGTCCAGGGAGCCGAGCTCGCGGAGCTCCTTGGTGGTGAACTTGGCCTGCGCCGGGCCGCGCCGCCCGATCATGTGGACGCGGCGGACGCGGCTCGCCTCCAGCGCCGCGATCACCTGCTCGGGCATGTCGGTCGCGTGCAGCTCGGCGGGCGTCTTGGCGAGGATGCGGACGACGTCCACCGCGACGTTGCCGACGCCGATCACCGCGACCTCCTCGACCGACAGGTCGAAGGCGTGGGCGGCGGCGTCGGGGTGGCCGCAGTACCAGTTGACGAAGTCGGTCGCGGCGACGCTGCCGGGCAGGTCCTCGCCGGGCACGCCGAGGCGCCGGTCCACCATGGCGCCCGTCGCGTAGATCACCGCGTCGTAGCAGCCGAGCAGGTCGTCCCGGGTGACGTCGCGGCCGAGCTCGACGCCGCCGAGGAAGCGCACGTCGGGGTGTTCCAGCACCTTCTGCAGGTACTTGGCGATCGCCTTGATCGAGGTGTGGTCGGGCGCCACGCCGTAGCGCACCAGGCCGTAGGGGGTGGGAAGCCGGTCGAACACGTCGACGCGGGCCTCGCCGTCCGTCTGTTTCACCAGGGCCTCGGCGGAGTACAGGCCCGCGGGCCCTGAACCGATCACCGCGACGCGCACAGCAGCCATGCGGGCCATTGTGCACACCCGCCCGGCGGCCGAACACAGTGACCCGTGCCACTGAACGGTCCGCCCAGGTCACCAGGGTGGCCCGGGCCACGGGCCGCTCAAGACGACGAAGTTCGTTCAAAAGATGATCTCTAGCCCGCCATTGACCCTTTGACCGCCTTCGCAACTTGTGTCAAGGTCGGCGGCGAGAGATCGCCCCCGCCGCGATCGGCCGCGGTCCCCGCCCGCGCCTCCTGTGAGTGCCCGTCTGCCGGCAAGGACATCCGCGATGACGCACATCGATCGTCTGCTCGATACCAGGACACCCGATGAAAGACCCGACCCGCCGGCCCCGGGCTCGGAGAATTCCGATGGACAGGGCGTGACGGTGTACGCAGACCGCCTGAAAGCGATGGCTGGACCCGCCGACGACGCGCAGCGCCATATCCGAGCCGGCGTGTCCGCTACCGCTCCAGACTCCGATCGTGCCGCATCCTCCTTAGGAGTTGACTGGGCCAGCGCCACGGCGCTCCGGCAATTGACCGCCGGCTGGGAGGACGGACTGAACAAGCTGGCCGGCGAGATCGGTGGGGTCGGCCCGAAGATGCTTCGCACCGCCGACAACCACCTGCTGGCCGAGGCGGTCAACCGGCAGGCCGTGCAGGCCATCACGAAGGCGCTCGGCAGGTGAACCGGTGACGGTGACCTTCGCGGGCCTTCGCGACGCCAGGCTCGGTCCCCTGGCCGAGGCGTCCGACGCCTGGGTGAAGATGCGGGAGACCCTCACCGTCGCCCACGAACGGGTCAAGGAGATGCAGGAGCGCGGGCTCCAGGGTTGGACCGGAAAGGACGCCGAGGCCGCGCACGCGCAACTGCAGGTGCTGAGAGAGAAGACCTATACCGCCCGGGAAACGGTCGGTGGCATCGTGAAGGTGCTCGGCGCCGCCCGTCAGTCGTTCGGCGCGGCGCAACGGACACTGCAAGAGGCATTGGAGCAAGCCCGAACCTGGAAGTTCACCGTGGGGGACGACGGTTCGCTGCGGGCACCTGGCCCTTCGAGCGGGCAACCGCCGACCATCGCGCAGCAACTGACACTGCAACAGCAGACGACCCGGCTTCGTGCTCAGTTCGATGTGGCTCTACAAGCCGCACGGCAGGCCGATGGGAAAGTCGCGAAAACGCTCGGCATGTTGTCGGCCACGATCCTGGACTCGCCCACCGCCGATCCGGCGCTGAACGCCGCGCGTGCGTTCTGGGAGGCGAACCCCAATGATGTCGCGGGCCGCCGTTCCCTTGCCGAGATTGTGGCGCGCTACCAGGTGGAGAGCGATCCGGGCGGCATGGTCAAGATCGGCGATGTGGAGATGACCGAGCGTGAACTCCACGAGCTGATGCCCGGCCGGTTCGCTCCGCGCGAGGCGCTGGAGGCGTACGGACAGCGGGGTTTGAGAGACGAGGGTGGGCCGCCCGGCCGTTCTCCGACCGCGGAGAGCAGGACGGGCACCGTGACGCTTTCCGCCACGCCTACTGGAACGCGTTGATGGCCGGGCGGTGGAAGGCGGACGCGGGAGCGGTCGCAGGAGTGGTCGGGCTCTGGTCGGTGGTGGCGTTTCTCGTGGCCGACCCTTGGAACCTGCGCGAGCGGGCGACGCTGCTGGCGGTGATGCTGGCCGTGGCGTCGGTGGTGACGGCTGCGGCGCTGTACGCGCGGCTCGGCAGAGGAGCGCTCGCAGCGGCGGCGGGCATCCTCGTCGGCTCGCTGGGCTGCTCGGCGGCCGTGGTGGTCGGCTACGTCGACTCGCTGGCGCTGAAGGGGACCGTCGCGGCGCGCGTCGTCTCGGCGGACGGCCGGCACACGCTCGTGACGCTGTCCGGAACCGGGTTCTTCGACCCCTATTACGAGGTGGTCCTGCGGGCGGGGCACGGGCTGCTCGCCCAGCAGTCGGGCGTCTGGGAAAGCGTCGCGAAGGCAGGGGCGCCGAAGTCGGCGCGCTTCCTCGGGCCGGACCGGGTCGAGGTGGTCGCCGACAATGGCTGCCGCTACATCTCCTCGTTCGACCGCGGCTCCCTGGAGGCCGTCCCCAGATGGCGCATGACCGACAGGGGAGGCTGCGCCGCCGAGCGCTACTGAGCGGTCACCAGGTCACGTCGGGAAGGTCGAACTCCATGGGCCAGGGCCGGTCGACCTTGAGGACCTTGCGGTGGACGCCCGTCGGGGCGTACTGGCCGGTCGCCGGATCGAGCTCGAAGGTGTAGACGGCCATGCGGTCGTTCTCGTTCTCCACCCGCCAGAACAGGGCGATGCCCGCCTCGGCGTACTGGAGAGGGCGCAGCTTGCGGTCCTTGGTGCGGGTGCCGGGGGACACGACCTCCACGACAAGATGCACGTCGCTCGGGACGAAGGTGTAGCTGCCCGCGCTCACCGCGGACCTCGCGACCGCGAGGACATCGGGTTCGGGAGCGGTCCCGGCGTTGAGCTCCACGCCCTTCTCGGTCGTGATGACCCGGTCCTCCGGAGCGCTCCGCCGCAGGGCGTGCTTGAGGAGGTCCATGACCTCGTCGTGCCACACGGTGGTGGGCGCCATCATCATGATCGCTCCGTCGATGAGCTCGAAACGGGCGTCCACCGTTTCGGTCAGTCGAGGGAGATCCGCCACGGTGAACCCCCCAGGGGGCGGGTAGGGCAAAAAGACATGCTGGCCCTGGATCGGTTCGGCGGTCATTCCCGTACGCCCTTCGTGTTCGAGTCGTTACGCTCGCGGACCTTGATGCCTATGGTGACACCTCGTCCCAGGGTAGACCGGCGTTCGTCACGCGGGCTTGAAGGGCGGCAGAGCCGTGGTGCGGGTCAGAGGTGTTCGGGGTTGGGGGCGGCGTTCTCGCCCCGGCCGACGCGGCTGTGGCGGGCGCCGTAGAGGAAGTAGATGATCGCGCCGACGACGAGCCAGCCGAGGAAGCGCAGCCAGGTCTCGACCGGCAGGTTCAGCATGACGAACAGGCAGGCCAGGACCGACAGGATCGGGACGAGCGGCACCAGCGGCGTCCGGAACGAGCGCTCCAGGTCGGGGCGGGTGCGGCGGAGGATGACGACGCCGACCGACACGACCACGAACGCGAACAGGGTGCCGATGTTGACGAGTTCGGCGAGCTCCGACAGCGGGATGAAGCCGGCGAGGACCGCGACGATGCAGCCCATCAGGATCGTGCTGCGGTACGGGGTGCCGAAGCGCGGGTGGACGGCCGCGAGCCAGGGCGGCAGCAGGCCGTCGCGGCTCATCGCGAAGAACACCCGGCTCTGGCCGAGCAGCAGGATGAGCACGACCGTCATGAGGCCCGCGACGGCGCCGATGCTGATGACGGTGGCGAACGCCGGGTGGCCGACGGCCTTGAAGGCGTCGGCGAGGGGCGCCTTGGTGCTGAGGTCCTTGTAGTTCTGCATGCCGACGACGACGAGCGAGACCGCCGCGTACAGGACCGCGGTGATGACCAGCGAGCCGATGAGGCCGATGGGCAGGTCGCGCTGCGGCCGCTTGGCCTCCTCGGCGGCGGTCGCGACGATGTCGAAGCCGATGTAGGCGAAGAAGACGACGGCGACGGCGGCGAAGATGCCGAGCCAGCCGTAGCTGACCGGGCTGATGCCGAACAGCACCTGCATGAGCGGCGCGGCGAGGCCGTCGACCGACGGGTTGGACTTCGCCGCCGGGATGAACGGGTGGTAGTTCGCGCCCTTGACGAAGAACAGCCCCGCGAAGATCACCAGCAGCACGATGAAGAGCTTGACCGCCACCACGACCGCGTTGACCCGCGAGGAGATCTTCACGCCGGTGACGAGCAGCGCGGTGATGGCGAGCACCAGGATGATCGCCGGGACGTTGACGACGCCCCCGTCCTCGCCCGGTGGATTGGCGATCGCCGCCGGCAGCGTGATGCCCGCGCTGTCCAGCAGCGAGGCGAGGTAGCCGGACCAGCCGACGGCGACCACGGCCGCGCCGAGCGCCAGCTCCAGGATGAGGTCCCAGCCGATGATCCAGGCGGGGAACTCGCCGAGCGTGGCGTAGGAGAAGGTGTAGGCCGACCCGGCGACCGGGACGGTGGAGGCGAACTCGGCGTAGCAGAGGGCGGCGAGGCCGCAGACGACGGCGGCGAGGATGAACGACAGGGCGACGGCGGGCCCGGCCTTCTCCTTGGCGACCTCGCCGGTGAGGACGAAGATGCCGGTGCCGATGATGACGCCGATGCCGAAGACGGTGAGGTCGAGCGCGGACAGGTCCCGCTTCAGCCGGTGGGCCGGCTCCTCGGTGTCGCGGATCGACTGCTCGACCGACTTGGTGCGCAGCAGGTTCACCTCGGGCCTCCTCCTCGCGGTGCACAGGGGTCGACCTTGTGATCACCGGCGGGAGCCGCGCGAAACCAGACGGTGTCCGAAAGTCACGTTTATGAGGCGAAAGGCCTGTCCGTAAAAAGAAAACGGCGGAGCCCGCCGCGGACGTCGCGGCGGGCTCCGGTCGTGGATTCCGCGCGGGCCCGGGGGATCGCCCCGGGGCCCCGCGCGGGGTCTGGTGATCAGCCGAGCGAGGCGACGCCCGGCTCCAGGAAGCGGCGCCCGTTGACCTTCTCGGCGATGCCGGTGCGGTCCAGGTACGGGGTGATGCCGCCGAGGTGGAACGGCCAGCCGGCGCCGAGGATCATGCACAGGTCGATGTCCTGCGCGGCCGCGACGACGCCCTCGTCCAGCATGAGGCCGATCTCCTGCGCGAGCGCGTCGAGGGCGCGGGCGAGGACCTGCTCCTCGGTGGACGGCGCGGTGCCGCCGGAGAAGATCTCCACGGCCTCGGGGTCGAGCGTGAAGTCCGGCAGGTAGACGCCGCGCTTGCCGGCGGCGACGAACGCGCCGAACTTCTCCGACAGCGGGAACCGCTCGGGGAACGCCCCGTGCAGCGTCTCGTTGACGTGCAGCGCGATCGCCGGGCCGACCAGGCCCATCAGGACGAACGGCGGCATCGGCAGCCCGAGCGGCGCGGCGGCGCGCTCGGCGACGTCGATCGGGGTGCCCTCCTCGACCGTCTGGATGATCTCGGCCATGAGGCGCAGCAGGATGCGGTTGACCACGAACGCCGGGGCGTCCTTGACCAGCACGCACGACTTCTTCAGCTGCTTGCCGACCGCGAACGCCGTGGCGAGCGCGGCGTCGTCGGTGGCGTCGCCGCGGACGATCTCCAGCAGCGGCAGCACCGCGACCGGGTTGAAGAAGTGGAAGCCGACGACCCGCTCGGGGTGCGCCAGCCCGGACGCCATCTCCGACACCGACAGCGAGGAGGTGTTGGTGGCGAGGACGCACTCGGGCGAGACGTGCTGCTCGACCTCGGCGAACACCTGCCGCTTGACCGACATCTCCTCGAAGACGGCCTCGATGACGAAGTCGGCGTCGGCGAACGCGTCCTTGGTCAGCGACCCGGAGATCAGCGACTTCAGCCGGTTGGCCTTGTCGCCGGAGATCCGGCCCTTGCCGAGCAGCTTGTCGATCTCGCCGTGCGCGTAGCCGACGCCCTTGTCCAGGCGCTCCTGGTCGAGGTCGGTGAGGACGACCGGGACCTCCAGGCGCCGCGCGAACAGCAGCGCGAGCTGGGAGGCCATCAGGCCGGCGCCGACGACGCCGACCTTGGTCACCTTGCGGGCCAGGGCCTTGTCGGGCGCGCCCGCCGGACGCTTGGCGCGCTTCTGCGTCAGGTCGAACGCGTACAGCCCGGCGCGCAGCTCGTCGCTCATGATGAGGGAAGCCAGTGCTTCATCTTCGGCGGCGAAGCCCTCGTCGCGGGTGCGGTCCTTGGCGGCCGCGATGAGGTCCAGGGCGCGCACGAAGGACGGCGCGGCGCCGTGCAGCTTGCCGTCGACGGTCCAGCGGGCCAGGTTGACGGCGTCGTCCCACGCCTTGCCCTTGTCGACCTCGGGGCGGCGGACCTCGATCGCGCCGGTGAGGACGCGGGCGGTCCAGGCGAGCGACTCCTCCAGGAAGTCGGCCGCGTCGAAGATCGCGTCGGCGAGGCCGAGCTCGTACGCCTGCGCGCCCTTCAGCACGCGGTTCTGCGCGAGCGGGTTGTCGATGACGACCTTGAGGGCCTTCTCGGCGCCGACGAGGTTCGGCAGCAGGTAGGTGCCGCCCCAGCCGGGGACGAGGCCGAGGAAGGTCTCGGGCAGCGCGACCGCCGGGACGTTGCGCGACACCGTCCGGTAGGTGCAGTGCAGGCCGATCTCGACGCCGCCGCCCATCGCCGCGCCGTTGTAGTAGGCGAAGGAGGGGACGTCCAGCTCGCCGAGGCGGCGGAACACGTCGTGGCCGAGCCTGCCGATGGCGAGCGCGTCCTCGCGGTTCTGGATCAGCGGGACGCCCTTGAGGTCGGCGCCGACCGCGAAGATGAACGGCTTGCCGGTGACGCCGACGGCGACGATGTCGTCGCGCGCGGCGACGGCGTCGAGGGCGGCGTCCAGCTCGGCGAGGCCGTTCGGGCCGAAGGTGTTCGGCTTGGTGTGGTCGAAGCCGTTGTCCAGCGTGATCAGCGCCAGGGTGCCGGCCCCGAGGGGCAGCGCGACGTCGCGGACGCGGGCGTGCGTCACGACCTCGCCGGCGAAGATCTCGGTGATCGTGGTGCTCACTTGGCGCCCTCCCAGTTCACGTTCTCCCAGAGGACGGTCCCGCCCATGCCCATGCCGACGCACATGGTGGTGAGGCCGTAGCGGACGTCGGTGCGCTCCTCGAACAGGCGGGCGAGCTGGTTCATCAGCCGCACGCCGGAGGAGGCGAGGGGGTGGCCGAGGGCGATCGCGCCGCCCCAGGGGTTCACCCGCGCGTCGTCGTCGGCGATCTTGAAGTGCTCCAGGAACGCCAGCACCTGGACGGCGAACGCCTCGTTGATCTCGATGAGGCCGATGTCGTCGATGGTGAGGGAGTTGCGGGCGAGCAGCCGCTCGGTGGCGGGCACCGGGCCGATGCCCATGACCTCGGGCTCGACGCCCGCGAAGGAGAAGTCGACCAGCCGCATCCTGGCGGTGAGGCCGAGCTCGGCGGCGACGTCCTCGGCGGCCAGCAGGCAGGCGGTGGCGCCGTCGTTCAGGCCGGCGGCGTTGCCCGCGGTGACGTTGCCGGCGACGCGGAAGGGCGTCTTCAGCGCGGCGAGGGACTCCAGCGTGGTGCCGGGGCGCGGCGGCTCGTCCTCGGTGGCGAGGCCCCAGCCCTTCTCGGCGGAGCGGATCGCGGTCGGCACGAGGTCCGGCTGGATCTTCCCGGCGGCGTAGGCGGCGGCGACCTTCTGCTGGCTGCGTACCGCGTAGGCGTCGGCGCGGCCCTTGGTGATCTGCGGGAACCGGTCGTGCAGGTTCTCGGCCGTCGTGCCCATGACGAGCGCGGACGGGTCCACCAGCTTGTCGGCGAGGAAGCGCGGGTTCGGGTCGACGCCCTCGCCCATGGGGTGGCGGCCCATGTGCTCGACGCCGCCGGCGATGACGACGTCGTAGGAGCCGAAGGAGATGCCGGCGCCCGCAGTGGTGACGGCGGTGAGCGCGCCCGCGCACATGCGGTCGATCGCGTAGCCGGGGACGGTCTTCGGCAGGCCGGCGAGGACGGCTGCGCTCCGCCCGATCGTGAGGCCCTGGTCGCCGGTCTGGGTCGTCGCGGCGATCGCGACCTCGTCGACCCGCTCGGGCGGCAGCGACGGGTTGCGGCGGATCAGCTCGCGGATGGCGCGGACGACCAGGTCGTCGGCGCGGGTCTCGGCGTACAGGCCCTTCGGCCCGGCCTTGCCGAACGGCGTGCGGACGCCGTCGACGAACACGACGTCACGTGCGGTGCGAGGCACGGATCGCCCTCCCTGGAATGGCTCTGCGTGATCGGTCAGGTCGCGTCCCGCGCCGTCCCGCCCGGGGGACGGGGCGGTGCGGGTGCCCGCGAGCACGGTGCTACTCGCCGGTAACCATCATCCTACTCGTCAGTAACCACTGACGAGCTGCGCGGCCGTCCCTTGTCCCCCCACCTCCCCGTGGGTACCGTGACCGGTAAGTCACCGGAGGAGGCGCGGTGGTGCACGCGAGGCCCGTCTACCGCCCAGGACCGCGGCGGCGCGCCGGGCACGTCCGCGATCTCGCGTCGCTGCTCCTCCGCACCGGCCTGGTGCTGTCCGGCCCGCCCCAGCGCCTCCCGCGCCACCTCGGCGCGTTCCGCCGCTGGGGGACGACGCTCGCCGGGCTCGTCGCCGCCGGCGCCGCCCGCTCCCCGCACCGGATCGCCCTGATCGACGACCTCGGCGTCCTCACCTACGCCGAGCTGGACGCCCGCAGCACCCGGCTCGCCGCCGGGCTGCCGCTCACCGGGCCGCGCCCGCGCGTCGCGGTCCTCTGCCGCAACCACCGGGGCATGGCCGAGACGCTGCTGGCGTGCAGCAAGCGGGGCGTCGAGGTGGTGCTGCTGAACACCGGGTTCGGCGCCGGGCAGGTCCGCGCCGTCCTCGCCGAGCTGCGCACCGACCTCGTCGTCGCCGACGCCGAGTTCGCGCCGCTGCTCGCCGCCGCACCCGTCGCGCTCCGCCGCACCGTGGTGTGGGCCGACCGGCCGCCGGGGCCGGGCCTCGGCCCGACCGTGGAGCAGCTCGTCGCGGCGACCCCGGCGGCGGCGATCGGCCCGCCGCAGGTGCAGAGCCGCACGATCATGCTGTCGTCGGGGACGACCGGGCGGCCGAAGGGCGCCCGGCGGCCGCCGCGCCCGGGGCTCTGGCCGCTCGCCTCGATGGTCTCGCGGATCCCGCTGCGGGCCCGGCACACCATGATCATCGAGGCGCCGCTGTTCCACACCTGGGGCTACGCCGCGCTCCAGATGGCCTGGGCGCTCCGCGCGCCGGTCGTGCTGCGCCGCCGCTTCGACCCGGCCGCGACGCTCGCCGCGATCGCCTCCTACCGCGAGCCGGTCGTGTTCGCCGTCCCGGTCATGCTCCAGCGCGTCCTGGACCTGCCCGCGGGCGTCCGCGCCGCCTACGACACCTCCGGCCTCCGCGTCGTCGCGGTGAGCGGCGCGGCGCTGCCCGGCGACCTCGCCACCCGGTTCATGGACGCCTTCGGCGACCGGCTCTACAACGTCTACGGCTCCACCGAGGCGTCGTGGGTGTCCATCGCGACGCCGCGCGACCTGCGCGCCGACCCGCGCACCGCGGGCCGCCCGCCGCGCAACACCGCGCTCGCGATCCTGGACGAGGACGGGCGCGCGGTCGGCCGCTCCACCATCGGGCAGATCCACGCCGCCAACGAGCTGATCTTCGAGGGGTACACCGGCGGCGAGCCGGTCGAGGTCCGCGGCGGGCTGCTCGCCACCGGCGACCTCGGGCACGTCGACCACCGGGGCCTGCTGTTCGTGGACGGGCGGCGGGACGGCATGGTCGTGTCGGGCGGCGAGAACATCGTCCCGCGCGACGTCGAGGACGCGCTGCTGCGGCTGCCGGGGATCCGCGAGGTCGCGGTCGTCGGCGTCAGCGACCCCGAGTGGGGGCAGCGGCTCGCGGCGTTCATCGTCCCGGCCGACGGCGCCGAGCTCGACCCCGGCGCGGTGCGGGCCTTCGTGCACGCCCAGGTCGCCCGCTACGCCGTCCCGCGCGACGTGCACTTCCTGAAGGAGCTGCCGCGCAATGCCACCGGCAAGGTCGTCCACCGCTGGCTGACGTCGGGTCCGCGCGAGACGCGCCCCGAGGGCCGCGTCGCCTGGCCCGAACCCTCGGCGTGAGGCGGGGTCAGCGGCGCCGGCAGCTGAAGGTGACGGCGGCGGACGCGCCGGGGGAGAACGCCACGCCGCCCGTCCCGCGCCCGGCGATGTAGCAGCCGACCGTCGGCCAGATCGTGACCCGCGCGGTCGCGCTCTGCCCGGCGGCCAGGTGCCCGCGGCCGGACGCGGTGACGCGCCCGACGGTCGCGCTCGTCGAGGCCACCGACCAGTCGACGGCGCCGCCGGAGGCGCGCACGGTGATCGAGCATCCGGTCGGGATGCCCGCCACGCCGACGCCCTGGCAGCCGTTGCCGGTGACGGAGAGCGTCGCCGGGCCGCCGCGGGAGGGCTTCTTCTTCGGCGCCGCGGGCTTGCTCGGGCTCTTGGAGGGGCTCGGCGACGCGGACGGGGAGGCGCTGGGGGAGGGCGGCACGGACGTCGAGGTCGTCGGCTCCCCGGACGGGCCGCCGCTCGGCGTCGGCGCGTCGCTGGAGGCGGGCACCGGCGGCGAGCCGGTGACGCCGCCCGCGACCGGGGCCTCCTTGCGGACGGTGCTCCCGCCGTCCGGCCAGAGCACGGCGGCGGCGACCAGCACGGCGGCGGCCGCGAGCAGCCCGGCCAGGGCGAACGCCCCGGTCTTCCGGCCGACCTTCCCGACCCGGCGCGGCGCGTGCCGGGGCGCGGCCCGCCGAGGACGCGGGGCGGGCGGGGGCGCAGGCGGGGGCGGGACGGCGGCGGGCGCCGGTGCGGGCGCGACGCGCGCGGCGCACTCGTCGCGGACCATGGCGAACAGCCGGTTCCGCAGCTCCGCCGGATCGGGCACCTCGACCGGGCCGCCGCGCAGGGCCAGCAGCGCCGCCCGCACCGCCTCGGCGGCGTGCTCGGGCCCGCCGAGCAGCTCGCCGGCGTAGGCGATGAGCTGCGGCCCGTAGACGTTGTAGACGTGCCCGACCGCTCCGGGCCGCTGCTCGCGCAGCCCCTCGGCGAGGCGCAGGTCGTCCTCGTAGGTGGCGCCCGGTTCGGTGAACATCGCACGGATTATGGTCGAACGCCGAGCGAAGCGGATGCCTCCCGGCTGCGCGTCCCGCCCGCGGCCTTTGTCACCCCGGTGACAGAACGGGGGCGGTCACCCCGGCAGCGGTCCCGCGTAGGGCGTGCCGGGCAGGCCGCGGACGCCGGGGACGGCGGCGTACAGGCGGCCGGAGCCCGGCAGCGAGGCGCCGGGGACGCGGCCGGTCGTGACGACGAGGGTGCCGAGGTCGGGGCCCGCGAAGGCGCAGGCGGCGACGCGGTCGGCGGGGACGTCGAGGGCGGTGAGCAGGCGGCCCCCGGGGGTGTAGCGGCGGACCTGGCGGCCGGTCCAGGTGGCGGTCCACAGGCAGCCCTCGACGTCGACGGCGAGGCCGTCGGGGACGCCCTCGGCCGGGGCGAGGCGGACGACGGTGCGCGGGCGCCCGACGGCGCCGGCGACCGGGTCGAAGGGGTGGGCGGTGATGGTGCCCGGCCGCGCGTCGGTCACGTACATCGTGCGGCCGTCGGGGCTCCACGCCAGGCCGTTGGGGGCGGTGAGGCCGGTCAGCGCGCGGACGGCGCCGCCGGGGCCGATCCGCATCAGCAGGCCCGCGCCCTGGGCGACGCGCCGGTCCATCGCGCCCGCCCAGAGGCGCCCGGACGGGTCGCAGGCGGCGCCGGTGAACCGGAGCGTCCCCGGCGGCACGAGCGGCCGCAGGGCGCGGGCGCCGCCGCCCGCGGGCAGGTGGACGAGGCCGTTGCCGGCCACGGCGACCAGGCCGCCGGGCGGCCCGGCGACCGGGACGGCGGCGCTCAGCGTGGCGGTCCAGGCGAGCGGCAGGTGCCGGCCGACGTCGACGGTCCGCGCGCGGCCCTTCCAGGGCGCGGCGTGCAGCCGGGCCCGGTGCAGGTCCGTCCAGCGCAGGGTGCCGGTCGCGGCGTCCCAGCGCGGCCCCTCGCCGAGGTCGCAGACGATCTCGGGGTGGATCGGTTCGAGCAACCGCGCCCCCCTCCGCCGCGCGCCCCACACCGTCGATCTTAGGGCGCGTTCCGGCGGTCGCGCGCCTAGCCGGCGTCGGGGTCGCCGCGGTGGACGCCGAGGGCGTCCAGGCGGGGCAGGACGAGGTGGAAGCCGCTGCCGCGGCCGACCACCGACCCGCTGTAGTTCAGCTCGGCCGGATCGACGCCGAGCCGCCGCAGCATCCCGGTCAGCATCGCGGCGCCGGCCCGCGACGCGGGGCCCGGCCGGTCGCCCGCGTCGCTCCAGCGGCGCTGCCAGACCGGCGGGTTGCGCGTCCAGCCGTCGGCGCGGAGCCGCTCGTCGCTCACCGCGCCGGGGACGTGCAGCAGGCCGGTCGCCTCGATGACCAGCTCCATGCCGTCGTTCCAGCACTGGACGAAGCGGGTGGGGTCGCGGTCGGCGCCGAGGTGCAGGATGAACCGGCCCGGGTAGAGCGGGACGCCCTTGCAGAGCTCGTAGAGGCCGTCCTCCAGGCGGCGCTGGAAGCGGTCCCAGGGCATCTGCGAGCCACGCCAGAGCCGCGCCGGCGGCACCTCGGCGGGGTAGGCGGTGTACCAGTCGCCCGCCGGGGCGGTCCGCTTGGCGCTGAACAGGTCCAGGACGATCTGGTCGCCGTCCAGCCGCACCCGGATGTCGGCGCCGCCGCGCTGCCAGAGCATCCCCGGCCCGTTGATCCACCGGGTGGGCGCGTCGAGGACGGTCTCGGCCTGGTACCAGGCCGACCGCAGCAGGTCGACGTGCGCGTAGGGGTCGGCGTCGTAGCGGATGTACTCGACGGCGAGGACGCTGACCCGCGACACCCGGTCGGAGGCGTCGCCGAGGACCGTCGCCGTCCCGAGGCCGGGCCCCTCCGGCGACAGCCGCTGGAACAGCACGTTGGCGGGCAGGTGCGGCGAGGGCGGCGGCGTCCGCTTCCAGCCGGCCGTGGTCAGCGCCGCCGCCACCTCCTCGCGCCGCCAGGTGCCCATGTCGATCGGTGCGAGCCGCTCGACCAGGCCGCGGAAGAGCGCGGCCTGCCCCCAGGAGCCTTGCGGAATCGTCCCCATGGCGCCGCAGCGTAGCGTTACCGGCTTGTCTGGTCATGGCACTTGAAGTCAAGGCATGATGACAAACGGCCGATGACGCCCACCATGAGAGGTGTGCCCTGCGATGCCGCTACCGCGACCGGTGCGCGAGCGCTGCCGTGAGTTCCTCGCCGTCGACGGGCAGATCCGGTACATCTTCCCGGCGTCGGCGCGCGGCGGCGGGGCCGGCTTCCTGTTCGTGGTGACCGACGACCGGATCGCCGTGCTGTCCACCGGCTCCCTCGGCCGGAGCCGGCCCGACGGCGTGTGGGGCAGCTACCCGCGCGGCACCCGCCTCGGCCCGGTGGAGACCGGCGGCGGCGCGAGCTTCGAGTTCGCCGGCGCGTCCTTCGAGCTGGACGACGAGTACGTGCCCGTCCTCAACGCCGCCGACGCCGAGGTCTTCGCCCGCGACAGCCTGCCCCGCGACCCCCTGCCCGACCTCTGAGCCGCCTCCCTCCGCCGGACGCGGGGTGTTGACCCGCCGCGCCCTGAATCATACATTCATGCAACGCCTGTATGAATGGAGTCGCGATGCGGGGACGGACGGCCGTGGTGCTCGGCGGCAGCGTGGCGGGGCTCTGCGCCGCCGGAGCGCTCGCCCGCCACTTCGAGCAGGTGCTCGTCCTGGAGCGCGACCGGCTCCCGCCGGACGCCGAGCACCGCCGCGGCGTGCCGCAGAGCAAGCACCCGCACTTCCTGCTGAACTCCGGCCGCCGCGCCATCGGCGAGATCTTCCCCGGCTTCGAGGAGGCCCTGATCGCGGCGGGCGGGATGCACCTGATGCCGTCGATGGACGCCGCCTACTGCGAGAACGACGGCTGGGCGCCGCGCAAGGCGGGGTCCATGACGATGGTCTACAGCTCCCGCGTGCTCATCGAGCGGGTGCTGCGCGACAAGGTCCGCGAGCTGCCGGCCGTCGAGATCCGCGAGGGCGCGACCGTCACCGGCCTGCGCTGCGCCGGCGGCGGCGCCCCGGACGGGCGCGTCGAGGGCGTCGCGTACCGCGCCGAGGACGGGACGGAGGCCGTCCTGGACGCCGACCTCGTCGTGGACGCGCTCGGGCGCGGCTCGCCGGTCGCCGCCTGGCTCGCCGAGGCGGGCTGGGACGCGCCGCCCGAGCGCACCCTCGACGCCAAGGTCACCTACACCTCGCGCTGGTACGACCTGCCCCCGGCGGGCGGGCGCCCCGCCTCGTGGTGGTGGAAGCACCTGGTCGTCACCCCGACCCAGGACACCGGCGACCACCCCGACGAGCACGAGTTCCTCAGCAACTTCTTCCCGATCGAGGGCGACCGCGCCATCGTCTGCATGGGCTCGTGGGGCCTGCCGATGCCGCGCGAGACCGCGGCGTTCGAGGCGGCCGCGGACCGCGTCCGGGCGACCGCCTTCGGCCGCGCCGCCCGCGCCTGCACCCCGACGTCGGAGGTGCACCTGACCCGCTCCACCGGCAACAGGTGGCGCCGCTTCGACCTGCTGGACGCGCCGCCCGCCGGGATCGTCTCCATCGGCGACGCGATCTGCGCCTTCAACCCCTTCTACGCGCAAGGGATGAGCTCGGCCGCCCGCTCCGCGCTCCTCCTCGGCGCGGCGCTGCGCCGCCACGACGCGGTCGGCGCCGCGTTCGCCCGCGACTTCCTGACCCGGCAGAAGGCGTCCCTGGACGTGCCCTGGATGCTCGCGATGGCCCGCGACCAGGCGTACGACTTCGCCACCGGCACCGAGACCGTCCCGCGCTGGCGGCGCCGCCTCGCCGCCCGCCTCAGCTGGCCGATCTTCAACGCCATCACCGCCGCGAGCCGCGAGGACGCCTACGTCGAGCGGACCTTCGCCCAGGTGTTCAACCTCGACCGGTCGCTGCGGCAGATGGCGGCCGACCCCCGGTTCTGGTTCGGCATCGCCCGCTACAAGGTGCGCGAGAAGCTCGGCCGCACCGTCGTGCCCGGCGGGTTCGACGAGCGGGAGGACCCGCCCGGCACCGACTACACCGGCCGCACCGATCCCGCGGGCGCGCCGTCCGCGCGGACGGACCGCGGCGACGACCTCGTCGGCGCCTGAGCGGGGGAACGTCCATGGGATACACCTGCGAACCGGCGGCCGAGCGCGTCGCGGAGAAGCTCGGCTTCTCCTGCCACGGCGCCCACCCCGTCGTGACGTTCCGCGACCCGTTCGACCTGGCGAGCGGCACCATGCCGGTCCTGGAGCTGCTCATCGTCGGCGGCGCGGTGTTCGCCCTCGTCCACGCCCGGCGGCGGTGGCGGCGCGACGGCGACCCCGCGAACCTGGTGCTGTGGATCGCCTCGGTCGTCTACCTGGCGGTGATCGAGCCGCCGCTGTACTTCCCCGGCTGGTTCGGGCTCCAGGACCAGGTCGGGTTCATCTTCTCGCACAACGTGTTCAGCGTGCAGTTCATGTACGACCGGCTGCCGCTCTACATCGTCGCGTTCTACCCGGCGATCTCCCAGCTCGCCTACGAGCTGGTCCGCGCCCTCGGCGTCCTCACCCGGCGCGGGCCGCTCGCGGGCGCGGTGGCCGTCGCGTTCGCCTGCCAGGTCTTCTACGAGGTCTTCGACCAGCTCGGCCCGCAGCTCGGCTGGTGGGCCTGGAACCCCGGCAACGAGACGATCAACCGGCCGGCGCTGGCGGCGGTGCCGATGAACAGCATGCTGCTGTTCGCCTCGGTGTCGTTCGGCGCGATGACCTACCTCGTCGTCCGCCTCACCGGCGCCCGCGACGGCCTGAGCGGCCTCCAGATCGCCTGGCGCGCGGTCGTCGCGGGCGCCCTCACCCCGCTGGCGATGATCGTCGCGAGCGCGCCGAGCGGCGCCTTCCGGGGCGCGGACCGGGCGGGGATCCAGGCGGCGATCCTCGGCGCCGAGCTCGCCGCCGTCTGGGCCGCCGGCCTCTGGCTGCTCGCCGACGCCTGGCGGGCGGTGCGCGCCGGGACGGTGCCGCCGCCGGCGTCCCCCCGGTTCGCGCGGGTCTACCCGGCGCTCTACCTCGGCGTCCACGCCGTGCTCTGGCTCGTCGCGCTGCCCGCCTACCTGGCGGCGCGCGGCGGCGTCACCGAGGACGGCACGCCCGTCGGGAGCCTCTGGTACGCGGCGCTCTGCGCCGTCGCGGCGGCGGCGATCCTGCTCGCCGCGCTGCGCGCGACCGCGGCCCGGCCGGCGCCGGAGGCCGCCGCGCCTGTGCGATCCTAGGGGGCATGGCGCGCCACGGCTGGGGAGGACGGCCCCCCGCATCGGACGCCGAGGCCCGGCAGCGCATCGTCGACGCGACCGCCCGCTGCATCGACCGGCACGGCGTCGCGAAGACGACCCTGTCCGACGTCGCGGCCGAGCTCGGCGTCACCCGCCAGACCGTCTACCGCCACTTCGACCGGATCGGCGACATCGTCGGCGAGGTCGCCGCGCAGGGCGCGGAGGCGTTCGTCGACCGGCTCATCGCCCACCTGCAGGGGACGACCGACCCGGCGGAGGCGGTCGTCGAGGGCCTCGTGTTCTGCGTGCGGACGATCCCGACCGAGCCGCACCTCAGCCTGCTGCTCCAGGTCGGCGACTCCGGCGCGTTCGCCCGCGGCGCCACCACCGCCGACGCCATCGCCTACGGCGCCGCGATGCTGGAGCGCTTCCCGGTCGACTGGGCCGCCGCCGGCATCACCGGCGACGACCTCGGCGGCCTCGCCGAGATCATCATGCGGCTGCTGACGTCGCTGCTCCAGCGCCCCGGCGAGCCGCCGGACGAGGCCCGCCTCCGCGCCCTCCTCGGCCGCTGGCTGGCCCCCGCCCTCGCCCCGTCGCGCGCGCCCGCCGGCCGCGCCTGACGGACCGGCGTCAGGCGTCCGGGTCCGCGGGCGCGGCGTCCGGCTCGGCGAACGCCGCCGCGAGGGGCGCCGCGACCAGGCCGACCTGCCAGGGCCGGGCGCCGAGGGCGCGGAGCGCGCCGCCGATCGCGGCGGCCGACGCCTCGGCGGGCGGCGACCAGGCCAGGCGCCGCACCGAGTCGGGCTGCAGCAGGTTCTCGGCGGGCAGCGCGTGCTCCTCGGCGAGCGCGGCGACGACGGCGCGGGCGGCGGTGAGGCGCGCGGCGGCGGCCGGGTCGCGCTCGGCCCACCGGTGCGGCGGGGGCGGCCCGTCGCCGGGCAGGTTGGCCTCCGGCAGCGCCCGGTCGGGCAGCGTCCGGGCCCGGGTGACCGCGCGCAGCCACGCCGACGAGTGGCGGCGGGCGCCGCGGCCGCGCATCGCGTGCAGCGCCTGGAGCTCGGCCTGCGTCTTCGGCGGGTGCAGCGCCAGCTCCACGATCGCGGTGTCCTGCAGCACCCGGCCGGGCGACAGGTCGCGCTCGCGGGCGATGCGGTCGCGGGCCTCCCACACCTCGCGGACGATCGCGAGGGCGCGGCGGTTGCGGACCCGGTGGATGCCGGACGTGCGGCGCCAGGGGTCGGTGCGCGGCGGCTTCGGCGGCGTCGCGAGGATCGCCGCGTACTCCTCCAGCGCCCAGCCGAGCTTGCCGGCCGCGGCGAGCCGCTCCCGCAGCGCGTCGCGCAGCTCCACCAGCAGCTCGACGTCGAGCGCGGCGTAGCGCAGCCAGTCCTCGGGCAGCGGCCGGGTGGACCAGTCGGCGGCCGAGTGGCCCTTCTCCAGCGTGTAGCCGAGGACGGTCTCCACGATCGACCCGAGCCCGACCCGCGGGTAGCCGAGCAGCCGCCCGGCGAGCTCGGTGTCGAACAGCGCGCCCGGCACCATGCCGACCTCGGCGAGGCACGGCAGGTCCTGGTTGGCGGCGTGCAGCACCCACTCGGCGTCCGCGAGGGCGGCGTTCAGCGGCGCCAGGTCGGGCAGCGCGATCGGGTCGATGAGCGCGGTGCCGGCGCCCGCGCGGCGCAGCTGGATCAGGTAGGCGCGCTGCCCGTACCGGTAGCCCGAGGCGCGCTCGGCGTCCACCGCGACCGGGCCCTCGCCCGCCGCGAACGCCGCGACGGTCGCGGCGAGCCCGTCCAGGGTCTCCACCACGGGCGGGACGCCCTCGGCGGGTTCCAGCAGGGGGACCGGCGGCGGCCCTTCGGGCTCGGTTGCGGACACGGCCACGGGCCCGGTGCTGTCGCCGGCCGCCTCGGTCTCGGACGCTGCTCTTCCCACGTCCCCTACCGTACGACGTTCAACGGCCCGCGCCGCCCCGGCGGCCCGGCAGCGGCACGGCGCCGGACGGCGGCAGCCCCGCCGTGACGCACATCACCTCGCACCACGCGGCCACGTGCCCGGCCAGATCCGGCCCGGTCGGCGACCAGGACGCGCGCAGCTCCAGCTCCGTCGCCGCCGGTTCGTCGGCCTTGTCGCCGAAGCTCTCGGAGACCGCGACGGTGACGGTGCCCGACTCGCCGGCGTACCCGGCGGGCTCCAGCGCCTCCAGCAGCCAGCTCCAGGCGACCGAGCCGATCAGGTCGTCGGCGGCGATCTCCGGCTCCAGGTCGGCCTGGATGTAGGCGACGACGCGGAACCCGCCGGTCCAGCCGGCCCGCCCGTCGGGGTCGTAGAGCACGATCAGGCGGCCGGTGGCGGCCTCGGTGTCCTCGTCGCGCCACACGCTGCCCGACAGGGCCGCGGCGTAGGGGGCGAGGCGCTGCGGGGCCGGCATGTCCTCCAGGTCGAGCTCGGGGCGGAGCGGCGGGCCGTCGAGGACGGCGCGCAGGGCGGCGGCGGCGCGCCGGAACTCGGGCGGGTCGGCGGGCGCGGTCACCGGCGCGGCCGCCGCCGGGGACGCCGGGACGGGCGGGGGGAAGGGCGGGGATGTGAGCACAGCACAGGTTTCGTCTCAGGAAATCGATCAGGCGGCGGAACGGCGCAAGGGGGACCTCCCTCGGCTATGACCCGCATCACGTTGGCACGCCGGGGCGACAGAATGCGGGACTTCGCTCGGCGTGTCCGGAACTTCGTCCCGGCGTACCGCGCAGGTCGGTGCGCCCGCCGGCGGCGGCCGTGGGACCATGCGGGGGTGGCTGAAGACACCGTTGCCGACCAGGCCGTGAACCCCGCCCTCGCGGCGAGCCCGTTCCTGCGGGCCTGCCGCCGCCAGGAGGTGCCGCACACCCCGGTGTGGTACATGCGGCAGGCGGGCCGCGCGCTGCCCGAGTACCTGCGGGTGCGCGAGGGCGTCCCGATGCTGGAGGCGTGCGCCCGCCCCGAGATGATCGTGGAGATCACCCTGCAGCCGGTGCGCCGCTACGCGGTCGACGCGGCGATCTTCTTCAGCGACATCGTGGTCCCGCTGAAGGCCGTCGGCGTGGACGTGGACCTGAAGCCCGGCGTCGGCCCCGTCATCGCCGACCCGATCCGCGACGCCGCGGACGTGCGGGCGATCCGCGCCCTCACCCCCGCGGACGTGCCGTACGTGACCGAGGCCGTGCGCGGCCTCGTCGGCGAGCTCGGCGCGACCCCGCTGATCGGGTTCGCGGGCGCCCCGTTCACCCTCGCGGCCTACCTGATCGAGGGCGGCCCGTCCAAGACCCACGACCGCACCAAGGCCCTCATGTACGGGCGCCCCGACCTGTGGCACGAGCTGATGGACAAGCTCGCCGACATCACCGTCGCGTTCCTGAAGGTGCAGATCGAGGCGGGCGCGAGCGCCGTCCAGCTCTTCGACTCCTGGGCCGGCGCGGTCGCCCCCGACGACTACCGCGAGGCGGTGCTGCCGCACAGCCGCCGCATCCTCGCCGAGATCGCCGATCTCGGCGTGCCGCGCATCCACTTCGGCGTCGGCACCGGCGAGCTGCTCGGCCTGATGGGCGAGGCGGGCGCCGACGTCGTCGGCGTCGACTGGCGCGTCCCGCTGGACGAGGCCGCGCGCCGCGTCGACCCCGGCAAAGCCCTCCAGGGCAACCTGGACCCGGCGGTCCTGTTCGCGCCCTGGGACGTCGTGCAGCGGCGCGCCAAGGACGTCCTGGACCGCGGCCGCACCGCCGAGGGCCACATCTTCAACCTCGGCCACGGCGTGCCGCCCTCCGCGGACCCCGACGTCCTGGCGCGCCTCGCCGACTTCGTCCACGAGACGTCGGCCCGCTAGCCGGCGTCGGCGGGCTTCTCCACGGCCGGGGCGGGCCGCCCGCGCAGGCGGCGGCGGAGGAGCAGGGCCGGGACGGCCACGACCAGCGCCACGGCGGCGAACGGCAGCAGCCAGCCGAGCAGCGTCAGCAGCGCCCCGACGGCGGCGGCGAGGGCGTGCCAGCCGTCCTTCAGCGCGGGCACGAAGCCGTGCTCCTCGGGCTTCCCGGCCGTGGCGACAGGCGGCGGCGCGAGGCGGACGGTGAGGGTGGCGTAGGAGGTGCTCTGCGCCAGCGCCCGCTGCCGCGCCTGGAGGGCCTCCAGGTCGGCCTGGCGCTGCTCGATCTGGTTCTCCAGCGAGGTGATCTCCTCGATCGTCCCGGCCCGGTCCAGGAGCTTGCGGAACGAGGCCAGCGACGCCTGCGCGGACCGCACCCGGCTGGTCACGTCGGCGACCTGCTCGGTGACGTCCTCGGCCTGCTGGTGCAGCGCGGTGCGGGTGCCGAGCCGGGACCCGAGCCGGTCCAGGGCCGCCGGGTAGCGGGCCGTCGGGATCTTCAGGACGAGGGTGGCGCCGGACCGGCCGCTGGAGGTCGTCTCGCTCGCCACGTAGCCGCCGGCCTCGGCGGTGAGCCGCTTGGCCTCGGCGGCCGACGCCGCCACGTCGCGGGCCTGGACGCGCAGGTCGGCGGTGTAGACGACCGAGCGGCCGGCCACCGCCTGCGCGACGTTGACGTTCTTGCCGGTGCCGGTACTGGCGCCGGCGGTCGCGCGGCCCGCCTGCGCCCCGCCCGCCGCGGCCTTGTTCGGCGCGGCGGCGGGGGCGCGGGCGTCCGTCGCGGACTCGCCGTGGGAGCCGCCGCCGGCGCAGCCGCCCAGCAGCAGGGCGGCGAGCAGGGCGGCGGGCAGGGCGGGGATCAGGACGCGGGGGACGGTGGACGTTCTGCCGGAGGTCCTCATGACGTTTCGATGGGTGTGTCCCGCGTCACGGTTCCGGCGCCACGGTCGCGAAAAGGGCACGAAGGGGACGCGCACGGGTCACGGCACGGCCCTTGGCTCTTCCCTGACTCCCGCATGGCCGCCGTTTGGCGACGGAAAGGCCGCCCCGGTGCGGACCACCGCGCGGTACGTGGAATCGTGGAGGCATGACCACCTCCCATGTCGTCGTCGTCGGTGGCGGCATCGCGGGCCTCACCGCCGCGCGCGCGCTGGCGCGCCGGGGCGTGCGGGTGACGGTGCTGGAGGGCTCCCCGCGCATCGGCGGCAAGCTCCAGGTCAGCGAGATCGCCGGGCTGCCGGTCGACGAGGGCGCCGAGTCGATGCTCGCCCGCCGCCCCGAGGCCCTGGACCTGGTGCGCGACCTCGGCCACGGCGACGCGCTGGTGAACCCCGGCACGACGTCCTCGGCGATCCTCAGCCGCGGCGCGCTGCACCCGCTGCCGTCCGGGCAGGTCATGGGCGTCCCGTCCGACCTGCGCGCGCTCGCGGCGTCCCAGGTGCTGTCGGCGCCCGGCCTCGCCCGCGTCCCCCTCGACCTGGTGCTGCCCGAGACCCGCGTCGGCTCGGACGCGTCGGTCGCCGACTTCATCGGCGCCCGCGTCGGCCGCGAGGTCGTGGACCGGCTCGTCGAGCCGCTGCTCGGCGGCGTCTACGCGGGCCGCGCCGAGCTGCTGTCGTTCGAGGCGACCATGCCCGCCGTCGCGGCCGCCGCCCGCGCCCACCGGTCCCTGATCAGCGCGGTGCGCGGGGTGCGCGCCGCCGCTCCCGCGAACCCCGGGCCCGTCTTCGCGACGCTGCCGGCCGGCCTCGGCACCCTGCCGCACCTGGTCGCCGCCGACCTGGCGGCCGCCGGCGGCACGATCCGCACCGGCGCGACCGTCCGCGAGCTGCGCCGGACGCCGGACGGCTGGCGGCTGACCGTCGGGTCCGCGCGCGAGCCGGAGGCGGTCGACGCCGACGCGGTGGTCGTCGCGGTCCCGGCCGCGCCCGCCGCCCGGCTGCTGGAGCGCGACGTGCCGGCCGCCGCCCGCGAGCTGGCCCGCATCGAGTACGCCAGCATGGCGATCATCACGCTGGCCTACGCCTCGACCGCGTTCCCCCGGCCGCCGCGCGGCAGCGGCTACCTGGTGCCCTCGGTCGAGGGCCGCGACGTCAAGGCCGTCACCTTCAGCTCGGTGAAGTGGCCGCACCTGCGCGAGCGCGACCCCTCGCTCGTCGTGGTGCGCTGCTCCATCGGCCGCTTCGGCGACGAGCACGCCCTCCAGCGCTCCGACGAGGACCTGCGGGCCGCCGCGATGGCCGAGCTCGCCGCGACCGCCGGGGTGACCGAGCTGCCGCTGGAGACCCGCGTCACCCGCTGGGGCGGCGGCCTGCCGCAGTACAACGTCGGGCACGCCGACCGGGTCGCGCGCGTCCTCGCCGCCGTCAAGGCCGCCCCCGGCCTCGCGGTGGCGGGCGCCGCCTACGCGGGCCTCGGCGTCCCGGCGTGCGTCGGGACGGCGCGCGCGGCCGCCGCCCGGGTGCTGGACCATCTGAACAACCGGGGAGAATCGAACCATGGCAGCGACGGACAAGCCCAAAGCACGCGAACTGAACCAGGTGATCCGCTACACGATGTGGTCGGTCTTCCGGGTGACGAGCCCGGCCGGCCTCGGTGAGCGCGACGCCGCCGAGGTGCAGGACCTGCTCGACCAGGCCGCCGAGAAGGACGTGGTGACCCGCGGCCTCTACGACGTGGCGGGCCTGCGCGCGGACGCCGACTACATGATCTGGTGGCACGCGCCGAGCTCGGACGACCTCCAGGAGGTCTACTCCCGGTTCCGCCGCACGGCCGTCGGGCGCGCGAGCGAGCCGGTGTGGTCGCAGATGGCGCTGCACCGGCCCGCCGAGTTCAACAAGAGCCACATCCCGGCCTTCCTCGCCGAGGAGGAGGCGCACGACTACATCTGCGTGTACCCGTTCGTGCGGTCCTACGAGTGGTACCTGCTCCCCGACGAGGAGCGCCGGCGGATGCTCGCCGAGCACGGCAAGATGGCGCGCGGCTTCCCCGACGTGCGGGCCAACACCGTCGCCTCGTTCGCGCTCGGCGACTACGAGTGGATGCTGGCGTTCGAGGCCGACGAGCTGCACCGCATCGTCGACCTCATGCGGCACCTGCGGGCCTCGGACGCGCGCCGGCACGTCCGCGAGGAGGTGCCGTTCTACACCGGGCGCCGCAAGGCGGTCGCGGAGCTGGTCGCCAACCTTCCCTGAAGGTGACACATCACGGGCCCCGGACCTTGACCGATTCTCTCGAACGGCCGGCAAACCGCCGGTAAAGTGCGGGCCGTGACCGATGATCCCGCTCCCGCCCGGCCGCCGCGCGGCCGCCACGCCCGGCCGGCGAGCCCGATCGGCGGGCGCGGCCCCGAGGCGTGGCTGCGCCGTTTCGACGCGATGGGCGAGGACGCGCGGCGCCGGTTCTTCCTGGCCGGCGCCGGCGTCGCCACCGCCGTGCTGCTCGGCACTCTCGCCACCGCCGGGCTCGCCGCCGGCGGCGGGGACCGTCCGGCGCGGGAGGCGGCCCGGTCCGGGGCCGCCGCGCCGCCGCTGGTGGAGCAGCGGGCCGCCGCCGTCGGCCCCGACGACGTCCCGGACGCGCTCGCGTTCCTGCGCGCGCAGGACGCGGGCGGCGCGACCGTCCGGCACGTCACCGCGGTCCGGCGGAGCGGCGACTTCCTGCGCGTCTACACCGACCTCGGCGAGGGCGACGAGAACTCGCGCCCCGCCGTGGCGCTCTGCGAGTGGACCGTCCGCTACCTCGCCGGAGACGGCGACGCCGCCCCGCGCGTGTTCGTGCACGGGCGGAGCGGCGACAACGGCAGCGTGGTGCTGGCCAATAAGCAGGGCGCGGGCGACGACTGCAAGGTCGACGAGACGCGCTGAGCGTCGGCGCGGCGGGCTATTCGGCGGGCTCCAGGGTCAGGCTGATGCTGTTGATGCAGAACCGGTCGTCGGTCGGCGTCGCGTAGCCCTCGCCGTGGAAGACGTGCCCGAGGTGGGAGTCACAGACGGCGCAGCGCACCTCGGTGCGCACCATCCCGAGGCTGCGGTCCTCGATCAGCACGACGTTGTCGGCCTCCGACGGTGCGTAGAACGACGGCCAGCCGCAGTGCGACTCGAACTTGGTGTCGGACCGGAACAGCTCGGTGCCGCAGGCGCGGCAGCGGTACACGCCGGTGGTCTTGGTGTCGGTGTACTCGCCGGTGAAGGGGCGCTCGGTGCCCGCCTCGCGCAGCACGTGGAACTCCTCGGGCGACAGCTGGGCGCGCCATTCCTCGTCGCTCTTGCGGATCTTCTCCATGGTCCGAAAATACCTCGCCGGGACGCGGTCCTGCCTGTTCGGGCGGCCGGCCGGCCGTTCTGTCGGACCCCTGGGCTACCGTGCCGGTATGGCCTCGCCCTTCATCGAGATCCCGGTCGGCGACCGGCTCGTCAAGGTGACCAATCCCGACAAGCCCTACTTCCCCGAGCGCGGCTACACCAAGCGGATGCTCGTGGAGTACTACCTGGCCGTCGGCGAGGGCGTGCTGCGCGCCACCCGCGACCGGCCCACCACGCTGGAGCGCTGGCCGTCGGGGGTGTTCGAGGGGGCGAAGCTCGCCACCCGCGCCGACGGCCGCGGCGCCGACGCGTTCTACCAGAAGCGCGCCCCGAAGGGCGCCCCCGACTACGTCCGCACGGCCCGCATCGCGTTCCCCTCGGGGCGCTCGGCCGACGAGGTCATGCCGACCGAGCTCGCCGTCATCGCCTGGGCGGCCAACCTCGGCACCCTCACCTTCCATCCGTGGCCGGTGCGCGGCGGCGACGTCGACCACCCCGACGAGCTGCGCATCGACCTCGACCCGCAGCCCGGCACGACCTTCGCCGACGCCGTCGCGGTCGCGCTCGGCCCGGTCCGCGAGCTGCTCGCCGAGCACGGCCTCACCGGCTTCGTGAAGACCTCCGGCAAGCACGGCGTGCACGTGTACGTGCGGCTGGAGCCGCGGTGGACGTTCACCGAGGTGCGGCGGGCGGCGCTGGCGTTCGGCCGCGAGCTGGAGCGCCGCGACCCGTCCCGCGTCACCACCGCCTGGTGGAAGGAGGAGCGCGGCGAGCAGATCTTCGTCGACTACAACCAGAACGCCCGCGACCGCACGATCGCGTCGGCCTACAGCGTCCGGCCGGTGCCGGACGCGACGGTCTCGGCGCCGGTCACCTGGGACGAGCTGCCCGACGTGGCCACCGAGGACTTCACCATCGCCACCATGCCCGAGCGGTTCGCCCGCCTCGGCGACCTGCACGCCGCGATCGACGACCGCGCGTTCGGGCTGGAGGGGCTGCTGGAGCTCGCCGACCGCGACGAGAAGGACCACGGCCTCGGCGACGCGCCCTACCCGCCCAACTACCCGAAGATGGCGGGCGAGCCGAAGCGCGTCCAGCCGAGCAAGGCCCGCACCGGCTGACGGCGCCCGCCGTGCCCCGGACGCGCGTCCGGGGCACGGCGGGCGGTACCGGCCAGTTGGTGTACCGGCTAGCGCAGGTCCTTCTCCTGCCGGGGCAGGACGGGCCGCGCCGGGCCCTGCCAGGTGGTGAGGCCCTTCGGCGCCACCAGCGACGGGTCGGCGGTGGCCGGGCCGGCGGTGACGGGGACGGTCACCGACGATCCGGCGAGGTCCACGGTGACCTTGGCGCCGGTCGGGGTGTCCTCGTTGTAGTCCCCGTCGGTGCCGGCGAGGACGAGGGCGAGGCGGTGGCCCTTGGCGAAGACGTAGTCCTGCGCGAGGTCCTGCCACTTCACCGAGTAGTACTTTCCGGGAGTCAGCGGCGTCTGGCGGCTGAGCGAGACGCGGTTCTGGGCGTCCATCCAGCCGCGGGCGACGACGTTGACGTCGGAGGTCACCGTCCTGATCTGCGTCTGCCGGTAGCAGGCGTCGTCGTAGGCGGTGCTCTCGCCGTGGCAGTCCTCGGTGGCGAGGGTGCGGATGCCCGAGCCGGGGCCGAGGTAGTCCACGCGGGTGGCGGTGCCGTAGTCGACGAGCAGGGCGGTGAGGTTGGCGGCGGGCTTGTCCAGGCTGATCCGCAGGTTCGCCGTCGGCCGCCCGGACAGGCGGGCGTCGACCGGCAGCGGCGCCGAGACGTAGGCGAGCCGGTAGGGCAGCGTCGCGGTCGGGTCGGCGACCATCTCCTGCTCGGGGTGGCCGTAGCCGGTGGTGCCGGCGTCGTCGGTGAAGGTCCCGGTGGCGCCCCGGGCGGCGGGCTTCAGGCCGAGCGAGCCGTCGGCGGCGGGCCGCACGGCGACCGGCAGCGTCCGCGCGGGCCAGTCGGCCTGGGTGACCCACCGGTCGGGGCCGAGCTGGACGTCGGCGCGCGGCTGCTCCAGCACGTCGTTGTCGATCTTGTAGAGCTCGTGGTCGAACCACCGGTGCAGGGTGTCGACCCACTGGTCGCGGCGGATGTCGAAGGGGTCGACGTGGCCGGTCTGCGACAGCCACACCTTGCGGCGGACGCCGTTCGCGGCGAGGCCCTTCCACCATTCGGCGAAGTGGTCGGTCTTGACGTTCAGGTCGTTCAGGCCGTGGTAGGCGAACACGCTGGCCCGCACGTTGCGGACGTCGCCGATCGTGCCGTGGCGGTAGTTCGCGGTGGCCCAGTAGGCGTTGTAGTCGCCGGTCTCGTCCTCCTCGGCGCGGCCCATGGCGTCGCGGACGGCCTGGCATTTGGCGGGCGGGTCGGTGTCCACGACCTCGGCGAGGTAGGGCTGGTAGCCGTTGGCGTACTTGACGCCGTTCATGCGGCTGTAGTCGTACCAGCTGCTGATCGCCGAGATCGGCACGATGGTCTCCAGGCCGCGCACGCCGGTGGAGGCGACGCCGTTGGCCAGGGTGCCGTCGTAGGACTTGCCGATCATGCCGGTGCGGCCGGTCGTCCAGCTCGCCTTCACCGGCGTCCCGGCGGCGGTGACGGCCTCGCCGCGGCCGTTCAGCCAGTCGATGACGGCCTTGACGCCGAGCACGTCGGAGGGGCCGCCGGTGGACGGGCAGCCCTCGGAGCGGGCGGTCCCGGCCATGTCGACGGCGAGGAAGGCGTAGCCGCGCGGGACGAAGTAGTTGTCGTAGAACAGCGGGAACTTCTGCGGGTTCCCGGCGGCGTCGTAGGTCTTGCGCTCGCCCTCGTTGCCGCGCCCGAGGTTGTCGTAGTACGGGCTGGCATCCATGATCACCGGGACCTTGAGGTCCCGCCCGCTCTCCTTGGGGCGCACGATGTCGACGTTGACGAGGTCGCGCTTCCCGTCGCCGTCGCCGTCGAGCGGGGAGCGGACGTACACGTGCTCGCGGATCGCGTCCGCGTAGGAGAAGGCGGGCTGCGTGGCGCCGTCCTTCACCACGATCTTCGGGGCCGGCGCGGCGGCGGCGGTGCCGTTCACCGACAGGGCCGCGGCCAGCGTGGCGGCGGCGAGCGCGGCCGTCCATCTCAGGGAGCGCCTGGGCAACCCGCACCTCCGGGGGAGTCCGAGGGGAGATGATCCGTACGGGCTCACGGTCCTCGCCGCGGCGGCGGCCGTAAACGGGTGCGGGCAAGGAAGTCCGCCCGCTTTTGGGCACAATTTGCCGTTGCGCACCGCGCTGGCCAGCCGGAACGTCCGTTGCGGACGATCCGCGATCGAACAGGTGAGTGAGCGCCCCGAAAAGGGGCACCCCTCCGCATGATCGCCACGACCTGGGAGGACGTCATGGGCTGGAGCTACCGCAAGTCGTTCAAGATGGGCCCCGTCAAGATCAACCTGTCCCGGCACGGCGTCGGGCACAGCGTCGGCGGCCGCGCCGGCCGGGTGACCACCAGCGCCGACGGCCGCAAGACGATGACGCTGCGCATCCCCGGCACCGGGATCTCCTGGCGCCGCCAGATCAAGAGCCGCTGATGGCCCGGCGGCGGCCGCCGTGCGCGCGGCCGGGGCGGGCCGGACCACCGGGTCCGGCCCGCCCCGGCGCACCCGTCAGGCGCGGGCGCGGTTGACCGCCGACAGCACGGCCCGCACCGACGCCGTCAGCACCGAGGTGTCCTGCCCGGCGCCCCAGCACGTCACCCCGTCCACGCGGCACTCGGCGTAGGCGACGGCGGCGGCGTTCTGGCCCGGCTCGACGGTGTGCTCGGAGTAGTCCAGGACGTCGACCCGGACGCCCGCCCCGGCCAGCGCGGCGGTGAGCGCGTCCAGCGGGCCGTTGCCGGTGCCGGTGTGCTCGCGCTCGGTCCCGCCGGTCCGCAGCGTGCCGGTGAAGTCGTGGCGCGCCGGGCCGGTGCTCGCCGTCCGCCACCCCACCAGCTCGACCGGGCCGCCGTCCGCGCGGTCCAGGTACTCGGCGCGGAACAGCTCCCACAGCTCCTTGGCCGTCACCTCCTCGCCGCTGTCGTCGGTGGCCCGCTGCACGACCTTGGAGAACTCGATCTGCAGGCGGCGCGGCAGGTCCAGGCCGTGCCCGGTCTGCAGCAGGTAGGCGATCCCGCCCTTGCCGGACTGGCTGTTGACGCGGATCACCGCCTCGTAGTCGCGGCCGACGTCCGCCGGGTCGATCGGCAGGTAGGGCACCTCCCACGGCGCCTCGCCGGCCGGCACGCCGAGCTCGGCGGCGCGCGCGGCGTGGTGCGCCATGCCCTTGCGGATGGCGTCCTGGTGGGTGCCGGAGAACGCGGTGTAGACGAGGTCGCCGCCGTAGGGGTGGCGCGGGTGCACCGGCAGCCGGTTGCAGTGCTCGACGGTGCGGCGGACCTCGTCGATGTCGGACAGGTCGATCCGCGGGTCGACGCCCTGCGCGTGCAGGTTCAGCGCGAGCGTGACCAGGTCGACGTTGCCGGTCCGCTCGCCGTTGCCGAACAGGCAGCCCTCCACCCGCTGCGCGCCGGCGAGCAGCGCCAGCTCGGCGCAGGCGACGCCGGTGCCGCGGTCGTTGTGCGGGTGCACCGACAGGATCACCGCGTCGCGGCGGGCCAGGTGGCGGTGCATGTACTCGATCTGGTCGGCGTACACGTTCGGGGTGGCGATCTCCACCGTCGCCGGCAGGTTCAGGATCACCGGCCGGTCGGGGGAGGCGTCCCAGAGCGCGGTCACGCCGTCGCAGACCTCCAGGACGTAGTCCGGCTCGGTCAGGTTGAACACCTCGGGCGAGAACTCGAACCGGACGCCCGGCCGGTCCCCGGCGAGCCGCCCGACCAGCGCCGCCCCGTCCATGATCAGCCGGTGCACCCCGGCGCGGTCGCGGCCGAGCACCACGTCCCGCCAGACGGGCGCGGTCGCGGTGTACAGGTGCACGACGGCGCGCGGCACCCCCTCGATCGAGGCGAAGGTGCGCTCGATCAGCTCGGGGACGGCCGGGGTGAACACCACGATCGTCACGTCGTCGGGGACGGCGCCGGGGGCGGCGAGGCGCCGCACGAAGTCGAAGTCGGCCTGGCTCGCCGACGGGTAGCCGACCTCGATCTCCTTGAAGCCCATGACCGTCTGCAGGTCGAACATGCGCTGCTTGCGGGCCGGGTCCATCGGCTCGGCGAGCGCCTGGTTGCCGTCGCGCAGGTCCACCGGCACCCACAGGGGCGCTTCGGTGATGCGCGCGGACGGCCAGGACCGCGCGGCGTCCGGTACGGCGACGCGCTCGTGCGCGGGCCGGTAGCGGTGGGACGGCATCGCGCTGCCGCGCTGGGGGTTCCAGAAGGGGGCGCCGTCGGGGACGGGGCCGGCGGGCGTGCGCAGGGCGGGAGAGCTGGAGCTCACGTGGGGTTCCTTCGTCATGCCTGGAGGGGGACGGGATCCGTCCCGGGACTCGACCGGCAGCACCGGACCCCGCGGCGGGGTGCCGGCCGTCAGGCCCCGCCGCGGCGACCGAGAAGGAGGACGCGCCACGTCATGGGGAGTAACCTAGCCACCTCTCAGCTCCTCAGACAAGTGGGAAGATCGCCGAACCATGCCGCTGCCGCCGCTCCGCCCCAGTCCCCTCGTCGCCCAGGCGGCCGCCCGCCTGCGTGGGCAGATCGCCGCGGGGGAGTGGCCCGTCGGCGCGAAGCTGCCGGGGGAGGCCACCCTCGCCCGCGAGCTCGGGGTGGGGCGCTCCACCGTCCGCGAGGCGATCCGCGAGCTCGCCGGCGCCGGGCTCGTGCGGGCCCGGCAGGGCGCCGGCGTCTACGTCGTCGCGACCGAGCCCGGCGAGGACTGGAGCGCCCGGCTGCGCCGCGCGTCGGTGGCCGACGTCTACGAGATCCGCATGATGGTCGAGGTGCGCGCCGCCGAGCTCGCCGCCGGGCGGCGCACCCGCGCCGACCTCGCCCGCATGGACCGCGCGCTCGCCGCCCGCGACCGCGCCTTCGCCGGCCCCGACGACGCCGCCCTCGTCGACGCCGACATCGCGCTGCACGTCGCGGTCGTCGAGGCCGCGCACAACCCGCTGCTGACCGACCTGTTCGCCGGGTTCGCCCCGGTCCTGCGGGAGGGCCTGCTGGACCTCGTCCGGCTGGTGGACGTGCGCGCGTCCGACGCCGCCCACGGCCGCACCGCGCACGCCGGCCTGGTGGACTCCGTCCGCGCCCGCGACCCCGGGGCCGCCCGCCGCACCGTCGAGGCCGAGCTGCGGCGCACCCTGGACGCCCTGGGCGCGCTGCCGGGCCGCTGACCGGCCCGCCGGACCGGACGTCCTTTTTGTCGCAATCGTCGGAGTCCGTAGAGTGGGGGCGTGGAGATCACGCCCCTGCTGCCCGAGCACGCCGACCAGGTCCTCGCCATCTTCCAGGCCGGCGTCGACGGCGGCAACGCCACCTTCGACACCGCCGCCCCCACCTGGGAGCACTTCTCGGCGGCCAAGCTGCCCGACCACCGCCTCGTCGCGGTGGAGGACGGCCGCGTCCTCGGCTGGGTCGCGCTCGCGCCGATCTCCGCCCGCCCGGTGTTCGCCGGCGTCGCCGAGGTGTCGATCTACATCGACCCGGGCGCGCAGGGCCGCGGCGTCGGCCGCGCGCTGCTCGCCGCCGTCATCGACTCCAGCGAGCGCGGCGGCCTGTGGACGCTCCAGGCCGGCATCTTCCCCGAGAATGCCGCGAGCCTTGCCCTGCACGAGAAGCACGGCTTCCGCACCATCGGCGTGCGCGAGCGCATGGCCCGCCACGACTTCAAGGGCGCCTCCCGCTGGCGCGACGTCGTCTTCCTCGAGCGCCGCAGCCCCGTCGTCGACTGACCCCCCGGTCACCGTCCGTCGAGATGCGGCGTGTTGGGCACTTTCGATCTTCGAAGTGCCCAACACGCCGCAAGTCGACGAATAATGACCGGGTGGTCATGGGAGTGGGGGCGGTCGGGCGGACTGGAGTGGATCATCGGGGGTAGGGGCAGGGCGACGGTTCGTCCCCCGGGAGGTCCCATGAGTTCACCGTCCCCGTCCGACCAGGCGCAGGCCGAGGCCCGCACCGCACTGCTCCGCGCCATCGCCCGGCAGGCCGCCGAGATGGCCGACGACCCGGGCTCCCGCGACGCGGCGTCGCTGGCCAACCTCGCGCACGCCTACGCCGCCGTCGTCTCGGCGGTCGACGCCGAGACCGTCGTCGCCGCCGCGCCCCTGGGACCGTCCGGTCTCGCCTGAGGGCCCGGCCCCGGACCCCGACGCGGTGGGCGGCCTTCGGGTTGACAGCGGGGCGGGGGCGGCGGCCTGATCCGGTCGTGATGTGCGCCACCCGGGACAACATTCGTCCCGGGTGGCGGGCGTTTCCGCCGGAAAATAGGCAACGACGCGCACATCGGATACTTCCGGTAATGCTGCGGGGCCGCTATTGTCACCATGTCTAATCGGGGTGTACATGGGGTCCGGCGGCGCGATGAGCGGAGCGCGCCGGGCGATGTCCCCGCAATCAGCAGGACGGTGACCCCCCCACGCGCGGCGGTGACCGTCCGTCTCGGTCACACGGAACGGAACAAGGTTTGACTCCCTCCTCACGCCGCCGCCGTACCACCGCCGTCGCGCTCGGGTCCGCCGCTGCCGCGGGCCTCTCCCTCGTGGCCGCCGCCCCGTCGCAGGCCGCCGCGTTCCGCAAGGCCGACGACGGCGCCGCGATCACGGCCACGAAGTGGCTGAACAGCGCCAAGACGGAGTTCGACTTCACCGTCAAGTCGCCCGCCCTCGGGACCTCCGCCAAGGTGCGCGTGCTCGTGCCGAAGGGCTGGAAGTACGGGGCGTCCAAGAGCTACCCGGTGCTGTACGCGCTGCACGGCGGCAAGGACACCTACGTGTCCTGGACGCGCAGCACCGACATCGAGCAGGTCGCCGCCAAGTACAACGCCATCGTGGTCATGCCCGAGGGCGCCAACGGCTCGTACACCAACTGGTACAACTACGGGAAGGGCGGCACCCCGCGCTGGGAGGACTTCCACCTGCGCGAGGTCCGCCAGCTCGTCGAGCGCAACTACCAGGCGGGCGCGTCCCGCGCCGTCATGGGCCTGTCGTCGGGCGCGCAGGGCGCGTGCAGCTACCCGGGCCGCGCCCCCGGCACCTTCAAGTACGCGGCGTGCTTCAGCGGCGTGCTGTCGATGTCCTCGCCCGGCATCCCGGCGCTGCTGATGTACACCAACGTCTCCGAGGCGAGCCAGGACCCGTTCGCGATCTGGGGCGTCCCGCGCGTCGACCAGGCCAACTGGGACGCCCACGACCCGATCAAGCTGCTGCCGAAGATGACGAACGTCAAGTTCTACATCTCCGCCGGCACGAGCGGCCAGCGCGGGCCGCTGGACGACCCGAGCAAGGCGCCCTGGGACATCGGCTACCTGTCCGAGCCGCCCATCGGCGCGACCAACAAGGAGTTCCTGGCGCGCGCCCAGCAGCTCGGCATCAAGATCCAGTCGCACATCTACACCGACGGCTCGCACACCTGGCCGTACTGGCAGCGCGAGATGCACACCGCCTACCCGTCGATCATGGCGGCGATCGGCGCGAAGAAGGTCTGACCCCGCGCCGCGAACGCGCCGCCGACGCCCCCCCGCGCCTCCGGGCACGGGGGGCGTCCCGCGTCCGTTCCCCGCGAGTAACATTCGGGGCACCCTGCCGCCCGACCCCCGAGGAGAGCCGTATGACCGCAAGCGAGCGCTGGTGGCGGGACGCCGTCGTGTACCAGGTGTACCCGCGCAGCTTCTCCGACGGGAGCGGCGACGGGGAGGGCGACCTCGCGGGCGTGCGGGCGCGCCTGCCGTACCTGGCCGACCTCGGCGTGGACGCGATCTGGCTGAACCCGTTCTACCCCTCCCCGCAGGCCGACGGCGGCTACGACGTCATCGACTACCGCGACGTCGACCCGCGCTTCGGCACCCTCGCCGACGTGGACGCGCTCATCGCCGACGCCGCCGCGCTCGGCATCCGGATCATCGTGGACGTCGTCCCGAACCACTGCTCGGTCGAGCACCCCTGGTTCAAGGCGGCGCTCGCGGCGGGCCCCGGCAGCCCCGAGCGCGAGCGGTTCCTGTTCCGCGACGGGGGCCCGGACGGCGCGCCGCCGAACAACTGGCAGTCGATGTTCGGCGGCCCGGCCTGGACGCAGGTCCCCGACGGCCAGTGGTACCTGCACCTGTGGGACTCCAGCCAGCCCGACTTCAACTGGCGCGACCCCGAGGTGCCGGCGCTGTTCGAGGACGTGCTGCGGTTCTGGCTGGACCGCGGCGTCGCCGGCATCCGGGTGGACGTCGCGCTCGGCCTGTTCAAGGCCGAGGGCCTGCCCGACCTCGGCGAGGGCATGCCGACCGTCGGCCCCGGCGTCCCGTACGTGGCGCAGCCCGAGACGCTGGAGACCTTCGCGTCCTGGCGGAAGCTGCTGGACTCCTACCCGCCGGACGTCTTCCCCGGCGCCCGCGCCGCCGTCCTGGAGGCGTGGTTCGACGACCGCGACTTCATGGCGCCCTACATGGCGCACGGCCAGCTCCACCAGGTGTTCAACCTCGGCATGCTCGGCACGCCGTGGTCGGCCGCCGACCTGCGCAAGGCCGTCGACCTGGCGCTGGACGTCTGCGGCGACTCCGAGACGCGCGCGCCGTGGGTGCTGGAGAACCACGACTTCCCGCGCCTGGTCACCCGCCTCGGCATCGACCAGGAGCTCGTCCGCAACCCGACGATCGAGGTCATGCAGGGCAAGGTCGACGTCGACCTGGCGCTCGGCCGCAGGAGAGCCCGCGCGGCCGCGCTGCTGCTGCTCGGCCTGCCGGGCTCGGCGTACCTGTACCAGGGGCAGGAGCTCGGCCTGAACGAGCACCTGGACATCCCCGCCGACCGCCGCCAGGACCCGCTGTTCACCGTCTCCGGCGGCATGATCATCGGCCGGGACGGCTGCCGCGTCCCGCTGCCGTGGTCGGGCGACGCCGCCCCCTACGGCTTCACCGAGGGCGCCGGCACCTGGCTGCCGCAGCCGGCCGACTGGGCGGCGCTGACGGTCGAGGCGCAGGCGGCGGACGAGGGCTCGACCCTGGCGCTGTACAAGACGGCGATCCGGATCCGCCGCGCCACCGAGGGCCTCGGCGACGGCGCGCTGGAGTGGCGCGACGCCGGCCCCGACGTCCTGTCCTTCGTCCGCGACGGCGTCCTCGCCGTCACGGTCAACCTCGGCGACGCGCCCGTCGAGCTGCCCGCGGGCGAGCACGTCCTGACCAGCGGCCCCCTGGACGGCGGCCTGCTGCCCCGCGACACCGCCGCCTGGACGCGCCTGCCCTGACCCCGGCACGCCGGGGCCACAACCACCGGTTGTGGCCCCGGCGCCGCCGTCAGGTCTCGGCGGGGGACGCGGCGCGGGCCGCCGTCGCGCGGGCGCGGCGTCCGGTGCAGAGGAGGCCGAGGGCGGCGATGCCCGCGCCGATCGCGATCACCAGCCACCAGACGCCGTGCGCGGCGCGGGTGAAGGCGGCGGCGCCGGCGGCGGGCCCGCCCGCGATCGTCCCGGCGAGCGCGACGCCGAGCGCGGTCCCCGCCTGGCGGCCCGACGACACCAGCGCGGCGGCCGTCCCGGCCCGCGAACCGGGCATGCCGGAGACGCCGGTGGTGGTGATCGGCGGGTTGACGGCGCCGAGGAACAGGCCGAACGGCGCCAGGACGGCGAGGACGGCCGGGAGCGGCGCGTCCGGGCCGAGGAGGAGGGCGGCGCCGCCGCCCGCGGCGAGCGCGGCGCCCGCGACGACCAGCGGCCCGCGCGGTCCCCGCGCGCCGACCCACCGCCCGGCGAGCGGCGAGACGACCAGGACCGGCACCCCGACCGACACCAGGCAGAGCCCCGCGCCGAGCGCGCTCATCCCGCGGACCTCCTGGAGGTACTGCGTCGCGACGAACAGGAACGCGCCGAAGGCGCACAGCGCGCCGAGCGCCATCAGGATCGCCCCGCTGAACGGCACGCTGCGGAACAGCCGCGGCTCCAGCAGCGGCTCGGCGCGGCGCGGCTCGTACCGGACGAGGCCGGCGGCGGCGAGCGCGGCGGCGGCGAGCAGGGCGAGGACGGGCGGCGACGTCCAGCCGAGCGGCCGCGATCCGATGACGGCGCCGACGCCGCAGCCGAGCAGCGCGACCGTGAGGAGCTGGCCCACCGGGTCGAAGCGGCGCGGCCGGGCGGCCCGCGACTCCGGGACGACCAGCGCGGTCGCGGCGATCGCCGCCGCCGCGATCGGCACGTTGACCCAGAACACGGCGCGCCACCCGAAGGCGTCCACCAGGACGCCGCCGAGGACGGGCCCGAGCGCGAGCGCGAGGCCCGACATCGCGCCGAACACCCCGACGGCCCGCGCCCGCTCGGCGGGCTCGGGGAAGACGGTGGCGACGATCGCGAGCGCGACCGGGTTCAGCATCGTGCCGCCGGCGGCCTGCACGGCGCGCGCCGCGATCAGCCAGCCGATGCCGGGCGCGAGGGCGCAGAGCAGCGAGCCGGAGGCGAACACGGCGAGGCCGAGCTGGAAGACGCGGCGCCGCCCGAACCGGTCGGCGGCCGCCCCGGCGGGCACCAGGAACCCGGCGAGGACGAGGGTGTAGGCGTCGACCGTCCATTGCAGGCCGGTCTCGGCGGCGCGCAGGTCGCGGCGGATCGCCGGGAGCGCGACGTTGACGATGGAGATGTCCATCACGACCACGACGATGCTCGCGCAGCAGACGGCGAGGACGAGGGCGCGACGGCGGGAGCTCAACTGGGGCATGCCGCCGAAGCTAGGATTGAGAGCGTGCTCGAAGTCAACGCCGGGCCCGTTCCCCGGACCGGGCTCACCATCGCCGACGCCGCGCGCCGCACCGGCGTCAGCGTCCACACCCTCCGCTACTACGAGCGCGCCGGCCTGGTCGTCACCCCGATCGACCGCAACGCCGCCGGCCGCCGCCGCTACCACCGCCTCGACCTGGAGTGGATCGCCGTCTGCACCCGGCTGCGCGCCACCGGCATGCCGATCGCGACGGTCCGCCGCTACGCCGAGCTGGTCGCCGCGGGGCACGGCAACGAGGCCGAGCGCCTCGCCCTCATGGAGGCCCACCGCGCCGCGGTGACCGCCCGCATCGCCGAGCTGGCCGAGAACCTGCGGCTCATCGACCACAAGATCGGCGTCTACCGGGGCCGGCTGGAGGCGGGCGAGGCCGACGGCCTCTGGGCGCCGGTGCGGCCTTGACGGTGGGGGCGGGCGGGTATCCGATGGCGGTATGAAGATCCGTATCGGGGCGGGGCCCGTCGTCGAGGACGGCGCCCGGCCGGACGACAGCGGCCTCGCGGGCCTCGCCGCCGGGGCCGAGGAGCGCGGGATCGACTCGATCTGGCTGTCGGACCTGGCGTCGGCGCCCCACATGGTCGATCCGCTCGTCGGCATGGCCTACGCCGCCGGCCGCACCGAGCGGCTGAAGCTCGGCACCGGCGTCCTGGTCCTGCCCGGCCGCAACCCCGCGATCGTCGCGGCGCAGCTCGCGGGCCTCGCCGCGCTCGCGCCGCGCCGCATCCTGCCGGTCTTCGGCGTCCGGCCCGCGCGCCGCGCCGACCGCCCGCTGTTCGCCGTCCCGGGCGGCCGCCGCGCCGAGGTGTTCGAGGAGGCGCTGCGGGTGGTGCGCGCGCTGCTCACCGAGCCCGTCGTCACCCACCACGGGACGTTCTTCCACCTGGACGAGGCGTCGGTGGCGCCGCTGCCCGCCAAGCCCCTGGACCTCTGGCTCGGCGGCCGCATCCCCGTCGCGATGGACCGCGTCGGCCGCCTCGCCGACGGCTGGCTCGGCAGCAACGTCACCCCGGCCGAGGCCGGGGCGTGCCGCGCTCTGATCGAGCGGGCCGCCGCCCGCGCCGGCCGCGCCGTGGACGACGACCACTACGGCACCAATCTCGCCGTCGTCCTGGACGGCACCGACGAGCGGCTGGTGGACCTGCTCCGCGCGCAGATCGCCCGCACCCGCCCCGACCTCGACGACCCCGATGCCCTGCTCTGCCGCGGCTGGGACGCCCTGCGCGCGCAGCTCGGCCGGTACGCGGACGAGGGCCTGTCGAAGTTCGTCGTCCGCCCCGCCGGGCCGGTGCGCTCCCGCGCCGAGTTCCTGGACGCCTTCGCCGCCGAGCTGCTGCCGCTGGAGAACCGCTAGAGCTGTCCGTTACGCCGGTGTTCCGCCAGAATTCCCGTGATCTTGATCGAGGGGCACATGGCGGAGCCGTTGCGGCCCGTGGTCGATCCGGCGCTGCCGCCGGGCGAGCGCTGTTCGGGACGGGCGGCCTCGCCGCCGGCGCCGCCGTGCAGGCGGGCCTGGCGGCGGCGTGGTGGTGGCAGGGGCTCGGCTGCTTCTGGCTGGCGGGGACGGCGCTGCAACTGCTGGCGTGGTGCGTGTTCCTCGCCCTGGCCGGTGAGGGCGAGGGCGTGGCGGCGGCCCGGTCCCACCACGGCCGCTACTTCCTCTTCAGCGACTTCGCCCCGGCGGACCAGCGGCCCTGGTTCGGCGTGTCGCTGCGCGAGCTGATGGCGCGCGCCCAGGCCGCCGTCCGCGCCGTCCTGGAGTCGGAGGTCAACGCCGCCGGGCTGCTCGACGACACCGCCAACGCCGTCCTGCTGCCCCGGCAGGAGTGGGAGATCGCGCAGGCGCTCGCCGACCTGACCCGTGGCGTCCGCCGTCGAGGACGGGCCGGTCGACCTCACCTTCGTGGTCACCGGCGACCGCGGCACCGCCAAGGTGTCCTACACCGCGCCCGACGGGTCCGGGGACGAGGAGGACGTCGCCCTCCCGCAGCGCCGGCGGTCCCCGCGCAGGGCGACGGGCTGCTGCCCGGCGAGTCCCGGCTCGCGCGGACGGTGAAGGTGAAGCGCTACCCGGGGAAGGGCTCGCCGCCCGCCGGCAGGGCGACCGACGACCAGGCGCGCCTGTCCTACCTGTCCTTCGGCGGCGACTGGAACGGCAGCCGCGCCGTCGACCCGGCCATGGCCGGGTTCTCGCGCGCGCAGAGCTTCGACACCGAGGCCGACTGGAAGGCCGTCATCGCCTCGGGCCTCGTCCGGGGCGAGCAGATGCGGCGCGGCGCAGGCAAAGACAGGCTCCGCGAGATCGCCGGGGCGATGCAGGACTACCGGCAGACCATGAACTTCGACGAGACCGCGCGCGGCACCGACGTCGCCTCGCAGCCGGTCACGGTGAGCGGCCGCGAGGGCTGGGTCGTCGTCCGGCGGATCCGGTTCGAGGAGAAGGACGTGCGCGCGACCCTGGACCTGTCGGCCATGATCGTGGTGGACACCGGGCGGCCCCGCGCGTCCTACCTGTGGATCGACATCCCCGACACCCACAAGCGGCTCTGGCCCGACGTCAACACGCTCCTCGGCTCGGTGCGCCTCGCGTCGGGGTGACGCACGTCACGACAACCTTCCGCCCCCCTCGATGATCATTTATAGAGAAGATGATCATCAAGGGGGGCGGATGGAGTTCATGCGGCGCTACGCGCTGGCACTGCTGGCCGGCCTGCTCGACCGGGGGCCGGGCGCGGCTAGATCTCGAACAGGCCGGACTTCTCGCGGGTGTACGCGAGGACGGAGTCGTGACCGTAACCGCTGTCCTTGTAGCCCTCCAGCGGGAACATGACCTTGCGGAAGGTGTTCACCCAGACGGTGCCCGCCTCCAGCGCGCGGAACATGCGCTGCGCGGTGCCGAGGCTGCTCGTCCACACGCCCGCGGCGAGGCCGTAGGACGAGTCGTTGGCGATCGCCAGGGCCTCCTCCTCGGTGTCGAAGGGCAGCACCACCGCGACCGGCCCGAAGATCTCCTCCTGGCAGATCCGCAGCGCGTTGTCGGAGGTCGCGAACAGCGTCGGCTCCACCCAGTAGCCGGCCGAGAACGGCCCCTCGCCGACGGCCTCGGCGCCGAACCGGCCGCCGAACGCCAGCTCGGCGCCCTCCTTGGCGCCGATCTCCAGGTAGGAGGTGACGCGCTCGAACTGCTCCCTGGAGACGATCGGGCCCATCGTCGTCTCGGCGGACATCGGGTCGCCGAGCCGGATGCCGGCCGCGATCGCCTTCATCCGCTCCAGCATCTCGTCGTAGACGGGCCGCTGGATGAGGACGCGCGACCCGCCGTAGCAGATCTGCCCCGCGTTGGCCGTGAAGATCGCCTGGGTGGTGACGCCGGTCGCGGCCTTGTCCAGGTCGGCGTCGGCGAACACGATGTTGGGGGACTTGCCGCCGAGCTCCAGGGCGAGCGGCTTCAGGGAGTCCGCCGACGCCCGCGTGATGATCTTCGCGGTGTCCACCGAGCCGGTCAGGCTGATCTTGTTGACGCCGCGGTGCCGGACCAGCGGGTCGCCGACCTCCTCGCCGAGGCCGGACACGATGTTGAGCACGCCGGGCGGCAGCACGCCCGCCAGCAGCTCGCCGAGCCGGAGCGAGGACGCGGTGGCCTGCTCGGCCGGCTTGATGATCGCGGTGTTGCCGGCGGCGAGCGCGTAGGCGGCCTTCGCCGACAGCGTCGAGATCGGCGAGTTCCACGGGATGATCCCGAGCGTCACGCCGTAGGGCTCGCGGCGGGTGACGCCGAGGCTCCTCGGCCCGAAGTCGACGCTCCTGCCCTCGGTGGCGGCCGTGCACTGCGCGGCGGCCTGGTTCCACAGGTAGGTCATGCCGGGCAGGTCGCGCTTGGCGGTCTCGGAGAGGATCCGGCCGTTGTCGCGGGTCTCCAGCTCGGCGAGCTCGGCGGCGTTCTCGGCGAACACCGCCGCGACCTTGCCCAGGTAGTGGGCGCGGGCGGCGGCCGGCAGCCCCGACCACTTCGGGAACGCCGCGCGGGCGGCCGCGACGGCCGCCTCGGCGTCCGGCGCCGTGCTGCGCGGGATCGTCGCCCAGGCCTCCCCGGTGGCCGGATCGACGGAGTCGAGCGTGCCACCGCCGGACGCGGGCGCGAGCTCGCCGCCGATCAGGTTGGAAAATGCGCGCAGTTCGGTCATCGCCGTCCCTTCGAGCCCTCCGGTACAGCAAACAAGCGTACGCTTGGTACCCTTGCCAAGGGAAGCGGGGGCTAAGGGAAGCGGGCCCGCTCGCCGTGCGGGCGCGGCAGCGCGCGGCCGGTGCGCTCCTCCAGCAGCCGCAGCGCCGCCTCGACGTGCGGGGCGCGGGCCGGGCCGAGCGGGAACAGCAGGTCGCCGTCGCGCCGGTCGGAGGGGTGGCCGAAGCGGCGCGGCAGCCGGTGCAGGTCGCCCGCGCCGAGCGCGCGCTCGGCGTAGACGGCCCAGTGGCCGCCGCGCTCGCGGCCGGGCGCGGGCGGGCGCCGCACCCGGTGCACGTCCAGCCGCTCGATCTCCGCCCACGCCCACCGGACGGTCGCGTCGTCGAGGTAGAAGGTCAGCCCGGACGCGTCGGCGGCGAGCCCGGCCGCCCCGGTCCGCAGCCGGGGCCGCACGATCTGCGGGTAGGCCATCCCGAGCGGCGGGACGAGCAGCAGCGCGCCGAGCTTCGCCAGCCCCGGCGCGGCGACCAGCACGGCGAGCGCGGCGACCGCGAACGCCGCCGCGGCCGCCGTCCACGCGCCCGCCTTCACCCGCGCGCTCGGCGGCACGTAGGCGAACCGCCAGCGCAGCGCCCGGGGCGCGGCGGGCGGGGGAGCGGTGCCGTCGCGCAGCATCCGCACCAGGTCGCCGGCGGACGGGCGGGCCGCCGGGTCCTTGGCGAGCGCGGCCGCGACGACGGCGCGCAGCGGGCCGTCCAGGCCGCCGAGGTCGGGCTCGGCGGTGGTGATGCGGTGGAACACCGCCGGGACGGTGTCGCAGCCGAACGGCGGCCGGCCCGTCGCGGCGTAGGCGACCGTGGCGCCCCAGGCGAACACGTCGGCGGGCGGCCCCACCTCGGCGCCGCCGACCTGCTCGGGCGCCATGTACGCGGGCGTCCCCATGATCAGGCTGGTGGACGCCGTCGCCGCGTCCGCCGCCCGCGCGATCCCGAAGTCCACCACCCGCGGCCCGCCGTCCGCCAGCAGCACGTTGGACGGTTTCAGGTCGCGGTGCGCGACGCCCGCGCCGTGGATCGCCGCGAGCGCCGCCGCCGCGCCCGCCGCGAGCGCGGCGAGGTCGCCGCCCGCCAGCGGGCCGCGCACCCGCACCGCCTCGGCGAGCGACGGGCCGTCGATGTACTCGGCGACCAGGTAGGGGTGCGGGCCGCCGGCGTCGGCGGCGAGCACCCGCGCGGTGCGGGCCGAGGCGACCCGCCGCGCCGCGCCGATCTCGCGCGCGAACCGGGCGCGGGCGCGGCCGTCGCCGTCGAACCGGGCGTGCAGCAGCTTCACCGCGACCGGCGCCCCGTCCGCGGCGTGGCCGAGGAACACCGTGCCCTGCCCGCCCGCGCCGAGCCGGCCCGACAGGACGTACCCGCCGATCTCGCCGGGGTCGCCGGGGCGGAGCGGTGAGAGCGGCATGAGCCGTGATGCTAGGCGCCCGGACCGCCCGCGTCGCGCAGCCGCGCCAGGCATTCCGGCAGGTCGCCGGCGTGCACGACGGTGAGCCGGCGCGTCGGGCGGGTCACCGCGACGTACAGGTCGTGGCCGCCGCGCGGCGACTCGGCGACGATGCCCGCCGGATCCACCACGATCACCGCGTCGAACTCCAGGCCCTTGGCCTCCTCGGCGGTCAGCACGACCGCCGCCGCGTCGAGCGCCTCGGGCGCCGCGCCCCGCGCGGCGTCCGGCAGCGCGGCGAGCACGGCGGCGTGCCGCGCGCCCGAGGAGATCACCGCGAGCCGCCCGGCGCCGATCCCGGCGAGCTCGGCCGCGACCAGCCCCGGCAGCTCGGCGACCGGCAGCCGGACGGCGACCGGCGGCGCCCCGTCGTCGCGGACCGGCACGGGCGGCGTCTCGCCCGGCGCGACGGCGGCGAGGACGTCGGCGGCGACCCGCGCGATCGCCGCGGGCGTCCGGTAGTTGACCAGCAGCCGCTGCTCGCGCCACCGGCCCGGCACGTAGCGGTCCAGCATCGCGCCCCACGACCGCGCCCCCGCCGGGCTGCCGGTCTGCGCGGTGTCGCCGACGGCGGTGACCGACCGGGTCGGGACGCGCCGCATCACCGCCCGCCACGCCATCTCCGACAGCTCCTGCGCCTCGTCCACGATCACGTGGCCGTAGGCCCAGGTGCGGTCGGCGGCGGCGCGCTGGGCGGTAGTGCGGTACGGGCCGTCGTCGTGGTGGCGCTCGGCGAGGAACACCGACCCGACGCGCTCGTCGCCCTGCCCGTACGCCGCGCCCGGCCGCAGTCGGTCGCCGATGAGGACCTCCTCGTCGGCGCGCTCGCGCTCGGCGGCGCGCGCGTCGGCGCCCGCCGAGTCCAGCACCTCGCGGGCGTACCGCTCCTCCTCGGCGCGCCGCAGCTCCGCCGCGCGGGCGCGGGCGCGGCCCTCCACGTCGTCCTCGCCGAGCTGCTCGGCGGCCTCGTCCAGCAGCGGCACGTCCGACACCGTCCACGGCGAACCGGCGGGGCGGGCGAGCAGGTCGCGCTCGGCGTCCGTCAGGGTGCAGGCCAGGCGGTGCAGGGCCTCGGGGGAGGCGAACAGCTCCTCCAGGAGGGCCTGCGGGGTCAGCTCGGGCCAGAGCTCGTCGATCGCCGAGCGGACGCGCGGGTCGGCCCACAGCTCCTCCTTGGCGAGCCGCAGGTCCTCGGCGTCGAACAGGGACTCGTTGTCGGACTCGTCCATGAGCTCCTGGAGCCACGTGGGCGCGCCGCCCTCGGCCGCCATCCGCTCCAGGGGCTCGTCGGCGATCCGGTCGTACTGGTCGGCGCGGTCCTGCGCGAGGGCCTCCAGCAGGTCGTGAGCGTAGAGGCGGCGCTGCACGTTGTGCGGGGCGCGCACGGCGCGCGCCCGGTCGCGGGCCTTGCGGACGGCCGCGGCGTCGGCGTGCAGCGTCAGGCCGTCGACCTCGACCGACAGGCCGTCCTCGGGGGCGCGCTGGCGGTCCAGGACGGCGGCGCGCACCGCCTCGGCCATCCGCAGGTCGCCCTTGACGACGGCCGCCTCCGGTGCCTCGTGCGCGATGGCGCGCACGCCGGGGAACAGCTCGCCGACGGAGGTGAGCACCACGTCGGTCTCGCCGAGGCCGGGCAGCACCTCCTCGATGTAGCGCAGGAACGTGGCGTTCGGGCCGACGACGAGGACGCCGCGCCGCTCCAGCACGTCCCGGTGGGTGTAGAGCAGGTAGGCGGCCCGGTGCAGCGCCGCGACGGTCTTGCCGGTGCCGGGGCCGCCCTGCACGACGAGCACGCCCTGCAGCGCCGACCGGATGACCTGGTCCTGCTCCTCCTGGATGGTGGCGACGACGTCGCCCATCCGGCCCGTGCGGCCGGTGCGCAGAGCGGCCAGCAGCGCCGCCTCGCCGACGAGCTCGCCGCGGTCGCCGGCGCCGAGCCCGTCCAGGTCGAACACCTCGTCGTCCAGGCGGACCACCTCGCGGCCCCGCAGGTGCAGGTGGCGGCGGCGGGCGAGGGTGCCCGGCGCGGACGCGGTGGCGGTGTAGAAGGGGCGGGCCGCCGGGGCCCGCCAGTCGATCAGCAGCGGCTCGTGGTCCTCGTCGCGCAGGCCGATCCGGCCGAGGTGGAAGGTGCCGCCGCCGTCGCGGTGGTCGATGCGGCCGAAGCAGAGCGCGCGCTCGACGCCGTCCAGCCGGGCGAGGCGCCGGGCCGCCTCCTCGCCGCTCACCTCGCGCTCCACCCGTGCCTGGAAGCCGGCGCCGCCGCCCGCCCCCGGACCGGCGGCGAGGGCGGCCCCGGCGGCGGCGCGCTCGGCGTCCAGGCGGGCGTAGACCCGCGTCACGTAGCGCTGCTCGACGTCCTCGGGGGAGGGGTTGACTTGACGGTCACCCATGTGTCCCGTACACTCCTGTGTAGTAGGTTAGATGCGGCTAGTTCTATGCCGCACGCGTAATCGGTCAGTTTAGCAGCGGCGCCCGTCCCCGGGCGCTTTTTTGTTGATCATCTGTGTTGGTGCTCCGGTCACTCGCGCGGCACGCGCCGTCCACCGGCCTTGATCAGGCTGTCCGACGTCCCCTGTCGGATCTGCCCGAAAGGTCATCCCCCATGGCCGTCCCGAATGGCCCCTTGGACAGGCGATCGTTCCTGGTCACCTCCGGCCTCGTCGCCGGCGGCTCCGCGCTCGCGACCGGCCTCGCCGCCGGCCCCGCGCAGGCCGCCCCGGCCGCCCGGAGCCCGCTCCCCGCCGACCCGTTCACCCTCGGCGTCGCCTCCGGCGACCCCTCCCACGACGGCTTCGTCCTCTGGACGCGCCTCGCCCTGGACCCGCACGCCGACGACGGCCTCGGCGGCATGCCCGCCAAGGACCAGCTCGTCCAGTGGCAGGTCGCCGAGGACCCGCGCTTCAAGCGCGTCGTCCGCCGCGGCCTCGCCACCGCCCGCGCCAAGGCCGCGCACAGCGTCCACGTCGAGCTGTACGGCCTGCGCCCCGGCCGCGAGTACTGGTACCGGTTCAAGACCGGCTCGCACGTCTCGCCCGCGGGCCTCACCCGCACCGCGCCCCGGCCCGACACCTTCGGCCCGGCGCTGTCGATGGCGTTCGTGTCGTGCTCCCAGTACGAGCACGGCTACTTCACCGCCTACCGGCGGCTCGCCGAGGAGCACCCCGACCTCGTCCTGCACCTCGGCGACTACCAGTACGAGTACAAGAAGGGCGTCTATGTGATCGCGGGGGGCAACCCGCGCGACCACGACGGCCCCGAGACCGTCACGCTCGCCAACTACCGGCAGCGGCACGCCCAGTACAAGGCCGACGCCGACCTGCAGGCCGCGCACGCCGCCGCCCCCTGGCTCGTGGTGTTCGACGACCACGAGGTGGAGAACAACTGGGCCGGCTACATCCCCGAGGCCGGCTCGGACACCCCCACCCTGGAGCAGTTCACGGCCCGCCGCGCCGCGGCGTTCCAGGCGTACTACGAGAACATGCCGCTCCGCCGCAGCTCGATCCCGCACGGCCCCGACATCCAGATCTACCGGCGCGTCCGGTGGGGCCGCCTCGCCGGGTTCCACATGCTCGACACCCGCCAGTTCCGCGACGACCAGGCGTGCGACGACGGCAACAAGGTGTGCCCGGCCGCCGAGGACCCGGCGCGCAGCATCACCGGCGCCAAGCAGGAGAAGTGGCTCGCCGACGGCTTCCGCCGCTCCGAGGCGCGCTGGGACATCCTCGGCCAGCAGGTGTTCTTCGCCCAGCGCGACAGCGACGCCGGCCCCGTCAAGAAGACCAGCCAGGACGCCTGGGACGGCTACGTCGCGTCCCGCAGGCGCATCACCCAGAGCTGGGTCGACGCCAAGGTCCGCAACGCCGTCGTCCTCACCGGCGACGTCCACGCCCACTGGGCGAGCGACCTGAAGCTCGACTACGACGACCCGGCGGCCAAGCCGGTCGGCTCCGAGCTGGTCTGCTCCTCGATCACCAGCACCGGCGACGGCGCCGACTCCGACCCGGCGGCGCACCCCTACCTGAAGATCAACCCGCACCTGAGGTTCTACAACAACCAGCGCGGCTACGTCCTCACCAAGATCGGGAAGGACAGCCTGACGGCCGACTTCAAGACCGTCTCCTACGTCCGCACGCCCGGCGCCCCGGTCTCGACCAAGGCCACCTTCGTGGCCGAGGACCGCGTCCCGGGCCTGCACCAGACCTACCTGCGCCCCCTCCCGTCGACGCTGCGCAGCAAGGCGGCGCCGAACGACCAGGCGATCATCGACCAGACCATCGCCAACGAGCGGGAGCCGTAACCCGCCGGCCGTCCCGGCCCGCGGCGCCTCCCGCGTCGCGGGCCGGCCGGCCTAGCTCACGCAGAACTCGTTGCCCTCCGGATCGGTCATGACGATCCACTCGCTCCCGTTCTCCTTCACGTGCGCCTGCACTGCGGCGCCGAGCCCCCGGATGCGCTCCACGTCGGCGTCCCGCTCGCCCGCCTTGCTGTGCACGTCCAGATGCACGCGGTTCTTCACCGTCTTGACCTCCTCGTCCGGCACGCGGTTGAACAGCAGCCGGCGGCCCCGGCCGATGCCGCTCTTGGCGTCGAACGGGTCGTCGGGGTGGCGCGCGCCCGCCCCGTCCCGCCAGGCGCGCCGTCCGCGGTGCTCGGTCACGACGTCGTCGGAGACGACGCCGGCGGCCAGCAGCTCGCCGACGAGGACGCTGTGGTCCTCGACCACGTACCCGAGCGCGGCCGCCCAGAACTCGGCCTGCGCGTGCGGGTCGTGCGCGTCGATGACGATCTTCCAGTGCAGCGGTGTCGAGGTCATGCCTCCCTTATAGCCCCCGCCACCGACATTCCTAGTACACGACCAGGACGCTGAACCGGTCCCGCCGCCGGGCCATGCCGGACTTCGCCGTTCGCCTGATGGGGGCGGGTCCGCTGCCTACATTGGCGGGATGGACGCGGACGCGATTCCCGAGGCGCTGGACGTGGACGAGGCGCGGGCGCTGCTCGGGCCGATCGTGCGGGCGGCCCGGCGGGGCGGGGCGGCGCCGCTCGTGACGCTGGCGGGGCGCCCGGCGGCGCGGGTCGTCCCGGCCGAGGACGCCGACTGGGAGGTCGGCGGCGCCTGGACGCCCGCCGCGCGGCGGGAGGCGGCGCGGACGGCCTGGCGGGTGCGCCTGGAACTGGACGGCCTGGAGCGCGCCGAGATCGTCGCCCGGCACAACCGGGCGTTCGTCGGCGGCCCGCGGGCGGACGCCGAGCGCGTCGAGTGCGGGCGGGTGCTGCGCCTCCTGGACGCGCAGGGCCGCGGCACCTTCCACCTGCGCGACGACTGGGCGTTCTTCGTCGGCGACACGACGGGGCAGCGCGCGCTCGCCGTCGCCGAGGCCGTCCACCACCTGCGGGGCCGCGGACCCCGCGACGACGTCGCGGGCCTCGTGGCCGCGGCCGCCGAGGTGGGCCTGTCGGCCGTGCCCGGCGCCGTGGACGGGACGCCCGTGCTGACGCTCGCCGGCGTTCCCTACCCGGTGCTGACGGGCGCCACGGCAGGCGGGGGCTGCACGCTCGCCGCGCGCCGCCTGCTCCGGGGGCCCGACGACCTCGACCTGGACGAGGCGGACGGCGAGCCTCATGGCGACGTGCCCGTTTCCGCCGATCATGACGGTGCGGGGCCGGCCGGCCATGCGCACGGCGACGTCTGAAGCGCGCTACGCCTCCTTCGGGTGCGGGCCGGAGAAGATGTGGTCGAGGTCGTAGGCGACCGGCTCCTCCAGCTGCTCGTAGGTGCAGGTCTCCGGGCGGCGGTCGGTGCGCCAGCGGCGGAAGCGGGCGGTGTGACGGAACCGGTCGCCCTCCATCGCGTCGTAGGCGACCTCGACGACGAGCTCGGGGCGCAGCGCCATCCACGCCAGGTCCTTCTTGCCCGTCCAGCGGGAGACCGCGCCGGGCATCCGGTCGGCGGTGTCCTCGGTCTGGCGGGCCCAGCCCTCCCAGGGGTGCCCGGCGAAGTCCTCCATCCGGTAGGGGGCGAGCTCCTCGACGAGCTCGGCGCGGCGCTTCATCGTGAACGACGCCGCCACGCCCACGTGCTGCAGGACGCCCGCGTCGTTGTAGAGGCCGAGCAGCAGCGACCCGACGATCGGCCCGGACTTGTGCCAGCGGAAGCCCGCGACGACGCAGTCGGCCGTCCGCTCGTGCTTGACCTTGAACTGGGCGCGCTTGTCGGGCTCGTAGGGCCGGTCGAGCGGCTTGGCGATGACGCCGTCGAGGCCGGCGCCCTCGAACTCGTCGAACCAGCGGAGCGCCGTCGCGTAGGCGTCGGACGCGGGGGTCACGTGGATCGGCGCCTCGACCCCGCCGAGTTCGGCGACGAGCCGGGCGCGGCGGTCGGCGAGCGGATCGTCCAGGAACGCCTCATCGCCGAGGGCGAGCAGGTCGAACGCCACGAACGACGCGGGCGTCTCCTCCGACAGCTTCTCGATGCGCGACGCCGCCGGGTGGATGCGCTGCTGGAGGCGGTCGAAGTCCAGGCGGGCGCCCCGCCGCATGACGATCTCGCCGTCGACGACGCAGCGCTCCGGCAGCTCGCGCTTCACCGCCTCGACCAGCTCGGGGAAGTAGCGGGTGAGCGGCTTCTCGCCGCGGCTGGACAGCTCCACCTCGTCGCCGTCGCGGAACACCACGCAGCGGAAACCGTCCCATTTCGGCTCGTACAGCATCCCGGCCTCGGGCATGGCCTTCACGGCCTTCGCCAGCATCGGCGCGAACGGCAGGCTGATCGGCAGGTCCATGGACCCATCATGCTCGCCGCCACCGACAGAACGGCCGCCCGGCCCCCTTCGCTAGGGTCGCAGGTCATGCACCGTTTGCTGCCCGGCCCCGCCGCCGACGTGGACCCCTACGACGCCTACCGGGACGCGCCGGCGCTGCGCGTCGGCATGGTGATGAGCGCCGACGGCACCGTCACCGACGCCGACGGCTGGACCGACGGGCTCGGCGGCGACGCCGACTTCCGCGTCTTCCGGACGCTGCGCGCCCTCGCCGACGCGATCCTCGTCGGCGCCGGCACCGTCCGCACCGGCCGCCTCGGCCCCGCCCGGCTCCGCGCCGACCTGCGGGAGCGGCGCGGCGCCCCGCCCGCCCCGATCGTCGTGGTGTCGGGCAGCCTCGATCTCGACTTCACGCTGCCGCTGTTCACCGCCGCCGAGACGCCGACGATCGTCGTGACGTCGGCGGCGGCGGCCGCCGCGTCCCCTCCCGCCGCGCCCGTGCGGGTCGTCGCGGCGGGGGAGCGGGAGGTGGACCTCGCCGCGGCCGTCCGCGTCCTGCGCGAGGACCTCGGCCTGCCCCGGCTGCTCTGCGAGGGCGGCCCGGCGCTGACGACGGCGCTGCTGCGCGCGGGCCTGGTGGACGAGCTGTGCCTGAACATCGCGCCCGCGCTGCACGGCGGCGACCACCACACCCGCCTCGTCAACGGGCTGCCCGCCGAGATCGCCCTCGACCCGGCGGCGGTGTACCTGGACGAGGGCGTGCTGTTCGTCCGCTACCGCGTCACCAGGTAGCGCAGGAACAGGAAGTCGTCCGCCTCCAGCGCGCCCGCGAGGCGCAGGCGGACCGCGGCGGGCAGCGCGGGGGCGTTCAGGATGCGCGTCGCGTCGCCCGCCGTGAGCTGCGGGCTCACCGTGAGGCACAGCTCGTCGAGGACGCCCGCCGCCGCGATCTGGGCGAGGACCGCGGGGCCGCCCTCGGTGAGGACGCGGCGGTGGCCGCGCTCGCCGAGCAGCCGGACGCACGCGCCGAGGTCCACCAGGTCGTCGCCCGCCACCAGCACCTCGGCGCGCTCGCGGACCGCCGCGACCCGGTCCGCCGGGGCGGCGGCGGAGGTGAACACCAGCGTCGGCGCCGTCGCCTCGGTGAACAGCGGCGAGGCGAGGTCCAGGTCGAGGGAGCGCGACACGACGGCGATCGGGACGCCCTTGTCGCGGGCCGGGCCGTAGCCCTCGACGCGGACGGTGCGCGCGCCGACGAGGATCACGTCGGCGAGGCCGCGCAGCACGTGGAACAGGGTGTGGTCGTCGTCGTTGGCGAGGCCCGCGCTCACCCCCTCGCTCTGCGCGGCCCCGTCCACGCTCGCGACCATGTTGGCGCGCACCCAGGGGCCGGGGGAGTCGGGGTAGGCGTACAGGTCGCGGAGGGCTGCCGGATCGGCAGGGAAGCGGTCCATGGCGGGGAGGGTAGCCGAACCGGCGGTCACGGTTCGTACCGCCATCTTCACGTTTCGGCCATCGCGCCGCCGCCGCCCGGGGGACACTGGGGGCGGAGAGGCGAAAGGAGTCGATGGGTGGACCTCGCTGCGCTCGTCACCTGGGTGCTGACCGCGTCGGCAGGGCTCTACCTGCTGGTCGTGTGGATCGTCAACGGCGGGGGCCTGCGCGGGCAGGCCACGAAGGTGACCCGCTTCCCGGTCGCCGTCCTCGTCGGCCACCCGTCCGCCGCCGTCGTCGGGCTCGCCGTCTGGATCGGCTACCTGTGGTCGGGCGCGGCCGCCCTCGCCTGGACGGCGTTCGGGGCGCTGCTCGTCACCATCGTGCAGGGCGTGCTGCTGTTCACCCGCTGGCTCGTCGGGCGCGGCGGCCGGCACGCCCGCGGCATCGAGCAGCCGTTCCCGGCGGTCGCCGTCATCGCGCACGGCGTCGTCGCCGCGACCACCCTCGTCCTCGTCCTCGTCACCGCGATCCTCGCCACCCGCCACTGACGCCGCTCCGGGCGGCGCCGCTCAGGAGATGCGGCGGAGGACCAGCAGCGAGCGGTCGACGAGGTCGACCTGGTCGAGGGCCTTCAGGCGGGGGCGCTCGCCGATGGTGCCGGGCTCGGCGGTGTCGAGGGCGTACTCCCAGCGCTCGCCGTACTCGGGGCCCGGCAGGGTGAAGGCGAGCGGGTCGGCGCCGGCGTTGGCGAGGAGCAGGAAGGAGTCGTCGCGGACGGGGCGGCCGCGCGGGTCGGGCTCGGTGATGGCGTCGCCGTTCAGGAAGGCGCCGATGCACTTGGCGTAGCCGGCGTGCCAGTCGTCGTCGGACATGACCTCGCCGGCGGGGGTGAGCCAGGCGATGTCGGCGAGGCCGCCCGCGCCGTTGCTCGCGCCGCTGAAGAAGCGGCGCCGCCGGAACACCGGGTGTTCCTTGCGGAACGCCGTCAGGGTGCGGATGAACGCCAGGTCGCCGGTGTCGTCCCAGCGCACCCACGACGTCGCGTTGTCCTGGCAGTAGGCGTTGTTGTTGCCGCCCTGCGTCCGGCCGAACTCGTCGCCGTGCGACAGCATCGGGACGCCCTGCGACAGGAACAGCGTCGCGAGGAAGTTGCGGCGCTGGCGGGCGCGCAGGTCCAGGATCGCCGGGTCGGACGTCGGGCCCTCCACGCCGCAGTTCCACGAGCGGTTGTCGTCGGTGCCGTCGCGGTTGTCCTCGCCGTTGGCCGCGTTGTGCTTGGTGTTGTAGGACACCAGGTCGGCGAGCGGGAACCCGTCGTGGCAGGTGACGAAGTTGATGGACGCGAACGGGCGCCGCGCGCTGTGCTCGTACAGGTCCGAGGAGCCGGTGAGGCGGGAGGCGAACTCCGGCAGCGTCGCGTAGGAGCCGCGCCAGAAGTCGCGGACGGTGTCGCGGTACTTGCCGTTCCACTCGGTCCACAGCGGCGGGAAGCCGCCCACCTGGTAGCCGCCCTCGCCGACGTCCCACGGCTCGGCGATCAGCTTGACCTGCGACACGACCGGGTCCTGCTGGACGAGGTCGAAGAACGCGGCGAGCCGGTCGACGTCGTGCAGCTCGCGGGCGAGCGCGGAGGCGAGGTCGAAGCGGAACCCGTCGACGTGCATCTCCAGGATCCAGTACCGCAGCGAGTCCATGATGAGCTGCAGCGCGTGCGGGCTGCGGACGTTCAGCGAGTTGCCGCAGCCGGTGTAGTCCAGGTGGTAGCGCTTGTCGTCGTCGCGGAGCCGGTAGTAGGCGGCGTTGTCGATGCCGCGGAACGACAGCGTCGGGCCGAGGCTGTCGCCCTCGGCGGTGTGGTTGTAGACGACGTCGAGGATGACCTCGATGCCCGCCGCGTGCAGCGCGCGGACCATCGCCTTGAACTCCAGCACCTGCTCGCCGTGCTCGCCGGAGGAGCTGTAGGCGTTGTGCGGGGCGAGGAACCCGATCGTGTTGTAGCCCCAGTAGTTGCCCAGCCCGCGCGCGACGAGCGCGTGCTCGGGCACCGACTGGTGCACCGGCATCAGCTCGACGGCGGTGACGCCGAGGTCGCGGAAGTGGTCGATCATCACCGGGTGGGCGAGCGCGGCGTAGGTGCCGCGCTGCTCCTCGGGGATCGCCGGGTGCAGCGCCGTCAGGCCCTTGACGTGCGCCTCGTAGATGACGGTCTCGTGGTAGGGGATGCGCGGCGGCCGGTCGGCGCCCCAGTCGAAGAACGGGTTGATGACGACGTTCTTCGGCATGTACGCGGCGCTGTCGTCGACGTTCGGCTCGTCGGGGTCGGCGAAGCGGTAGGAGAACAGCGACTCGTGCCAGCGCACCTCGCCCGCCACGGCCTTGCCGTAGGGGTCGAGCAGCAGCTTGGACGGGTTGCAGCGCGCGCCCCGCGTCGGCGCGTACGGGCCGTGGACGCGGTAGGCGTAGCGCTGCCCGGGGACGACGCCGGGCAGGTAGCCGTGCCACACGTGCCCGTCCACCTCCGACAGGTCGTGCCGTGACTCCCGCCCGGCCGCGTCGAACAGGCACAGCTCGACGCGGTGCGCGACCTCGGAGAACAGCGCGAAATTGGTTCCCGTGCCGTCCCACGTCGCACCCAGCGGGTACGGCGTGCCGGGCCAGACCTCCGGCATCGTCCACGACTCCTTGCTCTCGGGGCGGTCGACCGTGTCGATTGTGGCCTACCCGTTCCCCGGGCGCGGGCCGCAACCCGGCATCGGAGGTTATGCCACCTTTGCCCTAGATGACCGTCACCGCACGGCAATGTCCCCGGACCCGCCCCCTCAGAAGCCCGGCGGGACCTCGCCCCTGACGACGCCTGCGCGCCTGGCGAGGATCCGCGGGACGCGGTCGAACTCGCGGCACTGGACGGCCAGGGGCTGCGACAGGCGGCCGAGCAGTTCGTGCAGGACCCCGTGGTCGCGGGTGAGGTTGCGGTGGTGGATGGGCTCGTGGTGCATGACGCGGTTGCGCAGCACGAGCATCCGCATGAAGTCGCTGTGCAGCGGGGCCCGCCGGCCCGAGTATCCGGGAAAGGCCCGGTGCAGGGAGGGCACCCAGAACGCGCGGTCGGACCGGGTGCTGAGCAGCGAGACCCAGAATCCGAAGGACAGCTCGGCCACCACGTCGTCTGCGGTGTGCGACCGCCGTCCCTCACGTGTGATCTTCCGGCGGGCCTTGCCGACGGCGGCGCCGACCAGGCGGTGCCCCTCCTCGCTGAGCGGGGCGACCGTCCACCAGTCACGGCGGGTGTAACGCGCGCACAACCGCTCGTTCAGCGCGTTGCGAGAAGAGATCTCCAGAAGGTGCAGCAGGGGGTAGAAGGCGCCGGAGATCTCCACGTTCCACAGGTAGAGCCGGCCCGCCGCTTCGGCGTCCCCGCCGACCGCTTGGCGGTACGTACCGAAGCGGGGCGACGACAGCACTTTCCACGGGCATTCGGGAGAGCTCTCGCTGCGGACGGGCTCGGTTCCGGGGGGAATCATGGGAACTCCATATCGAGGGGGAGAGGGGAGGGCTCGCCTGTGCTACTGTTGATGTGTAAGCCCCGGGTCCGCCTCTGATTCAAGCCGCCCGGGGCACAGCTTTCTCCGCACCGCCCGACCGGCCGCCAGGCCGGTCGGGCGGTGTTGTTGTGCCTGCGTGCGGGGTAGCGGTCCCCGGTTGCCAGCGCAACGACATTTCGGTCATAAAGGCCATTGAAGAATGGCGCGGCGAGACTCGGTGCTTTCGCGGAGTCCCGCCGCGCTTCGATTATCCCAGGTCCGCGCGTGTTCTGTGGAAGGCGTTCGGCGGGTAGTTATCGTGAAATAGAGCCTTTGCGGGGCATTCCTTGGCCGTGTGCGGTCACACCGGGGCGAGGAGGAGTTCGAGCCAGAGGGATTCGGCGCCGCCGGGGCCCTGGGTGGGGTCGACGGCGCGGACGGCGGCCAGGGTGCGCTTGCCGCAGGCGTCCACGAGGTCCAGGTGGGCGTCGCACGCCTCCTCCCAGGCGCGCAGGACCTCCGCGGCCCGGTCGGCGCTGCCGAGGCGCTCGACGAGCTGGGCGTGGGTGCCGGGGAAGGGCGGCTCCTCCAGGCGGCGCCGGAGCTCGGCGGCGGCGCGCCAGCGCCAGGCGATCTCCACGAAGCGGGCGACGGAGGTGTTGAGGTAGGCGACGGCCGGCCGGTACAGGTCGCGGTAGATGCCGCGGAGCGTCGGGTGCAGGTCGGCGGCGGTCAGCGGGCGCTCGCGCAGGGCGAGGACGCGGCCGGTGCCGGCGACCGCGCCGATGCGGGGCGCGCCGTCCTGGTCGCTCCAGGCGCCGAGGTCGTAGAGGCGCTCGCCGTCGGCGGCCAGGCCGCGCTCCTGCGGGCCGGCGAGGTTGGGCGCGAGGACGGGCTCGCGGCCGGGCTGGGGCATCGGGCGCATCGGCAGGTCGGTGGGGAGGCCGAAGCGGCGCAGCGCGTCGCGGTCGGCGGCGGGCAGGTCCCAGCCGTCCACCAGGCCGGCGGGGAAGGTGCGGCGGCGCGCCCCGTCCACCAGCGCGTCCAGGGGCGCGGTCAGCGCCTCGTGCAGGCTCTGCTCGATCATCGGTCCCTCCAGACGGTCTCGCCGCCGGACGTGTCGGTGGTGGCGCGCAGCCCGATGCGGGCGGCGACGGCCGCCGAGGCGGCGTTGCCGGGGTGGATGCGGGCGGTCAGGCCGGTGACGCCGCGCGCGCGCAGCCAGGACGCGGCGGCCGTGGCGGCCTCGGTCGCGAACCCGAAGCCCTGGTAGGGCATCGCGACGACCCAGGCGAGCGCGGCGGACGGCCCGTCCGGGCCCGGCGTGACGGTGGCCTGCACGGTCCCGACGGCCTGGCCGTCGCGGCGGCGCCGGATCGCCCAGTTCAGCCAGCCCTCCTGGTGGAAGGGCGCGGGGCCCGCGGCGAGCGCGGCGTAGCGCGCGCGCAGCTCGTCCAAGGACAGCGGGGCGCCGCCGATGTAGACGTGCAGGCGCACGTCGTCCAGGACCGGCGCGAGCTCGTCGGCGTGGTGGACGGCGAGGGGCTCCAGCAGCAGCCGCTGCGTCCGCACGGGGGCGGCGATCGGTCCGAACACCAGCGCGACCCTATCCGTGCGGAGGACGGCGGGGCCGCCGTCAGAGGTGGCGCGTCCAGCGGCCCGCCGGGTGCCGGCGCGGGTGCAGCCAGAGCCACGGCTGCGAGTGGCGGAACTCCAGCTCGGTGCCGGGCTGCCAGGGGAACAGGTCGTCCTCGTCGGGCCAGACGACCTGCATGACGGGCAGCGGCGGCACCCGGTAGAAGTCGACGACGCCCCGGAACAGCGCCCGGTACCAGCGCGGGTCGGCGGCGCGGAAGGCCGCGGCCTGGCCGCGGACGACGTCGTCGCGGCGGTCGCCGTCGGCGGGCCGCCAGCCGGCGGCCGCGGCCCGGCCGAGGCCGTTGAGGATCTCCTCGGTCTCGTACACGTCCCGCCCGAACATGGCGAGCTCGGGCACGCGGTGGCTGTGCCACAGGCCGAGCGTGTACGCCCATCCCGGGCCGTCGTTCTCGCCGGGCACGAGCACCACGCTCCACCCGTACTGGGTGATGTGCACGATCGTGCGCAGCAGGAAGTTGTCCATCCGGTCACGGTCGCCATAATCGTGGCAGAGCACGCACTGGCAGGGCGGCCGACTGTCGGACATGACCTTCAGCTTACGATCATTTTTGCCGCCGGGCCCGCGCTAGAGGCCGAGCAGGGAAGGATCGGTGGCGAGCGAGGCGAACCGCGCGCCCGGGTCGGGGACGAGCCGCCGCTCCTTGAGGTCCAGGACGCCGCCGACCATCGTCAGGTCGGCCGCGACGGTGCCGTCCGCCTTGGCGATCTGCTGGGCGATCGTGAAGACCTTGCCGCCGCCGTAGGAGAACGCGCAGCTCACCGAGACCTCGTCGCCGGCGCGCAGCTCCCGCAGGTAGCGGATGGTCGTCTCCAGGACGACCGGGCCGACGCCCGCCGCGGACAGCCGGTCCAGCGCCAGGCCGGCCGCCTCCAGGAACAGCCACCGGGCGTGCTCGGCGTACTGCAGGTAGACGGCCTGGTTCAGGTGGCCGAGCGAGTCCAGCTCGTAGCCGCGGACGGTGACGGGGACGGAGAACGGGTCGGACATGCGCAGCCCATCGGTCGGGGATCGGCGGCGGAGGTCCCGCCCCGAAGGCGGAACGCCCCGCCGGCCGTCCCGATTCCCGCCCGCCCCGGCGGTCAGGCCGCGATGCGCACGAGCAGGGTGACGAGGGCGAGGACGCCGACGCCGATGGCGGGCGCCATCGCCTGGACGGTGTCGTGCGCGCGGTTGTGCAGCACCAGCGCGCCGATCATGAGGAGGGTGAGGCAGAGCGCGGCGAGCACGCCGAGCCAGCCGAGCCAGATGCCGATGACGAGCGCGGCCGCGGCGACGAGCTCCGCCACGCCGATGAGCCGGTAGTTGTCCCACGGGATGCCGAGGTGCGCCGCGGCGTCCCTCATCTGCTTGGCGCCCTGGACCTTGGCGAGACCGGCGGCGGCGAACACCGCGGCGGTCACGAGCGAGAGAATCACTGCCAGTACGAACACGATGATCAACTGCCCGGGGGCGGCTCCCGCTACCGTCGCGATCGGGTATGCGGGGGGTCAAATCCACCGGGACCGGGCGCGGCGTCCCCGTGGCCGGCGTCCCCGTGGCCGGCGTCCCGGTAGGCGGCGGCGATCCCGGCGGCGGTGCGGAGCAGCGGCTCGACGGCGCGGTGCAGGGTGCGGGCGGCGTGGGTGGCGGCGACGATCCCGACGGCCGCGACCGGCGCGCCGTCCACCAGGACCGGCGCGGCGAGCGAGCAGGAGCCGAGCGTCATCTCCTCGCTGGTGCGGGCGTAGCCGCGCTCGCGGATGCGGGCGAGCTCGCGGGCGAGCCGCCCCGGCTCGACGATCGTGTGCGGGGTGGGGCGGGCGAGCGGGCGGGCCAGGTAGGCGGCGACGAACGCCGGCGGCTGGAACGCCAGCAGGACGCGGCCGACGCCGGTCGGGTGCAGCGGCAGCCGCCCGCCGGTCTGCGACACGATCGGCACCGAGCGCCGCCCGTACACCTTGTCCAGGTAGATGACCTCGTCGCCGTCGCGGACGGCGAGGTGGACGTTCTCGCCGGTCGCGGCGTGCAGGTCCTGCATCCAGGGGTGCGCGGCCTCCTGGAGGGGGCTCGGCAGGAGCTGCCCGATCTCCCAGAGGCGGCGGCCGACGTGGAAGCGGCCGTCGGGGGTGCGGCCGAGCAGGCCCGCCTCGACGAGCTCGGCGGCGAGGCGGTGCGCGGTGCTCGGCGCCTGCCCGCCGCGCGCGGCGAGCTCGGCGAGGGTGAGGCGGGGGTGGGCGGCGTCGAACGCCGCGAGGAGCGCCGCCACCCGCGACGCGACCGACCGGCCCGGCTCCCGCGACCCGCCTGACATCGCCGTTCCTCCCCGTCTTTCCACTCAGTGGAAGGCAAGTCTAGGCCGCGTTCCGGTCCGCCGGGATGCTGGCGGTATGAGAACACAGGTCGCCATCATCGGCGCGGGACCTGCGGGGCTGCTGCTGTCGCACCTGCTGGCCGAGCGGGGCGTCGCGTCGGTCGTCGTGGAGGTCCGCAGCCGCGCGTACGTGGAGAAGCGGGTGCGGGCGGGCGTCCTGGAGCAGGGCACGGTGGACACCCTCGTCGCCGCCGGCGTCGGCGAGCGGCTGATCCGCGAGGGCCTGCCGCACCGCGGCATCGAGCTGCGCTACGGCGGCGCCGGGCACCGCATCGCCTTCGAGGACCTGGTCCCCGGCCGGGAGATCACCGTCTACGGGCAGCAGGAGGTCGTCAAGGACCTCATCGCCGCCCGCCTCGCCGCCGGCGGCGACGTCCGCTTCGACGTCGGCGAGGTGACCGTCCACGGCGCCGACTCGGACGCGCCGCACCTCGTGGTGGACGGCGAGCGGATCGACTGCGACTTCATCGCGGGCTGCGACGGGTTCCACGGCGTGTCGCGGGCGTCCTTCCCGGACGGGATGATCACCGAGTACGAGCGGGTGTACCCCTTCTCCTGGCTCGGCGTGCTCGCCGAGGTCGCGCCCTCCGCCGACGAGCTGATCTACGCGCGGACCGGGCGGGGCTTCGCGCTGCACAGCATGCGTTCGCCGACCGTCAGCCGCTTCTACCTCCAGGTCCCCTCCGGCGACCGCGTCGAGGAGTGGCCGGACGAGCGCATCTGGGCCGAGCTGAAGGCCCGCCTGGAGACCGTCCCCGGCTTCACCCTCGCCACCGGCCCGGTGTTCGAGAAGAGCATCACCCCGCTGCGCGGCTACGTCGCCGAGCCGATGCGCCACGGCCGGCTGTTCCTCGCCGGCGACGCCGCGCACATCGTCCCGCCGACCGGCGCCAAGGGCCTGAACCTCGCCGTCGCCGACGTGCGGGTGCTGACGGCCGCGATCGCCGACTGGTACGCCACGGGCGCGACCGGGGGCCTGGACGCCTACTCCGCCACCTGCCTGGAGCGGGTCTGGCGGGCCCAGCACTTCTCCTGGTGGATGACCACGCTGCTGCACACCTTCGACGAGGACCCCTACGCGCAGCGCCTCCAGCTGTCCCACCTGGACTACGTCACCTCCTCGCGGGCCGCCGCGACGACGCTGGCCGAGAACTACGTCGGCCTTCCCTACGGAGACGAGGCATGAGCATCACCGAACCCGCCGCCCACCCCCTGTACCTGTCGCCCGACTACGCCAGCACCGTCCTCCGCGCCCCCTCGCGCGGGCTGCTGGAGTTCCCCGCCGACCCCGAGGCGATGGAGCTGACCGGCCCGGTCTTCGGCGAGGGCGAGGTGACGCCCGGCGACGCCGACCTCACCACCGGCCGCAACGGCGACCCGATCGGCGAGCGCATCGTGGTGACCGGGCGCGTCCTGGACGCCGCCGGGCGGCCCGTCCGCAACACCCTGGTCGAGCTGTGGCAGGCCAACGCCGCCGGCCGCTACGACCACCCCGGCGACGTCCACCCGGCGCCGATCGACCCGAACTTCTCCGGCGCCGGCCGCGCCCTCACCGACGACGCCGGCGAGTACCGGTTCGTCACGATCAAGCCCGGCCCCTACCCCTGGCGCAACCACCACAACGCCTGGCGGCCCGCCCACCTGCACTTCTCAGTGTTCGGGACGGCGTTCACCCAGCGCCTGGTCACCCAGATGTACTTCCCGGGCGACCCGCTGTTCCCGTTCGACCCGATCATGCAGTCGGTGCGCGACGAGGCCGCCCGCGCGCGGATGGTCTCGGCGTTCGACTGGGACACGACCGTGCCCGAGTGGGCGCTCGGCTTCCGGTTCGACATCGTGCTCGGCCGCACCCCCGTGGAGGACGCGTGAGCGCGCTGCCGCCGACCCCCTCGCAGACCGTCGGCCCCTACTACTCCCTCGGCCTGCCCTACGCCGGCGACTGGGAGGCCGTCCCCGAGGGCACGCCCGGCGCGGTGCGGATGACCGGCCGCGTCCTCGACGGCGCGGGCGCCCCCGTGCCCGACGCGGTCGTGGAGATATGGACGGGCCGCCCCGGCGGCGTCCGCGCCCGCGGCCCCGAGGGGTCGGGCTTCGCGCGGTGCAGCACGGCGCCCGCGGGCGCCTACCGGCTGCGGTTCGTCCCGCCCGCCGGGCCGTACGTGCCGGTGCTGGTGTTCGCGCGCGGCCTGCTGAAGCCCGTCGCGACCCGCGCCTACCTGGCCGACGACCCGTTCCTGGCCGCGATCCCCGACGGGCGGGGCGCCACCCTGCGCGCCACCTGGACCGGCGATGCCACCCTGGAGTTCGACGTGCGGCTCCAGGGGGAGGGGGAGACGGTGTTCTTCGACTACGGGACGGGAGGCTGATGGCCCCCGCACACAGCAGCGCGGACGGCTCCGGGCTGCTCGCGCCCGTCTGGGCGGGCACCCGGGCCGCCGTAGTAACGGGCGACGCCGCCTGGGTACGGGCGATGCTGGACGCCGAGGCGGCGCTCGCGCGCGCGCAGGCGCGGTTCGGAACGGTCCCGGACGAGGCCGCGCGCGCTATCGGCGCGGCGGCCGCCGCCATCGCGCCCGACCCGGTCGTCTTGGCGGAGGAGGCCCGCGACACCTCCAACCCGGTGCTGCCGCTGGTGCGGGCGCTCAAGGACGCCGTCCGCGCGGTCGCGCCGGACGCCGCGCAGCACGTCCACCAGGGCGCCACCAGCCAGGACGTCCTGGACACCGCGGCGATGCTCGTCGCCCGCGACGCCCGCGCGCTGATCCTGGACGACCTCGCCGCCGTCGCGTCCCGCCTCGCGGACCTCGCGCGCGAGCACCGCGACACCGTCATGACGGCCCGCACCCTCGGCCAGCGGGCGGTGCCGACGACGTTCGGGCTGAAGGCGGCGACGTGGCTGACCGGCGTCCGCCGCGCCGCCCGGCGCCTCGCCGACGCCGAGCTGCCCGCGCAGCTCGGCGGCGCGGCCGGGACGCTCGCCGCGCTCGGACCGCCTGAGCTGGCCGCGCTGTTCGCCGGGGAGGCCGGCCTGGACCGGCCGCTCGTCCCCTGGCACGCCGAGCGGACCCCGGTCGCCGGGCTCGGCGGCGCGCTCGCCGGCGTCACCGGCGCCCTCGGCAAGATCGCCACCGATGTGGTGCTGCTCGCCCAGACCGAGGTCGGCGAGGTGGCCGAGGCGTCCGGCGGCGCGTCCTCGGCGATGCCGCACAAGCGCAACCCGGCGCGCGCGATCCTGGTCCGCGCCGCCGCCCTCCAGGCGCCCGCGCTCGCCTCGGTGCTGCTCGCCGCGCCGCTCGGCGAGCTCGAGCGTGCCACCGGCGCCTGGCAGGCCGAGTGGGCCGTGCTGCGCGACTGCCTGCGCCTCGCCGGCGGCGCCGCCGCCACCGGCCGCGAACTGCTGGCCGGCCTCGCCGTGGACGCCGCCCGGATGCGCGAGCACGCCGCGTCCGGCGACGTCGGCGCGGCCGGCGCCCTGATCGACGACGTCCTTGCGGAGGACCTGTGAAGCTGCACTCCCGGATCGACGGCCCGGCGGGCGCGCCGCTGCTCGTCCTCGGCCCGTCCCTCGGCACGTCCCTGGACCTGTGGGAGCCGCAGTTCCCCGCGCTCACCGCCGCGCACCGGGTGCTCCGCTACGACCTGCCCGGCCACGGCGGCTCCCCGGCCGCCGAGGGCTTCGGCATCGGCGACCTGGCGGACGCCGTCGTCGCCCTAGCCGACGAGGCGCTCGGCGGGACCGGGACGTTCGCGGTCGGCGGGGTGTCGCTCGGCGGCGCCGTCGCGACCGCCGTCGCCGCCCGCCATCCCGGGCGCGTCACCCACCTGCTGCTCTGCTGCACCTCGGCCAAGTTCGGCGACCCGGCCAACTGGCGCGAGCGGGCCGCCCTCGTGCGCGCGCGGGGGACGGCGGCGCTCGCCGACACCGTCCCGGCCCGCTGGTTCACTCCCGCCTACGACCCGGCGCCGTTCGCGCGCGGCCTCGCCGCCGTGGACGACGGGTCCTACGCCGCCTGCTGCGACCTGCTCGGCGGCCTGGACCTGACCGGCGAGCTCGCCGCCATCACCGCGCCCGCCCTCGTCGTCGCGGGCGCTGAGGACAAGGCGACGCCGCTGGACCAGGCCGTCGCGCTGGCGGGGGGCATCGCGGGCGCCGTCCTCCAGGTCGTCCCGCACGCCGCGCACCTGGCGAACGTGGAACGCGCGGACGCCGTCACCGCCGCGCTCGCCGCGCACTTGACGGGTCGGGGTTCCGCCGCGCCGGGCGAGCGGGCCCGCCGCGCCGTCCTCGGCGACGCCCACGTGGACCGCGCGCAGGCCGCCACCAGCGCCTTCACCGCCGACTTCCAGGACTTCATCACCCGCTACGCCTGGGACGGCATCTGGAACCGGCCCGGCCTGGACCGCCGGACCCGCAGCTGCGTCACGCTGACCGCGCTCGTCGCGGGCGGGCACCTGGAGGAGCTGGCGATGCACGTGCGCGGCGCGCTGCGCAACGGCCTCACCCCGGCGGAGATCAAGGAGGTGCTGCTGCAGACGGCCGTCTACTGCGGCGTCCCGGCCGCCAACAGCGCCTTCCGCATCGCCGACCGCGTGCTCGCCGAGGGCGGGGCGGGCTGAGCCCGGCCCGCCCGAACACTTGCGCGAGCGCGCAATGGACGCGACCCTGGTGGCGGGGATCTGTCCGGACGGGGCGAGGCGGGGCGGCGGACGACGGCGTGAAGCACGGCGAGGAGCGGGGACTGCTGCGGGCCGCCGCGGCGCTGGCCCGCGTGCGGGAACTGTACGGGGGCGCGCTCACCGCGCCCGACGAGGACGCCGAGCGGCGCCTGTACGCCGACCTCGCCGTCGCCGCGCAGCGCCTGTCGGACGAGGCGCAGGCCCTCGCGGGCGAGCACGCCCGCGACCGGCGCCCCCGCACGCGCACCCGCCTCCGCCGCCGCATCGCCGGCGCCGAGCGGACCGCCGACCGCATCATCCACCGCACCCGCGGCTGACCCCGCCCGCCCCCAGGCCAATGACCACCCGGTCGCCTGTCGTTGACTTGCGGCGTGTTGCCTCTTTGGAACGATCCAGGAGGGCAACACGCCGCAAGTCAACGGTGAGTGACCGGGGGGTCATGGGCGGGGGAGGGGGGCCGGGGCCGCGTTCGGGATCTTCGGGCGGGGCAGGGGGCGTGGAAGACTGGGTCGCGACGCGTTTCAGCCTGCGGGAAACGGAGCCCCCACGCGATGACGACCGGCGATGAAGAGCAGGCGCGGGCCGAGGTCGAGCTGTCCCCGGCGCTGCTGCAGGAGGCGGCCGGGCGGTTCGGGATGCTCGCCGCCACCACCCGCCTGCACATCGTGTGGGTGCTGGCCTACGGGGAGCAGGACGTCGGCACGCTCGCCGAGCGGGTCGGCGGGACCGTCGCGGCGGTCAGCCAGCACCTGGCCAAGCTGAAGCTCGCCGGCCTCGTGCGGGCGCGCCGACAGGGACGCCACCAGTTCTACGCCGTCGCCGACCCGCACCTCGCCGCGATGGTCCGCCAGACCGTCGCGCACCTGCGCGGCGACGACGAGGCGCAGGCCGGGGACGGCGGTCGCGTCCGTGGTCTCGGCGCCTGAGGGGATCGCCGGCGACCTCGCCGAGCACGCGGCGCAGCCGCCGCTCGCGCTCCTGCGCCGCTGGGAGACCTCGCCGCGCGGCCTGGACGAGGCGGAGGCCGAGCGGCGGCAGCTCGCCGAGGCGCCGCCCCCGGCGCGCCGCAGGCGGCGCCTGTCCGGAACCGCCGCCGCGCCGTTCGTGCTGGTCCTGGCCGCGCTCGGCGCGGTGTCGGCGCTCGTCGGCGATCTGCGCGGTGCGGCGCTGATCGGGCTGCTCGCCGTTATCAGCGGAGCACTGCGGTTCGGTCAGGAGCGCCGGACGGGCCGCGCCGCCGCCGAGCTGCGCGCGCTTGCCGGCGGTACCGCGACCGTCCTGCGCCGGGCGGCGGCGGGCGGCCCCTCGACGCCGCGCGAGGTCCCCGCCGAGCAGGTCGTGCGCGGCGACCTCGTCGTCCTGCACCCCGGCGACGTCGTCCCCGCCGACCTGCGGCTGCTGGCGTCGGCCGACCTCACCGTCGACCAGGCCGTCCTCACCGGCGAGTCGCACCCGGCGGGCAAGCACGCCGCCTGGACCGACCCGTCCGGCGACCGCGACGCCCCCGCCGACCCCTTCGACGACCCGCGCCTCTGCTTCGCCGGCACCACCGTCGCGGGCGGCACCGGCACCGCCGTCGCCCTCGCGACCGGCGCCGCCACCTACGTCGGCGCGGCCGGCCGCGCCCTGCCCGGCGCCGCGCCCGCCACCACCTTCGACCGGGGCGTGCGGTCCCTGTCGTGGGCGCTCGCCGCCGTCATGCTCGCCGCGGCGCCCGCCGCGCTCGCCGTCACCGGCGGCCTGGACGGCGCCCCGGGCGGCTGGCCGGGCGCCCTCGCCCGCGCCCTGCCGCTCGCCGTCGCGGTCGCGGTCGCCGCGACGCCGGAGATGCTGCCGCTCGTCGTCACCGCCCTGCTGGTGCGCGGCTCGGCGGGCCTCGCCCGCCGCCAGGTGATCGTCCGGCGGCTGCCCGCCGTGCACAACCTCGGCGCCATGGACACCCTCTGCCTGGACAAGACCGGCACGCTCACCGCCGAGCGGCTCTCCCTGGACTGCCACCTGGACGCGCGCGGCCGCCCGTCCGCCGAGGTGCTGCGCCTCGCCCGGCTGAACGCGCACTGGTCGGTCGAGCTGTCGGGGCGCCTGGTCGGCGACGCCATCGACGGCGCGCTGCTGGAGGGCGCGGACGGCGATCCCACCGGTCCCGAGGGCACCGCCGCGCTGCCGTTCGACTACGCCCGCCGCCGCGCCACCGTCGTGCTCGGCGGCCGCCTGCTCGTCACCAAGGGCGCCGTCGAGGACGTCCTCGCGCGCTGCGCCCTGGACGCCGCCGAGCGCGCCCGGCTGACGGCGCTCGCCGACCGGTGGGCCGCGGGCGGCGTCCGGCTGCTCGCCGTCGCCACCGCCGAGCGGCGCCTCGCCCGCGCCCTGTCCGCCGCGGACGAGCGCGACCTGCGGTTCGCCGGGTTCGTCGGGTTCCGCGACCGGCTCGTGCCCGTCGCCGCGCCCGCCCTCGCCGACCTGGCGCGCCTCGGCGTGCGGCCGGTGATGGTGACCGGCGACCACCCCCTGGTCGCCCGCCGCATCTGCCGCGACGCCGGGCTGCCCGCCGCCCGCGTCGTGCACGGCGGCGAGCTCGCCGCGCTGGACGACGCGCGGATCGCCGCGCTCGCCGCCGGCGGCGCCGCGTTCGCGCGCGTCGGGCCGGCCGGCAAGGCGCGGATCGTGCGGGCGCTCCGCGCGTCCGGCCGCACCGTCGGCTACCTCGGCGACGGCGTCAACGACGTCCCCGCGCTCCGCGCCGCCGACGTCGGGATCTCGGTCACCGGCGCCGCCGGACCGGCCCGCGAGGCCGCCGGCGTCGTCCTCGCCCACCGCGACCTGCGGGTCCTCGCCGAGGCGGTCCGGACGGGGCGGCGCACCTTCGCCGGCACCGTCCGCTACCTGAAGATCGCGCTGACGTCCAACGTCGGCAATGTCGCGTCCATGCTGGCCGCCGCAGCGCTGCTGCCGTTCCTGCCGATGCTGCCGCTCCAGGTGCTCGTGCAGAACATGTGCTTCGACGTCGCGCAGCTCGCCCTCGTGCGCGACCGCGTGGACGAGGGGGACCTCGCCGCCCCCCGCACCTTCGACCGCCGCGACCTCGCCCGTTTCGTCGCCTGCTTCGGCCCGATCGGCGCGGTGTTCGACCTCGCGGCGTTCGGGCTGTTCTGGCTCGTGCTGCACGTGCACGGCGACGTCGCCGGGCAGGCGCTGTTCCATACGGGCTGGTTCGCGGAGAACCTGCTCGCCATGGGCGTCGCGCTGCTCCTCCTGCGCGGGCGCGGACGGGGCGCGCCGCGCCCGCCGTGGCCCGTCGTGGCTGCCGCCGCCGCGCTCGCCCTCACCGGGCTGCTCGTCCCGTTCTCGCCGCTCGCCGGGCTGCTCGGGCTGCGGGCGCTGCCGCTCGCCGCGCTGCCGCTGCTGGCGGCGGCGCTCGCCGGCTACGTCCTCGCCACGCTCGCCGCACGGCGCCTGTACCAGCGGGCGTTCGGCCGCTGGCTCTGAGAGTCAGCGCCGGTAGCGGTCGAGGACCGGTGGGATGAGCACCGTGTTCGGGTTGTGCAGCGGCACCTTCAGGACCGGCTTGCGCACGTCCTTCTTGTAGACCCAGACGAAGCCGTTCTCCACCGACGTTCCGGCCACCTCGTCCCACGCCAGGCCGACGCCGCCGCCCTGCACGCCCGCCGCGCCGACCCGCACCCCCGCGCCGAGCTCCGCCGTGCCGCCCGCGTCGACGCGCGCGGCCGTCTCGGCGAGGAGCCGCGGCTCGACGACGCGCCGCGACAGGTCGACGAGCCGCTCGTACACCTGCGTCTCGTGCGAGGTGAACCCCTTGGCGAACGCCAGCGCCACCAGCGGCGCCTTCATGAGCGGGTAGCGGCCGACCTCGAAGTGGTAGTCGGTCTGCACGGTGCTGGACCAGCTGAGCGGCCCGACCCGCTTGTGCTCGGTGACCCAGTAGCGCACCCACTCGACCTGGGCCAGCTCGATCGACCGGCCCTCGCAGGCCACCGTCGCCTCGTCGGCGTAGGTCGGCCTGCCCTGGATCCGCTCGTCCACCACGACGGCGCCGCGCTGCTGCCGCGGGGGCGACTGCTGCTGCGGCCTGGCCTGCGTGTGCCCGGTCCAGGCGGAACCGTCCCACCAGCGCAGCTCCCCGCCGCCGTGCGGGTCGTCGTACCAGCCGGGCTGGGTCATGGGAGCTCCCTCTCGCGATCCGACAGCCGGTCAAACCTAGCGAAAGGCGGATGGTGCGGGCGGAGGGGGTGAAGATCGCCGAGGGGCAGGATCACCTGTCCATCGGGACAGTAGTGACGCAGGGTGATGGAAGATATCCATGGAGTAACGCTGTGGTGGACGCCGAGGAGGAGCACCGTGAGGACCCAGTTGATCACCGCCCTGGCGGCGGCCGCCACGGCGGCCGCGACGACCGCCGCCGCGCCCGCCGCGGAGGCGTCCCCGGCGGACGCCTCCGCGGTGACCTGCGGGCAGGACGCGCCGCAGATCATCGCCCTGGACGGCGGCGCGCCGGCCGCGCCATCCGCGCCGGCCGCGCCGGCCGCGCCGGCCGCGTCGGCCGGGCAGGCCGGCGGCGAGCATGTCAGCCTGCTCGTCCAGTGCGGCGGCGGCACCGTCAAGATCATCAGCGGTGGCGCCGCGCCGCCGCCCACCGGATCCACGCCCCCGGGGCCCGCGTCCAAGGAGGCCCCGGCCGCGCCCGGCAGGGCCGCCCCGAGCCCGCCCGCCGCGCCCGCCGGGAGCACCGCGTCCGCGTGGGCCGAGTCCGCGTCGGCCGAGGGGGCGCACGCCGGGTCGGTGTCCGTCGGGCTGGGCGACGACGAGGACGACGAGGACGCCGCCGGCAAGAAGGGCGAGGCGACGGACGAGGAGTGCGAGGCGGGCCTGGAGAAGGAGAAGAAGATCACCTACGTCTCGTCCGGCGCGAAGGCCGGAACGGTGGAGTACGAGGTCACCACCGCCGGGGCGGGCGGCGCCTCCGTCCGGCACGTCCGCCGGAGTTGGACGGGGGACGCGTCCGCCGGCTCCGGCGCCGCCGGGAGCGCCCTGCGCGACGTGCTGCTCGCGGTGGCCGGCGGCGAGTGCGGTCGCGTGCAGATCCGGTTCGGGCCGGCGGGGAAGCTCCTGGCGATCGGCTGACGGCGGCCGGGACGCGGGCGGGCGCGGCTCAGTCGTCGGCGGCGCGCGCGGCGCCGGCGGCCCGGGCGGGGCGCTGCAGGGCGGGGAGCACGACGGTGTGCGGGGAGGTGCGGGAGGGGGCGCCCGCGAGCGCGCCGAGGAGGTCGCGGGCGGTGAGCAGGCCGACGATCCGCGCGTCCGGGCCGGTGACCACCACGTGGTCGCGGCCGGCGTCCAGCATCGCGCGCGCCGCCTGGCGCACGGTGCTCTCCTGCCGCACCGTGACGGACGGCGTCACGAGGTCGGTGACCGGGCGGTCGGCGGCGCGCAGCACCGGGCCGCCCTCGCAGCCGAGGGTGTGCAGGTCCAGCACCCCGACGCAGTGGCCCTGCCCGTCCACGACCGGCAGGTGCTCGACGCCCGCGAGCTCCATCAGCTCCCACGCGGTCGCGATCGACTCGCCCGCGTACAGCGTGAGCAGCGTCGGCGTCGCGAGGTCGGCGACCCGGCGGCGGGCCAGGGGCTCCGGGGGATCCGGAGGTGCGGGAGGTTCGAGCGGCTCGGACGGTTCGGGCGGCATCGCGGTACCTCTCGGCGTACGGTGCCGGTCCCTCGTCCGGCGCGGGCGGGGACGCGCCGGCGCACGCCGGGCCCGCCCCATGCCACCAGGGTCGCGCGGCGGCGGCCGCGGCGGCAGGGACCAACGTCCCGAAGACCGCACGGGACGCCTCCCCCCGGTCCCGGCCCGCCGGGACGTTCGCCCCTGACCCCGCGCGGGCGCCCGGTGGTGGGCTGGAACCGTGATGACCAGGGATGCGGCGGACGCCGTCCGGCGCGCCGTCGCGGCCGCCGTGCGGGCGCCGTCGGTGCACAACACCCAGCCGTGGTCGTTCGCGGTGCGCGGGGACACCGTCGTGCTGCGCGCGGACCCGGACCGGCGGCTCGGCGCCGCCGACCCCGCCGGCCGGGAGATGATGATCAGCTGCGGGGCGGCGCTGTACACGCTGCGCCTCGCGCTCCGCCGCGAGGGCCGCGCCGCGACCGTCCGCGCGCTGCCCGACCCGTCCCGGCCGAACCTCGTCGCCGAGGTGGACGCGCGGCCCGGCGGCGGTCCGGGCGCGGAGGAGCTCGCCCTGTACGAGCAGATCGAGCGCCGCCGCACGCACCGGGGCGGGTTCCGGCCGGGGCCGGGCGCGGTGCCGCTGCTGCCGGTGCTGCGCACCGCCGCCGAGGCCGAGGGCGCGCGGCTCGTGCAGATCCTGGAGGCGCGCGGCATCGGGATGCTCGCCGGCCTCACCCAGGCCGCCGACCACCTGGAGCGGCGCAGCTCCGCCCGCGCGGGCGAGGCGGCGCGCTGGGCGCCCTCGCCCGGCAGCGGGCGGCGGGACGGCGTCGCCGCGACCGCCTACCCCGCCGAGCCGGCCCGCACCGAGCCGCACTTCCCGGCCCGCGACTTCGCGCACGGCCGCGGCTGGGGCACCCCGCCGGACGCGTCCGGCGGCGGCGCGGAGCTCGGCACCGTCCTGCTCCTCACCACCCTGCGCGACGAGCCCGCCGACTGGCTGCGCGCCGGGCAGGCGCTCCAGCACGTCCTGCTCCGCGCCGCGGGCGACGGCCTCGCCGCCGCGATCCACACGCAGCCGCTGGAGGTGCCCGAGCTGCGCGGCTTCATCCGCGTCCACCTGTGCGCCGGCGCCCACCCGCAGATGCTGCTGCGGCTCGGCGCGGCGGACCCGGCGGCGGACGCCCCGCCGTCGCCGCGCCGCCCGGCCGCGGACGTGACGACCGAAGAGGACTGACCCCCGCCGCGAACGACCACGACCTGTCCGGACCGGACGCGTTCGGGGCGATTGTCGAGCCGCCCGCCGGGCAGAGGACCCCGCGCGGCGGACACCGGACCAGACCCACGGAAGGGCGCACCGCATGACCGAGACCCCCGACCTCGACGGCATCGACGCCTACTGGAGGGCCGCCAACTACCTGTCGGCCGGCCAGATCTACCTGCTGGCCAACCCGCTGCTCCGCGAGGAGCTGCGCCCCGAGCACATCAAGCCGCGGCTGCTCGGCCACTGGGGCACCTCGCCCGGCCTGAACTTCTGCTACGCGCACCTGAACCGGATCATCCGCGAGCGCGACCAGGACATGATCTACATCATGGGGCCCGGCCACGGCGGCCCGGCCGCCGTCGCCAACGCCTGGCTGGAGGGCACCTACAGCGAGGTGTACCCGCACGTGCGGCAGGACGAGGCGGGCCTGGCCCGGCTGTTCCGCCAGTTCTCCTTCCCCGGCGGCGTGCCGAGCCACGTCGCGCCCGAGACGCCCGGCTCCATCCACGAGGGCGGCGAGCTCGGCTACTCCCTCGCGCACGCCTACGGCGCCGCGTTCGACAACCCCGGCCTGGTCGTCGCGTGCATCGTCGGGGACGGCGAGGCCGAGACGGGGCCGCTCGCCACGAGCTGGCACGCCAACAAGTTCCTCGACCCGGCCGGCGACGGCGCGGTGCTGCCGATCCTGCACCTCAACGGCTACAAGATCGCCAACCCGGCGGTGCTGGCCCGCATCCCCGAGGAGGAGCTGCTCGCCCTCTTCGAGGGCTACGGCTACCGCCCGCACCTGGTGTCCGGCGACGACCCGGCCGCCATGCACGCCCTCATGGCCGCGACCCTGGACCGCGCCATGGACGAGATCGCCGAGATCCAGCGCGCCGCCCGCGCCGGGGACGCCGACGGCGGCGCCGCCCGCCCCCGCTGGCCGATGATCATCTTGCGGACGCCGAAGGGCTGGACCGGCCCCCGCGAGGTCGACGGCGTCCCGGTCGAGGGCACCTGGCGCGCCCACCAGGTCCCGCTGCCCGGCGTGCGCGACAACGCCGAGCACCTGGCGCAGCTCGCCGCCTGGCTGCGCTCCTACCGGCCCGAGGAGCTGTTCGCCGAGGACGGCTCCCCCGTCCCCGAGCTGCGCGCCCTCGCCCCGCGCGGGGAGCGCCGGATGAGCGCCAACCCGCACGCCAACGGCGGCCTGCTGCTGAAGGCGCTCGACCTGCCCGACTACCGCGGCTACGCGGTCGAGGTCGGCAAGCCCGGCACCACCTCCACCGAGCCGACCCGCGCGCTCGGCCGGTTCCTGCGCGACGTCGTCGCCCGCAACCCCGCCGACTTCCGGATCATGGGCCCGGACGAGACCGCGTCCAACCGCCTCGGCGACGTGTTCGACGTCACCGACCGCGTCTTCACCGGCGAGCGGTACGCCACCGACGAGCACCAGGCGCCGCGCGGCCGCGTCATGGAGGTGCTGAGCGAGCACCTCTGCCAGGGCTGGCTGGAGGGCTACCTGCTGACCGGCCGGCACGGCCTGCTGAACAGCTACGAGGCGTTCGTGCACATCGTGGACGCGATGTTCAACCAGCACGCCAAGTGGCTGAAGGTCACCCGGCACCTGCCCTGGCGGCGCCCGATCGCCTCGCTGAACTACCTGCTGTCCTCGCACGTGTGGCGCCAGGACCACAACGGCTTCACCCACCAGGACCCCGGCTTCCTCGACGTCGTGCTGAACAAGAAGTCCGAGATCACCCGCGTGTACCTGCCGCCGGACGCCAACACGCTGCTGTCGGTCGCCGACCACTGCCTCCGCTCGCGCGACTACGTCAACGTGATCGTCGCCGGGAAGCAGCCCGCCCTCGACTGGCTGCCGATGGCGGACGCCGAGCTGCACTGCGCGCGCGGCCTCGGCATCTGGGAGTGGGCGAGCACCGACGGCGGCACCGACCCCGACGTCGTGCTGGCCTGCGCCGGCGACATCCCGACGCTGGAGACCCTCGCCGCCGTCGACCTGCTCCGCACGGAGTTCCCCGACCTGCGCGTGCGCGTCGTCAACGTGGTGGACCTCATGCGGCTGCAGCCCGACCGCGAGCACCCGCACGGCCTGTCCGACCCCGAGTTCGACGCGATCTTCACCACCGACAAGCCGGTGATCTTCGCCTTCCACGGCTACCCGTACCTGATCCACCGGCTGGCCTACCGCCGCAACGGGCACGCCAACCTGCACGTCCGCGGCTACATCGAGGAGGGCACCACGACGACGCCGTTCGACATGGTCATGCTCAACGACCTCGACCGCTTCCACCTGGTCATGGACGTCATCGACCGCGTCCCCTCGCTCGGCGGGCGGGTCGCCAACGTCCGCCAGCGGATGGCCGACGAGCGCCTCCGCCTGCGCGCGTACACCCGCGAGCACGGCGAGGACGACCCGCAGGTCAGCGACTGGGTCTGGCCGTACTAATGGACGCCGCCGCGCGCGTACTGACCGTCAACCCCGGGTCCAGCAGCCTGAAGCTCGCGCTGCTGGACGCCGGCGGAACGGTCCTGCACACCCTGGACGCCCCGGCCGGCGACGGCGACCGCGAGGCCGACCGGCTCGCCGGCGCCATCGCGGGATGGCCGCGCCCCGGCGCCGTCGGGCTGCGGTTCGTGCACGGCGGCGCCGACCTCGTCCACCCGGTCGTGGTGGACGAGGCGGTCGCGCGCCGCCTGCAGGACCTCGCCGACCTCGCGCCGCTGCACCAGCCGCAGTCGCTCTACGCGCTCGCCGAGATCCGGCGCGCGCTGCCCGGCGTCCCGGTCGTCGCCTGCTTCGACACCGCCTTCCACGCCGGCCTGCCGCCCGCCGCGTCCACCTACGCGATACCCGCCGAGTGGCGCGAGCGGTTCGGGCTGCGCCGCTACGGGTTCCACGGGCTGTCGCACGCCCACGCGTCCCGGCGCGGCGCCGAGCTGCTCGGCCTGGACCCGGGGACGGCGCGCCTCGTCGTCTGCCATCTCGGGTCCGGCTCGTCGCTCGCCGCCGTCGAGGGCGGCCGGTCGGTGGACACCACGATGGGGTTCACGCCGCTGGACGGCCTCGTCATGGCGACGCGACCCGGCGCCCTGGACCCCGGCGTCCCGCTCTGGCTCGTCCGGCACGGCGTCCCGGCCGCGGAGGTCGAGGACGCCCTCGCGCACCGCTCGGGCCTCCGCGGTCTCGCCGGCACCGGCGACCTCCGCGAGGTCCGGGAGCGCGCCGAGGAGGGCGACGCGGCGGCGCTCGCCGCCCTGGACGTCTTCCACCACCGGCTGCGCGGCTGCGCGGCCGCCATGGCCGCCTCCCTCGGCGGCCCCGACGCGCTGGTGTTCACCGGCGGCATCGGCGAGCACGACCCGGCGACCCGCCGCCGCCTCGCCGCCGACCTCGCCCACCTCGGCGTCGCGCTCGACGAGGACGCCAACGCGGCGGCCCGCGGCGACGCCGACGTCGGCGCGCCCGGCGCCCGCGTGCGGGCCGCCGTCGTCACCGCCCGCGAGGACCTGGAGATCGCCGCCGGGACGCGCGCCGCGCTGGCTACCGGCCGCCCGGACGCTCCGCCTTGAGCTGCGCCATGAAGGCGGCGGCCTGCGTGCGGCGGCTCATGTGGAGCTTGGCGAAGACGCTGGACACGTAGTTCTTGACGGTCTTCTCCGCCAGGAACATGCGCTCGCCGATCTGCCGGTTGGTGAGCCCCTCGCCGATCAGCTCCAGGATCTGCCGCTCCTGGTCGGTGAGGACGGCGAGCGGGTCGGCGCGGCGCTGCCGCTCGCGCAGGCGCTCCAGCATGCGGGCGGTGCTGCGCGGGTCCAGCAGCGACTGCCCGGCGGCGACGGTGCGGACCGCGCCGACCAGGTCCGAGCCGTGGATCTGCTTGAGGACGTAGCCGGCGGCGCCCGCCATGACCGCCTCGTACAGGGCGTCCTCGTCGTCGAAGGAGGTCAGCATCAGGCAGGCGAGGCCGGGCCGGCCCGAGCGCAGCTCGCGGCAGACGGTGACGCCGTCGCCGTCGGGCAGCCGCACGTCGAGGACGGCCACGTCGGGCCGGAGGGCGGGGACGCGGGCGAGCGCCTCGGCGGCCGACCCGGCCTCGCCGACGATCTCGATGTCGTCCTCGGCCGACAGCAGCGCCGCGACGCCGCGCCGCACCACCTCGTGGTCGTCCATCAGGAAGACCCGGATCGGGCCGGCCTCCCGCTCGCTCATCCCGCCTCCTTACCGCACGGGCGGCGATCCCGCCCGCGCGCATCGACGTTAGTCCGGATCCGGCCGCGCCCGGTAGGCGCTACGTCCCCGAACGCGGGGGACGAAGGTCCCGTTCGGCTCCGAGCATCTCCCGAAGGCGGGGATACTGCACCCGTGGCGCATGAACCCCAGCATCCCGAGGAGCGGGCGCGGCTGATCCTGCCCCAGCTCCGGCTCGACGACCTGCTGTCGGAGGTCCAGGCGCGACTGGAGGCGGCGCGCGGCACCCGCGACCGGGTGCACGCGCTGCTGGAGGCGGTGGTCTCCATCGGCAGCGAGCTCGACCTGGCGATCGTGCTGCGCCGGATCACCGACGCGGCGATGACGCTGGTCGACGCCCGCTACGGCGCGCTCGGCGTGATCGACGAGGACGGCGAGAAGCTCGTCCAGTTCATCACCGTCGGGGTGAGCGACGCCGAGATCGCGGCGATCGGGCACTGGCCGCACGGCCACGGCATCCTCGGCCTGCTGATCAAGGAGCCGCACCCGCTGCGGCTGCCCGACCTCGCCGAGCACCCCGAGTCGGTGGGGTTCCCCGCCGCCCACCCGCCGATGCGGCGGTTCCTCGGCGTGCCGATCCGGGTGCGCGAGGAGGTGTTCGGCAACCTGTACCTGACCGAGAAGGCCGGCGGCGGGGAGTTCGAGGAGGAGGACGAGGTCGTCGTCACCGCCCTCGCGACGGCCGCCGGCATCGCGATCGAGAACGCCCGCCTCTACCAGGAGACGCGCCGCCGCGAGCGGTGGCTCCAGGCGTCGGCGGAGGTGTCCACCGCGCTGCTGTCGGGCACCGACCCGCACGAGGTCACCACCCTGGTGGCGCGCCGCGCCCAGGAGATCGCCGACGCCGCCATCGCCACCGTCGCGCTCTCCGACGAGCGCACCGGCGGCTCCGGCGGCGTCCTGGTCGTGGAGGCCGCCGAGGGGCTGCACGCCGACGCGCTGCGCGGCCTGGCCATCCCCGCCGACCACCACGTCGCGGGCCGCGTCTACCGGACCGGCGAGCCGATGCGGCTGAGCGACGGCGCCGAGGCCGCCCGCAGCGCCGACGTCCCGAGCGAGGTGGCGGTGGGCCCGGTGCTGCTCGTCCCGCTCGGCCTCGGCCCGGCGGCGCGCGGCATCATCGCGGTCGCGAACCCGCCCGGCGGGCCGGCGTTCAGCGACGCGACGCAGCGGCTGCTGGAGGCGTTCGCCGGGCAGGCCGCCATCGCGCTGGAGCTCGCCGACCGGCGCCGCGACACCGAGCGCCTCGCGCTGCTGGAGGACCGCGACCGGATCGCCCGCGACCTGCACGACACCGTCATCCAGCGGCTGTTCGCCACCGCCATGACGCTGATGAGCGCCATCAAGATCACCCAGAAGCCGGACGTGGCCAGCCGCGTCCAGCACGCCGTCGACGACCTCGACGAGACCATCCGGCAGATCCGGTCGACGATCTTCGCGCTGCAGAACGACCCCGGCGACACCGGCCTGCGCGCCCGCCTGCGCGCGGTGATCGACGCGGCCGCCGACCACCTCGGGTGCGCGCCGTCGGTGCGGCTGGACGGGCTGCTCGACACCGCCGTGCCCGACGCCGTCGCGGGCGAGCTGCTCGCCGTGCTGAGCGAGGCGCTGTCCAACATCGTCCGGCACGCCAAGGCCACCCAGGCGCTGGTGGCCGTCGAGGTCGGCGACCACCTGACGCTGCGGGTCGAGGACGACGGCGTGGGCCTGCCGCAGGGCGGCCGCCGGAGCGGCCTGCGCAACATGGCCGACCGCGCCGCCGCGCTCGGCGGCACGTTCAGCGCGGGCGAGCGGCCCGGCGGCGGCACCGTCCTCGTGTGGCGGGTGCCGATCCGCCGCTAGCGCTTCCGGGTCAGCGGGTGGACGGGCGGCAGAACTCGGCCCACTCCAGGTCCCACTGGCGGTAGCGGCGCCGGTCGCAGGCCCGCCGGACGCCCTGGTAGGCCAGGAGCAGCGGCAGCCCGGCGCCCGCCGCGGCGGCGGCCGACCCGGCGAGCACCGCCTCGCTGACGGTCCGCTCGTGCCGGCGGGACGGCTCCAGCGACGGGCGGCCGTCGGCGCCGATCCAGATGCGGCGCTGCTGCCCGCCGTCCACCGCCTGCCAGGTGGTGAACGTCCCGATCCGGTGCGCGCCGCCCGCGTCGGTCCACTCGGCGGTGACGGTGCGGCCGCGGGTGCCCGCGTCGACCCGGGTGAGGGTGGCGGTGACGGCGTGCCGGGTCGCGGCGTCGCGCTGCTCCAGCCGGAGGCCCCGGTCGTAGGCGAGGGAGCCGGCGCGCGCGGCGAACAGCCAGCCGGCCGCCGCGAACAGCAGCAGCAGGACGAGGCCGATGCGGCGCTGGCGGCGGTCGACGTCGCGCCGCAGCTCGTTGCCGTCGAGCCCGAGCCGGTGCCGGACGCGGGCCAGCCGCGGGCGCACGGCGGATGCAGGGGTGGGTCGCACTTCGTCCTCCCAGGGGGCCGTCACCGTGAAGGGTAGGCGAATTCAAGAAGTGGTACAGACCGACACAAGGAACGGCCATGGGGGACGAAAGTCCTCCCGGCGCGCCGCCGCGCGCCCGGGCGGGGGGTTCGGGACCTAGGTCCCTGGCGGGAGCGTGCTCGCGGCGTCACGATGGGTGATCTGCAAGCTTCGGGTCGGGGGGGACGATGAGGATCCTGATGACCGAGGCCGCTCCGGGGGACGGGCACATGATCGGCGCGCTGCTGGCCGTCGAGGGCCACCAGGTCGCGTTCTGCCATCCGCCCGGCACGGCCACGGGACCGTGCGCGGCGATGGCGCGCGGCGGGCGCTGCCCGCTCCGCGAGCGGCCGGTGGACGTCGTGGTGGACGTGCGGATCGGCGGCGAGGCCGCCCGCGCGGACGGCCTCGGCGCCGGCTGCGCGGTCCGCAGCGGCGTCCCGCTGCTGGTCGCCGGGACGGAGCCGCCCGCGGCCGACGTCGCCGAGCGGGCCCTGTTCGCCTGCGGTCCCGAGGACGTGGTGGCGGCCTGCGCGGGCTACGCGGACGGCCGCGCGGCCCGCTCGGCGGGCGGCGGCCCGGTGCGAGAGGGCGGGCCGGCCGGGCGCTAGCATGATCGCGTGACGGGACCGGGGGGCGCGGCCGCGCAGCGCGCGCTGCTGCGCCACATGGGCCTGTCGGTGGCCGCGGCGCTCGCCACCATCGCGCTGAAGTCCGCCGCCTGGCTGGTCACCGGCTCGGTCGGGCTGCTGTCGGACGCCGCCGAGTCGCTGGTGAACCTCGTCGCCGCCCTGGTCGGCCTCGGCGCGCTCCGCTGGGCGGCCCGGCCCGCCGACGAGGAGCACGCCTACGGGCACACCAAGGCCGAGTACTTCGCGGCCGGCGCGGAGGGCCTGATGATCTTCGTGGCGGCGGCGGCGATCGCCGTCGGCGCGGTGGAGCGGCTGCTCGCTCCCCGCCCGATCGACGCCGTCGGGGTCGGCCTCGCGATCTCGGCCGCCGCGTCGGTGCTGAACGGCGCGGTCGGCCTGCTGCTGGTCCGCGCCGGGCGCCGCCACCGCTCCATCGTCCTGGAGGCCGACGGGAAGCACCTGCTGACCGACGTGTGGACGTCGGCCGGCGTCATCGCGGGCGTCGCGGCCGTCGCGCTCACCGGCTGGGAGCGGCTGGACCCGATCGTCGCGCTCGCCGTCGCCGTCAACATCCTGTGGGCGGGCTTCGGGCTGCTCCGCCGGTCGGGCGGCGGCCTCATGGACCGCGCCCTGGAGAGCGCCGACCAGCGGCTCATCGCCGAGGCGCTCGCTCCGTTCGAGGCCGACGGCATCGTGTTCCACGCGGTGCGCACCCGCGAGTCCGGCAGCCGGGCGTTCGTGTCGATGCACGTGCTCGTCCCCGGCGCCTGGACGGTGCGGCGCGGCCACGACAAGGTCGAGGAGGTCGAGGCCGCCGTCCGCGCCCGGCTCCCGCACGCGACCGTCTTCACCCACCTGGAACCCGTCGAGGACCCCGCCTCCTACGCCGACATCGGCCTGGACCGCGACCCGCCGCCCGCGCCCTGATCGGCGGGGGCGGACGCGGACGCGGCGGCCTCGCGGCGGTTGCGGACGACCGAGGCGGCGAACGCGGCGATGATCAGGCCCGCGCCGAGGCCGCCGGTCAGCCACTCGGGCACCTCGTGCCCCACGCTCACCAGCATGCAGACGGCCAGCGCGCCGATCGCCCAGTGCGCGCCGTGCTCCAGGTAGACGTACTCGTGCAGCGTCCCCTTGCGGACGAGGAAGACCGTCAGGGACCGGATGTACATGGCGCCGATGCCGAGCCCGATGGCGATGATGATCGGGTCGGTGCTGATGGCGAACGCGCCGATGACGCCGTCGAAGGAGAACGAGGCGTCCAGCACCTCCAGGTACACGAAGAGGAAGAAGGCGGCCTTGCCGACGGCGCCGGCCGCCCCGGCGCGCTCCTCGGACTCCTCCTCGGCCTCGGCGAACAGCTCGCCGAGCCCGTTCACCAGCACGTAGGTGACCATGCCGAGCACCCCGGCGACCATGACGTCGCCGGCGTCCGCCGCCCAGAACGAGGCGACGAGCACGAGCGCGCCGCCCGAGATCACCACGGGCAGCCGGTCCAGCGCCCCGAGCCGCGCGAGGGGGCGCTCCAGCCAGGTCAGCCAGCGCTCCTCGCGGTCCGCGAAGACGAACTCCAGGAACAGCATCATGAGGAACATGCCGCCGAACGCCGCGATCATCGGATAGGCGTCCTCCAGCAGGTGCTGGTAGCGGGCGTGGTCGTGCAGCGCCAGGTCCAGGGCGCGCCCCGGGCCGAGCCGGGCGGTGATCCCGACGATCAGCAGCGGGAAGACCAGCCGCATGCCGAACACCGCGATGGCGACGCCGACGGTCAGGAAGACCTTCTGCCAGAACGGGCTCATCCGGTCCAGCACCTTGGCGTTCACCACGGCGTTGTCGAACGACAGCGAGATCTCCAGGACGGCGAGCACCGCCACCAGCGCGAGGCCCGCGCTCCCGTCGTAGAGGAAGGCGGCCGCCAGGCCGGCGAGGGTGACCACGAACGCGCCGGCGAACGTGCGGGTGATCACGGGCTGCCTCCAGGGCGCTCGGCGGACGGGTCCGGGCGGTGTGCGGTTCCATGGTCGCGTGCCGCCGCCGGCGGTGCCACGCCGCCCCGCGTCACAGGACCGACAGGGCGACGGCGGACACGAGGAACACCGCCTGGGCGGTCCACGCCGTCACGGTGGCGGGCACCGGGCGGAGCCGCGCGCAGGTGAAGGCGGCCGACCCGGCGGCCAGGGACGCGAGCAGCGTCCACAGGCCGTACCGCGAGCCCCACAGGCCGTACCGCGCCCCGGCGAGCAGCGTGATCAGCGCGACGGGGACGGCGGCGACGACCCCCAGCGCGCGGCGGCCGCCCTTCGGGCGCGCCTCGAACGTCCCCCGGGCGAGCAGCAGGACGAGGGCGAGCGCGCTCGCCGCCGTCATCGCCAGCCAGGCGAGCACGGCGGGGTCGACGGTGCCGGTGAGGAGGTAGCGCAGCCGGAACGCCAGGAAGGGCAGGAGCACGGCGAGGGCCGCCGCCCCGGCGTCGGCGGCCCGGCCGCGGACGAGGGCGAGCACGCCCGGCAGCAGCATCAGCAGCGTCGCCGACACCACCGCGACGGCCGTCTGCACGCCGGACGTCTCGGAGGTGTCGTGCAGGTACACCGCCGACTGCGCGATCCATCCCACGACGGCGAGGGCGCCGGTGGCGAGGCCGAGGAGCCGCGCGGCCGGACCGGGGCCGGTCCCGGAGCGGGCGGGGACGCGCCCGGCGGCGTGCGTGGGCGCGATGGGGGCGGACGGGAACGGCGTCGGGACCGGCTGCTGGAAGACGGTCGCGGGCGCCTGCTGCGGGACCGGCCGCGTGACGGGCGGCGGCATGGTGGGCGGCGGCGGGACGGGCCGCCCCGCCGCGGCCTGCTCCAGCGTCCGCCGCATGGCGGCGGCGTCCGGGAAGCGCTGCCCGGGGTCCTTGGCGAGCGCGGTGAGGACGACGGCGTCCAGCGCGGGCGGCAGGCCCGGCCGGTGCGCCGACGGCGGCTCGGGGTGCCGGCTGATGTGGTGGAGCAGCACGACCGTGGGGATGTCGGCGACGAACGGCGGCCGTCCCGTGAGCATCTCGTAGAGGACGCAGCCGACCGAGTACAGGTCGCTGCGGGCGTCCACCGGGTGGCCCTCGGCCTGCTCGGGCGACAGGTAGGAGGGGGTGCCGACGAGCGCGCCGGTCCAGGTGAGGCGGGTGGCGGCGTCCGACAGCAGCCGGGCGATGCCGAAGTCCATCACCTTCACGTCGGGGCGCGGCCCGGCGCCGTGCACCATGATGTTGGACGGCTTGATGTCGCGGTGCACGACGCCCTTGCCGTGGCTGTGCTCCAGCGCCTCCAGGACGGCGCCCGCGATCGCCGCCGCCCGCGCGGGCGGCAGCGGGCCCTCCCCGACCTCCTCGCCGAGCGTGCGGCCCGGGACGAGCTCCATCACCAGGTAGGGCGTCGGCTCGTCGTCGGCGGTGTCCTCGCCGAGGTCGTGGACGTGGGTGATGCCGCGGTGGTTGAGGGCCGCCATCGCCCGCGCCTCGCGCTGGAAGCGGGCGCGCGCCCCCTCCGACCGGGTGAGCTCGGCGGGCAGCGTCTTCACCGCCACGAGGCGGTCCAGCGGCAGGTCGCGGGCGCGGTACACCACGCCCATCCCGCCCCGGCCGATCGGGCCGAGCAGCTCGTACCTGCCGGACAGCACCCGTCCCGGGCCGTCCGGCCCGCCCGTTCCGCGCTCCTCGGTCACCACGGGAGGGTAACAGCGGTCCGGGCATAACGGACGGCCGCAAAGGGGCGCCCGGGAAACGGGCGGCCAGGTGTGGACAGCGGGCCGCCGTCCGCCGGCCGCGGGCGGTGCCGCGAGCAGGGGCGGGGGAGCGGCGCGGCGGCGCCGCCCCACTTATTTCGCTGCGTGATTTAACCCGTGAATTTAGGGTCCGTCAAGGTCCCCCGAGCCCCGCGCCGGACGCCGCCGCCGGTCCGCCGCCGCCCGCCCGGCGGCGTTCTTGACAGCCGTCCGGACCGGACAGATCGTGCCTTTCGACCCCGACCGCCGATCTCCACCCCCGATCGAGGAGGGACCTCGTGCGCACCCCCCGTATCCCGCGCCGGCGCGCCGCGCTCGCGGCGGCGCTGGCCCTGGCCGGCGGCCTGCTGCCCGCCGGCTCCGCGCAGGCCGCCCCGCCCGGCGCCCCGCCCGCCGCCGCCCCCTACCTGAACCCCCGGCTCCCGGTGGCGGCCCGCGTGCAGGACCTGCTCGGCCGGATGACGACCGCCGAGAAGATCGGCCAGATGGCGCAGGCCGAGCGCGGCGCGATCGACGCCGACCCCGCCCAGATCACCGCCCTCGGGCTCGGCTCGGTGCTGTCGGGCGGCGGCTCCACCCCGGCCGACAACACCCCGGCGGGCTGGGCCGACATGGTGGACCGCTACCAGCGGGCCGCGCTCGCCACCCGGCTGCACATCCCGCTCATCTACGGCGTGGACTCGGTGCACGGCCACGGCAACCTCGTCGGCGCCACCGTCTTCCCGCACAACATCGGGATGGGCGCGACCCGCGACCCGGCGCTCGTCCGCCGCGAGGAGCAGATCACCGCGATCGAGACGCGCGCCACGGGCCCGCAGTGGGTGTTCGCGCCCTGCTTCTGCGTCGCCCGCGACGACCGCTGGGGCCGCACCTACGAGAGCTTCGGCGAGGACCCCGCGCTCGTCACCGCGATGACGACCGCCGTCGACGGCTTCCAGGGCACCCGGCCGGGCGACCTCGCGGGCCCGGGCCGCGTCCTCGCGACCGCCAAGCACTTCGCCGGGGACGGCGACACCGTCTACGGCACGTCCACCAGCGGCACGTACACCATCGACCAGGGCGTCACGGTCAGCTCCCGCGCCCGCTTCGCACGGATCGACCTGCCGCCCTACGTCGCCGCCGTCCGCGCCCACCACGTCGGGTCGATCATGCCGTCGTTCTCCAGCGTGGACTGGACCGACGACGGCGTCGGGAACCCCGTCAAGATGAGCGCGCACGCCGAGCTGCTCACCGGCGTGCTGAAGAAGAAGATCGGCTTCAAGGGCTTCCTGATCAGCGACTGGGCGGCGATCCAGCAGCTCCCCGGCACCTACGCCGACCAGGTCCGCGCCTCGGTGAACGCCGGCATGGACATGTTCATGGAGCCCTACAGCACCCCGCAGTTCACGCGGACGCTCGCCGCCGAGGTCGCCGCGGGCCGGGTGAAGATCTCCCGCATCGACGACGCGGTGCGCCGCATCCTCACCGCCAAGTTCGAGCTCGGCCTGTTCGAGCACCCCTACACCGACCGGCGCAACATCGGCACGATCGGGTCGCCCGCGCACCGCGCCGTCGCCCGCCAGGCCGTCGCCGAGTCGCAGGTGCTGCTGAAGAACAGCGGGCACGCGCTGCCGCTGAAGCCGTCCGCCAAGATCTACGTGGCGGGCGCCAACGCCGACGACATCGGCAACCAGTCCGGCGGCTGGACGGTCACGTGGCAGGGCCAGTCCGGGAACGTCATCCCCGGCACCACGATCCTGCAGGGCATCCGGCAGCGCGCGTCGGACGTCACCTACAGCGCCGACGCCTCCGCGCCCGTCAGCGGCCAGGACACCGGCATCGTCGTCGTCGGCGAGACCCCGTACGCCGAGGGCGTCGGCGACGTCGGCAACGGCCACACCCTGAACCTGTCCGGCGCCGACAAGGCGAACATCGGCAAGGTCTGCTCGGCGGTGAAGACCTGCGTCGTCCTGGACGTCGCCGGACGCCCGCAGATCGTCACCGACGAGCTCGCCGAGACCGACGCGTTCGTGGCGTCCTGGCTGCCCGGCAGCGAGGGCGCGGGCGTGTCCGACGTCCTGTTCGGCGCCCGGCCCTTCACCGGGAGGCTGCCGGTGAGCTGGCCGCGCAGCGAGGCGCAGGAGCCGGTCAACGTCGGCGACCGGGACTACGCGCCGCTGTTCCCCTACGGCTACGGCCTCACCACGCGGCGCTGACCGCCGGCCCCGCACGCCCGCCGGGTGTGCGGGGCCGCACGCCGGGGGAGGGTCGGGACATGGACAACGCCCACGACATCCCCGCCCTCGTCCGCGAGCACCTGGACGCCGCCCGCCGCTCCGACCACGGCCGGAGCGCCCGCCTGCTCGTCCACGACGGCCCGCTCCGCCAGTCGATCATCGCGTTGCGGGCGGGCGGCGCCCTGGACGAGCACGAGGCGCCGCCCGCCGCGTCCCTGCACGTGCTGGCCGGGAAGGTGCGGCTGAACGACCGGGCGCTCAGCGCGGGCGAGCTGGTCCCGATCCCGCACGAGCGGCACGCCCTGTCCGCCGACGAGGACGCGGCCGTCCTGCTCACCACGGTCACCGGGATCTGACGCGGGCTCCGGCGCCTCAGCCGTTGTTCTGCGCGAAGTTCACCACGCGCCAGCCGGTGGCCGGGTAGGGGTCCACGTAGAAGTGGGTGGAGCCGCCGCCCTGCGCGGCGTAGTAGCAGTCGTAGGCGTAGCTCACCCCGACGGCGGAGCCCTGCCGGCAGCTCTGGATGCGGGTGGTGGTGTCGACGGCCCCGGCGAAGACCTTGTCGACGGTCCTCGGGCCGCCGGCCTTGAGGGCGGCGTTCTTGTCGCCCTTGTGCCAGGCGGCGAGCAGCGCCTCGGCGGCTGCCTGGGCGGTGGGGAACCTGCCGCCCGCCGCCGGCGTCCCGGCCGAAGCCGGGCCGGTGGTGGACGCTCCGGGGGCGGACGCTCCGGGGGTGGCGGCCGACTTCGGGGACGGGTCGTTCCCGAGGGAGCACCCGGCGGTCAGGAGGAGGCAGGGGAGGAGGGCGGCGGTCAGCGGACGGCGCATCGGGTCTCCAGCATCTCGAAGGACAACCGGTGAGATGGCCGGGCGCGTCCGGTAGTTCGCTTTCGGCCGGTCCGGGTCAGCGCCCCGTTCAGAGCAGGAAGACCTCCAGCGTCCGCGGGCCGTGCACGCCCTCCACCCGCGACAGCTCGATGTCGCTGGTCGCCGACGGGCCCGACACGAACGTCAGCGGCCGGGTCACGTCGATCCGGGCGAGGGCGTCCGGCACGTCGGCGGCGATCTGGTCCGCGCGGACGACGACGAGGTGGTGGTCGGGGACCAGGGTGAGGGCGCGCCGCCCCTGCCCCGGACCGTGGTCGAGGACGATCGTGCCGGTCTCGGCGATCACGGCGGTGCAGCCGGTGACCGTCCCGGCGGCCCACTCCAGGTCGGCGTCCGGGCCGGCGAGGCGGGCGGCGTCGATCCCGGCCGTCCACGCGGCGGGCAGGCCGTCCGGGACGACGTAGGCGCCGGGCCGGAACGCGGCGGCGAGCGCGGCGGGCAGATCCGCCTCCGTCACGCGGTGGACGGCGGCGCGGTAGTCGGCGATCCGCTCGGCGGCCAAGTCGAGGAGGCCGTTCTCGTGGTGGCGCCGCAGGTAGGGGCGGGGGATCGCGGCGTACGCGGCGGCGGGGTCGCCGCCGGCGGGGCGGAGCCGGGCGAGGATGTCGTCACGAGCCGTCACGGGTCCTCCTCCACCAGGCGCGGAACGATTCGGCGGGCGGCACCGGCACGTCGCGGGTGTCGGTCCAGGCGCGCGGGACGCGGGCGTGGCGGGCGAAGCGCCGCCCGCGCCCGGCGAGCGCCTGCGCGGCGGCGAGGCGGGCGGCGGAGTTCAGCGCCCAGCCCGCGGCGCCCATCGCCGCCCGCTCGGCGGGCCTCTTCGGCGCCCTGGCGCGCAGGTGCACCAGCACCTCGGGGATGTCGATCGCGACGGGGCACACCTCGTAGCAGGCGCCGCAGAGCGAGGACGCGAACGGCAGCGAGGCGTCCACCTCCGACCCGATGCCGCGGATCTGCGGCGACAGGATCGCGCCGATCGGGCCGGGGTAGGGCGAGCCGTAGGCGTGGCCGCCCGCCCGCGCGTACACCGGGCACACGTTGAGGCAGGCCGAGCAGCGGATGCAGCGGAGCGCCTGCCGCCCGACGGGGTCGGCGTGCGTGGCGGTGCGGCCGTTGTCCAGCAGCACCAGGTGGAAGGCCTGCGGGCCGTCGCCGGGGGTCACGCCCGTCCACGCCGAGGTGTAGGGGTTCATCCGCTCGGCGGTGGACGAGCGCGGCAGGAGCTGGAGGAACACCTCCAGGTCGCGGGCGGTCGGCAGCAGCTTCTCGATGCCCATGACGGTGATGAGGGTGTCGGGCAGCGTCAGGCACATGCGGCCGTTGCCCTCGGACTCCACCACGAGGACGGTGCCGGTGTCGGCGATCGCGAAGTTGGCGCCCGACACCGCGACCTTCGCCGACAGGAACTTGGCGCGCAGGTGGCGGCGGGCGGCCTCGGCGAGCGCCGCCGGGTCGTCGGTGAGGTCGTCCGGCGCCGACGGCATCCGCGCGCGGAACAGCGCGCGGATCTCGGCGCGGTTCTTGTGGATCGCCGGGACCAGGATGTGCGACGGCCGGTCGTCGCCGAGCTGCACGATGAGCTCGGCGAGGTCGGTCTCGTGCGCGGTGATCCCGGCCTCGGCGAGCGCCTCGTTCAGGCCGGTCTCCTGCGTCGCCATCGACTTGACCTTCACGACCTCGGTCTCGCCGGTCGCCCGCACCAGCCGGGTGACGATCGCGTTGGCCTCGGCGGCGTCGCGCGCCCAGTGCACCGTCCCGCCCGCGGCGGTGACCCGCTCCTCCAGCAGCTCCAGGTAGTGGGCCAGATGGGCGAGGGTGTGGTCCTTGATCGCCTTGCCGGCCGCGCGCAGCTCGGCCCAGTCGTCCAGCTCGGCGACGGCGGCCGCGCGGCGGGCGCGGATCGTCCCGGTCGCGTGCGCGAGGTTGCCGCGCAGCCGGGTGTCGGCGACGGCGGCGCGGGCCGCCTTCGGGAACGCGGGCATCCCCACGTACGTCGGCATCGTCATGCGCTGCTCGCAGGGGTCACGAGGGTCACGAGGGTCACGGGGGTCACAGGGGTCACGGGGGTCATGAGGTGCTCGCCAGGATCTCGGCGAGGTGCGCGACCCGCACCCCGCTCCGCTGCCGCCCGAGGGCGCCGCCGATGTGCATGAGGCAGGAGTTGTCGGCGGCGCAGAGCACCTCGGCGCCGGTGCTCTTCACCGCCGCGACCTTGTCGGCGCACATGGCCGCCGACACGTCGGCGTTCTTCAGCGCGAACGTGCCGCCGAACCCGCAGCACTCGGCGGCGTCCGGCAGGTCGACCAGGTCGAGGCCGCGCACCTCGCGGAGCAGCCGCAGCGGCTTGTCGCCGAGCTTCAGCATGCGCAGCGAGTGGCACGTCGGGTGGTAGGCGACGCGGTGCGGGAAGGACGCGCCGACGTCCGTCACCCCGAGCACGTCCACGAGCAGCTCCGACAGCTCGTGGACGCGCGGCGCGAGCGCGGCGGCGCGCTCGGCGAGCCGCTCGCGCCCGCTGCGGGCGGCGAGCCTGGCGTGCCACTCGCGGACCATCGCCGCGCACGACCCGGACGGCGCGACGACCGCGTCGCAGTCCTCGAACGCGCCGGTGAACGCCTCGACCAGCTTCACGGCCTCGCCGGGGTAGCCGGTGTTGAGGTGCATCTGCCCGCAGCAGGTCTGCGCGGGCGGGAACGCGACCCGGTGGCCGAGCCGCTCCAGCAGCGCGACGACGGCTTTCCCGGTGTCGGGGAACAGCGTGTCGTTCACGCAGGTCACGAACAGTGCGATCTTCATTCGGCGCTCTTCACGGGACGGCGGGCTCGGGCGGACGGGCGTCCCCAGCAGCATCACACACCGCCCCGCCCGCCCAGAACGGGCCGCCCCGCCGCCCTCGCGCGCTTTCGCGAGTGCTTGAGCGTGCGCCCCCACCTGCGCGTTACCCCGGCGGCTTCACGACGTGTACGACCGCTGTTCATCTTCGCGGCACCCGCGGCACGGCGGGGAGGTCCACCCTTCCGTGGTGTGAATACTCCTCGAATGGGCGTTCCCGACGAGCTGGCCGCGCGGATGAGCATGGCCGAGCAGCACGAGTACCTGCACTCCAAGTTCTCCCGCCGCCGCCTGCTGCGCGGCGGCGCGACCACCGCCGGCGCCCTCGCCGCCGGCGCGCTGCTGACCGGCCGCGCGGACGCGGCGCCGACCGTGCTCACCGCGCCCGCCACCGCGAAGATCGACGGCGCGCTCGTCGCGCCGATCGGCCGCCACCTGGCGTTCGGCAACGACCCGCGCACCCAGATGACGGTGTCGTGGCAGGTGCCCGCCGCGGTGAAGAACCCCTTCATCCGCATCGGCACCGCCCCCTGGAACCTCTCCCACAAGATCGCCGCCGAGGTGCGCAGCCTGTACACGCCCGCGGGCGTCGGCGCGAGCCCGAACCTCACCCAGTACTTCCTGCACGCCCAGCTGTCCCGGCTGAAGCCCGGCACCACCTACTACTACGGCGTCGGCCACGACGGCTTCGACCCGGCGAACGCCCACCTGGCCGGCACCGTCGGCACGTTCACGACGGCGCCCGCCACCGGCGGCAAGTTCACCTTCACCGCCTTCGGCGACCAGGGCGTCAGCTACCACGCCCTCGCCAACGACAGCCTCATCCTGGCGCGCAGGCCCGCGTTCCACCTGCACGCGGGCGACATCTGCTACGCCGACTCCTCGGGCGCCGGCCAGACCGGCGACACCTTCGACGCCCGCACCTGGGAGCAGTTCCTCGCCCAGACCGAGACGGTCGCCAAGCAGCTCCCGTGGATGGTCGCCTACGGCAACCACGACATGGAGGCCTGGTACTCGCCGAACGGGTACGGCGGCGAGGAGGCCCGCTTCTCCATGCCCTCGAACGGCCCGGACCCGCGCAACCTGCCCGGCGTCTACTCGTTCGTCTACGGCAACACCGCGGTGATCTCGCTGGACGCCAACGACGTGTCCTACGAGATCAAGGCGAACCTGGACATCTCCAAGGGCGCCCAGACCGCCTGGCTGGAGAGGCAGCTCAAGGGCTTCCGGGCCCGCCGCGACGTCGACTTCGTCGTGGTGTTCTTCCACCACTGCGCGTTCTCCACCACCAACCAGCACGCCTCGGAGGGCGGCGTCCGCGAGAAGTGGGTGCCGCTGTTCGAGAAGTACCAGGTGGACCTGGTCGTCAACGGCCACAACCACGTCTACGAGCGCACCGACGCCATCAAGGGCGCCGCGCTGAAGACGCTGCCGATCGGCGGCACGGTGAACCCGGCCGAGGACGGCGTCGTCTACGTGACGGCGGGCGGCGCGGGCCGCAGCCTCTACAGCTTCCCCTCGCCCGACAGCTACGAGGGCCACGAGGCGAACGTGGACACCGTCGCGTCCTACACCTGGGACAAGGACGGCAACAAGGTCCCCGAGTCGGTGCACTGGTCGCGCGTCCGCTACACCGGCTACTCGTTCATCTCGGTGGACGTCACCCCGGGGCACTTCGGCCGCCCGTCGACGCTCGCGGTCACCGCTCTCGCCGAGAACGGCACCGAGGTCGACCGCTTCACCATCTCCCGCCCGGCCCGCTGACGCACGCGGGCGGCGTCCCCCGGCCGGGGGACGCCGCCCGCGCCGCGCTAGAGGCCGTCGGCGGCGTCGGGGGCGGCGACGACGCCTTCGGCGAGGCGGATGAGCTTGACGTTGAGGTTCTGCGAGGCGCTCGCCAGCACGTCGAACGCGTCGCCGGGCGTCAGGTGGCGGCGGGCCATGAGGATGCCCGTCGCCTGCCCGATCACGGTGCGGGTGTCCACCGCGCGGCGCAGGTTCTCGATCCGGGCCTGGACGCCGGCGCGCTCGGCGTCGGCCCGGCTCGCGGTGAGGGCCGCGCGCAGGGCGAGGGAGGCGTGCGTGGCGAGCAGCAGCGCGACGTCGCGGTTGTCGCCGGCGAGCGCGCCGCGGGTCCGCGAGTACAGGGTGAGCGTGCCGTCCACCACGACCGCCGCGGGCGCGCCGGGCGGCGCCGACGACAGCAGCGCCGTCGACAGGACGGCGAGATGGCCGCGCCCGGCGGCGTGCGGGCCGAACCGCGGCCAGGCCGGATCGGTGTCGAGGCCGCCGCTGTAGGCGTAGCCGGGGCCGGCGGGCGCGGCGGCGTCCAGGCAGGGCCCCTCCCCGTGGCGGTGCTGGAAGGCGTCCAGCTCGGCGGCCGCGTCGTCGCTGCGGGCCGGCGTCCGGACGGCGCCGTCCGGGCCGCGCAGGGTGATGCCGGCCGCGTCGGCGTCGGGGACCAGCAGCCGGGCGGCTCCGACGACGCGCTGCAGCACCCCCTCGACGCTGTCGGCGGCCAGCAGGGAACCGGTCAGCTCGGCCAGCCGCCGGGCCAGCGACGCGGGGCGCCGGCCATCGGGTTCCGGTCGGACAACGGATCGGTCGGTCGTCATGCGTCCCTCGGGAGGCGCCCGCCGGTCGGCGGCGGGAGCGGGCGGAGCGGAGGACGATCACGGCATGCCGCCGCACGGCGCGCCACCGGGGCGGCCGAGGGGTGGGACGGCGGGTCGTGCGGGCGCAGGCGTCATCGTCTCCGGAGCGTGGAGTGGCGAACCAGGCCGGCTGTTTGACCCGAAGGGCACCGGATCGATCCGGTGCCCTTCGCAGACGCTACACCGAACGCCCGCACGGCGAGCACCGCCCGCGCCGGTGGGGCGCGGGCGGTGCGGCGGGAAAGGATGGCAGAGTGGAGGGCGACCCAGCGCGCGAGGTGAGGACGGCAACGTGGCCCCCGAGACCGACGACGAGTTCCCCGCCGCGGAGCTGAGCGAGGTGACCCGGCTCCTGCTGAAGGCGGCCAACGTCGCCGAGGTGCTGCAGCGCGTCACCGACGCCGCGCGGGCCCTCGTGCCCGGCGTCGACGTCGTCAGCCTGACCCTGCGCGACGGCCGCGGCAGGCTGCACACGCCGGCGCTCACCGCGCCCGTCGCCGAGGAGCTGGACGCCCTCCAGGAGCGCTTGGCGGAGGGCCCCTGCCTGGACGCCGCGCTGATCAGCGGGGCGTCGTTCGTGGAGAGCACCGACCTGGCGGGCGACGGGCGCTGGCCGGCGTTCGGGCCCGGCGCGGCCGGCCTCGGCCTGACCGCCGTCCTCGCCACGCCCCTGGTCGCCGAGGGCGACGAGCACGCCGGCGCGCTCAACCTGTACGCGCGGCACCGCGATATGTGGGAGCCCGCCGTCCGCGGCGTCACGCTGATCCTCGCCGGGCACGCCGCGCTCGCCCTCGCCGGGACGCGGGCGCGCGACCGGGCCGCGCTGACCGAGACCAACCTGCGCCGCGCGATCGACAGCCGGGACGTCATCGGCCAGGCCAAGGGCATCCTCATGGCCCGCCGCGGCATCACCGCCGACCAGGCGTTCGCCCTGCTGTCGCGGACCTCCCAGGACCTCAACATCAAGATCGGGGAGCTGGCGCGGGCGCTCGCCGACCGGCCCGAGGCGCTCGACCCGCCCCGCTGAGCGTTTCGCCGGCCGCGCGCGGGTAGGGGGAGCGTCCGCGACGATCCCGCGGGGGACCTGGGAGGACGTGCCGATGCGCGCGGTAGTGATCAACTGCACCCTGAAGGCGAGCCCGGAGCCGTCCAACACCGGCGCCCTCGCCGGTGAGGTGGTCAAGGCGCTCGAGGAGCGCGGCGTCACGGTGGACACCGTGCGGGCCGCCGACCTGAACCTGCCGCCCGGCGTCCGGACCGACATGGGGCCCGGCGACGACTGGCCGCGCGTGCACGAGATGCTGCTCGACGCCGAGATCCTCGTCGTCGCCTCGCCGACCTGGGCGGGGCACCCGTCCTCGTTCGCCCAGCGCGTCATCGAGCGGATGGACGCGATGATCTCCGAGACCGACGGCGACGGCCGCCCCGTCGCCTACGACCGGGTGGCGGGCGTCGTCTGCACCGGCAACGAGGACGGCGCCCACCACGTCATCAGCGAGATCACCGGGGCGCTCGGCGACTTCGGCTACACGATCCCCGCGCAGGCGTGGACGTACTGGAACAAGGGCCCCGGGCCGGGCGACGACTACCTGGACACCGACGAGGGGCACGGCTGGGCGGCGAAGACCGGCCGGGCCATGGCCGCGAACCTGGTGACGGTCGCCGAGGCGCTCGCCGCGCACCCCCTCCAGGCGCCGCCGGAGTGACCCGGGCGCCGGGCGGGAACCGCACGGGCCGGTGCCCGCCCCTCCTCGGGCACCGGCCCGGTCGTGGGGCCGCGTCCCAGGACGGCGTCCTCCTGACCCGGGGCGGGGGCGTGAAACATCCCCGTGAAACATCCGGCCGCCCGCGGGTGGGGGAGTAACCTCGCGGCGGCCGGGTAGACCCCACGTCCGTGCACGTCAGGGGGGTGGCCGTGGGGGCTGGGTCGGGCCGTGTGGAAGCGCGCTTCCGGGAGGTGGCCGGGCGGCGCCCGCCGCTGCCCGGCGGCGGCCGTACCCGCGAGCGCTGGGCGCTGCTCGCCGACCTCGGCGGCGAGGACCTGGCGCTCGCCCGGCTCTGCGAGGGGCATTTCGACGCGCTCGCCATCCTGGCCGAGCTGGGCGGGCCCGAGCCGCCGCCGGGGTCGCTGTGGGCGGTGTGGGCCGCCGCGCCCGGCGCCACCCGCGTCGAGGGCGGCCGGATGCACGGCGTGAAGCCCTACTGCTCGGGCGCCGCCGTCTGCACGCACGCCCTCGTCACCGCCGGGCCCGACCTGTACGTCGTGCGGGGCGGGAAGCCGGTGCCCGGCACCTGGCCCGCGACGGGCATGGCCGCGAGCGACAGCCGCGACGTCCGCTTCGACGGGGCGCCCGCCGAGCGGCTCGGCCCCTACGTCGACCGGCCCGGGTTCCACCACGGCGGCGTCGGCGTCGCGGCCGTCTGGTACGGCGGCGCGCGCGCCGTCGCCCGCCGCATGATCGGCGTCACCGACCCGCACGCCCGCGCGCACCTCGGCGCGGCCGACGTCGCCCTGCGCGCCGCCCGCGCCGCGCTGGACGGCGCCGCCGACGAGATCGACGCCGACCCGCTCGACCACGGCAAGGGCGGCGCGCTGCGGGCGCTGCGGGTCCGCGCGCAGGTCGCGGACGCCGCGTCGCTCGCCCTCGACCGCACCGGCCGCGCGCTCGGCGCCGGGCCGCTGTCGCACGACGCCGAGCACGGCCGCCGCGCCGCCGACCTCGCCGTCTACATCCGCCAGCACCACGCCGAGCGCGACCTCGCCGCGCTCGGCGAACGGGTCACGGGGGAGGACTGGTGAGCGGAGAGCCGAACGCCATCGACGCGCCCGGCACCCCGGAGGACGCCTGGCGCGCCTGGGACGGCCTCGCCGCGCTGCCCGCGCTGGACTTCTCCGCCTGGCGGAGCGTCGCCGTCGTCGCCGCCCACCCCGACGACGAGGTGCTCGGCGCGGGCGGCCTGCTCGCGATGCTCGGCGTCCCGGTCCGGCTGATCGCGGTCACCGACGGCGAGGGCTCGCACCCGCACGAGCCGCCCGCCGCGATCGCCGCCCGCCGCACCGCCGAGACCGCCGCCGCCCTCGCCCGCCTCGGCGACGTCGAGGTGGTGCGGCTCGGCATGCCCGACACCGCCGTCCGCGACGACGCGCTCGCCCCCGAGCTGCGCGCCCTCGCCGCCGGGCACGACGTCCTGCTCGCGCCCTGGGAGCACGACGTGCACGCCGACCACGAGGCGGCCGGGCGGGCCGCGCTGGCCTGCGCCGACGTCGTCGGCGAGGTGCTGCGCTTCCCGATCTGGACCTGGCACTGGGCGCGCCCCGGCGACCCGCGCGTCCCCTGGGACAGGGCGCTCCGCGTGCCCTTGACGGCGGACGCGGCCGAGCGCAAGCGCGCCGCCATCGGCTGCTTCGAGAGTCAGCTCGGCACGATCCTGCCGCCGGAGACGGTGGCGCACTTCACCCGCCCCTACGAAGTGGTGATCCGGTGACTCTCGGAGCCGATTACTTCGCGGGCATGTACGGCGCGTCCGACGATCCGTGGAGCCTCGCCACCCGCTGGTACGAGCAGCGCAAGTACGCCGTGACGCTCGCGATGCTGCCGCGCCCCCGCTACGGCGACGCGTTCGAGCCCGGCTGCTCGGTCGGGGTCCTCACCGCGCGGCTCGCCGAGCGCTGCGACCGGCTGCTGGCCTGCGACGTGTCGCCGGTCGCGGTCGAGCAGGCGCGGCGCCGCGCGCCCGCCGCGACCGTCCGGCAGGCGGCGCTGCCCGGCGGCTGGCCGCCCGGCACGTTCGACCTGATCGTCCTGTCGGAGCTGCTCTACTACTTCGGCGACGCCGACCTGGACCGCGTGCTGGACCTCGCCGCCGCGTCGCTGCGGCCCGGCGGGACGCTGCTCGCCGCGCACTGGCGCCACCCCGTCCCCGAGTACCCGCAGACCGGCGACGCCGTGCACGCCGCGCTCGACCGCACCGGCCTGGAGCCCCTCGCCGCCTACCGGGACGAGGACTTCCGCTGCGAGGTGCGGGTGCGCGGCGCGGCGACGTCGGTGGCCGGGGCCGAGGGGCTGGTGTGATCGCCGGGGTCGTCGTGCCCGCCCACGACGAGGAGGACCTCCTCGGGGCGTGCCTCGCCGCGCTCGCCCCGGCCCGCGTTCCCGTCGTGGTCGTCGCCGACGCCTGCACCGACGGCACCGCCCGCCTCGCCCGCGCCCTCGGCGCGCACGTCGTGGAGATCGCCGCCCGCAACGTCGGCGCCGCGCGGGCGGCGGGCGCGGCCGAGCTGCTGCGCCGCGGCGCCCGCTGGATCGCCACCACCGACGCCGACACCGTCGTCCCGCCGGACTGGACGGACGCGCAGCTCGCCTGCGCCGCGCGCGGCTGGGACGCGGTCGCGGGATCGGTCACCGTCCTCGACTGGCAGGGCCGCCCCGGCTGGCTGCCGGGCGCCTTCGCCGCCCGGTACGGCGGGCCCGGCGTCCACGGCGCCAACCTCGGCTGCTCGGCCCGCGCCTACCGGGCCGCCGGCGGGTTCCGGCCGCTCCGCACCGGCGAGGACCGGGCGCTCGTCGCGGCGCTGGAGGCGGCGGGCCGCCGCGTCCTGCACACCACCGAGATCAGCGTCGTCACCTCGGCGCGGCGCCGGCACCGCGCCCCGCACGGCTTCGGGCACCTGCTGAACACCCTCGCCGCGCGCGGCCCCGCCGGGGGCCCGGTCGCCGACGTCGCCTGAGCCCGGCGGCCAGGCTGAGGACGTCCTCGTCCGGGCGGCCCGCGTCGCGCGCGGCGCGGATCCAAGGGTGGACCTCCAGCGCGCCGTACAGCCCGACGATCATCGTCGGGTCCTGCTCCAGACCGTCCACCGCACAGGCGCCGGCGTCAGATGAGGAGGAGGCCGATCAGCATGAGGACGGTCGGGAAGGAGATCAGCGCCACCAGCATGGTGCGCAGGCTCCGCATCTGCCGGTCGGTGCGCTCCTTGGACCAGCCCTCGCGGAGTCCCCGGTCGCGCAGGACCTTCCAGACGAGCGCGGTGACGCCGGCGGCCAGCAGGACGCCGAGGAACCAGAGGGTGAACGCGACGGCCATTTGCGCCTTTCGTCATGATGCGGGAGTTCCGAGGATCATAGGGCGATCTCCGCCGGCGCGGGGCGCCGCCGGTCGGACGGGCGCTCGCGCGCGCTTGTCACGGAACGCGCCTTTCCGGGGTCGGGAATGTGGTTTCCGGCCAATGCCAAGGGCTGTGCGGGCGCTTAGCATCGCGTGCGTCAGGCAAGGCGCCCGGCCCCCGCGGTCCTCGGCCGGTGCGCCCTCCGAGCGAAAGAAGGCAGCCGTGGCACCCCACCCCCCGCGTCGACGGCCCGCGCCCGCCCCGCCCCCTCCCGCCCGCCGAGGACGGACCCGCGCCGCCCTCGCGGCCGCCGCCCTGCTGGCCGCCGCCGCGCAGCCGATCCCGGCCGCCTCGGCCGCCGCCCGCGCGGCCGTCCCGCCGGACGACCACCTCACCGTCACCGCGGCGGGCGCCCCCGCCTACCGGCTCGACGGCGACCTCGCCGGCGGCGTCGGCGTCTTCGACAACGTCGCCACCTACGAGACCGACAAGATCGAGGGGCGCGCCACCCTGCCCGGCGCCGCCGGCGGCACCGCCACCGTCGAGGTCCGGATCACCCGCGGCCTGCTCGGCCTGGCGGGGACCTTCACCCTGGACGACCCGGGGGCGAAGGTGCGGATCACCGCCAAGGTCTCGGGGAACGTCGCCGTCCCCACCGACGGGACCGTGACCTGGCAGGGCGACGGCACCGTGCGGCAGGGCGGCGCGTCCGCCACCCGCAAGGTCGGCTTCACCCTCCTCGACCGGCACCCCGACCCGGGCGACCACGCGATCCGCATCACCCACGCCGGGCAGCGGCGCAACGCGATCCTGCGGCTCCCCGACGACTACGACGGCACGCCGCGCCCCGTCCTGTTCCACTTCCCGGGGCTGTTCGAGACGCCCGGCCTCGCCGAGTTCTTCGGGCGGATGGCCGACTTCGCGCAGACCCGCGGCCTCATCATGATCACGCCCGAGCACTACGGCGTCGGCTGGCAGGGCGTCGCCGCCGGGACGCCCTCCCCGGACCTCGACGACCCCGGCTTCGTCACGGCGCTCCAGGACGTCCTCATGCGGCGCTTCAACGCCGACCCGCGGCGCCTCTACGCCTCCGGCATGAGCAACGGCGGGTTCTTCACCAGCAAGATGGCCTGCGACAACAAGCGCTTCGCCGCCTACGTCCCGGTCTCGGGGCAGCTCAACGACCCGGCCTCCTGCGCGCCCGGCCGGGCCGTCCCGATCGTGCTGATCCACGGTGACGGCGACCCGCTCGTCCCCTACGGCACGGTCGCGCCCGCGGCGGCGTTCTGGGCCCGCAACAACGGGTGCGCGGCCACCACCACCGACACCGACCTGCCCGATATCGACCCCGGCGACGGCACCACCGTCACCCGCCACGACTACCGCGGCTGCCCGGCGGACGCCCCGGTGATCGTCTACCAGGTCAAGGGCGGCGGCCATAACTGGCCCGGCGGCATCCCCTTCCTCGGCCCGCTCCTCGGCGGCACCACCCGCGACATCGACGCCAACGCCGTCATCTGGGACTTCGTGGCGCGCTACCGGCTGTAGCGCGGGCCGGGCGCCCGGTGATCGTCGCGTGCGGGGTGTGTGAGCCGCGCGCGACGGGGCACAGACGTCCGGTCGGGGTTGCCCGTGATCTTCGCCGACACCGTTATCGGTGTGCCCGAAGACAGGATGGACCGACCCCTGATGCACGCAGACGACCGCTCCGCGCACGACGGCCCCGCGCCCGAGGACCGCCCGCGCGAGGCCCCCGCGAACGAGACGCCCCCGCCCGGCGGTCCCGCCCCCGGGACGCCCGACCTGGAGATCGGCGTGGAGTTCTACGACCGCGCCGTGGTGCTGGACCTGCGGGGCGAGCTGACCGAGCCGACCCACGAGGCGGCCGCCGCCGTCGTCCGGTCGTTCTGGAGCGCCCGGTTCGACGCGCTCGTCCTGGACCTGCACGGCCTGGACCACCTGGACCAGCACGGCACCATGATCCTGCTGCGGATCCGCTGGTACGCGCGCAACACCGGGGCCCTGCTCGTCCTGGTGGGCCTGCACGGGCGCCCGGCCGACCGGCTGACCTGCTACGGCCTGACCCGGCACTTCCTGCTCGCCCCCGACCGCGACGCCGCCCTGGCGCTCCTGGACTGAGCGGCGGGGCCGGGGCCGGGCGGCCGACCTCGCCGAACGCCTGGAATGGCAGGACATCCGCCTGGTGGGGAGGGACGGTCCGGGGATCGGTTAGGTTGGTACGTCCGGCGCCCGGCGTCCGGATGCGCCGCAGCCGATCCGAGGGCTGCGGGCGCCGGTCTCTGGGGTGTGCGGGTAGGCGTGGGGCAGGACGACGACGGCGCGAGGGCGCGCGAGGCCGAGCGGCTGCGGGCCCTGGAGGAGGTCGGGCTGACGGCCCGGCAGGACTCGGGGATGGAGCGGTTCGCGCGGCTGGTGGCGCGCACCCTGGACGTCCCCGTGGCGCTGGTGTCGCTGGTGGAGGCCGACCGGCAGGTGTTCCCCGGGCAGGTCGGGCTGGGCGAGCCGTGGGCGTCGAGCCGGTGGACGCCGCTGTCGCACTCGCTCTGCCGGCACGTGGTCGCCGGCGGCCGCCCGCTGGTGCTGGCCGACGCCCGCGCCGACGAGCTGACCTGCGACAACCTGGCGATCCCCGACCTCGGCGTGGTGGCCTACGCCGGGATGCCGCTGACCGACAACCGCGGCAACACCCTCGGCTCGCTGGTGGCCGTCGACACCCGCCCCCGCACCTGGACGGCGGGCCAGCTCGCCGACCTGGAGGACCTGGCCGCGGCGTGCAGCGTGGAGCTGCGGCTGCGGCGGATCTCGCGGCAGGCGATGCGGTCGCGGCGGGCCGCCGAGGCCGCCCGCGCCGAGGCCGAGAGCGCCAACGCCCGCGCCCAGGCCGCCGGCGAGCGGCTCCGGGGCGCGCTGGACCGGACCGGGATGCTGCTCCGCGCGGCCGAGTTCCTGGTCGACACCACCGGCGTCGAGGAGGTCCGCCGCCGCGTCCGCGAGCTGATGGGCGGCGACCTCAAGCCCGCCTACGTCGGGCTGATGCTGGCCGAGGACGGGCGGCTCCGCCGCGTCCCCGACCCCGACGTGCCGGTCGCCGTCGAGACCGCGCACGAGCTGTACGACCCGGACGGCTGGCCGAGCGGCCGGGCCTACACCGAGCGGCGCACCGTCACCGTCGCCGACCGGCGCCAGGCGGCCGCGGAGTACTCGGCCGACACCGTCCGGGTGCTGGAGGAGACGGGCCTGCACGCGGCGATCTACCTGCCGCTGTTCGGCGCCGGCGGCGTCCTCGGCGTGCTGGCGCTCGCCTGGGACCGCGAGCACGCCGTCGGCGGGCAGGAGCGGGCGGTGCTGACCGCGATCGCCGGCTACACCGCCCAGGCCCTGGAGCGCGGGATGCTGCTGGACGAGCGGACCTCGGTGGCGCGCCAGCTCCAGGAGGCGATGCTCACCGACCTGCCGACCGTCCCCGGCCTGGAGCTCGCCGCCCGCTACTGTCCGGCCGGCGACCGCGACCAGGTCGGCGGCGACTGGTACGACGCCTACCCGCTGCGGCCCGCCGGGGAGGCGGCCGGGCGGCCGGCGCCGATCGCGGTGACGGTCGGCGACATCACCGGCCACGACACCCGGGCCGCCGCCGTCATGGGCCAGGCCCGCGCCATGCTGCGGCAGGCCGACCTGGACCACCGCGGCCACGGCCCGGCGCACATCGTGACCGCCTTCGAGCGCGCCTGCGAGACGCTGCCGCTGGAGGCCACCGGCTCCCTGATCCACGCCCACCTGGCGCCCCTCGGCGACGGGTCCTGGGAGATGACCTGGACCAACGCCGGCCACCCCCCGATGCTGCTGACCGTGCCCGCCTCCGGCGCCGCCGGGCCGGCGGGCGCCGGGGAGCACGAGGCGTCCCGGCACCCCTGCGGCTGCGACGGCGACTGCACCTGCGTCCAGAGCGGCACCTGCAGCGAGTCCGAGGCCGACGGCACCGCCGGCCGCGACACCGCCCCCGCCGAGGTGCGGGCCGAGCGGCTCACCGGGCACGACCGGCTGCTGTGGCCGGGGCTGCCCTTCGGCGACCGCACCGACCGCACCCGCGTCCTGCCGCCCGGCAGCACCGTCCTGCTCTACACCGACGGCCTGGTCGAACGCCCCGGCCGGAGCATCGACGCCGCCATCGACCGGACCGCGGGCCTGCTCGCCGGCGGCGCCGCCCGCCCGCTGCCCGACCTGCTGGAGCACCTGACCCTGCACGCCGCCGACGGCGATCCCGGCGACGACGTCGTCGTGCTGGCCGTCCGCGTCCCCGCCCGCCCCTCCCGCGAGGTGCCGCCAACGTGAGAACGCCCCCTCCGGCCCGCCCCTGTTGTGATGCGGGCCGTCGCCACCGCGCGGACGACGTGGCAGGCTCGGCGCATGGCTGAAGGCGACGATCGACCGGCCGCCCCCGCCGCCGTCCCCCTCGACCGGCTGTCGGTCGAGACGGGGACGCGCGCGGGCTACGCGGTGGCGCGGCTGGCGGGCTCGGTGGAACTGGGCAACCACGAGCCGCTGCGGGAGCGCCTGGTCGAGGCCCTGGCCGGCACCCGGGCGGCGCTGATCGTGGACATGGCGCAGGTGACGTTCTGCGACTCCTCCGGGCTGGGCGTCTTCGCCCACCTGGCCCGGCGGTGCCGGTCCGACGGCAAGACGCTGGTGGTCGCCGGCCTCCGGGACCGCGTCGCCCAGGTCTTCCAGATCACCGGCATGCTGGCGTTCCTGTACGCCGAGCCGACCGTCCCCGACGCCGTCGCCTGGCTGGACGGCGACCGCCGCCGCTCCCGCCCGCCCCTCCAGGCCGCCGACCGCGCCCCCGAGTGAGCCCCCGCGACGATCCGCCGGGTCAGCCCTCGACGCCGGTGGCGCGGTGGGGCGACCCGACGGGCTTGGACTCGGGCGACCCCCGCTGGCGCAGGTAGATCGACAGGACGGCCATGGACGCGACGGCCAGGAACTCCGACTGCCAGTTCTGCAGGGTGCGGTTCCAGAACTCCGGAGCCCCCAGGTACTGGAGCCAGCCGACCGTGTCCTCGCGTTCGGCGAGCTGCTCGCTGTTGTAGGCGGCCCAGCCGGCGACCGACTGCGTCAGCCACGACAGCAGGAAGACGACGCCCATGACCAGCCCGAGCGAACGGGCGTAGAGGCCGCCGCGCAGGCCGCCGACACGGGCCCACCGGGGCGCGCCGGGGCCGGCGTGCCCGCCGACGTGCTGCTCCTCGTCGCTCTCGGTGCCCTGCTTGCCGGGCTCCTTGGACTCGGGCGAGCCGCGCTGGATCAGCCAGACGGTGACGAAGATGTAGAGGAAGAACTGCAGGTACTCCGACTGCCAGTTCTCCGCCACGTCCACGGCGAAGGAGGAGCTGGTCAGGTAGTCGGCCATCGAGACGGTGCGGGCCCCCTGCGCGACCTGGTCGTCGTTGTAGAGCGCGAGCCCGCTCACCGCCTGCCCGACGAGGGCGGCGAGGGTCAGCGCCAGGAAGCACAGCGTCAGCCCGTTGTCGACCAGGAAGCGTTTCGCGCCGCCGCGGTCCGCGCCGCTCACCGGTGCAGCAGGGCGATCGTCATCAGATAGGCCAGCCCGCCGCCGATCAGCAGCAGCGTCGCCGTGAACATCGTGCGCATCGTCGCTCATGCCTCCACCTGGCAGTCGTAGGGCCGGTCGCCCTGCGGGCGGCAGCCCGCCGCCGTCACCTTCCAGCCGCTTCCCCAGCGGGTTTCGAAGACCGTCTGACCCGCGACGGTCGCCCGCGCGTTGCCGCCCCACACCTGCACGCCGCTCACCGGGCCGCCCTGCAAGCCCAGCTTGACGATCTCCTCGGCGCAGCGGGATCCGCCGCTCTCCAGCGACGCGGCCGCGCGCGGCACGAGCCCGGCGCAGGCGCCCGCCCCGTCGCCGCGCTGGGCGGCGTCCACGACCGCGGTCGCGGCCGCCGCCACGGCGTCCTTCTCCCCGGACGCCGCGCATCCCGTCAGCGAGATCAGTAGCAACGGCACCGTCGGCGCTAAGGCCGCCAGGGTGCCTGTCCGTCTTTTCATGGCGCCGCTTTACCCGCATTACGGACGTTGGAACGACCCCCCGAGCCCCCGGGGCGCCGCACTCGCCCGCCGGCGGGCTCAGCGGGAGCCGGCCGCCGTCTCCTTGACGGCGACGCGGCAGAGGGCCGCGACCTCGTCCGGGACGCCCCAGGCGGTCTCCTCGGGCCGCCACCGCGACACCGACACCACGCCCGGCTCCAGCAGGGTGAGCCCGCGGAAGAAGCCGGCGATCTGCTCGGGGCTGCGCAGCCGGTAGGGGTCGCCGGCCTCCGCGCGGGTCTCCTGCGCCTGGTGGGACGTCTCCTTGTCGTAGGCGTCGGTCCCGTCCTCCAGCACCAGGTAGCTGCCGGCGGGCAGCGCCGCCACCAGGCGGTCGCAGATGGCCTGGGCGCGGTCGTCGTCCAGCACGTTGCCGAGGATGCCGAGCATCATCAGGGCGATCGGCCGGTCGAAGTCGAGGGTCTCCGCCGCGCCCTCCAGGATGAGGTCCGGATCGTGGACGTCGGCGTCCAGGTAGGAGCAGCGGCCCTCGGGGCTGCTGGTCAGCAGCGCCTGCGCGTGCACGAGGACGAGCGGATCGTTGTCGACGTACACGACCTTGCTCGAAGGGCGGACGCGCTGCGCCACCTCGTGGGTGTTGTCGACCGTGGGCAGGCCGGTGCCGATGTCGAGGAACTGGTCGATGCCGGCCTCGCCCGCCAGGTGGCGCACGGCCCGGCCGAGGAAGGCGCGCGAGTGCCGCGCGACGTCCACGATCGCGGGGAAGACCGCCATCACCTGGTCGCCGACCTGCCGGTCGATGGGGTAGTTGTCCTTGCCGCCCAGCCAGTAGTTCCAGACCCGCGCCGAGTGCGGCGTGCCGGTGTCGATCGCGGGGGTGGGCGGACCGGTGGGACCGGACGGCCCGGAACTGTGCTCTGCCATGGCACCCGCCTTCGCTGGAGTCTGGAGTGGCGTCCCCGGACGAGGATGCGGTGATGATCGCACGCGCGGCGGCGGGATCGACACCGAACTGACAGATGCGTTTTCGGGTGCTTATGATGGACGGGATGAAGAACACCTCCTCGTACGGATCGGGGGCATCGTTCGCGCAAGGTGAGCGCTGATGGCACTCCGCTCCGCGAACGTTCCCGACCCCCTGCCGATGTGGCTGCGCGTGCGCGAGTACGCCGTGCCGCCGTCCATGATCGAGACCGCGGCCGCGCGGCGCGCGGCCGGTGACTGGGCGGGGGCCTGCGCCGCCGCCCGCGTCGATGTCGATCTCGATCTGCGCGCCGTGCGCGACCGCCACGGCACCGAGCTCGCCACCCGCCTCCGCGCGGACCTGCGCCGGCTGGCACCGGACCTGCTGCGCTGGCACATGCCCCGCACGGCCCCCCACGGGCGGCTCCGGCCCGGCCTGACCGTCTCCCTCAGCCGTTACGAAGGCTGCGGCTCCGCGCCTTCGCAACTGGTGGTGCGCACACCGCCGGCCTGGGCGGACGCCGGCCAGCGGATGTCCCTGGCCCTCTGGGACGAGCGCGGCGGCGTGCCGGGACACCATCCGCACCCGCATCCCGCCCGGCGCTTCCGGCTCGACCTGCACCGGCACCTGTGGGACGCCGGCCGGTGCGGCGAGCTGGCGTCGCGCTGCGGCGCGCACGCCGCGCCGGTCCCGCCGCCCCCCGACGTCGACGCCCGCTCGTGGGCGCCGGAGCGGTGGGCCGCCGAGGCCGAGCTGCTGCTGAGGGCGGCGGGCGACTCGCGCGGGGTCTTCACCGTGCGGCTCGGCGCGCGTGACCGCAGGGCGTTCGAGCTCGTCGCCCCCGACGTCCACCATGTCCCGACGTTCCGGCCGCTCCGGGAGCCGCTGCCACCTCAGGTGGTCGCGGCGCTGCCGGTGCTGCCGGAAGCGGCCGCCCGGATCCTTCCGGATCTGGCGCTGCTGCGGGCCGGGCTCCTCACCGCCGACCGGCTGCATCCGCTCGTGGCCGACGCGCTGCCGCCGTCCGGAGCGGCGCCCGCGCCCGGCCCCGGGCCCCGGCCCGGCGACCCCCACCGGGTGGAGTGCCGGGGCGAGGTCCACCGGATCGCGCTGCGGGACGGGGTGCTGACGGCCGTCGACCACGACCCGGCGCAACTGCGCCGGGAAGAGCTGCTGGTCGCCCTCGGCGGCCCGCCGCTGCCCTGCCTTCGCGCGATCGACGCGGTGCACCGCGACCCGCAGGCGCTGCCCGCCGTCCGGGAGCGGCTCGGCCACGGCGACGTCGCCGGGGCGCTGGACGTCGTCGAAGGACTCCTCGGTCCCGGTGCGGTCCTGCGCGACGGGCCGCTGCGAGAGACGCTGGAGTCGGCCGCGGCCCGCCGTCTCGACCACGGGCTCCTCCGCTCCGGGCTGCGCCCCGCGCATCCCCTCGAACCACTCCCCGCACGGCGCCGGGCGCGGCTCCGCACCCGCCCGGCACGCGCGAGCTGACCGCCCCGCGCTCGCAGCACGAATCCCCTCACGGCCCGGCCCGCCGTCCTCAGGCCGCGCCCTCCCTTCGACGACCCCAGGTGATGCCCATGTCCTCCCCTGCCCTTCTGCCCGCCGACGCCTCCGGACCCGATCCGCGACTCGCCCTCGCCGACGACCTCCTGACCCTGCTCCGCACCACCACCACCGAGACGCGCCCCGACGAGCAGCTCGAAGCGCTCACCCTGGCCGTGGCGGCCGACCTGCCCGTGCTGCTGTGGGGCGAGCCCGGCATCGGCAAGACCGCCGCCCTGACGCAGCTCGCCGCCTCCCTCGACCTGCCGCTGACGACCGTCATCGCCAGCGTCCACGAGCCGACGGACTTCTCCGGGCTGCCCGTCCTCGGCGACGATCCGGCGACGCGGGGCGTGCCCATGGCGCCGCCGCAGTGGGCCGTGGACCTCGTCCGCGCCGGGCGGGGGCTGCTCTTCCTGGACGAGCTGTCCACCGCCACCCCCGCCGTCCAGGCCGCGCTGCTCAGGGTCGTCCTGGAGCGGAAGGTCGGCGCGCTGCGGCTGCCGCCGGCGGTACGGATCGTGGCCGCCGCCAACCCGCGCGCCTCGGCGGCGGACGGCTGGGAGCTGAGCCCGCCGCTGGCCAACCGCTTCGTGCACCTGTACTGGGTCCACGATCAGGACACGGTGGTGCGCGGGCTGGGCGGGGTCTGGCCCCGTGCGGAGCTGCCCCGGCTGGCGCCGGAGCGGCTGCCGGACGCGGTGGCGTACGCGCGGCGGGCGGTCTGCGGCTTTCTACGGGCGCGGTCGGCGCTGATCCACCGGCTGCCGAGCGCCGAGGCGCGGCGCGGCGGCGCCTGGCCGTCGCCCCGGAGCTGGGAGGCCGCGCTGGCGCTGCTGGCCTTCGGCACGGCGGCGTCGGTGTCCCGGGAGGTGCTGGCGCTGCTGATCCGGGGCGCGGTGGGGGACGGGCCGGGACTCGAACTCCTCGCCCACCTGGACCGGATGGACCTCCCGGACCCGGAGGCGCTGCTCGCCGACCCCGCGTCCGCCGAGCTGCCGGAGCGGGGGGACCTGCGCCAGGCGGCCCTGGAGGCGGTGGTGGCCGCCGTGGGCGCGCGGCCGCGGCGGGAGCGCTGGGAGGCGGGCTGGCGGGTGCTGGTCCGGGCGCTGGAGACCGGTCCCGCCGACCTGGTGGTCGCCCCGGCGGCGGTCCTGGCCTCGCTGCGGCGGGACGACTGGGAGGTGCCGGAGTCGGTGGAGCGGCTGGCCGGAGTGGTCGCCCTCGCCCGGCGGGCGGACCGCTCGGTCCTGCGCGCCGCCGAGTCGGCGGGGGCGGGCCGATGACGCGCCCGGCGCCCCGTCCCGCCCCGCCCCGCCGGGCGCGGCCCGCCGCCCCGGCCCGCCCGCCCCACGGGCCACCGGCCCTTCCCCTGGACCTGGAGAAACTGCTGGCGGCCCGGCTGCACGCCGTCAAGGTCCGCCCCTATCTGGCGAGCGCGCTCTTCGCGCTGCACGTCGTGGCGGACCGGTCGGTGCCGACGATGGCGGTGGACGCGCACTGGCGCTGCTACGTCTCGCCCGGCTTCGTCGCGCGGACCCCGGTGGAGGACCTGGCGGGCGTCTGGGTGCACGAGGTCTCCCACCTGCTGCGCGACCATCACGGGCGGGGGGAGCGGTACGCGCGGGAGCGGGGCGAGGACGGGCCGGGCGACCGGCTGCGGCGGAACATCGCCGCCGACTTCGAGATCAACGACGACATCTACGGCGACGGCCTTCCCCGGCCCGCCGGCGCGGTCCTGCCGTCGATGCTGGGGCTGCCCGACGGGATGCTCATGGAGGAGTACCTGCGGACGTCCTCCCTGTCCAGGCTCACCTCCGACCTGGCCTGGCTGGACTGCGGCAGCGGCGCCGACGGGCGGGCCCGCCCGTGGGAGCTCGGACCCGAAGGGGCGCACGGCCTCAGCAGGCGGCAGCGGGACGCGGTGCGCTTCCGCGTCGCCGAGGGGATCAAGGGCCGGCCGGGCGACGCGCCGGCGGGCTGGCGCCGCTGGGCGGACGAGGCGTTCCATGCCCCGCAGCCGTGGCGGCAGCTGCTGGGGACGGCGGTCCGCTCGGCGGCGACCGGCCCCGGGACGGGCGAGGACCACAGCCACCGGCGCCCGTCCCGGCGCTCGGCCGCCGTCCCCGGCGTGCTCCTGCCGAGCCTGCGCCGCCGGCCGCCCCGGGTCTGCGTGGTGATCGACACCTCCGGCTCGGTCAGCGACGCCGAGCTGGGCGCCGCGCTGCTGGAGGTGGCGGCGATCGCTCGGGCGGTCGGCGGGCGGCGCGACCTGGTGTCGGTGATCTCCTGCGACGCGGCGGCCGGGGTCGCCGCCCCGCTCTGCCGGGCCGAGCACCTCGAACTGGTCGGCGGCGGCGGGACGGACCTGCGCGCGGGTTTCGCCCGCGCGCTCCGCTCCCGCCCCCGCCCGGACGTGATCGTCGCCCTGACGGACGGCCAGACGCCCTGGCCCGCCGAGCCGCCCCCCTGCCGCACCGTCGTCGGCCTCTTCCCCCGCCCGGCGCGCCCGGCGGACGAGGAGGACCCCGACTACACCCCGGACGCCCCACCGCCCTGGGCCCGCGTCGTCATGATCGGCTGACGGGACGAAGGGTGGACAGGCCGAAGGCCGCGGCCAGACCCCAGAGCACGACGCCGCACTCGTTGCCGAGCACGGTCGCCGTCCCGGTCGCCCGGCCGTCCAGCACCGACCGGCGCAGGATCACCGCCGTGCTGGCCCCGGCACCATCGCGATCAGGAACGCCGCGCCGGTGAACGCCACGATCGAGGAGAGCATCCCTCCCCTGCGGCGCCCCGCCCGGTCAGCCGATCTTCGGGACGGCGCGTTCGATGAGGGGGGCCAGGTCCAAGCCGGCCGGGAGGGTGCCGTAGGCCGCGCCCCAGTCACCGGCGAGGCGCGTGGCGCAGAAGGCGTCGGCGACGGCCGGGTGGCCGTGCCGGACGAGCAGCGAGCCCTGGAGCACCAGGGCCATCCGCTCGACGATGCGGCGGGCGCGGACCTCGATGGTGGCGACGTCGGTGAGGGAGTCCTTGACCTCGGCGAGAGCGGCGTCCAGGCGGGCGTCGGCGCCGGCGGCGAGAGCGGCCTCGGCGAAGAACGCCTCCATCGTCTGCGGCTCCTTGGCCATCGCCCGCAGCACGTCGAGCGCCGCCACGTTCCCCGAGCCCTCCCAGATGGAGTTGAGGGGGGACTCGCGGAAGAGGCGGGGCATGCCCGACTCCTCGACGTAGCCGTTGCCGCCGAGGCATTCGAGGGCCTCGGCGGTGTGGCCCGGCCAGCGCTTGCAGACCCAGTACTTGGTGACGGCGAGGCCGAGGCGCTTGACGGATGTCTCGCTCTCGTCGCCGCGGACGGAGCGGTCGGTGGCGCCGGCGAGGCGCAGCATGACGGTGGTGGCGGCCTCGGACTCGACGGCGAGGTCGGCGAGGACGTTGCGCATCAGCGGCTGGTCGATCAGGTACCTCCCGAACGCCTTGCGGTGCGCGGCGTGGTGGGCGGCGACGGTGAGGCCCTGGCGCATGCCGGCGGCGGCGCCGATGACGCAGTCCAGGCGGGTCATGTTGACCATCTCGATGATGGTGCGGACGCCGCGGCCCTCGTCGCCGACGCGCCAGGCGACGGCGCTCTCGTACTCCACCTCGGAGGAGGCGTTGGACCTGTTGCCGAGCTTGTCCTTCAGCCGCATGAGCCGCAGCGGGTTCAGCGTGCCGTCGGGCAGGACGCGCGGGACGAGGAAGCAGGTGAGGCCGCCCGGCGCCTGCGCCAGGGTGAGGAACACGTCGCACATGGGCGCGCTGGTGAACCACTTGTGCCCGACGAGGCGGTAGGTGCCGTCGGCGGCCGGGGCCGCCTCGGTGGTGTTGGCGCGGACGTCGGAGCCGCCCTGCTTCTCGGTCATCGACATGCCCGCCAGCAGCGCGTTCTTGGTGAGCGGCGCGCGCAGGCCGAAGTCGTACTCGGTGCGGGTGAGCAGCGGCTCGTACTGCGCGGCCAGCTCGGGGGACTGGCGGAGGGCGGGGACGGCGGCGTAGGTCATCGAGATCGGGCAGCCGTGCCCGGCGTCGACCCGCCAGGAGTAGAACTTGGCGGCGCGCGCGACGTGCGCGCCCTCGCGGGCGTCGGCCCAGGGCGCGCCGTGCAGGCCGCGGGTGACGGCGACGTCCATCAGCTCGTGCCAGGCCGGGTGGAACTCGACCTCGTCGACGCGGTGCCCGTAGCGGTCGTGGGTGCGCAGCACCGGCGGGTGCTCGTTGGCGAGGCGGCCCCACTCCTGCGCGCGCTCGGTGCCCGCGAGGACGCCGAGCTCGCGCACCTCGGGCACCGCCCAGCCGGCGCCCTCGCGGGCCAGGCCGTCGAGGAGCGCGGCGTCGTCGGCGAGGTCGTGGCCGGCCAGCGGGGGGACCTGGTTCAGGACGTCGTGGGTCGTCACGGGTGCACTCCAAGGGCGCGTTGGGCGAACGAGATGAGGTCGGGAACGGTCGAGGGGCCGGTCCGCCCCTCCTGGAGGGGGACGACGAGGGCCTCGCCGATGGCGCCGACGAGCGCGGCCGCGCTGAGCGGCGGGTCCTGCGGCGGCAGCTCGCCGGACGCGACGCCGGCGGCGACGAACCGGGCGAACACCTCGGCGTAGGCGCGGCGGAACACCAGCCGCTCGGCCTCGACGGCCGGGTCGACCGGCTCGGCGAGCAGCGCGTAGGCCAGGCGCGGGGAGCGCAGGGCGCGGCCGGCGAAGGTCCGCACGGTCGCCGCGACGCGCTCGGCGGCGGAGGCCTCCAGGGACGCGGCGCGCGCGACGGCGTCCACCTCGCGCCGGGAGGCGGTGCGGAACACCTCGGCCATGAGGTCGGCCTTGGCGGGGAAGTGCCGGTAGACGCTGCCGGTCGCCATGCCGGCGCGCTCGGCGACGGCGGTGACCGAGCAGCCGCGGTAGCCGTGCTCGGCGACGAGCGCGAGCGCGGCGGCGAGCACGCGCTCGCGGGAGGCGGACAGCCGCGCCTCGACATCGGGCGTCCTGCGGTAGGCCATACAAGGATTGAACCTCAATTCATTCCTTGTCGGCAACCCCCGCGCGGCACGTCCGGGAGGAGGGCATCCTCCTGATTGCGGAGGGGGGATCTCGTCCGCGGGGCGGATTGCCGCCGCGACGGGCGGGCATACCTTCGGAATCATGAGCCAGCCCACCCCGCAGCCCGGCCGGCCGGTCCCGGCCCGCCCGCCCGAGCGGACCGCCGCCGCACCGGCGCGGCCGGTCGACCCGGGCGCGCTGCGCGCCTCCGACGCCGAGCGCGAGACGGTCGTCGAGCGCCTGCGCGTCGCCTCGGTCGAGGGCCGGCTCACCTTCGAGGAGCTGACCGACCGCACCGCCGCCGCCTACCGCGCGGTCACCCGCGCCGACCTGGAGGAGCTGACCGGCGACCTGCCCGGCGTCGGCGCCCCCGTCGCCGACCCGGCGCCGCTCCAGGTGCGCCGCCGCTTCACCGCCGTCATGGGCGACTGCAAGGAGCGCCTGTCGGGCCGCATCGAGGGCGAGCTGGAGGCGCTGTCGGTGATGGGCGACGTCGTGCTCGACCTGCGCGGCGCGCAGGTGCCCTCGGGCGAGGTCACCGTCATCGCCACCGCGGTGATGGGCGACGTGAAGATCATCGTGCCGGACGGGGTGGCGGTCGAGCTGTCCGGCCACGCCTTCCTCGGCGACCGCCGGGTCCTCGCCCGCGAGGCCGAGCCCGGCCGGCGCACCCCGGTCGTGCGGGTCCGCGCGAACGCCGTGATGGGCGACGTCAAGATCGTCGACGACGAGCACCACGCCCCGATCCGCCGCGCCGTCGCCGAATGGTGGGAGGGCCGCCGCTAGCCCGGACGTGCCGAGGGCCCCGCCGCAGGCGCGGCGGGGCCCTCGGCACCGTGCTAGGCGTTCTTCATGTTGGCCGCGCCGCGCGCGCCGAGGAAGGCGGTGTAGGCGGCGAGACCGGCGAGGCCGAGCTTGCGGGTGGGAGTCAGCGCGAGCGCGACGCCGAGGGCGAGCTCGGTGGCGCCGTTGCGCTTGATCCAGGCGCCGGTGTCCTCGGGGAACGCCAGCTTGGAGACCGGCTCGAACACCTGAGGCGCGGCGAAGTGGGCGGCGCCGGTCGCGGCCAGGGCGATCCCGGTCACGCGGAGAAGGCTCATGATGAGGGCTGTCCTTTCGCAGGGGTGAACTCGTAGTCGTCCAGATCGAAGGTCCGGCTGCGGCGCCAAACGTACAGCCCCGACTGCGGCCGCACGTAGGGGGCGTCACCGTGCCGATCGAAGTAATAACTGCGCGACGACGCGCAGCTCGGCTGGGCGAGGATGGTGCCCTTCATCCGCCGCCGCATGTCGGCGGTGAAGGCGTCGTGCGGGCCCTGCCGCACGGCCGCCCGCGTCGCGCGCCGCCGCCGCGCCTCGGTGATGCAGCGCACGGTGTGGGTGGCGCCCGCCTCCAGGATGGAGAACCAGGAGGCGCCGGTGACGCTGTAGGGGCCGTTCATCAGCCAGAAGTTCGGCGCCTGCGGCACGGCGAGGCCCTCGTAGTTCTGGTAGCGGTGCTCGTCCCAGAACGCGCCGAGCTCGACGCCGCCGAGGCCGGTCACCGGGAACGGCGGCATCGCGCCGATCTCCAGCGTGCGGAAGCCGGTGGCGAGGACGAGGACGTCGGCGGGCCGCTCCACGCCGTCGCGGTCCACGATCCCGCCCGGGGTGATCCGCTCGATGCCGGCGGTGACGAGCTCGACGTCGTCGCGCAGGAAGGTGGGGTAGTAGCGGTTGGAGAACGAGGGCCGCTTGCAGCCGAAGGCGTAGCGCGGGGACAGCGCGCGCCGGAGGCGCCGGTCGGGGACCTGGCGGCGCAGGTGCGCGCGGCAGACCGCCTCGACGGCCCGCACCAGGAACGGCGCCCTGCGGTAGTGCACGATGCCCAGCACCATGATCGCCTCGGAGGCGGCGGCGGTGGCGAGCCGCACCAGCCGCCCGACCGGCGGGGCGGCCCGCAGCAGCGCCCGCACCGGCGCCGGGATCGCGAAGTCGACCTTGGGGAACACCCAGATCGGGGTGCGCTGGTAGACGTCCAGGTGCGCGGCCCGGCCGGCGATCTCGGGGATGACCTGGAGCCCGGACGCGCCGGTGCCGACGACCGCGACGCGCCGCCCCGCCAGGTCGAGGCCGTGGTCCCAGCGGGCGGTGTGCACGACGGCGCCGGCGAAATCGGCGAGGCCGGGGATGTCGGGGTCCTTCGGCTGGTCGAGCGGCCCGACCGCCGACACCAGGAACCGCGCGGTGATCTCGCCGGCCGGGGTGCGGACGCGCCACACATCGGCGGCCGCGTCGAAGGCGGCGGCCTCGACGCGGGTGTTCAGCCGCAGGTGCGGGCGCAGCCGGTACTTGTCGGCGCAGTGCTCGGCGTAGGCGCGGACCTCGGCGCCCGGCGCGAACGCGCGCGTCCAGCCGGGGTTCGGCTCGAAGGAGTAGCAGTAGGTCGCCGACGGGACGTCCACCGCGACGCCGGGGTAGGTGTTGTGCCGCCAGACGCCGCCGACGCCGGGCGCGGCGTCCACGATGGCGAAGTCGCGCACCCCGGCGCGCAGCAGGTGGATCCCGACGCAGAGCCCGGAGAACCCGGCCCCGACGACCAGCACCTCGTGATCGGGCGTCATCGCGCGCACGTCCCCCTCCGGCCGCCTTCCGGAGCACGAAGCTAGGGGATGTTGTACTGATCGTCAATACGGGCCGGGCCGGGCGGGACCGGCAGGTCAGACGCCGCCGGTGTCGGCGTAGCCGGACTGGTCGGTGCGCTCGGCCTCCTCGACGCCCGCCTCGTCGGGCGGCAGCGCGTCCGGCGCGTCGCCGCGGACGCCCGGGACGCCCGTCCCGCTCCGCCCGGCCGCCCCGCCGGGCTCGGTGCGGCCCCGCGCGTCGGCGCCCTCGTTGACGGGGGCGAAGAACTCGTCGTCGGTCTGCTCGGGCTCGTGCCCGCTATCGTTGCTCTCGGTCATGGCGGGGCCCCTACCCCGCTCGGGAGAGAACGATCGTGGACGGGGAAACGGCGCGTTGACGAAGGGCTGGCGGGGCCGGGGGACGGCGGCGGTGGCGGCGCTCGGCCTGATGGCGGGCGCGGTGGGCTGCGGGGACGGCGCGGCGGCGTCGAGCCGCGTCGCGGACGCGCCGGCGGGCGGCCCGCACTGGCGGGTCGCCGCGCGCTACCCGGTCCCCTCCACCGGGACCGCGCCCGCGGGGCTCACCGGCATCGCCGCGGGCGGCGGCCGGGTGTGGGCGGCCGGCACGGCCGGCGACGCCGGCCCGCTGGACGACGCCAGCGACGCCGCGGGGAACCTCACCACCCCGCCGGGCGACTCCAGCGGGCTGCTGCTCACCCTGGACGGCGGCGCCCTCCGGCGGGTGCCGACCCCCCTCACCGAGCACGAGAGCGGCCTCGGCGCCGTCGCGGTGTCCGGCGGCCGCGTCTGGGCCGCCGGGTTCGACGGCGCCAAGCGCCGCAAGGTCACCCTGACCGGCGACGGCGCGTCCTTCACCGTCAGCCGGAAGGCCCGCGCCGCGTCCCGGTACGGCAAGGGCACCTTCACCGCCGTCGCGCCGGGCGCGAAGGGCACCGCCTGGCTCACCGGCTGGCTGCACGGGCCTGACCGCAGCGTCTACCCCCGCCTGTCCGAGCCGCTGTGGTTCGACGGCACGGCGTGGCACCAGGCGGTGCAGGGCATCGACGAGAACGCGCGCGTCCACCTCGCCGCCATCGCGCCCGCGGCGGGCGGCGCGGCGTGGGCCGTCGGCGACCTGTCGCGCCGCCCCGACGTGAACCGGCCCTTCACCGAGCCGGTCATCGCCCGCTGGGACGGCCGGAGCTGGACGATCCAGGACGACCTGCCCGGCACCACCGGCGGCCACCTCGCCGCGATGGCGGGCGGCTCGCGCGGCGGCCTCTGGGCCGTCGGCGGCACCGGCGACCCGGGCCGCGCCGCGACGCCCCTGGCCGTCCGCTACGACGGCCGGGACTGGTACCAGGTGCCCGCCTACGGCCTGCACGCCCCGTTCGTCGCCGTCGCCGGGGACGGCGCGGACGGCGCCTGGGCCGCAGACTCCACCGGCGCCCTCTGGCACACCGACGGCCGCACCTGGGCGCCGGGCACCGTCGACGGGGTCGGCGCGGGGACCGCCCTGACCATCGTCGGGCTCGCCCGCGACGACCGCACCGGGCGCCTCTACGCCGCCGCCAACACCGCCGCGAAGGACGGGAAGGTCCAGGCGCTGGTCCTCACCCGCTGAGCCGGGCGTCAGACGGCGGCGGAAGCGCGGACGGCGCGGAGGGCGAGCGCCTCGTCGTAGCGGTGCAGCACGAGGTCGGCGATCTCGGGGGCGGCGCCGAGCACGGGGGAGACCGCGCAGGCCCCGGCGGCGAGTGCCTCGCGGCGCACCTTGTCGGCGAAGTGGCCGGGCGCGAGGAAGTACGAGGCGACCGCGACGCGCGGGGCGCCCGCGTCCAGCAGCGCCCGCACCGCCTCGCCAGGGGTCGGGCGGGCCGCCGAGGCGTAGGCGGCGACGACGCCGTGCCAGCCGCGCGCGCGCCAGCGGCGGGCGATCGCGCCGACCGTGCCGTTCGCCGAAGCGTCCGAGGACCCCGCCGATACCAGGACGACCGCCGTGCCCGGGTCGCCGGCGGGTACGCCCGCCTCGGCGAGGCGCCGCTCCAGCGCCGCCGTCAGCAGCGGGTGCGGGCCGAGCGTGGCGGCGGTGCGCAGCGCGAACCGCGGGTGCGCGCGGCGGACGGGCGCGAGCGCGCCGGGGATGTCGGTCCGGCTGTGGTAGGCGGCGGTGAGCAGCAGCGGCAGCACGACCGCGCCCGCCCCGCCGCCGCGCGCGAGGCCGTCCAGGACGGCGCCGGGCGCGGGCGGCGCGTGGTCGAGGAACGAGGCGTGCACGGCCAGGTCCGGGCGGAGCGCCCGGACCCGGTCCAGCAGCGCCGCGACGGTGGCGGCGGCGCGCGGGTCCCTGCTCCCGTGCGCCACCGCCACCAGCGGCGGCGTCACAGGTGGATGCCGCACTCGGTCTTGCCCGATCCGGCCCAGCGGCCGCTGCGCGGGTCCTCGCCGGGCGCGACGCGGCTCGTGCACGGCTCGCAGCCGATGGAGGGGTACCCGTCGTAGTGCAGCGGGTTCACCAGGACGCCGTTGTCGTCCATGTAGCCGTCCATCTGCTCCTGGGTCCAGTCCAGGATGGGGTTGACCTTGACCATGCCGCGCCGCCGGTCCCACTCGACGACGCGCCGGTCGCGGCGGCCGGCGGTCTCGTCGCGGCGGATCCCGCTGAACCAGGCCATGTAGCCCTCCAGCGCCCGGCCGAGCGGCTCCACCTTGCGCAGGTGGCAGCACAGGTCGGGGTTGCGGCCGTTCAGGCGCGGCCCGAGCGCGGCCTCCTGCTCGGCCACCGTCCGCGACGGCGTCACGTTGATCACGTTGACCGGGTAGACGGCCTCGACGGCGTCCCGGGTGCCGATCGTCTCGGCGAAGTGGTAGCCGGTGTCCACGAACAGCACGTCGATGCCGGGCTTGACCTTCGACACGAGGTGGATGAGCGCGGCGTCGGACATGGAGGAGGTGAGGCAGATCCGGTCGCCGAAGGTGGCGGCGGCCCAGCGGATCACCTCCAGGGAGGAGGCGCCCGCCAGGGCCGTGGCGGCGGACTCGACGATGTCTTCCAGGTCCAGGGTGGGTCTGTCGGTCTCCAGCAGGGTCACCGGGTGTTCTCCTTGTTCGGTCGGGGGGCTCCGACACCGAGGAACGTCAACTTGAAGGAGCGGACGCAGTCCGGGCAGGACCACGCCCCCTCCTCTTCGAGCGGCACGAGGCGCTCCTCGCCGCAGTAGGGGCAGTAGAACGGCGCGGCACGTTCGCTCATTCCCTTCCGTCCCCTCTTGTCGCGTTGATGGTTTTTTCGATGCTCCCGGCCCGCCGCCGCGGGTCCGGGGCTACTTCAGGTCGGCCTCGTCGGCCCGGTCGGTCCACGCGGCGAACGACTCGCCGTCGCGGCGCTGCTCGTCGTAGCGGCGCACGACGCGCTCCACGTAGTCGGTGAGGCCCGCCGACGTCGTCTTCAGGCCGCGCACCTTCTTGCCGAAGGACGCGCCGACCGCGCCGCCCAGGTGGATCTGGAAGCCCTCCACCTGGTCGCCGTTCTCGTCCACGACGAGCTGGCCCTTCAGGCCGATGTCGGCGACCTGGATGCGGGCGCAGGCGTTCGGGCAGCCGTTGACGTTGACGGTGAGCGGCTGCTCGAAGTCCGGCAGCCGCTTCTCCAGCTCGTCGACCAGGTCCATCGCGCGCTGCTTGGTCTCGACGATCGCGAGCTTGCAGTACTCGATGCCGGTGCAGGCCATCGTCTGCCGGCGGAAGGTGGACGGCCGGACCTGGAGGTCGTGCTCGGCGAGCGCGTCCGCGAGGGACTCGGTGTCCTCCTCGGGCACGTCGAGGATGACCATCTTCTGCTCGGCGGTGGTGCGGGTGCGGCCCGACCCGTAGCGCTCGGCGAGGTCGGCGATGACGCCGAGCAGCTCGCCGTTGACGCGCCCGACGCGCGGCGCGAACCCGACGTAGTAGTTGCCGTCCTTCTGCCGGTGGATCCCGACGTGGTCGCGGCGCGGCAGCGGCGCGGCGGGCTCGGGGCCGTCGGGCAGCTCGTACCCGAGGTACTCCTTCTCCAGCACCTCGCGGAACCGCTCCGGTCCCCAGTCGGCCATCAGGAACTTGATGCGGGCGCGGTGGCGCAGCCGCCGGTACCCGTAGTCCCGGAAGATGGAGATGACGCCCTTCCAGACCTCGTGGGCCTGCTCGGGCCGCACGAACACCCCGAGGCTCTTGGCGAACATCGGGTTCGTGGACAGGCCGCCGCCGGCGAACACCTGGTAGCCGGCCTCGCCCGCCGCGTTCACGGTGCCGACGAACGCCACGTCGTTGATCTCGTGGACGGTGCAGTGCGCGGTGCAGCCGCTCATCGCGGTCTTGAACTTGCGCGGCAGGTTGGAGAACTCCGGCGAGCCGACGTAGCGCTCGTGCACCTCGGCGATCTGCGGGGTCGCGTCGATGACCTCGTCCTCGGCGATGCCCGCCAGCGGGCAGCCGATGACGACGCGCGGGGTGTCGCCGCACGCCTCCATGGTGGACAGGCCGACGGACTCCAGCCTCTCCCAGATCGCGGGGACGTCCTCGATCCGGATCCAGTGGTACTGGATGTTCTGCCGGTCGGTGATGTCGGCGGTGCCGCGCGCGTACGTCGTGGCGATGTCGGCGATGGCGCGGAGCTGCGGGCCGTCGAGCTGGCCGCCGTCGATGCGGACCCGCATCATGAAGTAGCGGTCGTCGAGCTCCTCGTCGGGGAGCGCGCCGGTCTTGCCGCCGTCGATCCCCGGGCGCCGCTGCGTGTACAGCCCGTACCAGCGCATGCGGCCGCGCAGGTCGGCCGGGTCGATCGAGTCGAAGCCGGCCTTGGAGTAGATGTCGATGATGCGGCGGCGGACGTTCAGCCCGTCGTCGTTCTTCTTGTTCTCTTCGTTCTTGTTGAGCGGCTCGCGGTAGCCGAGGGCCCACTGGCCCTCGCCCCGCTTGCGCTTGGTCGCTGGTGGCACGGCGCGCGTCCTCTGGGTAATCGGGCGGGAGGAACGCGCGGCGCACCGGCGGTCGTACTGGCCGGCTCGTCGCTGAGCAGGGAGCAGAGGCCGGCAGGGGCGCTGCCGGCGGTGACGCCGATGCGCCACGCGTCCGATCGTCTAGACGATGGGGCGTGGTCGGGGCGTCACCGACAGATGGCGCTGCGGACGCGGAGGAAGTCGACGTGCCGGCGCGTCACCAGCAGCGGGTCCACAGCAGTCATATGTGAACTCTGACATGCGATTCCACGGGCTGTCCAGTTCGGTCCGGCATGCGGACACGTGACAAGGGTCATCCCTGCCGCCGCCAGTTGACCCCCGGCTCGCCGCGGTCCGCCGCGCGCTCGGGCGCGTCGTCCTCGCCGGTCGCCGCCTCCGGCGCGTCCCGTTCCTTGGCCGCCTTCCGGTGCTGGCAGTCGCACCAGCTGCCGCCGCGGCAGTCGCCGTGGCGGTGCTCGCGGCACGCCTCGCAGATCACCCGACTATTGTCGGCGACGTCCCCGGGCGCCACGCGGGCGGGGTGGCCGGATGGTGACGATCATGATCCGGCGGGCGGTCCGCGGCGTCGGAGCGGGGTACGGGGAGGGAGCGGGGGCACCGGACATGAGCGGACGAATCCCCCGACGCGCCGAACGGGAGCGCTGAAGTGCGCGATGTGACACGTTCCGGGCCCGCGACGGCCTACGGTGAGGCGGTGTGACCACCGTCTCGGACGGAGACCGCACCGACCGGGCCGCCGAGCGGCGCGGCCCGCGCGGCCGGGTGCCCGGCGCCGCGCGCCTCCGCGCGGCGGGCGCCGCCGTGCGGCGCGGCGCGGGGGAGTGCTGGACGCTGGTGCGCCGCACGGCGGTGGCCGCGTTCCGCTATCGCATCACCGGCCTCGCCGCCGAGGCCGCCTTCTTCGCGCTGCTGTCGCTGCCGCCGCTGGTCATCGGGCTGGTCGGCACCATGGGCCACCTGAGCGGGCTGCTCGGCGCGGACGCCGTCGGCGACATCCGCGCCTGGGTCATCGCCCGCGCGCAGACGGTGCTGACGCCCGGCGCGGTGGACACCGTGGTGGAACCGCTGATCGACGACGTGATCAAGGGCGGGCGGCCCGACATCGTGTCGATGGGATTCCTGCTCAGCCTGTGGGCGGGGTCGCGGGCCACCAACGTGTACGTGGACACCATCACGATCTCCTACGGCCTGTCGGGCGTCCGCGGGGTGGTGCGCACCCGGGTGCGGGCCTTCGTGCTGTACCTGGTCGGGCTGCTGGCCATGGTGGTGGTCATCCCGCTGCTGGTCGCCGGGCCGGCGCTCGCCCGCGCGGCGCTGCCGATGAGCGCGGGGTTCGTCCAGGTCTTCTACTGGCCGGTGCTCGTGTCGCTGTCGGTGGTGTTCCTCGCCGGGCTCTACCACCACAGCGTCCCGGTGCGGACGGCCTGGTGGCGGGAGGTCCCCGGCGCCGCGGTGGCGCTGCTGATCTGGGTGGCCGGCAGCCTCGCGCTGCGGCTCTACCTCGCCGGGTCGCTGAGCGGGGTGTCGGTGTACGGGTCGCTGGCGGCCGCGATCGCGGTGCTCGGCTGGCTGTACGTGGCGGCGCTGGCGGTGCTGATCGGCGCCGCGCTGAACGCCGAGGTCGACGCCCGCTGGCCGAGCGCGGGGACGGCGCGGGCGCGGGCCGGGCGGCACGCCCGCACCGGGTCCGGCGAAACCGGCGGATCGGCTATGAAAGGGTAAATTCCCCGGCGTTAACCACCTGAAATGGCAAAACATGACGTAACCTCGCCTTGCATGACCACCCCTCGTGAACCGACCGGTCGGCTGCGCACGGTCACCGGCACGATCGCCACGTCCGCCATCACCGGCACGGTGCTCGCGCACGAGCACCTCCAGCTCGACCTGCGCTGGCCGGCCCGCCCCGCGCTGCTGGACTCGGATCCGCGGCGCTGGCTGGACGAGGAGAAGGCGGTCACCGGTGAGCTGCGCGGCCTGCGCGACGCGCACGGCCTCGGCCTCGTGGTGGACCTCACCTGCGGCGGGATGGGCCGCAACGCGGCCGCCCTGGCGCGGATGAGCGCCGGGTCGCGGGTCGCGGTGGTCGCGGGCACCGGCTTCTTCGCCGAACCCTTCCACCCCGCCTTCGTCCGCGAGGCGAGCGTCGACAAGCTCGCCGAGCGGCTGCTCGCCGAGATCGGCTTCGGCATGGACGGCACCAACGCGCTGCCCGGCGTCATCGGCGAGGTCGGCTCGTGGGGCGAGGCGCCCACCGGCGACGAGGAGCGCTGCCTCCGGGCCGCCGCGCACGCCGCCCGCCACTCGGGCCTGTCGGTGGCGACCTACGGCCGCCCCGGCCTCGCCCAGATGGAGATCCTGACGTCCGCCGGGCTGGACCCCGCCCGCATCGCCGTCGGCCAGCAGGACCTGGCCGACGACCCGGGCGGCGCCCGCAAGATCGCCGAGAACGGCGCCTACGTGTCGTTCGGCTCGCTCGGCCTCGCCGCCGGGGACCCGGAGCGGCTCGACGCCCGCGTGCGGGCCGTCCTGGAGCTGCTGGAGGCCGGGCACGGCGACCGCGTGCTGCTGAGCGGCGGCGTGTCGCGCATGGCGCACATCACCCGCTACGGCGGCGCGGGCTTCGGCTACCTGTACGAGGTGTTCCTGCCGGCGCTGCGCGCCGCCGGGGCCGACGACGCCGCGATCGCCGCGCTCACCCGCGACAACCCGCTCCGGTGGCTGTCGGGCGCCGAGACCGCCTGACGCACCCCCTCCGCGAACCATCCGGCCTCCGCGCCGCCGCCCGAAGGCGGTGGCGCGGAGGCCGGTCGCGTCCGCGCGGTCGGGTCGTCCGATCGCCATTGCGAAAGGTATGAATTCGGTTAATCCGCCGCCTTCCCGGGAGGCAATGCGGTATTGGCCGGAGGGCTGTGGGAAGGCACGGGCGCGAGCGCCCGCGATTGGTCCGGGTAACACAAACGGCCCCGCGATGCGGGGCCGTAACGTGTTTTTCCGGTGGCATGCCGGGGAGCTCGGTCGGGGGGCCGATGCGGACCGCCCGGAACGGCTTCTAGGCCGCGTTGGCGCGACGCATCCGGCGGCGACGCTCGGAGGCGCGCTCGTCCTCGTTCAGACCGCCCCACGTGCCGTACTTCTCGGGCCGGGACACCGCGTAGTCCAGACACTCGGCGCGCACGGGGCAGCCCATGCAGATCTGCTTGGCCTTGCGCTCGCGGATCTCGCGCTCGGGCTGGCGCTCGCCGTCGGGGCCGAAGAAGAGCACGAGGTCTTCTCCCCGGCACGCCGCGGCGTCCTGCCAGCCCCAGCTGGGACGAGGGAGGTTTGCCTGCCGACGTACCTGAGCCATGGAACACCCACCTTGATTGGTTTGCTGAGCAAATTGCGAACATGGACGCATGACGTGCTTCGTCAGGCATGCGTCCGAAGCGCCATTTGGTCCAACGTTCTGAGTTGCCGCTCTGTTCCCCGTCCGGTGATCCGGAAACCTGGGGCCGCGCGGCGTGAAGCCCACGAATGGGGCCTCAGTGAGATTACACGAGGGCTGCCTCGTTGAGAAGGGTGAGGTCGCTAACAATGTAGGTGCCGAGGTTCTCCTGGCACTCCGACCCGCATCCGGGCGCCTGCACGGCGTCTTCCAGGACGACCCGGTATCGCACTCCCTGCGCCGAAACGACCGCCTCGTAGGGAGAAGTCCCGGTAAGGGATTCGACGGTGACGGCGTCGATCCCCAGTATGCCCGAGTGCGCGCGCACGAAGTGCTCGGCGGCCTGCACGGGCTCGGGCAGCCCGGCCCGGCCGCGGTAGCGCTCCAGCAGGACCTCGCCGCGCAGGTAGGCGGCCGACGCGGCGGCGGCCTCCTCCTTGCCGAGGTCGCCGTAGTACAGCCCGCGCGGCAGGCAGACCAGGTTGGCGGCGTAGCGGTCGCCGCCCACGTGGGTGGTCTCCCAGACCAGCGGGGCGAACCGGGCCGCCAGATCGCGCGCCAGGGGCGCGCCGAGGCGCGCGCAGCAGGCGTTGCGGCGGCCGTGCGTGCAGACCAGCAGCACCGGCTCGGCCGTCCGGGGGCCGAGGCCGGGAGAGCGGCCCGCGGCGAGCGCGCGCAGGTCGAGGGACGCGAGCTCGGCGGGATCGTCCAGCTCGCGCGCCTCCATCCAGACCTGCTCGCCCACCGAGTAGGCGGCGTAGACCTGGCAGGGGGGCGTCCCGCGGCGCCGCCCGGTGCGGCGGATGAGCTGCGGGCGGACGCCGGCGGCGAGCGCCGCGCGCACCGCCGCCGCGACCGGGGCGGGCTCGGCGAGCTGCTCGATGCGCTCGGGCCACGGGCCCGGATGCTCGATCAGCAGCCAGCTCCGGGGCCCGACCGTCGCGCTCGCCAGGCACGGCCGCTCGCCGGAGTGACTCCCCGGGCAGTGGTCGCAGCTCTTGCGGCGCGTCACGTCGTGTGCCCCCTGTGCTACCGGCTGTGCTCATCCGAACTGTGAATTAGGTCAGGCTAACCTAATGCAGAGCTGCCCGGCCAGGGCGCGTGACACACCTCATACCCGCAAAATGATCTTCCTTATCCCCGCGCGACCAGGGAGTCCGCCACCGCGCGGGCGGCGTCCCGGTCGGCGGGGACCAGACCGGTACGGGTGCGGCGGTCCAGGAGATCGGCCGCGTCGAGCGCCCCCTCGTGCCCTACCCCCCACGCGAGTTCCACACCCAGCACCGGCAGTCCGGGCGCGACCGGCTCCAGCAGCGCCGGGTCGTCGCGGCCGAGCGCGGCGAGCAGCGGCGCCTCGGCGCCGTAGCGCTCGACCAGCCGGCGCGGCGCGTCCAGCCGGGCGAGCGCGCCGCGCGGCGCGGCGCCGACCAGGGGGAGGCGCGCGGTGCGCGACGGCCCGGCCGCCAGCCCCCCGGCGGCGAGGGCGGCGTCCACCGCGTCCTCGGCCATCCGCCGGTAGGTGGTGAGCTTGCCGCCGACGACGGTGACAATGCCGTCACCGCCGGTGAGAACGGCATGCCGCCGGGAGATGTCGGCGGTGGCGGACGCGCCGGCGCCGCCGCCCGGGACGTCCAGCAGGGGGCGGAGGCCCGCGAACGCGCCGGCGACGTCGGCGCGGCGGACCGGCTCGTCCAGGACGGTGCCGAGGATGTCCAGCAGGAACCCGATCTCGGCCTCGGTGGGCTCGGGCACGTCGGGGATCGGGCCGTCGGCGGGCTCGTCGGTGAGTCCGACGTAGACGCGGCCGTCGTCCTGCGGGACGACCAGGACGAACCGGCTGGTCGAGCCGGGGACCGGCACGTGCAGGCCGGTGGCGAGGCCGCGCAGGTCGGCGGCCCGCACCACCAGGTGGGTGCCGCGCGAGGGCCGCAGCCGGACGCCGCCCGCCAGGCCGCCCGCCCAGACGCCGGCGGCGTTGACGACGGTGCGGGCGCGCACCCCGAACTCGCGGCCGGTGAGCTCGTCGCGCAGCTGCGCCCCGTCCCCGGCGAGGGACAGCGCGCGGACGCGGGTGAGGATGCGGGCGCCGTGCGCGGCGGCGGTGCGGGCGATCGCGGTGACCAGGCGCGCGTCGTCGGCGAGCTGCCCGTCCCACGACAGCAGGCCGCCGCGCAGCCCGTGCGGGCGGAGCGCGGGGGCGGCGCGCAGCGTCTCGGCGGCCGACAGGCGGCGCGGGCGGGGCAGCAGCGCGCGCGGGGTGCGGGCGGCGAGCCGCAGCGCGTCCCCGGCGGCGAGGCCGGTCGCGGTGAGCGCGGCCTGGCGGCGCGAGACGAGCGGGGTGAGCGGCAGCACGAACGGCAGCGGCCGCACCAGGTGCGGGGCGGTGCGGGCCATGAGGATCCCGCGCTCGACGGCGCTCTCGTGCGCGACGTCCACCTGCCCGGAGGCCAGGTAGCGCAGGCCCCCGTGGATCAGCTTGGACGACCAGCGGGAGGTGCCGAAGGCCAGGTCGTGGGCGTCGACGGCGGCGACCGTCAGGCCGCGGGCGGCGGCGTCGAGGGCGACGCCGGCGCCGGTCGCGCCGAGGCCGACGACGAGGACGTCCACGACCTCGCCGGGCAGCGCGTCCAGCTCGCGGGCGCGGCGGGCGGCGTTCAGGGAGGAGCGGACCGGCGTGCGGGGGGCGGTCACGGGGCGAGCGTCCTTTCCAGGATGTGGCGGAGCTCGGCGTCGAAGGCGCCGGCGGCGAGCTCGGGGTCGGCGGCGTCGGCCAGCGTCGGCAGGGACAGCCCGAAGGACTGGACGACGAGCAGCAGCGCGCGGGCCTGCCGGGCGGTGTGCCCGGGGCGGATCGACCCGTCGGCGTGGCCGAGCTCCACGGCGGCCTCGAAGATCTCCAGGAAGCGCTGCTGGCTCGCGCCGGCGCGGTCCAGCACGTAGGGGAGCAGCAGCTCGGGATCCACCTCGATGATCTTGCGGAGCAGCGGATGCCCGCGGAAGGTGGCGACGCCCCGCACCAGCAGGTCGACCAGGTGCGGGCGGACCGGCCCGGCGGGCGGCTCGCCCGCGTCGGCGGCGATCGCGGTCCACTCGCGGGTCATAAGGTCGGCCACGATCGTGCGCACGTCCGGCCAGCGGCGGTACAGCGTCATCCGCGACACCCCGGCGCGGCGCGCGATGTCGGTGAGCGTGGTGCGCCGCACCCCGACCGCGAGCACGCAGTCGCGGGCGGCGTCCAGCACGGCGTCGTCCGGGGTCCTGTTGTGACGATTCGACGTCATGTGTCACAGTGTAAGCCACGCGACGACGACGTTCGGAGGCCAGGTGCAGGACCACGCGATGCTGTGGAGCGGCTGGGGCGACCCCGCCAAGGCCGCCCCGCTGCCCGACGCGGTGACCGGGCTGCTGCGCGACCTGCTCGGCGTCCGCCCGTCCGCGACCCCGCCCGCCCGGCTCGCCGACCTGAAGCCCCCGGCGTCCCGGCTGCCGGACGCGGCGCGGGCGGCACTCGCCGCCGTCGTCGGGGACGCGCACGTGCGCACCGACGACGAGGCGCGCGTCCGCCACACCCGCGGCAAGTCCACGCCCGACCTGCTGCGCGTCCGCGCGGGCGAGCTGTCCGACGCGCCCGACGCGGTGATCATGCCGGGGTCGCACGCGGAGGTGCAGGCGCTCCTGGAGGCCTGCGCCGCGCACCGCGTCGCCGCCGTCCCCTTCGGCGGCGGAACCTCGGTGGTCGGCGGCCTCGCCCCCGAGGGCGCCGCCGCGTTCGCCGCCGTCGTCGCCCTGGACCTGCGCCGCATGGACGCCCTCCTGGAGCTGGACGAGGTGTCGCGCACCGCGACCCTCCAGCCGGGCCTGCGCGGCCCGCGCGCCGAGGAGCTGCTGCGCGCGCGCGGCTACACCCTCGGCCACTTCCCGCAGTCGTTCGAGTGGGCCACGATCGGCGGGTTCGCCGCCGCCCGCTCCAGCGGGCAGGCGTCCGCCGGGTACGGGCGGTTCGACGAGATGGTCGTCGCGCTCACCGCCGCGACCCCGGCCGGGACGCTGGAGGCCGGCCGCGCCCCGAAGTCGGCCGCCGGGCCCGACCTGCGGCAGCTCCTGCTCGGCTCCGAGGGCGCCTTCGGCGTCATCACCTCGGTCACCGTGCGGGTGCGGCCCGTCCCCGAGGCCGCCGCCTACGAGGGCTGGCGCTTCCCCGACTTCGCCACCGGCGCCGCCGCGCTGCGCCGCCTCGCCCAGGACGGCCCGCGCCCGGTCGTCCTGCGGCTGTCCGACGAGGCCGAGACCATGGTCAACCTGGCCGACCCGGGCGCCATCGGCGGCGGCCTGTCCGACGCGTCCGGCTGCCTCGCCGTCGTCGGCTTCGAGGGGACGCCCGAGGAGATCGAGGCGCGCCGGAGCGCCGCCGCCGCGCGCCTGGCGGAGGCCGGCGGCACGTCCCTCGGCGCCGGGCCGGGCGAGAAGTGGGAGCACGGCCGCTTCAACGCCCCCTACATGCGCGACGCGCTGCTGGACGTCGGCGCCTTCGTCGAGACGCTGGAGACCGCCGCGTTCTGGTCGGCGATCCCCGCGCTGTACGCCGCCGTCCGCGACGCCCTCACCGCGACGCTGGCCGGCGCGGGCACCCCGCCGCTCGTCATGTGCCACATCTCCCACGTCTACGAGGCGGGCGCGTCCCTGTACTTCACCGTCGTGTCGGCGCAGGGGGCGGACGACCCGCTCGCGCACTGGGCGGCGGCCAAGCACGCCGCCAACGACGCGATCCTGGCGGCGGGCGGCACCATCAGCCACCACCACGGCGTCGGCACCGACCACCGCGACTGGTACGCCCGCGAGGCGGGCCCGCTCGGCACCGGCGTCCTGCGCGCCGTCAAGGACCGGCTCGACCCGGCCGGCGTCCTCAACCCCGGCGTCCTCATCCCCCCGGCGAACCCCCAGGAGTAGCGGACATGAGCGGCAGCGCCCCCCAGGCCGACGTCCCCCCGGCCGGCGCCCCCCGGACCTTCACCGCCGTCGTCAACCCCACCGCGGGCGGGTCGGCCTCGGCGCGCACCCTGATCCCGCTCGCCCGGCTGCTGCGCGAGGCCGGCGCGACCGTCCAGGTCGAGTACAGCCGCGGCCTGGAGCACGCCGCCGCCCTGGCGCGCGGCGCCGCCGGCGCCGGCCACGTCGTGCTCGGCGTCGGCGGCGACGGCATGGTCGGCTGCGTCGGCGGGGCGCTCGCCGGCAGCGGCGCGGTGCTCGGCATCGTCCCGGCCGGGCGCGGCAACGACTTCGCCCGCCAGCTCCGCCTGCCGTCCGGTCCCGAGGAGCTCGCCGAGCTGCTGCTGCACGGCGAGCCGCGCCCGGTGGACGCCATCGACGCCAACGGCGTGCCCGTCCTCGGCAGCGTGTACGCGGGCGTGGACGCGCTCGCCAACCAGTACGCCAACGAGACCCGGTTCCTGCGCGGCGCGCTGTCCTACACCGCCGGCGCGCTCCGCGCCGTCGCCGGCTGGAAGGCCGCCGACTACATCGTCACCGTGGACGGCGTCGAGCACCGGCGGAGCGGGTTCACCGTCGTCGTCGCCAACTCCGGCTACTACGGGTTCGACCGGCGGATCGCCCCGCAGGCGGTCGAGGACGACGGCCTGCTCGACGTCGTCATCGTCACCGACGGGCCGAAGCGGCTGTTCTTCGGCGTCATGCGCGACCTCGCCGACGGGGCGCACCTGCGCCGCCCGCAGGTGGAGACGCTGCGCGGCCGCGAGGTGCGGATCGAGCTCGCCGCGCCGGGCCGGACGCTGCCCTACGGCGCGGACGGCGAGCTGCCGGGCGTCCTCCCGGTCACCGCGAAGGTGATTCCCGGCGCGTTGCGGGTACTGGCCCCCCGAGCCTCCGCAGGACGTTCGGCCAGCTCAGCGCCATGATCCGAAACTTGGAGGGCGCATTTGGGCAGGTTTACAGGCCTATTAAGGTCCACCGGATAGCGTTCCTGGTAAGTCCCGATTACGGGACCTCTGGGCCGTCTGTGGAGGCATCATGGGAAGGCGTGCCAACGCCGTTCTGGGGGGACTCATGGTGACCGCAGGCGCCCTCGTCGCGGTGGCGCCGGCGTCCACGGGGGTGGCGCCGGCGTCCACCGCGCAGACCTTCACCACGCAGTCGATCATGCGGTGGTGGACGACGGGGGAGCGCCCCGTCCCGGTCCGGAGCGTCACCGCCCCGCTCGGCGGCGTGCGGCCCTTCGTGATCCGCAGCGTCACCTGACCCGTCGCCCGGCCCCGCCCCGGGCCGTCCGCCACGCCGCGTGAGCGCGGCGGGTGCCGGGGCTCCGCGCCGGAGCCCGGCCGCCCGCCTAGAGTTGCCGGTGTGCGCACCCTGTTGAACATCATCTGGCTCGTGCTGTCGGGGTTCTGGCTCGCCATCGGGTACGCGGTCGCCGGGATCATCTGCTGCGTCCTGATCGTCACCATCCCGTTCGGCATCGCCTCCTTCCGCATCGCGGCCTTCACGCTCTGGCCGTTCGGGCACCGCGTGGTGCGGCGCGCCGACGCGGGCGCCGGCTCGGCGCTCGGCAACGTGATCTGGGTGGTCGTGGCCGGCTGGTGGCTCGCCCTCGGCCACCTCACCACCGGCATCGCGCTCTGCATCACGATCATCGGCATCCCGTTCGGGATCGCCAACTTCAAGCTGATCCCGGTGTCGCTGCTGCCGCTCGGCCGGGAGATCGTCGACACCGGCGACCGGGGCTCCTTCGAGGTCGCCTAGCGGGCGGCCGGGCGGGGCGCCCGTCCCGCCCGCCCGCCGCCGCATGTGATCCAGGTCTCATTCCCGCATCGGCCCTGCATCGGCCTCGTCACCACTCTGGGTAAACCAACCAAGGTCTTGGTCAAATGGCCTCGCCCGTCCCCCCGTTTCGGGCACCGTCGTCGCCGTCATTCGGCGACGACGAGGAGGAGCATTTGCCGGAGGTCTGTGTGACAACCGAATCGTCCGGGGCGGGAGCGAGCCCCGGACCCGGACCCGCCGGGGGCGGCGGGCTGGACGAAGCCACCTATCTGAGCATCGACGAGAGCCCCGAGTTCGCGCGGCTGCGGAGCGCCTTCCGCCGCTTCGTGTTCCCCATGACCGCGGCCTTCCTGGTCTGGTACCTGCTGTACGTGGTGCTGTCGGCCTACGCGCGCGGCTTCATGGGCACCAAGGTCTTCGGCAACGTCAACGTGGCGCTGCTGTTCGGCCTGCTGCAGTTCGTCTCGACGTTCCTCATCGCCTGGCTCTACGAGCGCTACGCGCGCAACAGGCTGGAGCCGCTGGCCGACGGGGTGCGCGCGGGGATCCCCGGCGCCGCCGCGGCTGCGCCGGCCGCCGAGGAGACCGCGCCCGCGGCGCCCGCCGCCGGGCCGGGCACCACCGAGCAGGACACCACGGAGCCCGGCGTCACGGGGCCGGGCACCGCGGGGCCGAGCACTGCCGAGGAGCGCCGCGCGGGCGGCGACGGTCCCGAGGAGGAGACCCGATGACGCCGTCCCACGTGGTGGCGCCCGTGCTCGCGGCCGGCGAGAACGAGCACCGCACGATCTCCCTGGCGCTGTTCGCCGTCTTCGTGGCGATCACGCTCTACATCACCATCCGGGCGAGCCGGCAGACCCGGACGGCCGCCGACTTCTACGCCGGCGGGCGCTCGTTCTCGCCGCTGCAGAACGGCCTGGCGATCGGCGGCGACTACATGTCGGCCGCCTCGTTCCTCGGCATCGCGGGCATCTTCGCGCTGTCGGGCTACGACGGGTTCCTCTACTCGATCGGCTTCCTGGTGGCGTGGCTCGTCGCGCTGCTGCTGGTCGCCGAGATGCTGCGCAACTCCGGCCGCTTCACCATGGCCGACGTGCTGGCGTTCCGGATGCGGCAGCGGCCGGTCCGGGCGGCGGCCGGCATCTCCACCATCGTGGTGTCGATCTTCTACCTGCTGGCGCAGATGGTCGGCGCCGGCGCCCTGGTGACGCTGCTGCTCGGCACGCAGAGCGAGGCCACCAAGATCTGGACGATCGTGGTGGTGGGCGCGCTGATGATCTTCTACGTGACGGTCGGCGGCATGAAGGGCACCACCTGGGTGCAGATCGTCAAGGCCGTCATGCTCATGACGGGCGCGCTCGTCATGACGGTCTGGGTGCTGTCGAAGTACAGCTTCAACGTCTCCGAGCTGCTCGGCGCCGCCGCCGACAAGAGCGGCAAGGGGACGGCGTTCCTGGAGCCGGGCCTCAAGTACGGCGCGACCGACGTCTGGTCCAAGCTGGACCTGCTCTCGCTCGGCCTCGCGCTCGTCCTCGGCACCGCGGGCCTGCCGCACATCCTGATCCGCTTCTACACGGTGCCGAACGCGCGGGCCGCGCGCGCCTCGGTGAACTGGGCGATCGGCATCATCGGCGTGTTCTACCTGATGACCCTGGTCATCGGGTTCGGCGCGGCGGCGCTGGTCGGCGGCAAGGCCATCGCCGCGCAGGACAAGGGCGGCAACACCGCCGCGCCGCAGCTCGCCGAGCACCTCGGCGGCGGGCACGGCTCGACCGGCGGCGCGGTGTTCCTCGCCATCATCGCGGCGGTCGCGTTCGCCACCATCCTCGCGGTGGTCGCGGGCCTGACGCTGGCGTCCTCGTCGTCGTTCGCGCACGACATCTTCGCCAACGTCATCCGGCGCGGGAAGGCCACCGACGAGGACGAGGTCAAGGTGGCGCGCTGGGCGGCGCTCGGCATCGGCGCGGTGGCGATCGTGCTGTCGATCTTCGCGCGCGGGCTGAACGTGGCGTTCCTGGTCGCGCTCGCCTTCGCCGTCGCGGCGTCGGCGAACCTGCCGACGCTGCTGTTCTCGCTGTTCTGGAAGCGGTTCAACACGACCGGCGCGGTCGCCGGCATCTACGGCGGCCTCGTCGCCGCTGTCGGCGTCGTGCTGCTCAGCCCGATCTGCTGGGGCGGCAAGTCCGACACCATCCCCAAGGGGAACGCCGACGCCCTGTTCAGCACCGACACCGTCGCGCTGATCCCGCTGCAGAACCCCGGCCTCATCTCGATCCCGGTCGGGTTCCTCTGCGCCTACCTCGGCACCGTCCTCGCCAAGGAGCGGACCGACACGAAGTTCGCGGAACTGGAGGTCCGGGCCCTTACCGGCACGGGCGCCCATTAGCGTCTTGACGCACGGAACACCTCCGGGGAAGGGTGGCGCAGAAAGCGCCCACCCCCCGGAGGTCTTTCGTTGCGGCACGAGAACTCACGCACGTCCGAGGCGGGCGCGGGCTGGGTCTGCCAGCGGCCGGGACGGTTCGAGGAACTGCTCCCCGAGCGCGTGCCGAGGTTCTCCTGGCGCCACCCCGCGGTCCTGTGGCGGGCCCGCAACGACGTGGTCGCGCGGCTGTTCGGCGACCCGTCCGACGACATCCGCCGCCGCGTCCTCGCCGAGCTCGGCGAGCGCGGCGTCCCCGCCGGGTTCACCGTGCACCGCGGCGCCGAGGCGTTCTCGTTCCTGGTGATGGGCGACACCGGCGAGGGCGACCGGTCGCAGTACGCCGTCGTGCCGCCGCTGGAGGCCGTCGCGCCCGGCACCGACTTCCTGGTGATCGCCAGCGACGTCATCTACCCGACCGGCGACGCCGGCGACTACCCGGAGAAGTTCTTCCGCCCCTACCGGGGCTACCCCGGCCCGATCTTCGCGGTGCCGGGCAACCACGACTGGTACGACGGCCTGCGCGGCTTCCTGCGGATCTTCTGCGGGGTGGACGCCGACTGCGCGCCGCCGCCCTGGACCGGCCCGTTCGCCCGGCTCGCCACGCTGCTGTGGCGCCGCTCGGGACCGGTGGACGGCCCCGCGCTCGACGCCGCCCGCGACCGCTACCGGGGCGCGCCCGGCCAGCGCGGCGCCCAGCCCGGCCCGTACTGGGCGATCGACACCCCGAGCCTGCGCGTCGTCGGCATCGACACCGGCATCCTCGGCGGCATCGACCGCGACCAGGCGGCCTGGCTGCGCGAGGTGTCGGCCGGCCCGAAGCCCAAGGTCCTGATCACCGGCAAGCCGATCTACGTCGACGACGAGCACCACCCCGGCCCCGTCGAGGGCGGCGGCACGGTGGACGCGATCGTCGCCGACCCGGCCTGCAACTACGTCGCGGCGATCGGCGGCGACATCCACAACTACCAGCGCTACCCGGTGCGGGTCGGCGACCGCACGATCCAGTACATCGTGTCCGGCGGCGGCGGCGCGTTCATGCACGCCACCCACACCATCCCCAAGGTCGGCTCGGTCGAGGAGGACGACTTCCGCCTCTACCCGCTGCGCGGCGACTCGCTGTCGCGCTACAGCCGCCTGTACGGCCGGGTGACGCGGATGCCGTGGTTCTGGGAGCTGACGCCGAAGGAGGCCGCGCGGGTCGTCCGGCACCGCCTCGGAATCCGGCCCGCCCGCGGCTACGCCGAGGACGGGCCGGACGGCATCGCGGCGCGCCCCTCCACGCGCGCCCGCCTCGTCGCGGTCCTGCTCGGCGTGCCGCGCGGCCGCACCAAGCGGTTCCGGCTGCTGCGCCTGCCGGTGCACCGCACCCCGCAGCGGTTCCGGTCGGAGATGGCCGACTGGGACCACGCGCCGTTCTTCAAGCACCTGCTCCGCCTGGACGTCACGCCGGACGCGCTCCGCATCCGCTGCCACGCCGTCACCGGCTGCGGCGACCACGAGGCGGACCCGCCCGTCGAGGACGAGGTGACGATCTCGTTGCGATAGCGAACCCGCGGCCGCTCCGGCGGCTCTAACAGATCGCCAGTCGCTAGTGTCGTGCCCGCTCGGATGACGGTTCCCCGCGCCGCTCGGCCGATCCATGACCGCAGTCCCCAGGAGAACCATGAGCTACCCCCAGCAGGGCTACCCCCAGCAGGGTCACCAGCCCTACGCTCAGGCCCACCACGGCGCCCCGGCCCCGGTGCACGTCCCGCACCAGCAGCCGGTGCCGGCCGGCCTCGGCCTCAACATGAAGCGCCGCAACCCCTTCGCCGCCTGGCTCGGCCTGCCGCTGATCACCTTCGGGATCTACGGCCTGGTCTGGTTCTACAAGGTGCACGCCGAGCTGTTCGCCTACGACCGGCGGACCGGCGACGCGGCCACGAACGCGCTGCTGTCGATGATCCTGGGATTCGTCACCCTCGGCATCTGGCCGCTGGTCATGTACGTCAAGCTCGCCGGCCGGATCGCGCAGGCGCAGCGCGCCGCGGGCCTCGTCCCCTCGTGCAGCGGCGGCCTCGGCTTCCTGCTCGGCATCTTCGGGTTCGGCGTGCTCTACTACCAGATCGAGCTGAACAAGGTCATCGACCGCTACCGCGGCGTCGTGGCGGGCATGCAGGTCCCGCTCGCGTCCTGACCCGCACCCCGGCCGCGCCCTGACGCGGCCCCGGCGAGGCCCCGCCACGGCGGGGCCTCGCCCTTTCTGTCGGTGCCGGCGGCGACAATGGCGGGATGAGGATCGCGGTGGCCGCCGGGCCGGACGGCGGGGCGGTGCTGCGGCCCGTCGCCGACGACGGCGCGCCCGCCGGGCCCGCCGAGCGCGTCCCCGACCTCGCCGCCGCCGTCGCCGCCCGCGAGGCCGCCGCACGCGCGGACGGCGCCGAGCCGGTGCGCTGGGTGTGGGCGTCCACGGCGCGCCTCTACCCGGCGCTGCTGGCCGCCGGGACGCGGGCGGCGCGCTGCCACGACCTCGAACTCGTCGAGACGCTGCTGCTCGGGCACGCCGGCCGCTACGGCGAGCCGCGCTCGGTGCGCGCCGCGCACGCCCGCCTGCGCGGCCTGCCCGTGCCCGCCGACCCGGTCCCGCACGGCGCGGACCCGCAGGCGTCGCTGTTCGACACCGGCGACCCCGATCCCGGCGACGACCTCGACCAGATCGTGGCGGTGCACGCCGCGCAGCGCCGCGCGATGGCGCCGCTGCCGGGGTTCGCGCTGCTCGCCGCCGCCGAGTCGGCGGGGGCGCTCGCCGCCGCCGAGCTGGGCTTCGACGGGCTGCCCTGGTCGGCCGCCGCCCACGACGAGCTGCTCACCGGCCTGCTCGGCCCCCGGCCCGCCCCCGGGCTGCGGCCGCGCAAGCTCCAGGACCTCGCCGACCGCGTCAACGAGGCGTTCGGCGTGCGCGGCCTGAACCCCGACTCGCCCGCGCAGATCGTCAAGGCGTTCGCCGCCGCCGGGCACCCCGTCGCCTCCACCCGCGCGCACGTGCTGAAACGCCTCGACCACCCCGCCGTCCCGCTGCTGCTGGAGTACAAGGAGCTCGCCCGGCTGCACACCGCGCACGGCTGGGCGTGGCTGGACACCTGGGTGCGCGGCGGGCGGTTCCGGGCCGAGTACGTCGCGGGCGGCGTGGTGTCGGGCCGGTGGGCCACCAACGGCGGGGGAGCGCTGCAGATCCCCCGGGTGCTGCGCCGCGCCGTCGTCGCCGACGACGGCTGGACGCTGGTCGTCGCCGACGCCGCGCAGCTCGAACCCCGGGTGCTCGCCGCCCTCGCGGGCGACCGCGCGTTCGCGGACGCCGCCGCGCACGGCGACCTGTACGCCGCGCTCGCGCCCGCCTTCCCCGACACCGGCGGCGACCTGACGCCGCGCGGCAAGGCCAAGCTCGCGCTGCTGTCGGCGATGTACGGCGGCGGCACCGGCGACGCCGCGCAGCTCCTCGGCGTGCTGAAGGGCCGCTTCCCCGCCGCGTTCGGCTACGTCGAGGACGCCGCCCGCACCGGCGAGCGCGGCGGCCTCGTCCGGTCGCTGCTCGGCCGCACCTGCCCGCCGCCGTCGGCGGGCTGGCGCGAGCTCACCGCGACGGGCGAGGACGAGCGCTCGGCGACCGCGCTGCGCGGCCGCGGCCGCTTCACCCGCAACTTCGTCGTGCAGGCCACGGCCGCCGACTGGGCGCTCGCGCTGCTGGCGGTGCTGCGCGGGCGCCTCGCCGAGCTCGGCCCGCCCCGGCTGGTGTTCTTCCAGCACGACGAGGTCATCGTGCACGCCCCGGACGCGCTCGCCGGCGCGGTCGTCGAGGCCGTCCGCGCCTCGGCCGCCGACGCGGCCCGCCTGCTGTTCGGGCCGACGCCGGTGGCGTTCCCGATGGAGATCGCCGCCGTGCGCTGCTACGCCGACGCCAAGTAGGCCGGGGCGCTGTCGATCGGGGCGCCGGTCAGCGGGCCGCCCGGCCGGGGGACAGCGACGGGCGGGCGTTCAGCGCGGCCGCGTCGGAGAACGACGTCGCCCGGTAGGCGCCGGAGATGGCCGCGAGCTCGTCCGCCGACAGCACGTCCTCGATGCGCGCGAAGCCGCCCGGGGCGCGCTCGGCGACGGTGTGCAGGACGCGGTCGGCCGGCATGTCGCGGCAGGCCAGCACGATCGCGTTGACGGGCTCGCGGCGCGCCGCCTCGTAGGCGGCGAGGCCCGCCTCCGGCGCGGCGGCGCGGGCCAGCTCGAAGGCGAGGACGCGGGCGTCCAGCACGGCCTGCGAGGCGCCGTTGGAGCCGATCGGGTACATCGGGTGCGCGGCGTCGCCGAGCAGGGTGACGCGGCCGCGCGTCCAGGACGGCAGCGGGTCGCGGTCCACCATCGGGTACTCCAGCACCTCGGGCGCGCCCCGCAGCAGCGCGGGGACGTCCAGCCAGGGGAACCGCCAGCCGGCGAAGTGGGCGAGCACGTCCGCGACGTCGCCGGTGCGGTTCCAGTCGGCCTCGCCCGCCCGGCTCCCGCCGCCGGTGCGGACCTCGGCGACCCAGTTCAGCAGGGCCGTCCCGCGCTCCTCGGCGGCCAGGGAGATCGGGTAGACGACGAGCTTGCCGGCGGTGTTGCTGCCCGCGACGGCCATCGTGCGGCCGCCGAGGAACGGCGCGGCCTCGGTGACGCCGCGCCACATCCGCACCCCGTTCCACAGCGGCGCGGGCTCGCCGGGGTGCAGGGCGGCGCGGACGGCCGAGTGCAGGCCGTCGGCGCCGACCAGGACGTCCGCGCGCAGCTCGCCGCGGGCGCCGGACGCGCGGTCGCGCACGTGGGCGGTGACGCCGCCGGCGTCCTGGGCGAAGGACTCCAGGGCGGTCCCGGCGAGCACGGCGCCCGGGCCGAGGCGCTCGCGCACCGCGGCGAGCAGCGCCATCTGCAGCTCGCCGCGGTGCAGCGAGTACTGCGGCCAGTCGTAGCCGAGCGCGCGGCCGCGCGGCTCGCCCCAGATGCGGCCGCCGTGCCGGTCGAAGTGCACCATCTCGCCGGTCGGGATCGCCGTCGCGGCGAGCGTCGCGCCGAGGCCGAGCTCGGTCAGCTCCCGCACGGCGTGCGGCAGCAGGTTGACGCCGACGCCGAGCGGCCGCAGCGTCCGCGCCGCCTCCAGCACGCGGGCCGCGACGCCCGCCTCGTGCAGGGCGAGCGCGGCGGTGAGCCCGCCCACGCCGGCGCCCGCGATCAGTACGTCCATGACGGTCCCCTCGTCGTCGTCGCCGGCCGGTCGGGCGCCGCGGCGGCGTCCAGAGATCATCATGGAGTTTGCCCTATGTGTCGAGGCGTGTTGAGGGTTTCGTCGATATCCCGCCCGCAGCGCCGGCGGCGCGGCGGGAAAAGGGGCCGGGAACGCCGCCGGCCGGTGGCGGGGACGGGTGGACCGTCCCCGCCACCGGCCGGCGGGACGTGCTCAGGCGGCGACGGGGCCCGAGGCCGCGCCCCGGACCAGGCGGCCGACCTCGGCGCGCAGGCGGACGAACTCGGCGTCCGCGCGGGTGGCGATCTGGTCGCGCTCGGGCGGCAGCGTCACGTCGATCTCGGCGCGGATGTGCCCGGGGTTGCGGCCGAGCACGACCACCCGGTCGCCCACGTAGACGCTCTCGTCGATGTCGTGGGTGACCAGCAGGATCGTCATGCCGCCGGTGCGGTGCACCCGCAGGACCAGGTCCTCCAGGTCCTCGCGGGTCTGGGCGTCCACCGACCCGAACGGCTCGTCCATCAGCAGCAGCGACGGCCGGTACGCGAGCGCCCGCGCGATCGACACCCGCTGCTGCATGCCGCCCGACAGCTGCCAGGGGTACTTGCGGCCCGCGTCGGGCAGCCCGACCGAGGCGAGCGCCTCGTCGGCGGCCGCCCGGCGCTCGGCCTTGGACTTCCCGCGCCGGCGGAGCGGCAGCGCCACGTTGTCGCGGACGGTGAGCCAGGGCAGCAGCGAGCGGCTGTAGTCCTGGAACACGACCGCGAGGCCGTCGGGGACGCCGTCCACCGGGGTGCCGTCCAGCGTCACCCGCCCGCTCGTCGGGCTGATCAGCCCGGCGATGCAGCGGAGCAGCGTGGACTTGCCGCATCCCGAGGGCCCGACGATGCTGACGAGCTCGCCCTCGGCGACCTCCAGCGTCATGTCGTCGAGCACGGCGTGCTCGCCGTAGCGGTGGCTCAGCCCGTCGATCCTCAGCACGGCGTCACCGCGCCCAGGGCTCGTAGGCGGGCGACTCGTCGCGCGCCACCGCGACCTCGATGAGGAACGGGCCGTCGGTGCCGGCCGCCTCCTCCAGCGCCTTGCCGAAGTCGGCGGACGAGCGCACCTGCGCGCCCGGCACGCCGAGCCCGGCGGCGACGGCGGGGAAGTCGATGCCGCGGATGTCGGTGCCGGGCATGTGGTCCAGGCCGATGCGCCGGCCGAGCGCCTTGACCGCGCCGTAGCCGTTGTTGTTCAGCACCACGACCGTGAGGGGGACGTTGTGCTGGGCGGCGGTCCAGAGGCCCTGCACCGAGTACATGATGGAGCCGTCGCCGATGACGCAGACGATGCGCTGCCCGTCGGCGGCGGTGAGGGCGCGGCCGACCGCGAGCGGCAGGCCCCAGCCGAGCGCGCCGCTGCCGGTGGTGAGGAACCCGCCGGTCTCGGTGATCGGCACCCGCGCGTGGAAGGCGTCGCGGTGGCTCGGGCACTCCTCGACGATGACGGTGCCGGGCGCGAGCGCGCCGCGCAGGGTGTCCAGGACCAGCCCGATGTCCATCGGGTCGGTCTCCCGCGGGGTGGCGGGCAGCCCGCGGGGCTCGGGGGCGGTCCGGCCGAGCCGGGCCGCCGCGCCGTCGTCGATGAGCTCCAGCAGCCCGGTCACGCCGGACCGGACGGTGGTGAGCAGGCTGGTGCCGACCGGCGTCCAGGCCGTCTGCTCGGGGTCGCAGTCCAGGTGGAACAGCCGCGCGTCCGCCGGGACGTAGGGGCCCTCGGCGTGCACGTGGTAGACGAACACCGGGGCGCCGAGCGCCACGATGACGTCGTGGCCGGTGAGGCGCTCGACGATGTGGTCGCGGACCGGCGGCAGGAACCCGCGGAACTGCGGGTGGTCCTCGGGGAAGCCGGACCGGCCCGACAGCGGGCTGATCCACACGTGCGCGCCGGTGCGCTCGGCGAGCTCGGCGACGAGCGGCTGCGCGAGCTCGTCCTCGACGCCGGGGCCGACGACGATCACGGGGTTGCGGGCGGTGTTCAGCGCCTCGGCGAGCTCGGCGAGCGCCTCGGGGGACGCCTGGAAGTCGCCGTGCACGACGCGGTCGGGGACCGGCTCGGCGGGGCGCTCCCAGTCGTCCTCGGGCACCGACAGGAACACCGGGCCGCGCGGGTGGGTCATCGCCACCCGGTAGGCCTCGGCGAACGCGGCCGGGACGTCCTCGGCGCGCGCGGGCTGGCGGGACCACTTGACGTAGGGCCGGGGGAACTCGGCCGGCTCGTCGGCCGACAGGAACGGGCGGGTCGGCAGCATCGCCCGTCCCTGCTGGCCGGCGACGATCACGACGGGCACCCGGTCGCGGTGGGCGTTGAAGACCGCTCCGAGCGAGTGCCCCACGCCGCCCGCCGAGTGCAGGTTGACCAGGGCGGCGCCGCCGGTGCCGAGCGCGTGCCCGGCCGCGGCGGCGACCGCCACCGACTCCTGGAGGGCGAGGACGTAGGAGAAGTCGCTCGGGAAGTCCCGGAACATCTTGAGCTCGGTGGATCCGGGGTTGCCGAAGACGGTCGTCATACCGGTGCGCCGGCAGAAGTCGAAGACGGCGTCGCGGACCGTGAATTCCGTCATGACGGAGGTGTGCCTTTCGTGCAGGTCAGGACTGCGGGGTGAAGATCAGCGTCTTGAGGTCGGGCTTCTGCTTGAGCAGCTTGTTCGCCTCCATCAGGTCGACGATGCGGTTCAGCCGCGTCTCGTTGTTGGAGGTCGGGTAGCCGGGCAGGGTGATGACCGAGGCCACGTCCGGCGTGATCTTGGCGTAGCCCGGCAGCACCTCCTCGACCTTCTTGCGGTCGCCGGCGGCCTGCGCCTGGGCCTTGAACATCACGCGCTGGAAGGCGGCGGCGAGCTTGGGGTACTTGGTGGTGAAGGCGTCGGTGGAGACGTACCCGCTGATCGGCATGTCCTTCACCGGGTCGCTGCCGCCGTCCACCACGACCCGCGCGCCGAGGTTCTTCTGCGCGGCCGACAGGAACGGCTCCACCATGTGGGCGGAGTCGATGTCGCCCTTCTGCAGGGCGGTCGCCATCTGCGGGAACGGGACGGCCTTGTACTTGACCTTGGTCGGGTCGACGTTCTTGGCCTTCAGCACCGCGTTCAGCGTCAGGCTCTGGATGTTGTTGGGGATGTTGACCGCGACGGTCTTGCCCTCCAGGTCCTTCGGCTCCTTGATCGGGGACTTGGCCGGGACCACCACGTTCATCATGTTGGAGGTCAGCGTCGCGCCCTCGTTGAGGATCTTGAGCTTGAGGGTGCCGGCGTCGTTGGCCGCCAGGAAGGTGACGTAGTTGGCGCCGGCGATCACGTCGACGCTGCCCTTCTGCAGGGCGGGCATCGCCGCGATGCTCTGCTGCACGGGCTGGATCTTGACCTTCAGGCCCTCGGCCTCGAACAGCTTCTGCTTCTGGGCGATGTAGAGCGCGGCGCCGTCGACCAGCGGCAGCGAGGCCACCGTGATCTGGCCGTTGCGCTCCAGGCCGGACTTGCCGGCGGCGGCCTTGTCGTCGTCGCCGCAGCCGGCGAGGCCGCCGGCGAGCAGCAGGGAGGCGGCGACGACCGGGGTCAGCCTACGAAAGGATCGCATGTCTCTTCCTTGGGGGATGGGGGGTGTCGGGGACGGGTCGAGCGGGGTCTCGGGGGAGGGACGGGGGTGCGGGGAGCGCTCAGCCCGGCAGGCGGCGGGCGGCGAAGTGCCAGGCCAGCACGCGCCGCTCCAGGGCGGTGAGCGCCGCGTTCAGCAGGTAGCCGAGGATGCCGAGCAGCACGATGACGGCCCACACGGTGGGCAGGTCGCTGCGGCTCTGCGCGTCGGTGAGCTCGAAGCCGATGCCGTTGTCGGTGCCCGGCAGCAGCTCGGCGAAGACCATCAGGATGAGCGAGAGCGACAGCGACAGCCGCAGCCCGGCGAAGATCTTCGGCAGCGCGGCCGGGAAGATCACCAGGCGCAGCCGCTGCGCCGCCGTCAGCCGGAACACCCGGGCCGTCTGGATCTGCTGCTCGTCGACGGTGCGCGCGCCGTCGGCGGTGTTGATGAGGACCGGCCAGAGCGCGCTCAGCACGATCGAGGCGATCTGCATCGGCGTGCCGAGCGTGAACAGCGCCATCAGCAGCGGCACCAGGGTGGGCGGCGGGATCGAGCGGGCGAACTCGAACACCGGGTTCAGGTAGGCGTGGGCGCGCGGCGACCGGCCGAGCGCCATGCCGAGGGCGACGCCCGCGGCCGCCGAGATCGCCAGCGCCACCGCCATCCGGCCCAGGCTGGGCAGGATGTTGCCGGTCGCCTCCCCGGTGAGGAACAGGTGCGACGCCGGACCGCTGAACCAGAGGCGGCGCATCCGCTCCGCGATGGTGGACGGCGGCGGGAAGTACACGTCGCCGGCGGACCGGGCGGCGGCCTCCCAGGCCGCGACGAGGACCACCAGCACCAGCCACCGGTCCAGCAGGGCGCGCAGCAGCCGGGACGGCATCGCGCGGGGGGCGCTCAGCGCCGTCATGACCGCTCCTCTCGTACGTGCCACCGGAACAGCCGCCGCTCGCCGAACGCCAGCAGGGAGTTGGCCAGCAGCCCGAGGCAGCCCGCCAGCAGCGTCCCGGTCATCACGTCGCGGGTGCCGTCGAGGGTGCCCATGGCCTGGCCGATGAAGATCCCGAGCCCGTCGCCGAAGCCGGCGAGGATCTCGGCGCCGACCGCCAGGATCAGCGCGATCGAGGTGGCGAGCCGGACGCCGGTGTAGATGAAGGGCAGCGCGGCCGGCAGGGTGACCCGCCACAGCACCGCGAGCGGCCCGAACCCGAAGGACCGCAGGGTGTCCTTGGCGACGGGGTCGGCGTCGCCGAGGCCGTAGAGGGTGTTGAACATGACCGGCCAGACCGCGGCGTACACGATCAGCACGACCTTCATCTCCAGGCCGGTGCCGAGGATCAGCGAGACCAGCGGGATGAGCGCCACGGAGGGGATCGGCCGCAGGAACTCCACGACCGCGCGGGTGGCGGTGTTGACGTAGGGCACGCTGCCGAGCAGCAGGCCGAGCGGGACGGCCACCGCGACGGCGATGACGAGCCCGAGGCCCCAGGCCTTCAGCGTCGGCACGAGCGAGGCGCTCCAGAACGCGCCGTCGCCGAGGAGCTCCCCGGCCCGCACGACGATGTCGGAGGTCGGGGACAGGGAGTCCGCGGCGACGGCGCCGGACCGGGCGAGGATCTCCAGGGCGGCGGCGAGGACCAGCACGCCGGCCAGCCCGCGGACGGCGCGCCCGGTGCGGGTGAGCCGCGGCCGGCCGGCGCCGCGCGCGCTCCGGCGCTGCGGGACGGCCCGCCCGCCGGCGCGGAGCCGCGGGCTGTGCTCGACGCTCACCGGCGTCCCGTTCGCGGGCGCGGTGCGCGCGCCGGGGCGGTCCGGGCTCCGGCACGGGGAAGGGTGCGGGAAGACCGTTGCATCTGATGAATCCTCAAGGCTGTTCTCGCGGGGGCACCGGTGGCGGATACGGCCGCGTGCGCGCCCGGCCTCAGGGGGAAGGCCCGGCCGCTGACCTCTTGATCACCGGCAGCGGGACCATATCGCAGATACGTGAGCATTCGTCCATCTCTTGGATAAATCGCTCCCGCCCCCGCGGTGCCCTGCGGGGGCGGGAATGCCGTGCGCTGCGGGGCTCCGGGCACATGCGGGCCTATCGGAGTGAAGAACTCTTTTCCGGGCTGTTACACGATTGGCACCGGCATTTCCGAGCGCCGTTCGGCCGTCACCAATTCCGCGCCCGGCGTTCACTCTCCGTGATGTGTCGCAGGTGACCACCGGGAAAAAATCGGACAAAAGGGATGACGGGCAGGTCGGGACCGGCAAGATCGGTGAATGACGGTCGTCTTTGCGACGCATCCTCTAATGTGCTGCAATGTCGGGCGCGGTGGGAGCCGGTAGGCGAGACGCGCGGCAAAGCGGGTTCGCGCCACCGACTGCGGCACGTCCGGAGCGACCGCGGTTCGGCACTGTATGTGAGAGGGTGTAAACGCCAAGTGGGCATGCAACCGGGCGATCCAGCGCTGGACGCCCATCCGGAGGACAGGCCCGGACCGGACGGTCCCGCGTCCGAGCGGCGGTTGGCGACGGGCGCGGCCCCCGCGGCCCCCCGGCGCGGTGCGTCCCGGCTGCGGCTGTCCAACTGGCGGGTGCCGGCGCGGCTCATCGCCCTGATCCTCATCCCGACGACCGTCGCCGTCGCCCTCGGCGGCCTGCGGGTCGCCGCGGCCGCCAACGACGCCGGCGTCTACGACCGGGTGGAGCGCCTCGCCCGCCTCGGCGGGGGCGTCGCCGCGCTCACGCAGGAGTTCGGCTACGAGCGCGACCTGTCGGCCGGGTACATCGCCGGCGGCCGGTCGGCCGGCGGCCCCGCGCTGCAGGCGCAGTACGCCCGGGTGGACACCGCCGTCAAGCAGGTGCGGCGGCAGGCCGCCGACGTGCTCGCGCACGCCGACGGCAACAGCGCCGTCGCCACCCGCGCGATCCTCAACCGGCTGGACGGCGTCGCCGCGCTGCGCGAGCTCACCAAGGCGCAGGTGCCGGCCGACACGGTGCAGGAGAAGTACTCCGAGTCGCTGGGCGAGATGATCAGCTTCCTCGACAACGTCGCGGAGGGTTCCAACGACGAGCGGCTCGCCGCCTCCTCCCGCGCGCTCGTCGCGCTGTCGCGGGCCAAGGAGCAGGCGTCGCGCGAGCGCGCCGTGCTGTACGCCGGCGCGATCACCGGGCGGATGAACGCCGCCCAGCAGGCCGTCCTGCTGGACGCGCGGGCGCAGGAGGACGGCGACCTCACCGCCTTCCGCACCGCCGCGACCCTGGGGCAGCGCCAGTTCTTCGACGACACCGTCACCGGCACCGACGTCGACAAGGCCGCCGAGTACCGCGAGCGCGCGATCGCCGTCGGCACCGGCCGCCTCAACCTGGAGGCGGGCAGCCGCAGCGACGCCATCGCCTGGCTGAAGGCGATGAGCGGCACGATCGACAAGATGCGCACGGTGGAGCGGCGGATCAGCGACGACAACGTCGCCGCCGCGGCCTCGCACCGCGACGACGCCACCCGGTCGGCGATCGTGCAGGCCGTCGTCGTCGCCCTGGTCCTGCTCGCGGTCCTGCTGCTGACCTTCATCGTGGCGCGCTCGCTGGTGCGCCCGCTGCGCCGCCTCCAGGAGGGCGCGCTGGAGGTCGCCGGCTCCCGGCTGCCCGGCCTGGTCGACCGGCTGCGCGATCCCGAGGCCGCCGCCGGCGGCATCGAGGTCGAGCCCATCAACGTCGACTCCAGCGACGAGATCGGCCAGGTCGCCCGCGCCTTCGACGAGGTCCACCGCGAGGCGGTCCGGCTCGCCGCCGACGAGGCGGTCCTGCGCGGCAACATCAACGCGATGTTCGTCAACCTGTCGCGCCGCAGCCAGAGCCTCATCGAGAGCCAGCTCCAGCTCATCGAGAAGCTGGAGCAGAGCGAGCGCGACGAGGAGCAGCTCGCCAACCTGTTCCGCCTCGACCACCTGGCCACCCGCATGCGCCGCAACTCCGAGAACCTGCTGGTCCTCGGCGGCCAGGACCAGGTGCGGCGGCGCAGCCAGCCGGTCCCGCTGATCGACGTGGTGCGCGCCTCGCTGTCGGAGGTCGAGCAGTACGAGCGGATCTCGCTGCGCGTGCACGGCGACATGCTGGTCGCCGGCCCGGTCGTCAACGACCTCGTGCACCTGCTCGCCGAGCTGGTGGAGAACGCCACCGTCTTCTCCTCCGAGCAGACCAAGGTGACGGTCTCCGGCCAGCTGCTGAGCGGCGGCGGCGCGATGCTCCAGATCAACGACAACGGCGTCGGCATGGCGCCCGACGTGCTGGAGCAGGCCAACTGGCGCCTCGCCAACCCGCCCGTCATCGACTTCGCCGCGGCCCGCCGCATGGGCCTGTTCGTGGTCGGCCGCCTGGCGGTCCGGCACGGCATCCGGGTCGAGCTGCGCGCCGCGCAGGGCGGCGGCCTCACCGCCTTCGTCATGATCCCCGACGGGCTCATCATCCCCGGCGAGAGCACCGGCGGCGTCGGCGCCCGCCGGCAGGCCCACACCGCCGCGGGCGGCGCGCCGGTCGCGCTCGCCGAGGCCCCGCCGGCGCCCGGCGGCGTGTTCGCCGCCGAGGAGCCCCGCGGCCGCGCCGGCACCGGCCCGATCCCGCGGACGCTCGACGGCGGCGGGTACGGGCGCGGCGAGGAGCCGGGCGGCCGGCCGTCCTACGGCGCGGCGCAGGACCGGCCCGGCGCCGGCCCGCGCGGCTACGAGGACGCCGGCCGGCAGCCCGGCCGCGGCGGCACGAGCCCGCTGCCGGTCGTGCCCGACGACCAGCCGCTCGGCCGCGGGCAGGGCGGCGGCCGGCGCCGCCGGCCGGCCCAGGACACCGGCGGCTACGAGACCGCCGGCCACGAGTCCGGCGGCTACGAGCCGGGCGGCTACGAGTCCGGCGGCTACGAGTCCGGCGGCTACGGCACCGGCGGCTACCGGACCGGCGGCTACGACGGCGGCTTCGACACCGGCGCCCGCCAGGCGCCGCGCGGGCGCTACGACACCGGCGCGCAGCCGGCGGTCCCCGGCGACCGGCGCTTCGACACCGGCCCGATCCCGCGGACGCCCGACGACGGCCGCTCGCCGCTCGACACCGGTCCGCTGCCCCCCGTCCACGACGCCGGCGGCCCCCGCTACGACACCGGGCCGCTGCCCCCCGTCGTCCCCGAGGACGGCACCGACCGCAGCGGCGAGCTGCCGGTGCGCCGTCCCGGCTCCCACCTCCCCGGACGCGCCGCCGGCGCCTTCGGGGACGCGCCGGCCGTGCCCGAGGCGCAGCCCGCGCTGCCCGACCCCGCCCGGCCGCAGCGGCCGGTCTCGTGGGACACCGGACCCCTGCCGGAGACCCCGGCGGATCCGCGTTCCCGGGACGCCGCGGCGCCCCTTCCCGCGCCGTTCACGCTGGAGGAACCCCATGCGGAACCGCCCGCTCCCGAGCCCCCCGCCCGGCCCGCCCCGCCGGCGCCCGAGCGGAGGGCGCCCGCGGCGCCGCCCGCCCGGTCGCCTATCTTCGACGCGATGCAATCGGAATGGTTCCAGCGGCGCGACGGCGGTGGCGCCGGGACGCAGGATCCGGTGAAGGGCTGGACCTCGGCGGGCGACGCCGGGTTCGAGGCGGCCGCCGCGGCCGCCAAGCCCGTCGCCGGCCGGAAGACGTCCGCCGGCCTGCCGAAGCGGGTGCCCGGCAAGAACCGGGTCCCCGGCGCGGTGCCCACCGCCCAGCCCGCCCCGCAGCCCCAGCAGGGGGCCGCGGAGCAGGAGGGCGCGGGCGCGGGCTTCGGGCCGCAGCGGGAACAGTCGGCCGAACAGGTCCGCGACCGGTTCGCGAGTCTGCAGCGCGGCGTCTACAGGGGCCGCAACGAGACCCGCGACGGTGGACCGGCCGACAGCACGAGCGAGCGTCCGTCGTGGAACGACGGAGAGACAGGAGGAACCCGGTGAACGGGCAGGATCTCAACTGGTTGGTGACGAACTTCGCGGACCGGGTTCCGAAGGTCGCGCACGCGGTGGTGGTCTCCTCCGACGGCCTGCCGATGGCCTACTCGGCCGGTTTCCCGCCCGAGCGGGCGGACCAGCTGTCGGCCATCGCGTCGGGACTGATGAGCCTCACCCAGGGCGCCGCGAAGATCTTCGAGGCGGGCGGGGTGAACCAGACGGTCGTGGAGATGGATCGCGGACTGCTGTTCGTGATGTCCATCGCCAACGGCTCGGTGTTCGCGGTGCTGGCCGCGCCGGACTGCGACCTCGGCCTGGTCGCCTACGAGATGACGCTGCTGGTCGAGCGCGTCGGCCGGGTGCTCACGCCCGCGCTGCGCGGCGGCGTGGACCAGCAGCCGCCCTACCCGCCGGTGACCGAGATGGGCGCGGGACCGGCCCGTTACTGATTTGACTGGATCTGGCGGAGGTCGGCGTGGTGGATCGAGGCAGGCATTACGGCGGTGGATCGCCCGGTTGGGGTGATCCCGGTGGGGCGGGCCGCGCCGTGCCGGAGGAGTCCGCGGGCAGCTCGCTGGTGCGCCCGTACGCGGTCACCGGGGGGCGGGTCAAGCCCCGCTACGACCTGGCCATCGAGGCCCTGGTCTCCACGGTGCCGCACCCCCCGCGCGACACCTCGGTGCTGACGCCCGAGTACCGGGCGATCATGGACCTGTGCCGCTCGGCGCGGTCGGTCGCCGAGGTGTCGGCGCTCTGCCGGCTGCCGCTCGGGGTGGCCCGGGTGCTGGTCGCCGACATGGCCCTCGAAGGACTGCTGCGCCTGCACCAGTCGCGCCCTTCCGGCACGCAGCCGGACCTCCGCCTGCTCGAAAGGGTTCTCAGTGGACTACGCAAGCTCTGACCCGGCGGCGCCGGGTCCCGAGCTCACCTCCGTCAAGATCGTCGTCGGCGGCGGTTTCGGCGTCGGCAAGACGACCTTCGTCGGCTCGGTCTCGGAGATCATGCCGCTGACCACCGAGGCGGTGATGACCGCCGCGAGCGCCGACATCGACGACCTGTCGGCGGTGCCGGACAAGACCACCACCACGGTCGCCATGGACTTCGGCCGCGTGTCGCTCGACCGCGAGCTGATCCTGTACCTGTTCGGCACGCCGGGCCAGCACCGGTTCTGGTTCATGTGGGACGACCTGGTGAAGGGCGCCATCGGCGCGGTGGTGCTGGTCGACACCCGCCGCCTCGCCGACTGCTTCGCCGCGGTGGACTACTTCGAGGAGCTCGGGCTGCCCTTCGTGGTCGGCGTCAACGGGTTCCACGGCGAGTTCGAGTACGCCGCCGAGGACATCCGGGAGGCGCTGTCGATCAGCCCGTACGTGCCGATCGTGCAGTGCGACGCGCGCAGCCGGGAGTCGACCAAGGGGGTGCTCATCACCCTCGTGCAGCACGCCATGTCGTTCCAGCCCGCCCCGGGCGGGATGGCCGCCCAGCGCTGACGGGCGGCGCGCGGACGAGCGGGGTCCGGACGTCCGGCCGGACCCTACGGTCGCGTAGGGATGTGTGCACGATGCATCATTAATCTACGTGAACGACCATGAACCGTCCTGGGGAACCCGATGAACGAACCGGAGCAGACCACCACCTACGTCGCTCTCGGCGACAGCTTCACCGAGGGCCTGAACGACCCCGACCCCGGCGGGGCGCCCGACGTGTACCGCGGCTGGGCGGACCGCTTCGCCGAGCACCTGGCCGCGGCGCGGCCCGGCCTCTGCTACGCCAACCTCGCGGTGCGCGGCAAGCTGATCCGCCAGGTCGCCGCCGAGCAGGTCCCGCTCGCCGTCGAGCTGAAGCCCGACCTGGTCACCTTCTGCGCGGGCGGCAACGACATGATCAGGCCGGGCGCCGACCCCGACCGCTGCGCCGTCGTCTACGACGAGGCGATCCGCGCCCTGCGCGCCACCGGCGCGCGGGTCGTGCTGTTCACCTCCTTCGACGTCGGCCGGCTCCGCTCGGGGCACCGCATCCGCGGCCGGGCCGCGACGTTCAACATGCACCTGCGCGCCATCGCCGACCGGCGCGACTGCGCGGTGGTGGACCTGTGGTCCTCCAGCGCCTTCAACGACCCGCGCGCCTGGTCCGACGACCGCCTCCACCTGTCGCCGGAGGGGCACCGCCGGATGGCGCTGAAGGTCGCCGAGGTCGTCGGCGTCCCGGTGACCGACAGCTGGCGCGCCCCCTGGCCGCCCGCCGAGGCCGTCCCGGACTGGCTGACGCTGCGCCGCGAGGACGTCCACTGGGCCCGCACCTACCTGCTGCCCTGGGTGGGCCGCCGGGTCCGCGGCCGCTCCTCCGGCGACGGCCGCGAGGCCAAGCGCCCCACCGCCCTGCCGCTGTAGCGCCCGCGCGCCCCGCTCCACCGGCGACCACCCGGTCACCACCCGTCGAGATGCGGCGTGTTGGCCCCTGGGAGCGCTCCCAGGGGCCAACACGCCGCATCTCGACGTCGAGCGACCGGGTGGTCAGGGGCGTGCGGCTAGGGGACGGGGGCGAGGGCCTCGGCGAGGGTGTCGACGACGGTCATCCGGCGGTGCAGGCCGGTCACCTCCAGGGTGCGGCGGACGACGGGGCGGGGGCCGGCGAGGGTGAGGCTGCCTCCCGCGGCGGTGACGGCCTTGTAGCAGCGGACGAGCACCGCGAGGCCGTCGGAGTCCATGAACTCCAGGCCGCGCAGGTCCAGCACCAGGTTCTCGCCGTGCTCGCGGCGGGCGGTGCGGAGCCGCACGCGCAGCTCCGCGGCGGTGGCGACGTCGAGCTCGCCGCGCAGCTCGACCAGGGCGCGGCCGTCCTGCGCACGGGTGATCACTTCGAGAGGACGCACGGGTTCTCCCCTCAGGTCGGGGCGCCCCGCCGGACACGGACCGGCGGGAGCTTTCCACATGGCAACTATCCCGGAGGAGGGCGGGCCTGCCAAGCGGGGGAGACGGCGGCGTCCCGCTGAGTAGGGTGGCGAACGGAGACGTACGTCATGGCCCGTTCCCCCGAAGCTCAACGTGCGAAAAGGACATTCCTGGTGAGTGCCCCCCGGCTGCCGGACCACCTCGAACTGCTGCTGACCGACGAGCCGGTCCTGGACGTGTACGCGCACGGTCCATGGCGGGTTCCCGACGGCCTCTACGAGGAGATCCGGGAGCGCGCCGTCGCGCTGAACGCCGACGCGCGCGCCGGGCGGCTGGCCCGGCGGCTGAGCGACTTCTACGGCCCCGGGACGTCGGCGGCGGGCGCCGAGCAGTGGTCGCTGCTGACCTTCCTGCTCGGCGCCGCGGCGCTGCGCGGCGGCTCGCGCGGCGACGTCGACTACGAGCTGCTGTCGGCGTTCCTCGCCACCCCCGAGGCGCCGGTCCGCGACCCGGCCGCCTGGTTCACCCAGGGCGGCCGGTGGCGGCCGCCGGGCCTCTGGCTGCCCGAGCCCGCCGGCGACGACCCCGGGCTCCGCGCCGTCGCGATCGACCTGGCCCACGAGGCCCTGGACGTCTTCGAGGGCCTCGCCCCCGTCGAGGCGCGCCGCGCCGCGCTCGCCGGCCTGTTCGACGCCCGCCGCGCCGACCCCGCGGCCCGCGCCGCCGACCTCGCCGTCCCGCTCGGCCGCCTGGACGAGGCGTGGACGGCCGGCCTGGACGACGCCACCGTCGCGCTGCTGCCCGAGCTCGCCGGCCCGATCTCCTACCTCGGCTGGGCGTGCCAGGGCCTCACCGCCGCGCACCGGCGGCTCGGCGCGGCCGTCCCCGGCGGCGGCGGCCTGGACGCCGCGCTCGCCGGGCTGCTGCTCGCGGCGGGGGTGCGGGTCGCGCCCGCCGAGCTGGCCGTCGCGCTCGGCACGGGCGCCTACGAGCTGCTGCAGGAACGCCTCGCCGCGCTGCGCGCCGAGTTCGCCGCCGAGGAGTGGCAGCGCGACCTGCGGGCCTGGCTCGCGCGCGGCCTGGTCGCCGGCGAGGCCGACGCCTGCCGCGCCTGGCTCGACACCGCCACCCGCGTGCTCGGCGCGGTGCAGGGCCTGCCGGACGCCGCCGTCGGGCCGCGCAGCCCGCTGCCGGTCCGCCACTTCCAGCTCGACGTCCGCCGCCTGTTCTCCTACCGGCGGGTGCTGAACGCCGCCGCCGTCCCGCCGCCCGCGCGCCCGGCCGCGGCGGCCGAGCCGGCGGCCGCGGCGCCGGCGGACGCGGGGGACGAGCTCGTCGGGCAGCCCGAGCTCACCGCCGTCCTCGCCGACGCGCTGACCGCCCGGCTGGCGGGGGAGCGGCCGGTGCGGCTGCTGGTCGCCGGCCCCGAGGGCACCGGCAAGGGCACCGCCGCCGAGCTCGTCCAGCGCATCCTCGTCGAGCGGGCGGTGCTGCGCGACGCCCTGTGGGTGTCGGACCAGGTGTTCGCCGCGCTCACCGTCAGCGACGCGGCGCTCTGGCTCCAGGCCCGGGTCCGCGAGTGCGCCGAGGGCCGGCTGCTGCTGGTCGTCGACGACCTGGAGCTGCTCGCCACCGCCGACCGCTGCGGCGCGGCCGCCGCCGAGGAGCTGCGCCGGCTGATGGCCCGCTCGCCCGCCCTGGACGTCGTCGCGCTCTGCCGCCCCGGCGGCGACCGGCGGCTGTTCGAGGACAACCCGGCGCTCGTGCAGCTGTTCGACGTCGCCCGCACCCGCGACTTCGACGCCGCCGGCTTCGCCGAGCTGTTCGCGCGCGCCGCCGCGGTCCGCGGCGCCCTCGTCGCGCCCGGCGCGGCGGCCGCCGCCGGGCTGCTCCTCGCCCAGACGCCGCCGGTCGGCAACCTGCGCGGCGCCCGGCTCGCCGAGCGGCTCGCCGCCCAGTGCGCGGCGGCGGCGCTCACCCGCGCCGACACCGACGCCGCCGAGATCACCGAGGCGGACCTGCCGCGGCGGCCCGCCGCCGCCCGCGACCCGCAGGAGGAGCTCGCCGCGCTCGTCGGGCTGACCGACGTCAAGGAGGAGGTGCAGGCCCTGGTCGCCGAGGCGCGGGCGGTGCGGCTGCGCCGCGCGGCGGGGATGGCGGCGGCCGGCACCCGCCCGCGCCACCTGGTGTTCGCCGGCAACCCCGGCACCGGCCGCCGCTCCGTCGCCGCGATCGTCGGGCGGGTCTACGCCGGGCTCGGCGTGCTGTCGCAGGGGCAGCTCGTCGAGGCCGACCGTTCCGACCTGCTCGGCGACTACGCCACCGACACCGCCCTGAAGGTGCGCCGCGCCGTGCAGAGCGCCCTCGGCGGCGTCCTCGTCGTCCGCGACCCGCACGAGGCCGCCCCGGCCGACCCGGCGCGCGCCCGCGAGGTGATGGACGCCCTCGTCGGCGCGCTGCACGACGAGCCCGACGACCTGCTGGTCGTGCTGACCGGCCCCGAGGACGAGCTGAACGGCCTGCTGCGCGGCCGCCCCGACCTCGCCGCGCTGTTCCCCCGCACGCTGGTCTTCCCCGACCTCACCGGCGCCCAGCTCGTCCGCGTCTTCGAGCAGGGCGCCGCCGACGCCGGGTACGCGCTCGGCGCGGGCGTCACCGGGAAGGTCGGCGGGCTGCTGCAGGGCGCGCAGCGCGGCCCGGGGTTCGCCAACGCGCGCCTCGCCGCCGGGCTGCTGGAGTGGTCGGTGGCGATGCAGGGCCGCCGCGTCCTCGCCGACGGCGTCGTCGACGAGACCGAGCGGCTCGACGAGATCCTGCTGGAGGACGTGCCGGACACCCTCGTGGCGGCGCCGCGCCGCGCGTCCGGCGACCCGCTCGCCGAGATCGACCGGCTGGTCGGCCTCGCCGGCATCAAGGCCGAGATCCACCGGCTGGTCGCCGACGCCCGGATGGCGCCCGACCGCGACCGCGCCGGGATGCGGCTGCGCAGCCCCGCCCGGCACCTGGTGTTCGTCGGCAACCCCGGCACCGCGAAGACGACGGTGGCGCGCCTCCTCGCCGCCGTCTACGCCGACCTCGGCCTGCTGGACTCCGGCCACCTGGTCGAGGTGACCCGCTCCCAGCTCGTCGGCGAGTTCGTCGGGCAGACCGCCCCGAAGGTGCGGGCGGCGGTGGAGCGGGCCCGCGGCGGCGTGCTGTTCATCGACGAGGCGTACGCGCTCACCCCCGGCGACTCCTTCGACGGCCGCGACTTCGGCCAGGAGGCGGTCGACGAGCTGGTGCAGGCGATGGAGAACCACCGGCACGACCTGGTCGTCATCGTGGCGGGCTACAAGAGCCGGATGGAGCGCTTCCTGGCCTCCAACCCCGGCCTCGCCGGCCGGTTCCCGCGCACCCTGGAGTTCGGCGACTACAGCGACGACGAGCTGGTGGAGATCTACGCCTCGATGGCGGCCGACCAGGGGTTCGTCCTCGCCGACGGGCTGCTGGACGCGGTCCGGCTGCGCCTCGGCGCCGAGAAGCACACCGAGTCGTTCGCCAACGCCCGCTTCGTCCGCAACCTGCTGGAGGAGACGATCGCGAACCAGGGGCGGCGCCTCACCTCGGGCGGCGACCTCGGGGAGGGCGCCGAGCGGGCCGTCGAGGTGCGCACGCTGCGGCCCGAGGACGTCCCGGTGGCGCCGCCGCGCGACGCCCGGCCGGATTTCGGGTTCGGCAGGGGATAGCCCGGGGGTTCGGCAGGGGCTGAGCCGCAAGGGGGAGGGGCGTGCGTCCGGCCCGCGGGTCGCCGGTGGCGGTGACGGCGGGCGGCCCGCAATCATGCGCCGGGCGGACGCGGGAACCCTCCCTCGTTGTCTAGGGTCTAACCCACACCGGCTTCAGAGGAGGAGCGCGTGGCGCGCAGCAGGCCCGGCCCCGGTCCCGTCCCCGAGGACCCCTACGCCCACTCCGGCGACCAGCTGCGCGGGTACGGCGGCGACGGCTACGACGGTCACGACGGCTACGGCGACGGGCCGCCGCCGCGCGGCCGGCGCGGGCGGCGCTCGCGCGGCCGCCGCTGGCCCAAGATCCTCGCCGCGGTGCTCGCGGTGCTGCTGCTCGTGGTCGTCGGCGGCTACTTCTACCTGGACTCGCGGCTCGAACGCGAGGACGTCCTCACCGACTACTCCGGCCGCATCGGCGACACCCCCGGCACCAACTGGCTGATCGTCGGGTCCGACAGCCGCGAGGGCCTCACCAAGCAGCAGCGGCACGCCTATGCGACCGGTACCGCCGCAGGCCGCCGCACCGACTCGATGATGCTGCTGCACTACGGCAGCGGCGGCACCACCCTCGTCAGCCTGCCGCGCGACTCCTACGTCCCGATCCCCGGCCACGGGTCCAACAAGCTGAACGCCGCGTTCGCCTTCGGCGGCCCCAAGCTGCTGGTCCGCACCCTGGAGCAGGCGACGGGCGTCCACATCGACCACTACGCCGAGATCGGCTTCGGCGGCTTCGTCGGCGTGGTGGACGCGATCGGCGGCGTCGACATCTGCGTCAAATCGGCGATGAAGGACCCCAAGGCGGGCCTGAACCTCAAGCCGGGCTGCCAGACGCTGAACGGCGGGCAGGCCCTCGGCTACGTGCGGACGCGCCACTCGGCCCGCGCCGACCTGGACCGCGTCCAGCACCAGCGCGAGTTCTTCGGCGCGCTGATGAGGAAGGCGACGAGCCCCGGCACGCTGCTGAACCCGTTCGCGAGCGTCCCGCTCGCGCTGAACGCCACGTCCAACTTCCGGGTCGACAATGGCGACCACCTCTACGACCTGGTCCGCATGATGTGGGCGATGCGCGGGGTGAGCGGCGGGAGCGGCCTCACCACCACCGTCCCGATCGGCGGGACGGGCTCCTCGGCCGCCGCCGGCTCCTACATCACCTGGAACCGCACGCTCGCCGGGCAGCTGTTCGGGGCGCTGAAGGAGGACAAGCCGGTGCCCGACACCGCCGTCGCCAAGTGAGCGCGCACCGGGCGGTGATCTCCGGTGGCTAGAGTTCGGGCATGACCGATGTGACGCCCGGCGAGGCCGAGCTGGAGAAGATGCCGACGTCCGACCTGCACGACGCGGCGGTGAAGAGGGCCCGGGAGCGGCGCGACGTCGGGTTCATGTGGGAGCTGCTGCGCGCCATCCCCGCCGCGGCCGCCACGACCGGCGACGTGGACCGCGCCGAGTTCGACATGTTCCACGTCCTGTCGCTGCTGGAGGAGTACCGCAACGCCGGCGAGGGCGAGCTCGGCGAGGCGCTCCGACCGATGTATGTGAGCTATCTCACCGAGCACGGCCTGCCGGCCGGCGACTGACCCCGCCACCTGCGCCGTTACCGAGGCGATCGCGGAACTCCGCGATCGCCTCGACGCGTTCTTTGCGCCGCGTTGACCAGCGTCCGCCGCAGCCGGGGAATTACTCTTCGTAGTTAAGTGAGCGCAGAGGGTGGGGGACGTGAACAAGAAGCACATGAAGCTGGGTGCCATGGCTTTTGTCGCCTGGTACGTGATCAGCCGGCCCGAGGGCGCGGCCAACCTGGTCAACAGCGCCCTGGGGGGTCTCGGCGGCGCGGCCGAATCGCTCTCGCAGTTCGTCAGCGCCATCCCGTAGCGGGGGAGGGCCCGTCCGCCCCGTGCCCGGTTCCGGGTGCGGGGCCCGTTCGTCCGCGGGGGGATCGAACGGCCGTCCGAGCGCCAGACATCATCCGCTAGCCGCAGAGCCACAGTAAAATCGCGCTTTGCGAGTCGGAGCAGATGGGCACAATCTGATCGGGTCAGTGTGTCGCTGCGCTACAACAGGGACGGCGTTCGGATGAAGAAGAACCTCCGCTATGTGGCCATCGCCTTCGTCATCTTCTACCTGCTCACCTCCCCCCGGGCGGCCGCCCAGGTGGTCAACAACGCCTTCGACCAGCTCGGCAACGCCGGGCACTCGCTGTCGGTGTTCGTGAGCGACCTCGGCACCTGACGGGGGCCGGCCCGGGGCCGGCGGGTGCGGCGGGGCGGCGGGGCGGCGGTCTCCTAAGATCGTCCCCATGTCTGTCTTCGACGTGGAGATCGGGGGCCTGCGGACGCCGTCCGCCGACCTCGAACAGTACCGGGGCAAGGCCGTGCTGGTCGTCAACGTGGCGTCCAAGTGCGGTCTCACCCCTCAGTACGGCGCGCTGGAGGACCTCCAGAAGCGCTACGCCGAGCGCGGTTTCACCGTTCTCGGGATCCCGTGCAACCAGTTCATGGGGCAGGAGCCGGGGACCCCGGAGGAGATCGAGGCGTTCTGCTCGACGACCTACGGGGTGACCTTCCCCCTCACCGAGAAGGTCGACGTCAACGGCGACGACCGGCACCCCCTGTACCGGGAGCTCGTCGGCGTCCCCGACGCCGAGGGCTACACCGGCGACATCCGGTGGAACTTCGAGAAGTTCCTCGTCGCCCCCTCCGGCGAGGTCGTGGCGCGCTTCTCGCCGCAGACCGAGCCCGACACCGACGCCGTCGTCTCGGCGATCGAGTCCCACCTGCCGTCCTGACGGCCGTCCCGCCGCGCGGCGGCCGGGCGGCTTGTCCGCGTCCGGCCGCGCGCCTAGGTTGGTGCGGCGCCGACGTCCGGCGCGCGACATCGGAGGTTCCCATGGGCTGGTCGGCGTCCGACATCCCCGATCTGCACGGCCGGCGGGCCGTCGTCACCGGGGCCAACAGCGGCATCGGCTACCACACCGCCCTCCAGCTCGGCCGGCACGGCGCCGACGTCGTGCTGGCCTGCCGCGACGCCGGGCGCGGCGAGGAGGCCCGCACGAGGATGGCCGCGGCCGTCCCCGGCGGCCGGTTCGAGCTCGCCTCGCTCGACCTCGCCGACCTCGCGTCGGTGCGGGCGTTCGCGGCCGCCCACGCCGGCGACCCGCTGGACCTGCTGGTGAACAACGCCGGCGTCATGGCGCTGCCGCACCACACCACCGCCGACGGCTTCGAGATGCAGTTCGGCACCAACCACCTCGGCCACTTCGCGCTGACCGGCCTGCTGCTGCCCGCGCTCCTCGCCGCGCCCGCGCCCCGCGTCGTCACGGTGACGAGCGGCATGGCCTGGACCGGGCGGCTGCGGCTGTCGGACCCCAACTCCGAGCGCCGCTACAACAAGTGGGCCGCCTACGGCTGGTCCAAGCTCGCCAACCTGATCTTCGCCAAGGAACTGGACCGCCGCTACGAGGGGCTGCTCGGCGACGCCGCGCACCCGGGCTTCGCGGCCACCAACCTCCAGGCCGCCGGCCCGAGGATGGCCGGGCGCGGTCTGGAGGAGAAGCTGATGGGCCTCGGCAACACCGTCATCGCCCAGTCGGCGGCGTCCGGCGCGCTGCCCACCCTGTACGCGGCGGCGTCCCCCGACGCGCGCGGCGGCGCCTGCTACGGCCCGCGCGTGCTGAGCGCCTGGGGCTCGCCCACCAAGGCCGTCATGCCCCCGGCGGCGAACCGCCCCGAGGCGGGCCGCGCCCTCTGGGAGCTGTCGGAGGACCTGACGGGCGTGAAGTACCCGGTGTGAGCTTGCGAGCCGCCACGGGGCGGGCCGAGCCGGAGGGCGGGGGATCTCCGGCTCGGCCCACGTCCGGTGGGTGGTACGGACCCAGGGTCGGATCGGGATCGACGTCAGCCGAGACCGCTCTTGATCGCGGAGATCAGCTCGCCGTTGGAGGTGTCGCCGGTCAGCTCCCAGAAGAAGGCGCCGCCGAGCCCCTGGGCGTTGGCGTAGGACATCTTGCCGCCGATCGTCGCGGGGGTGTCGTAGCTCCACCACTCGCTGCCGCACTTGGCGTAGGCGGTCCCGGCGACCGTCCCGGTGGCCGGGCACTTGGACTTGAGGACCTTGTAGTCCTCGATGCCGGCCTCGTAGGTGCCGGGCGCGGCGCCCGTGGCGGTGCCGCCGGGGGCGGCCTGCGTGACGCCCGTCCAGCCCCGGCCGTAGAAGCCGATGCCGAGGAGCAGCTTGGACGCCGGGACGCCCTTGCCCTTGAGGTTCTGGATGGCGGCGTCGCTGTAGAAGCCGGGCGTCGGGATGCCGCTGTAGGAGGTGAGCGGCGAGTGCGGGGCGGTCGGGCCCTGCGCGGCCCAGGCGCCGAAGTAGTCGTAGGTCATCGGGTTGTACCAGTCGACGTACTGGGCGGCGCCGGCGTAGTCGGCGGCGTCGAGCTTGCCGCCGCTGGAGCCGTCCGCGCTGATCGCGGCGGTGACCAGGTCGGACGAGCCGAACCGCGAGCGCAGGGCCGACATCAGGTTCTTGAAGGCCGCCGCGCCGCTGGAGTCGCAGGACAGGCCGCAGGCGTTGGGGTACTCCCAGTCGATGTCGATGCCGTCGAACACGTCCGCCCAGCGCGGGTCCTCGACGAGCTTGTAGCAGGAGTCGGCGAAGGCGGCGGGGTTGGCGGCCGCCTGGGTGAAGCCGCCCGACCACGTCCAGCCGCCGAACGACCAGATCACCTTCAGGTTCGGGTACTTCTTCTTCAGCTCGCGCAGCTGGTTGAAGCTGCCGCGCAGCGCGCCGGCGTCCCAGGTGTCGGCGGTGCCGTCCACGCTCTCGGCGGCCGAGTAGGCGCGGTCGTAGTCGGCGTAGCTGTCGCCGACGGTGCACTGCCCGTTCTGGACGTTGCCGAACGCGTAGTTGATGTGGGTCAGCTTGGCGGCCGAGCCGCTCGTGTCGATGTTCTTGACGTGGTAGTTGCGCTGGTAGACGCCCCAGTCCACGAAGTAGCCGACGACCTTCTTGCCGCCGGGCTGCGTCGTCCCGCCGTCGGGAGTGGTGACGCTGACGGCGCTGGACGCGGCCGAGGTGTTGCCCGCCGCGTCCCGCGCCTTGACGGTGAAGGTGTAGGCGGTCTTGGCGGTGAGCCCGGTGACGGTGGCGCTCGTGCCGGTCACCGACGCCGCCTTGGTCGCGCCCTGGTAGACGTCGTAGCCGGTGACCGCGACGTTGTCGGTGGAGGCCGTCCACGACAGCGCGACGCTGGTCGAGGTCGAGCCGGTGGACTTCAGCCCCGACGGCGCGGTCGGCGCCTGGGTGTCGGCGGTGCCGCCGCCCGACCCGTCGCACGCGCCGCCGTCGACCTTGCAGCCGGTGACCCAGCCCGGGCCGGTGCCGCCGAAGCCGAACGCGACCGAGGCGCCGGCGGCGACGGTGCCGTTGTAGGAGGCGTTCGTGAAGGTGTAGTGGTCGCCCGAGACGGCCTTGACCGCGTCGTAGGTGCTGCCGATCGCGGTGCCGGACGGCAGGTCGAGCTCGACCTTCCAGCCGTTCAGCGCCGTCCCGGTGCCGTTGGTGACGGTGCACCTGCCGTCGAAGCCCGTGCCCCAGTCCGAGGTCTTGGCGCAGGTCGCGGTGACCGACCCGGCCGAGAGCGCGGGCGGCGCCCCCAGCAGGCCGCCTGCCGCGGCCATCGCGAGCGCGCCGAGCAGCGCGCCGATCCTTCTGGACATGACTCTCCGTTCGTCCGGCCCCCGAACCAACAGGAATCCCGCCATCTCTTAGGAAAGTTTCCTAAGAGTTGAGGGGATGGTAACCGGGCGATCCGGGCGCCACAAGGGCGGATCCGCAGGTCTAGGGGTGGTCTAGCCGCTGCGCTGGACCCGTCCTGTGCGGCGGGATCGGCCCGGGGCGGTGCCGGCTCCTCGGGGTCCGTACCGCCGCCTGTCCCTCGGTGCGCGCCGGCCGTCACCGTGCGCCACACCTTGCTCACCCGCAGGGGAAGGAAGGGCGTCCCCGGTGCCCATGGCGCCCCGGAGATCACCTGGGGAACATGCTTCCCGGGAGGCCCGCATGGCGAGTGATTTCCAGTACAGCAAGATCGCTCTGGTGTTCGCGGCGATGGACCGCGACGGGGACGGCTACCTCACCGAGGCCGACTTCGCCACGCTCGCCGCCCGCTGGACCGCGCTCCGCGGCGCCCCGCCGGGAACGCCCGAGCACGCCCGGCTGCACGCGGTGATGACCGGCTGGTGGGACACCCTCGCCGCCACCGCCGACACCCGCCACCCCGGCCGCGTCTCGCCCGCCGACGTGCTGCGCGTCGTCGACCACCTCGCCGAGATGCCCGACGCCGTCGCCGCCACCGCCGAGGCCATGTTCGAGGCCGTCGACGAGAACGGCGACGACCGCGTCTCGCGCGCGGAGTACCGCCGCCTCATCGAGGCGTGGAACGGCCGGCCGACCGACACCGACGCCACCTTCGACCGCCTCGACCTGGACGGCGACGGCCACCTGTCGCGCGCGGAGTTCACCCTGCTGTGGGCGCAGTTCTGGGCGGGCGACGACCCGGCCGCGCCCGGCACCTGGGTCTTCGGCCCCCTCGACCTGCGCGCCCTGGCCTGACCGCCGCCGCCTGACCGCCGTCGCCGGGGGCGCGGCGGCGCGTCAGGACGGGGCGCCCCCGGCGGCGAGGCCGTGGACGGCCTGGGCGACGGCGGCGTCGATGACGGCGGCGGCCCGGCCGGGACGGCGCTGCGCCGCGACGGCGGCGGCGTCCACGATGCCCTGCACCAGCTCGGCGCGCAGCTCGGCGTCGGGGACGCCCGCCTCCTCCAGCGCGCCGATCAGCGGCCGCAGCAGCAGGGCGTGGCCGTCGCGGATGCGCTCGCGGGCGGGCTCGGCGAGGGCGTGCTGGGCGAGCGCGACCGCGGCGGCGTGCCGCCCGTCGGTCATGATGACCAGCTGCGCGCGGACGTAGGACTCGACCTTGCCGACGAGGTCGGGCGGGCCGGCGAGCGCCCGCGCCGTCAGCGCCGCCCAGCGCGGCAGCTCCTCCTCGACGATCGCGGCGACCAGGTCGTCCTTGGAGCGGAAGTACTCGTACAGGCTCGGCCGCGACAGCCCCACCCGGCGGGCGAGCGCGGCGAGCGACAGCGCCTCGATGCCCTCCTCGGCGACCAGGGTGCGCGCGGCGTCCAGCAGCGTCCGCAGCTGGCGGGCGCGGTGCTCGGCGACGGTGGGTTCGCTGATCCTCGGCACGCCCCCATCCTACGTTTGCCGACGGCCCGTCGGTAACTCCGCGCGGCCCCTCCGGGCGCGCGATACGCCCGGGAGCCGCGCGCGGCAAGCCCCGGAGCGGGCCGTTCCGGGACCTGTCCGGCATGGGTCACACCCCTGCCGATCAGCTCCCTTTCCGTCCTACTTTGCGCACAGTGGACGCACGTTCACTGATCGTATTCACGGGGAGGCGGGCATGGCCGTCGTCAAGAAGAACGTCAAGACCTGGGGGAAGGGGCCGATCACCTACGCGGTCGCGGGCTCGGGGAAGCCCGGCGACAAGTGGCTGGCGGACGGGATCGGCAAGTTCAACACCCGCGTCGGCACGACCGTGTTCACGCCGGTCGCCTCGGGCGGGACCGCGCAGGTGACGTTCCAGTACTCCACCGCCGGCGAGTCGGCCATCGGCTGCACGGGGACGGTGCCGCAGGTCATCAGCTACCACGAGAACGACGCGTTCGGCGTCGCCGCCTACAAGACGCTGCACCACGAGATGTGCCACTGCCTCGGCCTCGGCCACGAGCAGTTCCACAGCGCCTTCCCGCTCCGCGCCGACCTGATCTCGGTGCTCACCGGCAGCACCGAGTTCCGCGAGCAGCACACCCTCGACGCGCTGAACAGCGGCGACTGGGCGGACCTCGGCGGTTACGACGCGGCGTCCATCATGATGTACGACCTCGGGTCGATGGCGAACCCGGGCCGGTTCGAGAAGGACGCCGCCGTCACGGCCGTCACGGTGCTGCCGGCGGGCACGACCACGCCCACGCCGACGTCCACCCCGGCGTCCTCCACCCGCGCCCGCAGCTCCAGCAACCCCGAGCCGTCGAAGACCGCCCCGGCGCCGGTGACGCTGCTGACGCCGCGCATCCAGTTCCCGCCCGGCTACCGCATCCCCGGCGGCGACAAGCTGACCGACCTGGACGTCGCCGCCATCCTCAAACTCCTGACCTGACCCACCCCGCGAGCCGCCCTCCGCCCCCAGCGGCGGGCGGCTCCGCGTCCGGGCGGACCGCTCGTCAGATCGCCCGCCCGGCCGCCTTCGCGCTGCGCCGCCGGTGATAGTGGACGGTGACGGCGGCGAGCAGCGGGCCCCACAGCACCACGGGCGCGTAGAGCACCTGGATCAGTACCTTCGCCCAGGGGGCGGCGTCGATCTGCGAGTGAAAGTTGGTGTAGACGAACAGCACCCCGTAGACCGTGGTGATGAGGGAGCCGAGAGCGGCGGGCACGGTGGCGGCGAGGACGGGCACGCGCCTGCCGCGCACGAGCGGAACCCAGCGCGGCCAGGTCTCGCCCCAGGGCTGGACCAGCCCGAGCGCCAGGAACCCGAAGACCTCGGCCAGCGCGGACAGCCCGACCAGGTAGAGCGATCCCCAGCCAGGGGCGTGCAGGGCCCGCAGCTCCGAGTCGGCCAGCCCGAAAGCGAGCCCGCAGGCCAGACCGATCCGCCACAGCCCGGACGGCACGTTCACCAGCGCCGCCCCGTGCGCGGCCCAGCGGGCCCAGCGCGGGACTCCCGGGACGGTGCGCCACGGGGACACGCGCGCGGCCGTCCGCTCCGCGGTCGGATGGGTGGGCGACAGGGCCACGACGACCTCCATGAAGATCAGTTTCTGGTCGTCCACGAGCATCCCGACGTGCCGCCGCCCCGCGCTTCCCCCATCGGGGTCGGCGGGTTCGCCCGTACGGGGGAGCGGCCGCTCCCCGCTGAGGGGAGCCGATGGGGGCCGGGCGTGCGGGTCCGCGCGGCCTCGCCTAGGAGCGGGGGCCTTCGGCGGGGTCCCAGTCGAGGGTGGCGGGGAGGGCGCCCTCGAACATCAGGAGCCAGCGCTTGACCTCGACGCCCGACCCGCCGCTGTACCCGCCGAGGCCGGTGGACGACACCACGCGGTGGCAGGGGACGATCAGCGGGATCGGGTTGCTCCCCATCACCTGCCCGATGGCCTGCGCCGGGACGCCCGCGCCGCTGCGCGTGCCGATCTCGCCGTAGGTGGTGAGGGCGCCGTAGGGGACGGTCGTGTAGAGGGTCTCCAGCACCTGCCGCTGGAGCGGCGAGTACAGCCGCCAGTCGAGGGGGACGTCGAAGTCCCGGGCCTCCTCGGCGAAGTAGGCGGCGAGCGCGGCGGTGACGGGGGCGGTGCGGGCCGGGTCGGCCACGACGGGCAGGCGCAGTGCCCGCACCGCGCGGGCGCGGGCGTCGGGGCCGTCGCGGAAGTCCAGCCAGGCGACGCCGTCGCCGGTGACGGCGGCGAGCAGCGGCCCGAGGGGCGTCTCGGCCGTCGCGAACGCGAGGGTGTCGGTCATCGTGTCCATGATGCCCGTCATGCGAGGGCCTCTTTCAGGCGCCGGGCCTCGCGGGCGAGGCGCGAGGAGCCGCCGCGTGCGGCGGCGGCGTCGAGTTCGGGGAAGGAACCGGAGCGGTCGGCGACGCGCGTGGCGAGGGCGAGCAGGTCGGGCAGCCCGGCGGGCGCCTTCGGGCGGGTGAGCAGGCCGGGCAGGGCGGCCCGCAGGACGGTCCGCACCTGGACGTGCGCGCCCGCCTCGGCGCATTCGCCGAGGGCCGCCGCCAGCCGGTTCGGTTTGAGGGCGACGCCGCCGATGACCTCGCCGATCTGCGCGGCGGGCAGCAGGTCGCGGGCGGCGAGGGAGAGCAGCGCGTCGACCGCCGCCGACCGGGCCGCCTGGTCGCGGGCGCCGAGACCGTGCGCCAGGCAGGCCGCGGTGGCGCCGCCCGCCGGGCCGCCGGCCTCGGCGAGGGCGGGCAGCGGCGTGGCGAGCGGCCGTTCGCGGTCGGTGTCGTCGGCGAGCGCGGGCAGCAGGTGCGCGGCGGCCGCCTCGCGGTGGCCGGGCAGCAGGATCGGCCACCAGGCGACGTCCAGCCCCTGCCAGCGCGCGCGGCGCGCCTCGTAGGGCGGCCAGGCGGTGTCGAACAGCGGCGCGAGGGCGTCGGGCGCGCCGTCCGGTGGCTCGATCACCGCCTGCGCGGTGCCGCCCGCGACGAGCGCGAGCACGCGCACGTCGTCGCGGGCCCCCTCCAGCCACGCCACGTAAGGGGCGGGCAGGCGGGACGCCAGCGGCGCGGGGTCGGTCCCGGCGGGCAGCCGCAGCACGGCCTGCGCCAGGTCGAAGGGGCCGGGACGGCGGCCCGCCGCCGCGAGGCGGTCGAGGCGCTCGGCCAGGACATCGGGGTCCACGTGCCCGGACGCGGCGGTCGGCGTGGCGAGCAGCAGCGGCGCCTCGCCCAGCAGCCGCGCCGCCTCCTGCAACCGCTCGGACAGGAACCCTTGGAGCGGCGGGAGGCGCTCGCCCGGCATCGTCCGGCGCGGCGGGTAGGTGTCGTGCCCGGAGAAGCGGGCCAGCATGAAGCGGACCCAGCCCGCCGGCTCGTTGAAGAAGTACCAGTCGTCCAGCGGTGCCGCGCCCGCGACGGCCCGCGCGGTGCCGTCCGGGTCGCGGTGGACCTGCTCGACCAGGCCCGCGAGGAGGCGCTCCAGCCCGCACGGGTCGAGCGGCGGCCCGATCTCGCCGGCCAGCTCGTCCAGCGAGGCGATCGGCGGCGGCAGCGGCGCGGGCGGGACGTAGGCGGGCAGCGGCGGGAAGGCCGGGACGTCGGCGACGGGCCGGGCGGTGCCCCCGAGCTCGGCGGCCAGCTTCGCCGCGCGCTCGCGGAGCAGCGCGTCGTCGTGCGCGAGGACCGGCTCGACGGCCGCGGCGGCGGCCTCGCGGCGGCCGGCGGACCCGTCCCGCACCCAGTCCAGCATGGCCCGCACGAGCTTCTTCTCCGGCCGGAAGGCCAGCGCCGACGCCGCCTCGCCGAACAGCGCGGCGTCCAGCGGCGCCACCGCGTCCACCGCGCGGACCTCGGCGAGCGCCAGCGACGCGACGGGCCCGGGCGCGGCGGCCAGCAGCCGCACGTAGTCGCGGACGCGCGCGGCGGACTCCTCCGCCGACGGCGCCAGCAGCCCGTGGAAGTGCACGAACCAGCGCAGCTCCCCGGCGGTGCCGCCGCGCAGGAACCGCGACAGGCAGCCGTCCAGCAGGATCTCGCGGTCCGCCACGGCGATCAGCTCGCGGTCGTAGCGCTCCTGCGCCGGGCTCCAGCGCAGGTAGCCGTCCCAGAGGCGGCCGACGCCGTCGACCTCGAACAGGCGGGGGATCAGCGCGGCCGCGAACGGGTCGTCCGCGGGCTTCAGCCGGTCCATGTCGTGCACCGCCCAGCCGAGGACGAAGGCGTCGTCCAGCGGGACGGGCAGCCCGTCCGCCGCGACGATCCCGGCGGCGACGCGCCACGTCCCGGACCGCCCCGACCCCGGCCGCAGCCCGGCGGCGAGGCGGCCGGCCAGGTCGGCGCGCCAGGGCGCGGGCCGGTCCGCCAGCACGCGCAGGACCGCCCGCACCAGCACCGGCGCCGACCACGGTGCGAACTCGCGGCGCCGCAGCCAGGCCGCCACGCCCGCCGCCCCGCCGATCGTGCCCGCCCCCGCCACCAGCAGCGCCTGCCGCTCCTGGGGCCGCGCCCGCAGGACCCCCGGCAGATCCGCCGCGACCGCCTTGCGACCCGCCGCGTCCAGCGCCAGGACGGCGTCCGCGACGGCCTCGGCATCGCCCGCTTCCCACACGTTCACGCCAGTGCCTCCTGCAGACGGGCCGCCTCGCGCACCAGACGCGAAGAACCGCCGCGCGCGGCGACCTCGGCGAGGCCGGGCACGGGGGTGCCGGGGACGGCGGTCGTGGTGGCGAGGGCGATGAGGTCGGGGAGCCCGGCGGCGGCGCGCGTGCCCGGGGCGGGCCAGAGGGCGGGCAGCATCGTCGTGATCGCGGCGAACGCCTCGCCGGGGGCGCCGGCGGCGGCGAGGTCGGCGAGGCAGGGGGCGACGCGGTTCGGGCGCGGTTCGGGCAGGCCGGCGAGCGCGGTGCCGAGCAGCGTCCCGTCGAGCTGCCCGCGGGAGGCCAGGACGATCAGCGCGGACGTCGCGTGCGCCCGCGCCTCGCGGCGGTCGAAGACCAGGCCGCGGGCGAGGGCCGCCGCCATCGCCGGGCCGACCGGGCCGTCGGCGTCGGCGAGGGTGAGCAGGACCTCGCCGAAGTGGACGTCGAACACCCACGTCTCGGCGTACTCCTTCATCCACGGCACCAGGTGCGCGGCGGCGATCTCCCGGTGGGAGGGCACCAGCAGGTGCCAGCCCTCCATGTCGCCGTCGTCGTCGACCTCGTCGGGACCGCGCGGCGGCGCGGTGAACGGCAGGCCGCCCTCGGGGACGGCCGTGACCAGCTCGGGCAGGTGACTCCCGGGCGGCACCCGGAACACCGGGTCGCCGGGGACGCCGGGGGCGGTGCGCGGGCGGCGCAGCAGCGCGCCCTCCAGGTCCGCCGGGCCCGGCTCCAGGCCCGCCGCCTCGTAGCGGGCGAGCCGCTCGGCGAGCACGTCCGGGTCGACGTGGCCCGTCACCGACGTCGGCGTCGCCAGCAGCACCGGTACCCGGCCGACCAGCCACGGCAGCTCCGCCACCCGCCGCTGCCAGAACTCCGACAGCGGCGGCAGCGGCAGGTGCGTCCTGTACCGGACGCCCGTCAGGACGCCGCCGAGCCAGTTCCCGGTGTCGGCGGTCACGCGGTTCACCAGCTTGCCGACCTCCTCGGGGTGCTCGTAGGCGAACCGGACGAGCCCGTCGAACAGGCGCTCCTGGTCCGCCACGGCGGGCGCCCAGTGCGGGACGCCGTCCATCGCCTCCTCCAGCTCGGCGAGGGAGCCGATCACCGGGAACGGGCCGGGCGGCGCCCAGGCGGGCAGCGCCGCCGGCGCCTCCGGCCCGGCCTCCACCGCGCCGAACGCGGCGGCGATCCGGTCGCGGAACGCCGCCGGCAGCGCCGTCGCGGCGTCCCGGACGGCCCGCCGCGTTTCGGGTGACGCCGCTTCGGCGTGCTGCTCGGCGATGGCGACGGCGCGGTCCAGCAGGTCCAGGGAGTCCTGCCGGAACGCGGCGGTGAGGGCGGTGAGCGCGGCGTCCGGCCGGGTGCGGGCCTCCTTGGCGACCCACGCCAGACCCGCCCGCACGATCTTCTTCTCGGAGCGGAACAGCACGCCCTCGGCGGCCCCGGTGAACGCCGCGTCGTCCAGGCCGGGGACGCCCCGCACGAGCGGCAGCACGAGGTCGACGACGGGGCCGGGCGCGCCGGGCAGCACCGCGACCAGGTCGCGGGCGCGCGCGGCGGCCTCGTCGGGAGTCATGGCGAGGGCCTCGAACAGGCGGGTGAACCAGCGCAGGTCGCGGGGCTCGCCGCCGCGCAGGAACCGCGACACGCACCCGTCGACGAGCAGGGCGCGGTCGGCGCGGCGGGACCGGTGGGTGAGCGCCCGGTGCCACACCATGTCGCCCTCCAGCAGCCGGCCGACGCTCTCGTGCTCGAACAGCAGCGGCAGCATCGCCTCCCGGAACGGGTCGCCGGCCAGGTGGCGCGGGTCGGTGAACGCCGCCCAGCCGAGGACGAACCCCTCGTCGGCGGGGGCGGGCGCGCCGGTGTCGCGCACCAGCGCGGCGGCCAGGTGCCAGGTCGGCTTGAGGCCGTCGCCGCGCCAGTTCAGCAGGTCGGCGGGGCGCAGCCGCGCCGCGATGCGCGCGGCGACGTCGGCGCGCCACTCGACGGGGCGGTCGGCGAGCAGCTCCAGGATGAGGGCGGTGTGCAGCTCCAGCGGCCGGCCCCCGGACCGGAACCGGATCTCGCGGCGCGTCACCCACTGCGCGACGGCGGCCGCGCCCGGCAGGCACGCCGCGCCCGCCACGTGCAGCGGCGCCGCCTCGTCGAAGACCCCCTCGCGGGCCAGGCCGCGCAGGAACGGCGCCAGCTCGGCGCCGGCCGCCTTCCGCTCGGCGGGCGACGCCGCGCGGATCGCCGCGCCCGCCCGCTGCGCGTCGCCGCGCGCGACGGCCGCGCGGATCTCGTCCCAGAGGCTCACCGCGCACCCCCCGCCGGGACGGCCGCGCCGTCGCGGACCAGGCGGGCGGCCAGCACGTGCTTGCAGGGGCCGCGGTCGCCCCGGTACTTCGCCCACCACGGGCAGGTGCAGCGGGCGGCGTCGCCGGTGAAGCGGACCTGCCGGTCCTGGTCGCTGCCCGGGACGAGCGCCACGTCCGGCGCGGTGAACCGGACGGCGCCCATCAGCTCGCGCGCGGCCCGCAGGCGCGGGTTCAGCGCCGCCACCCGGGACGGGTCGTAGGGCAGCTCGCGGTGGAAGAACGCCGCCTCGGCCGCGTCGAACCCCACCCGCCCCGACGTGCCGAGCTGGGTGAGCGCCGCCCGGGTGCGGGCGAGGTCCAGCCCCGACCGCTCGGCGAGCAGGTCCGGCTCGACGCGCGGCTCGAACGCCAGCAGCGCGCCGAGCAGGTCGGCGTCGGCGGCGACCTCGTCGCCCGCCAGCGCGTCCAGCACCGCGCCCTCCCCGGAGAACCCCCGGTCGGTCTCCGGCGACAGCGCGAGGACGTAGCGCATCCCCGGCAGCTCCAGCTCCCACACGCTCGACAGCGGCCCCGACGCCGCCGTCGCCGGCGGCCCGTAGGCGCGCAGGCCCGTGGCGAACCGCAGCAGCGGCAGCATCGTGCGGAGCCGCTCGGCGCCCGGCAGGCAGACCGCGCCCGGCACCGGCCGCGACCCGAGCCGCAGCGTCCGCCCGGCCGGCACCGCCCACATCGGGCCGCGCGTCCGCGCCGGCAGCGCCCGCAGGAACCGGACGGCGTCCGCCGCCGCCAGCTCGGCGCGCGGGTCGAACCCGGCGGTGATGACCTGCACCTCGGCGAAGCCCCGCAGCCACCGGTCGGGCAGCGGCACCTTCTTCTCCACCACCGCGCCGTCGCCGGTCGTCACCACCAGCTCCTCGGCGCCGACCGCGAAGTGCAGCGGGTCGCCGCCGCCGACGCGGGCGAGCGCCTCGCGCAGCGGGCCGTTGACGTCCACGTTCGTCGTGCCGCGCTCGCGCACCTCGCCGTCCATGCCCGCCTGGAGCACGTCCAGGCGGGCGTAGACGCCGCCGCACGCCGAGAACGACTCCAGCCGCAGCCGGTCGCCGTTGCAGGTCACCACCGGATCGCGGAACCCCGTCGGGCGCGGCTGGAAGTAGCGGGTGCGCGCGACGTCGGCGAGGCCGAGCAGCGCCGCCGCGGCGGGCGCGGGCCGCGTCAGCACGCCGCTGAAGAAGTGCGGGTGCGCCTGCGGGCCCGCGAGCGTCGTGCCGCCCGAGGTCGCCAGGTCGAGGACGCCGCCGGCCAGTCCCGACGGGCGCGCGTAGCTGTAGCCCTGGGCCGGGCCTGCCGTGGTCGCCATGGCGCAGAAACTAGAGGACGGGCCCGACATTCCGCGGCGCTTCGCCACAGAAGACGATCAACCCGTCGTCAGCCGAGCTCGGCGGGGAACAGCAGCGCCAGCTCGCGCGGGTACTCCGCGATGAGGCGCAGCTCGTCGTCGGTGAGCGGGCGGCCCGTCATCGCGTTGCACAGCTGCACGAGCTTGAAGGACAGCCCCTCGTCCACCGGCTCGATCCCGAGACCGTCCATGACGTGCCGGAACCCCGCCTTGCCGCCGTACTCCCCGGTCAGCACCACCCGTCCTTCGCGGGCGTGCCAGTCGTCGGGGAACGGGCCGAGCGTCCCCTCGTCGTACAGCTCGTAGTTGCCGTGGTCCTTCAACGCGCCGTCGGCGTGGATGCCCGACTCGTGCGCGAACGCGTTCCGGCCCGTTCCGACCTGGTTGTAGGGGAGCGGCTGCCCGAGCGCGTAGGACGCCCAGAGCGCGAACCGCCGCGCCCACGACAGGTCGATCGGGTCGCCGATATCGGCGTCCAGCCCGAACCCGTGCCGGAACGCCAGAATGCACGACAGCAGGTCGGCGTTCCCGGCGCGCTCGCCGACGCCGTTGACGCAGGTGTTGATCCAGGCGTCCTGCCCGGCCTCCAGGTCGCCGAGCGCCCCGGAGATGGAGTTGGCGACGGCGAGCCCGAGGTCGTTGTGGCAGTGCGTCTCCACCGGCATCCCGACGGCGGCGGCCAAGGCGGCGAACCGCTCCCTGATGCGCCCCGGGGTGTCGCCTCCAATGGTGTCGCAATACCGGACGCGGTCGGCGCCGGCCTCCTTGGCGGCGAGCGCGAACTCGGTGAGGAAGCCGTCGTCGGTGCGCGACCCGTCCTCGGCGTTGACGCCGACCGTCGCGGCGCCGCCGTCCTTGGCGGCGCGCACCGCCGCGACCATCTCCGTCACGATCGCGGCGCGGTCCAGCCGCCCCCGGAACTTGTTGGCGATCATGTATTCCGAGGTCGAGATGGACAGGTTGTAGTGCGCGAGGCCGAGCGGGACGGCCTTCTCGACGTCGGCCGCGACGCCCCGGCACCAGCCCGACAGCCGCAGGCCGCCGAACGCGCCCGCCTCGGCGAGCGCGACCTGCGCCCGCACGTAGGGGACCTCGTGGAACAGGAACGGGAACCCGATCTCCGACTGCGCGACGCCGAGCCGCCCGAGGTAGCGGTTCACCATCGTCTTGCCGAACTTCGACAGGCCGGTCCGCGCGGTCTGCACGCCGTCGCGGTTGGTCACGTCCAGGAAGTGGATCTGAGGCATGGCTTCAGATTGACACCGTGCGGCACATGTATCAATATTGATCAAAATCAATGTATCGGGGTGGGGATGGGCGAGAAGGACCAGGCCGGGGAGTGGATCGACGCGGCGGCCGCCGCCGAGCGGCTCGGTGTGAAGCCCGCCACGCTGTACGCCTACGTCAGCCGCGGCGTGCTGCGCCGACGCCACGCCCCCGACGGGCGGCGCAGCCTGTTCGACGCCGCCCAGGTCGAGGAGCTGGCCCGGCGCGGCAAGCCCCGCCGCCCGCCCGGCCCCGGCGAGCCGGCCATCGAGTCGGCGATCACCGCGCTCGGCCGCGACCGCCCCTACTACCGGGGGCGCGACGTCCTGGAGATGGCGGGCGCGCTGCGCTTCGAGCAGGTCGCGGCCTGGCTCTGGACGGGCGGGGACGGGGACGGCGCGGGGGAGTGGCGGGCCGCGCCGGGGGCGGGCGCCGCCGTCGCCGCCGCGCAGGCGGCGCTGCCCGCCGGGACGCTGCCCCTCGACCGGCTCCAGCTCGCCGTCGCCGTCCTCGGCATCACCGACCCCGGCCGCCACCGCCTCGACCCGGCGGGCGTCACCGCGACCGGCCGCGCCCTCGTCGCGGGCCTCGTCGAGGCCCTGCCCGTCCTCGGCCCCGAGCCCGGCGCGCCCGACGGCTCGATCGCCGGGCGGCTCTGGGCGCGGCTCTGCCCGCACCCCGCCGGGCCGGGCCTGCGGCGGGCACTGGAGGCCGCGATGATCCTGCTGGCCGACCACGAGCTCGCCGCCTCGACGGTCGCCGCCCGCGTCGCCGCGTCCGTCCGCGCCGACCCCTACGCCGTCGCCGCCGCCGGGATCGGCGCGGTGAGCGGGCCGCTGCACGGGGCGGCGTCGTACGGGGTGGAGCGGCTGTTCGCCGAGATCGGCGGTGACCCCGGCGGCGCGGCGGCGGCCGTGGACGCGCGGCTGCGCGCGGGCGAGCGGATCCCCGGCTTCGGGCACCCCGTCTACAAGCAGGGCGACGCGCGCTTCGGCCGGCTCATGGACCTCGTCCGCGCGGCCGCGCCGGACCGGCTCGCCGTCCCCGACGCCGTGCTCGCCGCGGCCGCCGCCCGGCGCCTGCCCGCCCCCAACGTCGACTTCGCCGTCGCCGCGCTCGGCGCCGCCGCCGGGACGGCGCCGGGCGCCGGCGAGGCGGTCTTCGCGATCGCCCGGACGGCGGGCTGGCTCGCGCACGCCCTGGAGGAGTACGCGCGCCGCTCCCCGCTCCGCCCGCGCGCCGTCTACACCGGTCCGCCGGTCCCCGCCTGACGCGCCCGCGCGGGCGCCGCCGCGACGCGGACGGCCGCTTGGCCGGGGGCGGGCACGGGCTTGGCGGGCACCGGGGTACGCTCGGTGACGTGCGCAGGTTCTTCACCCCCGGCTGGCTCGGCCTGCATGCGATCGCGGTGGTGCTCTTCGTCTCGTTCCTCGGGTTCGGATGGTGGCAGTTCGACCGGGCGCAGGCGGGCAACGACCGCAGCTGGGGCTACACGTTCGAGTGGCCCCTCTTCGCGATCTTCGTCGTGGTCATGTGGATCAAGATGATGCGCGACGACCTGGCGTCCGACGGCAAGCCGAAGGAGCCGCAGGTCATCGAGGAGCCCGCGGGGGCCGCGGTGACGCGCGAGCTGATCCGGCAGCACGAGGCCGAGGACCCCGAGCTCGCCGCCTACAACCGCTACCTGGCGCGGCTGAACAGCGAGACCCACCGGCGCGACTGACCGCCCGGCACCCCGCCCCGGGCCGGCCCGCACGCGCCGGCCGCCCCGTGTTGACGCGCCGCGCCCGGCGCGCTGAGAAAGGTGTGACCCCGTGGAAGGTGCCATCAAGCGGTACCGCGTCATGGCGCTCGTCGTCGGCGTGATGCTGCTGATCCTGGTCTTCGTCGCGATGCCGGTGCGCTACATCGGCGGCGACCCGACGCTGTCGGGCATCGTCTCGCCGATCCACGGCTTCCTCTACATGGTCTACCTCGTCTGCTCCTACCTGCTGTGGACGAAGGCGAGGTGGGGGTTGAAGAAGATGCTCGTCATGGTGTCGGCGGGACTCGTCCCCTTCCTGGCGTTCTTCATCGAGCGCAAGATCGTGCGGGAGGCGACCGAACTCGCCCGCGCGCAGCGCGGTCTTCCGGCCAAGGCGCCGACCGGCGCGAAGCTGTCGAAGTAGCCGCCGGCCCTTCCGCGCCCCGCCCCGCCCCGCCTATGTTTGACTGAGTCAAACACTTCGCGAGGGAGGCGGGGCCATGGGCGTCCCCACCGCGGACATCGCCGCCGTCCGCACGTTCAACCGCTTCTACACCGGCGTCATCGGCGTGCTCGGCGACGGGCTGGTGCACACCCCCTACTCGCTGACCGAGGCGCGGGTGGTGTTCGAGCTCGCGCAGCGGGCCGAAGCCGAGACCCTGGACCTGCGCCGCTCGCTCGGGCTGGACGCCGGCTACCTCAGCCGCATGCTCGCCCGCTTCGAGGCCGACGGCCTCGTCGAGCGCGGCCGCTCCGCCGCCGACGCCCGCCGGCAGACCGCCCGCCTCACCGCGCGCGGCCGCGAGGTCGCCGCGCTGCTGGACGAGCGCTCCTCGGCCGAGGTCGCGGCCCTGCTGGAGGGCCTCGGCGAGGACGACCGGTGCCGCCTCGTCGCCGCGATGGGCACCGTGACCGGCGTCCTCGGCGGCGCGCCCGGCCCGCGCCCGGTCGCGCTGCGCGGCCTGCGCCCCGGCGACCTCGGCTGGGTGGTGCAGCGCAACGGGGCCCTCTACGCCGCCGAATGCGGCTGGGACCGCACCTACGAGGCGCTCGTCGCGTCCGTCGTCGCCGCGTACGTGGACGGGCACGACCCCGCCCGCGAGAACGCCTGGATCGCCGAGGTCGGCGGCGAACCGGCCGGCGCGGTGTTCTGCGTGCGGCGGGAGGAGGCCGTCGCGCAGCTCCGGCTGCTGCACGTCGAGCCGTCGGCGCGCGGCGCCGGCGTCGGCGGCGCCCTCGTGGACGCGTGCCTGGACTTCGCCGGGAACGCCGGCTACGCGGAGATCATGCTGTGGACGACGGCGCTGCAGCGCCCCGCCCACCGCCTCTACGAGCGCGCCGGGTTCGTCCTGGCCGAGCGCGAGGAGCCGGTGCGGCGCTTCGGCGACGAGATCCACGGCCAGATCTGGCGCCGCCGCCTCTGAGGCGCCGGGACGGAACGGGCCCGGCCCGGGCAGGTGGGGTGTCACCTGCCCGGGCCGGGCCCGGCAGCGATCGGCGCTGCTGGTTCCGGGCGGCCCGGGGAACGGGGGTCGTGACGTCGGCCCGGGCCGTCCGGGCGGGGTCCGGCGGGCGCCGGTTCGGGTCGCTGTCCTGGTCACCCCCCTCTCGTGATGGATGCTGCGCGATGGTCGCTGCGCGGTGCGGCCGTCACCGGCGCCCGCGGATCTCCAGCGGGGCGGCCGGGCCGGCGGCGCCGAGGTCGGGCGGGGCCGCCGGCCCGGCGGCGGGGGGCGGCGGCGCCGCGGAGGCGTGCGGCGCCGGTGCCCGGTGGTGCGCCGCCCGCCGGGGCGCGGCGGCCCCGCGGGCGGGCGGCGAGGCGAGAGGGCCTGCCGCCGCACCGCGCTCCCGCGGCGGCAGGCCCGTCCGGTGCCCCCGCCGGGCCCGGCGCCGCGCGGGGGGCGCGGCGGGCCGGGAGGCGGCGGGGGAGGGTCCGGGACGGCCGAGGACCCGAGGTGTGTCCCCGCGCGCCGCACCGGTCACGGGCACCCGGGAGGTGGGGGGCCGATGCCTGGCGACGTGCGGCGGGCGGGGAACGCCCTCGGCCGTCCGGACGAGCATGCGGGCGAGGCCGGGAACGGTGCCCGCGGCGGCGGGGGCGGCGGGGCCGAGCGGCGCCGGCCGTGTCCGAGCGGTGCGGGCCTTCCGCACCGGCGTTCCGCTCCGCACGATCGCACCTCCCGCTCGGCCCCGGGCCCGGCGCCGGGGGACTTTGCCGTCCCCCGCCCTCCGCCTTCACCCGTTGTCACGATCTCGTTGCGGAGAGTATGCCACCGGCAAGGGGGCGTAAACCCAGGTCAACGGAGTTTCCGCTGCCGGCCCGGCCCTTTGCCCCGAGGATGCCGGTACGCGAGAAAGATCAGCCGAGGCGGCGGAGCGCGAGCGCCGCCGCGCAGAGCAGCAGGCCGCGCGCCGTGCGCGGGTCCGCGCCGGTCAGCCGCGCCACCCGGGCGAGCCTGTTGTCCACGGTGTTCGGGTGCACGCCGAGGGCCCGCGCGGTGCGGCGCCGGTCCATGTCCTGCGCGGTGAAGGCGCCGAGCGTGGCCAGCAGCTCGGGGCGGCCGTCCAGCGGGTCGAGCAGCGCCGCGACGGCCGGGCCGCTGTCGGTGGCGCCGCTCAGGTGGTAGTCCAGCAGCACGTCGCCCATCCGGTAGAGGCCGGGGGGACGGCCGGACGCCCGCGCGACCCGCGCGACCCGGACGGCCTGCCCCGCCGCGGCGGGGACGTCCGCGACGCCGCGCGACCGGGCCGCACCGACGATGGCGGCCTCCCCGTCTCCCGGCTCCGCCAAAGGCGGCGCGTCCCCTTCCGGGACGGGGACCAGGACGAACGTGCCGCGCTCGTCGGCGATGGTGAGCGGCGGCTCGTCGGCGAGCCCGTCCAGGCGGGCGCGCATCCGGCGCAGCAGCCGCCGGTCGGCGATCTCGCCTTCGCCGGTGGGCAGCGGGTGCAGGACGAGGTAGGCGGCGGCCAGCGGGACGCCGCGCCGGGCGGCCGCGCCGGCCGCGTCCTCGCCGGCGAGCAGCGACCGCGCCACCTCCCGCAGCGCCTCGCTGCGGTCGGCGAGGACGGCCGCCTGCTCGGCCTGGTAGGCGCTCGCCACGGCCGCCACCACCCGGCCGAGGCCGCGCAGCTGCGCGGCGCCGAGCCAGCGCAGCGCCTCCTCCTCGCCGGGCCGCGCCTCCTCGCAGAGCGCGTGCCAGACGGCCTCGGCGCCGAGGTGGTAGGTGTGCAGCAGCGTCCCGAGGTCGAGTCCCTCCTCGGCGCGCTGCGCCGCGCGCTCGCGGAACGGCGCGAGACCGTCCTCGGCGGAGCGGACGCCCCCCGCGCCCGCCAGGAAGCGGCGGATGGCGAAGCGGGCCGTCGCGGCGACCTCCACGTCGCGCAGGTCGCGCGGCAGGCCGCTGTAGCCGGGCAGCACCGCGAGGCGGCGCTCGGCGACCTCGCGCGCGAGCGCGTTCACCCGGCCCTCGCACCGCGCCGCGAGACCGGCCGCGATCCGCCGCAGCTCTTCGTCCTCGATGTCCGTTCCCTCCCGCCCCGCATTGTGACATGTCACAGCGGCGGCCCCGGGCGGGTGGGACGGGCGGCCCTTGCCCCGGACGGCACCGCCCAGCAGGGTGATCCCCATGAGCACCGGCGACGACCTCGACATCCGCGACTACGCCGACCGCGTCTGGCGCGGCGAGACCGACGACAGCATCGTGCACACCGGGATGGGCGGCGCGGGCGTCGTCGACATCGCCGGCGGCCTCGGCTGGCAGCCGGGGTTCGGCAACACCGTCGCGTTCCGCACCCGCGGCGAGCTGCTGCTGTTCGACACCGGCAGCCCGCTCGGCGCCGCTCAGCTGCACGCCAACGTGCGCGCCTGGTCGCGGGACCCGCTGACGACGGCGTTCTACTCGCACGGCCACATCGACCACGTCTTCGGGCTCGGCCCGTTCGACGCCGAGCCCGGCGCGCGCGTCCAGGTCGTCGCGCACGAGGCCGTCCGCGACCGGTTCGACCGCTACCGGCTCACCAACGGCTACAACGCCGTGATCAACCAGCGGCAGTTCCAGGCGCCGGACCTGACCTGGCCGACCGGGTACCGCGACCCCGACGTCACCTTCCGGGACGCGCTCACCGTCACCCGCGGCGAGCTGACGTTCGAGCTGTTCCACGCCAAGGGCGAGACCGACGACGCGGCCGTCGCCTGGGTGCCCGAGCACCGGCTGCTGCTGCCCGGCGACCTGTTCATCTGGCTCACCCCCAACTGCGGCAACCCGCAGAAGGTGCAGCGCTACCCGCGCGAGTGGGCGCACGCGCTCCGCCGGATGGCCGCGCTCGGCGCCGAGGTGATGATCCCCTCGCACGGCGCGCCGGTCTTCGGCGCCGGACGGATCCACCAGGCGCTCACCGAGACCGCCGAGTGGCTGGAGTCGATCGTCGAGCAGACCCTGGCGATGATGAACGACGGCGCCCGCCTGGACGCGATCGTGCAGGCGGTCCGGCCGCCCGCGCACCTGGCGGACCGGGTGTACCTCCAGGCCAAGTACGACGAGCCGGAGTTCATCGTCCGCAACCTGTGGCGCCTGTACGGCGGCTGGTACGACGGCAACCCCGCGCGCCTGAAGCCCGCCCCCGACGCCGACGTCGCCCGCGCCGTCGCCGATCTCGCGGGCGGCGCGGCGGCCGTCGCGGACGCCGCCCGCCGGGCCGCCGACGGCGGCGACCTGCGGCTCGCCGCGCACCTGGCGGAGATGGCCGTCCAGGCCGACCCGCAGAGCGCCGCGCTGCACGCGGTGCGCGCCGAGGTCTACGCGGCCCGCGCCGCCGCCGAGCCGTCGCTGATGGCGCGCGGGGTCTACACCTGGTCGGCGGCCGAGTCCCGGCGCGCCGCCGGCGAGGACGCCGACGGCCGCGGCCCGGCCGCCCGCCTTCTCACCTGACGGGCGGACTCGCCGCCGCCAAGCTATTGGCGTCACGTCAATAGGGGAGTAGAACTGGGGGCGAGGAGGTGCCCCCATGCCCCCCGTGTTCACCGAGGACCTGCGCGCCCGGCTCGCCGAGCGCTCGACGCTGCAGCACCTGGCGGCCGAGCCGCTGCTCGGCCTCACCGCCGGCCGCGCCCTGCTGCTCCAGCTCGCCGCGCCCGGCGTCGCGCAGGGCGTCGCCGACCACAGCGACTTCCGCGACCGGCCGCTCGCCCGGCTGTTCGGCACCCTGGACTTCCTGCTGATCACCACGTTCGGCGCCCCCGAGGAGGTCGAGCGGATGGCCGCCCGCGTGCGCGGCCTGCACAACCGCGTCACCGGGCCGGACTACAGCGGCAACGACGCCGGCCTCCAGGTCTGGGTGAACGCCACCCTGATCGACTCGGCGCTCTTCGCCTACCGCGAGCTGATGCGACCCGGCGACGACGAGCGCGACCTCGCCCCCGACTACTACCGGGAGGCGACCCTCGTCGCCGACGTGCTCGGCTGCCCGCCCGGCGCGCAGCCCGCCGACCTCGCCGCCTTCGACGCCTACATGGCCGAGACGGTCGCCGCGCTGGAGGTGAGCGACACCGCCCGCGAGGTCGCCCGCACCGTCCTCTGGCCCGCCAGGCTGCGCGCGCTCGCGCCCGCCCTCTGGGTGTTCCGGCTGCTGACCCTGGCGACGCTGCCGCCGGCCGTCCGCGAGCAGTACGGGTTCCGCTGGACGCACCGCGACCAGCGCCTCGCCGACCTGTTCCTGCGCCTCGCCACCGACCTGCACCACCTGACGCCGGGGTTCGCCCGCCGCCCGCCGCGCCGCCTGCTCGTGCGCCTGGCCTCCCGGCGCGTCCAGGCCACGTTCAAGGCGCGCCGCGCCCGCGGCCGCGCCTGACGGGCCGCCGGGCATGCTGGGGATCTGCGCCGACCTGCCCTGGGCGTACGCGTCCGGGGCGGGCATCGCCCTCGCCGCCGCCCACCAGCTGCGCGGCGCCCGCACGCGCGGCGGCGCGCCGGAGCCGGACGGGGACGCGCCGCCCGGCCGGGCGCCCCGCGTGAAGGGCGCGGCGGGCGGGCGGCACTTCGCCCTCGCCGTCCTGTACGGCGCGCTCGTGTTCGTCCCGACCAGCGTGTACGTCGCGCACGCCTACCCGCAGTGGGCGAGCCTGCAGTACCGCACGACGCTGCCCGGCCCGCTGCTGCTGCGCGTCGCGGCCGCCGAGCTCGCGCTCGTCGCGGCGGGGTTCCTGCTCGCCCGCTGGAGCCTGGTCGCCGGGCGCATCCGCTGGGCGCTGCTCCAGGTCATGCTGCCCGCCCTGGCGATGACGGCGGTCCTCGTCTACGGCCGGGACGGCTCGGGCTGGCGGCGCGTCCTGTCGCACGACCGCCGCGACTACGCCCTCTTCCCGCAACCGCGCCGCGTCGACGACCTGAGCGCCCTCGGCGCGCAGGTCGGCCGCACGCTGTTCTCCGGCCTCGGCCTCACCCTGCTGGTCACCGGCGCCGTCGCCCTCGGCGCGCTCGGCCTGATCATGGGCGTGCTGCACCAGTTCGGGCTGACGGACGCGGGCGTCCCGGACGGCCCCGGCCTGCTGCGCGCCGGCCTGATCGGCGGCGTCGCCTCCGCCGGGATCGGCGTCCTCGCCGTCCTCGCCGCCCTGCTCGCGGGCGGCCTCGGCCGCCTCAGCCTCCTCGCGCTCGTCCCGGTCCTCTGGCTCGCCGTCGTCGCCCGCGGCGGCTTCGCCACCCTGGTCATCCGCGACCTCGGCCTGCCCCCCGAACGCGACTGACCCCGCCGTCCGGAGCGGCTCTCGCCGGGCAGGGGCCGCCGCCCGCCCGGCGACCGGATATCCCGCCGGTCAGGACGCGAGCGCGGCGCGGAGCGCCGAGGGGCGGAGGCTGACGAAGCCGGTCGTGCCGCCGCCGGGGGAGGGCTCGGTCCGCAGGATCCAGTGGGACCGGACGAGCGGGCTCCCGCCCAGGTGGCGGCACTTCACCCACAGGCCGTCCAGCGCGTACGGCTCGAACGCCTCGCCCCGGTCGAGGAAGGTGAGCCCGCCGGCGAGGGGGTCCAGGGACGCCAGCGTGCGGGCCTCGCCGGCGCGGACGGCCAGCAGGTCGTCCTGCTCCCGGCCGAAGTCGGTGATCTCACTCAGCGGGAGGTAGCCGAGGTGGTGCCGGCCGTAGCGGCGCAGGTGGGCGGCGGCGAAGTCCGGGTCGGCGCCGGCGTAGTCGCCGGCCGCCACGCCGGCCGCCTTGTCGTGGCCCCGGTAGACGAAGGGCTCGCCGCGCCAGCGGAAGGTGATCCGGTCGCGCGTCCAGGCGTCCAGCTCCGCCGGGTCGACGCGCAGGCCCGGACCGGCGGCCGGCTCCAGCACCGCCGCGGCGGCCAGCTCGTCGGCGGAGGCCCGGTACTCGCGGCCCCGGTGGACGGCGTGGAAGCGCTCCGGCGGGCCGAGCGGGAACGGCGCGTCCGAGGGGAAGACCGGCATGGTCGCCACCTTAGGGCCGCCGCCCGCGGCCTGATCGCTCAGAGCGAACGTTGCCGCGGAAACAAAATCCTGCTCCGCTTTCTTGAGTGTGTATGACTCAACTTGAGGTTGGGTCCTGAGAAGGACTTGGAGCTGAGCATGAGCGAAACCCTGACGCTGCCGGTGCTGCCCCTGGACGAAGGGGTCGTTCTGCCCGGCATGGTCGTTCCGCTGGACCTGTCGGAGAGCGTGGAGGTCCGGGCGGCGATCGAGGCGGCCAAGGCCGTCGCGCAGAGCAGGGGCCCCGGCATCCGCGCGTCCGCCAAGCCGCGGGTGCTGGTCGTGCCGCGGCTGGACGGCCAGTACGCGGGCGTCGGCACCCTCGCCGTCGTCGAGCAGGAGGGCCGCCTGCCCGGCGGCGAGCCGGGCGTGGTCGTGCGCGGCCTGGCGCGCGTCCGCATCGGCACCGGCACGACCGGCCCCGGCGCGGCGCTCTGGGTCGAGGGCGTCCAGGAGGCCGTCCCGGCCCCGACGGGCCGCACCCAGGAGCTGGCCAAGGAGTACAAGGGCCTGGTCAGCGCCATCCTGCAGAAGCGCGGCGCCTGGCAGGTCGTGGACGTCGTCCAGCAGATCGACGACCCGTCGACGCTGGCCGACAACTCCGGCTACGCCCCCTACCTGACCGACGAGCAGAAGATCCAGGTGCTGGAGACCACCGACACCGACGAGCGGCTCACCCTCGTCATCGGCTGGACCCGCGACCACCTGGCCGAGCTGGACGTCGCCGAGACGATTCGCAAGGACGTCCAGGAGGGCATGGAGAAGACCCAGCGCGAGTTCCTGCTCCGCCAGCAGCAGGAGGCGATCCGCAAGGAGCTCGCCGAGCTGAACGGCGACCCCGCGGACGAGGAGGACGACTACCGCGCCCGCATCGAGGCCGCGAACCTGCCCGAGAAGGTCCGCGAGGCGGCCCTCAAGGAGGTCGACAAGCTGGAGCGGTCCTCCGACGCCTCGCCCGAGGGCGGCTGGATCCGCACCTGGCTGGACACCGTCCTCGACATCCCCTGGAACGAGCGGAGCGAGGACTCCTACGACATCGCCGGCGCCCGCGCCGTCCTCGACGCCGACCACACCGGCCTCGACGACGTCAAGGAGCGCATCGTGGAGTACCTGGCGGTGCGCAAGCGCCGCGAGGACAAGGGCCTCGGCGTCGTCGGCGGCCGCCGCAGCGGCGCCGTCCTCGCCCTGACCGGCCCGCCCGGGGTCGGCAAGACCTCCCTCGGCGAGTCCATCGCGCGGTCCATGGGCCGCGAGTTCGTCCGCGTCGCCCTCGGCGGCGTCCGCGACGAGGCCGAGATCCGCGGCCACCGGCGCACCTACGTCGGCGCGCTGCCCGGCCGCATCGTGCGGGCGATCCGCGAGGCCGGGTCGATGAACCCCGTCGTGCTGCTGGACGAGATCGACAAGGTCGGCGCCGACTACCGCGGCGACCCGACGGCGGCGCTGCTGGAGGTCCTGGACCCCGAGCAGAACCACACCTTCCGCGACCACTACCTGGAGGTCGAGCTCGACCTGTCGGACGTGCTGTTCGTGGCGACCGCCAACGTCGTCGAGGCCATCCCCGGGCCGCTGCTGGACCGCATGGAGCTGGTGCGGCTCGACGGCTACACCGAGGACGAGAAGGTCGCGATCGCCCGCGACCACCTCGCGCCCCGCGAGCTGGAGAAGGCCGGCCTCACCGCCGGCGAGGTCGCCATCACCGACGGCGCGTTCCGGCTGCTGGCGGCCGAGTACACCCGCGAGGCGGGCGTGCGGTCCCTGGACCGCTCGATCGCCCGCGTGCTGCGCAAGGTCGCCGCGAACGTCGCGCTGGAGAAGGCGAGCCTGCCGGTCACGGTGGACGCCGCCGACCTCAAGGACTACCTCGGCCGCCCCCGGTTCACCCCCGAGGCCGAGCTCAGCAAGTCCGAGCAGCGCACGGCGGTGCCGGGCGTCGCGACGGGCCTCGCGGTCACCGGCGCGGGCGGCGACGTCCTCTACATCGAGGCGTCGCTGGCCGACAAGGAGACCGGCGGCACCGGCGTCACCCTCACCGGGCAGCTCGGCGACGTCATGAAGGAGTCGGCGCAGATCGCGCTCAGCTACCTGCGCTCGCGCGGGGCCGAGCTGGAGCTGCCCGTCGGCGACCTGAAGGACCGCGGCGTGCACGTGCACGTCCCGGCGGGCGCCGTCCCGAAGGACGGCCCGTCGGCCGGCATCACCATGACGACGGCGCTCGCGTCGCTCCTGTCGGGCCGCGCGGTCCGGCCGGACGTCGCGATGACCGGCGAGGTGTCCCTCACCGGCCGGGTGCTGCCGATCGGCGGCCTGAAGCAGAAGCTGCTCGCCGCGTCCCGGCTCGGCATCACCACCGCCATCGTCCCGAAGCGCAACGAGCCGGACCTGGAGGACGTGCCGGCCGAGGTGCTGGAGACCATGACGGTCCACACCGTCAGCGACGTCCGCGAGGTGCTGGACCTGGCCCTGGAGCCCGCCCGCACCCCCGTCGCCGCCTGACCCGACCCCCGTCCCCGACCCGGAGGCCGCCCCGCACCCGCGGGGCGGCCTCCGCCGCGTCCGGCGGGCGAAACGGCCGAGAACCGGACCGGGCCGTGGGCGCGGCTTTGCCCGGACGCGGAAACGCCGTGGGGGAGGGAAGGAGACCGTGTGTCGATCGCCGTGGACGTCCGCGTCGCCAGCGTGGCGGAGCTCGTCGAGGTCCTGGAGCGGGGCGGGCCGCCCGCCGAGGTCCAGGTCGCCGGGACGCTGGAGGGGGTGCCGCCGCTGACGCTGCCGCCCGGCTGGGCGCTCGCCGGGAGGCCCGAGGCCGAGCTGGTCTTCGCGCCCGGCGGCGACGGGATCCGCCTGACCGGCGGCAACCGCCTGGCCCGGCTGCGGCTGGAGACCGCGCCCGACCGCGCCGCCGTCTCCGCCGACACCTCCGCCGCCGACCTCGGGACCGTCGAGCTCGCCGACCTCACCGTCGCCGGCCGCGTCGAGATCGCCGCCGAGGGCGCCCTGCGCACCGGCCACGTCGTGGTGAGCGGCCTGCACCTGGAGGCCGCCGACGCCCGCGCCGCCGGGCCCCGCCCCGCCGGGTACGGGGTGGAGGTGCTGCCCGGCGCGTTCACCCTGCACAACCGGCAGCCCGACGAGGGCTCCCTGCTCACCGCCGACCTGTCGCGCATCACCGCGGGCGCCCCGCACGCGCCCGTCCGGGGGAGCGGGGTGTTCGTGTCCGGGACGCGCGACGGCGGCCGCGTCGAGGCGGTGCGGCTCCGCACCGGCGAGATCCACAGCGACGGCGGCCTCGCGCCCGGCACGGCCGACCGCATCACCGCCGGGGTGTTCGTCGGGCACGGCGCCGAGGTCCGCGAGGTCCTCACCGAGGGGCCCGTCACCACCTACGGCGCCAACGACATGGTCCTGGACCTGTGGGGCCGCGCCGACGTGTGGACGGCGACCGCGCCGCTCACCTCGCACGGCGCGAGCGGCATCGGCTTCGTGAACTTCGGCGACATCGGGCGGCTCCGCGTCACCGCCCCGATCGAGACGCACGGCACCGGCGCCCGCGGCTTCAACCTCTACGACGGCACGATCGACATCATCGAGTTCGACCGCATCCGCACGCACGGGGACGCCGCCGTCGGCATCCAGCTCTCCCGCCCGTTCGGCGCCCTGACGGTCTTCAACGGCGTCCGCACCTCCGGCGGCACCGGCGACAGCCTCGTCAAGGGCGAGATCCGCAAGCTGCCGGCGACCGGGATCAGCCTGCTGCCGGGCACCGCGGGCGGCGCCGTCCGCGTCAACGGCGGCGTCCTCGTGGACGCCGACGGCGTGCCCGCCCTGGACGTCCGCGGCACCGTCGCCGACATCGCCGTCACCGGCGGCGTCGGCCGCGCCGCACCCGCCACCGGCCGCGAGGCCGCCCGCGAAAGGGACCGCCCATGACCGCCGACGACGCCGCGCTGCGCGCCGAGGACACCGAGCTCTTCCCCGAGATGCCGTGGGAGGACTGGCTCCCCGCCAAGGAGACCTTCCACCGCTACGTCCAGATCGTCGGCAAGGTCCGGCTGGCCGCCAGCGACCGCCGCAACCACTGGTGGAACGTCCCCTTCCACCTCACCGGCCGCGGCATCACCACCCGCCCCATGGGCGGGCTCGGCGAGGGGCCCCTGTTCTGCGTCGACTTCGACCTCGTCCGCCACCGCCTGGTCGTGGACCGCCTCGACGGCCGCTCCGAGGAGCTGCCGCTGGAGCCGGGCCTGTCCGTCGCCGCGTTCTACACGGCCTTCATGGACATGCTCGCCTCCCTCGGCGTCGAGGTGGAGATCCACGCGGTGCCGTTCGACCTCGCCGACAAGACCCCGTTCGCCGAGGACACCCACCACGCCCACTACGACCCCGCGCAGATCAACCGCTACTGGCGGATCCTGTCGCAGGTCAACCGGCTGCTGGAGCGCTACGCCGCCGACTTCACCGGCAAGACCAGCCCCGTCCACCACTTCTGGCACACCTTCGACATCGCCGTCACCCGCTTCACCGGCCGCAAGGTCCCGGTGCCCGCGGACGCCGACCCCGTCACCCGCGAGGCCTACAGCCAGGAGGTCATCAGCGCCGGGTTCTGGTTCGGCGACGAGGACCGGCCCTGGCCCGCGTTCTACTCCTACACCGCACCCGAGCCGCCCGGCCTCGCCGACCAGCGGCTCTGGCCCGACTGGGCGAGCTGGCTCGACTCCGGCTCCAGCCACCTCGCCGTGCTCCGCTACGACGACGCCCGCACGAGCGACGACCCCGTCGAGACGGTGCTGCGGTTCCTGGACAGCGCCTACGACGCGGGCGCCCGCCTCACCGCCTGCGACGAGCGGGCCCTCGCCTGCCCCGGCGGCGTCACCGACCCCTACCGCAAGGAGGACCGCGTCCATGACCGGTGACGGCGGCCTGCCCATCCTGGAGGAACCCGGCTTCGCGGTGCACGTGAAGCCGCTGTTCCGCGACAAGGACCGCGACTCGATGCTCCGCTCGTTCGACCTGTGGGACTACGACCAGGTGTGCGCGAACGCCGGCGCGATCCTGGAGCGCGTCGCCGACGGCTCGATGCCCTGCGACGGCGCCTGGCCGCCCGACCGCGTCCAGCTCTTCCGCGACTGGCTCGACGGCGGCATGCGCCCCTGATCAGCCCCTGACCGCCCGGTCACCACCCGTTGAGATGCGGCGTGTTGGCCTCTTCGAAGATCGAAAGAGGCCAACACGCCGCATCTCAACCGACGATGACCGGGTGGTCAGCGGAGGAGGGCGGCCGGGCGGGCGCCTTGCGCGGTGGTAATGATCCGCTTACGTCCGGGAAAAGTATGGTTAGCCTCGCCTAATGAACTCTGCGGGTGGGGGGACGGATGGAGGCTGCCGGACGCGAGGTCCTGCGCGGCGCGGTCCGCGGGCAGTGGCGGGACCTGACGGTGGCCTCCGCGCTGGCCTCGGCGCACCAGGTCGGGGAGACGCTGGTCCCGGTGCTGATCGGCGTCACGATCGACCGGGCCGTCGGCGCCGGCGACGGGCGGGCGCTGCTGCTCTGGCTCGGCGCCCTCGCCGCCGTCTACCTCGCCCTGTCCTGGGGCTACCGGTGGGGCGCGTACCGCGGCGAGCGCGCCGCCGCGCGGGCGGCGCGGGACCTGCGCACCGCGCTCGTCACCCGCGTCCTCGACCCGCGCGGCGGCGCCGAGGACGGCCGGCTGCCCGGCGCGCTCGCCGGGATCGCCACCGAGGACGCCCGCCGCGTCGGCTACGTCAACGTGGCGATCATGGCGGGGGCCGCGGCGCTCGTCGCCATCGGCCTCGGGACCGTGCTGCTGCTCCGCATGTCGGTGCCGCTCGGCCTCGTCGTCCTGCTCGGGACGCCGCCGCTGCTCTGGGCCGGGCACCTGCTGAGCCGCCCGCTGGAGCGGCGGAGCGCCGCCGAGCGCGAGCGGTCCGCGCACGCCTCGGCCGTCGCCGCCGACCTCGCCCGCGGCCTGCGGGTGCTGAAGGGCATCGGCGCCGAGGGGGCCGCCGCCCGCCGCTACCGCGCCACCAGCGGCGGCGCCCTCGCCGCGACGCTGCGCGCCACCCGCGCCGAGGCCGGGCAGGAGGGCGCCGTCCTCGCCCTCACCGGCGTGTTCATCGCGGTCGTCGCGCTCGTCGGCGGCCGGCTCGCCGCCGCCGGCGAGCTCACGCTCGGCCAGCTCGTCGCCGCCGTCGGCCTCGCGCTGCTGCTCCTCGGCCCCTTCTCCGTGCTCGCCTGGGTGAACGCCCAGCTCGCGCAGGGCCGCGCGTCGGCCGCGCGGGTCGGCGCGGTCCTCGCCGCGCCCGCCGCCGTCCAGGGCGGCGACGCGCCCCTCCCGCAGCCGGTGGGCGGCGCCGTCCGGCTGCGCGGCGTGACGTACGGCCCGCTGCGCGGCCTGGACCTGGACGTGCCCGCCGGGCAGATCGTCGGCGTCGTCGCGGGCGGCGCCGACGCCGCCGCCCTGCTGGACCTGCTCGGCCGCACCGCCGACCCCGCCGAGGGCGACGTCGAGCTGGACGGGACGCCGCTGCGCGGCCTGCACCCGGCGGCCGTGCGCGCCGCCGTCCTGGTCGCCGCGCACGAGGCCGACCTGTTCGCCGGGACGGTCGCCGCCGACGTGGCGGCCGCCGCCCGCGGCGCCGACACCGGCCCCGCGCTGCGCGCCGCGGGCGCGGACGGCCTGGACGGCGCGACCGGCGACGGCGGCGGCGCCCTGTCGGGCGGCCAGCGCCAGCGCGTCGCGCTCGCCCGCGCGCTCGCCGCCGACGCGCCCGTCCTCGTCCTGCACGACCCGACGACCGCCGTCGACGCCGTCACCGAGGCGCGCGTCGCCGCCGGCGTCCGCGCCCTGCGCGCCGGCCGCACCACGGTCCTCGTCGCCACCAGCCCCGCCCTGCTGGCGATCACCGACCGGGTGGTGCTGGTCGAGGACGGCCGCGTCGCCGCCGACTCCTCGCACGCCGACCTCGCCCGCGGGCACGACGGCTACCGGACGGCGGTGCTCTCGTGACCGCCGCCGAACCCGCCGCGCCCGCCGCCCGCGAGCTGCTGCCCGTCGCCGACGCGCGCGGCGTCCGCGCCCTGCTCGGCGAGCTGGCCCGCCCGCACCGCCGCCTCGCCGCCGCCGCCGTCCTCACCCTGACCGCCGCGACCGCCATCGGGCTGCTCACCGCGCCGCTGGTCGGCCGCATCGTCGACCTCGTCGCCGACCACCGCCCGGCCGGCGACCTCACCCCCATCGCCGCCGGCCTCGCCGCCGTCGCACTCGCCCAGGGCGCCGCCACCGCGGCGGGCCTCGCCCTCATGTCGCGGCTCGGCGAGACGCTGCTCGCCCGGCTGCGCGAGCGGTTCGTGGACCGCGCCCTGCACCTGCCGCTCGCCGACGTCGAGCGGGCCGGGACCGGCGACCTCACCGCCCGCGTCACCGGCGACGTCGCGGTGATCGCCGAGGCGGTCCGCGAGGCGCTGCCCGCGCTGGTGCGGTCGGTGCTCGCCGTCGCCCTCACCCTCGGCGCGCTCGCCCTGCTCGACTGGCGGTTCCTGCTCGCCGCCCTCGCCGCCGTGCCCGTCCAGGTCTACACGGCCCGCTGGTACGTGCGGCGCGCCATCCCGCTGTACGCCGAGCAGCGCGTCGTCGAGGGGACGATGCAGCAGCAGCTCCTCGACAGCATCGGCGGCGGCGCGACCGTCCGCGCGTTCGGCCTGGGGGAGCGGCACACCGGCCTCGTCACCGACCGCGCGGACGCCGTGCGCGACTACACGATGCGCGGCATCCGCCTCGCCCTGCGGTTCTACAGCCGCCTGCACGTCGCCGAGTTCACCGGGCTCGCCGCCGTCCTCGCCACCGGCTACCTGCTGGTCGGGCACGGCGCCGCGTCGATCGGCACCGCGACCGCCGCCGCCCTGTACTTCCACAACCTGTTCGAGCCGATGAACACCGTCATCGGGCTGCTGGACGACGCCCAGTCGGCGGGCGCCGGCCTCGCCCGCCTCGCCGGCGTCGCGGGCCTGCCCGCGCCCGCGCCCCGCCCGGCTCCCGAGAGCGCCGACCGCACCGTGCGCGTCACCGCGCTGGAGCACGCCTACGAGCCGGGGCGGCCCGTCCTGCACGGCGTGGACCTGCGGGTCGGCGCGGGCGAGCGGGTCGCGCTCGTCGGCGCGAGCGGCGCCGGCAAGACCACCCTCGCCAAGATCATCGCCGGGGTGCAGCCGCCCGCCGCGGGCCGCGTCGCGCTCGGCGGCGACGTCGGCCTCGTCAGCCAGGAGGTGCACGTGTTCGCCGGCGGCCTCGCCGCCGACCTGCGGCTGGCCCGCGAGGGCGCCGCCGACGCCGACCTGCGCGCCGCCCTCGCCCGCGTCGGCGCCCTGGAGTGGGCCGAGGCGCTCCCGGACGGCCTCGCCACCGTCGTCGGCGACGGCGGCCACCGCCTCACCGGCGCGCAGGCCCAGCAGCTCGCCCTCGCCCGCCTCGTCCTCGCCGACCCGGCGGTGGCCATCCTGGACGAGGCGACCGCCGAGGCCGGCAGCGCCGGCGCCCGCGCCCTGGAGCGCGCCGCCGCCGGGGCGCTGGACGGCCGCACCGCCCTCGTCGTCGCGCACCGCCTCACCCAGGCCGCCGCGGCCGACCGCGTCATCGTCATGGACGGCGGCCGGATCGTCGAGTCGGGCACCCACGACGGGCTCCGCGCCGCTGGCGGCGTCTACGCCGCCCTCTGGCACGCCTGGTCCGGGACCCGGGAAACCTCCGCGATCCGTCCCGATCCGGCCGCATGAACCGCCCCTGAGCGGGGAGACCGCTCGCTGATCGGGTGCGGCGCGAAGGAGTGGCAGTGGTCGGGACGGTGCAGGCGCAGGAGGCGCCCGTCCAGCGGGCGAGGACCCGCTGGTACGTGAAGCTGCTGCGCGCCATCGGCGTGCTCGTCGCGCTGGCGGCGCTCGCCGCCTTCGGCTACATGGCTTACCAGCTCACGCTGACGCCGGTGCACGACAACGGGTGGGCCGTCGGCAACACCCACCCCGGGCACACGCTGCGCTTCTACACCGAGCAGCCGCCGAAGCAGGCGATCCTGCAGATCGGCGGCAACCTGCTGCTGCTCGCACCGCTCGGCGTCCTGCTCCCGTGGGCGTCGGTGCGGCTGCGCGGCCCGATCCGCCTCGGCGTCATCGGCTTCTTCGTGTCGCTGTTCATCGAGTCGATCCAGGGCCTCGCCGTCCCGGGCCGCGCCTTCGACATCGACGACGTCATCCTCAACACGATCGGCGTCGTCGTCGCCTACCTCCTCGTCGGCTGGAAACTCTCCCGCGTCATGCGAGGCCGCCGCCGCAAGTCACCCCCGACGGCCTGACCCGACGGCACCGGCCACGGCCCGCTCGACGTCACCGCTCGTGCCGCCGACCGCACGGACGTTCCCGGCGCCGCTCCCCGCCCCGACGGCGAAGAAGAGAGCCGCGGGAAAGTCCCGCCCCACCGTCATGACCGTCTCCACCGGGATCTTCCCGACGGCGAGGACGACACCGCAACGGCGTTGCACCAGGCCGGACAGATAGGTCCGGGCGTTCGCGACGGTCGGAGGCCCGGCGACGGCCGTGTACTGGACCATGGCGTGCGTCTTCAGCGACGCCTTCTGCATCCCCGTCCATACAGGCGCGGCGTCCCGTCCGGCGATGCCCTGCGCGTCGGTGAGCAGGCATGCCTTGAACGACGAGTACTGACGTGCGCGCGGCGGCGTCCCGCCGGAAGAGGTGTCGATGACGAGGCCGGCCGCCACGAGGACGGCGATGGCCGCCGTCACGAGGGAGCCGGTCTGCCAAGGGGGTGAGAGCCGCCTCCAGCTGTTGCGAAGAGCTGTCAGAGAGATGAACATTGCGCGACGCGCCTTCGCGACGGCACCGGCTTCGGCGGCGGACGATCTCTTGATACCGGGGATTGTGCGAGGCGCGGGCATGCGTCTTCACCTCGTGTTCCTTCGGATCGTTCCGAGTCCGGGAGAGTATTCGGAGGGGATCTTATGCCGGGAAAATGGCCTCTCCAAGGTCTTTCGTGCCGAAATTCCGGCGGCATCCTCCGTTTTCGATTCTTGTCAGGATCTTGTCCGGCCGCCGGGTGATCGCTTACGTTGACGCCGCCTGATCTTCGCGGAGGAGATCATCGTTGGAGCCGCCGCCCGCTCGTCGGAGGGAGGCGCCGGAGAGGCCGGTGGTCGATGCCGAGCGCACAGATCCTGGGTATCCTGATCGTCCTGCTCGGCGCCGGCCTCGCCGCCGCGCTCAGCGGCTACGTCGCGGGGCTCCTCTACAGGCTGTCGCTCTGGTGCCGGCATGGCCGGGGCCGTCCGCGTCGCCCCGCCGGACGGTGGCGAGCGGGCGTCCTGCGCAACCTCCGCTACAGCGCGGCGGCGCGCCGCACCGCCGCCGTCATGACGGTGGTGCTGGCCCTGGCGATGACCGAGCAGCCCGCGATGGCGTCCGAGGGGCTGCCCGAGGTGTCGTTCGCCGGGGTCACCGGAGTGCTCGGCTGGATCGCCGGAAAGCCCTCGCCGCATTGGGGGCCGCTGCCCGTGCAGAGGTCCGGTACGGCGGGGGGCAAGACCCACGCAGCGCCGGCCTCGGCGACGGAAGCGCGCGTCGGCACGGGCCGGAAACCGGGACGTGGCAAGGGCGAGCTGGGCGCGTACGCGCCCGGCTCCCGGAAGGTCCCGAAGGGCCAGAGCAGCAAGGCGCGCGTCGGCTATCTGCCCTCGACCAGCCGCCGAGACGCCGCGAAGTCGTCGGCGACGAGCGACTACTTCCGCAACGCGGACGGTTCCACCACCCGCAAGCTGGCGCAGAGCCCGATTAACTACAAGGACGGGCACGGCGACTGGCGCCCGATCGACACCACCGTCCGGCAGGGGACCGATCGACGCTGGCACGAGAAGGCCAACGAGGTGACCGTCGACTTCGCGCAGCAGGCGTCGGATCCGGTCCTGGCAAGGATCGGCGGAGACGGCCGGGAACTGTCGTACGCGCTCCAGGGGGCGGCTCCGGTCACGCCGAGCGTCTCCGGCTCGGTGGTCACCTATCCGGGCGTGCTGCCATCCACCGACCTGTCGGTCTGGCCAACCTCGACGGGCATGAAGGAGTCGATCGTCCTCCGGGACGCGAACGCCTCCAACACCTGGGTCTTCCCGCTGAGGTTGAAGGGGGTGAAGGCCCGGCGCGCGGCCGACGGGTCCATCGAGCTCGTGGACGCGGCCGGCACGGCGAAGGGCCGTATCCCGGCGGCCTATGCATTCGACTCGAAGATCGACGAACGTTCCGGGGAAGGGGCGAGCACCCATGCCGTCGCCTACGGGCTGATCCAGAAGGACGGTGCGCCCGCCCTCACCGTCACCCTGGACGACGCCTGGCTGCACGCGCCGGAACGGGTGTTCCCGGTGACCGTCGATCCCTCTTACGACAACGTCTTCACCTGGACCACCACCTACGCCGAATCCGGCATCGACCCCGGCGACCACTCGATGGAGCAGACGATCAAAATCGGCTCCTACGACTCGGGGCCCCACAGCGCGCACGCATTCCTGAAGTTCCCGCGCGCCGGGATCGACGGCTCGAAGGCGACCGTGTCCGCCGCGCAGCTGAAACTCTTCGACACCTGGGCGCCGACCTGCACCGCCGAGCGGTTCGACGTCTCGGCGATCGATCAGGACTGGTCCCCGTCGACCGTCACCGCTTATCCCGGCCCCCACTACGGCGCGGCGATCGGCACCCTCACCCCGAGCGTCCCGAACGCCTGCGCCAATACCGGCGGAGACCGGACGAAGGGCGACTGGCTGACGGTCTCCCTCTCCACGACCACCTTCAACAACTGGGCCGCGGGCCAGAACGACTATGGCCTCGCCCTGTTCGCCGCCAATACCGACGCCTTGCACTGGAAGCAGTTCAACACCGCCTACACCCCGACGGGCGGACCGTACCTGTTCCTCACCTACACCGGCGCGATGCTCCCGCAGGTATACGGTCAGCTCCCGGGCAACGGCCAGCACGCCGACACGCTCACACCGCAGCTGGAGGCGTGGGGCGGCAAGGATCCCAACCTCACCACCACGCTGAAGTACGACTTCCGCGTCACCGACTCCGACGGCAACACCGTCGCCGACTCGGGCCTTGTGACCCCGAAGGCGCCGTCGAGTACGGCGACCTGGCAGGTCCCCGCGGGAAAGCTGAAATGGGGGCGCACCTACTACTGGGCCGCGGTCGCCTACGACGGGACGAACTACTCGCCGGCACCCGTGATGAACGCCCTGCCGATCGATGTTCCGCAACCGGAAGTCACTTCGGGGCTCGCTCAGAACTCCGAGCGCGATTTCGATCCCGCGACCGGCAACTACACCTCGTCCGCGACCGATGCCGACGTCAGCGTGGTAGGCCCGAGCCTCTCGGTCGTCCGCGACTACAACTCCCGCGACCCGCGCGCCACCGGCGCTTTCGGCACGGGCTGGTCGAGCGTCTTCGACGCCAAGGCCACTGAGTGGTACACGCCCGCGGGAACGGTTCGCAGCGTCGCGGTCACCTACCCCGACGGGTCCACGGTCGGGTTCGGCAAGAACTCCGATGGCACGTTCACCCCACCGCAGGGACGGTTCGTCACCTTCACGTCGATCACCGGCGGCTATCGTCTGACCGACAAGAACGACACCGTCTACACCTTCACGCAATCCCTCGGCACGGGCTCCTACGGACTCACGTCGGTCGCCGACGCATCCGGCCGGGCGGTGACCTTCACCCGCACGTCCGGGCAGGTCACCACCATGACGTCCGCGGCGGCGAGCCGCAGCCTGCACGTGACGTGGAACACCCCGGCCGGCGCCACCGCCGCGCACGTGGCGACCGTGACGACCGATCCCTCGACCATCGATGACTCCTCGACGGCGCTGACCTGGGCCTACACCTACAACGGTGATCAGCTCACCCAGGTCTGCTCACCCGTCGACACCGCCCCCAACTGCACCCGGTACGGCTATGAGGGCGCCTCGCCCCACTATGAGCAGGCCCTCGACAAGGGCGCGGTGTCGTTCTGGCCGCTCGCCGAGAGTACGGGAACGGCCGCCAAGAGCGCCGTCCTGGCCAATGAAGGAGTCGACAACGGCGTCTACAACAACGTCACGCTCGGCCAGGCGGGCCCGCTGGCCGGCGGGGCCGCGACCGCGGCCGCGTTCAACGGCACGACGTCCCAGATCGCCCTCCCCGACCTGCACATGGGTGTGTCGACAGGCGAATCGGTGTCGCTGTGGTTCAAGTCGTCCCAGGGGCCCGGCGTCCTGCTCTCCTACTCCGACAAAGAGATCGCCGCGACCAACACCGCCGGCGGGAACTACACGCCCGCCCTGTACATCGGCACCGACGGCAAGCTCAAGGGCACCTTCTGGTGGGACGGGGAGACCCCCGGCCCGATCAGCACCACCGCGTCGGTCGCCGATGGGAACTGGCATCACGTGGTGCTGTCCGGAGGGCCGACGGGACAGACCATGTGGCTGGACAACGCGAAGGTCGGGACGGCCGCGGGCTCGTCGTCCTTCGACTTCGGCTACTCCCCGAACTCCTTCATCCACCATTACCTCGGCACCGGCTACCTCGGACAAACCTGGCCCGACCAGCCGCACTCCAGCACGACGTCCACCACGACCTACGGCACCTACTTCAAGGGCGCCATGGCGGACGTCGCGCTGTACGACCGGCCGCTCGTCACGGCCGACGTCGCCGACCTCTACCAGACCGGCAAGCGGGCCACGAGCCTGCTGTCGTCGGTGGTGCGGCCGTCGGGCAAGATCCACGCCACCGTGACCTACGATCCGGTGACCACGACCGTCAAGCACGTCACCGACCAGAACGGCGGCTCGTGGGACCTCGCCGCTCCCACCGTGGCGGGGTCCTCGCAGGTGTACCGGGCCGCGGTGCTCGGCTCGCAGCCGACCGGCTACCACCGGCTCGGCGAGGCCGCGGGCGCGACGGCCGCCCTCAACGAGGTGAATTCCAGCCCGGCCGCCTACTCCGGCGTCACCCTCGGCACCACGGGACCGTTCGCCGACGCCACCGCCGCGACGTTCAACGGCACGTCGTCCTACGTGCAGATGCCGGCGGCCGACCAGGTGAAGACCTCGCCGGGCTCGGTCGAGATGTGGTTCAAGGTCCCGGCGGGCAACGTCGCGGGCGGCGTCCTGTACGGGCAGCAGTCCGATCCTCTCGGGCCGCCCACGGGCAACTACGTGCCCGCCCTGTACATCGGCACCGACGGCAAGCTGCACGGCAAGTTCTGGGACGCCAACGGTACGAAGAGCCCGCTGCTCTCCGCGGCCAAGGTCAACGACGGGGTCTGGCACCATGTCGCGCTGACCGCCGCGGCCGCCAACCAGACCATGTACCTCGACGGGGTGGCGCAGGGCACGCTGTCCGCGACCCTCACCGCCAGCACGGCCAACTACGTCTACGTCGGGGCGGGCGCCTCGGGCGGCAACTGGACGGCGCATCCCACCAACACCGCCGGCTACTTCACCGGGTCGATCTCCGAGGTCGCCTTCTACCGCTCGCAACTGTCCGGCGAGGACGTCGTCCGCCACTTCACCGCCGGGAGGAACTCCTACGGGCTGGCGCCGACGGTCACCGTCAACGTCACCGATCCGGGCGGCAAGAAGCTGGTTCACCAGTACGATCCGGGCAACGGCTACCGTCCCGTCGCCGAGTACGACGGCCTGGGGAACCGCACCACCTACGGCTACGACTCCGGCGGGTTCCTGCACACCATCACCGATCCCAACGGCAACGTGCAGATCACCGGCCACGACGTGCGTGGCAACGCCGTCTCGCGGACCACGTGCCAGGACCAGGCCGCCGACAAGTGCTCGACGACCTACACGAGCTATCTGCCGGACGACACCACCGCACAGCTGACGCCGAGCCCGCTGAACGACCTGACCGCCGCGGTCCGCGACGGCCGGTCGAGCGGCGCGTCCGACGACACCTACAAGACCGCCTATACCTACGACGCGGCGGGGAACACCACCGGCGTGACGACGCCGCCGGTGCCGGGCTTCCCGCACGGCCGCACCACGAGGATCACCTACACCGACGGGACCTCGGTCGCGGCGGCCGACACCGGCTACGCGCCGGCCGGACTGCCCGTCAGGACCGTGTCGCCGGGCGGTGCGACGACCTCGATCGTCTACTTCCGCAACGGCGACGTCGCGTCGGTCACCGACGCCGCGGGCAAGATCACCAAGTACACCTACGACGGCCTCGGCCGGCCGCTGACCAGTACCGAGATAGCGGACGCCCACCCGTTGGGGCTGGTCACCTCCCACACCTATGACGGCATGGGCCAGGACCTCACCACGACCGGACCGCCGATCACCAACCGGATCACCGGTGCCGTCCACACGGCCCGGACCACCTCGGTGTACGACGCCGACGGTCAGCCGACGTCCCAGACCATCGCCGACCTCACCGGCGGGGACGCCCCGCGCACCATCTCCACCGGCTACAACCAGTACGGCCAGGCCACCACCGCCACCGACGCGCTCGGCAAGATCACCGAGACCACCTATGACGCCTACGGCAACAAGGCGACCGACAAGAGCCCGAGCGGCATCACCACCGCCTACGGCTACGACCCGAACGGCCAGCCGACGACCCAGACCCTGAAGGGCTACACCGGGGACCCCGGAGCCCCGCAATCCCCGAAAGACCTGGTGGAATCCTCTCGCGCCTACGACCCGGCCGGACGGCTCGCCTCGCTCACCGACGCGATGGGCAACACCACCACCTACACCTACACCGACAACGACCTGCCGGTGACGATCACCCGTACCGACTCCACCGGCGGTTCACCGTTCGTCGAGCGGTCCACCGAATACGACGCGGCGGGCAACCCCGTCAAGCAGGTCACCAACAACGGAGCCACCGTCACCACCGCCGCGCTCGACGCCGCCGACCGCGTCACCGGCACCACCCTCGACCCCGGCGGCCTGGCGCGCACCACCACCGTCACCTACACGCCCGACGACCAGGTGGCGCGCAGCACCCAGAGCGACCCGACCGGCTACGCGTACTCGACCGCCTACACCTACGATCCGATGGGCCGGATGACGAGCCGGACGCTGGAGGGCGACACCCCCGGCCATCCGGTCGCCTGGTGGAAGCTCGACCAGACGTCGGGCGGCACGGTCGCCGACGTGTCGGGCACCGGGAACAGCGCCACCGTCGGCGGCGGCGTCACCTGGGCCGACCAGGCCGCGGTCCTTCCCGGCACGGCCGGCCAGGACATCGCCACCAACGGCCCGGTGCTGGACACCTCACAGAACTTCACGGTTTCGGCGTGGGTGAAGCTGGCCGCCACATCGGCCACCGCCTTCCAGACGGTCCTCAGCCAGGACGGCGCCCACGACAGCGGCTTCTACCTGCAATACGACGGACCCGACAACAAGTGGGCGTTCAGCCGCGTCACCGCTGACACCGACGCCGACCCGGCCGGGGTGCGCGCCCTCTCGACGACCGATACGCCGGCCGCCGGGACCTGGACCCAGCTCGTCGGGGCGTTCAACGCCGCCGACGGCACGATGACCCTGTACGTCAACGGCACCGCGCAGGGCACCGCGACCGACCCCACCCCCTACAACGCGACGGGTCCGCTCGTGGTCGGGCGTGGCCAGTACAAGAGCGCCGCCGCCGACCTGCTGACCGGGTCGGTCGCCAACGTGCAGGTCTACGACCGGCTCCTCACCGGCGCCGAGGTCGCCGGCCTGTACGGCAAGGGCCGCACCGGCGGCACCGTCCACTCGTACCAGACCGCGACGACGAGCTGGCTGCTCGACCAGCGCGGCATGCCGACGCAGATGACCGACCCGCAGTCCCGCATCACCCGCTACACCTACGACGAGGCCGGCCGGCTCGCGATCACGACCGCTCCGACCGTCAACGCCGAGACCGGCGGCGGTACTCCGGTGTCCACGCATCCGGTCTCCATGAGCGGCTACGACACCTTCGGCGAGACCACCGAGACCGAGGATCCGAACGGCGATACCACCACCGTCGCCTACGACGCCGGCGGCCACGAGTCCGGCACGACCCTGCCCGGCTACACCCCGGCGGGGGGCGGCGCACCCGTCACCGCCACCACCCACCGCACCTATGACGACGACGGCAACGTCAGCGACGTCACCGATCCGCTCGGCAAGACGACCCACTACGAGTACGACCAGTTCGGCGACGTCAGCGCGGTGACCGACCCCGCCGGGGGCGTTACCCGGACCGTCTACGACGCGAACGGCGAGCCGCTGTCGGTCACCACCCCGACCGGGGCGAAGACCCAGAAGACCTACGACCACCTGGGCCGCGTCCTCACCTCCACCGTCCTCGACCGCTACCCGACGCCGACCGCCGCCATCAGCCGCTACGCCTACACCGCGTCGGCCGACGACCCGGGCGGCACGTGGCCGTCCAGCACGACGACACCCGACGGCGCCACCACGTCCTACGCCTACGACAAGGCAGGCGAATCCACGCAGGTCACCGACCCGGCGGGCGGCGTCACCCAGTACCGCTACGACCCGCTCGGCCGCCGGACAAAGACGATCGCCGACGACGGCACCGCCACGCGCGCCACCCTGAACCAGTACGGCCTGGCCACCAAGACCGAACGGCTCGACACCGACGGCTCCGTGCTGTCCAGCACATCGGCGACGTACGACACCATGGGCAGGCTCCGGTCCAGCACCGACGCCCGCGGGCACACCACGACCCTCACCCTGGACGCCCTCGGCGACATCACCGCCGAGGTCCAGCCCGTCGACGCCGACCACTCCATCACCACGACGTTCGGGTACGACGCCGCAGGCAACCGCACCCGCTACACCGACGGCCGCGGCAACAACTGGATCTACGGCTACACCTCTTGGAACCTGCCGGAGTCGGTCCTCGAACCGGCCACCGCCCTCTACAGCGGTGCCGCCGACCGGACGACGACGACCGCCTACGACGCCGGTGGCCGCTCCGTCCGAACCACCCTGCCCGGCGGCGTCACCGTCTCGACCGCCTACGACGACCTCGGCCGCATAACAGGCCAAAGCGGCGGCGGCGCCGACGCGCCCACCGCCGACCGCTCCTTCACCTACGACCACGACGGCCGGATGCTGACCGCCGGAACCGCCGAGGCGGGCAGCGCGGCCGCCACGGACGAGACCTTCACCTACAACGACCGCGGCCTGCTGCTCACCGCGTCCGGCGCCGCGGGCTCCAGCACCTTCGCCTACAACAACGACGGCCTGGTCACCTCCCGCACGGACGCCGCCGGGACCACCGGCTACACCTACGACGGCGCCGACCGGCTCTCCACCCTCACCGATCCGGCGACGGGCACCACCCTCACCTACGGTTACGACGATCTCTCGCAGCTGACCGGCGTCACCTACGGCACCGGCGGCAACACCCGCGCGTACACCTACGACCATCAACACCGGCTGACCGGCGACACCCTCAAATCAGCGGCCGGCGCCACCATCGCCTCGATCGCCTACGGGTACGACGAGAACGGCAACGAGACCGCCAAGTCGACGACCGGCTTCGGCGGCGCCGTCCAGAACACCTACAGCTACGACTGGGCGAACCGGCTGACGAGCTGGAACAACGGCACCGCCACCACCGGGTACGAGTACGACGACTCGGGCAACCGCACCCGTGTCGGCGCGGACGTCTACACCTACGACGCCCGCGACCAGCTCACCTCCGACGGCACCGTCACCTACTCCTACACCGCCCGTGGAACGCTGTCGGGCCAGAGCGCGGCGTCGGGGACGCTGACGGCGACCAGCGACGCCTACGGTCAGCAGATCGAGCAGTCGGCCGCCGCCGGATCCCAGACCTACGACCACGACGCCCTCGGCCGCGTCCTCAAGGCCACCACCAGTACCGGCGGGACGGGCCGCGCCTTCTCCTATTCCGGCGCCGGCACCACCCTCGCCTCCGACGGGTCCGCCACCTACACCTGGACGCCGTCGGACTCCCTGGTCGGCATCGGCGCCCCGAACGGCGGCACCGGCGGCGTCCTCGCCTACCTCGACCAGCACAGCGATGTCGTCGGCGACTTCACCGCGACCGGCGGCGCCCTCGTCGGAGCCAAGACCTACGACCCGTTCGGCAACGTCACCGGACTCACCGGTTCCGTCAGCGGCGACCTCGGCTACCAGTCGGGCTGGACCGACGACACCACGGGCCAGGTCAACATGGCGGCCCGCTGGTACAACCCGAAGACGGGGCAGTTCCAGAACAAGGACACCGTCTCCCTGGACCCCGTCCCCGACTCCGCCCAGGCGAACCCACACGCCTACGTCGGCGACAACCCGCTGCTCGGCACCGACCCGACCGGCCACTGCTGGAGCGGCTTCGGGCTGATCTGCAAGGGCGCCAGCATGGTCAACAAGTACGTCGTCCAGCCGATCGTCCACGCCGCCGGCTCGACCTGGCAGGCGCTCACGCAGGGCACGTCCTGGCTGATCAAGCACACCGGCCGGGTGCTGTCGGCGCTCAGCCGGGGCATCAGCGCGGCCATCGCCTCGATGGAGCGGCAGATTCGGCTCATCGACCAAGAGATCCACGACATGTACGTCCAGGCGAGGCGGAAGGCGGCGCAGGCCAGAGCCGCGGCGAAACGTGCGGCCGCACGGGCGAAGGCGGCCGCCATCGATCGATATAACAAGCTCTACGAACTGGGCAAGTACGCCTATCACGCCACAGCGAAGGCGGTGCACACCAGCGCCACGTTCATCCAGCACCACGGCGCGGCCATCGCGTCCTTCGCCCTCTCCACCGCGACCTTCATGGGCTGCGAGGCCGCCCTCGGCGTCCTGACGATGGGCGTCGGCGCGGTCGCCGGAGCCGTCGGCTGCGGCATGCTCGCCGGCATGGTCGGCGCCGCCGTCGATCAGGGTGCCAAGTGCATGGACGGCCAGAAGGGCGCGTGCTCGGCGAAGTCCTTCGGCGAGTCGATGCTGATCGGCGGCCTCGGCGGCGCCGTGGGAGGCGCCCTGGGCGGCAGCCTCGGCGGCAAGCTCGCTGAGTCCGCGCTGGGCAGGATCCTGCCCAAACTCGCCACCGATGCCCTCGAAGGCGCCGCTATCGGCGGCCTGTCAGGTGCCGCGGAGGGCGGCATGAGCTACGGCCTGACCTGCGGCAAGCGCTCCGGGGGCTGCTCCTGGAGCGGCGCCGCGGGCGCCGCCGCCTCCGGCGCCGCGGCCGGCGCCGTCGGCGGCGCAGTGGGGGGCGCGATCGGCGGTCGTCTGTTCCGCGGCTGCAGAACTCACAGTTTCGCAGGGGCGACGCCGGTGCTGATGGCGAACGGCAAGGCCAAGCCGATCAGCAAGGTCAAGGCCGGTGACAGGGTCGCGGCGTCCATGCCAGGCGGCCGCACGGAGACGCACACGGTGCAGCGCGTCATCATCACGAAGACCGATCGCGACTTCGTGGACCTCACGGTCAGCACGGCGCACCGGGGCCGCGGCCCGCCCAGCCGCCTGACGACCACCACGAACCACCCCTTCTACGACATCACCCAGGCGGCCTTCACCAACGCAGCCGATCTGCACCCGGGCGACGAGCTCCAGCAGCCCGACGGCGGCACCGCGACCGTTCGGACGGTCCACCGCTACAACACCTCACAGGTCACCTACGACCTGACCATCAACGGCCTCCACACCTACTACGTCCTCGCCGGCCCCACCCCCCTCCTCGTCCACAACTGCGACGAGCCCAATTGCACATGCGCTGCCGACGCGGTGGACTGGGTGCCGGAGGGCGGTGACCTGCGCCTCCCCGCACCTCGGTATGGAATGAAGCCCAAGGACTACAATTATCAGTCCGGAGTGGCCGGTGCTCGATCAGATCTGGGCAGCGGGAGATCCCTGGCTCCTCAGCTTGAGATGCCCGGCATCGACGGTGATCCGGTGACGGCCAAGTTTGATGGCCTCCAAGGCGATGAGATCATTGATCGCAAGAGCAACCCCATGTTCACCGCGAAAGCGGTCGATCAAGCCCGCAGGCAGGCGGCGACGGCGGCTTATCACGGTTTGCGACCGGTATGGGAATTGCCCACACCTGCGGCGATCGCAGCGGCAGGTAGATTCATGGCGAGTGCCGGTATCACCACGATTGAACTAAGGATGGCGCCTTGATGGACGCACGGCCGCTGGTGCGCGCGATAGTGGGAGCCCTGCTATTGCTGGAGAATTCGCCTTCGGATGAACTGGATCCCGATGTTGCGGTTCGGGGCATGGAGCACATCGCACAGGAACTACTCCAGCTTTCCATTGAGGACAGAAGGGAATTTTCCGCTCTTCTCGAAGAAGAGGCGGTCCGATCCGAAGATCCGCATTATGCAGAATTTTTGAGGGCACTTCCGTTCATGGTGGGCATGGCCGAATGACCGTAAGGCGGTTTTTCTACATGGCTTCTGGGCCTGGCGATCGACCAGTAGATCGTTTGCCGACACGGATATGCCGCTGTAGAGAGGCGCGTCAGTTGCCGTAAAGATATGGTGTCCGCTCCCGGTGGGGTGCGGCCAGGAAGACGCGCTCGTCAAACTCTTCGGCGGGTCAAAGCCGGTGGCAAGGTCGTCGCGTCCATGCCGGGCGGCCGCACCGAGAAGCACAAGGTGCAGCGCCTCATCGTCACCAAGGCCGGCCACGACTTCGTGGACCTGACCGTCAGCACGGCGTATAGGGGGCGCGGTCCGCCGAGCTGCCTGACGACCACCACGAACCACCCCTTCTACGACATCACCCAGGCGGCCTTCACCAACGCAGCCGATCTGCACCCGGGCGACGAGCTCCAGCAGCCCGACGGCGGCACCGCGACCGTTCGGACGGTCCACCGCTACAACACCTCACAGGTCACCTACGACCTGACCATCAACGGCCTCCACACCTACTACGTCCTCGCCGGTAACACCCCGGTCCTCGTCCACAATGACAACCTTCCTTGTTCTCATCCCATCCATGCTCTGGGAGAATCGGGAAGAGCGAGTTATCGCCAGCTTGGATCAGCGCTGAACGAAGTCACTGGGCGTAGTGCCGTCGACCTCGGCGATCTGGTCACCCCGGCACAACGTGCCGCAGTGCTGGAGAAGCCGTTCCTGAAGCGAGTATTCTACGGTTCGGTGGTGGAAAGTGCCGTGGCCGGGCATCCCGGTGTCGTGGCCGATGGAAACATCACGCATATGGGTAACGCTATGCCCGGACAGGCGGTCCCCGACTTTGAGATCAGGGCCAATGGGCGAACTTTTAGTGTGGACATCACTGGTCCCAGTGAAGGGTCGTGGCGAGACCATTGGAGCAGGCCGTACATCACGAGCCCCTTCCAGATCATGACTTATGGCCATCCCAGCGACGATTATCTCGATGACATGTTCCGCTGATCGGGTACTTTTCTGAAAGGAGTTCGATAGCTGTGCGCATTGAGGGACGGGAATTTCTGGGCGTCAAAATCGTGGGTTCAATGCACTGCTATGAAAACGTTGAGATCGTAAACAGTAAGCTAATTTCCTGTGCGCTGGCTCAGTTCGACGACCCGGAATACCGCTTGACGGTACGCGGCGCCTCCGTGAGAGAGTGCATGGTTTCAGGGGGAAGTATACAGGGGGTCCATGTCGAAGACAGTCTGATCGAGAATGTGAACGGAGGATCGGTTTTCTATGCCCATGGCTGCGTATTCGATCGCGTGGTTATCAGAGGAGCCATTGGGGCGATCATGGCTATTATGCCAAATTCATCCCTCGCGGCCCGCGATCTTCATGTAGCGCGCATGATAGAGCTGTATCGGCAGGTAGAATGGGCCCTCGACATCAGTGCGGCGGAGTTCGTCGACGTAGACCTCTGTGGAGTGCCAGGGCATTTGGTGAAAATTGATCCGGAAACACAGATAATTCTCCATCGAGACAGGTTCGATAATATTTCCGTTCATGACCTCCCACCTCTTGTTCAGGTATGGTTGGGGCGTTTCAGGGCAACGCCGTTCGATTCGATAGTGGCCGTTGCACCGAAGCTTTCGGAAAATTTCCTGCGCTACCTGGACGGTATTCGATGGCTGCGTGATAATGGGCTCGGCATTTAATAAGAAACCTTGACTACAGTGATCGTTCTTGCGGCTTTTGGAATCGTGTGGTCCGGCTTCGGGGCGTGTCCCACATGGTTCATCGGTGATCGGCCGGTATAACGTCGGACTGTGGTGTTGCCAGATCTTGCGCACCGGTTGATTCTGGATGGATGTGGGAGATCGCCGAGCTCTTGACCCCGGGGTTCTCATCGTGGCCACAGTGTGGTGGTGCCGCGTCGCTGGACGAGCGGCTGGCAGTCGCCGCGAACCATTTCTTCTACGACATCACCAGGCATCCTTTGTCAACGCCGCCGGCCTCCGCCAGGGCGACGAACTCCAGCAGCCCGACGGTGGTACCGCGACCGTTCGGACGGTCCACCGCTACGACACCTCACAGGTCACCTACGAGCTGACCATCAACGGCCTCCACACCTACTACGTTTAGAAAGCTGAAAGAACTGGCCGGTGAGCTTGGGTATGTTCGCGTCTATGAAACTGATCTGACCCCTCAGGTGCATACCGATGTTGAACAAATATCGTTCAATGCAATCGACGAGAACGAGTATGAGGCTGACGGAATAATCGCATCATCAAGGCCCGCTTGCGGAATTCGTCGACAGGACTGTGCGGGGCGGGCGAACGGCTATTCTGGAATTCAGTTGTAGGATAGGAGTCGACGCGCCCGTGCAATGTGGCCGCTGTATCGGCGCGGTAAGCGGCCGTTGTGGACAAGGAGTGTCAGATGGAATTCTGGAGTCAATGCGGGGCGGAACTCATTGCTTCGGTATTCGAGTACCGCGCCAGAAATCCCCTTGTATGGTCGCTCGATGCCAACTGTGTGGAAAATTTTCTCGATCGGTGTGATCGGCTACCGGAAGAGACGGCGAGACCGGCCGTCGGGCCTTTTATGATGACATTTGTGCGCCTTTTTTTAAACCCTTTCCAGGGGTGTCTCCGTGGATGACGTGATGGAGATTCTCTGCTCATGCTATGAGTCGGTCCTGATGGCGCATCTCACCGGTCGGATCACTCTCGAAGATGGGCGGAACAGTATTCGATGCGTTCGGCACATCGACAGACGGGTCAAGATGATAATGGATATCTTGCGGTCTTGAATTATTGATTTCGTCGTGTCGTCCTGGATTTCCCATGGCGGCGGTGGCCGAAAGGAAAGGCGGGCCATTCTTCATTGGGGCAGGTTCGACGATATCACCGTTGTCGGGGTCTTATGGCCCGGATTTCGTGTGGGAGTCGCCGATGGAAACTTTTCCGTTCGTTCGGCCGCATTCTCCGGTGCCTGGGCGAGGGGGGTGGCTTTGGAGGAATCGCCATCGGCTTGGCCTTGCCTTTCAAAGGGCCGGCGACGCTGGCTCGGCGCCCTGGTAGGCCAGGACGATGGGGCGCGGGCGGCCAGTGCGCGGGCAACACCACGGATCCGCGCGGCCTTCAGGTCATGGAACGAGCCGGGGAACACCCCCTACAGCAGACGATTCGGGGCAGTGAACGGTTCTGTGGACGTCATCGATCGTTCGATGGATTCTTACGGCAGGGTGCGAACGGAGTTCTATCCGGATGTCGTGGCGGCCGGCGGCCTTGCGGCGGCTTTTCGGGTGCGGGCCGCTGCTCTGGGTTCGCCGTTGGGTGGATCCGATGCGGTTGCGTCGTCGGCCGGAGTGGCGTCGATGAGGATCGCCGCCGGGAACGGGATCGTCTCTGTCGCATTGGTCATCGAGTGTCGCTCCTTCTCCGTCTCCGTCAGCGCGGGGCGGATTCAGGCGGCCACGGGAACGACGTCCGACCTCGATGAGGTCGTGGCGATGGCCGATGCGTGGAGGACGGGCGGTCGCTCGATGAGTTCGCGCGGCGCTTTCCCTTCATGAAGGTCTCGAAGCTCGCCCGCGTGCTGGAAAGCGATGATCCGGTGCGGGCGCAGTGGGACTGGCTGCTCCACGATCCGGTCTTCTCCGGCGGGCGGGAACTGCTTGAAGCGGCGTGCTCGGTCCCGGTGATGGGATCGCTCTTCCCCGATCTGAGCCACTCGGTGCTGAAACTGACCGTCTCCTGGGGCAGCCGGGAGCCGTGGGTGGACATCGCGTTCGTGCGTGGGGTCTGGCGTGTACGGGCAGAGGCGTTCGAGTGCTCGTACCGCGAGCTCTCCGAGGCGTTGGTGGAAGCCGTACGTGCCTGGAGCGCGAGCGCAGCGAACGGCCCGGACTCGTGATCTGCGTCGAAGCCGGTGTCAGCCGGCGGCCTTTTCGGCGGCGGTGGGGGTGAGGCGGAAGACGCGGAGGTTGCGGTCGACGCGGGCGGCGTACTGGTCGTAGACGGGCCAGACCTTCAGCAGCGTCGGCCAGACCTGCTCGCGTTCGTCGCCTTCCAAGAGGTGTGCGGTGACGGGGGTGCGGCGGCCCTTGAAGGTGACGGTGGCCGCCGGGGTCTTCAGGAGGTTGCCCGTCCAGGCGGGGTGCTTCTCGCGGCCGAAGTTGGAGCCGACGACGAGCCAGGTGCCGTCCGGCTCGGGGACGCAGGCGAGCGGCGCCTCGCGCGGCTGGCCGCTCTTGGCGCCGGTGGTGGTGAGCAGCAGGCTCGGCACCATGCCCTGGCTCATCAGGACGCGGCCGCCGGTCGCCTTGGAGATGACCTTGTCCAGCCGGGGGACGATCTTCGGGCCCACCTTGGAGAACCAGACGGAGCCGGCCATCCGCTGGATGAGCGGGGCCATCGCGCGCTGGGCGGGGTTCGGCATGGGTCAGGACTCCTTGACGTCGGTGGGGGCGAGGCGGCCCGCGCGGGCCGCCGGGAGGTGGCCGGCGGCGGCGAGCCAGCGCAGGCCGTCGGCGACGGTCTCCTCGACCGGCCGCGGCTTCAGGCCGAGCGCGTCCAGCGCCGGCGCGTCGTCGGTCGGGACGAGGCGGACCATGAACTCCGCGGCGTCCCGGGTGAGGGGGTAGTGGAAGGGCTTGACGCGCTTGGCGAGGTCCAGCAGCGTCCCGGCGGCCAGCAGCGCCGCCGCCGGGACCTTCACGCGGCGGCACTTCACGCCGGTGAGGGCGTCGCAGATGTCGGCGTACTGCGGCCAGGTCAGGTAGTGGCCGCCGAGGACCCAGCGCTCGCCGCCCGACGCGGCGGTGACGGCGCGGGCCAGCGCCTCGCCGAGGTCGCGGACGTCGATGACCGATACCCCGCCCGGCGCCATCGGCCACGCCGTGTCCAGCGCGCCGACCAGGCCCTCCATCAGCGAGTCCAGGACGGGCTGCTCGGGCCCGCACACCCCGCCCGGGTAGACGATCGCGACGGGCGCGCCCTCGTCCTGCAGCCCGCGCACGTACTCCTCGGCCGCGACCTTGGAGCGGCCGTAGCCGGTGCGCGGCGAGGCGAGCGGCCCGTCCGCGGTGATGACGGGCGCGACCGGCGGGACGAACACCCCGACCGAGGACACGTGCACGATCGTGCCCGCCCCGGCCCGGACGGCGCCGCCGACCACGTTGCGGGTGCCGTTCAGGTTCACCGCGACCAGGTCGCCGGCGTCGCCGGTCACGCCGACCGCCGCGGCCGAGTGGATCACCGCCTCGCAGCCTTGCAGGGCCGCGTCCACGGTGGTGGGATCGAGCATGTCGCCGGGCACGAGCTCGACGTCGCCCGGGTCGACGCCGATGGCCGCGAGGACGCGCGCGCCCTTGGCGGGGTCGCGGACGAGCGCCCGGGGCTCGTGCCCCGCCGCCAGCAGCGCCCGCGCGGTGTAGGAGCCGACGAAGCCCGACGCGCCGGTGAGGAAGACCCGCATCCTGACAAACTAGCGTTTGGTGGGTAGCGGGCGCAGCGTGTTCCGGACACCTACTTATCCCCTGTGAGTGACCGTCCCGGCCGTTGACGGACATGGAACGCTCCAGCACACTCAGGGCCCACCCACCGCCGTCCGGGAGGTACCTCCTCATGCGGATCGGACTGGCCGGCGCGGGGCGCATCGGTGCGCGCCACGCCGGAGCACTGCGGCGGCTGCCGGACGTCGGCCTCCTGCTCATCGCCGACGCCGACCCCCGGCGGGCCGAGCACCTCGCCGCCCACCTCGCCGCCCGCCCCCTGGCCCCCGCCCCAGCCTCCGCGATGGCCTCCCAGGCGAACGCCGCACGACCGGACGGCCTCGCCCGTCCACCGGACGGTGCAAGCGGCGCCACCGTGGGGCCGGGCGCCGGGCCCTCGCGGGCCGCGGGGGCGGGTGCCGGGCCATGGGACGGCGGTTCTTCGGGCGGTGGCCGACCGCAGGACGCCGTTTCGGTAGGGGCGGCGCCGGACGCGGCGGTCGGCGTGTTCTGGGACGGCGGCCCGGCGGGCACCTTCTCGGCAGGGGCGGCGCCGGGCGGGTGTGCCGACGTCGTCGCCGTCGCGTCGGTCGAGGAGCTGTTCGGGCGGGTGGACGCGCTGGTCGTGGCCGCCGCCACCGGCGCGCACGCGCCGCTCGTGCGGCGGGCGATCGCGGAGCGGATACCGGTGTTCTGCGAGAAGCCGCTCGCCGCCGACCTCGATGGAACGTTCCAGATCGTGGCGGCGGCGGACGCCGCGAGCGTCCCCGTGCAGGTCGGGTTCCAGCGCCGGTTCGACGCCGGGTACGCGGCCGCGCGCGAGGCCGTCGCGTCCGGGCGGCTCGGGTGGCTGCACACCGTGCGGTCCTGCGGGTTCGATCCGGCGCCGCCGCCGCCCGGGTACGTGCCCGGCTCGGGCGGCCTGTTCCGCGACTGCCTGATCCACGACCTGGACTCGATCCGGTACGTCACCGGGCGCGAGGTCGCGCGGGTCATGGCGGTCGGCGCGAACCTCGGCGCCGCGGTGTTCCGCGAGTGCGGCGACGTCGACACCGGCGCCGCGCTGCTGGTGCTGGACGACGGCGCGCTCGCCACGGTCGCCGCGACCCGCTACAACGCCGCCGGCTACGACGTGCGGCTGGAGCTGTTCGGGTCCGAGGGCAGCGTCGCCGCCGGGCTCGACGCGCGGACGCCGCTCACCGCGCTGCCCGCCGCCGCCGCGCCGGCCGACCCCTACACCGGGTTCCTGGACCGCTTCGCCGACGCCTACGACGCCGAGCTGCGCGCGTTCGTGCGGGTCGCCGCCGGGGAGCTGGCGAACCCGTGCCCCCCGGCCGACGCGCTGGAGGCGTTCTACCTGGCCGAGGCGTGCGAGCTGGCGCGCCGGGAGGGCCGCGCCGTGGACCCGGCGGAGGTGCGGCGGTGAGGCTGGCGGGGGCGCCGATCTCCTGGGGCGTCTGCGAGGTGCCCGGCTGGGGCCACCAGATGGCGCCCGGCCGCGTCCTCGCCGAGATGCGGGCGCTCGGCCTGGCGGCGACCGAGCTCGGCCCCGACGGCTACCTGCCCGCCGGGCTGCCCGCCGCGCACGGGCTGGCGGTGGCGGGCGCGTTCGCGCCGGCCGTCCTGCACGATCCCCGCCGCGACCCGCTCCCGGCGATCCGCCGCCGCCTCGCCGCGCTGCCGCCGGGCGCGGTGCTGGTGCTCGCCGCCGCGACCGGCCGCGACGGCTACGACGCCCGGCCCGCGCTGGACGCCGCCGCCTGGGCGGCGCTGCTCGCCAACCTCGACGCGCTGCGCGGCCGCCCCGTCGCGCTGCACCCGCACGTCGGGACCGTCGTGCAGGACGCCGCCGAGGTGCGGCGGGTGCTGGACGGCTGCGGCGTGCCGCTCTGCCTGGACACCGGCCACCTGCTCATCGGCGGCACCGACCCCCTGGACCTGGCGCGCTCCGACGCCGGCCGGATCGCGCACGTGCACCTCAAGGACGTGGACGCGGGCGCGGCGGCCCGCGTCCGCGCCGGGCGCGTCCCCTACGGCGAAGCGGTCCGGGCGGGCCTCTACCGCCCCCTCGGCGCGGGCGACGTCGACATCGCGGGCATCGCCCGCGCCCTCACCGGTGCCGGATACGGAGGCTGGTACGTGATGGAACAGGACACCGTCCTGGACGCCGAGCCGCCCCCCGGCGGCGGCCCGTCCGCCGACGTCGCGGCCGGCCTCGCCTACCTGGCGGGGGCGACGCCATGAACGACGCCCCCTTCGACGTCATCACCATGGGCCGGGTCAGCGTGGACGTCTACCCGCACGCGACGGGCGTCCCGCTGGAGGACGTGGAGTCCTTCGGCCGCTACCTCGGCGGCAGCCCGACGAACGTGGCCGTCGCCGCCGCCCGCCTCGGCCGCCACACCGCCGTCATCACCCGCACCGGCGACGACCCGTTCGGCCGCTACGTCCGCCGGGCGCTGCGCGGGCACGGCGTGGACGACCGGTTCGTGCGGGCCGTCCCCGGCCTGCCGACGCCGCTCGCCTTCTGCGAGATCTTCCCGCCGGACGACTTCCCGCTCTACTTCTACCGCTACCCCAAGGCCCCCGACCTGGAGATCCGCGCCGCCGAGCTGGACCGCGCGGCGCTCGCCGCCGCCCGCGTCGTCTGGGCGACCGTCACCGGCCTGTCCGCCGAACCGAGCCGCACCGCCACACTCGAAGCGCTCTCCTGCCACACCGGCCTCACCGTCCTGGACCTGGACTGGCGCCCCATGCTGTGGGAGCGACCGGACGAGGCGCCGGGCCGCGTCCGCGAGGCGCTGCGGCACGCGACCGTCGCCGTCGGGAACGCCGAGGAGTGCGCGCTCGCCACCGGGGAGCGCGACCCGGACGCCGCCGCCCGCGCCCTGCTGGACGCCGGCGTCGCCCTCGCCGTCGTCAAGCGCGGCCCCGCCGGGGTCCTGGCGCTGACCGCCGGCGAGCGCGCCGAGTCCGCGCCGGTGGAGGTCGAGGTCGTCAACGGACTCGGCGCCGGGGACGCCTTCGGCGGCGCGCTCTGCCACGGCCTGCTCGCGGGCTGGGGCCTGGAGCGCGTCCTCGCCTTCGCGGGCGCGGCGGGCGCGCACGTGGCGTCCCGCCTGGCCTGCGCCGACGCCATGCCCACCGCCGCCGAGGTCGAGGCCCTGCTGCAAAGGGAGGCGCCGTGAAGCACTACGTACCGTGGGGGACCGCCGCGGAAGGCCCGTACGGGCTCGTCGTCACGCCCGAGTCGGCGCGCTGGACGCACACCGCGCTCCGTGTCCTGGAGCTGGACGGCGCGCACACCTTCACCACCGGGGAGTTCGAGACGATCGTGCTGCCGCTGGCGGGCAGCGCCGCCGTCACCTGCGACGGCGTGACGATGGCGTTGCAGGGCCGCCGCAGCGTGTTCAGCCGCGTCACCGATTTCGCGTACGTGCCGCGCGACGCGCGCGCCACCGTCCGGGGGCGGGGACGGTTCGCGCTCGCCGGGGCCCGCTGCGAGCAGCGGCTACTGCCGCGCTATGGACCCGCCGAAGACGTGCCGGTCGAGTTGCGCGGCGCGGGGGCCGCGAGCCGCCAGGTCAACAATTTCGCGACGCCCGAGGGCTTCCCGTATGCGCAGAAGCTCATCGCCTGCGAGGTGCTGACTCCCGGCGGCTGCTGGTCGTCCTATCCGCCGCACAAGCACGACGAGGCGGGGCCGCACGAGTCGGTGCTGGAGGAGGTCTACTACTTCGAGGTGGACCGCGGCGGCGCCGCCTACCAGCGCGTGTACGGCACCACCGACGTGCTGGAGGAGGTCCGGACGGGCGACGCGGTGCTCATCCCGCACGGCTGGCACGGCCCGTCGATGGCGCCGCCCGGCCACGACCTGTACTACCTGAACGTGATGGCGGGCCCGTCGCCCGAGCGCGCCTGGCGGATCTGCGACGATCCGGCGCTCGCCTGGGTCCGCGACACCTGGCCCGGCCAGGCCGTCGACCCGCGCCTGCCCCTCACCACCACCGGCGAGCGGGAGGAGGCGCGGTGAGGCTCACCGTCGCCCAGGCGACCGTCCGGTTCCTGGCCGCCCAGCACGTCGAGCGCGACGGCGAGGAGCGGGCGTTCTTCGCCGGCTGCCTCGGGATCTTCGGGCACGGCAACGTCGCGGGCCTCGGGCAGGCGCTGCTCCAGGAGGGCTTCCCGTACGTGATGGCCCGCAACGAGCAGGCCATGGTGCACACCGCCGTCGGGTACGCGCGGGCGTGCGACCGGCTCGCGGCGTGGGCCTGCACGACCTCGGTCGGGCCGGGCGCGACCAACCTCGTCACCGGCGCCGCCCTCGCCACGATCAACCGCGTCCCGGTGCTGCTGCTGCCCGGCGACGTGTTCGCGACGCGGACCGCCAACCCCGTCCTGCAGGAGCTGGAGGACGCCCGCACGCTCGACGTGTCGGTCAACGACTGCCTGAAGCCGGTCTCGAAGTACTGGGACCGGATCAACCGGCCCGAGCAGCTCGCGCCCGCGCTGCTCGCCGCGATGCGCGTCCTCACCGACCCGGCCGAGACCGGCGCCGTCACCCTCGCGCTGCCGCAGGACGTGCAGGCCGAGGCGCACGACTGGCCGGACGGGCTGTTCGCGCGCCGCGTCTGGCACGTCCCGCGCCCGCTGCCCGAGCCGGGCGAGCTGGCGCGCGCGCTCGACGTCCTGACGGCGGCCGAGCGGCCCCTGATCGTGGCGGGCGGCGGCGTCCACTACTCGGGCGCGGCGGCCGAGCTGCGCGCGTTCGCCGAGCGCACCGGCTTCCCCGTCGCCGAGACGCAGGCCGGCAAGGGCGCGCTGCCCTGGGACCACCCGCAGGCGGCCGGCGCGATCGGCGCGACGGGCGGGACGGCGGCGAACGAGCTGGCCCGCCGCGCCGACGCCGTCCTCGGGATCGGCACCCGCTACAGCGACTTCACCACCGCCTCCCGGACGCTGTTCGCGCGCGACGGCGTCCGGTTCGTCAACCTCAACGCGGCGCGGTTCGACGCCGCCAAGCTCGCCGCGCTGCCGCTCGTCGCCGACGCCCGCGAGGGCCTGCGCGCCCTCGCCGCCGTCCCGCCCGTCGGGGACGCCTACCGGGCGGAGGTCCGCGACCGGGTGGCGCGCTGGAACGCGGTGGTGGACGCGGCGTACGGCGCGGGCGACGGCGCGCAGACGGCGGTGATCGGCGCGGTGAACGCCGCCGCCGGGCCGCGCGACGTGGTGGTGTGCGCGGCCGGGTCGATGCCCGGCGACCTGCACCGGCTCTGGCGGTGCCGCGACCCCAAGGGCTACCACGTCGAGTACGGCTACTCCTGCATGGGCTACGAGATCGCGGGCGGCCTCGGCGTCCGCCTCGCCGACCCCTCCCGCGAGGTGTTCGTGCTGGTCGGCGACGGCTCCTACCTGATGATGGCGGCCGAGCTCGCCACCGCCGCCGCGCTCGGCGCCCGCCTCGTCGTGGTGCTCGTGCAGAACCACGGCTACGCCTCCATCGGGAACCTGTCGGAGAGCGTCGGCGCGGAGCGCCTCGGCACCCGCTACACCGGCCCGGACGGGCGGCGCCTGCCGGTGGACCTCGCCGCCAACGCCGCGAGCCTCGGCGTGCGGGCCGTCCGCGCGGACGGCGTCGCCGCGCTGCGCGACGCGCTCCGGGAGGCACGCGAGGCGCCCGGCACGACCGTCATCGAGGTGGAGACCGATCCGGCGCTGCCCGCCCCCGACGGCGGGGCCTGGTGGGACGTGCCCGTCGCCGGGACCGCCGGACGGGACGCCGCCCGGGACGCCCGCGCCCGCTACGAGGAATCGATCAAGAGCCGCCGGCACCATCTGTGATCTTCGCGGGGGCTGTGGTCTGCTGGAGGGCAGCCACCTCCTCGGGGGAGAACGGAGATCGATCCATGCGATTGCCTCGACACGCCGGCCGGATCGCGGCGGCCGTCCTCGCCGCCGCGCTCGCTCTCGGCGGCTGCAGCGGCTCCGGCGGCAAGAAGGCCGAGGAGAAGGCGGCGTCCGGCGGCCCCCGGCTGAAGATCGCGATGGTGACGCACTCGGGGCAGGGCGACACCTTCTGGGACATCGTGAAGAAGGGCGCCGAGGCCGCCGCGGGCAAGGACAACGTCCAGCTGCTCTACTCGGCCGACCCCGAGGGCGGCAAGCAGGCCCAGCTCGTCCAGACCGCCATCGACCAGAAGGCCGACGGCATCGTCGTCACCCTCGCCAAGCCCGACGCGATGCGGGACGTGCTCGCCCGCGCCGCCGCCGCGAAGATCCCCGTCGTGTCGATCAACTCGGGCGCGGAGGCGTCGGCCAAGCTGGGCGCGGTCGCGCACTTCGGGCAGGACGAGACGGTCGCGGGCGAGGCCGCCGGGCGGCAGCTCGCCAAGATCGGCGCGAAGAACGCGATCTGCGTCGTGCACGAGCAGGGCAACGTCGGGCTGGAGAGCCGCTGCGCCGGCGCGAAGAAGACCTTCGGCGGCAAGCTGCAGAACCTCTACGTCACCGGCACCGACATGCCGCAGGTCAAGTCCGCCATCACCGCCAAGCTCCAGGCGGACAAGAGCATCGACGGCGTCCTGACGCTCGGCGCGCCGTTCGCGCCGACCGCCGTCGACGCCGCCAAGGACGCCGGCAGCAAGGCCAAGGTCGCCACCTTCGACCTGAACAAGGACCTCATCGCGCAGCTGGAGTCCGGCGCGATCTGGTTCGCCGTCGACCAGCAGCCCTACCTCCAGGGCTACGAGGCCGTGGACGCCCTGTGGCTGCTGAGGAGCAACGGCAACGCCCTCGGCGGCGGCCGCCCCGTGCTGACCGGGCCCGCGATCGTCACCAAGGACAGCGCGGCGTCGCTCGCGGCCTTCGCGAACCGGGGCACCCGCTGATGGCGGGGACCGCCACCGCCCCGGCGCGGCCGCCGGGCGACGAGCGGCTCGGGCGCCGCTCGCCGCTCCGGCGGCTGCTCGGCCGCCCCGAGCTCGGCGCGCTCATCGGCGCGATCGTGCTGTTCGCGTTCTTCTCCGCCGTCGCGGACGCGTTCCGGCAGGCCGGCTCGTTCTCCACGGTGCTGTACGCCTCGTCCACCTTCGGGATCATGGCGGTCGGGGTGTCGCTGCTGATGATCGGCGGCGAGTTCGACCTGTCGGCCGGGGTGATGGTGACGACGAGCGCGCTCGTCGCCGCCCTCGTCAGCTACCAGCTCACCCTGAACGTGTGGGCGGGCGTCGCGGTCTCGCTCGCGGTGACGCTCGCGCTCGGGTTCCTCAACGGCCTGCTGTACGTGCGGACGGGGCTGCCGAGCTTCATCGTCACGCTCGCGACGTTCTTCATGCTGGCGGGCGCCAACCTCGGCGTCACCAAGGCCGTCACCGGCAACGTCGCCTCCGACTCGGTCCGCGACATGGACGGGTTCGCGTCCGCGCGGTCGCTGTTCGCCTCCAGCGTCGACATCGGCGGCGTCAACGTGTCGGTGACGGTGTTCTGGTGGCTGGCGTTCGTCGCGGTCGCGACCTGGCTGCTGCTCCGCACCCGCCCCGGCAACTGGATCTTCGCGGTGGGCGGGGCGGCGGACGCGGCGCGCGCGGTCGGCGTCCCCGTCGCCCGCACCAAGATCGCCCTGTTCATGGGGGTCGCGCTCTGCGCCTGGTTCCTCGGCATGCACCTGCTGTTCTCCTACGCCACGGTGCAGTCGGGGGAGGGCGTCGGCAACGAGTTCTACTACATCATCTGCGCCGTCATCGGCGGCTGCCTGCTGACCGGCGGCTACGGCTCGGCGGTGGGCGGCGCGATCGGCGCGTTCATCTTCGGGATGACCAACAAGGGCATCGTCTACGCCGAGTGGAACCCCGACTGGTTCCGCTTCTTCCTCGGCGCGATGCTGCTGGTCGCGACGGCGCTGAACCTGGTGGTGCGGCGCAGGGTGGAGCGGTCGGGATGAGCGCGCTGATCGGGCTGGCCGGCGTCGGCAAGCACTACGGCAACGTCATCGCGCTCCGCGACGTGTCGCTGGCCGTGGACGCCGGGCAGGTGGTGTGCGTGCTCGGCGACAACGGCGCCGGCAAGTCCACCCTCATCAAGATCATCTCCGGGCTGCACCGGCCCGACGCCGGGACCTACGAGGTGGCGGGCGAGCCGGTCGCGTTCGGCTCCCCGCGCGAGGCCCTGGACCGCGGCATCGCCACCGTCTACCAGGACCTCGCCGTCGTGCCGCTGATGCCGGTGTGGCGCAACTTCTTCCTCGGCGCCGAGCTGCGCCGCTCCTTCGGGCGCCTCGACATCGCCGCGATGCGCCGCACCACCCGCGACGAGCTGGCGGGCATGGGCATCGACCTGCGCGACGTCGACCAGCCGATCGGGACGCTGTCGGGCGGCGAGCGGCAGTGCGTCGCGATCGCCCGCGCCGTCCACTTCGGCGCCAGGGTGCTGGTGCTGGACGAGCCGACGGCGGCGCTCGGCGTCAAGCAGGCGGGCGTCGTGCTCCGCTACGTCGCGCGGGCCCGCGCCCGCGGCCTCGGCGTCGTGTTCATCACCCACAACCCCCACCACGCCTACCCGGTCGGCGACCGGTTCCTCGTCCTGAAACGCGGCCGCGTCCTCGCCGACCGCGCCAAGGACGCCATCACCCGCGACGAGCTGACCGCCCTGATGGCGGGCGGCGCCGAACTCGACGAGCTCGCCGCCGAACTGAGCGGCACCGGCACCGGCACCGGCGCCGACGCGGGCTAGCGGGCGCCCCCGGTCGCCGCGGTCAGGTCCAGACGGCCTTGGCGAGCATCGCGGCCAGGCCGGGGGTGTTCCACTCGTCCACAACGAGGATCTTCGACCGGGGCAGGTACCAGAGCCGCTGGACGAACGACGCCGTCGCGCGCCCCCGGTCGTCGCCGCAGGTGATGCGCCACTCGTAGTACTCGGCGACGTGCGACCCGACCGGCTTGGCCGATGCGGTGAGCCGGCGCGGGAGAGCGCCCTCGGCCATCGAGATCGAGCCGAGCGGGTCGGGCGGGCAGATGATCGATATGTCGGTGCCGGGGTGGAACGGCCCGTCGGTCTTGTAGGACTCCTGGCTGCCCCATCTCGAATGGATCCACTCGTCGTTGAGGACGGCGAAACCGGGGCAGAGGGTTGTGTAGTTCGCTTCCAGCAGCCCGGCGGAGGGCTTCCTCTCCTGCGCGGCGCACGTGCGGGCCCGGTCCACCCGGTAGCTCGCGACCGGGGCCGGGTCGTTCGTGGGGGTGCCCTTGAGCCGTCGCACCCTCCAGCCCGGCGGCCCGGCGATCCGGAAGGATCCGAGCGACAGCGGCACGGTCGGGGACGCGGTGGGCGACGGGGCGGCGACGGCGGCGCGAGGCTCGGGCTTGGCGGCCTGGTAGACGCTCGCACCGCCCGCGGCGGCGGCCGTGGCCAGGGAGGCGCCCGCGACGGCGACCCCGGCCTTGGTGCCGAGCACGGCCATGATGCCCGTCCCGCCGGCGGTGCCCGCGCCCGCTCCGGCGGGGGCGAGGCCGGCGGCGAGGGGGAACAGGGCGGCGAGCGCGACGGCGGTCCCGGCGAGGGCGCGCAGGCCGCGTGACTCCCAGTCGGCGCCGTAGGCGCTGCGGGCCGTCGTTTCCAGTTCGGTGACGAAGGCGGCGGCGCTGTCCGGGCGGTCGGCGGGGTCCTTGGCCATGCCGCGCTCGACCAGCGGCCGCAGCGCGCCGGGCACGCCGTCGAGGGGTACGGGTTCCTCCAGGTGGGCGCGGCGCAGGCCGGCGAGGTCCCCGCCGGAGTAGGGGCGGTGCCCGGTCACGCTCTCGTAGAACACGCAGGTGGCGGCGTACACGTCGGTCGCGGGGGACGCGGGCGCCCCGCCCCACTGCTCGGGCGCCATGTAGACGGGCGTGCCCGCGCCGCCGCCCCCGCCGTCGGCGGTGGCGACGCCGAAGTCGATGAGCTTGCTGTTGCCGTCCGCCGGGACGATCACGTTGGCGGGCTTGTAGTCGCGGTGCACGACGCCGACGGCGTGCGCGGCGGCGAGGCCGAGCAGCGACCCCTTCAGGACGCTGAGCGCGGCCTCGGGTTCCAGCGTCCCGTACCGTCCGAGGATCTCCTTGTAGGAGACGCCGTCCACGGCCTCCATGACGATCGCGAGGCCGTGCTCGCTCTCCACCAGCCGGTAGAGCCGCGCGACGTGCGGGTCGCGGACGCTGCCGAGCAACCGCGCCTCGCGCCGGAACAGCTCGCGGGCCTCACCGGAGGAGGCGGCCGTCAGGTACTTGATGGCGACGGGCGTGCCGCGCTCGGCGTGCTGCGCGAGGACGACGCGGCCCTGCGCGCCCCGCCCCAGCTCGCGGACCTCGGTGAACCCGGTGACCCGCCAGTCCGCCATCGCTACTCCGCCGCCGTCCGTGCCGTCTCCGCCAGGTAGCGGACCTCGGGTTCGGGGTGGGCGCGCAGCCCGCGCAGCAGCGCCCGCCACGGGCCGGGCCAGCCCGCCTCCTCCCCATGATCGGTCACCAGGGCGGCGGCGAACAGGCCCCCGGCCAGGTCGCCGCGCGCGGCGAGGCGGGCGGCGTGGGGGAGGACGGCGCCGGGGTCGGGCGCGTCCGCGAGGCGGTCCGCGACGTCCCGGACGGCGAGGACGCCGCCGGCCGGCCGGTCCGCGAGGGCGTCGAGCGCGGCCGCGGTGCCGGGCCCGTCCCAGCGCAGCGTCGCGGCGGCGAGCGCGGCGCCGGCCGGCTCGGGCAGGCGCCCGTCCAGCGCGGCGGCGGCCCGTTCCGCGCCGTCGCGGTCGTCGGGGACGAGCCCCTCGACCTCGTCGACGAGGGCGGCGAGGCGCTGCGCGGCGGGCCGGTCGCGCTCGCCCTCGGCGTCGGGGCCGGCGGGCGCGGCGGCCAGCCGGTCCGCCGCCGCGGCGAGGCCGGCGGCGCCGTGACCGGCCGCGGCGCAGGCGACGAGGGCGGCGGCGGACGCCCGCCAGGTGGCGGTCGCGTCCAGGTCGGCGACCTGCGCGGCCAGCAGGGCGGGCGCGTCCGGCGCCCACGGCGCCCAGGCGGGGACGGCCGGGAGCGCCTCGCGCCGGGTCTCCGGGTCGGGGGAGGCCGCCACCTGGAGGACGAGCGCCGCGTAGCGGGCGCGGGCGTCCTCGGGCAGGTCCGGCGGGCGCGCGCCGAGCGCGGCGCGGGCGAGGTCGCGGGGGCCGGTGACGGCCTCGGCGAGGATCCGCTCGGCGGCGGGGTCCGGGAAGCGGCGCCGCGCCGCCGCCACGATCGCGCCGCGCACGTCGCGGTGCTGTCCGGGATCGGCGAACGCGGCGGCGAGGGCGTCCAGGGCGCCGGGCGCCCGGTTGTCCAGCAGGATCCGCACCGCCTCCTTGCGCGCGGTGATCTTCCCTCCGGCGAGCACCGGGCCGAGCAGGGCGGGCAGCGCGGACGGCCGGACGGAGCGCGCGGCGCGGGCCGCGGCGTACACGGCGACGTGCGCGTCGTCGGACCCGGCGTGGGAGAGCAGCAGCGGCAGCGCGTCCTGCGGGCGCGCCGTCCAGGGCGCCCCGGTGAGCGCGGCCCGGCGGGTCGCCTCGTAGCGCAGGTGGCGCCGCAGGTCGGCGACCTCCGCGCCGGGCAGGTGCGCGATGAGCCGCACGGCCTCCTGGCGGCGGGCGGCGGTCTCGCCGGTGTCGCCGGCCCGGCGGTGCAGCAGGCGCAGGTAGCGGCCGCGCTGCGCCGCCGTCCAGCGCCGCGTCCACTGCGGCCCGGCGGACGGCACGTACAGCGGGCCCGGGACGGCGAACATGCCCGCGGGCGGCGTGCCCGCCAGCGCCGCGCCCAGCAGGTCGGTGCGCTGCGCCGCCACGCGCTCGAACACCGCCGGCAGCAGGATCATGGACGGGTCGCGCGCCAGCAGGGCGGCGACGCGCTCGCGGCGCGGCCCCGGCGGCTCCAGCCAGAGCTGGACGGCCTGCCGGACGGTACCGCCGACGCGCGCGTCCAGGGCGGCGGCGAGACCGGCCCGGACGGCGGGCAGGTCGTGGCCGCGGCGGCCGAGCGCGGTGGCCAGGGCGAGGGCGGGGGCGTGGTCGCCGCGCCGGGCCGCCTCGTCCAAGCCCGGCGCGAGCCGTTCGGTGAACGCGCGCTCGTGGCCGCGCCGCAGCGCTCCGGGCAGCCCGAGCAGCTGCATGCGGCCCAGCCCGGCGACGAGCCGGCCGAAGATGCCGGCGCCGGTGGCGAGGATCTCCGCATCGTTCCGGAGGGCGCTCTGGCGGCACAGCCCGACCGCGATCCGGGCGAGCGCGCCCGTGCTCTCGCCGGAGACGTCGCGGGCGCGCAGCGCGTCGTCGGTGAGCGCGATCAGCGCGGCGCCGTGCTCGGCGCGCACGGCGTGGAAGGGGATGCGGGCGAGGGCGTTCAGGGCGGCGGCGCGGACGGGCTCCTGGTCGTTGCGGAGCCGGCCGAGCGCCTCCAGCAGCCGGGTCAGCACGCGCGGGTCGCGGGCCCGCCCGGCGCAGGCGACGAGCAGCCGGTAGCCGGTGGCGCGCTCGTCGGCGTCGGGGGAGCGGGTGAGGGGGACGAGCACCGGGCCGGCCTCGTCGTAGGGCAGGTGCGCGGCGGTGCGGCGGGCCGCGTCGGGGCGCTCGGCGACGCCGCGCAGGCCGAGCATCCGGCGCGCCTCGCGGGCGCGGGCGGCGGCGGGCAGCACGTCCAGCAGCGCCTCGTCGACGATCGCGGTCTCGGGGTCGCGGCCCTCGGCGACGAGCGCGAACACCTCCGCGCGGCGGGCCGGCGGGAACGCCCCGACGAACTGCGGGTGCGCGCCGGGCAGGGACCGGACGGCGCGCGCGAGCGCCGCCACGTCGCCGTCGGCGAGGCGGGGGAGGCGGTCGCGGAAGGACCGCTGCCAGAGGAGCCGGGCCAGCTCGTGGCGCCGGTCGGGGGCGGTCAGCAGCGCCACCACGCGTCCGGGGGCGGCGTCCAGCAGCAGGCCGAGGCGCTTGCGCAGCGCGGCGGGGAAGGGGCCGCGGTGCCAGTGGCGCTCCAGCAGCCCCAGCACCCGGTCCGGCGCGTGCGGCGCGGCCGCGGCGATCCCCGGCCCGTACGCCCACCACCAGTGCCCCGTCAGGTGGGCGGGCAGCCCGGCGAATTCCCGCTCGACGTGGTCGAGCAGCGGGCCCGGGTGGGCGCGGCCGAGCGTCGCGGTGTTGGGGCTGAGGCGGCCGAGATGCGGCAGCCGCGCGCGGACCGCGTCCTCCCCGCAGGCGGGCAGCAGCGCGGCGGCCTCACCGCCGCCCCACCGCGCGGCCACCCGGTCGATGAGCGCCTCGGCGAGGTCGCGCCGCCCGTACCGGCGCACCGCGCGGTAGAGGAGCGCGCGGGACGCGGCGGGCGCGTCGTCCACCAGGCCGCCGAGCGCGCCCGCGTCCGCGCCGTGCCGGACGGCGAGGCCGATCGCGGCGGCGGCCAGGTCGGATTCGGGCGCGGCGGCCGTCCGGACGATGTGGGCCAGGGACGGCGCGTCGCGGACGGCGCCGGCGACGAACAGCGCGAGGTCGCGCTCGTAGTGGCCGCGGCCGTCCAGCTCGGCGAGCAGCGCGGCGACCTCGCCGGGGCGGGCCGTGCGGCGCAGGTCCGCGAGGCGGCGGCAGCGCTCGGCGTGCTCCAGCGGCTCGATCGCGGCGAGCAGGGCGGCGGCGTCCATGCCGGGGATGATCCCCGATCGGGGCGGGCGTTTCATCCGGTTATCGCGGTCAGGTCCAGACGGCCCCGGCGAGGATCCGCGCGAGGCCGGGGGTGTTCCACTCGTCCACGATGAGGATCCTGGACTGGGGCAGGTACCAGATCCGCTGCGGGAAGGAGACGGTCGGGTCGCCCTGGTCGGTCGCGCAGACGAGCCGCCACTCGTAGTACTGCGCCTGGCGGGCGCCGACCGGGCGGAGGCCCCTGGCCACCAGCTTGAACGGCTTCCGCACCGACAGCTGCGTGTACTTGCCGATCGCGGGCGGGCAGTTGTGCGAGGGGTCGGTGCCGGGCAGGAACGGGTGCGAGGTGTCGTAGCCGTTGCGGGGCGCGGAGTCCGAGCCGGTGATCCAGTCGCCGGTGAGGACGGCGAACGACGGGCAGTCGCTGGAGTAGGAGATGGCGCGGCCGAGGGCGCCGCCGGGGGCGTCCGCCGGGCACGTCCTCCGCTCGTCGGCGCGGTAGCTGCCGGTCGCCGCGCCCTCCACGGTGCGCAGCCGCTGCACCGACCAGCCGGCGGGCGCGGCGATCCGGAACCTGGAGAAGGCGAGCTGGACGGTCGGCGGGGAGGGCGCGGCGGTGCGCGCGTGCGTGGCGGCGGCGCGCGGCTCGGGCTTCGTGGCCTGGTAGACGCCGACGCCGCCCGCCGCCGTCCCGACGAGCGCGGTGCCGGCGATGGCGACGGCCGTCTTGGCGCCGACCGCCCCGAGCACGCCCGTCCCGCCCGCCGCCCCCGCGCCGCCCGCCGCACCGGCGGCGGCGCCCGCTCCGGCAGGGGCGAAACCGGCGGCGAGGGGGAACAGCGCGGCGAGCGCGACGGCGGTCCCGGCGAGGGCGCGCAGGCCGCGTGACTCCCAGTCGGCGCCGTAGGCGCTGCGGGCGGTCGTTTCCAGTTCGGTGACGAAGGCGGCGGCGCTGTCCGGGCGGTCGGCGGGATCCTTGGCCATGCCGCGCTCGACCAGCGGCCGCAGCGTCCCGGGGACGCCCTCGACGGGCACCGGCCGGTTGAGGTGGCCGTCGCGCACGTCGGTCTGGTCGCCGCCGCCGTAGGGGCGGCGACCCGTCAGCGCCTCGTAGAACACGCAGGTGGCGGCGTACACGTCGGTCGCGGGGGAGGCGGGCTGCCCGCGCCACTGCTCGGGCGCCATGTACAGCGGCGTCCCCGAACCGCCCGCCGAGCCCGCGACGGTCGCGACGCCGAAGTCGATGAGCTTGCTGTTGCCGTCTCCGGGGACGACGACGTTCGCCGGCTTGTAGTCGCGGTGCACGACGCCGGCGGCGTGCGCGGCGGCGAGGCCGAGCAGCGAGCCCTTCAGGACGCTCAGCGCGGCCTCGGGTTCCAGCGTTCCGTACCGTCCGAGGATCTCCTTGAACGAGACGCCGTCCACGGCCTCCATGACGATCGCCAGACCGTGCTCGCTCTCCACGAGCCGGTAGAGCCGCGCCACGTGCGCGTCGTGCACGCTGCCGAGCAGCTGCGCCTCGCGCCGGAACAGCTCGCGCGCCCGGTCGGCCGCCCCGGCCGTCAGGTACTTGATGGCGACCGGCGTACCGCGCTCGGTGTGCCGGGCAAGGACGACGCGGCCCTGCGCGCCCCGCCCCAGCTCGCGCACCTCGGTGAAGCCCGACACCTGCCACTGCGCCGCCACGGTCCCTCCAAGATCGACTCCCGTCCAGGGTGGGACGCGGCCCCCGCCCGAAAGGTTGCAGCGACTCTACTTTGTAAAGAAAAGTGCCGGATGTCCTATTCGGCGGGGCGGGCGGCGGTGAGCTGGGCGGCGAGGAGGCGGACGCGGGCTTCGTGGCGGTCATGGCCGACGACGACGGGCGGTTCGTTGTAGGGCGTGGTGTCCGAGGAGCGGCGCAGCTTGATGTACTGGCCGCAGGCGTCGATGGCGTAGGGCTCCATGTCGTCCTGGAGGGCGCCGATGACGGTGATGCCGTGCGTCTCGCCGATCTTGCGGAAGAGGGCGACGGCCTCCTTGCGGTGCTCCTTGCCGAGGTTGCGGCCGAGCTCGTCGAGGACGAGGCAGAGGCGGCCGCCGCCGGAGGAGGCGAGGGCGGCGGCGCAGACGAGCTTGACGGCCTTCTCGTCCATGAGGGCGGTGTTGGCGCGGCGGTTGTAGGGGACGTGGCGCTGGCCGTCGGAGCGGCGCCACTTGGGGGTGACGCGCCAGCGCCACTCCTGCTCGGGGTCGCCGGGCGGTTCGGGGGTGGGGAACTCCAGGGTGGCGCCGTAGCCGCCGTAGGCGGTGTCGAGGGCGTCGAACTCGTCGGCGACGCGCTGGAGGCGGGCGCGGATGGCGGCGGTGAGGGCGGTGCGGTGCGCGGACGCGGCGCCGGCGGCCTCCTCGGCGCCCTTGTCGGCCTTGGCCAGGTCGGTGCGGCGGGCGGCGGCCTGGACCTCGATCTGGCGGCGCTGGTGGCGCTCGTAGTCCTCCTGGCGGCGCAGGTAGGACTCGACGGCCTTGACGAGGCGGGGGAAGGTGCTCTGCTCGCGTTCGGTGCGGCGGCCCTCGCCGCCGGCGCGCTCGTGCAGCAGGAAGCGGATCTCCTCGGGGGTGTCGTCGTCGGCGTCGCCGTCGGGGAAGGTGCGGCGGAGCGCTTCGGAGAGGTGCTTCTCGGCGCTCTGCCACCATTCGTCGGGGGTCCAGGTGCGCTGGTCGGGGGTGAGGGCGGCGAGCCATCCGGCGGCGGCGTCGCGGTCGGCGCCCCAGGCGCGTTCCAGGTCGGCGAGGCCGAGGGCGGCGCGGCGGGCCTCCAGGTCGGCGTTGGCGTCGCGGAGGCGGTCGCGGTCGTGCTCGTGGGTCTCGCGGCGGGCGCGGAGGCGGTCGGCTTCGAGGGCGCGGGTGTCGGCCTTGGCCTGGAGGCGGCGGAGGTTCTGCTCGGCGGCGCCGAGGCGGGGGCCGAGGCGGGACTCGCCGGCGGCGAGCTCCGCCAGGCGGGCGCGCAGGCCGGTGATCTGTTCCTGGACGGTGGCGAGGTCGGCGGCGGCGCGGGCGCCGGCGAGGCGGCGGGCGGCGAGGGCGACGTCGGCGGCGGCGTCGTCGGCGCGGCGGCGGGCGTCCGCCAGGGCGGTGCGGGCGTCGTCGAGGGCGGTGTGGGCGGCGCGGAGGCGGGCCTCGCGGCCGGTGACGGGTTCGGGGAAGCCGCCGACGATGGCGAGGGCGGGGCCGCCGTCGCGGAGGGCGGCGAGGAAGCCGCCGAGGGGCAGGTCGCTGCGCACGCCGTCGGGCAGGGCGGTGTCCCCGCCGGTCGGGACGATCATGGAGCCGGGCAGGTCGCGGAGGGCGGCGGCGGCCGCGTCCAGGTCGGGGGCGGCGACGGCGACGGCCTCGCGGTAGGGCCAGAGGGCGGTCTCCCAGGCGTCGCGGGCGGCGGGGTCGAGTTCGACGGCGTCGAGGAGGCCGACGGCGGTGACGCCGGCGGCGGCGAGGGCGCGGAGCTGGTCGGGGGCGCTGCTCTCGCCGGCTTCGGCGGCGGTGGCGTCGCGTTCGGCGCGGGCGAGGGCGCCGCGGGCGACGCCGTAGTCCTGCTGGGCCTCGTCGCGGCGGGCTTCGGCGGCGGCGAGTTCGGCGGTGGCGGCGGCGGTGTCGCGGCCGTCGGCTTCGCGGCGGCGCTCGTCCAGGGCGGTGGCGCGGCGGCGCAGGTCCTCGGTGCGGTTGCGGGCGACGGCCTTGTCGGCGCCGAGCTGGTCGGCTTGGCCCTTGAGGTCGGCGAGGGCGGCGGCGGCCTCGGCGAGGCGGGTGTCCAGGGCGCCGCCGGTGAGCTGTTCGAGCTCGCGGTCGGTGGCTTTGGCGGCGTCGGTGGCGGCGGTGATCTGCTCGTGCAGGCGGGTCTGCTCGGCGGCGTGGGCGGCGTCGGCGGACGCGGCGTCGACGAGGAGGCGGGCTTGGCGGGTGCGCCAGTAGCGGAGGGCTTCGGCGATTTCGGCGCGGGCCTTGTCGCGGCGGTCGAAGGTCTTGAGCAGGGACGCGGCGTCGCGTTCCCATTCGGCGAGGCGGCCGGCGGCTTCGGCGGCCTTGGCGCGTTCGCGGTGCTCCTCGGCGCGGGAGCGGCGTTCGGCCTCCAGTTCGCGGTCGAGGCCGGTGAGGGCGGCGATGGCGCTGAAGATGCGTTCGGGGCTGATCTCGTTGAGGGGCTGGGACAGCAGGTTGGTGGCGACTTTGGAGCGGACCGAGGTGGACAGGAACGACACGCATCGGACCTGGCCGCCGTACAGGACGCGGGCGAGGTCCTTGGCGACGAAGTCGCGGCGGCCGGCGCTGCGGGGGAGGGCGTTCCACAGGTGGTCGGCGAGTTTGACGCGGTCGGCTTCGGAGGGGGCGGCGGCGAGGTGGACGCCGTGGCGCCAGCGCAGTTCGAGGTGGGGGGCGTCGGCGTTGACGCGCAGCCAGACGGTGACGGGGCCGTCGGGTCCGTCGCCGTCGCCGTCGCCGTCGCCGTCGGGGCGGTCGGTGTCGTCGGCGTGGTCGAAGACGCCGACGATGTAGCCGTGGGTGGCGCTGGCCCACTGGGCGTCGCCCTGGGCGGCGAGTTCGGCGTTGAACAGCAGTTCGGCGACGGCGCGGGCGCCGGAGGCGAAGCGCCACTGCTCGTCGCCGAGCAGCGCGGTGATCGCGGCGATGAAGGAGGACTTGCCGGCGCCGTTGGAGTCCTTGGGGCCCTGCCCGGCGACGACGATGAGGGTGCCGGGGACGGTCGGCACGGGGTGGGTGGACAGCCGCGAGATGTTGACGGCCTGCACGGCGACCAGGGTGCGGGCGCCGACGACGTTCTCGGCGTCGGCGCCCGCGCGGGCGGCCGGGCCGGGCAGCAGCGCGTCCATGGTGGTGGTCACGGGGTTCTCTCTCGGTCGCGGGACGGGTCGGCGGGCGGCGCGGTGCGGCCGCGGCGGCGGGCGCGGATCGCCGCGGCGAGCGGCGAGTCGGGTCCGGCGGCCAGGATGAGCTCCTCCTGCAGGCGGCGGCGGGCGCCGGCGGTGAGGCGGTGGAACTGGGGGCCGGGCACGTAGCCGCCGGCGTCGTCGCCGCCGGCCTTGACCTGCCCGACGAGGCCGGCGTTGCGGAGGCGGCGCAGGGCCGCCTCCAGCTCGCCGATGGGGAGCTGGGAGCGGCGGCGCAGCTCCTCCAGCGGGGTGGGGTGCGGCGACAGCCAGGAGTCGTCGTCGAGCAGCCCGGAGGCGCGCGGGATCGCGACCGAGTGGATGAGGACGAGGGCGAGCACGGCTCGCTCCTCGGCGGGCGGCACGCAGGCGGGGTCGGCGGCGAGGGCGGCGGCGACGTCGTCGTGGTAGCCCGACGTCCACTCCTTGGGGCGGGCGCGGATGAGGACCCGGCCCTGGAGGGCGAGCATCTCGCCGAGGACGCGCCGCAGGGCGGGCTCGCGGAGCGCGGGGTAGCGGAGTTCGGCGACGGGTTCGGCGGCGTGCTCGACGGCGGTGAACGCGGCGACCAGTTCGGCGCGGCGCTTCTCGTCGTAGGGGCGCAGGAGGGGTTCGTAGAGGTCGGTCACGGGGCGGCCGCCTCCGGTCGGGACGCGGGCGGGGCGGGGAGGCGGCGCAGCAGGTCGCGCAGGGACGCGAGGGTGTCCTCGTGCCAGAGGGCGGTGCGCGGCCCGGTCCGCACGGTGCCGGCGGTCTCGTCGACCAGCAGCCAGCCGGTGTCGGCGAGGCGGCGCAGCTCGCCGGTCGCCCAGCGGCGGGCGAGGTCGGCGTCGCCGCGCGACATGCCGGCGTAGACCTCCAGCACGTCGGTGACCTGGGCGTCGCCGGACGGCCAGGGTGCGTCGTCCGGGCGCGTCCAGCAGCAGCGCAGGGCGGCGGCGAGGACGCGGCGGGCCTGCCCGGCGCGGTCCAGCGGCATGGGCGCGGTGTCGTACTCCTCCAGCAGCGCGGGGGTGGCGCCGTCGGGCCAGGCGGGCAGCAGCCATACGCGGTCGCCGTCGGAGGCGGCGGTGAGGCCGGGCGGGACGGGGTCGGCGGCGGGCTGCGAGGGGGCGCCGAGGACGCGCGCCCGCGCGCGGGCGAGGACCTGCGGGTCGACGTGGTGCTCGTCGGGAGTCACGGGGCGGTCCTTTCGAACACGCCCGGCGACACCCAGGTCGGCGATCCCTGCGGGCGCGCCGCCATGCCGTCCGACCAGGTCAGGCGGTAGGGCAGCTCGGGGTGGGCGTGCGCGGAGGTGAGGTCGGCGAGGACGCGGCGCGCGGTCGTCCAGTCCTGGTCGAGGACGTCCTCGACGGCGACGCGGTCGCGGCCGCGCAGCACCTGCTCGGCGACCTCGCGGAGCCGCTCGGTCGCGGCCGCGTCGCCGCCGGTGTCGGCCGACAGGCCCGGGTCGGGGGTGGCGGGGCGCGGCGGCGCGGGGCGCGGCGGGGTGGCCTTGGGGCCGTCCTCGACGGCGGTGACGATCGCCGACGGCTCGTGCCAGGGGGCGGGCGCGTCGAACACGAACGCGTCCAGGACGGCGGCCAGCTCGTCGCGGGAGGCGGTGCGCGCGAACGTCCGCCACGTCTCGGGCGGCAGCAGGGTGAGGTTGCGGGTGGTGCCGGCCGAGTCCGACAGGCGCGCGGCGGCGCGGCGGGAGGCGTCCCCGTAGGCGTAGATGGCGGCGCGCAGGTCGGTGCAGGTGCGGTCGAGCTGCGGCCAGCGGCGCAGGATCGCGCCGTGCAGCCGCTCGGCCCGCTGCATGATCTCCTCGGTGCCCCACAGCTTGGGCGCCTGCTCGCGCAGCTCCTCGATGGTGCCGTTGGTGAGGGTGAGCAGCTCCACGCTCCACAGCCGGAAGGCGCGCGCGAGGCCGTCGGCGCCGTCGCGGGCCTGCGCGGGCGTCATGCGCGGGTCGGCGACGTTGAGCTGCTCCAGCGCCAGCAGGCGGTGCATCTCGCTCTGGCCGCCGTCCAGCATCATGCGCCGCACGAACATCAGCCCGACGACGCTGGTGAACGACGCCCGGTAGCGCAGCTGGTTGGGCTTGGGGAACACCTCGCGGACCGCGCCGAGGCCCTTCAGCACCCGCAGCCGGTTCTCGAACGTCTCGGTGGGGTAGCGGCGGCACACGTACCGCATCTGCTCGCGCGACAGGCCGTCCTCGCCGGCGTCGGCGAACGCGGCGAGGAGCGTCTCGGCGACGTCGACCAGCTCGGGGTCGTCCACGACGGCGCCGCTGTCGCGGGCCAGCGCGGCGAACATCTGCCGGTAGACGCCGAGCACGGCCTCGCCCACCAGCGCGTCGTCGAGGCTGGGGGCGTCGTCGGGCACGACAGGGGCGGCCGGGCGGGCGGTCGGTCGGGCAGGGGGCACGGCGACCTACCGTACGGCCCCGCACCGACAGAACGGGAATCCGCGCCCCACCGGCGTGTTCCCCGCCGCCCCGCACGCGCCGCCGGGGCCTGACGGGCGGGGCGGGTAAAGCGAAGGAAGATAGTCAAGGCGCCGGAAAGCGGGGACGCTGGAGCGTGACGGATGACACACTCACGGGAAGGACACCGCCGTTCCCGGCCCACGACAACCCGTGCACCCCGCCGCGCACCGCGTCGTGCGCGGCAAGGACCCCCCTAGGCGCATGACACCGCTGAAGACTCCCGCAACGCCCGCCGACCTGCCCGTCGAGACCGACACCTTCATCGGCCGCGACCGCGACGTGGCCGACCTGTGCGGCCTGCTGGAGACGCTGCGCGCCGTCACCCTGACCGGGCCCGGCGGCATCGGCAAGACCCGGCTCGCGGTGCGCGTCGCCCGCACGCTCGCCGGGCGCGGCGCCGGGCCGGTCTGGTTCGTCGAGCTCGCCGACGTGCGCACCGACGCCTCGCCCGACCCCGTCGGGCGGCGCGTCGCGGCGGCCCTGCAGATCACCGAGGAGGAGGGGCGGTCGGCGGCCGACAGCGTCGCCGACGCGCTCGGCGCCCGGCCCGCCCTGCTGGTGCTGGACAACTGCGAGCACCTGGTCGAGGGCTGCGCCTCGCTCGCCGCCGTCCTGCTCGCCCGCTGCCCGGGGCTGCGGCTGCTCGCCACCAGCCGCGAACCGCTGCGCATGGCGGGCGAGACGGTGTGGCGGGTGCCGCCGCTCGATCCCGCCGACGCCGTCCGGCTGTTCGTCGAGCGCGCGCGCGCCGTGCGGCCCGACTTCGCCGCCACCGGCGCCGTCGCCGAAGTCAGCCGCGCCCTGGACGGCCTGCCGCTGGCGCTGGAACTGGCCGCCGCGCGGGTGCGGGTCCTGTCGGTCGAGCAGATCGCCGAGCGGCTGGAGGACCGGTTCAAGCTGCTCAGCGCCGGCGACCGCGACCGCACCGCGCCGCTGCGCCAGCGCACGCTGCGCGCCGCCATCGACTGGAGCCACGACCTGCTGTCGGCGCCCGAGCGGGTGCTGCTGCGCCGCCTCGCGGTGTTCGCCGGCTGGACGCTCGGCCAGGCCGAGCAGGTGTGCGCCGACGACGGGCCCTTCCTCACCGGCCTCGCCGGCCACGACCTGCTGGACCTTTTGACCGCGCTCGTCGACAAGTCGCTCGTCGTCGTCGGCGAGGAGGTCGCGGGGGAGACCCGGTTCCGGCTGCTGGAGAGCATCCGCCAGTACGCCGCCGAGCAGCTCGCCGAGGCCGGCGAGGAGACCGAGGTCCGCGACCGGCACCGCGACGCGGTCCTGGAGGGCGTCGAGCGCGACGGCGAGATCGCCCTCGCCGAGATCCCCGCCGACTGGGCCGGGCGCGTCGCGCTGTTCCGCCGCTACGACGTCGAGCTCGGCAACGTGCGCGCCGCGCTCGCCTGGACCGCCGAGCACGGCGGCGCCGAGGAGGGCCTGCGGATCTGCACCGGCCTGCGCACCTACTGGATCACCCGCGGCCGGGTCGCGGAGTGGACCGCCTGGACCGACCGGTTCCTGGCCGCCGGCGACCAGCCCGCCTACGTCCTCGGCCCCGCCCTCGCCGGCCGCGCCCAGCTCGCCGTCGGCGCCCGCGACTTCGCGCAGGCCGCCGCGTTCGCCGAGCGCGCCCTGGAACCCTGCGGCAAGGCCGGCGACGACTTCATGACCGCGATCGCGCTCGTCACCCTCGCCGAGGCCCACACCCACGCCGGGCGGCTCGCCGAGGCCGCCGCCCGCCTGGACGAGGCCGACGCGGTCGGCGCCGCCGAGGGCCAGGAGTGGAACCGCGCCTACGCCCGCATCGCCCGCGGCTACCTGCGCATCCGCGAGGGCCGCCTGCGCGAGGCCGGCGAGCTGCTGGAGACCGGCCTCGCCGGGATGCGCGAGATCGGCCAGCTGTGGGGCGCCGCGCACGCCCTGATCGGCCTGGCCCGGCTCGCCGCGCTGCGCGGCGACCACGCCGCCGCCCGCGCCTGCTACGCCGAGGCGCTGCCCGTCCTCGGCGACATCGGCGCGCGCCCCGAGTCCGCGCGCGCGCTGTCGGGCCTCGGGCGCGTCGCCCTCGCCGAGGGCGACCTGCCCGCCGCCCGCCGCGCCCTCGCCGAGAGCCTGGAACTGAGCCGCGCCACCGGCATCCGCCTGGACGTCGCGCGCTGCCTGGAGGCGTTCGCCGCGCTGCTGTCGGCCGAAGGCGACGCGCGCGGCGCGGTGCTGCTCGCCGGCGCCGCCGGCGGCCTGCGCGACGCCACCGGCCGCGCGGCCCGCCCGGCGGGCGGCGCCCGCATGGAGGCCGTCCTGCAACCGCTGCGCCGCGCCCTGGGAGAGCCCCTCGTCGCCCGGCTGTGGGCGCAGGGCCGCGTCCTCAGCTCCGACGCCGCCGCCGAACTCGCCCTGCGCGACCCCGGCGACGCCGCCTCGCCCCCGGGGGACGCCGCGCCCGCGGGCACCGTCCCGGCGCCCCGCGAGCCCGCCGCCCCGCCGAGCACCCTGACCGCCCGCGAACGCGAGATCGCCCGCCTCGTCGCCCGCGGCCTGTCCAACCGCGCCATCGCCGACGAGCTCGTCATCAGCCCCGCGACCGTCGCCCGCCACGTCACCAACATCCTCACCAAACTCGGCTTCGGCTCCCGCGCCCAAGTCGCCGCCTGGTCCGTCGACCACCTCCCCCCCGACCCCCACCCCTGACCCCGCGCCTCACGCCGCGCGCCTCACGCCCCGCGCCTCACGCCCCGCGCCTCACCCCCCGCGCCTCACCCCCCGCGCCTCGCGCTACGGCGCTTCTCCTCCGCGCTTCGGCCCCGGGGGCACTTCGCGCTTTCCGTGCTTCGCGTCTCCAGCGCCTCGCGCGGGCTTCTCGCGCCGTCACGCCACCTCTCGCGCAGCGCCACCTCGGCCGCTCGCATCGCTCGCCCGGGTTCGTCCGACGCCGGCCCGCGGCGGCCGTCTGCCCAGATAGGCATGACCACATGGTCACCACTCGTTGACTTGCGGCGTGTTGGGCACTTTCGATCTTCAAAGTGCCCAACACGCCGCATCTCGACGAGGGATGGCCGGGTGGTCATCGCCGGGGAAGGGCGTGGGCGGGGGAGGGGGGTGTACGGGGGTGTGTACACATGCCCCCGGGCCGGGGAGCGGGCCGGATACTCAGCGGGTTGCACATTGTGGCGCATGTGCGGACGGTGTCGGTCCGGTTACCGTCGAGGCATGATCTCCAGCGGTGCGGACACGACGCTCGCCTACCCGGCCGTCACCATGGCCCAGGCGGTCTTCGGCGCCGCCGGCGACCCCGGCCGCCACGACCGGCCCGCCGTCGTCGACGCCGCCACTGGGCAGGGGCCGACGCACGCCGAGCTGGCCGCCGCCGTCGGCGCGGCCGCCGCGGGCCTCGCCCGCGCCGGCGTCGCCCCCGGCACCGTCGTCGCGCTGCACCTGCCCGACGGCCCGGAGTTCGCCGTCGCCTTCCACGCGGTCGCCGCCGCCGGCGCCGTCCCGTTCCCGCTGCGCACCGGCGCCACCCCGGCCGACGCCGCCCGCCTCACCGCGGCCGCCGGCGCCCGCGTCCTCGTCACCTGCCCCGTGCTGGCGGACGCGGCGCCGCCCGCCGCCACCGTCTTCGCGTTCGGCGACGTGCCCGGGGCCCGGCCCTTCACCGGCCTGCTCGCCGGCGGCGCCGCCCCCGACGTGCCCGTCGACCCCGCCCGCGACGCCGCGCTCGTCACCGCCACCCGCGGGCGCGGCGGCCCGCCCCGGCCGATCACCCTCACCCACGCCGAGGTCGTCGCCGCGCTCGTCCGGACCGCCGGCTCCGGCATGGTCGGCGCGTCCGACACCGTCCTGTCGGCGCTGCCGTTCGCCGACACCCTCGCGCTGAACGGCCTGCTCAACCCGGCGCTGCGGCTCGGCGCCACGGTCGTCGCGCGGCCCGCCGCCGGCCGCCACGACCTGCTGCGCACCCTCGCCGACCACCGCGTCACCCTCGCGCTGCTCACCCCGGCGCTGGTCGAGGCGCTCGCCGCCGACCGCACCGCCGGCCGCCACGACCTGTCCGCGCTCCGCGCGATCGTGTCGGCGGGCGGCCCGCTCGGCGCCGACGCCGCCCGCGCCTGCGCCGACCGCCTCGGCCTGCCCGTCCGGCAGGCGTACGGCATCGCCGAGGCCGCCGGGCTCACCCACCTCAACCTGCGCGCCGCCGAGGAGGGCACCCTCGACTCGGTCGGCCGCGGCCTGCCCGGCATCGCCTGCCGCGTCGTCGACCCCGCCACCGGCACCGACCAGCCCGCCTACCAGCCCGGCGAGCTCTGCCTGCGGCTGCCCGCGGTGCACGTCGCCGGCGCCGCGCCCCGCTGGCTGCCCGCCGGCGACACCGCCTTCGCCGACGAGCACGGCCGCGTCTACGTCCTCGGCCGCGTCGGGGACGGCGCCGCCGAACCCGCCGCCGAGCCCGACGCGGTGCTCGCCGCGCACCCCGCCGTCACCGAGGCCGTCGTCGCGCCCGCCCCCGACAGCGACCTCGGCCTCGTCCCGCACGCCTTCGCCGTCGTCGCCGGCCCGGCCCGCGCCGCCGACCTGCTCGCCTACGTCAACGCGCAGGTCCCGGCGTTCCGCAAGGTGGCCGCCGTGCACGTCGTGGACCGCATACCGCGCGGCCCGGACGGGCGGGTGCGCCGCCGCGCCCTGCTGGCGAAGGCGGGGCTCACGGCATGACCTCCGGCGCCGGCCGCGCCGCCGGTTACACATCGCTCTACACACATCTTGCGATGCGGGGCCGCGGCCTCGGCACCTACCTTCACCGCATGCTCGATGGATCCCGCGGCCCGGCGGCCGTGTCCGACACCACCGTCACCGAGGCCGTGCTGGCCGCGGCGCGCGAGCACGCCGCGCGCCGCCCGGTGCGGCCCGCCCTGATGGACCCGGCCCACGAGCTCGGCTACGCGCGGTTCGCCGAGGCGGTCCCGGCCGCCGCGACGGGCCTCCGCCGCCTCGGCGTGCGGCCCGGCGACGTCGCCGCCGTCCACCTGGGCAGCGCCTGCGAGCTGGCCCTCGCGGTGCACGCGGTGAGCGCCGCCGGCGCGGTGCCCGCCCCGCTGCCGGTGGACGCCTCGGTCGCCGCGCTCGGCGCGATGATGACCGAGACCGGCGCCCGCTTCCTGATCACCGGTGTCGACACCGCGGCCCGCTCGGTCGTCGCCACCGAACGCTCCTACGTGCGGCAGGTGTTCTCCTTCGGCAACGTGCCCGGCGCGATCCCGTTCGCGCGCCTGGTCGAGGCCGGCGCGCCCGCCGTCGCGCCCGACCCCGGGCCCGGCCCGGTCGCCCCGGCCGACCCGCTCCGCGACCTGGCGCTGCTGCTCTGCGACCCGCCCGACGGCATCACCCACGCCGAGCGGTTCGCCGACCTGTACCGGCTCGGCGGCGCGATCGGCCTCGCCGAGGGCGACGTGCTCGCCTGCAGCCCCTTCGACGTGTCGCAGCCGACCTGGATCGCGCTCATCGACCTGTGCCTCGCGCACGGCGCGGCGCTCGCCGCCGTGCCCGAGCCGGGCACCGACGCCCTCCTCGCCGCCATCGGCGAGCACCGCGCGTCCGTCGCGGTCGTCACGCCCGCCAAGCTGCGCGCGCTGGTCTACGACCACGCCCGCATGCCGCTGCCGGGCGTGCGGCTGCTGGTCACCGGGGCGCCCGACCCCGAGGTCGTCCAGGCGTGCCGCACCCGCCACGGCTGGACGGCCGCCACCCTCGGCTGACCGAGGCGGGAAGCGGGGCGGGAACCCGCCGCGAAGACCCGTGATCGCGCCCGCCGCCCACGGACGCGCCCCGCGCAACGACCACCGATCCGGGGGGATGAGGGGGGAAGCGGCGAGGCGGGTTCGGCCATGCCGGGGGGATGGCCGAACCCCCCCCCCCCCCCCCCCCCCGCCCCCCCCCCCCCCCCCCCCCCCCCCCCCCCCCCCCCCCCCCCCCCCCCCCCCCCCCCCCC
>NZ_JAIBOA010000040.1 GCF_019458805.1 Actinomadura parmotrematis
GGGGGGGGGGGGGGGCGGGGGGCGGGGCGGGGGGGGGGGGGGGGGGGGGGGGGGGGGGGACGGCGGGGGGGGGCCGGCGGGGGGGCGGGGGGGCCCGCCGGTCGGGAGCGGAGCGGGACCGCTCCCGATCAGTGGTGCTCGGTCAGGACGTGACGGCCAGGTCGTGGCCGCTCGGCTGCGCGAGGAGCTGGAACTTGCCCGTCGCCGCCGCGCTGGACGGGCAGCGGACGTCGGTGCTGGTCCGCTGGAGCGACTGGCCGGTGAGGGTGCCCTGCGCGTGGGTGTTGCTCGGCACGGGCTTGTTGGCGTTGTTGTAGTTGTAGAGGTTGATCGTCAGCGGGGTGCTGCTGGTGAGGCTGTAGTTGCAGGTCAGCGACGAGATGCCCCACGCGGGGAGCGTCATCACGGCCTGGATGTTCACGGCCGTGTTCGGCGCGTTGATGGTGAGGGTGCCGTCGCGGCCGCCGGCGACCGGCGCGTAGGCGACGGTGGCGCCGCTGTAGGGGAGGCCGAGGGCGGTGACCGTCGTCGTGCCGCCGCGGTTGTTGGTGCAGCCGGTGATGGACACGCCGGTGAGCGAGCCGCCGGTGCCGTTGCTGTTGACCGTGGCGTCGAGCTGGCTGCCGGTGCAGGTGTTGGTCACCAGGCCGAGGGAGCCGGTTCCGCTGAGGGTGATGTTGCCGATGTTGTTGGCCCGGACGGCGCCCGAGTAGGCGTTGACCGGGTCCTTGATGGTGGTGGCGAACGCCGAGCCGGCGGTCACCACGACGATCGCGGCGGTGGCGGAGGCGGTGAGGGAGAACTTGCCGAGCTTCTTCATGCTGGTCTCTTTCGCGGGTGGGGGAGACACAGACTCGCCACGTCGCGCCATTCGCCGGGCCCGTGAACGAAGCGGCGTTTCGCGGCACTCGGACAGAACCATGAATGAGGTCGTTTATCAACAAGTGCCTACCGGCCGGTAGGGCGGGGCGCGGGTTTTGGTGATCGGTTCTGGGCGTCGCGGCATGGCCGGAACCCTCCCCGAAAACCGGTCCTGATCCGTGACGGCGCGTGGCGCCGGGGACGGGACCGCAGCGCAGGTGTGGCGCGCATCACGTCAGTACGTGCTGACTGGGTGGTCATTTTGGTCAGGTTCCGCGCTGGCCGCATGCGGCCAAGCAAACGTTCGGTGGCCGGCGCCCCGCGGCGCCGAAAAGCCCTCCCTTCGGGCTTCATCTGGCGGAACGGTGCGGCCCGGCCCTGGTGTGAGCGGCCCCTCCATTGCCAGCGGGCGGACTGACGGCTCCACTGACCTGCCGGCCCCGGCTGGGAAAGGGCACCGGGCGGCGGCTGCGGCTCCGTGACCTGCATCACGTCATTACGGTCCTGGATCCCGTGCGCGCCCGCAGCCGTCCGGCCGGCGCGTTCGCGCAGGAATTGAGCACCCCGGCGTGATCATCGGAATGGGACGCCGGCGCCGGAGGATTTCCACCGAACGCAATTCTAGTAAGGTTCGCCTTCCCGTTCCCGCACGCCCGCCGCGAAAGTCCGCGGCGCTCTTATAGACCGTTCCATTTCGGCGCTGACGCGCCCGGCCGGGACCGCGCCGGCGCGAAAAAGGAGATGCGCCCCCTCCGGGCGCGACCTAGCGTCGGAGCATGGACGTCGTCTTCACCCGCATGGCCGGGCGCCGGTACGGCGTCACCGTGCTCCCGCCGGACGGCGAGCCGCGCGGCGCGCGCCCGGCCCCCGGCTTCCACGAGCACATCCCGCACGACCTCGTGCACTACGTCGTCGAGGCCGAGCTCGGCCTGGCGTCCGGGCTCTACGGCCGGACGGCCCAGGGCGGCGGCACCTTCCGCACCCTGGACCGCGACGGGCTCGACGCGCGGGCCGTGGGCCGCGAGACGCGGCGGCGCCAGAAGCGCGAGGAGCGGCTGCGGCGCGACGACCACGCCGGGACGAACGACATGGCCGTCTCCGAGAAGATGGCGGGCTTCTGCGACGTGCTGTGGCGCCGCCGCCACGGCGAGCGCCCGGACGCGCCCGAGCCGGTGCGCGCCCGCGAGGTCGCCGCCGTGTCCCCCGAGGTGCTCGCCGCCGCCGGCCGCGTCGTGGACCGGCTGGACGAGATCGCGCCGCGCTGGCACGCCCTCGGCGAGGGCGGGACGCTCCGCTTCACCTGGCCGAGCCCCGTCCCGCACCGGGACGCGCGGGGCTGAGCGCCGCGCGTCCCGGCCGGCCGCGGCGCCGGCCGCCGCTCACGGCAGCAGGACGATCTTGCCGCGGGTGTGCCGCCGCTCCAGCTCGGTGTAGGCGTCGCGCACCCGCTCCAGCGGGTAGGTCGCCGCGACCGGCACCTCCAGCTCCCCGGCCGCGATCAGCGCGGCCAGCTCGGCGATCACCCCGGCGTTGCCCGCGGCCGCGTTGCCGTCGCCCTTCACCCCGTACTCCTCGATGGCGGGGAAGTCAGCGACGGTGTCGATCCGGTCGCGCGCGACGCCGAGGTCCAGCGCCAGCCGCACGTAGCCGTCGCCGAAGGTGTCGATGAAGGCGTCCGCCTTCCCGCCGGCGGCCGCGCGGATCCGGTCCGCGACGCCCTCGCCGTACGTCACCGGGACCGCGCCGTGGTCGCGCAGCCAGCCGTGGTTGGGCTCGCTCGCCAGCCCGATGACGGTCGCGCCCGCGCGCCGCGCGAGCTGCACGGCCAGCGACCCGACGCCGCCCGCCGCACCCGAGACCACCACGGTGTCGCCGGGCCGCAGGTCCACGGCCCGCACCGCCGCGTACGCCGTCGTCCCCGCCACGTACAGCGTCCCGGCGACCTCCCACGGCACGCCCGCCGGGCGCGCCGTCAGCTCGTCCACCGCCGCGATCACGTACTCGGCGTGCGCGGCCCGCAGGTCGGTGAACCCGACGACCTCGTCGCCGGCCGCGAACGCGGTGACGCCCTCGCCGACCTCGTCGACGACCCCGGCGATGTCGCTGCCCTGCCCGGACGGGAACGTCGCGGGCCACCGGTCGTGCAGCGCCCCGGTGCGGATGTGCGCCTCGCCGGGGTTGATCGACGTCGCCTTCTGCCGGACGAGCACCTGGCCGGGCCCGGGGACCGGCCGCGCCACCTCCACGACCTCCAGGACGTCGATGCCGCCGTACTGCTGGAACCGCACTGCCTTGGGCATGGGAACTCCCCGTTTCCGCTGGCCGGCCCGGTGGCCGCCCCGACACCGATCACGTTGCCACCCGGTCCCGGCCGCAGGAACGGAGAGGTCTTCCTAGGACCGCCGGTCCTGCCCTGACCCTTGACTACATCAACAGTTGACCTTATAAAGTACCCATGTCCGCCGAGACCCCCGAGGACCGCTTCTTCCGCGAGCTCGGCGCCGCCCACGCCGCCCTGCGCCAGGCGTTCGCGCGCCACGCGGGCCTGAGCGCGCAGCGCGTCCGGCTCCTCGTCCGCCTGCACCGCGCCGGCGAGACCGCCCACAGCGACCTGCGCCGCGTCCTCGGCGCCGACGGCGCGACCGTCACCCGCCTCGTCAAGGAACTGGAGGCCGACGGCCTCGCGACCCGCCGCCTCGACCCGTCCGACAACCGCCACACCCTCGCCGCCCTGACCCCGGCCGGCGCCCGCGCCGCCGCCGACCTGGAACGCCGCCACCAGGCGTACCAGGAGCACCTGCTGGCGGGCGTCGCCCCCGACGAACGCGACGCCTTCCTCGGCACCCTCGCCCGCATTCGCGCGAACCTGACCGCCCAGGAGCCCCCGCAGTGACCACCGCCCCCGACGCCCGCGCCGCCGCCCGCCGCATGTACGCGGCCTTCAACGCCCGCGACTACGACGCGGTGGCGGCCGTCTTCACCCCCGGCTTCCGCAGCCACCCCCTCGGCACCACCGGCCCGGCGGCCGTCGCGGCGGCCTGGCGGCGCTTCCACGACGCGCACCCGGACGCCCAGGTCGTGGTGGAGTCCCTCGTCGTGGAGGACGGCACCGTTGCCGCCCGCACGACCGTGCGAGGCGTCCGAGACTCCGCCGAACCCCCGACGATGCTGGAGATGTTCCGCGTCGAGAACGGCCGCATCGCGGAGCTCTGGGGTCTGTCGTCCCTGGCACGGCGCTGACCGCCCTCGAAGAGAAAAGGGTCACATCACATGTGATCGGGTGATTGTTCGTGCGACGGGCGGGAAGGGAGGACGCGCCCGCCGCCCCGCCCGTTAGGACGTTCCCCGATGACCGCACGCCGCGTGCAGCCGCTCCAGCCGGACGATCCCGGGGAGATCGGCGGTCATCGGCTGCGCGGCCGCCTCGGCGAGGGCGGCATGGGGGTCGTGTACCTGGCGGGACGGCCCGGCGCGCACGTGGCGGTGAAGACGATGCGGGCGGTGGACGCCGCCGACGTGGACGCGCGGGCGCGGTTCCAGATCGAGGCGCGCTGCGCCGCGCTGGTCGACTGCGCGCACGTCGCGCGCGTCGTCGCCGACGGCAGCGACGCCGCCGTCCCGTACCTGGTCAGCGAGTACGTGCCGGGGCCGTCGCTCGCCGAGGTGGTGTCGGCGCGCGGCGCGCTCGCGCCGGGCGCGGCGCTCGCCGTCGCGATCGGCGTCGCCGACGCGCTCGCCGCCGTCCACGACCTCGGCATCGTGCACCGCGACGTCAAGCCCGCGAACGTCCTCATGTCGCCGGACGGGCCGCGCGTCATCGACTTCGGCATCGCCCGCCCGCACGACGCGTCGCACAGCATGACGCGGACCGGGACCGTCATGGGCAGCCCCGGGTGGATCGCGCCCGAGCGGTTCAGCGGCCGGGCCGGCACCGAGGCCGCCGACGTCTACTGCTGGGGCCTGCTCGCCGCCTACGCCGCGTCCGGCCGCCACCCCTTCGGGACCGGCGACGCCGTCCGGCTCGCCGAGCGCTCCCTCACCCTCGCGCCCGACCTGGACGGGATGCCGGACGGGCTGCTCCGCGACCTCGTCGCGGCGGCGCTGTCCACCGACCCGGCGGCCCGGCCGTCCGCCGCCGACCTGCGGGACCGGCTGCTCGCCGAGCGCGACCAGGCGACGGCGCCGTTCGCCGTCCGGGCGCTGTGGGACGCGCCGCGCCGCGTCCCGCCGCCGCGCGCCCCGCGCCGCCTGCCGCGGCGGGCCGCCGGAGCGCTCGCGGCGGCGGGGCTCGCCGCCGCCGGCCTCGTCCTGTTCGCGCTGCCGAGCCCGCTGGACGCGTCGGCGGGCGCGCCGCGCGTCGTCGTGTCGGTGGTCCCCGGGCCGGTCGTCACGGTGACGAAGCGGGTGACGGCGCCCTCCGCCGACGGCGGCCGCCGGGAGGCGGGGCCGGACGACCGGACGCTGACGACCGGCGCCGTCCGCGACGTCGGGGAGCGGCCGCCCGGCCAGGTCGAGAAGGCGAAGAAGGCGAAGGCCAAGGCGAAGGCCAAGGCGAAGGCCAAGGCGAAGGCCAAGGCCAAGGCCAAGGGGCGCTGACGCCGGACGCGTGTCGGCGGCGGGGCGTGATCACCGCCCGGCTAACGTGTGCCCGGTGACCGAGCACGAGGAATCCCGCGGATCGCTGAGCGGCCGCCTGAACTGGCTGCGGGCCGGGGTGCTCGGCGCCAACGACGGCGTGGTGTCCACCGCCGGGCTCGTCGTCGGCGTCGCGGGCGCCACCGGGTCGCGGTCGGCGCTGCTCACCGCCGGGCTCGCCGGGCTGCTGTCCGGGTCGCTGTCGATGGCGGCGGGCGAGTACGTGTCGGTGTCCACCCAGCGCGACTCCGAGCGGGCGAAGCTCGCCATGGAGGAGCGCGAGCTGGCGGAGAGCCCGCAGGACGCGGTGGCCGAGCTGGCCCGCGCCTACGAGGGCAAGGGGCTGTCGCCGGGCCTGGCCCGGCAGGTCGCCGAGGAGCTGTCCCGGGGCGACGCGCTCACCGCGCACGCCGAGGCCGAGTTCGGCATCGACCCCGACGAGCTGACGAACCCCTGGCAGGCGGCCGGAGCGAGCTTCCTGTCGTTCACCGTCGGGGCGCTGCTGCCGCTGCTCGCGATCGTGCTGCCGCCCGCCGGCGCCCGCCTCGCGGTCACCGTGGCCGCGGTGGTCGCGGCGCTCGCGATCTGCGGGTGGGTGAGCGCCCGGCTCGGCGAGGCCCGCCCGCTGCCCGCCGTCCTCCGCAACGTCGCGGGCGGTTCGATCGCGATGGCCGTCACCTACGTCGCGGGCACCCTCCTCGGCGCCGCCGGCGTCTGACCCCGCCCCCCGCTCCCCGCCCACGACCACCCGGTCACCCCTCGTCGAGATGCGGCGTGTTGGCCTCTGGGAGCGCTCCCAGAGGCCAACACGCCGCATCTCAACGTCCGATGACCGGGTGGTCATGGGTGGGCGGTCAGGCGGGGTCGGTGAGGGGGAGGGGGGAGCGGGTCTTGATCTCCTGGAGGTGCAGGAGGGTGACGATGCGCTGGGCGCCGTGCACCGACAGGCGGGTGAGGACGCGCTGCAGCTCCGGGACGTCCCGCGCGACGATCTGGATCAGCAGGTCGGTCTCGCCCGCGACGACCTCGGCCACGACGACCTGCGGGATGTCCTGCAGCGCGGCCTGGAAGGCGCGCTCGGCGGTCGGGGTGTGCCGGGCCAGCGTCACCGACACGTAGGCGCGCAGCGGGAAGCCCGCGAGGTCGGGGTCCAGCTCGGCGGTGATCCGCCGGATCACGCCCGCCTCCTTGAGCCGCCGGACGCGGTGCAGCGTCGCCGCCGGGGACAGCCCGACCAGGCGGGCCAGCTCCACGTTCGTGCGGTCGGCGTCGGCCTGCAGCTCGGTCAGCAGCCGCCGGTCAATTTCATCGAGCGAAAGGGCCATGCGGCGAAATTTTATTCGGTCTCCGGGCCGGATCAGCGGCCGACGCCCCGCCGGCGCCGATGCTGGATGCCATGCGTTTCGTTCGTGGGGACCGCGCGGTCACGCTGCTCGCGTTGATCGCCTCGGGTCTGCTGTGGGGGATCACCGTCCCGCTGACCAAGGTCGCGCTCGCCGGCGTCGGCCCGGCCTGGCTGACGGTGGCCCGGTTCGGGCTGGCCGCCGTGCCGCTCGCGCTGGTCGCGGGCCGGCGCGGGCTGCGCGGCGCGCTCACCTGGAAGATCGTCCTGTGGGGCGTGCTCGGCTACGGCCTCGTCGTCGTCCTGCAGGGGCAGGGCATCGCGCGCACCAGCGTCAGCCACGCCTCGCTGATCATCGGGGCGACGCCGGTGCTCGGCGCGCTGCTGGTGGTGCTGCTCGGCCGGGGCCGCGTCGGCGCGCTGTCGTGGGCGGGCTTCGCGCTCGCGCTCGCCGGCATCGGCGTGGTCGCCGCGAACGGCGCGGGCGGCGCGACGCTCGCCGGGGACCTCCTGGTCCTCGTGACGGTGCTGCTCACCGCCGCGTTCCTGCTCGCCCAGCAGACCGTGCTGGCCGGGCGGAGCCCCGTCGCGGTGACGGCCGTGCAGTTCGGCGCGGCCGCGCTCGCCTCGGCGCCGGTCGCGGCCGTCACCGACGGGAGCCCCGTGCGGGCGCCCGGGACGGGGCCGCTCCTCGCGGTGCTCGCGCTGACGGTCTTCGGGACGCTGGCGCCCTACACGCTGTTCGCGTTCGGGCAGGCCCGCGTCGCCCCCGAGATCGCCGGGATCTTCCTGAACCTGGAGCCGGTCGTCGGGTTCGCGCTCGGCGCGGTCGCGTTCGGCGACCACGTCGGCCCCGCGCAGGTCTTCGGCGCCCTCGCGGTGCTCGGCGGCATCGCCCTCAACACCCTGCCCTACCTCGGCAGGCGCACCCCACCCGCGCCGCCGGCCCGCCGCGACGACCTGCCCGAGCCCGAGCGCGAACCCGCGCTCGTCTAGGCGTCGTCCGCGGCGTACACGCGGCGGCCGCCGACGAACGTCTGCAGGACGCGCGTCCGGTGGATCTCGGCGGGCGGCCCGGCGAACGGGTCGCGGTCGAGGACGGCGAGGTCGGCGAGGTGGCCGGGGACGATCGAGCCGGTGCCGTCCAGGTGGTTCACGTACGCCGACCCGGCGGTGTAGGCGGCGAGCGCGGCGCCGAGGTCGAGGCGCTGCTCGGGCAGGAACACCGGCCGGTCCGAGCCGGGCTCGTGCCGGTTGACGGCGGTGTGCAGGGCGGCGATCGGGTCGGCGCTGGACACCGGCCAGTCGCTGCCCGCCGCGAGGGTGGCGCCGGCCCGCAGCAGGTCCCCGAACGGGTACTGCTGAGCGGCGCGCTCCGCACCGAGGAACGGGATGGTGAGGTCGTCCATCTGCGGCTCGTGCGCCGCCCACAGCGCCTGGACGTTGGCGGCCGCGCCGAGCGCCGCGAAGCGCGGCACGTCGGCGGGCGCCACGACCTGGAGGTGCGCGAGGTGCGGGCGGGTGTCGGTCCAGCCGTTGGCGCGGCGGGCGGCCTCGACGGCGTCCAGGGCCTCGCGGACGGCGCGGTCGCCGAGCGCGTGGAAGTGGACCTGGAAGCCCTCCCGGTCGAGGGCGGTGACGTACTCCTTCAGCGCGTCCGGCTCGACGAACGAGATGCCGCTGTTGTCGGACGCGCACCCGCACGCCGTCAGGTAGGGCGCGAGCATCGCGGCGGTGCCGTTCTCCGCGATCCCGTCCTGCATGATCTTGACGGTGTGGCAGTTCAGGTCGCGGCCGGTGGTGAGCGCGTCGCGGCGCTCGCGCAGGCCATCGAGCTGCTCCAGGCCGCGCCCCCGGTCCCACCAGAGCGCGCCGCGGACGCGGGCGGTCAGCAGGCCGTCGCGCGCGGCGGCGGCGTAGGCGGTGGACGGGTCGGCGATCGTGGCGTGGTTGCCGATGATGGCGTCCTGCCAGGCGGTGACGCCGTAGGAGTGCAGGAGCGCCTGCGCGCGCAGCAGGCCGTCCAGCAGCTCGCGCTCCGTCGGCGGCGGGACGAACCGGGCGACGAGCCCCATCGCGCCCTCCTGGAGCATGCCGGTGGGCTCCCCGCCCGCGTCGCGCTCGATGCGGCCGTCCGCCGGGTCGGGCGTGGCGGCGGTGACGCCGGCGAGCTCCAGCGCGCGGCTGTTGGCCCAGGCGCCGTGGTGGTCGCGGTTGACGAGGTAGACGGGCCGGTCGGGGACGATCGCGTCCAGCGCGCGCCGGTCCGGGGTGCCGCCGGGGAACGCCTCCATGGACCAGCCGCCGCCGGTGATCCACGGGCCGTCGTGGCGGTCCGCGTAGGCGCGGACGGCGGCGGCGTACTCCGCGGCCGTGACGCGGCCGGTGAGGTCGCACTGGCCGAGCTCGACGCCGCCGCCGACCGGGTGGACGTGCGCGTCCTGGAAGCCGGGGATCAGCAGCCGGCCGCGCAGGTCCACGACCTCGGTGCGCGGCCCGACCAGGGCGCGCACCTCGTCGTGGCCGACGGCGGTGACGCGCTCCCCGGTGACGGCGACGGCCGTCGCGCGGCTGCGCGCCGCGTCCACGGTGTGCACCGGGCCGCCGTGGAAGACGAGGTCGGCGGGCTGGTCGTGGCGCATGGTGCTCCTTCTCGGGGGACGCTCAGGCGTCCATGGGCAGGGCGATGGCCTCGGCGTCGGTGCCGCGGCCGGTGGTGAAGTAGGGCGAGCGGCGCCGCCACCTGGCCCAGGCCGCGGCGAGCAGCCCGGACGCCACGAACACGGCGGGCAGCAGCAGCATGAACCAGCCGTTGTCGGGGGCGACGGCGAAATGATCGCTCATCGTGGCGTACAGGTAGGCCAGGTATCCCCCGAGCGCGAACAGCGCGAGGCCGCTCGCGCCCGGGACGACGACGGCGCGCAGCGCCTCCAGCGGCCCCTCGCGGAGCGCGCCGCGGAACCGCACGGCGCAGGCGAGCGCCGTCAGGCCGTAGTAGAGCGCGACGAGCAGGCCGATCGAGTTGACCGCCGTCAGGATCATCAGGTTGAGGCGGGGGATGCCGACCGCGAGCAGCGCGATCGCGGCGGCGATCGCCATGACGAGGACGGTGCCGACGGCGGGCGAGCCGTAGCGGGGGCTGATCCGCGTCCACACCGCGCCGAGCGTCCGGTCGCGGCCCATGGCGAGCGCGCCGCGCGCGGTCGGGATGACGCTGGACTGCAGCGAGGCGAACGCCGAGCACATCAGCGCGGCGAGCGGCAGCGACGCCCACGGCTCGGACGCCAGGTGCCCGCCGAGGAACGTCAGCGCCTGCGGACCGCGCTCCACCATCTCATCGTCGCCGAGGACCCGCTGGAAGGCGATGGCGGCGAACACGAACAGGCCGAGCATCGCGCCGAGGGCGGCGAGGCCGCCGCGCGCGGCGTCGCGGGCGTTCCGGGTCTCCTCGTTGACGGTGAACGCCGCGTCCCAGCCCCAGTAGATGAAGACCGACAGGACGAGGCCCTGCGCGAGGGAGGAGAACGAGCCGATCGCGAACGGGTTCAGCCAGGACCAGGAGAACGGCTGGTCGCCGGCGACGACCGCCCAGCCGCAGAACGCGATGAGCACCGTGTACTCGAACACCAGCAGCCACCACTGGAGCCGCGTCGCCGACCGGACGCCGGTCACCGCCGTGACCGTCACCGCGACGAGGGCGACCAGGCCGAGCAGCGTGCTCTGCAGCGTCGAGTTAGGGTCGAGGCGGACGCCGAGCAACCCGTGCAGGCCCGCCTTGCCCGCGAACTGCAGGACGACCGAGCCGGTCACGGCGCTCGTGTAGGCCATGAACACGACGCTGCCGACGAGCAGCACCCAGCCGGTGAGGAACCCGGGCCAGGGGCCGATCGAGCGGCCGACCCAGGTGTAGCCGTTGCCGCAGTTGGGCTCGGACCGGTTGAGGCGGGCGTAGGCGAGCGCGATCCCGAGGATCGGCAGGAACGCGACGATGAGCAGCGCCGGTGTCTGGCGGCCCGCGTACGCGGCGAGCGCGCCGAGGCCGATGCCGATGCTGGTGGTCGCGGCGGTGCTGGAGGCGGCGAGCGCCATCCCGTCCCGGACGCCGAGGGCGCGGGGCAGGGCGGCCGGGGCGGGGGAGGCGGGGGGTTCGGCGGCGGGGGAGTCGGGCACGGTGCGCTCCTCAACGGGGATGCGGGCGGGAGGCGTGACCAGATGAAACAGGCGCCGCCGCTTTATGTCAATGCGTTGACATAACAGCGCCGTACGCTCATGCTCGGTCCGACCCCCCGAGAGGAGCCCCATGCCCCCGCGCGACCGCGTCCCGGTGGAGCGGCGGCGCCGCCGCCCGACCCGGGCGGGCACCGTGCTGACCGCCGAGCTGATCGTGGACACGGCCCTGGAGCTGATCGACGCGCCGGGCGGCGCGCTCACCGTCCGCCGCCTCGGCGCCGAGCTCGGCGCCGACCCGTCCGCGATCTACCGCTACTTCCGCGACACCGACGCGCTGCTGCTCGCCGTCGCCGACCGCCTCATCGGCGACATGCTCACCGGCCTGCCGGACGCCGCCGGCTGGCGGGAGGGGCTGCGCGCCTTCGCCTTCCGCGTCCGCGACTCGATGCTGCTGCACCCGCGCCTCGCGGTGCTGCGCGCCGCCCGCGTGACCGGCGGCCGCAACGAGCTGCGCGCCGTCGAGGCGGGCGTCGGGCTGCTGCTGGAGGCGGGCTTCGCGCCCGCCTCGGCGGTCCGCCACTACCTGGACTTCGTGGACACCGTCCTCGCCCTCGCGGCGGTGGACGCCGCCGTCCGCGACCTCGGCCCGAAGCAGCGCGCCGCCGACGCCGAACTCTGGGAACGCGCGTACGCCGCGCCGGACGCCGGCGAATACCCCGTCCTGCACGCCGTCCGCGAGCACCTGCCCGCCATGGCCGAACCCGTCTTCGCCGACACGGTCGACCTGCTGCTCACCGGGCTGGAGGCGCGCCTCGCCGCCGAGCGCGCGTCAGGGTAGGCGGTGGCCGCGCGCGGACAGCCAGAGCTCGTACCACTCCTCGCGGGTGAGGTCGGGTTCGCGGCGGGCGGCGTCGGCGCAGGCGCGGATGCGGTCGGGGTTCGTCGTGCCGATGACGGGCGCGATGCGGGCCGGATGGCGCTGCAGCCACCAGAGCACGATCGTCTCGGGGGTGGTGCCCTTGGCGGCGGCGAGCCGGGCGACGAGCTCGGCCGTCGGATTCTGCTCGCGGCCGGTGTAGCGGCCCTGCGCCAAGGCGCCCCACGCCTGGAGCTCGACGCCGTGCCGCATGCAGTACTCGACCGTCCCGAGCGGAAAACCGACCTCCGCTGACTCCGGGGTGTCCACCAGAACCCCCGCCTCGACCCAGTCGCGGCGGTGCAGGCTCATCTCAAGCTGGTCGGCGACGAGCGGCAGCTCAAGATGGTGCTGGAGCAGCGCGATCTGCGCGCCGCTCATGTTCGACACCCCGAACGCCCGCACGAGCCCCTGCCGGTGCAGCGACGTCAGCGCCGCCGCGACGTCGGCGGGGTCGGCGAGCGGATCGGGCCGGTGCAGCAGCAGGACGTCCACCACGTCGGTGCGCAGCCGCTCCAAACTCTGCTCGACGCGGGCCGTGATGCTCGCGCCCCGCAGGTCGTAGACGCCGAGGTCGGGGCGGATGCCGCACTTGGTCTGCACGGTGATCCGCTCGCGCAGCCCGGCGTCGCCCGCCAGCACCTCCCCGAACACCGCCTCGGCGCGCCCGCCGCCGTAGATGTCGGCGTGGTCGAAGGCGGTGATCCCCGCGTCCAGCGCGGCCCGCACCGCCGCCTGTGCCTGCCCGACGTCCCCGAGCCCCATGCACCCGTACAGCACCCGCGCCCCGCCCGTCCCCATCACAAGATCACTCTCGCACGCCGGGGCCGGTCAGGCCAGGACGAGGACCGCCTTGCCGCGCCCGTGCCCGGTGGCGACCTCGCGGTGCGCGTCGGCGGCGCGCTCCAGCGGGAAGGCGGCCCGCACGTGGACGCGCAGCCGGCCCTCCTCGTAGAAGCGCGCCGCCTCCGCCAGCCGGGCCGCCGACCGCTTGTTCGGCGTGGTCCGCACGCCGAGTTCGGCGGCGCGCCCGTGCTCGACCAGCGTGATGATCCGGCCGCGGTCCTTCACCAGCTCCAGCGAGACGGCGAGCGCGTCGCCGCCCGCGCCGTCCAGGGCGGCGTCCACCCCCTGCGGCGCGGCCGCGCGCACGCGGTCCGCGAGGCCCGGCCCGTAGGCGACGGGGATCGCGCCGAGCGCGCGCAGGTGGTCGTGGTTGGCCTCGCTCGCGGTACCGACGACGGCCGCCCCGGCGAGCCGGGCGAGCTGGACCGCGACCGTCCCGACACCGCCCGCCGCCGCGTGCACCAGCACCGTGTCGCCGGGCCCGACGCGCATCTCCTCCAGCGCGATGTGCGGTGTCTGGACGGCGGCGGGGAAGCCGCCCGCGACCTCCCACGGCATGCCGGTGGGCTTCGCCGCGACCGCCGCCGCCGGGACGGCGACGTACTCGGCGTAGCAGCCGAGCAGGGTGTTGCCCATCACCTCCGCGCCCGCGGCGAGGCCCGCGACGCCGTCCCCGACCTGGTCGACGACGCCCGCGAACTCGTTGCCCGGCACGCGCGGGAAGCCGTCCGGGGCGCCCGGCGGCAGCCAGCCCTCCCGGACCGCGAGGTCGAAGGGCTGCACCCCGGCGGCGCGCACGCGCACGCGCACCTCCCCGGGCCCGGCCTGCGGCTCGGGGACTTCCATGACACGAAGCACGCCGGGACCACCCGGCTCGGTGAACGCCGCTGCTCTCATACCGGCGACGCTAGGACCTCAAGCGATCTTGAGGTCAAGGCGGCGAATTCATCGGAAGGTGACAAGAACCCCCGAGGATGCCAGTGAATACTGGCGTCATGATCCGGCCGCTCGGCGTCGCCGCCGCCCTCGTCCTCACCCTCGTGCCCGCTCCGGCCGCCTCGGCGGCCGGGGAGTGGCGGTCCGTCGCCTCGCCGTTCGTGCCCGGCGGGAAGCTCACCGGGGTCGCGGCCGCGGCCCCGGACGACGCCTGGGCGGTCGGGGCCTACTACCGCGTCGGGTCCACGGTGTTCGACTACCCGCAGGCGGTCATGCAGCGCTGGACGGGGAGCGGCTGGCAGGGGCGGCCGATCCCCGGGCAGGTGCTGCACACGACGCTGGACGCCGTCGCCGCCGTCTCGCCGTCCGACGCCTGGGCCGTCGGCGGCCAGTCCGACCTGAACGGCCTCAACCACCCCTACTTCATCCACTGGAACGGCACCGCGTGGAGCGAGGCGCGCCCGCCCGACTGGGAGGGCGGCTCGGCGTCCGGCGGCTCGGTGGACGCGGCGGGACCCGGGGACGTATGGGTCTCCAACAGCCTCGGCCACGTCTGGCACCTGACCGGCGGCACCTGGCGGACCACCGACGTGCGGCTCGGCTTCGAGTTCCAGACCACCCGCATCCGCGCCGCCGGGACCGGCGCCTGGGTCGCGGGCCGGCACCAGCACTGGGACGGGACGTGGTCCTCTTACCCCGACACCGCCCGCTGGGACGGCACGGCGTGGGTGGAGCACCCCGTCGCCGTCTGGCCGGACACCGCGACCGTCCGGGACGTGCTGCCCGTCGCGTCCGGCGACGTGTGGGCGGTCGGCCGCACCGCCGACGGCGACGACACCCCGCTGCTCGCCCGCTGGGACGGCACCGCCTGGCACAACGTGCCCGTCCCCGCCGGAACGGCGTCCCTGACATCGCTCGCACCCGACGGTCAGGGCGGCGCCTACGCCGCTGGCAAGGCCGCCGACACGAGCGGCGCCCCGGCCGTCCTCCGCCTCGGCCCCGGCGGAACCGCGACGCGCGTCGCCGTCCCGCAGTCCGCCGGAACACCGAACGCCGAACTGACCGCCCTCGCCACCGCCCCCGGCACCGGAACGGTCTGGGGCGTCGGCACGAGCCGCCTGGGAACCCTGGTCATGACCAACCACTGACCAGACCCGACGCTCACACAGCCCGCCGCCCGCCAGCAGGCGGAGCCAACCGGCCTCCACCGGTGATGGCGACCCGAGGACGGCCTTCGCCCGCCCCACCACCTGCGACCACCCGGTCATGAAAAGTTGAGATGCGGCGTGTTGGCCTCTTTCGATCGCCGAAGTGCCCAACACGCCGCATCTCAACTCCTGATGACCGGGTGGTCATCTTCGGCGGGGGCGGAGGCGGGGCGTTCAGCGGCGGGGCCGCAATCGCCAAGCGCCCCTGACCAGAGGACGCGCTCTAGCAGCCGTCGCTCAGTACGGAGCCCAAGGGACGGCTCCGGCGACGTGGCGATGGCCCGGCCCACGGCGCCACGCAAGAGAACGTCGGGCTCAAGCCCGCATCCTGGCCGACGCCCCTCAGCGCGACGTCCGGGCAGTGGCTCGGGTGGTGGCGTTGTGCGGTGGGGCGTGGGTTTGGGGAGGTGCTCTGATGGACGCCGCTCGGCGCGACGTCCAAGCAGTGGCTCGGGTGGCGGCGTCGCGCAGCGGGACGTGAGCTAAGGGACGTGCTCTGGTGGACGTCGCTTGGCGTGATGTCCGGGCAGTGGCTTGGGTGGTGGCGTTGCGCGGTAGGGCGTGGGTTTGGAGGTGCTTTGGCGGACGCCGCTCAGTGCAGCGTCCGAGTGGTGGCTTGGGTGGCGGCGTTGCGGAGCGGGACGTGAGCTTGAGGACGTGCTTCGGCGGACGCTGCTCAGCGCAGCGTCCGAGTGGTGGCTTGGGTGGCGGCGTCGTTGTGCGGATGGGTGCGGGATGCGGGGGAGTTGTGGCGGTGGCCCGAGCGGGGTTGCGGGAAGGCGCTGGGCGCGGCGCGGTCATGGGGGTGGTTCGGGCGGCGGCGTCGTGAAAGGGGCTGCGGGGTTGAGGGCGTGCGCTGGCGGATGGCGCTGAAGGCCGCGTCCAGGCGGCGGCTGGGGCGGCGTGCGTGTGAGCGGGTGTGGGGCGCGGCCGTGGTCTGGGCGGCGCGCAGATGGGCGTAGGGGTTGCGGGTGGGGCTAGGAGATGCCGCTGAGGGCCAGGTCCAGGCGGTGGGCCGGGCGGCGGCGGCGTTTGGGTGGGTGGGGGGTGCGGCGGGGGGGGGGGGGGGGGGGGTGGGGGGGGGGGGGGGCGGGGGGGGGGGGGGGGGGGGGGGGGGGGGGGGGGGGGGGGGGGGGGGGGCGGGGGGGGGGGGGGGGGTGGGGGGGGGGGGGGGGGGGGGGGGGGGGGGGGGGGGGGGGGGGGGGGGGGGGGGGGGGGGGGGAGGGGGGGGGGGGCGGGGGGGGGGGCGGGGGGGGGGGCGTCATCGCTGGGCGGTGGTGTC
>NZ_JAIBOA010000041.1 GCF_019458805.1 Actinomadura parmotrematis
TGCCGCCCTGCTCCGCGCCGCCGGGTCGCCCCCGGCCGCCGGCGCGAGGAGGGCGGGGCCGCCGGGACGTGCGGGGAGTTTGGGGCAGGGCGCGGGTGGTACAAGGGGGTGGTCCCCGCCTGGACCTTACTTTGTTAAGGCGGGGGGCGGTGGACGTCCGATGCGGCTGCTACCGTCCTGCTGTCCAACCGCGACGAACGAAAAGGATCCCCCCGATGACCGATCCGGAGCAGTACCGGGCGACGTTCGACCTGGTCGATGTGGACGGCGACGGGTTCATCTCGCCGGCCGAGCTGAAGAACCTGATGCGGGCGCTCGGCCAGGAGATCACCGACACCCGTGCGGTGGAGATCGTGGTGGAGGCCGACGCCAACGGCGACGGGAAGATCTCCCTGGAGGAGTTCGCCGATCTGATGACCCGGCACGCCATGGGCTGACACCCGGGCGTCCCCGCGCCGGTCGTGTCGGTCGCGTCGCCGCGGGCGCGGGCCGGTCAGGGGGCGGCCCATTCGCGGCGGCGGGCCTCGGCGAGGGCGACGGCGGTGGCGACGGCGACGTTGAGGGAGCCGACGCGCCCGATCTGGGGGATGTAGGCGACGGCGTCGGCGGCGGCGAGCAGCGCGGGGGAGCAGCCGTGGTCCTCGCCGCCGACGGCCAGGCACACGTCGCCGTCCAGGGGCGCCTCGTGCAGGGGGACGGCGTCGCCGGTGAGCTCGACGGCGATCAGGCGCAGGCCGGCGGCGCGGACGGCGGCGGCGGCCTGCGCGGCGGTGCCGGCGTGCTCCCAGGTGACCAGGCGTTCGGTGCCGAGGGCGGTCTTGGCGACGTTGCGGTGGTCGGGGCGGGTGGCGTTGCCGGCGAGCCAGAGGTGCTCGACGCCGAAGACGGCGGCGCTGCGGACGATGGAGCCGATGTTGAAGGGCTGGGTGACCGATTCGACCAGCAGGTCCAGGCGGTGCTCGGTGCGCCGGCGCCAGTCGCGGTTGAGGCGCTTGACGTCGGTGGGGCGCAGTTGCTTGCGGGCCTGGTCGGTGGGGCCGGTCATCGGATCGGAGCCTTCCTGCGGGCGTGCGGGCGGGTCGGTGGCGGTGGCGGTGGGCGCGGGATGCGCGGACGTTCGGGGGAGAGGTCAGGCGCCGTCGGCGACGGGGCCGTTGGTGCCGTCAGCGGCGGTGCTTTCGGCGGGGGTGTGCACGGCCAGGACGCGGTAGGCCGAGCGGGAGGCCAGGCGGGTGGTGGGGTAGCCCTGCCCGTCGAGCCAGCGTTGCAGGGAGTCCGAGCCGAGGTGCTTTTGGACGACCAGGTGGGCGAGGGCGCCGGGGGACAGGCGCGGCAGCCAGGTCAGGAGCAGCTCGTGCAGGGCGGCCTTGCCGATGCGGATGGGCGGGTTGGACCACAGGGCGTCGTAGCGCGCGGCGGGGTCGGCGTCCTGCGCCAGTTCGAACCTTACATTGTCAAGGTCGGCGATTCGGGCATTGCCCCGAGCGAGCTCGAGAGCTCGCTCGTTCACATCCACTCCAACGACGCTCGCCTGCGGCGAGCGGCTGGCCAAGGTGAGGGCGATGGGGCCGTATCCGCAGCCGAGGTCGAGCAGGGTGCCGGTGGGGGGCGGGGGCGGGGCGGTCTCCAGCAGGATGCGGGTGCCCAGGTCGATCCGGTCGGGTGAGAAGACGCCGCTGTCGGTGTTGAGGCGCAGGTGCAGGTCGGGCAGGACCAGGTCGATGGTGCGCGGTCGGCCGGCGGCGGCGGGCTTGGGCGCGAAGTAGTGTTCCCCCACGTCGGCCGACGGTATCAGCGTGGGGCGGGTGTCGGTGCGCGGTGGTGGGGGCGGGGGGTGCCACAGTCGGGCGTGGGTGGTCCGGCGGGGGGCGCGGGCCCGGTGGGGTGGGGGTCTGTGGTGGTCATCGTTGTGGTGGCGGCGGTGGTGGTGTGGTACGTGCTGCGTGGGTGGGCGCTGGTGTGGGGGCGGGCGGCGCGGTGGGTGGCGGCGGTGGAGCCGTGGACGCGGCGGGCGCATGCGTGGGTGCTGTCGGCGCCGGCGACGTTCGGGTACGTGGGGGTGTTCACGGCGTCGTCGCTGGTGCAGTTCTCGGCGCCGCCGATGTTGATCGAGTTGTTGACGACGTTGCAGTCGACGAATCTGCGGAATCTGCATGAGGCGCCGTTGCAGGCGTTGCTGGACAGTGCGTTGTGGGTGGCCGACAACGGGCAGGGGTTGTCGTTCTACATGGTGGTGTTCGTGACGGTGGTGGCGTGGGCGGAGCGCCGGTACGGGACGCCGCGGATCGTGGTGGTGGGGCTGGTGGGGCATGTGCTGGGGACGTTGCTGACGGCGTTGGTGGAGACGCGGGCGTTGCAGTCGGGGCGGGCTCCGGCGCGGTTGGCGGTGACCACGGATGTGGGGGTGAGCTACATCATGGTGGCGGCGTGTGCGGCGGCGGTGCTGGTGATGCGGGGCCGGTGGCTGGTTGTGGGGGTGACGGCGCTGGTGCTGGGGGTGGTGGGTCCGTTGGTGTGGAGTCGGACGCTGTGGGATCTGGGGCATGTGCTGGCGACGTTGTGCGGGTTGGGTGCGGCGTGGGTGTTGTTGCGGGTGGCGCCGTTGCGGGTGGCGCCGTCGTTGGTCGGGTGTCTGCCGGTGCGGGCGCCGGTGCGGTTGCCGGGTCGGTTGGGGCGGTGGCAGGTGGGGGCGGGGTCTGCGGGGGTGTCGTCGGTGTCGTCGGTGTCGTCTGCAGGTGGTCGGGGTGGCCGTAGTGGGCGGTGAGTTCGGCGGCGATGCGGGCGAGGTGGGTGCGGACGGTGTCGGGGGCCAGGACGTGGAGGTCGGCGCCCCAGCCGGCGAGGTGGCGGGCCAGGTCCAGGGGTGTGGAGGCGGCGATGCGGGCGCGGGAGCGGCCGTCGCCGAGGTCGGTGTCGGTGTGGCAGTGGCGGCCGAAGCGGTGGTGGAGGACCGGGAGGAGGTGGGTGGGGAGTTCGACGGTGGCCCAGGTGGTGGAGCGGCGCTGTTCGATCTGTTGGACGAGGTGGGTCCAGGCTTGGGTGAGGGTGAAGTCGTCGGGGCGTTGGAAGGTGGTGCCGGTGGGCTGGGCGGCGGTGATGCGGTCGAGGCGGAAGGTGCGGGGTCCTTGGTCGGTTCCGGCGATGAGGTACCAGGTGCCGTCCTTGTCGATGAGGCCCCAGGGGTGGATGGGGCGGTGGCTGGGGTGGCCGCGGGCGTTGCGGTAGGTGAGCCGCAGGGTGGTGCGGGCGACGATGTGGTCGTGGAGGTGGTCGGCGAGCGGGGGTCGCGTGGGTGGGTGGTGGCCCCAGGCGGCGGGGTCGGTGAGGGTGGCGTCGGCGGTGGCGGCGGCTTCGGCGCGGAAGGTGGCGGGTAGGGCGCGTAGGAGTTTGCGCAGGGCGGTGCGGGCGGGGTCGGTGGTGGGTGCGTTCTCGGCGGCTGTGTTCTCGGTGCCGGGGGTTGCGGTGAGGGCGGGTGCGAGGAGCAGGAACAGGGCGCGGGTCTCGGTGCGGGTGAGTCCGCTGAGGTCGGTGCGGGCGCCGCCGACCAGGGCCCATCCGCCGCCTCGGCCGGGCTGGGGGTAGAGGGGGACGCCGGCGTCGGTGAGGGCTTGCAGGTCGCGGCGGGCGGTGGCGGTGGAGATGCCGAGTTCGGCGGCGAGTTCGGCGGCGGTGGTGCGGGGTCGGCTCTGCAGGAACAGCAGGGCGGCGATGAGGCGGTCGGCGCGCATGTCGCAATGATCGCGAACAAAGTGCTCAGAGGGTGAGCACTTTGGGGGGCAGGGTGGGGTTCATCGACTTCGGCGAGAGGGATGGACCATGTTGCGAGGGCTCACCACCGTCAGTTTCTACGCCGGTGACGTTGCGGCGGCGGCGGACTGGTACGCGGGGTTCCTGGGGGTGCGGCCGTACTTTCGGCGGCCGGTGGAGGGGCCGCCGGTGTACGTGGAGTTCCGGATCGGGGAGCACGAGCATGAGCTGGGGATCGTCGACGCCCGGTTCGCTCCGCACGCGGGTGCCGGTGATGCGGCGGGTGCGGGCGGCGCGGTGGTGTACTGGCATGTGGAGGACGTGCCGGCGGCGGTGGACCGGGCGCTGGGGCTGGGTGCGTCGCTGTACGAGGGTGTGACGGAGCGGGGGCCGGGGTTCGTGACGGCGTGCGTGCGCGATCCGTTCGGCAACCTGCTGGGCGTGATGTTCAACGAGCACTACGTGCAGATGAGCGCGCGATGACCGGGACGGCCGAGAGCGGGACGGCCGAGACGGTGGTGGGCGCGCCGATGCGGTTCTGCGACGGTGCGGCGTTCGAGGCGTGGCTGGAGGAGCGTCACGGGTCGGAGGGCGGGGTGTGGTTGGCGATCGCGCGCAAGGGTTCGGCCGAGCCGCTGCTGACGATCGAGGAGGCGGGTGAGGCGGCGATGTGCTTCGGCTGGATCGACGGTCATCGGCGTGCGCTGGACGGCGGGGCGTTCCTGCAGCGTTTTTCGCGGCGGCGGCCGCGCAGCCCGTGGTCGCAGGTGAACGTGGCGCGGGCGGAGGCGCTGATGGCGGCGGGGCGGATGCGCGAGCCGGGGTCGGTGGCGGTGCGGGCGGCGCGCGCGGACGGCCGGTGGGACGCCGCTTATGCGCCGCAGAGCCGGGCGGAGGTTCCGGTGGAGCTGGTGGAGGCGCTGGCCGCGGATGCGGCGGCGGCCGCCCGGTTCGAGGCGCTGGACCGCACCGCCCGGTATCTGCTGGTGCTGCCGCTGCTGAAGGCGGGGACTGCGGCGGTGCGGGCGCGGCGCCTGGCGGCGGTCGTGGCGGCCCTGGCCTGACCCGCTCTCCTCCCGACCCCGTCCGCTCTCCTCCCGACCGCGTCCGCTCTCGCCCGCCCGCCGTTGGCGTGCCGTGCCGTCCGGGTGCCGGGCGCCGGGTGGGCGGGGTCAGGGCAGGCGGGAGAACCAGGCCAGGGAGGTGCCGCCGGCGGCGAGGGCGAACAGCAGGGCGATGCCGATGAAGCGCGAGGAGACGTCGCGGTGCTCGGTGCGGTAACCCAGGGAGCTGCCGATGTGGGCGTAGACCTGGCTGAGCTGGCCGGCGTCGGCGGCTTCGTAGGCCTTGCCGTCGGTGCTTTGGGCCAGGTCGCGCAGGGTCTGCTTGTTGACCGAGACGCTGGTGGTCTCGCCCTCGATGTCGACGGTGCCGTAGGGGGTGCCGAAGGCGATGGTGGAGACGGGGATGTGGGCGGCGCGGCTGGCGTCGATGGCTTCGGCGACCGAGCGGCCGGTGGTGTTGTCGCCGTCGGACAGCAGGACGATGTGGGCGGGCGGGGGGTCCTGGGCGGCCTGGCCGTCCAGGGAGCGCACGCCTTGCAGGCTGGTGAAGACCGCTTCGCCGATGGCGGTGCGTTTGGCCAGGACGAGGGTGTCCAGGGAGGCGATGGCGGCCTGGCGGTCGGCGGTGGGGGCGGCGACGAGGTTGGCGTTGCCGGCGAAGGAGACGACGCCGACGTTGAAGCGGGCGGGCAGGTCGCCGATGAACTTCTTGGCGGCGGCCTTGGCGGCGTCGAAGCGGCTGGGGGCGACGTCCTTGGCCATCATGGACAGGGAGACGTCGACGGCGACCATGACGGTGGCGCGGTCGCGGGGGACCTTGACGCCGGTGGCGGGCCGCGCGAAGCCGATCATGAGCAGGGTGAGCATGGCCAGGAAGAGGGCGGCGGCGACGTGGCGGCGCCAGCCGGGGCGGCGGGGGGCGACCTGGTCGAGCAGGGCGAGGTTGGTGAAGCGGACGGCGTAGCCGCGGCGCCGGTACTGCAGCAGGACGTAGACGGCCAGGAGGGCGGGCAGCAGGGCCAGGAGCCAGAGGCGGCCGGGTGACAGGAAGGTCATGGGCGTGCTCCTGGTGCGGTGCTGGTGCCTGGGCTGGTCGCGGTGCCTGCGGCTGTACCGGCCGCGCGGCCGATCGCGGTGCCTGCGGTCCGGTCGGCTGCGGTCCGGTCGGTTGCGGTGCGGTCGGGGGCGGTGGTGCCGGCGGCGGGGGTGAGGGGGCGGCCCGCGGCGCGGCGCTGGCGCAGGGCGAAGCGGGCGACGTCGGCGATCCAGTCGCGGTCGGTGCGCAGGACCAGGTGGTGGGCGCCGGCGCGGCGCAGGGCGTCGCGGGTGGCGCGGCGCTGGGCGGCGGCGGCGTCGGCGTAGTCGCGGCGCAGGCGTTGGGTGAGGACGACCTCGCGGCCGCGGCCGGTCTCGGGGTCGGTGAGCTGCAGGGCGCCGATGTCGGGCAGGTCGAGTTCGCGGGGGTCGATGATCTCGATGGTGAGGACCTGGTGGCGGGCGGCCATGCGGCGCAGGGGGCGTTCCCAGGGGTAGGGGCCGGCGGGCGGGGTGCCGGGTGCGGGGAGCAGGTCGGAGATGATGACGCGCAGGCCGCGGCGTTTTTGGCCGCGGTCCAGGGCGGTGATGGCGGCGGCCAGGTCCAGGGTCTCTCGCGTCCCGCCGCCCGTTCCCCCGCTGCCGCCGGCGCTGCCTCTGTTGTTGCGGTTGTGGTCGGCGGCGCCGGCGGCGGGGTCGGTGCTGAGGACGGCCTGCAGCAGGGTGTGCAGGGCGGGCTTGCCGGCGCGGGCGGGGTGGCGGCGCAGGCCGGCGGGCTGGTGCAGGTAGGCGCCGACGCGGTCGCCCAGGCGGACGGTGAGGTAGCCGATGGCGGCCAGGGCGGCGACGGCCAGGTGGTGCTTGGTGAGGGTGGTGGTGCCGAAGGCCATGCTGGGGGTGAGGTCGACCAGGGCCCAGGCCTCGAGTTCGTGGTCGGCGATGAGGTCGCGGACGTGGGGGGTGGTGGTGCGGGCGGTGACGGCCCAGTCCATGTGGCGGACGTCGTCCTCGCCGGGCTGGTAGAGGCGCGCTTCGGCCAGTTCGGTGCCGGGGCCGGGCAGCAGGCCCAGGTGCTGGCCGTTGAGCAGGCCTTCCAGGCGGCGGGTGACGGCCAGTTCCAGGCGGCGCAGGGTCGCCTCGGGCGCCAGTTCGGCCAGGGTGGGGCCGGGTGCGGCGTCGCGGCCGGCGGCCCGGTCGCCGGGGGGCGGGGGAGGCTGGAAGGCGGGACGGCGAGCCGACGACGGAGACGACGACGAAGACGGCTGGGACGGTTGGGAGGGCGGCGGGGTGGGGGGCGTCATCGCTGGGCGGTGGTGTCGCCGTGGCTCCACACCACGCGGGGCGGGGGGACGGCGGCCAGGATCTGGGCGACGACGTCGCCGGTGTCGGTGCCGTCGGCCAGGGCGTCGAAGGTCAGCACGATGCGGTGCGACATCACATCGCGGGCGACGGCGTGGACGTCGTCGGGCAGGACGTAGTCGCGGCCCGACAGCAGCGCCAGGGCGCGGGCGGCGGCGACCAGGCCGAGGGTGGCGCGGGGGCTGGCGCCGATGTCGATGACCTCGGCCAGGTCGGGCAGGCGGTACTGGGCGGGTTCGCGGGTGGCCATGACCAGGCGGACGATGTAGTCGGCGACCAGTTCGTGGACGGTGACCTGGGCGGCGGCGCGCTGGAGCGCGGCGAGGCGGTCGATGTCCAGGACCTGGGCGGGGGTGGGCGGGTCGACCGACATGCGGCGCAGGATCTGCAGCTCGTCGTGGGCGCCGGGGTACCCGACGTCGATCTTCATGAGGAAGCGGTCGCGCTGGGCCTCGGGCAGGGGGTAGACGCCTTCGGACTCGATGGGGTTCTGGGTGGCCAGCACGATGAACGGCTGGGGGAGGGGGTGGGTGACGCCGCCGAGGGAGACCTGGCGTTCGGCCATGACCTCCAGCAGGGCCGACTGGACTTTGGCGGGGGCGCGGTTGATCTCGTCGGCGAGGACGAAGTTGACGAAGACGGGGCCGAGCTCGATGTCGAACTGCTCGGTGGAGGGGTGGTAGATGCGGGTGCCGACGATGTCGGAGGGGACCAGGTCGGGGGTGAACTGCAGGCGGGCGAAGGTGCCGCCGACCACGCGCGCCAGGGTGCCGACCGCCAGGGTCTTGGCGACGCCGGGGACGCCCTCCACCAGGCAGTGGCCGCGCGCCAGCAGCGCGACGATCATCCGTTCGACCATGTGGTCCTGGCCGACGATGACCTTCTTGACCTCGGCGACGGTGCTCTGGAGCAGGGCGGCGGCCTGGTCGGCGTCGTGGGCGGCGACGGTCATCGGCGGTTGTCCTCCACGGGTGGCCGGCGCGCGGGTGGTGCGCGCCCGCGCGGATGCGGGTGCGGGCGGGCGCGCCCGTCCGGGTCGCTCCGACGCGTGTGGCGGTGGGTGTGGCGGATGGGGCCGGCGTGTCGGTGGCGTCGGGTGCGGTCCGGGTGCTGCCGGGCCGCTGGTCGGGCGCGGTGCCGCTCGTTGGGGTGTGCTGTTGGTGTGCTGATGCCGACCCTACGCGATCAGTCGGGGGGCGTGCGGGGGTGACGCCCGGGCGGCGGCCGGTTGTTAGGGTTGCGGCCATGTCGAGGCCGTTGCCGCCGGGGGATCCGGAGCAGTTGGGGCCGTTTCGGCTGACGGCGCGGTTGGCGCAGCCGGCGGCCGGGATCGTGTTCCTGGGGGTGGACGAGCAGGGGCGCCGCGCGCAGGTGGCGGTGCTGAACCGGGGGGCGGCCTCGGACGCGGCGGCGCGCGACCGGTTCCGGGCGGCGATCGTGGCGGGCCTGCCCAGCGAGGCGCTGCCCGACGGCAGCATGCCGGCGTCGGCGCCGCTCGGCCCGGCGGGAGGCGCGGCGGGGGGCGCGGAGCAGGGGGCGGGGGCCGCGCCGGTGATCGCGGCGCGTCCTGACGGTCCGGCGCCGTGGGTGGCCACCGCCTACGATCCCGACGCGGCCTGGACGGTCGGGGCCGAGCGGTTCCTGGCGGGCGTCCCCCTGCAGACCGCCGCCGCTGCTGCTGCCGCGCCCGCTCCCGGCGTAGGCGAAGGCGCCGCGCCGGACCCGGCACGGACCGCGGCGCCCCCCGGCGGTCCCGGCGCCGCCTTCCACACGGGCCCGGCCGCCGGCGTGGGGGAGGGCCGGCGGGTGCGGGGGCCGGGGTTCCAGCCGTACTGGCTGGGGTCGGCCGATCCCGCGCTGGAGCGGCCCCCGGGGCCGGCGCCGGTCGCGCCGCCGCCCGGGCCGCCCGAGCGGCGCGAGCGCGGCCTGGTCGCGGCGCTGCTGACGCTGGCGGGCGTGCTGGTGGCGCTGGCGCTGCTGATGCTGCTGCTGTTCTCCTGCCAGTCGCCGGTGACCCCGCCGCCGCCCGAGCCGCCGGCGTCCCCGATCCCCTCCTCGGCGCCGGCGACCTCGCCGACGCCGACGCAGGCGCCCACCCCGTCCCCGTCCTCGGCCTCACCGTCCCCGTCGGGCTCGGGCGGCGGCGACGACGGCGCCCCCCTGCTCTCGCACGGCTGACCGCCCCCCTTCCAACACCGCCTGCCCTCCCCCTTCTGGGCTCGCCGGGCTCATCGCCGGCGTCGACCTGCGCGGTGCGCGCCCTGCCCACAGGCATGCCGCCTGCGGCGCTCCCGCCCGACCGCGACGGCACGCCTCCGGGACGGCCTTGAGGACGGTCGCCGGCGCCGAGGACGCTCTCGCGGCCGGCGCTCGGGCAGGGCGATCCCCGCAGGAACAGCCGCCTCCGGGGACGGCTCGCCGTGGTCGCCGTTGAGGTTGGTGGTGGCGCCATCGGGCGGCGGAACGCCGGGGACGGGCCGGTGAGGGAGGGTTCGTCCCGCCTGCCCGGGGCGTGGAACGCCACGCCGCGGATCTTCGTGCGCGGTGGATCTCGCGGTTGGGGCGCGGGCGGGCGCGTCCCCGCGTCCACGGGCGGGACGGTCCAAGGCCCGGCCCGCACAGGAGGGATATAGGGAGGATGAGGTGCAGGCCGGGGCCGCGCGGGTGCGTACGCCGGCCGGCGCTGGACGGCAGCGGCCGCTCCCCGCGGGCGGGCGCCGTCCCCGGGGGAGTGGCGGACCGGCCGCCCTGCCCCCGGAGACGGTCGCTCCGGCTCAGGTTCAGGCTTGGGTGCCGCGCTGCGCGCCGGGCAGGAAGAGCGCGGCGACCGCGCCCAGTACGCAGATGCCCAGCGTCCACCAGAACGCGGCCCCGAAGGCGGCCGTCAAGGGCGCCGCGAGGTCGGGCGAGACGGCCGCCGAGGCACGGCCGCCGCCCTCGCCGAGCCGGTCGGTGATCTGCTGCTGGACCACCACCGCGAGCAGGGCGGTGCCCGCCGACCCGCCGAGCTGGACGGAGGCGATCAGGGCGGCGGCGGCGCGGCCGGTGTGCCGCGGCGCCACCGCGCCGAAGCCGGCGGCCAGCGCCGGGGCCAGCGTGGTGCCGAGGCCGGCGCCCCGCACCAGCAGGGAGACGACGAGCAGGCCGGTGCCCTGGCCCGCATCAGCCTGGGTGTAGGCCAAGGTGCCGAGCACCGAGACCGCCATGCCGGCCAGGACCACCGTGCGCGGTCCGAACCGGGCCGTCAGCCGGCCCACCATCGGCAGGATCATCACGGTGCCGATGCCCTGCGGTGCCAGCAGCAGCCCCGAGTCCCAGGCGCTGTAGCCGCCGGCCCGCTGGAAGAACAGCGGCAGCAGGAACATCGTGCCGTAGACCGAGGCGCCGAACAGGAAGGCGCCCGCGACCGCGGCGCCGAACCGGCCGGTGGTGAACAGCCGGACGTCGATCAGCGGGACGCCGGCGGTGCGCAGGGCGTGCACGACGTACCCGGCGACCATGACGGCGCCGATCAGCAGCGGCGCCCAGACGGCGGCCGAGCCGAAGCCGCCGCCGGCGGCGATCTGGGAGGACCCCAGCAGCAGTGCGGCCAGACCCGGCGGCAGCAGGGCCAGACCGAGGACGTCGAGCCGGGAGCCGGTCCGCTGCGAGCGCGGCGGATCGGCCGGCAGCACCAGGTGCGCCATCACGGCGCACAGCAGGCCGAGCGGCACGTTGCACCAGAACAGCCACTGCCAGCTCAGGTGGTCCAGGAGCAGGCCGCCGGCCATCGGGCCGAAGACCGGCGCCAGCGTGATCGGGATCTGGACGAGGCTCATGACCGCGGTGGCCCGCTTGGGTCCGGCCGCGGTGGCCAGCAGCGTCAGCATGATCGGTTCGAACATGGCCGCGCCCAGGCCCTGGACGACCCGGGCGCCGATCAGCACGCCGACCGTGGGCGCGAGGGCGGCCACGGCGCAGCCGGCGATGTAGACCGCCAGCGCGGCCTGCCACAGCGTCTTGGAACCCCAGCGCTCCATGGCCCAGCCCGCCACCGGGATCGCCACGGCCAGCGCCAGGAGGTAACCGGTGCCGACCCACTGGACGGTGGACAGCGGGCTGGAGAACTCCTCGGACAGCTCGCCCGTGCCGACCGTGACGATCGTGGTGCTCAGCAGGGCCAGGACGGCGCCCAGGGCCAGCGTGGAGCCCAAGGCGAGCAGGCCGGATCGTCCGCCGGCGGCCTCCTGGACGGCCGGCGTCGGGCCGGGGCCGTCCATGGGGGTGTGGGTGTCGGGCGCGGTCGCCGCGCTGGTCTCGTCCTTCATCGTCTTTCCGTACTTTCGTCGTTGTCGTCGTTGTCGTCGTTGTGCGGGCCCGCGCGGTCCGGCTGTCCGGCTGTCACCGCTCCGGCGGTCGGCCGGGCCGTCCGCCGGATCCAGGGCCGGACGGACGGTCGGTCGCGGCCCGGCCATCTCGTCCATCTCGTCCCTCGCCTTCCTGAACACCGGCTCTGCGGAGACGGCCGTGGCATCGGACGGGTGGGCCGCGCCGGGCGGACGTGGTCGTGGTGCCTGGCCGGCTCCGGCGGTCAGCGGACGGGCGGTGAGCTGAAGGCGCCGCGGCGATGGCAGCCGAGCAGCCGGGTGCCGGCCATGCCGGTCGTCTCCATCAGCGCGGACGCCCCTGCAGAGCCGAGGAACCGGAACCCGCGCGAGCACGAGTCCGCCGCGAGCCCCCACGCCGTACGCCCCCACACCGTCATGCGGCGTCATGGAAGACCAGGCCGAGCGTGCGCCGGGTGCCCGAGCGCACCGTGCTGACGCCGTGGCGGACCGGCGCCGTGGACCAGCCCCGGGCCGAGCGGACCGGGCGGTCGCGGGTGGTGAACACCAGTCCGTGGCCCTGCCGCAGGACGGTGGAGGTGCCGCGGGACTGGGCGCGCGGGCGCTGCTCGACCAGCAGGAACTCGCCGCCGGTGTAGTCGCCGCCGGCCGCGTCCAGGCCGATCACGACCTGCAGCGGGAAGACCAGGTCCCCGTACAGGTCGCGGTGCAGCGCGTTCCAGTCGCCGGCGCCGTAGCGCAGCAGGATGGGGGTGGGCTTGCGCTGCCCGGCCTCGTGGCACATGTCCAGCCACTGCGCCAGCGTGTCCGGCCAGGGCGCGGGCCGGCCCAGCTTGGCGGCCCAGTCGCGGGCGATGGGCAGCAGCCTGGGGTAGAAGGCCTCCCGCAGGGTGCTCACCGGCTCCGGGAGCGGATGGTCGAAGTAGCGGTACTCACCGGAGCCGAAGCGGTACCGCGCCATGTCGATGGTGGAGCGAAAGCGCCCGGTCTCCTCGTACAGCGCGGCGACCGCGCGGCACTGCGCCGCGGTCAGGAGGCGCGGGGTGGGCGCGCAGCCGTGCTCGTTCAGCTCCTCGGTCAGAGCGGGCCAGTCGGCTCCGGCGACCCGTTCGTGCGCGTCGGACGAGGGGCGGATGGTGGTCATGGTTCCTCCGGTGTGCTGCCCGGCGCCGGTGACGGGGCTGCCGAGCGGTGGCCGTCGTTGGGGCGGTGGGACGCGCTCGCTCAAGCGGCCCGCCCGGCACCCTCGCGCAGGAACCAGTGCCGCTCGCCTTCCAGGCCGCCGGCATGGCCGACCGGCGAACCGCCGCCCGCGCTCCCCGACTCCCCGCCCACCGACCGCAGGTCGCCCACCCGGCCGTCGACCGCCAAGTGGACGGTCGTCGGCCGGCTCCTTTCCCTCATGCATGCGTCAGAGGTCCTCATGCGCACCAGCCTTCGCCCTGCGGTGGATGATGTCTGGCGGAATTCCGACGTCGCATGCACGCGCCCCGGCCGCGCTGACCCCGTGGGCGCATCCTCGCGGCCGGGGCGTCGGTGAGAAACGGCTCATGGGGGCGCAGCCGGACGAGAGCGATCGCGTTGCGGCGCGCTCGGTGGAGTACGTGTCCTCGCCAGGCGGGGGGAGCGGTTGTTCGCGAAGTACGCCGGGCGGAGCCGGGCGATCGAGTACCCCGCGGGCGGAGCCGGGCGGCGGTGTTCGCCGATGAGGACCACCTCGCGCGATGGCCGGCCGCCCTGGTGCGTCCGGCGGAGACCGGTCTCAGTCGAGGGGCGGGGCGAGGTGGTGGAGGGCGTAGCCGGTCGCGGTGAGGGCGACGCGGGCGGCGCGGGCCCGGGACTGGTCGGTGTCGAACTCCCACGGCACCTTCGGGCAGGTGAACTGCAGGGCCGGGACGTGGACGGTGTCGCCCCAGACCAGCAGATGAACGTCGCCGTCGCCGTGTTCGTCGTAGACGGTGTGGCCGGGCGTGCGGCCCGGCGTCGGGATCGCGGTGGCCCATGCGTTGATCGCGACCCGCACCGGCGACCCGGAGGGCCGCCGGTGCGGGTCCTTCACCGAGGGCGCGGCTGGCCGGCAGGGGAACCCGCTTCGCCCCGGGGACCGCCGCAACGGACGCCGCCGACAGCGCAAGGCAGGGCAACCGGATGGGGGCGCGGGCGGGGCCGGGCGGGGCGGTGCGGGTCAGCCGGCGCGAGCGGCGGCGAGGGCGTCGGCGACGGCGGTGCCGAAGGCGTCCACGGCGCGCCGGACCGCCGCGGCGTAGGAGCCCCAGCCCAGGAACCCGTGGTCCAGGCCCGTGCCCTCGACCAGGGTGACCGGGACGCCGGCGTCGCGCAGGCGGGCGGCGTAGCGCTCGGCCTGGGGGCGCAGCGGATCGTACTGCGCGGTGGCGATGACGGCCGGGGGCAGCCCGGCCGGGTCGGCGACCAGCAGCGGCGAGACGTGCGGGTCGCGGGGGTCGGCGCCGTCCAGGTAGAGGGCCAGGGCGCGCGCGGTGCCCTCATCGGCGCCCGTACCGGCGGTCTGCAGGCCGTCGGGGTCGGGCAGCGGGGGCGGGACCGCGCGCAGGTCCACCGCCGGGTAGGCCAGGGCCTGCACGGCCGGGACCGCCGCGCCGCGGTCGCGCAGCCGCACCGAGCAGGCGGCCGCGATCTGCCCGCCGGCGCTGTCGCCGCCGATCCCGATCGCGGCCGCGTCCGCGCCGAGCTCGGCGGCGTGCCCGCAGGCCCACTCCCAAGCGGCCTCGGCGTCCTCCAGCGCGGCCGGGTAGGGGTGGCGGGGCGGCCGCCGGTAGTCCACCGACACGACCGTTGCGCCCGAGGCCGCCGCCAGCGCCCGCACCACCGGGTCGTAGGACTCCACATCGCCCAGCACCCACCCGCCGCCGTGCAGGTACACCAGCACACCCCCGCCCGCGTTCCCGCCCGCGCCGGGCGGCGGGAGGGGGTCGCGGCGGTACAGGCGGGCCCGCAGGAGGCCGCCGGGGCCGGGCAGGGTCAGGTCGCGGACGACGGCCAGGGCGGGGCGGGGCAGATCGGCCAGGTCGGCGGCGTGCTCGGCGCGGGCCGCGCGCAGCGACCCGTCTCCTCGCGGGCGCGCGCCCGCGGCGGCCCGGCGACGGCGCAGGAAGGCCAGGTATTCGGCGTCACGGCCCATGCACGGCACCTCGGATCTGCGGGGGGGGGGGGGGGGGGGGGGGGGGGGGGCGGCCGGCCCGGGGGGGGGGCATTCCCCGGACGGGGGGGGGGGCCCGGGGGGGGAGGCCGGGGGGGAGGGGGGCCCGGGGGGGGGCCCGG
>NZ_JAIBOA010000042.1 GCF_019458805.1 Actinomadura parmotrematis
GGGGGGAGCGGGCGCGCGCGCCGGCAGGCCCGGGGGAGGGTCATTCCCAGGACGGGGCGGGGGCGCCGGTGAGGCAGTCCAGGGTGAAGGCGGCCACGGCGCGGTGCCAGCGGCCGGGACGGCGCAGCATCGCGTGGTTGTCGCCGGGCACCGCCAGGTACTGCACGGCGGCGGCGATCGAACGGGCGCGCTCGGCGTAGGCGCGGGTGGCCTTGGGCGAGGTGGTGCGGTCGTCGGTGCCGTGCATCAGCAGCACGCGGCGCCCGGCGAGCTGCTCCAGCGGCTCTCCGGCCGGCAGCCAGGGGGCCAGGGCCGCGACGCCGTGCACGTGGGGGTGGCCGGCGACGCGCAGGGCGGTGCGGCCGCCCATCGAGTGCCCCACCAGCACCAGCGGGACACCGGGGTGGCGGTCGTGCAGCTCGCGCAGCGCCCACTGGGCGTCGGGGACGGGGGAGGCCTCGGCGCCGTTCCAGCCGCGCACCCGGTAGCCGACGGTGGCGACGGCCAAGCCGCGGCGGCGCCCGGCGCGGCGCAGCACCAGGGCGAACGGCTCCATCCGCAGGGGAGCGGGCTGGCGCGCGGTGGCGGGCTCGCGGGAGTGCTCGCGACCGCCGTGCAGCAGGACCGCGACGGCGCGCACCGGCGACCGGGGCGAGTGCACGCGCAGGCGCGGGGAGAGATCGGCTGCCATGGCCCGCAGCCTCTCACATCGGTGCGCACCGTTACCGTCCACCCCCACCACCGACCTTACTTTGTCAAGATTGGTGGTAGTATGTCCGAATTTAAATTTCTCCACCACAGAACACAGAACCCCACCCACCAGCCCCACCCCGACAGAAAACATCTTGCCGACACCGCCCCCGGCCAGGCACCGTGGACCAACACCGCTCCCCGTGGTTCAGCGGACAGAACGCCGGCCTCCGAAGCCGGAGACCGCAGGTTCGAATCCTGCCGGGGAGACCCCGCACCGACCCGCACCACGACCCGCGACCGGCAGCCGTCCCACCGCCTTCCACCGGCACCGCACCGGCGCCGCACCGGCCCCGCCGCCGCAGATCCCACCTCACCTCACCTCGCCCTCGGCACCGTCCTGGGCACCGTCCTCGTGGCGGGCGTCGGCGCGGGCGGGGGAGCGGGAACCGGCGCCCGATCCCGGCCGGACCCCGATCAGGACGGCGAGCAGCAGGTAGGGGACGGCCGCCACCGCGAACAGCACCGCCGGCCCGGCCCACACCGACCCCAGCGCGTACCCGGCGTAGGCCAGCACGGCCACCACGTCCTCCCCGAAACCGGCGATCGAGGTGACGGTCGCACGCGCACCCTCCTCGATCCGGTCCTGCAGACGGGCGTCGGCGACCGTGAGCGCCCACTCGAACACCCCGAACGCCACGGCCACCGCGACCATCCCGACCGGACGGCCGCACAGCGCCCCGCCGGCCAGGCACAAAGCCGCCCCCGCCAGCAGCGGCGCCAGCCGGCGATGCCCCCAGCCCGCGCACCAGCCGCCCACCGCCACCCCGGCCGACACCACCACCAGCAGCAGCGGAACCCGGGCGGGGGAGGCCCCGGTCCCGGCGGCCAGCAGCGGCAGGTACTCGTCCAGCGCCCCCACGAACGTCAGCGCCGCCAGCAGGACCAGCGCCCGCCGCACCGGCGCCCGCCCGCGCACCTGCCCGAACCCCTGGCGCCACACCCGCCTCAGCGCACCCCGCTCCGCCTGCCTACCCGTCTCCCGGCAAGCCTCACCGCCCCCGCCCACGACGGCACCGGCGCACAAGGAGTCCGCCCCGCCACGCAGCTCAGAATCAGAGCGGCCACCGGGCCGCATCGAGGAACGCCCCGCAGCAGCGCCGCCCTGCGCCTCGGCGGGCGCGCAGGGAAGCGCCCGCGCCGCGACCGCGGCCAGCGCGCACACCGCGACGCTGGCGATCCCAACGGCCCGATAACCGCCGGCCGCCATCACCGGAGCGGCCAGCGCCGACGCCAGCATCGTCGCGGTGGTGCCCAGCGCCCGCGCCCGACCCATCAGCCGCGCATAACCGCCGGACGCGCCCGCCAGCACCAGCTCGCGGTGCACCAGCGCCTCCAGCGTCCCCGACCGCAGCGCACCGCCGGCGCCCCACAGCACGAACCCGGCCGCGAACGCCGCATAACAAGGCCACCACGTCCACAAGGCGAACCCCACACCCGTCAGCACCGGCGCCAGCGTCAGCAGGAACCGGCGCGAGAACGCATCGGCCCACACACCCGAGGGGACCTCCAGCGCGAACGAGGTCACCGACCAGATCACCAGCAGCGAGGAGATCGCCGCAGGGGACAGGCCCGCATCGGCGAACAGCAGCGCATAGACCGGATACAGCAGCACCAGGTCGTCCAGGAACGCCGCGGCGTACAGACGGCGCGCCAACCGCCCGGCCGCCTCCGCGCCGCCGGCGCCGTCACGGGAACGAAGAGAAGATCAATATCGCCACGTCATACCGCCCACGCTACCGCCCGCCCCACCACCGCGCACCGGCATTATCCGGACAGCGGGCGCACGTACCGGGAGACCGGTCCACGCTCCACACCACGAGATCGACAGCGATCCCCGCTGGCACCAGCCGCGACTTCGCCGACAACGAGATGCTCCACGGCGCCGCGAAACCCCGACCGGCACCAACCGCGACCACGTCCGGCCCCGAGGGGGCCGTAGCACGCCCCGCATACCCCCCGGCCCTCACCCTTCTTGACGCCGGACTCCACGAGCCGCTCCGTGCGATCGTCCTGGGCCACACAGCACGCCGGGCACACCGACGCCGCCTATCACCGATGTTCGGGCATGCGTCGGCCTCCTGCGACCGCCCGGGTTCCGTTGCCTTATGGGCTAAGCCGGGGGAGAGGGCCGAAGGCACACTCTTTCACCCGCAATGGTGACACGACGTGACACTCAGGTACCCGCTGCACCCGGGGGGCGATATGAAGCACCCAGCCGCGCCACGCCGCCACGCCGCCACGCCGCCACGCCGCGATGTCGCGATGTCGCGATGTCGTCGAGAACGTGCCGCGCGTCGCCTGGGCCGATGCGGTCAAGACCCGGCGGGCCGCTTCGGGACGATCGCCTGCGCGCCGGTGCGATGAACTCGTCGCCGTGCCATCGAACCGCGGCGAGCATCGGGCACCGGGCCCTTCGTAATCCAGAAGGCCCGAGACGTGGGCGCCAGAAGGGGCGCCTCCAGCGGGCGGCGACAAGGCACCGAACTCGGCGGGAAGGGCGCCTGGAGCCGGTCGCCGAGGGAGAGGCCTGCGTCCGGCAAGCGCTCTGCAGCAGGACGGACCCAACGAAGATCAAATCGGGCGGATCGGGTTCCATCGGTTCTACTTAACATAATGTACATTATCGAGCATTCCAAGATCGCCACGAGCGGGGGCGAAACGGACACCGCAACGAACCGAACGCAAAACCCGCCCGCCGGCAACGGCCCTTGCTCCACCACCCGGTCGAACCGCTCCACCGCGGCGGCGAGGAACGCACCCGGGTCGCCCGCGCAACGACCGAGGGTCGCTTCAGGGCACGGGCCGCGCACGCCGGCGCCCGGCAGGACACCAACGCGCACGCCGGCCGACGTCGCAGCGCCGGCGCCCCCATCGGTTCGGTCTCCGGGGCGGCTCGAGCCGCCCCGGAGACCATGCCACCACCCGCCGCCCCCTGGCCGACCCGAGCCATCGCCGCTGTGCACGGCAGGCGTCCGGCAGGCCCACGACCCTTCAATGCCGCACCCCTCCCCCCGGACGCCCGAAGATGATCAAACGGACGATCCGCCACCGGCCGCCCCCTCCGGAGACCGCAGCCGCGCCCGATCATCACACAAAGTGACCATCGGATCGCACGCACGGCTTCGCGACGATCACACCTGACGTTTCGCCCGCCCATCCCGAGAGTGGCCCAGGAAAGTGAACCGGCAGCCGTCCGGAAGACCTGACCTTCTTGTCTTCCTCGCGCAGTCGCCAACGGTTTCGTCGGGCGTGCTTCCAGCCGGTTCTAGAGCGCACGTCCGAACGGTTCCGCGGCTCGCGGCACGGTCTGAACGGACCTGCGACGGGAGGAGCGGCTCGAGCCGCGCCGACCGGTCCGAGGGCCTAGAGGGAGACCGCCCGGTCCGCTGCGCCGCGCAGCGGCTCCAGTGCCGTCATGTACTCCACCAGTCGCACCCCGATCTCGAACACCGCCTCACGATCCTCCAGATCGGGGTCCGCCCACGTCTCCGACACCCGCCGCCAGGCCGCCGCCCCCAGGAACGCCCCCGCGACGGTCTCCTCGCCCAGCACCGGGCGCCACCGCGGCTCCGCCGCCAGGAGCCGGGCCAGCACCGCCTCGTTGTCGGCCTCGCGGCGATGCTCGGCATGGAAACCGATCTCCAGCACCCGGCCCCCCGCCACCTCGGCCGCCACCACCTGGGCCTCGTAGTGCTCGCGCGGCGCCTCCGCGCCGCCGAACCAGACCTTCAGCCCGCCGCCATGCACGCGCAGGTGCGGTCTCCCCAGCTCGGGCGGTGTCGTCGCGCGGACGACTTCGCCGACCTGGTCGAACAGCCGCCATTCGGCCATGGCGCCACCTCCTGGCGGGATCGTAGGCCGGGCCGGTGACATCCGGACCGGGGAGGCGCGATGACCCCCCGGAAAATCGGACAGAAAATATCAAACCTGACAGTAGGTGGATTCTGTTGGGTTAAAGAATGTCCGTTTTGTGGCGTCCGGGAGGGTGTCTTCGGAGGGTGTCTTCGGGCTGGCGAAGCGCGGTGTCCTCCCACGTCATCGGCCAGACGACCAGCCCATGGCGCCGAGCGGGTCGGTCGCACCGTTCCAGGCCCTGAAGAAGCCATGCCGCCGCGGGCATCACTCGACGCGTTCACGTGATCGCCGAGAGGACCCGCCGCCCCTCCCCGCCCGTGCTCGAGCGTTCGCCGGTTCGCGCGATCCTCCCCCGCGTCCCTCGTGCCTCTCGGGCCGGGTGCCTTCGCCGGGGACCGTTCAGGGCCTCGAAGGTGAGGGAAAGGCCGTGGTCGTCGGTAGGCCCGGCAGAGGTTGTCACCGGGTCCGCCGTTGCGGCGCTCGTGCTGCTTGCGCCCGTCGGCGTTGCCGGCCTGTCAGCCGCACGGCGACCATGCCGGCGGCCAGGAGCGCCGCCCAGGCGAACGTGTGCGGGCTGCGGCGCCCTTTACCGGCGGGGCGGTCTGGTGGCGGGCGCCGCGTGCTGGGAATGCAGGGCTCCAGTGCCTGCTGCAACGCTTTGTGAACGTCGCGGTCGCACCGTTTCCGAACCGGGCCCGCCAGGAGACCGGCATATTCCAAAAGGTGATCCTGGCGATCGTTCCGTCGTCGCGTTCGTACAGCACGCTCGGGACCTCGCCCGTCATGACCGCGAATCCGGAAGGGTCGCTTGTGAAGCCCGTGATGCGCGAGAGCGGGACCGTGTGCGAGCGGAGGATCCCTCTGTAGTGCAGTGAGGTGGTGGTGACGGCGACCTGCGCGAGCATGGCCCGAAGGCCGATGAGCATGAACGCGGCGGCCGCGATGCCCGCGAGGGCGACCGGTATCGGGCCTGGTGACGGCCGGTCGAGGACGGGCCCGAGAATGAAGAATGCCGCGGCACCGGTCGCGAGAACATTTGCCACGCGCACATATGGCGGCTGCGCGAACACTCGGGTACCGCTCGTGGTGCGTGGCATGGTGATCGATCGTAGGCCGCCTTTTCGGCGCGGGCAATGGCCGGTGTATCGAGCGCCCCGCATGGCGCCTCCCCCGGGCGGGCGGTCAGGAGATTCGGCGTTCGGGCCCGTTCGGGCCGGTGGGATGCGTGCGTTCTCAGCGTGTTCTTCCGGCCCAGGGTCTTCCTGTGCCGTGCTGGTCGACGGGCCGGTACCGGAGCCGGGAGCCTCCGGTTCGCCGGGGGTCCCCCGGTCGCCCGCCTTCGGTGCGGTGTCCACGCTCTGGACGATGCCGGGGCCGGGCAGAGGTCCTGCTCATGGGTGCCGGGTGGGCGCCGGGGCGCTGTCGTGGTGGAGGGCGGTGGCGTGACACGACCAGTGATGATCTTTATGGGGCGCTCCCCCGGGCTGGGGCCGGTCGTGCGGCTCAAGGGGCTTGGGCGGGGGCGGCGGGGGTGGGTGAAGGGGCGGTTTCGGGCGGGCCGGGATGCGGATCGGTGTGGGCGGGCCGGTTCTGTCGGTGGTGTTCGGTAGCGTCCGGCGGGTGCGACCTGTCGATGTGCAGCGGGTGACCGTGTCGGAGTCGGTGGACCGGTACGTGGAGATGGTGCGGGCCAAGTCCTCGACCGGGGCGCTGGCGCCGGGCACGGCGGAGGTGTACGTGCGCGACGTGCTGACCTTCGGTGAGCTGGCGGGGGGCGCGGTCGTGCTGGACGATCTGGACGGCGGCGACGTCGACGAGGTGCTGCTGCGGTTCGCGCGCAAGCCCGACGGGCGGCGTTCGGGGCGGGCGGCCGTGCGCGGCGGCGTCCCGGGCGGCGGAGGCTCCGGGGGTGCTGGGGGCTCTGGCGGTTCGGGTGGTTCGGGTGGGCGCGGGGGTGAGGGGGCGCCTTCGCAGTCGGCGTCCTCGCAGGCGCGGTTCCGGCGGTCGGTGTCGGCGTTCTTTCAGTACGCGCTGGTGGCGGGGTGGGTGCAGCTGAACCCGATGCAGGCCACGACGCTCAAGCCCCGCGAGCGCGGCGGGCTGCGGGCCGAGCGGCGGGCGTTGACGGCCGAGCAGGCGGGCGGGCTGCTGGACGCGGCGCAGGAGCTGGTGGTGGCGGAGCCGGCGGTGACGGTGAGCGGGCGCGGCAAGCGCGCGGATCAGCGGACCGAGCTGCGCGACGGGCTGATCGTGCTGCTGCTGGCGGCGGTGGGGCCGCGGGTGTCGGAGCTGACGCGCGCCAACGAGGAGGACTTCTTCGTCAACGCCGGGACGCGGTACTGGCGGATCTTCGGCAAGGGCGGCCGGACGCGGGACGTGCCGTTGCCGGCGCCGGTGGCCGAGGTGCTGGACGCCTACTGCGCGCAGGGGCGTCCGCTGCTGGACCGGGGGGTGGAGGGCAAGGCGTTGCTGCTGTCGTGGCGGGGGCGGCGGCTGGCGCGCGGGGACGTGCAGGCGGTGATCGACCGGGTGCTGGCGCGGGTGGATCCGGCGCATCGGCGCAGCGTGACGCCGCACGGGCTGCGGCACACCACCGCGACGCATCTTCTGGCGGCGGCGACCGACATGGACGCGGTGCGGCGGGTGCTGGGGCATTCGGACCTGTCGACGCTGGGCCGCTACCGCGACGAGCTGCCGGGCGAGCTGGAGGCGGCCATGCAGGTGCATCCGCTGCTGGGGCCCGTGCAGCGCGCGCGGACGGATTGATTCCCTCTCCCCCGGTTCGTGGTGGACGCGATGTCGGTGCGCGCCCGAGCCGGGGCCGCAAAGCGGCAGGGTCGGCAGGGTCGGCAGGCGCCGGATCGGTGGTTCCCGCCGATCGCGGTGCGCAGGCGCCGATTCCGTCGGCGACCGGGTCGCGGACTCGTGCGCAGGGTCGCCGGCGGCGTGCTTCACCCGCGCCCGACGCCCGATGCCTGCGGGGGCGCGGACGCCGGGCGGTCCGGCGGGGTGCGGCTCGTCGCCCGCGGGGTCAGGGGGCGGTGATGAGGGTGCGGGCGAGGCGGTAGGCGGCGGTGAGGTCGGTGCCGGTGTAGTGCAGGGAGGCCAGGTCGGCCAGGTGGTGGTCGGCGTTGACGGCGACGGTGTGGGGCAGGTGGCGGAACAGCGGGGCGTCCGACATCGAGTCGCCGTAGGCGATGCAGCGGTCGCCGGGCAGACCGTGGCGGGCGGCGAGGGCGTCGGTGAGGCGGACCTTGTCGGCGGGGGTGAGGATGCCGGCGGTGTCCAGGGCGGTGGTGAAGGGCGGCGGGGGGAAGCGGGAGGCCAGGACGTCGTCGAAGCCCAGGTCCAGCAGGTGGCGGGCGAAGAAGTCGGGGGACATGGTGATGACGGCCGAGTGCTCGCCGCGGGCGCGGATGTCGGCGCACACCTCGGCGATGCCGGTGAGCCAGGTGCCGGCGCGGTAGGCGGCCGCGACGTGGTCGGGGGTCAGGTCGCCCCACAGGCGGTGGATGCGGGTGGAGAAGCCGACGGTGTCGATCAGGCCGGCGGCGAAGTCGGCCTCCAGGGCGGTGAGTTCGTGGAGCGTTCCGGTCTGGTGGGCGATCTGCAGGTTGGCGGTGGTGCCGGTGAGCAGGGTTCCGTCCATGTCGAAGACGTGCAGCAGGGTCACGGCGCCGATGGTGGCCGAGAGGGGCGCGGCGTCGCCACGGGTTTTCTTCGGCACCGGACCGCGCGGCGGGGCCGGGAGCCGGGGTGAGGCGGGCCGCAGGGGGTGCTGCGGACGATCAGCCGGTGGGGCGGGCGCGGGCATGACATGCTCTCACTGCAGAGCGTGACCAGATGCGTGACCGGATGCGCGCCCGGAGCCGCGGCGGGGACCGGGGCGGGGGTGTGGGCGTGGGGCGCGCGGCTCGTGCGGGAACGGACGTGAGGGAGAGCATGCGAGCACCGGACTTCAGCGCCGACTGGTACCGGGCGATCACCGGGTTCGCGCACGGGACGCCCGGCTGGGTGCACGCCTTCGCCGAGGTCGGCACCGACGCGGGGATGCTGCTGTTCGCGGCGCTGTTCGTCGCCGGATGGTGGCGGGCGCGGGGGCTGGGGGCGCGCGCGATGGCGCTGGCGCTGGCGGCGCCGGCCGTGGTGGTGGGCGCCTGTCTGGTGAGCGAGTCGGCCAAGGGCGTCCTGCGGGAGGAGCGGCCGTGCCGGGCGGTCGCGCACGCGGTGACGATCGCCGCGTGCCCGGCGCCGGGCGACTGGTCGTTCCCCAGCAACCACTCCACGATCGCCGCCGCGTCGGCCGCGGCGATCGTGGTCGCCTGGCGGCGGTGGGCGCCGGTGGTGGTGCCGCTGGCGCTGCTGATGGCGTTCTCCCGGGTGTTCGTGGGCGTGCACTACCCCCATGACGTGGCCGCGGGCGTGCTGGTGGGGGTAGTGGTGGCGCCGCTGGCGGGGCTGGCGGCGGCGCGTCCGGCGGCGGCCGCGGTGCGGGCGGCGCGCGGCGTCCCGTTCGGCGTTCTGCTGCTGGGCGCGGGCCCGGCCCCCGACCTGTGGGGCGGGAGTGATCCTTTCGCCGCGCGCGTGGACGGCCTGGCGCCGGTTGCGGGCGGGCGCCCGCCGGCGCACCGGGCCGCCGTCACGATGCCCGACGTCATGGCGGGGCGCGGTCCCGTCCGCTCCGATCACCGCCAGGGGCGCTCCCCCGCCGGTGCGGACCCGGGGACGCCGCCGGGCCCCGGCGGCGACGGGCGGGTACCTGGACGGCACCGCCGCGCCTGACCCGCCGCGCCGCGTCCCCTCCCGACCATGACGGCGAGGGCGGCGGCAGGGCGGCGGGGCCGGCCGCGGGCGCTGCGGACCTGACGAAAGTGCAGGGCGGCCGGTGCCGTTCGGGCACTGCCCGCTCCCCCGCCCGCCGCCTAGCGTCCAGGGCGGAACGGAGGCACATGATGATCACATTGCGGGACCTGACCAAGCGCTACGGCGACCGCGTCGCCGTCGACGGCCTGTCCCTGGACCTGCGGCCCGGCCAGGTGACCGGGTTCCTGGGGCCCAACGGCGCCGGCAAGTCCACCACCATGCGGATGATCCTCGGGCTGGACCGGCCCACCCGCGGCCAGGCCCTCATCGACGGCCGCCCCTACGCCGCCCTGGACCGGCCGCTGCGCTGTGTCGGCGCCCTGCTGGACGCCCGCGCGGTGCATCCGGGCCGCAGCGCCCGCGCGCACCTGCGCGCCATGGCCGCCAGCAACGCCGTCCCGGCGCGCCGCGTCGACCAGGTCCTGGAGGAGGTCGGGCTCGGCGCGGTCGCCCGGCGGCGCGCCGGATCGTTCTCGCTCGGGATGAGCCAGCGCCTGGGCATCGCCGGCGCGCTGCTCGGCGAGCCCGGCGTCCTGCTGTTCGACGAGCCGGTCAACGGCCTGGACCCCGACGGGGTGCTGTGGGTGCGGCGCCTCATGCGGTCGCTGGCCGCCGACGGCGCCACCGTGCTGGTGTCCAGCCACCTGATGAGCGAGATGCAGCTCACCGCCGACCGCCTGGTCGTCATCGGGCGCGGCCGCCTGCTGGCCGACGCCCCGGTCGCCGACCTCATCGCCGCCGCCGCGCCCTCCACGGTCCGGGCGCGCGGCATCGGCCTGGACCGGCTCCGCCGGGCGCTGGACGCCGAGCCCGGCCCGGTGCGCGTCGACCTCCCCGGCCCCGCCGCCTCCTTCACGGGCCATGGCGGCGCAGGAGGCGGCGGGGACGAGGTCGTGGTGACGGGGGTGGCGATCGAACGCCTCGGGGAGCTGGCGCACCGGGCCGGGGTCGTCCTGCACGAGCTGTCACCGCGCCGGGCGTCCCTGGAGGAGGCCTACATGGAACTGACCGGCGCCAGCGTCGAGTACGGCAGCGGCCCCGCCGGCCCCGCAGAGCCGGCGGGGCGGGCGGGACTCGGCGAGCGGAGCGGGGCATGAGCGGCCGCACCCGGCTGGGCCCGGCGCTGGCCTGCGAATGGACCAAGCTGTGGTCGCTGCGCTCCTCGTGGTGATCGCTGCCGGCCGCCGCCGCGCTGACCGCGCTGCTCAGCCAGATCCTGGGCACCTCGGTGGCCGGCGACAACACCAACGCCGATCCCGCCGACGACCAAGGGGTGGTGTCGGCCGTCCACACCGCCGCGGGCGCCTTGGACGCCGTGCAGTTCGTCCTGCTGGCCGTGGCGGTCCTGGCCGTCACCGGGGAGTACGCGACCGGCACCATCCGCGCCACCCTGCAGTGGACTCCCGCCCGGCACCGGGTACTGATCGCCAAGGCCCTCGTCGCCGTCGCGGTGCTGGCCCCCGCCGGGATCGTGCTGCAGGCCGGCGGGACCGCCGTCGCCGCGGTCATGCTCGGGCGCTGGGGCCGCCTGGACGCCGGGGAGGCCGTCGCCGGCGCGCTCGCCGCGGGCGCCTACCTGGCGTCGGCCGGCGTGCTGATGACCGGGGTCGCCGCCGTCCTGCGCAGCACCGCCGCGACCCTCACCAGCGCGTTCGTGGGCCTGGCGGTCCTGCCGATGCTGCTGTCGGCCGGTCACGGCCCGATGCGCCGCGTCGCCGACGCGCTGCCCTCCACCGCCGGGCGCCACCTCATGCACGGCGACGCCCATCCCTACCCGCCCGCCGTCGCCCTGCTCATCGTGGCGGCCTGGGCGGCCGCGGGATTGGCCGCCGGGATCACCGTCCTGCACCGCCGCGACGCCTGACCCGCCGCCGCCCCCGGGCGGCCGCTCCGGCCCCGGGCACAGGGGGTGGAACGCACGCGGGAACGCGCCCTGCCCTGGACCGGCCCGGCCGCCCGGGGTCGAGATGCGGCGTGCGGGACGTGCTCTGTGTCCGCAGAGCTCGACGCACCGCATCTCGGCCCCGGGCGGGACCGCCCGCAGCTCCATGAACACCGCCCGCAGCGCGCCGGGCCGGGGCATGGCGGGGGCTGGCAGCGGCGGGGAGCACGGAGAGGAACATGGCGGGCGCAGGTGTGGGCGCAGGGCGGGCGCAGGTGTGGGACACGCGGGGGGCGGTCAGTCGGGCGGTCCGGCGATCAGGCCCGCCTCGTGGGCCACGATCGCGGCCTGCACCCGGTTGCGCACCTGCAACCGCGTCAAGATCATCGACACGTAGGCCTTCACCGTGCCCTCCACCACGTGCAGCCGCCCCGCGATCTCGGCGTTGGACAGGCCCTGCCCCAGCAGCCCGAGGACCTGCCGCTCGCGCGGCGTCAGCGCCTCCGCGCGGCGCCGCGCCGACGCCGCCCCCGCCAGCCGTCCGCCCGCCAGCACCCCGATCACCCGGTGCGCCACCCGCGGCGACAGGAACGCCGCACCCGCCGCGGCCGCCCGCACCCCCGCCAGCAGCTCGTGCGGATCCCCCGACTTCAGCAGGAAACCCGACGCTCCCCCTGCCAGCGCCTGAGCGATGTAGTCGTCCTCACCGAACGTCGTCAGCATCACCACCGCCGGACCGCCGGCGTCCTGCGGACCCTGCCCCGGATCCAGGCCCGCGGGCGCGGCGGCGCGGCGCAGTTCGGCCAGCGCCTCCAGCCCGTCCAGCCGCGGCATCCGGATGTCCATCAGCACCACGTCCGGACGGTGCGCGAGTACGGCCCGGACCGCCTCGTGCCCGTCACCGGCCTCGGCGACCACCGCGATCGAGGGGTCGGACGCCAGGATCGCCCGCACCCCCGCACGGATCATGGCCTCGTCGTCGGCGAGCACCACCCGGATCACACCACCGCCCCCTGCACCGCCCCCTGCACCGCCCCCTGCACCGCCCCCTGCACTGCTGCTCATGCCGTCTTCTCCGTTCGCCGCCGTGCCGCTCATCGCGGCCGGTCCCGCGCGCCGCCGGGCGGCGGCGCCTCCAGCACGTCCTTGGCCACCAGCCGCCCGCCCGCCAGGCACAACCGGTAGACCGCGCCCACCTCCAGCACGCCGGCGTCGGGCCGGTAGTAGCGGCACCGCGCACCCGCCGGTTCGGGGGCGCGCCGCCGCACCCGGCCGCCGGGGACCTGGCGGGCGGGCAGCACCGCCTCCACGCGCGCCTGGCCGTCGCCCACGTGCAGCGCCGCGAAGTCGGCCGGCGCCAGCACCGAGTTCGTCATCATGAACACGTGGTAGCCCCCCATCACCGCCGCCAGCCCCGCCAGCAACCCGGCCGGGACGCCCACCGCCGCCACCAGGCCGCGCCGCACCCGGCGCCGCTGCACCGCCAGTTGCCGCGCCGACTCCCCCACCGGGTCCCCCACCCCGTCAGGATCCTCGCCGCCGACCTGGGGGGACGCCGAGGCGCGGACGCCCGCGGCGGGCAGTTCGGCGTGCACGCGAAAGCCGCCGTGGCCATCGGGACCGGCCCGCAGCCGTCCACCGGCCACCCGCACCCGCTCGGCCAGCCCGGTCAGGCCCGTCCCGCCCGACGGCGACGCCACCTGCGGCGGGCGCGGCCTTGGACCGCGCGGCGCGCCATTGGTGACGGTCACCGACAAGCCCCGGTCTGTGGACACCCGCACCCGCACACGCGCCCCCGCGGCATGGCGGGCGGCGTTGGTCACCGCTTCCTGCACCACCCGGTAGGCCGCCAGTCCCGCCATCGGCGACACCCCGCCCCCACCGCCACCGTCGGGGTCGGGGTCGGGGTCGTGCGCGCCGCGCTCGAGCGTCAGCGACACCGCCACTCCCGACGCCCGGGCGCGCGCCACCAGATCCGCGATCGCCTCGTGCACCGCCGCGCGCCCGCCCGCACCGGTCACCGCGCCCGACGGCGGCTCGAGCCGCTCGGCGGCGACGCCGCCAGACCGGCCCGGCGACCCGGCGCACACCCCGCCAGACCCGCCAGGCCCGTCGATGCCGTCGATGCCGGCGTCGGCGACGTCGGCGGCGTCGGCGGTGCCGGCGGTGCCGGCGGCAGGGTCGGTGCGGCCGCCGCCGTCGGGGTCCTCCTCCAGCACTCCGATGATCTCGCGCAGGCGGTCCGTCGCGGCCGCCGCGC
>NZ_JAIBOA010000043.1 GCF_019458805.1 Actinomadura parmotrematis
GGGCGGCCCCCCCCCCCCCCCCCCGGCCCCCCCCCCCCCCCGCCGGGGGGGGGGGGGGGGGGCGGGGGGGGGGGGGGGGGGGGGGGGGGGGGGGGGGGGGGGGGGCGGGGGGGGGGGGGGGGGGGGCGGGGGGCCGTGCGGGGCGGGGGCGGTGGTCACGTTGCCGTGGAAGGAGACGTCGGGGCGGCCGGCCCAGAAGCGGTTCGAGGGCTGCCGGGGAGCGGGCTCGTCCGAGGAAGGGGCGATCGGCGATGCTCCGCGCGCTTCCGGGTCGTCGTGATCACCGGTCAGCGGTGAGTGGCCCGAAGTGAAGACCGCCGGTGATCCGGGGGCGATCTCGGCGATCGCTCCGAGCATCTGGTCGGTGGCCGCCGCCATTTCGAGCTGGATCTCCGCGAGGGAGCGGCCCATCGCCTGGCGGCGCTTGACGGCGACGAGCTGGAGCAGGTGGCGGTGCCCGTACAGGGCGACGCGTCCGCGCCGTCCGAGGGGCGGGTCGAGCAGGCCGATGGTGGTGTACCAGCGGATGAGGCGCTCGTTGGGCAGGTCGCGGACCCGGCCACTGGACTGCGTCGAGGTGTCGTCGGACAGGGCCGCGGTGGCGTGCGCGACCAGTTCGCCGATGGTCCAGATACCGTCCATGGCTCAATGATGACAGTGTCATCATTACAGTGTCAACGTATCGAGATGGGTAGGTGATGCTGGCGCCTTGAAGGCTGGGAGGCCCGTGCGTCGCAGCCCGGTAGACAGTGGCCAGATGGTGTGGCTCGTTCGGGCTGGGCATCCCCTGCATCGAGCGGGTACTGACCGACAACGCCTGGGCCTACCGCAGGTCCACCGACTGGCGGGCGGCGCTGGCCCAGCCGGTCGCCACCGGCAAACTCACCCGCCCCTACCGGCCCAGACCAACAGCAAGATCGAACGCTGCAACCGCACCCTGGCCGGCAAATGGGCCTACATCCGCCCCTACACCACCAAAGACGAACGCACCGCAGCCCTGGCCGACTTCCTGCACCCCTACAACCACCACCGCGGCCACACCGCCCTGGACGGCCGACCACCCATCACCCGCATCAACAACCCTGCGGGTTACTACACCTGGGCGGCTGCTCTGGCGGGGCGTGGGCGGGCGGGTTGTTGAGGCGTGGCGGAGCCGGGACGGCGCGCGGCTCCGGGTGGTGTCCTGGGGTCTGCTGGGCGAGGAGGCGGAGCGGCTCCGTTGGTGAGTGTTGGGTGCGGAGGCCTCGCTGAGCAGGCACTTTCCAATGCGGGCGTTGCGAGAAGGTCAAACTCCTTGAAGGCCGGTGGCGCCTCCCCCACGCTGGAGCTTCTCGGGGGAGGGGGGACCGTTGCGGAACAGGGGGGACGCCGGGGCCTCGGCGTGGGAGCGCTACCGGACGCTGGTGGCCGGGCATCGCAGGGAGCGGTGGCTGGTGCGCGGGGTGCTGGCCGCGGGGGCCGGGGTCGTGGCGGCCGGGATCGGCGGGCTGGTGGCCGGAGCCGGCGCGGCGCTGGCCTTCTTCGCGGGGCATGCCGCTTATGTGTGGGTGCGGCCGGGGCCGATGGGGGACTGGCGCCGCGGTGCCCTGGCGGAAAGGGCGACGGGAAGGCGGCTCGCCGCGTTGCGGCCGCCCGATTTCCGCGTCCTGCACGATCGCGCCTTGCCGGGATCGGCCACTAATGTCGACCATTTGGTGATAGGTACGTCCGGGGTCTATTCCGTTGCGAGCCGGCGGTGGCGCAGGGGGGTGCGGGCGCGTCGCGCGGATGAGTTCGGGCGCGCTGCGGCGTCCGCCGTCAAGATGGCGCGGAGCGTGTCGGACGCGCTGTCCGACGAGCTCGACTATGCGATGGACGTGGTCCCCGTCGTCGCCGTGCATCGCGGGCGCATGCGGCGGGGTGGGACGCGGCACGGTGAAGTGCTGTTCGTCGGTGTGCGGGACCTGGTGCGGGAGATGTCCGGCCGGCGTGCCGTCCTGCGTCCCGAGCAGGTGACGACGGTCGCCGATGCGGCCGAGCGGGTGTTCCCGGTGATGGGCGGCCGATGAAATGAATATAATTCTCCAAATGGACTAATTCCCCCATCCGGTTCGGGGGTTTTTCCAAAAGGGCGATGAATGCTTGGGGGAAGCTTTAGCTTTCTGCCATGAATGACCGCGTCCTGGTCGAGTCCCTCCGCGCCCGCGATCCGCAGGCGCCGGCCGGGCTGTACGACGCCTACGCCGCCCGGCTTCATGTGTTCTGCCACTTCCGCCTGCGCGACGCCGACGCCGCGCAGGTCGCCCTCCGTGACACCCTCATCGTCGCCACCACGCACATCGACGAGCTGCGCGTTCCCGAGCGCCTCGGCGCCTGGCTCTACACCATCGCGCGGGGCGAGTGCGACCGGCACGTTCCCGCGCGCCCGCGCGGGGACGGCCTCGTCTGGGAAGCGGTCGACGCCTTGGCTCCCCTCTACCGGGACCTGCTCGAACTGCGCCTGCGCCACGGTCTGGCCGATGACGAGCTGGAAGCGGTGCTGGCACTGTCGGAGGGCGAGGCGGGACGGCTGCTGGCCCGTGCCGAGAGCGCTCTGGCCTCGGCTTTGCTGGCCGGCCGGGACAAGGGCGGTCGGCGCGTCTCGGCCGCGCGCGTGTACGAGGCGCTTCCGGAGGTCGGACCGTCCGGGGAGATGCGGGCGCTGGTGCTGTCGTGCTTCGACGATGTCGAGCTGGTCGGCTACCGGCTGTTCGTGGCCACCAGGGTCACCTGCTTCGACGCCGAGGGCTTCCCGCGCGCGTCCCTCCCGCCCGCGCCGAGGGCGCGGCGGCCCGTGCGGCTGGCGGTCGCCGCCGCCTCGGCGGTCCTGCTGGTCGGCGGGGGCGGCGCCGTCGCCTACCGGGACGGTGGGCAGGAGACCGGGCGCGGGGACGCCGTCAGGGTCACCTCCGAAGCGCGAGGCTCGCAAGTCCCGTCCGAGGAAGGGAGCACGCCGGGGCGGGCGCCGCAGGCGGCGGGGACGCCCGATGTGGACGCCTCGCCGATCTCGGTCACCTATCCGCTGCCGGCGGCGCGTCCTCGGCCGCCGCTCCGCAAGCCCGGCGCCGCCCCGTCGGGCAAGGAGTACCAGGCGGCTCCGGTGCGCCGGCCGAAGGCGGGGGCGCTGCAGATCACCCCGCCGGTCCTGGACCTCGGTGACGCCGCCGACGGCACCGTGCGGCTGCGCGCCGTCGGCGGGCCGGTGAGCTGGAGCGTCGCCGCGGACGGGCCGGTCGAGGCGAGCGCCGCGTCCGGCCGCGTCAAGGCCGGGCGGACGGTCACCCTCGGCGTCCACGTGCGGCGCACCGGGACGGGCGAGCGCGGCGAGGGCGTCCTGGTCTTCCAGCCGGGCGGGGAGGTGCGCGTCACCTGGGCCGACGCACCCGAACCAGGCCCGCCGCGCCGCCCGGGGGACGGCGCGCACCGGTGAGGGGCGCCTGACGCGGCGGACACTTCTCCTTTGCCCCGGCATGACCCCCGCCGGGGCGAAACCCGCGCTACCGCCGGGGATCCCGCCGCGATCTTGACTCCGGCCGTACCTGCGCTCCAGGTGGCGAGCAAGGGCCTCCCCACCTGCATCGATTACCGTGAGTGGTTGATCGGTGCGGGGTGCGAGTGGTGCGGGGAGGACCGTGTTCCCAGCGACGAACGGCCGGCGGGCGGCGCTGCGCCTCGTGACCCTGTCCTCGTGCACCGTGGTCGGCCTGGCGGCGCTCCAGGTGCCCGGCCACACCGCGAAGCCCGCCCCGACCGCCCGCGATGTGGACGAGAGCCGCCGCGACGTCCGCGCGAAGACCGCCGACGTCGGCGAGGTGAAGGCCGAGCTGGCGCAGGCCGACGGCGAGCTCGACCGGCTCGCCGCCAAGGTCGAGGGAGCCGTCGAGCGCTACAACGGCGAGCAGGTGAAGCTGGCGGCCGCCCGCGCCGACCACGCCGACGCGGTCCGGCGGCTCGCCGAGGCGGCCCGCAAGGTGGACGCCGCGCAGGCCGATCTGGCCACCTTCGCGGCCCGCGCCTACGCCGACAACACCGGCTACAACCCTTGGGCGGCCATGCTCAGCGGGCGGGGCGGGCCGCAGGGGTTCGTCGACCGCGCCGGGCTCGTGCAGGTCCTGGCCCGGCGCCGTGCCGACGCCATCACGAAGGTGAAGGCGTCCCGGACCGTCGCCGACCTGTTCCGCAGGCAGGCGGCCGGTGCGCTGGCCGAGCAGCGCGCCGCGCTCGGCCGCGCCGCCGAAGCCAAGCGCGCCGCTGAAAGCGCCCTCGCCGAGCAGCGGGCCGCCGTCCAGCGCATCGAGGCGCGGAAGCGGCAACTGGAGGCGAGCCTCGGCGCCGCCCGCGCCAAGGCCGAAGCGCTGGCGCGCGCGCGAAGGGAAGCTCTGGAGAGGGCCGAGGCCGCCCGATTGAAGCAGGCCGCCCAGCAGCGGGCCGGACGGTCCTCGCGCGCGGGCGCGGTCGCGGGCTTGCCGGCCGCGTCGGGCCGCGGCGCGATGGTCGTCCGTGCGGCGCTGCGGTGGCTCGGCACCCCCTACTCGTGGGGCGGGGGCACGGCGGGCGGTCCGAGCTTCGGCGTCGAGCACGGGTCGGGCATCTACGGGTTCGACTGCTCGGGCCTCGCCCTGTACGCCTGGGCGAAGGCGGGCGTGCGCCTCGACCACTGGACGGGCACGCAGTGGACGTCGGGCCCGCACGTGCCGATCGGGCGGCTGCGCCCGGGGGACCTGGTGTTCTTCGCCAACGACACCGGTGATCCCGACACCATCCACCACGTGGGGATCTTCATCGGCGGGGGCCGCATGGTGGAAGCGCCCTTCACCGGGGCGCAGGTGCGGATCTCCACGATCTATCGCAACGGCCTGATCGGTGCCACCCGTCCGGGAGGGTGATGTCACTCCGCCGGGAGGCCGGAACGGCGAAGGACCCGCCCGCGGAGCTCGCGGAGGGGTCCTTCGGCCGTGCCGGGCCGTGGGCGGCGGGGAGCGGATCGTCGCCGCCTCACGGCTGCCGTGCCGGCGATCCGGGAAGGGCCGCCGGCGTCGCGCCCGCCGGGATCGCGCCCATCACCGGCGCGCGTCGGCGACGCGCTCAGTGGCCGCCCTGGTCGGCGGCGCGCTTGCGGGAGCGCTCCACCTCCAGCTCGGCCTCGACCCGGCCCACCCAGTTGGCGCCCTCGACGGACTTGCCGGGCTCCAGGTCCTTGTAGACCTCGAAGAAGTGCTGGATCTCCAGCCGGTCGAACTCCGGCACGTGGTGGATGTCGCGCAGGTGCTCGCTGCGGGGGTCGGTCGCGGGGACGCAGAGGACCTTGTCGTCGCCGCCCGCCTCGTCGGTCATGCGGAACATCCCGACGGCGCGGCAGCGGATGAGGCAGCCGGGGAACGTCGGCTCCTGGAGCAGCACCAGCGCGTCCAGCGGGTCGCCGTCCTCGCCGAGGGTGCCGTCGATGAAGCCGTAGTCGGCGGGGTACTGCGTCGAGGTGAACAGCATGCGGTCCAGCCGGATGCGGCCGGACTCGTGGTCCACCTCGTACTTGTTACGGCTGCCCCGCGGGATCTCAATCGTGACGTCGAAATCCAAGATGTCCTCCGCTCCCTGCGCGCGCGCAGTGAATAGTCTTTCGGGAGTCTGTGCGGGTGAGAGCGACCCCCACAGCGTGGGTTTCCCTTATACAAGGATGTCGCACGTTGGTGAGTGCTGAGCAGGAGAGGGGTGTTCACGCGCCGATGAGGGCCCGCATCCTGGCATTGATCACGCTGTCCCTCCTCAATCTTTTCAGCGTCGCGGCCGGCCTGGCAGTGGCGAAACTCACACCGGACCGGCACCTGTCCCCGCAGCCCCCGACCGTCGCCGAGCGCGACAGCGTGCGCACGGCATCCCCATTGGCCGCCGCGTCCGGCGGCCGGGAGCCCGCCGCAGCGGCGCTCGCCGCCCGCCTGAACGGGCTGCTGACCGGCGACACCGGCGGCAGGACGAACGCCGTGGTGATCGACGCCCTCACCCGCCGGACGCTGTTCCAGCAGCGCGGGGACCAGCCGGCGACGCCGGCGTCCACCACGAAGCTGGCCACCTCGGTCGCCGCGCTCGCCGCCCTCGGCCCCGACCACCGCATCGCGACGCGCGTCGTCCAGGGCTCCGGCAGCGCGATCGTGCTGGTCGGAGGCGGGGATCCTACTCTGACGGCCCGGCCGGCGCAGGCCGGCGCCGCGCATCCGCCGTACGCCTCGCTCGCCGATCTCGCCGCGCAGACCGCCAAGGCGCTGAAGGCCGCGGGCGTGAAGCGGACCCGCGTCGACTACGACGTGTCCGCCTACGCGGGGCCGCGCACCGCCTACGGCTGGAAGGACAACTACCTGCCGGACGGCGAGCTCGCCCCCGTCAGCGCCCTCACCGTCGATGAGGGTCGCGTGTCCCCGGACGACCCGTCGGTGAACTCCCGGGTGGACGACCCGCCCGCCGCCGCGACCGAGCAGTTCGCCAAGCTGCTGACTCACGAGGGGATCGCCGCGCGCGCCGGGCGCCGTACCACCGCGCCGCAGGACGCCGCGCGGCTCGGGCAGGTGCAGTCGCCGACGCTCGCCGCGCTGATCGAGCACCTGCTGACCGAGAGCGACAACGACGTGGCCGAGGCCGTCGCCCGCCAGGTCGCGATCGGCAAGGGCGCGCCCGCCTCGTTCGCCGGAGCCGCGCAGGCGGTGACCGGCGTGCTCGCCTCCCTCGGCGTCGGCCAGGGCATCGCGGTGAACGACGGCAGCGGCCTGTCGGCGCTCAACCGGATCACCCCGGCGGCGCTCGCCCGCGTCGTCTCCCTCGCCGCGTCCGACCAGCACCCCGAGCTGCGCGCGGCGATCACCGGGATGCCCGTCGCCGGGTTCTCCGGGACGCTGCAGAACCGCTACGCGACGAGCGAGAGCGTGGCGGGCGCCGGGCTCGTGCGCGCCAAGACCGGCACGCTCGCGGGAGTCAGCACCCTCGCCGGACTCGCCTACGACGCCGACGGGCGGCTGCTCGCCTTCGCCTTCATGGCGGGGGACGGCAAGAGCGCCGTCGATCCGCACAAGCTCGACGAGCTCGCCGCCGCCGTGGCGTCCTGCGGCTGCCGCTGACCGCGCCGCCGCATCCCTTACCGGCGTGTGGCCCGGACCGTACGGGAGATAACCAGAACGGTCGTTCGTTGAACGATCGAGCAGGGCGCCTCGGCGCCGCGTCCGGAACGTACGGTGGAGTACATGAGCGCCTCGATGATCGACTGGAAGGTGGCGGTCCAGACCGGGACCCGCCTCGTCCGCCCCGGCCCCCAGGTGAGCCACGAGGAGGCCCGGCAGGTGGTCGCGGAGCTGCGCGACCTGTCGCGGCTCGCGCACGGCCACGTCCGCGACTTCACCGGCATGGCGATCGAGGACGACCCCGAGCCGGCCACCGTCGTCGACCGGCCCGGCTGGATCCGCGCCAACGTCGACGGCTTCCGCGTCGTCCTCGAACCGCTGATGGAGCAGCTCCAGGAGCGCCGTACGCCCAGCCCGTTCGGCGGCACCGCCGGCACGGTCGTGCAGGCCGTCGGGTCGCGGGTGACCGGCGCGCAGGTCGGCGTGCTGCTCTCCTACATGGCGAGCCGCGTCCTCGGGCAGTACGAGCTGTTCCTGCCGCCCGACCCCTCGGGCAAGTCCCCGACGGGCCGCCTGACTCTTGTCGCGCCCAACATCGTGCACGTCGAGCAGGACCTCGGCGTCGACCCGCACGACTTCCGGCTGTGGGTGTGCCTGCACGAGGAGACGCACCGCGCCCAGTTCACCGGCGTCCCGTGGCTGCGCCAGTACGTGCAGGACCAGATGACGGAGTTCCTGCTCGCCTCCGACCTCGACCCCGGGGCGATGCTGGAGCGCATCCGCGACGCCGCCGACGTCGTCGCCGACGCCTTCCGCGGCGGCGAGGGCAACCTCATCGAGGCGATCCAGACGCCCGAGCAGCGCGCGATCCTCGACCGGCTGACCGCCGTCATGACGCTCGCCGAGGGGCACGGCGACTACGTGATGGACGCCGTCGGGCCCGAGGTGGTGCCGTCGGTCGCCGACATCCGCGCCAAGTTCCAGGGGCGCCGCGCGGGCGGGTCGCGCCTGGACAAGGCGATCCGGCGGCTGCTCGGCATGGACCTGAAGATGAAGCAGTACGCCGAGGGCTCGAAATTCGTGCGGCGGGTCGTCGGCGAGGTCGGGATGGCGGACTTCAACAAGGTCTGGCAGTCTCCCGGGACGCTGCCCACCCTCGAGGAGATCAAGGAGCCGGGGCTGTGGATCGACCGCGTCGCCCGCCCGCGCGCCCTCGACGCCGTACCGGACGCGGCACCGGACGCCCCGCCCGCCGACCTCCCGCCCGCGGCCAACGGCGACTGACGGGACGCGCCCGTGGCCGGGCCTGACCCGGCCGTCGCGGCCGTCCGCGTGGCGGTGCGGCGCGTCCTCGCCGCCCTGCCGCCGGGGGGTCCAGTGCTGGCCGCGTGCAGCGGGGGCGCCGACTCGCTCGCGCTGGCGGGCGCGCTCGCCTTCGAGGCGCCCCGCGCAGGGCGCGCGGCGGGCGGCGTCACGATCGACCACGGCCTCCAGGACGCGTCCGCCGAGCGCGCCGACCGCGTCGTCCGTGTCATGGCGGACCTCGGCCTGGACCCCGCCGGGTCGGTGGCCGTGCGGGTCGGTACCGGCGGCGGGCCCGAGAACGCCGCCCGCGAGGCCCGGTACGCGGCTCTGGACGGCGCCGCCGGGCGTCTGGACGCCGCCGCCGTCCTGCTCGGGCACACGCGCGACGACCAGGCCGAGACGGTCCTGCTCGGGCTGGCGCGCGGATCGGGCGCGCGGTCGCTGGCGGGGATGCCGCCGTCCTTCGAACGTGGCGGAATTCACTACGCGCGTCCGCTGCTCGGATTGGACCGGGCAACGACGCTTCAAGCGTGTCTGGCGATGGGGCTCGAACCCTGGGACGACCCCCACAACGACGATCCGTCCTACGCGCGCGTGCGCGTGCGGCACGAGGCTCTGCCCGTCCTGGAGAAGACGCTCGGGCCCGGCGTCGCCGACGCCCTCGCCCGGACGGCACGGCTGCTCCGGGACGACGCCGACGCACTGGACCAGATCGCACGCGAGGCGCTGGGCAGCGCGCGCGCTGCCGATGCCTCCGGCGTGGTGCTGGACGTCGCGGCGTTGGCGGAGCTGCCGCGCGCCGTCCGCACCCGCGTGCTGAGGGTGGCCGCGGTGGAAGCGGGCAGCCCACCGGGTACGCTCGCGGCCGTCCATGTTGAAGAAGTGGACCGGCTGGTCACGGCCTGGCGCGGGCAGCGGCACGTCGACCTGCCCGGGGGCCTCCAGGCGTTCCGGCGGTATGACAAGCTGCTGTTCCAACGGGCCTGACGCCGTGCCGTACGCGCCCCGGCACCACCGGTGACCGGCTCCCGGCGCGCGCCGAGAACGTTCCAAGAGGGTGGGTTTGTGGACGAGAAGGACCTGGGCACCGACCTGGCGAAGGTGCTCATCCCCGAGGACCAGTTGCAGGCCAAGGTCCGCGAGCTGGCGGCGCAGATCGACGCCGACTACGCGGGCAAGGACCTGCTGCTCGTCGGCGTCCTCAAGGGCGCCGTCATGGTGATGGCCGACCTGGCGCGGGCGCTGCACGCCCCCGCCTCCATGGACTGGATGGCGGTGTCGTCCTACGGTTCGGGCACCAAGTCCTCCGGCGTCGTGCGCATCCTGAAGGACCTCGACACCGACATCCTGGACCGGCACGTCCTCATCGTCGAGGACATCATCGACTCCGGCCTCACGCTGTCCTGGCTGATCAGCAACCTGCGCTCGCGCGGCCCGGCGTCGCTGGAGATCTGCGCGCTGCTCCGCAAGCCCGAAGCGGTCAAGACCGAGATCGACTGCCGCTACCTCGGCTTCGACATCCCCAACGAGTTCGTCGTCGGCTACGGCCTCGACTACGCAGAGAAGTACCGCAACCTGCCGTTCGTCGGCACCCTCGCCCCCCACGTCTACGGCGGGACCGCGGACTGACCCACGCCCGGCCGGCGCCGCGCCGATACCACGCGGCGGCCCGCGGCTCGACAGGGAACATAAAGCCGTTACGGATCGTTGCAAAGGTCGTTGACGGGTAGACAGAACGGATCAGGGGAACGGCGCTGGCTGCATCCCCTGTATTCAGCGGTGTACCGTCGATATCCCGGACATCGGGCCGGGGGTCGGCGAGGCGCCGCCTGCGGCGCCGGACCGGTTCGCAGTGGCGCCCGTCCCCGAGGACGGGCGGATGAAGCCAGACAGACCTTGGTCAGGAGGGACGGGCCCCGCACGGGGTTACCGGATACATGGACGTGAAGCGCTATTTTCGCGGGCCGCTGCTGTGGATCCTGCTGTTCGGCCTTCTGGTCGCTCTCGTCATGTGGAGCGTCAACCCCGGCCACTCGTACGACAAGGCCGACACCTCCAAGGTCGTCAGTGAGATCCAGTCGGGCCAGGTGAAGTCCGCCAAGATCATTGACAAGGACCAGCGGATCGAGGTCACGCTCAAGAACGGCGACCGCCAGCAGGCGTCGTGGGTCGACGGGCAGGGCCTGGAACTCCAGCGGGCCCTCCAGGACCAGCAGGCCAAGGGCACCCTCACCGGCGGCTACAACGTCGACGTGCCCAAGCAGAGCCTGTTCATGAACCTGCTGTTCAGCCTGCTGCCCATCGTGGTCATCGTGCTGATCTTCCTGTTCATCATGAACCAGATGCAGGGCGGCGGCTCCCGCGTGATGAACTTCGGCAAGTCCAAGGCCAAGCTCATCACCAAGGACACCCCGAAGACCACCTTCGCCGACGTCGCCGGCGCGGACGAGGCCCTGGAAGAGCTGGAAGAGATCAAGGACTTCCTGCAGAACCCGGCCAAGTTCCAGTCCATCGGCGCCAAGATCCCCAAGGGCGTGCTGCTGTTCGGCCCGCCCGGAACCGGCAAGACCCTGCTCGCCCGCGCCGTCGCCGGCGAGGCCGGGGTGCCGTTCTACTCCATCTCCGGCTCCGACTTCGTCGAGATGTTCGTCGGCGTCGGCGCCTCCCGCGTCCGCGACCTGTTCGAGCAGGCCAAGACCAACGCCCCGTCGATCATCTTCATCGACGAGATCGACGCCGTCGGCCGGCACCGCGGCGCCGGCCTCGGCGGCGGCCACGACGAGCGCGAGCAGACGCTGAACCAGCTGCTCGTCGAGATGGACGGCTTCGACGTCAAGGGCGGCGTCATCCTCATCGCCGCCACCAACCGGCCCGACATCCTCGACCCGGCGCTGCTCCGGCCGGGCCGCTTCGACCGCCAGGTCACCGTCGACCGGCCCGACCTGGAGGGCCGCAAGGGCATCCTGCGCGTGCACGGCCGCGGCAAGCCGTTCGCGCCCGACGTCGACCTCGACGTCATCGCCCGCCGCACCCCCGGCTTCACCGGCGCCGACCTCGCCAACGTCATCAACGAGGCCGCGCTGCTCACCGCCCGCTTCGACCGCAAGCTGATCGACATGGACACCCTCGAGGAGTCCATCGACCGCGTGATGGCGGGCCCCGAGCGCAAGACCCGGGTGATGTCGGAGAAGGAAAAGAAGATCATCGCCTACCACGAGGGCGGCCACGCGCTGGTGGCGCACGCGCTGCCGAACGCCGACCCCGTGCACAAGGTGACGATCCTGCCCCGCGGCCGCGCCCTCGGCTACACGATGACGCTGCCGATGGAGGACAAGTTCCTCACCACCCGGTCGGAGATGAACGACCAGCTCGCGATGCTGCTCGGCGGCCGCACCGCCGAGGAGCTGGTCTTCCACGAGCCGACCACCGGCGCCGCCAACGACATCGAGAAGGCCACCTCGATCGCCCGCAACATGGTGACCGAGTACGGCATGAGCGAGCGCCTCGGCGCCCGCAAGTTCGGCAGCGGCCAGGGCGAGGTCTTCCTCGGCCGCGACGTCGGCCACGAGCGCGACTACTCCGAGGAGATCGCCTCCGCCATCGACGACGAGGTGCGCCGCTACATCGAGACCGCGCACGACGTCGCCTGGGAGATCCTGGTCGAGTACCGGGACGTCCTCGACGACCTCGTCGTCAACCTGATGGAGAAGGAGACGCTCTCCAAGGACCAGGTGCTGGAGATCTTCGCGCCGATCACCAAGCGGCCGCACCAGAACTCCTACACCGGCTACGGCAAGCGCCTCCCGTCCGACCGGCCGCCCATCCTCACCGCCAAGGAGCTGGCGCTGATGGGCCCGCAGGACGTCGCCGACCTGACCAAGAGCAACGGCCAGGGCACCGGCGCCACGTCGTCCACCGACGCCGCCGACCGGCCGGCCGACGGCGAAAGCTGATCCACTTGTCCGACGAGCACTCCGGCGCGGCGCCGGGGGCGGCCGCAGGGCCGTCCCCGGCGGCCGCGCCCGCTTTCGACCACGCCCGCATCGAGCGGGCCGTCCGCGAGATCCTCTTCGCCATCGGCGAGGACCCCGACCGCGACGGCCTGCTGGAGACGCCGGCCCGCGTCGCCCGCGCCTACGCCGAGCAGTTCGCCGGGCTGCGGCAGACCCCCGAGGACGTCCTCAACAAGGTCTTCGAGGCCGACCACGACGAGATGGTGCTCGTTAAGGACATCGAGGTCTATTCGACCTGTGAGCACCATCTGGTCCCCTTCCACGGGGTGGCGCACGTGGGGTACACGCCGAACAAGACCGGCCAGGTGACGGGGCTGTCGAAGCTGGCGCGGCTGGTGGACGTGTACGCGCGGCGGCCGCAGGTGCAGGAGCGGCTGACGAGCCAGGTCGCGGACGCGCTGATGCGGATCCTGGAGCCGCGCGGGGTGATCGTGGTGATCGAGGCCGAGCACCTGTGCATGACGATGCGGGGGGTGCGGAAGCCGGGCGCGAAGACGGTGACGTCGGCGGTGCGCGGCGACTTCCGGGAGCATCCGGAGACGCGGGCGGAGGCGATGAGCCTCATCCTGGGCGCCTGACCCCTGTGGGGCCGGGTGGGGTGGGCGCAAGCCCGCCCTACCCGGCCTTTCGCTTTCCCGGCGTGGGACGTGCCGGGTTATCCACAGCCTAGGGAGGGGCTTTCGCGCCCTGACCTGGACGTTCGATAATGAGGTGTACGGTCCGCCCCCGGGCTGGGAGGGGCACGCTCTTCTGGCGCCCCGCACGCACCCCGCCCCGCACGCGCCCCGCCCCGCACGCGCCCCGCCCCGCACGCGCCCCGCCCCCCCCCC
>NZ_JAIBOA010000044.1 GCF_019458805.1 Actinomadura parmotrematis
GGGCGGGGGGCGGAGGACCGTACATCGGCGCCTTTCCGGTGGGGGTCGCGCCGGAATCCTACGGAAACCACCCACCCCCCTGGCCCCTTTTTCGCCATTCTGTCCTTAATAGGACTTCGGCAGCCCGAGGGAGTGCTGGGCGACGAAGTTGAGGATCATCTCGCGGCTCACCGGGGCGATGCGCATGAGGCGGACCACCCCGGCGAGCATGCCGACGCCGTACTCGCTGGTGAGGCCGTTGCCGCCATGGGTCTGGATGGCCTGGTCCACGCAGTGGATCGCGGCCTCGGCGGTGGCGTACTTGGCCATGTTGGCGGCCTCGCCCGCGCCCATGTCGTCGCCGGCGTCGTAGAGCCAGGCGGCCTTCTGGCCCATCAGCCGGGCGAGCTCCAGCTCGATCTTGCCCTGGGCCAGCGGGTGCGCGACGCCCTGGTGCGCCCCGATCGGGGACTTGAAGACCTGCCGGTCCCCGGCGTAGGCGACGGCCTTGCCGAGGGCGAGGCGGCCGATGCCGGCGCCCATCGCCGCGGCCATGATGCGCTCGGGGTTCAGCCCGGCGAACAGCTGCAGGATGCCGCCGTCCTCGTCGCCGACCAGGGCCTCGTAGGGCAGCCGGACGTCGTCGAGGTGGCAGACGAACTGCCGCTCCGGCGAGACGATCTCCATCTCGATGGGCGTCCAGGTGAACCCGGGCGCGTCCGTCGGCACGATGAACAGGGAGGGCCGCAGGTTGCCCTTCTGGTCCTCGCTGCGGGACACGAACAGCACCGCGTCGGCCTCGTCGACCCCGGAGATGAAGGTCTTCTGACCGTTCAGGACCCACCCGTCGCCGTCGCGGCGCGCCGTCGTGGTGATGCGGTGGGAGTTGGAGCCGGCGTCGGGCTCGGTGATGGCGAACGCCATCTTCACCGACCCGTCGGCGAACCGGGGCAGCCAGTGCTCGCGCTGGTCCGCGGTGCCCGAGCGGGCGATGATGGTGGCGCAGATGGCCGGGGAGACGACCATGAGCAGCAGCGGGCAGCCCGCGGCCGCCAGCTCCTCGCAGACCGCGGCGAGGTCGCCGATGCCGCCGCCCCCGCCGCCGTACTCCTCGGGGATGTTGACGCCCAGGTAGCCGAGGCGGCCCGCCTCGTCCCACAGCTCGGTGGTCTTCTCGCCGGCCTTGGCCTTGCGGATGTAGTAGTCGGGGCCGTACTTGGCGCCGAGCGCGGCGACGGCGGCGCGCAGGGCCTGCCGCTCCTCGGACTCGATGAAGCTCACTGGGGGTTCCCTTCGGGGGTTCGCTCGGAGATGACGGCCAGGACGGCGCCGGCCTGCACCTGCTGCCCGGCGGCGACGTTCAGCTCGGTGACGGTCCCCGCGGCGGGGGCGGCGATGCGATGCTCCATCTTCATGGCCTCCAGCACCAGCAGCGGCTGCCCCTCGGCGACGGCGGCGCCGGCCTCGGTCTCGACCCGCACGACGGTGCCCGGCATGGGCGCCAGGAGCGAGCCGGGCGCGACGAGGTCGCGGGGGTCGGCGAAGCGCGGCACGGCGCGCAGCGCGACCGGCCCGAGCGGCGAGTCCACGTAGGCGTGGCCGCCCGCGGTGCGGACGCGGAACGCCCGCCGCACACCGGCGACGTCGAGGACGACCTCCCCGGGAGCCGAGGAAGCGAGCGCGACGCCGTCGTGGCCGCCAGCGGCGAGCCCGTCGCGGGTGATCCGGTAGGCGACCTCGACGGGCGTGCCGTCCGCCGTCTCGTAGATCTTGCGCTGCGGCTGGGACGGCAGGTTGCGCCAACCCGACGGCAGACCGCCGAGCACGGGCGCGGCGGCACGGTTGGCGGCGGCGTCGGCCAGCGCGGCCGCGAGCGCCGACAGGCGGACGGCCTCCGCGTCCGCCAAGGGCGCGGCGAGGACGTCCAGGCCGACCGCGTCGAGATAACCGGTGTGGACGTCGCCCGCCAGGAAGGCGGGCTCGGCCATGATGCGGGCCAGCAGGTCGCGGTTGGTGGTGACGCCATGAATACGGGCGCCGGCGAGCGCGGCCCGCAGGCGCCGCGCGGCGGCGTCACGGGTAGGCGCCCAAGCGATGAGCTTGGCGAGCATCGGGTCGTAGTGGACACCGACCTCACCGCCGCTCTCCACACCGCTGTCGAGGCGCAGCCCGGCCTCGCCGCCGAGCCCGAACGCCACGTCGACACCGGGGATCTCGAAGGTGTGCAGGGTGCCCGACCCGGGCCGCCAGCCCGCCGCCGGGTCCTCGGCGTACAGGCGGACCTCGATGGCGTGACCGCGCGGAGCGGGCGGCGCGGCCGGCAACCGCCGCCCCTCGGCGACCTCGATCTGCAGGCGGACGAGGTCCAGACCGTAGACGCACTCGGTGACGGGATGCTCGACCTGCAGCCGGGTGTTGACCTCCAGGAAGAAGAACCGGCCGTCGGGGGCGAGCATGAACTCCACCGTGCCGGCGCCGGTGTAGCCGATGGCCCCGGCGGCGCCGACGGCGGCCGCGCACAGCTCGGCCCGCAGCGCGTCCCCGACGGCCGGCGACGGCGCCTCCTCGATGATCTTCTGGTGGCGGCGCTGCACCGAGCAGTCGCGCTCGCCCAGCGCCCAGACGGTGCCGTGCGCGTCGGCGAGGATCTGCACCTCGACGTGCCGCGCGTTCTCCAGCAGCGGCTCGCAGAACACCGCATCGTCGCCGAACGCCGACCGCGCCTCGCGGCGAGCGCCCTCGACGGCCCCCGCGAGCTCGTCCAGCGCCCGCACGACCCGCATGCCCCGCCCGCCGCCACCCGCCGACGCCTTCACCAGCAGCGGCAGATCGGCCTCGGTAACGGCGCCCGGATCCAGCTCCGGCAGGACCGGCACGCCCGCGGCCGCCATCAACCGCTTCGCCTCGATCTTGGAGCCCATCGCCGCGATCGCCGCAGGCGGCGGCCCGACCCAGATGAGCCCCGCGTCCACGACGGCAGCGGCGAAACCCGCGTTCTCCGACAGGAACCCATAGCCCGGATGGACCGCGTCGGCGCCGGCCGCGAGCGCGGCGGCGATGACCAGATCGCCGCGCAGGTAGGTCGCGGCGGGCGCCTCACCCGGCAGCCGGACGGCCGCGCCCGCCTCACGGACGTGCGGGGCCCGCTCGTCGGCGTCGGAGAAGACCGCGACGGTCCCGATGCCCAGAGCGCGGCAGGTACGCAGGACACGGCGGGCGATCTCGCCGCGGTTGGCCACCAGCAATGTGTCGATCATCAGCTCACATCCGGAAGACGCCGTAGCCGTCCGCGCCGCGCACCGGGGCGCCGTGGACGGCCGACAGGCACAGGCCGAGGACGGTTCGGGTGTCGCGCGGGTCGATGACGCCGTCGTCGTAGAGCCGCCCCGACAGGAAGTAGGGCAGCGACTCGGCCTCGATCTGGGCCTCCACCATCTCGCGCATGGCGGCGTCCTGCGCCTCGTCGTAAACGCCGCCGCGCGCCTCGGTCGCCTGCCGGGCGACGATCGACAGCACCCCGGCGAGCTGCTGGGGACCCATCACCGCCGACTTGGCACTCGGCCAGGTGAACAGGAAACGAGGGTCATAGGCGCGACCGCACATGCCGTAGTTCCCCGCACCGTAGGAGGCGCCCATCACGACGGTGAGATGCGGCACCCGGCTGTTGGCCACCGCATTGATCATCAAAGCGCCGTGCTTGATGATGCCCGCCTGCTCGTACTCCTTGCCCACCATGTAACCGGTGGTGTTGTGCAGGAACAGCAGCGGCGTGTCCGCCCGGTTCGCCAACTGGATGAACTGGGCCGCCTTCTGCGCCTCATCCCCGAACAGCACACCCTGCGCATTGGCAAGGACGCCGATCGGATAACCGTGCAGGCGCGCCCAGCCCGTGACCAGGCTCGTCCCGTACAACGGCTTGAACTCGTCGAACTCCGAAGCGTCCACGATCCGCCCGATGACCTCCCGCGGATCGAAGGGGATCTTCAAATCCGCCGGGACGATGCCGGCGAGCTCCTCGGGATCCAGAACGGGCTCGCGGACCGGACCGGGCGCCGGACCGAGCTTGCGATGGTTCAGCCGCCTGACGATGGAGCGGCCGATGCGCATCGCATCGGCCTCATCCACGGCCATGTGATCGGCGAGCCCGGAGGTGCGGGCGTGCATCTCCGCGCCGCCCAACTCCTCATCGTCCGCCTCCTCCCCCGTCGCCATCCTCACCAGCGGCGGCCCACCGAGGAACACCTTGGCCCGCTCCTTGACCATGACCACGTGATCGCACATGCCGGGAATGTAGGCGCCACCCGCGGTGGAATTGCCGAACACCAGGGCGATCGTCGGGATCCCGGCGGCCGACAGCCGGGTCAGATCGCGGAACATCCGCCCACCCGGAATGAAGATCTCCTTCTGGGTGGGCAGGTCCGCACCCCCGGACTCCACCAGATTGATCACCGGAAGCCGGTTGGCCAGCGCGATGTCGGCGGCCCGAAAGCTCTTCCGCACCGTCCAGGGATTGGACGAACCGCCGCGCACCGTCGGATCGTTAGCGACGATCATGCACTCGACGCCCTCCACCACCCCGATCCCGGTGATGACGCTGGCCCCGACCGGGAAATCGCTCCCCCACGCCGCGAGCGGGCTCAGCTCCAAGAACGGCGCGTCGGGATCGAGGAGCAGCTCGATCCGCTCACGGGCCAAGAGCTTGCCGCGCCCGTGATGACGGGCGACGTACTTCTCACCGCCGCCCGCGAGCGCCTTGGCGTGCTCGGCCTCCAGATCGGCGAGCTTGGCGAGCATCGCCGCCCGCCGCTCGGCGTACTCGGCCCCATCCGGGTCGAGCGCGGACTTCAAGGTCACAGGACGTCCTCCGGAATGTCGACGAGGCGCGACCGGAGCCACTCCCCAAGGGCCTTGCCCTGCGGATCGAAGCGGGTCGAGGCCGAGACGCCCTCCTGCAGCAGCCCCGCCACGACGAAGTTGAGAGCCCGCAGGTTGGGCAGGACATGACGGGCCACCGCATGGCCGCGGGTCTCAGGGAGCAGCTCGGCGAGCCGCCCGGTGGTCAGGAACGCCTCCAACCACACCCACTGCGCGTCGGTACGGGCCCAGACACCGATATTGGCATCGCCGCCCTTGTCACCCGAGCGCGCGCCCACAACACGGCCGAGCGGGGCACGAACAGCGGCGGCGGGCGGCGGCGCGAAGGTGCGCGGAGCCTCCTCGGCCGCAGGGAGCGGCGCGGTCGGACCGCCCGAGATCCGCACCCGCGCACCGTCGGGCAGGACCGCGACATGCTCGACCTCCCCGTTCGACACGAACGCCGGCCGGTACACCCCGTACGGAGCACCCCCGCCGGGCGGCGAGGTCATCGTGAAGCCGGGATAGCCGGCGAGCGCGAGCTCGACGACGGCCCCACTGAACGCCCGCCCGACCGTGTCGGCATCGGGATCGAGGACGGCGCACCGCAGCAGCGCGGTCGCCTGCCCCTGCGTGGCCGGGTCGGCGACCGGCACGCCGAGCAGCGTCCACTCCACCCGCTCGGGCCGCCGGGAGCCGAAGGCCGCCTCGGTCTGAGCACGGGCGAACGCCGCCTTGGCCTCGACGTCCAGGCCGGTCAGCACGAACGTCATCTCGTTGCGGTGACCGCCGAGGTGGTTCAGGCAGACCTTGGTCGTCGGCGGCGGCGGCGCGCCGCGCACGCCGCTGATCTCGACACGGTCGGGGCCCTCCTCGCGCAGCCGGACGCTGTCGAAGCGGGTGACGACGTCGGGCCCGGCGTAGGCGGGGGCGCCGATCTCGTAGAGGAGCTGGGCGGTGACGGTCTCGGCGGTCACGTTGCCGCCGGTCCCCTCGTGCTTGGTGATCACGCTGGAGCCGTCGGCCCGGATCTCGGCGATCGGAAAGCCCAGTGGCTTTACATTGTAGATTTCTTGGAAGAAGGCGTAGTTGCCGCCGGTCGCCTGCGCGCCGCACTCCAGGACGTGCCCGGCGGCGGTGGCGCCGGCGAGGGCGTCCCAGTCGTCGCGGGCCCACCCGAAGTGCGCGGCGGCCGGGCCGACGACCAGCGAGGCGTCGGTGACCCGGCCGGTGACGACGACGTCGGCGCCCGCCTTCAGGCACTCGGCGATGCCCCAGGCGCCGAGGTAGGCGTTGGCAGTGAGCGGGTCGCCGTAGCGCGGATCGGCGAAGCCGAGCTCCCCGGCGCGCGGCAGCAGGTCGTCACCCTCGACGTGGGCGACCCGCACGTCCACGCCGAGCCGCGCGGCGAGCTCGCGGAGCCGGTCCGCCAGGCCGCGCGGGTTGAGGCCGCCCGCGTTGGCGACGATCCGCACGCCGTTCTCGACGGCGAGCCCGAGGGACTCCTCCATCTGCCGCAGGAAGGTGGAGGCGTAGCCCGCGCCGGGGTCCTTCAGCCTGCCCCGGCCGAGGATCAGCAGGGTCAGCTCGGCGAGGTAGTCGCCGGTGAGGACGTCCAGCGGGCCGCCCTCCAGCATCTCGCGAACGGCGGCGAACCGGTCGCCGTAGAACCCGGAGGCGTTGCCGATCCGCAGCGGTGGGGTCATGGGCGGCAGCCTGCCAGCCCGCCGATAAAAAATCAATCGTGCTTGATTGTTTCGGGTGGATGGTTTTGGTTGACTGGTCGGACCCGACCCGAAGGACGCGATGAGCACCCAGGCGATCCCCCGCGAGCCGCGGCAGGACCGCAGCCGCGCCACCCGGCGGCGGCTGCTGGAGGCGGCCGTGGACTGCCTCGCGTCCGTCGGCTGGGCCGGGACGACCGTCGCGGTGGTCGCCGAGCGGGCCGGGGTGTCGCGCGGCGCCGCCCAGCACCACTTCCGGACCCGCGAGGAGCTCGTCACCGCCGCCGTCGAGTACGGCAGCGAGGTGCGGATGGCGCAGATGCGCGAGCGCCTGGACGCCCTCGCGGGCGGGCGGCCGTCCACGCTGGAGGTCGTCGAGCTCCTCGGCGAGATGTACAGCAGCCCGCTGTTCCGCGCCGCCCTGCACCTCTGGGTCGCGGCGAGCTCGGACGAGCAGCTCCGCGCCCTGGTGCTGCCGCTGGAGGCGCGGGTCGGCCGGGAGGCGCACCGGCTCACCGTGGAGGCGCTCGGCGCGGACGAGTCGGTGGCGGGCGTCCGCGAGACCGTGCAGGCGACCCTGGACCTGGTCCGCGGCCTCGGCCTCGCCGGGCTGCTCACCGACGACTCGGCGCGCCGCGCCCGCCTGCTCCGCCAGTGGGCGGCCACCCTGGACCTCGCGCTCGCCGCCGGCGGCTGACGGTCAGCCGGCCGTCGCCCCGCAGGTGATGTTCACGGCCGAACCGGTGATGGTGCGGGCCCGGTCGGACGCGACGAACGCGGCCACGTCTCCAACGTCGGCGAGGGTCGCGGCACGGCCCAGCAGGGTCGCCCCCTCGATGGCGGCGGTGACCTCGTCGCGGATCGGCAGGTCCGCGGGAATCGACTCGGGGATGCCGCCGGTCTGGAGCGTCACCGTCCGGACCCCGTGCGGACCGAGCTCGGCGGCGAGCGCCTGGGCCAGCGTCTCCTGCGCCTGCAGCGCCACCTGGAGCCCGCCGACGCCGGCCGTCGGCGGACCGTGCCCGCCGAACACCAGGATCACACCCGACCCGCGCGGGACCATGTGCCGGGCGGCGGCGCGGGAGGTGAGGAACAGCGTGCGCAGCGCACGGTGGATCCCACCCTCGAAGTCGGCGAGGGACATCCCGGCGAGCGGCGTGCCCTGCACGACGCCCGGCTCGACCAGGTTGAAGGAGATGTCGAGGGAGCCCTCCGCGGCGGCGACGGCGTCGGCGTGCGCGTCCACCGCCGCCTCGTCCAGGGCGTCCAGCACGGCGGTCTCAGCCGCGCCGCCCGCCGCCCGGATTCGCGCCGCGACCGCGTCCAGGGTCGCGGCGGTGCGGCCCGCGAGGTGAACGCGGGCGCCCTCACGGGCGAACGCCCCGGCGACCGCGCCACCGACCTTGCCACCGCCTCCGTAGATCACGGCGACCTTGCCGTCCAGCAACATGTCCGTCCTCCGATCCGTTATCAGGAGTGGTGACCGCCGGCGTCCCCCGAAGTCATCGGCTGGGAGTTGAGGCGGACGGCCTTCGCGAGCCGACGGGGCCGCACGTAGATCTCCTTCCCCAGCCGTAGGACGAACAGACCCGCGTAACCCACCGGCACGCCGAACGCTCCCCAGTCCCACTGGTGAAGCGCGGCCGCCAACAGCGCACTGCCTAGATAGCCACCCATCACCGAGGCCGCCACGATCCACTGTCGTCGCCGCTGCGCGCTCGCCTCCCCCTGCTGCCAGGCGGCGTACTCGGCCGCGATCGCGCGCAGGCTCTCGTCAGGGACCGCGCGTCCCGCCTCCACGGCGTCCTGGACACGCGCCCGCTCGCCGACCGACAACCCGTGGTGCTCTTTGAGCCACCCGCCGCGAGGATCGAGCCGCAGTTCCCGTTCCCATACCTTGTCCCCGACCGGCGGCGCCTGCGGGGCGCGCAGCAGCCGCCAGGCGAGGAGCAGCGGCCCCGCCCCGAGCACGGCGAGCACGATCCAGACCCACATGGCGACCTCCCCGGTTCGGCGCGTCCGTCATGCCCGCCCGCCGACGGATGATCGCTGTCGGAGCGTCCGGTTCGGGTCACAGGACCGGCGACGCGCCCTGCGATAGTGGGGCCGGCGCACCACTCGGCGAGACCATCGGGAGGAAGGAATGCCCGCAGAGCCGCCCCCCTGGCTGGACGAGCACACGAGCGTGGTCGAGGCCGACCCCGAGCCCCTCTGGCACGCGGTGGTCCAGGTGTTCGATCGATCCTTCTCGCGCTGGGTCGCGGCCCGCTACGTCCGGCTCATCGGAGGCGATCCACCCGCCCGGACGGGACCGTGGCCGCCCTCCGAAGGCTCGGCGGTCCCGGGCTTCCGGGTCGCGGCGGCCGTCCCCGGGCGAGAGCTCCGGCTGGCGGGACGGCACCGCTTCTCCGACTACACCTTGACGTTCCGGATCGAGCCCCTCGAAGCAGGACGCAGCCGCTTGCGCGCCGAGAGCCGGGCCGCCTTTCCAGGCGTCGCCGGACGCGGCTACCGGACCCTGGTGGTCGCGACGGGGCTGCACGTGCTGGGCATGCGCCGCCTGCTCACCGCCATCCGTACGCAGGCCGAAACGACGGCGTCCCCTCCGTGACGGCACCTCCGCGCCGGAGAACGACGTAGAGAGGACGCCTCCGAGCGTGTCACCTCCGCACCGTGCCGCCCACCTCGATCATCCCGTCCCCGGCGAGATGCGTGACGATCCGAGAACCCCTCCCCTGCCGGACGTCCAACGACCGGCCGAGGTCGGCGGTGAGGAGAAGGGCGGCCGCCCCCGTCGCCTCGTCCTCCTCGATCCCGTCGTTCCGCCCGGGAAAGGCCCGCGCCCTGACCACACCGGCCGCCTCGTCCGACCAAGCCCACGCATAGATCCACTCTCCAGGCGGCGGGACCGAGAGCGCGTCGATTTCCGCCGCGGACGTATAGGCGCGCAAAATCCTAGCGGGCGCCCAGGCGGACCGCGCGGCGATCCATGCCACGTCGCCGTCCCGGCGGCACGCCACTGTCCCGGCCGGCGTCACCAGCTCCGGCACGTCCAGGAGCCAGGCCGCGCCGACGCAGGGATGCCCGGCGAAAGGCAGCCGGAGGGTGGGGGTGTAGATGTCGATGACGCCCCGAAGGGCGTCATCGACGAACACGGTCTCGCTGAACCCGAGGTCCGCCGCGACCCGCTGCCGCCCCTCACGCGAAGGGACCGACGAGCCGTCGCGCACCACCCCGAGGGGGTTGCCGTACCGCCCATCGGGGCCGCAGAACACCCGCACGACCTCGAAGTCGACCATCAGAACAGTCAATCAACCTCTCGGCCGGGCCCAACCGCCGCCCTGGGATCAGGTGTAACGCGATCCACCGCGCTCGGAGCCGCTCGGCGGACGCTCCCGACGGTCGCCCATATAGAACAGGCCCACCAGGACGAACACCACGATCGCGGCGAGAATGAGCAGCAGACCGGCCGATGTGGAGCCGAGCATCGCGACCACTTCCTCCCATGCGAGTGTCGCTCGCCCCTCCCTTTGCCCTAAGAGGGCAGGTCTAAAGAACAAGCCCCTGTGACCTGGACTACCGCCCTCACCAGGGCCGGAAATGGAAAAGGCCCCGCCTTTCGGCGGGGCCTTCCCTAATAT
>NZ_JAIBOA010000045.1 GCF_019458805.1 Actinomadura parmotrematis
GATCGCGACCGGCCCGTCGGTGGTCACCGGCACCCTGCGCCGCGACGACGGCGGCCTGCGGCGCTTCCTGCTCTCGCTCGCCGAGCTGCACGTGCGCGGCGTGGCGGTCGACTGGGCGGCCGTTTTCGCCGGGACCGATCCGCGCCCGGTCGCCCTGCCGACCTACGCGTTCCAGCGCGAGCGCTACTGGCTGAGCCCGGCGGGGGCGGCCGCCGGGCCGGAGCCCGTCGAGCACCCGCTGCTCGACGCCGTCGTCACGCTCGCCGGATCCGACGGGGCGGTGTTCACCGGGCGGCTGTCCGAACGCGATCACCCCTGGCTCGCCGACCACCGGGTGGACGGGACCGTGCTGCTCCCCGGCACCGCGCTCCTCGACGCCCTGCACCACATCGGCGACCTGCGCGGCGCGCCGGCCGTCGCCGAACTCGCCGCCTCCGCGCCGATCGTGCTGCCCGAAGGCGGTGCGCTCGACCTGCAGATCCGCGTCGAGGGGCGGTCCGTCCGCGTCCACACGCGGAGCGGCCCCGGCGCGGAGTGGACCGAGAACGCCACCGCGACCCTGACGGAGGACACAGGACACGCCGCCGGCGTCCCGTGGCCGCCGCCCGCCACGGCCCGGCCGCTGGACTTGGACGGCTTCTACGACCGGCTCCCCGTCGAGTACGGTCCGGCTTTCCGCGCGGTCCGCGCCGCCTGGGCGGGCGACGGCGAGGCGTGGGTCGAGCTCCGGCTCCCCGAGCGGGAGGACGCGGGCGGCTTCGGCCTGCATCCCGCGCTCCTCGACGCGGCCCTGCACCCGATCGCCGCCGCGCGCCTGCTGCCCGACCCCGACCGGCCGCGCCTCGCGTTCTCCTGGTCCGGGGTGCGCCTGCACGCGTCCGGGGCCCGCACGCTGCGCGTCCACCTGACCGCGACCGGCCCCGACACCGTGACCATCGGCGCGGCGGACCCGTCCGGAAACCCCGTCGCCGACGTCGGCTCGCTCGCGCTGCGCCCCCTCGACCCCGCGCGCATCGCCCCGGACCGGGCGGGCGACCGGCTGTTCGAGGTGTCCTGGACTCCGGCCGAGGGCGCCGGGCGGCCGGCGCCGGAGGTCGTCGTCCACCGCGTCGGGAGCGGCGACGCCGCCCGGCCCGTCCCCGAACGCGTCCACGCGGTCGGCCTGGACACGCTGCGCGTGCTGCGCGACTGGCCGGACGACCCGCGCGCCGCGTCCGCCCGCCTCCTGGTGGTCACCGCGCCGGACGACCCGGTGCACGAGGCGGTGCGCGGGCTCGTCCGGAGCGCGCAGTCCGAGCACCCCGGCCGGTTCGCGTCCCTGGTCACCGACGATCCCGGCGAGGCGGCGGTCGCCGCCGCGCTGCCGCTGGTGGCCGACGAGCCGCAGCTCGCGGTGCTCGGCGGCCGCGTCCTGGCGGCGCGCCTGACCCGCGCACCGCTGCCGCCCCCGCCGGAGCGCTCGCGGCTCGCCGGCGGGACCGTCCTGGTGACGGGCGCGACGGGCGGCCTCGGCCGCCTCGTCGCCGAGCACCTCGTCCGGGCGCACGGCGTCGCCGAGCTGGTCCTGCTGTCGCGGTCGGGCGCCCCCGCCGGCTGGGTCGAGGAGCTGTCCGGCCAGGGCGCCCGGGTGCGGTCGGTCGCCGCCGACGTGGCCGACCGGGACGCGCTCGCCGGCGTCGTCGGGCGGGTCGCGGACCGGCTGACCGGCGTCGTCCACGCGGCGGGGGTCGTCGCCGACGGCGTGCTGGCCTCGCTCGGCCCGGACGCCTGGGACGCCGCCCTCGCCCCGAAGGTCGACGGCGCCTGGCACCTGCACGAGCTGACCCGCGGCCTCGACCTCGCCGCCTTCGTCCTGTACTCGTCGGCGTCCGCGACGTTCGGCAGCCCCGGCCAGGGCAACTACGCCGCCGGGAACGCCTTCCTCGACGCGCTCGCCCGGCACCGGCGCGGCGAGGGCCTGCCCGCCGTCTCCCTCGCCTGGGGCCTGTGGGCCGAGACCGCCGGGATGGGCGGCCGCCTGTCCGCCGCCGACCTGGCGCGGATGGCCCGCACCGGCACCCGCCCGCTGACCGCCGAGCAGGGACTCGCGCTGTTCGACGCCGCCCTGGAGAGCGACCGTCCCGCGCTGGTGCCGATCCGGTTGGACCTCGCCGCCGTCCGCGCGGGCGAGGAGGTGCCGCCGCTGCTGCGCGCCCTCGCGCCCGCCCGGCCCCGGCGCCCCGCCGTGGCCGCGTCCCCCGGCCCGGACACGATCGCGGCCGCCGACCTGCTCGACATCGTCCGGGGGACGGCCGCCGCCGTCCTCGGGCACGCGGGCGCCGACGCGGTCGAGCCGGGACGCGCGTTCAAGGAACTCGGCCTCGACTCCCTCACGGCGGTGGAACTGCGCAACCGGCTCGCCGAGGCCACCGGGCTGCGCCTGCCCGCGACGCTGGTCTTCGACCACCCGACCCCGGCCCGCGTCGCCGCGCACCTGCGGTCCGAACTGTCCGGGACGGCCGCTCCGGCCGAGGCCCCCGCCCCGGCGACGGCCGACGACGGCGACCCCGTCGCCATCGTCGCCATGGCGTGCCGCTTCCCGGGCGACCTGGACTCCCCGGAGGACCTGTGGCGGTTCGTGACGGCGGGCGGCGACGCCATCACCGCGCTCCCCACCGATCGCGGCTGGGACCTCGACGGTGTCTACGACCCCGACCCCGACGCCCCCGGCAAGACCTACGTGCGGGGCGGCGGCTTCCTGCGCGGCCTCGCCGACTTCGACGCCGCCTTCTTCGGCGTCAACCCCCGCGAAGCCCTCGCGATGGACCCGCAGCAACGCCTGCTGCTGGAGGTGTCGTGGGAGGCCCTGGAACGCGCGGGCGTCGACCCGACATCGCTGCGCGGCACGCCCACCGGCGTCTTCGTCGGCACGCACGGCCAGGACTACGGAACGGACGCCGCCCGCGACCAGGCCGACGAGGGCTACCTCGTCACCGGCAACGCGGCCAGCGTGCTGACCGGGCGCGTCTCCTACACCCTCGGCCTGGAGGGTCCGGCGGTGACGGTGGACACGGCGTGCTCGTCGTCGCTGGTGGCGCTGCATCTGGCGGCGCAGTCCCTGCGGTCGGGGGAGTCCTCGCTGGCGCTGGCGGGCGGCGTGTCGGTGATGTCCACGCTGGAGGGCGTCGTCGGGTTCAGCCGGCAGCGCGGCCTGGCCGCCGACGGCCGCTGCAAGGCGTTCGCCGAGGACGCCGACGGGTTCGGCATGTCGGAAGGCGTCGGCGTGCTCGTCCTGGAGCGCCTGTCGGACGCGCGCCGTAACGGGCACGAGGTGCTGGCGGTGGTGCGCGGTTCGGCCGTCAACCAGGACGGTGCGTCGAACGGGCTGACCGCACCGAACGGGCCGTCGCAGGAGCGCGTCATCCGCCGGGCCCTCGCGAACGCGGGCCTGACGGGCGCGGACGTCGACGCCGTGGAGGCGCATGGGACGGGTACGCCGCTCGGCGACCCGATCGAGGCCCGAGCGCTGGTGGCGACCTACGGCCAGGACCGCCCGGACGACCGCCCGCTGTGGCTCGGCTCGGTCAAGTCGAACATCGGCCACACCCAGGCGGCGGCCGGCGCGGCCGGCGTCATCAAGATCGTGCACGCGCTCCGGCACGGCGTGCTGCCCGCGACCCTGCACGTGGACGCGCCGACCTCCCGGATCGACTGGTCGGCGGGCGGCGTCCGGCTGCTGGCCGAGCCCGTCGCCTGGCCCGAGGTGGACCGGCCGCGCCGCGCGGGGGTGTCGTCGTTCGGCGTGAGCGGCACCAACGCCCACGTCATCATCGAGCAGGCCCCCGAAACCCACACGGATGCCCCCGCCGGGGGAGAGGAGCCCGCCGCCACGGTGTGGCCGGTGTCGGCGCGCGGCCGGGACGCGCTGCGGGCCCAGGCCGCGCGGCTCGCCGCCTTCGCCGCCGAGCACCGGGACTTCACCGCGGCCGAGATCGGACGCGCCCTGACCACCGCCCGCGCCGCGCTGGACGAGCGGGCCGTCGTCGTCGCGGCCGATCGGGACGAGGCCGTGGCCGCACTCGGCGCGCTCGCGCAGGGCGCCCCCGCCCCGGCCGTCGTCACCGGCATCGCGAACGTCACCGGCAAGACCGTCTTCGTGTTCCCGGGCCAGGGAGCGCAGTGGGTCGGCATGGCGGGCGCGCTGGCGGAGGAGTCGGCCGTCTTCGCCGAAGCCCTGGCAGAGGTGGGGGAGGCCCTGGAGCCGTATGTGGACTGGTCCTTCGCGGAGGCGTTGCGCGGCCCGCTCGACCGCGTGGACGTCGTCCAACCCGCGTCGTTCGCGGTGAACGTGGCGCTGGCGCGGTTGTGGGAGTCGTTCGGCGTCCGTCCCGACGCCGTCGTCGGGCATTCGCAAGGCGAGATCGCCGCCGCCCACATTGCGGGTGCCCTCTCCTTGGAGGACGCGGCGCGGGTGGTGGCGCTGCGCAGCCAGGCCATCGCCCGCGGCCTGGCCGGCCGGGGCGCCATGGCCTCGATCGCGCTACCGGTCGAGGACGTCACCGCCCGCCTGACCCCCGGCCTGGAGATCGCGGCGGTCAACGGACCGGCCTCGGTGGTCATCGCAGGCGACCCCACCGCCCTGGACGAGCTGATCGCGGGGGCCGAGGCCGACGGCGTACGCGCCCGCCGCATCCCGGTCGACTACGCCTCGCACACCTCGCACGTGGAGTCCATCGAGGACGAGCTGGCCGGTCTCTTGTCCGGCATCGCTCCGCAGCCTGCCCGCATCCCGCTCTTCTCCACCGTCGAAGCGCGCTGGCTGGACACCACCGGCCTGGACGCCGGGTACTGGTACCGCAACCTGCGCGGCACCGTCCGGTTCGCCGACGCCACCCGAACCCTGAACGACGAAGGCTTCCGCACGTTCGTCGAGGTCAGCGCCCATCCGATGCTGGTGCCGAGCGTTCAGGAGACCGTGGACGAGCGCACCGCAGTGGTCGCCGGCACCCTGCGCCGCGACGACGGCGGCCTGCGGCGCTTCCTGCTCTCGCTCGCCGAGCTGCACGTTCGGGGCACGGCCGTGGACTGGTCGCCGCTCCACCCGGCCCACGGCGGGCGGCGGGTGCCGCTCCCGACGTACGCGTTCCAGCGGCGCCGCTACTGGATCGCGGCGGTCCCGCCCCTGCTGGACACGATCACCCCGGACCCCGGCACCGGGGGCGTGCTCGCGAGCGGCCGCCTCTCCGCGCGCACCCGGCCCTGGCTGGCCGACCACGCCGTGGCGGGCCGCGTGCTGCTGCCGGGCGCCGCCTTCGCCGAGCTGGTGCTGCGGGCCGCCGCGGAGACCGGCGCGGCGGCCCTGGACGAGCTGATCATCGAGGCGCCCCTGGAGCTGCCTGAGCGCGAGACCGTCCAGATCTCGGTCACGGTCGGCGCCGAGGACGGCGCCGGGCGCCGCCCGGTCGGCGTCCACGCCCGGACCGAGCCGGACGGCCCGTGGACGCGCCACGCCACCGGCCACGTGTCCCCGGACGTCCCCGCCCCGGTCCCGGAGCCCTCGGCGTGGCCGCCCGCGGACGCCGAACCGGCCGCCGTCGCCTCTTTCTACGACGACCTCGCCGCGCGCGGCTACGACTACGGCCCGGCGTTCCGGGGCCTGCGCGCCGCCTGGACCCGCCAGGACGAGGTGTTCGCGGAGGTGGAACTGCCCGACGGCGTCGAGGCGGGCGACCACGCCCTGCACCCGGCGCTCCTGGACGCCGCGCTCCAGACGGCCAACCTCGGCGCGGCGCCGCGCTCCGCGGACGGCGCCCCGCTCCTGCCGTTCGCCTGGAACGGCGTCGCGGTCCACGCCACCGGCGCCACCGCGCTCCGCGTGCACGCCGCGCGGGCCGGCGACGACGCCGTGACCTTCGCGATCACCGACCGGTCGGGGCGGCCCGTCGCCGGGATCGGGTCGCTGGTGCTCCGCCCGGCCGCCGCGCCCGCCTCCGACGCCCTCCACCGCATCGGCTGGACGCCCGTCCGCGCCGCGCCGGACGCCGCGCCGCTCGCCGCCTCCGACGTCCTGGACCTCACCGACGTCCCGCCCGGACCGCCGCCCGAGGCGGCCCGCGCCCTGGTCGCGCAAGCGCTGAGCGGTCTCGCGGGCACGCCCCCCAAGGTCGTCCTCACCCGCAGCGGTCCGGCCGGTGCGGCCGTCGCGGGCCTGCTCCGCACCGCCCGCGTCGAGGACCCCGCCCCGATCACGCTCGTGGAGACCGACGACCCCGGCGCCGCGCGAGCCCTGCTGCCCGCGGCGGCCGCCTCCGGCGAGCCCGAGCTCGCGGTCCGCGCGGGCGCCCTGCACGCCCCCCGGCTGCTGCGGGCCCGCCCCACCGGCACCGGCCCCCTCCTGGACCCCGGCGGCACGGTCCTGATCACCGGCGGGACCGGGACGCTCGGCGGCCTGGTCGCCCGCCACCTGGCCACCGCGCACGGCGTGCGCGGCCTCGTCCTGGTGAGCCGCCGGGGACCGGACGCGCCCGGCGCCGCCGACCTGGCGGACGAGCTGCGCGCCGCGGGCGCCCGGGTACGCGTCGTCGCCGCCGACGTCGCCGACCGCCAAGCCCTGGCGGACGTCCTCGCCGGCGTCCCGGCCGAGCATCCGCTGACCGCCGTCGTGCACGCGGCGGGCGTCCTCTCCGACGGCGTCCTCGCCACGCTGACCCCCGAGCGGCTGGACGCGGTGTTCGGCCCGAAGGCGGACGCCGCCTGGCACCTGCACGAGCTGACCCGCGACCTCGACCTCGCCGCGTTCGTGCTGTTCTCCTCCGGCGCCGGGATCTTCGGCAGCGCCGGCCAGGGCAACTACGCCGCCGCCAACGCCTTCCTCGACGGCCTCGCCGTCCTCCGCCGCGCCGAAGGACTCCCCGCCGTCTCCCTCGCCTGGGGACTCTGGGAACAGGCGAGCGGCCTCACCGGCCCCCTCGGGGACGAGGGCCGCGAACGCCTCGCCCGCGGGCTCCAGCTCCCCCTGCCGACGCCCGAGGCGCTCGCGCTGCTGGACCTGGCGCTGCGCGCGGACGGCGAACCGGTCCTCGTCCCCACGCGCCTCGACCACGCCGCCCTCCGGGGCCGGGCCGCCGACGGCACGCTCCCGCCGCTGCTGCGCGGCCTGGTCGGCGCGGCCCCGCGCCGCGCCCCGGCCGCCGCCGAGCAGCCCCGCGAGTCCCCGGCCGATCGCCTGGCCCGGCTGCCGGAGGCCGACCAGCGGCGCGAGCTCCTCGACCTCGTCCGCACCGTCGCCGCGGACGTCCTCGGCCTCGCCGCCGGCGAGACCGTGCGCGCCGACCAGGCGTTCAAGGACATCGGGTTCGACTCCCTGACCGCCGTGCGGATGCGCAACGGCATCGCCGAGGCGACCGGCGCCCGGCTCCCCGCCACCGCCGTCTTCGACCACCCCACCCCGGCCGCGCTCGCCGAACGGCTCCGCACCGAACTCGGCATCGCCCCGCGCGCCGCCGTCCCGCCCGCCCTGCTCGAACTGGAACGGCTGGAACGCGCGCTCGGCGAACCCCCCGAGGACGGCGCGCTCCGCGACCGGATCCGCGCCCGCCTCGACACGCTCACCGCCCGCCTCGCCGGGCCCGGCGAACCCGGACCCGACCTGGAGGCGGCGAGCGACGACCAGCTCTTCGCGCTCATCGACCACGAACTCGGACAGGGCTGAAGGAGGCGCACATGGCGAACGACGAGAAGCTCCGCGAGTACCTGCGGCGCACCCTCGCCGACCTGCAGCGGACCCGCCACCGGCTGCACGAGGCCGAGGCGCGCCGGACCGAACCGATCGCGATCGTCGGCATGGCATGCCGCCTCCCCGGCGGCATCGCCTCCCCCGAGGACCTCTGGCGCCTCGTCGCGGACGGCCGCGACGCCATCGGCGCGTTCCCCCGCGACCGCGGCTGGAACCCCGACGATCTCTACGACCCCGATCCCGAACGCGCCGGGCACACCTACGCCAGGGAGGGCGGTTTCCTCACCGAACCCGGCGCGTTCGACGCCGCCC
>NZ_JAIBOA010000046.1 GCF_019458805.1 Actinomadura parmotrematis
CTCGACGCAGTCGCCTTGCTCGGTTCCGCTGTAGCTGGACTTGAACCAGCGAGGTTCGGTCACCCGCACTCCTCCATCACCTTCCGGATCAGGTCCCTGGACCGGCTCTCGGGCAGGGCCTTCGCCTCGATCATCTTCATCCGGACGACGTACGAGCGCACATCCTCCGGCGCCGAGACCAGGCGGCCCCGGCCGGGAGACTCCGCGTACGCCACCTCCCCGAACTCGCCGCCCGAGAGGAGCGAGAAGCTCCCGTTCAGTCCAGGGTATGCCCCCGTCTCCCACGTACGGGGAACGATCCGGAGGACCACATTGGGACTCTCTGAGACAGCGAGGAGGAGCGCGAGCTGCTCGCGCATGATCTCGGGACCGCCGACCGGCCACTCCAGCGCGTTCTGGGACATGATGACGCTCAGGAAAGGGGCCGGCTGGCGCTGAAGGATCTCCTGCCGCCTCAGACGGTCGGCGGCGAGCCTGTCCACGTCGGCGGCCTCGATGCCGCCGAGGATCAGCGCCCGCGTGTACGCCTCGGTCTGGAGCAGCCCCGAGACGACCTCCGACTCGAACTTCGTGAGGATCGCGGCCCGGCCCTCCTTGTCCACGTACTGCGGGTACCACTGCGGGTCGTGCCCGATGGAGGCGTACCAGACGAGGATCTCGAAAAGGGTCCCCGTCTCCCACACCTTGTCGAGTTTCTTGGCCGCGCTCCAGGTGAGGCGTTCTTCTCCCACTTCTATCCGGGACACCTTGCTCTTGCTGATGTTGAGGACGCGCCCCAGCGCCTCGCCCGAGATTCCGCGCTTCGTGCGCTCGAAACGCAGGTAGTGGGCCACGAAGTCCCACATCGAATCGCGCGGATCGGGAAGATCGTCGTTCGTTCGCTTGATCCCCATCAACGGACCCCCATCTCCCTGGATCTCCCAGATGGCCGCCGTACACAGGATTTTCCACTCGGCGAATACCACCCTGTAAGGAGTTGTAGACCCTCACGGAGAGTGAGACATGGGCTTCAAGGAACCTGGTGGCGGGGGCCGCGCATCCGAACCGGTCGCGGCGTCGCGGTGGTGCGAGCCGCGAATGGATGTGCGACGCGAGGAATGGTGGACCGAGCTTCGGGTTCCGCTGGCGGAAGGTCACCGGGCGGCGGGTCTGCGGGAGCGGCTGGCGGCGCCGACCGAAGGCGCCTTGCGCATTCTCATGGTGCAGGCGGACCGCGAGTACGCGGTGTACAAGAGCGTCCTCGCCCGGATGGTGAGGATCTCGTCGTGACGGGTGACGAGATCCTGGCAGGGGTGGGCCTTGCCGCTTTCGTCGCCGGGGTTGTCGCCGGAGCGGCAGGCGCACTGCTGGGTCGACGCCGGAGACGGGGACCGGAGCGACGGGGACGGCACTCGCGCGGGGCGCGCGGAGACTTCTGGGAGAGTCCGCGGTGAGCCGGCCGTCGGCCGCCGAGGAGATGGGGCGGCTGGAGCGGGAGCTGCGGCGGGCGGGGCTGGCCGTCCGGAGCGGGGTGCTCCCCGATGCGCTGTCCCTGGCGCAGGTCTGCGTACAGAGGGAAGGAACAGGGTGGATGACGGTCTTCTGTCATTGGCTGGACGGGGGCAAGTCGATGCATTTCTGTGTGCCCGATCGGAACGGGCCGTGCCGGGAGATCGGACTGCCCGGGGACGCGGCGGCCTCGGTCGTCGCGGTGGTACGGCGGGAGGTGGCCGGCCGTGAATGAGGACGAGCGGCGCAAGGACTACGCGGCGCTGAAACGAGAGGCCGAGGAGTTGGCCGCCAAGCTGACGGACGCCGAGATCGACAGTGCCACCAACGAGCTGGGCGGCGGCCTGCACGGAACGGTCCACCGCCGCGACCGCTTCAGCGTCCTGGTCGTCTACTGACCGGGATGCACCGCCCCCGGCGATGACCGGCCGGTCGCGCACAGTCGAGATGCGGCGTGTTGGGCACTTTCGATCTTCGAAGTGCCCAACACGCCGCATCTCAACACGCGGTGACCGGGCGGTCGTCGACGGGCACGACCCGCACGCGCAGACCGATTCCTGGGCGGCCGCGCTCGGGGACCACAGCGCCTTTGTGGGCGAGCTGCTGGCCGTCGGAATTGTCCCCGGCGGCCGTCCCGCCAGGCATCACGGCCGCCGTGCCTGGCGGGACGGGGCGGACGCGCGGCACCCCCGACGGCCCGTCCGATGCCGAGAGCAGCCTCGGCCAGGGCCGCCGACTGCTGTTCAACCGCGTGCCGTCTGCTCCTGCACGCGGGCGGTGTCGGCCTGGTCGATGCGCCCGTAGTAGGGCCGGTATACGTTCCGGGTGACGGGATAACCGGCCTTCTCGACGGCTTGGAACGCCTCTTTCGCGTGCTTTCGCCGCAAGTGGACGACGTAGTCGCGGGCGTCCTTCATCTGGAAGCACAAGGCGTACTGCCCGAACTCCCGGCACACGTACACCTTCGCCACCTCGTCGCGGGACACGAGCGCCTCGCGCCCGCCCGTGACGGTGATCCGCACCCCGCCGGGCTCCACCTCCAGGCAGGCCAAGGCGAAGCCCCTGTTGCCGACGGGCAGATCGGTCGGGAGATCGGCGCTGCCCTTCCACCGTGCGGTCATCGGTCTCACCTTCCGTCAGGCGGAGCGCTCCGATGGGACGCGCCGTCGCGACCACCCGGTTCCACGGCCGCCGCCCGCCTTCCGGTCTTCGCAGCGCCGGGAGCTGCCGCCGATGTGGTTCCGGTCAGCGGTACGGGGTGGTCGCGGTGGAGGCGGGCGGCCGGTGGACTTGGACGAGCGAGGCCGGCCGGCTCGCGGCCGCCCCGAGGCCGAGGAGCGTTC
>NZ_JAIBOA010000047.1 GCF_019458805.1 Actinomadura parmotrematis
CAGGTGGGTGGTGTCCAGCCAGCGCGCTTCGACGGTGGAGAAGAACGGGATGCGGGCGGGCTGCGGAGCGATGCCGGACAGGAGGTCGGCCAGCTCGTCCTTGATGGATTCGACGTGGGAGGTGTGGGAGGCGTAGTCGACGGCGATGCGGCGGGCGCGCACGCCCTCGGCGTCCAGAGCCGCGACCAGTTCGTCCAGGGCGGTGGGGTCGCCTGCCACGACCGCTGAGGTGGGGCCGTTGACCGCCGCGATCTCCAGGCCGGGGGCCAGGCGGGCGGTGACGTCCTCGACCGGCAGCGCGATCGAGGCCATGCCGCCGCGTCCGGCCAGGCCGCGAGCGATGGCCTGGCTGCGCAACGCCACCACCCGCGCCGCGTCCTCCAGCGACAGGGCACCCGCGACGTGGGCGGCGGCGATCTCGCCCTGCGAGTGCCCCACGACGGCGTCCGGTTCCACCCCGTAGGAGCGCCAGACCTCCGCCAGCGCCACCATGACGGCGAAGGAGAGGGGCTGCACGACGTCCACGCGGTCGAGCGGGCCGCGCAGCGCGTCGGTGAGCGACCAGTCGAGGTGGGGGGCGAGCGCGGCGGCGCACTCGGCGAAGCGGGCCGCGAAGGCCGGGGACGCCTCCAGCAGGTCCGCGCCCATGCCCGCCCACTGCGTCCCCTGGCCGGGGAAGACGAACGCCGTCCGGCCGTCGACGTCGGCGGTTCCCGTCACGACGGTCGGCGCCGGGGCGCCCGCCGCGAGCGCGCCGAGGGCGGTGAGCGCCTCGCTCCGGTCCCCCGCCACGACGACGGCGCGGTGGTGGAGGGCGGCGCGGGTCGTGGCCAGGGAGGAGCCGATGTCGGCGAGCCGGGTCCCGGGACGGTCGAGGACGGCGTCCCGCAGCCGTTCCGCCTGTGCGCGCAACGCGGGCACGGCGCGGGCGGAGAGCGGCAGGGCCACGACGTCCGGATCGGGCGCCTGCGGATCGCCGGGCGCCGCGGCGTCCGGGGCCTGCTCGATGATGACGTGGGCGTTGGTGCCGCTCACGCCGAACGACGACACCCCGGCCCGGCGCGGCCGGTCCACCTCGGGCCAGTCGCGCGCCTCGGCGAGCAGCCGGACGGCGCCCGCCGACCAGTCCACCTTGGACGACGGCGCGTCCACGTGCAGGGTCGCGGGCAGCACGCGGTGACGCAGCGCTTGGACCATCTTGATGACGCCCGCCGCACCGGCGGCGGCCTGCGCATGCCCAATGTTGGACTTGAGGGAGCCCAGCCAGAGCGGCTGATCGTCCGGCCGGTCCTGGCCGTAGGTCGCCAGCAGCGCTTGGGCCTCGATCGGGTCGCCCAGCCGCGTACCCGTCCCGTGCCCCTCGACCGCGTCGACGTCCGCGCCCGTCAGGCCCGCGTTCGCGAGAGCCTGCCGGATGACACGCTCCTGCGACGGACCGTTCGGCGCGGTCAGCCCGTTGGACGCGCCGTCCTGGTTGACGGCCGAACCCCGCACCACCGCCAGCACCTCGTGCCCGTTACGGCGCGCATCCGACAAGCGCTCCAGCACCAGCACGCCGACGCCCTCCGACCAGGCGGTGCCGTCGGCGGCGTCGGCGAACGCCTTGCAGCGGCCGTCGGCGGCGAGCGCGCCCTGCCGGGTGAACTCGACGAACGACGTGGGCCGGGCCATCACCGCGACGCCTCCGGCCAGCGCCAGCGACGACTCCCCCGACCGCAGCGACTGCGCCGCCAGATGCAACGCCACCAGCGACGACGAGCACGCCGTGTCCACCGTCACCGCCGGACCCTCCAGACCGAGGGTGTAGGACACCCGGCCCGACGCGACGCTGCCGGAGCTGCCGGTGCCGAGATAGCCCTCCAGGTCGGCGGGCACCTCACCGAGATCCGTGGCGTAATCGTGGTACATCAGCCCTGAGAAGACG
>NZ_JAIBOA010000048.1 GCF_019458805.1 Actinomadura parmotrematis
GGTCTTCACCGGGCTGATGTTCCACGACTACCGCGACAATCTCGCGAGCCTCCCGGAGGGACTCGAAGGCTACTTCGGCATCGGCAACTCCGGCAGCGTCGCGTCGGGCCGCGTGGCGTACACGCTGGGGCTGGAGGGTCCGGCGGTGACGGTGGACACGGCGTGCTCGTCGTCGCTGGTGGCGCTGCATCTGGCGGCGCAGTCCCTGCGGTCGGGGGAGTCGTCGCTGGCGCTGGCCGGAGGCGTCGCCGTGATGGCGACCCCGGAGGTCTTCATCGACTTCTCGCGGCAGCGCGGCCTCGCGCCGGACGGCCGTTGCAAGGCGTACGCCGACGCCGCCGACGGAACGGGCCTCGCGGAAGGCGTCGGCGTGCTGGTCTTGGAACGCCTGTCGGACGCGCGCCGTAACGGGCACGAGGTGCTGGCGGTGGTGCGGGGTTCGGCCGTGAATCAGGACGGGGCGTCGAACGGGCTGACCGCGCCGAACGGTCCGTCGCAGGAGCGTGTCATCCGGCAGGCTCTCGCGAACGCGGGCCTGACGAGCGCGGACGTCGACGCGGTCGAGGGGCACGGGACGGGTACGCGGCTGGGCGACCCGATCGAGGCCCAAGCCCTGCTGGCGACCTACGGCCAGGACCGGCCGGACGATCAGCCGCTCTGGCTGGGCTCCCTCAAGTCCAACATCGGGCACACCCAGGCCGCCGCCGGGGTGGCCGGCGTCATCAAGACCGTCCAAGCCCTCCGCAACGGCGTGCTGCCCGCGACCCTGCACGTGGACGCGCCGTCGTCCAAGGTCGAGTGGGCGACGGGCGCCGTCCGCGTCCTGACCGAGGCGATCGCCTGGCCTGCGGCGGACCGGCCGCGCCGGGCCGGGGTGTCGTCGTTCGGCGTGAGCGGCACCAACGCCCACGTCGTCCTCGAAGCGGCCGCCGAGGAACCGCCGGAAGCGCCCGCCGAGGCTCCTGGAGCGGTGCCCTGGCTGCTCTCGGCTCGCACGGCGGACGGACTGCGGGCCCAGGCCGACCGGCTCGCGGCGTTCGTCCGCGACCACGACGACCTCACGCCGGCCGAGATCGGGCACGCCCTGGCCACCGCGCGGGCGACGCTGGAGCACCGCGCGGTCGTGGTGGCCGGCGACCGTGCCGAAGCGACCGCCGGTCTGGCGGCCGTCGAGCCGCTCGGCCCGGCCGAAATCGAGGGCCGGACGGTGTTCGTGTTCCCCGGGCAAGGCGCGCAGTGGAGCGGGATGGGGGTGGCCCTGGCCGAGTCCTCCCCGGTGTTCGCCGCTGCCCTGTCCGAAGTCGAGGCGGCGCTGCGCCCGCACGTCGACTGGTCGCTCGCCGACGCGTTGCGCGGCCCGCTCGACCGTGTGGACGTCGTGCAGCCGGTGTCGTTCGCGGTGAACGTGGCGCTGGCGCGGTTGTGGGAGTCGTTCGGCGTCCGTCCCGACGCCGTCGTCGGCCATTCACAAGGCGAGATCGCCGCCGCCCACATCGCGGGCGCCCTCTCCCTGGAGGACGCGGCGCGAGTGGTCGCGTTGCGCAGCCAGGCCATCGCCCGCGGCCTGGCGGGCCGGGGCGGCATGGCCTCGATCGCGCTACCGGCCGACGACGTCACCGTCCGCCTGGCCCTCGGCCTGGAGATCGCGGCGGTCAACGGACCGGCGTCGGTGGTTGTGGCGGGGGACCCCACCGCCCTGGACAAGCTGATCGCGACTCTGGACGCCGAGGGCGTACGCGCCCGCCGCATCGCCGTCGACTACGCCTCCCACACCTCCCACGTCGAATCCATCAAGGACGAGCTGGCCGACCTCCTGTCCGGCATCACCCCGCACCCAGCCCGCGTCCCCTTCTTCTCCACCGTCGAAGCGCGCTGGCTGGACACCACCCATCTC
>NZ_JAIBOA010000049.1 GCF_019458805.1 Actinomadura parmotrematis
GGAGCTGGGTGGGGTCGCAGAGGCCAGGGGGAAGCGACTGTTTACTAAAAACACAGGTCCGTGCCAAGTCGTAAGACGCTGTATACGGACTGACGCCTGCCCGGTGCCGGAACGTTAAGAGGACCGGTTAGAGGTTTCGACCTCGAAGCTGAGAATCTAAGCGCCGGTAAACGGCGGTGGTAACTATAACCATCCTAAGGTAGCGAAATTCCTTGTCGGGTAAGTTCCGACCTGCACGAATGGCGTAACGACTTCCCCGCTGTCTCAACCACAGGCCCGGCGAAATTGCAGTACGAGTAAAGATGCTCGTTTCGCGCAGCAGGACGGAAAGACCCCGGGACCTTCACTATAGCTTGGCATTGGCGTTTGGAGCGTCTTGTGTAGGATAGGTGGGAGACGTGGAAGCCGGCACGCCAGTGTCGGTGGAGTCATTGGTGAAATACCACTCTGGTCGTTTTGAGCGTCTAACCCGCACCCGTGGATCCGGGTGGGGGACAGTGCCTGGTGGGTAGTTTAACTGGGGCGGTTGCCTCCCAAAGAGTAACGGAGGCGCCCAAAGGTTCCCTCAGCCTGGTTGGCAATCAGGTGGCGAGTGCAAGGGCACAAGGGAGCTTGACTGTGAGACGGACGTGTCGAGCAGGTGCGAAAGCAGGGCCTAGTGATCCGGCACCGACGTGTGGAAGTGGTGTCGCTCAACGGCTAAAAGGTACCCCGGGGATAACAGGCTGATCTTCCCCAAGAGTCCATATCGACGGGATGGTTTGGCACCTCGATGTCGGCTCGTCGCATCCTGGGGCTGGAGTAGGTCCCAAGGGTTGGGCTGTTCGCCCATTAAAGCGGCACGCGAGCTGGGTTTAGAACGTCGCGAGACAGTTCGGTCCCTATCCGCTGCGCGCGTAGGAGAATTGAAGGGATCTGTCCCTAGTACGAGAGGACCGGGACGGACGGACCTCTGGTGTGCCAGTTGTCCCGCCAGGGGCACGGCTGGTTGGCTACGTTCGGTAGGGATAACCGCTGAAAGCATCTAAGCGGGAAGCCTGCCTTGAGATGAGTTCTCCCTCCCACTTTCGGGTGGGGTAAGGCCCCCAACAGACCATTGGGTTGATAGGCCGGAGATGGAAGCGCGGTAACGTGTGGAGTCGACCGGTACTAATAGGCCGAGCGGCTTGAACACACACCCGCATGCTTGTGGTGTGTGGTGCTGTCGAAACGAATTGTTGTTCGCGTCCCTGTGCGGTTCCCAGGAAACAACCGGGAACCGTAGAAGAATTGAATACCGAGCCGTCTGCTCGGACGATGAACTTGCCGCCCCCGTGGGGGTGTGCGTTGGTCGTTCGGTGGTTATGGCGAAGGGGAAACACCCGGTCCCATCCCGAACCCGGAAGTTAAGCCCTTCAGCGCCGATGGTACTGCATGGGGGACCGTGTGGGAGAGTAGGACACCGCCGGACTC
>NZ_JAIBOA010000005.1 GCF_019458805.1 Actinomadura parmotrematis
CCCGGGGGGGGGGCGCCCCCCCCCCCCCCCCCCCCCCCCCGCCCCGCCCCCCCCGGCGGGGGGGGCCCCCCCCGCCCCCGCCGCGACCTGCAACGCCCCCGCGCGCACCGCCAGCAGCGCCAGCTCGTGGCCGAGCGAGTCGTGCATGTCGCGCGCGATGCGCGCCCGCTCGCGCAGCCGCGCCCGCTCGGCCACCATCCGCTGCTCGCGCTCCAGCCGCGCCGCCCGCTCCCACCCTGCGTGCAGCAGCGCCGTGTACTGGCGCCACGACCGGCCCGCCAGCCACGGCAGCACGCCCAGCAGCACCAGCCACACCGTCAGCGGGAACCACGACGTCACCGCCACCCCGCGCGCCAGGTTCCAGCCCGCACCCGCCACCAGCACCGCCACGAACACCGCCGGGAACGGCCACAGCGCCGCCGACCGCCGCCCCGCCAGGTAGGCCACCACCGGCAGCCCGAACACGAAATTGCCGTGCACTGCCGTCAGCAGCAGGACCGCCGCCAGCGGCACCACCGGCCACCGCCGCCCGGCCGCCACCGCGGCGGCCAGCACCACCAGCCCCGCCGGCTGCGCCCACCACCGCATCCGGTCCGCCTGCTGCGGCCATCCCGCACCCGCCACCACCGGCACGGCCAGCACCAGCCACAGGGCCGCGTCCACCAGCACCGCCACCGGACGCGCCCGCCCCATCCACGCCGTCATCGGCCCCACGCTACAAGCCGCCCACCAGCGGTCGATACTGCCGAAAGTCAGGTCCACCGGGCCGCCGGCGCCCCGCGCAAGAGGGCGACGGGACAGGGGCGCGGGGCGGGAGAGACGGGGGGATCAGCCGGTCACGGGGACCTCGGTGTAGCCGCGGGCGCCCTCGCTCAGCCGTGCGCGGCCCGCCGTCGCCTCACCCGCCCACGCCGCGAACTCGGCGGCCCGCTCCAGCGCGACGGGCACATCGACCTGCACGTCCGCGCCGTAGCGCACCTCGGTCGGCTGGAGTCCGCGCGCGTGCAGATCGCCCAGGAAGCGGCCCGCCGGCGCGTGCTCGAGCCGCACCGTCACCGTGACGACCGGCACCAGCTCGGCGATCCCCACCGCCTGCACCGCCGCCGCGACCACCTGCCCGTAGGCGCGCACCAGACCGCCCGCCCCCAGCTTCACCCCACCGAAATAGCGGGTCACCACCGCGGCGACGCCCGTCAGGCCGCGCCGCGTCAGCACCTCCAGCATCGGCACCCCGGCCGTGCCCGCCGGCTCCCCGTCGTCGCTGCTGCGCGTGAACTCCCCGCGCTCGCCCACCACGTAGGCGCTGCAGTTGTGGGCGGCCTCGCGGTGCGCGCGGCGCAGGCCCGCCACGAACGCGGCGGCCTCGGCCTCATCGCCCACCCGCGCCAGCGTGCACACGAACCGCGACCGGCGCACCTGCAGCTCGGCCGCGCCGCCCGTGCGGACGGTGAACACCCCGCCGGCCCTACCCTCCCGGGAACGGCCAGGGATTGGGACGGCACCCCTGCAGCGACTTGGTCTGCTGCACCATCGTCGGCGCGAGCCGCCCGCGCCCCGGGCACTGCAGATGCCCGTGCCCGAGCGCGTGCCCCACCTCGTGATTGATGACGTACTCGCGGTAGGTCACCAGGTCACGGCCGTAGGTGGCGGCCCCCAGCCCCCACCGGCGCGCGTTGATGACCGACCGCAGACCGCTACGGCACGACAGCTCACCGCCGGTGATCAGCGGCGCGCACATCCGGTCGGTCAGCGCCGGGCTCGACAGCGCCACCTTGAACCGCACCGGCCCCGACGACACCCGCTGGAACCGCATCCGCCCGCCGTGCCCCCACGACCGCGGATCGTTCAGCACCCGCTGCACCTGCGCGGCGAAGTCGGCGCCCTTGAACGGCAGCCCCCGCTCCACCTCGACCGCGTACCGCACCAGCGGCCCCCGCGACCCGCGCGGCGGCGCCGCCGACCCTCTCACCATCGCATACCGGCCCGACGCCGCCTGGGGCGAGCGGACCCGCGGCGGCTGCACCCGCCCGTTCACCACCGGACCCGACGCCGACGGCGATGACGACGATGACGACGGTGACGACGGTGAGGGCGTGGCGGAGCGCGAAGGGGCGGCCGGCGCCTGCGACGATCCGCCCGCCGAGGCGGCGGGAGCACCGGCGCCCGAGCCCGCCCGGTCCGGCTCGTCGCCCGGCAGCAGCGCCACCGCACCCGCGCCCGCGGCCAGCACCGCCGCCCCGGCGACCGCCGACAGCACCACCACCCGCCCGCGCCGCCCCCGCACGCGGGAACCGCGCGGCGGCACCGCGGGCACAGGCTCTTTGAGATCGTGCACGACACTCCGGTCAGTGATCGGTAAGGGGGAGTCACTGCGCATCGTAACGGCCCCGCCCCACCGGCACCCCCCGCCACACCCACCGCACCCGGCACGCCCGCTCGGCGCCCCGCCGTCCGGCCACCCGTCCAGCCGCCGCTCTGCGCCCGAGCCGACGACACGGACACCGCCGGGACGGCGCCGCCAACGCCTCACCCTCGCAGGGCCACCGCAGAAACGCCGCAGGAACACCGCAGGAACACCGCAGGAACACCGCAGGAACACCGCAGGAACACCGCACAGCCGTACACGCGCTGGCGAACCGCCGGCGAACCACCATCCCACCAACGGCGCACCCGACGGCCCACCCTCACGGCGATCGCTCACCTGGCACCAGGGGCCTGGGGTCCTCGGACGCCGAAACGCCGACCGATTCGGCGGCCCGGCGCCCGACCTTGCGCACTACTCCCCCGGCGACGGCCGTCGGGTTCCGCCGCGCGTCCAACGGGACCACTGCACCGGGCGGGACCGGGCGCGGCGCGCGGTGGGCGCGCCGCGCCCATCGGCGGACGGCCCCGAACGCGCGCCCGAACGCGCGTCGCAAGACCGCGTCACGCCGTGGCCCGTCATGGGCGGGACGTGGGCGAGAACGCCCGGTCACGGGGCGAGAGCCGGCGGGCGGGCACGGGAGGCGTGGGAGCGGCCGGTCCGGCGGGCCGGGCAGGGCGGTATGCGGCGATGCGCGGCGGCGTGCGGAACGTTCCAGGGCGGGCCGTGTCCGCGCGCGGCTCAGCCGTCGACCAGGTCCACCACGTCGGCGATCGAGTCCACCACCCGCGTCGGCCGGAACGGGAAGCGCTCCACGTCCTCCTTGCGGGTCACCCCCGACAGCACCAGGATCGTCTCCAGCCCCGCCTCCACGCCCGCCACGACGTCGGTGTCCATCCGGTCGCCGATCATCACGGTGCTCTCGGAGTGCGCCCCCACCACGTTCAGCGCGGTGCGCATCATCAGCGGGTTGGGCTTGCCCACGAAGTAGGGCGCCACCCCCGTCGCCTTGGTGATCATCGCGGCGACCGCGCCCGTCGCCGGCAGCGACCCCTCGGTCGAGGGACCGATCGGGTCGGGGTTGGTGGCCACGAACCGCGCGCCCCGCTCGATCAGCCGGATCGCCCGGGTGATCTGGGAGAAGCTGTAGGTGCGGGTCTCCCCCAGCACCACGTAGTCGGGGCTGAGGTCGGTCAGCACGTACCCGGCCTCGTGCAGCGCGGTGGTCAGCCCCGCCTCGCCGATGACGTAGGCGGTGCCCTCGGGCCGCTGCTGGGACAGGAACGCCGCGGTCGCCAGCGCCGAGGTGAAGATCGCGTCGGCGGGGACGTCCAGCCCGAGCTGCGCCAGCCGCGCCGACAGGTCGCGGCGGGTGTAGATGGAGTTGTTGGTCAGGACCAGGAACGCCCGGCCCGAGTCCTTCAGCCGCTGCACGAACTCGGCGGCGCCGGGGATCGCCTGCCCCTCGTGCACCAGCACCCCGTCCATGTCCGACAACCACGACTCGATCGGCCTGCGCTCGCTCATGGCGCCATCATCGCAGCACCCCGCCCCCGCCGCCGCACACCGCCCCGCCGCCGGCCGGGGCGCCGAGGCCGTCATCGACGTGCCCGGGCGGTGCGCCGCCGGGGCGTGCGGGTCCACAGCGGCGTGCGCGCCGCGTTGTGACGGGGACGCGCGCCGCGCCGCGGCCGCCCGGCCGCCCGGGGCCCGAGGTTGACCCGGCGCCGCCCCCGGGAGCACAGTGATCCACATCACGCCCCGGGAGGAGCACCATGACGACCCTGGCGCAGGCCCGCGACGCCCTGACCGGCCCCGGCGGGCCCTTCGAGATGGACACCGTCGCCATCCGCGGCGTCCCCACCCGCGTCTGGCGGCACGCGCCCACCACCCTGGCCGACATCGCCGAGGTCTCGCGCGGCCACGGCGACGCCCCCTTCCTGATCTACGGCGAGGAGCGCCTGTCGTTCGCCGACCACCACGCCTGGGCGCTGCGCTTCGCCCGCCACCTGGCCGCCGACCTGGGCGTGGCCAAGGGCGACCGCGTCGCCATCGCCATGCGCAACCACCCCGAATGGTCGGTGGCCTTCTTCGGCGCCGCGCTCGCCGGCGCCGTCGTGGTCCCCCTCAACGCCTGGTGGAGCGCGGACGAGCTGGCCTACGGGCTGCGCGACAGCGGCGCCCGCGTCCTGGTCGCCGACCCCCAGCGCGCCGAGCGCCTGGCCGGAGTCCTGCCCGGACTGGACCTCACCCTGCTGGTCGCCCGCGCCACCGGCCCCCTGCCCCAGGGCGCCCGGCCCTTCGAGCAGGCCCAGACCGGCCCGCGCCCCGGCGCGCCCGCCGTCCCCGTCGCCCTGGACCCGGAGGACCCGGCGACGATCTTCTACACCTCCGGCACCACCGGACGCCCCAAGGGCGCCCTGGGCAGCCACCGCAACATCGCCGGCAACCCCGTCAACATCGCCTACGGGGTGTTCTCCGGCGCCCTGCGCGCCGGCCGCACCCTGCAAGAGCTGGCCGCCCCCCAACCGCGCGTCACCCTGCTGAGCGTCCCGTTCTTCCACGCCACCGGCTGCCACTCGGTCCTGGTCGGCAGCGCCCTGCAGGGCGGCACCGTGGTGCTGATGCACAAATGGGACGCCGAGCAGGCCCTGCGGCTCATCGAACGCGAGCGCGTCACCGGCTTCGGCGGCGTGCCGACCATGGCCTGGCAGGTCCTGGACCACCCCCGCTTCGCCGACTACGACACCTCCAGCCTCACCGGCGTGTCCTACGGCGGCGCGCCCGCCGCCCCCGCCCTGCTGCGCACCATCGGCGAGCGCCTGCCCCAACGCACCGCCGGCAACGGCTACGGCCTCACCGAGACCTCCTCGGTCACCACCTACAACTCCGGCGCCAACTACGCCGAGCACCCCGACAGCGTCGGACCGCCCGTCGCGGTCTGCGACGTCAAGGTCGTCGACCCCGGCGCCGGCGCCGACGCCGCCGACGCCGCCGACGGCGGGGAGCCGCTGCCCAACGGACAGGTCGGGGAGCTGCTCATCAAGGGCCCCAACGTCATCAAGGGCTACTGGAACCGCCCCGAGGCCACCGCCGCCGCCTTCACCGGCGGCTGGTTCCGCTCGGGCGACCTGGCCCGCATCGACGACGACGGCTTCGTCTACATCGTCGACCGCGCCAAGGACATGCTGATCCGCGGCGGCGAGAACGTCTACTGCGCCGAGGTCGAGGCCGCCCTGCACGAGCACCCCGCCATCGACGACTGCGCCGTCATCGGCATCCCCGACCCCGTCCTGGGCGAGCAGGTCGGCGCCGTCGTGCACACCCGCCCCGGCACCGACCCCGCCGACGTCACCACCGAGGCCGTGCGGGCGTTCCTGGACGGCCGCATCGCCGCCTTCAAGATCCCGGTGCGGGTGTGGGCGCGGACCGGGGAGCTGCCCCGCAACGCCAACGGCAAGCTGCTGAAGACCCGCCTGCGCGACGAGCTCCTCCCGCCCCCCACCGCATGATCGGCCGCATGATCGGCCGCGGGGGAGGGCGGGGCTACAGTGGTGCCGGTGAGCGACGAGCACCTGCGCACCGGCACCGGCACCGGCATCCGCCAGTACGCCCCGCCCGGCCTGGCCCCCGGCAACGGCTACAGCCACGCCGTCTCGGTCGAGGTCCCCGGCCGCCTGGTCGCCGTCAGCGGCCAGATCGCCCTGGACGCCGACGGCCGGCTGGTCGGCGCCGGCGACGCCGGCGCCCAGACCCGCCGCGTCCTGGCCAACGTGCACACCGCGCTGCGCGAGGCCGGCGCCGGCTGGGAGCACGTGGTCAAGCTCGGCTACTACCTGCGCGACCTGGCCGACCTGCCGGCCGTGCGCGCTGCCCGCGACCAGACCCTGCCCGCCGGCATCGCCCCCGCCTCCACCCTCGTCCAGGTCGCCGGCCTCATCCGCGACGACCTGCTGGTGGAGATCGACGCCCTGGCCGTCGTCCCCCTGCACCCCTGACCGACCCCGGCCCGGCCGGATCCGCAGACCTGGCCCGCAGACCTGGCCCCGACCGGCCTGCGCACCAGGCCAAGGGCAGCGTGCGAACTCGGCCGAGGCCGGCCTGCGCACCGGCGCCCGGACCAAGCCGCGTGCCGGGGCCGGGCAGGAAGACGCCGGGGCGGCCGCGCTCGCACGCGCCCGCCCCGGCGCCCCGGACCCGCCCGCCCGGCAGCGGTCAGACGCTCACTCCGAAATCGGCGGCGATGCCCGCCAGCCCCGAGGCATAGCCCTGGCCCACCGCGCGGAACTTCCACTCCGCGCCGTTGCGGTACAGCTCGCCGAACACCATCGCGGTCTCGGTCGAGGCGTCCTCCGACAGGTCGTAGCGGGCGATCTCGCCGCCGCCGGCCTGGTTGACCACCCGGATGAAGGCGTTGCGGACCTGCCCGAAGTTCTGCGACCGCCCGTCGGCGTCGTAGATCGACACCGGGAAGACGATCTTGGCGGCCTCGGCCGGCACCGCCGCCAGGTCCACCTTGATCTGCTCGTCGTCGCCCTCGCCCTCACCGGTCAGGTTGTCACCGGTGTGCTCCACCGAACCGTCGGGGCTCTTGAGGTTGTTGAAGAACACGAAGTGCTGGTCCGACAGCACCTTGCCCTCGCCCGAGACCACCAGCGCGCTGGCGTCCAGGTCGAAGTCGGTCCCGGTCGTGGTCCGCACGTCCCAGCCGAGGCCCACCACGACCGCGGTCAGTCCGGGAGCCTCCTTGGTCAGCGAGACGTTGCCGCCCTTGCTCAGACTGACACCCACTGTTGTCCACCTTCCGTATCGCGACCCGAACGCGGGCGCTCACCGCCCGCACGTTCTGTAACCAAGAACGGTAACCAACCGGCGCTGGTTCCACCCGCCGCCACGAGGACCCCGACGCGACCCGCACCGGCACCGGCACCGTCCCCCGGCCCGTCCCCTCCTGCCCGCCGCGAGACCTTCCGACTCATGCCCGGTGCGCTTGCGGCAGGCGCACGACGGCGGCACCGGCCTGGGACTCCCCGAACTCCCAGCCCGCCACCAGCGAGCACCCGAGCGGTTCCAGGACGTCGGGCACGGGCCAGTGGTCGGTGCCGCATCGGTGCCGCAGTAGAAGCCGCCCTCGCTGCGCGCGGCGTCCGGCGTGCGGCACAGCAGCCGCAGACGCTCGCCAAGGGCGGGAGGGGAGACCGCCTCCAGCCGCTCCCGCCAGCGCTCGTCGGTCGAGCCGGGCCGCGCGGCCTCGCGCGCCGCCACCAGGTGGCCGGGGCCGCGCCCGGTGAACGTCGCCGCCCGCATCGCCCCCTCCAGGGTCCCGTCGGTGGCCACGCGCAGCAGCACCGCCAGCCACCCGTTCAGCTTCCTGGCCCTCCTGCCCGTGAAGTCGACGCCGTGACGGCCCAGCAGCGGTCCCAGCCGCGCCCCCGACACCACGGCCTCACCGTCTTGCTCTCAGCAAGACGCCGCCCGCAGGTCGGCGACGAAGGCGTCGTCGAACGGCCGCGGGCCCTTGTGCCCGCCCTCGCCCCACGGCCCGGTCCCGGCCAGCAGGTCGGGGTCGAAGCAGAACAGCGACGCGCCGACATCGAACCGCCACGGATAAGGCGAGAAGGGGAACTCCTCCTCCTCGGCCTCCGGCAGCAGCCGCGGCTCCCGGGCCGCCAGCGCCTCGGGCGTCGCCCAGCGGCAGGGGAACAGGAACTCATCGAACGACTCCGAGGCGTAGTACACCCCGTAGCGGGCGGCCGGGTCACCGGCCGGCCGCCCGCCGAGCAGAAGCGCGAAGGCATCGCTCAGCGCCTCGTCCCAGTCGCCGGGAGCGGCCTGCGGGGACGTTTCGGCCGTCCTGATCGGTGCTCCCCGGACAGGACCGGCGGAACCGGCGGAACGTGACATCGACCGCACCCTGGCCACCCCCGCCGACACCGGGCCGGACCGGCTACGGCGCGGGACGGCGCGTGCCGGTCAGGGCGACTTCGGGCGCGGGCGTCCGCCGGTCCGTCGCGGGCCGCACCGGCGGACCCGGTGTGCGGCAGCGCGGCCAGGAGCCGCAGTTTCTCGTCGCTGTCACTGCCCTTCTCATGCACCGCTGGACCGAACGCGACGGCACCCACGACGACCTCGTCGCACAGCGATCCCAGGCCCTGGCCATGCTCCCCGACCGCTAAGGCCGACACCCCTGCTTCCCGGCCGGCGACCTCATCACTCCTCATCGCTCCTCGCCCGAACCCCGCCACCCGAACGGCCTCGCCCTGCGCGGCCCGCCGCCGGACGGCGACGGCTTCAGCGGCGGACGCTCTCCGGTTTCCGGCGTCCTGAACCCGATCCGCCCGCTGTGAAGGCCCGGCCCGGCATGCGGGCCGGGCCTTCACAGTCCCCGCCGCCCGAAGGCGGGCGGAGAGGGTCCAGCGGGCCGCCCGGGGCGCGGCGGCGGAGGCGGGGCGGTCAGGGGGCGGTGATGAAGGAGATCGGGGCGGTCAGTTCGGTGGGCGGGTCCAAGGCGGCGGCCAGGGCGGCGGCGCGCGGGCCGAGCTCGTCGCTCAGGCGGCGGCGCGCCTCCCAGACGCCTGCGATCAGCCCCGGGCCCGCCACACCGGTGTCCAGCAGCAGACCCGCGCGGCGCTCCATCCAGTCCAGCGCGTACAGCCCCAGCAGCGGGCGCATCACCGCCGGGCCCGCCTCCACCGCCTCGGCCACCACCGCCAGCTCCGCCCGGTCGGCGAACGCGCCCGCCGCCGCCGCGCCCAGCGCCAGACGGTCGTTCCAGACCGCGAACGGCTCGGCGCCCGCCCGCGCGGCCTCGGCCACCCCCGCGGTCAGCCGGTCGCCCAGACGGCGCTCCAGGTCGCCCGCCAGGTGCAGCCACACCCGCGGATCCAAAAAGTCGCCGCCCGCCGGCACCGCGCCCGCCACCTGCGGCGGCGCGTAGCGGTCGCCCTCGGCCATCGCCCGCGCGGTGTCGAACAGGATCAGCTCGTTGTCACCGCCGGCGTTGGTGTAGGCGTGCGCCAGCTGCCGGTAGCCGTTCAGCCGGTCGACGGCGGCGAACCCCGGCGCGCCGCTGTGCAGCCGGCACAGCGACACCGCCTCCTGCGCCCGGCCCGTCGCCGACACCTTGAACAGCGCCAGGTCCCGGTCCACCGCCGACCACGGCGCCCACGCGCCCCCGCCCGCCCCCGGCGGCAGATCGGCGTCGATGCGGCGCGCCTGCACGTGCCCGGCCACCGCCGTCAGCGCGTACGCCGACGCCAGCGCCCCCAGCACCGCCTCGCGCTGGTTGCGGTAGTCGGTCAGCGGACGCTGCGGCGCCAGCCGCCCCAGCGTCACCCGCCCCGCCGAATGCGCCAGCAGCAGGCCCGCCGACGCCCGCGTCACCGCCGCCATCGCCGAGATCACCGCCCGCCACACCGCCGGCGCGATCCCCATCGAGCGCGTCAGCCGCGCCGCCGCCCCGCCCGCCGGATCCACCAGCGACCCGTCGGCCGCCAGCGACGCCCCGTCGCGCAGCCAGGCGTCATAGGGCACCCGCACCCCCGACAGCCGCACCGCCGCATAATCCACCTGCAGCCCCGACGTCTCGGGCGCCGCCACGATCGACACCCCCGCCGGCACCGACCCGTCCAGGCCGCGCAGCGGCACCACGAACACGAACACCCCCTGCTCGCGGCCCTGGTGCACCAGCGTCGCGTACACCGCCGCGACCTTCGGGACGTCCGGGTGCGCGCTGTTGGTGGGGAACTTGGCCGCCGCCGCGTCCGGGGTGTCCAGCACGAACTCGCGGGCCGCCGCGTCGAAGCGCGCCGTGGTGCGCGGCGACAGGTGGCTGTTGCTGCGCCCCGCCTCGGTCATCAGCAGCGTCCCGAACGAGCGCAGCGACTCCAGGTCCTCGCGCGCCCCCGCCACCCCCGGCTGCCCCGCCCCGAACCGCAGGATCGGCCCGAGCGCCAGGGTGTAGTGCAGCAGCATCACATGGAACAGCGCCGGATCGGCCACCGCCGCCCGCTCCAGCAGCGCGCACAGCGCCGGCGGATCGGCCAGCAGCTCGCGCGCCGGCGGCGCCTCCCGCCCCGCCCGCGCCAGCCGCCGGTACGTCAGCTCCTGCCGCTCGCGCGCGCTCAGCCCGCCCGGATGGGAGAAGAACTCCGCCGGGACCGCCCGCGCCAGCCGCTCGCGCACCTTGCCGTCCAGCGGCCCGCGCACGAACCGCAGCAGACCCGCGTCGGGCACCGGCAACGCCGACGGGCCGGGGGACGGACCGGAGGACGGACGGGAGGACGGGGCCGGGGTGGGTGTGGTCATCGCACTGCTCCTGCCGCTCGAAGGACACGCAAGGACGTTGAGGGACGTTGAGGGCGCTGGGGGGGGCGTGGGGGGCTGCGGGACGCGGGGACGTTGAGGGACGCGGGCCGCTCAGCCGCCGCCGGGCGCGGCCGCCTCCAGGGGCGCCAGCGTCCGCGCGCCCGGGATCGCCAGCCGCGCGCACTGGCACAGCGCCGCACCGCCGCCCGCCTCCACGAACACCCGCGCCCCGGCGCGGTGCACCGCGCGCAGCGCCGCCGGCAGCCGCACCGGCGCCACGATGCAGTCCGCCAGCGCCCGGTGCAGATCGTCGTCGTCGCGGTAGGCGCGGCCGCGCACCGGCGAGTGCACCGCCATCCGCAGCGGCCGCTGCCGGAAACCGCGGATGATCTTGTACCATTCCTCGTCGGCGCCCGCCATCGCCGGATGGTGCGCCAGGTAGGGGACCGCCAGGCGCACCGCCCGCACCCCGCCCTCGCGCGCCGCCGCCAGCACCCGCTCCAGGGCGCCCTGCGGACCCGCCAGCACCGTCGCCTGCGGCGCGTTCACGCACGCCACCACCACCGACGGCTCCCCCGCCGCCGCGACCAGCTCGCCCGCCGCGCGCTCGTCGGCCAGCACCAGGCCCATCCCGCCGCCCGCTCCCCGCTCGCCCAGCACCCCCACCAGGCTCGCCGCCATCGCCGCGCCCTCGGCCACGGTGAACACCCCCGCGCACACCAGCGCCGCGATCTCCCCGAAGCTCTGCCCCACCGCGAACCCCGGCACCACTCCCGCCGCCGCCATCCCCCGCACCACCGCCACCGACGCCGCGTACGCCGCCAGCTGCGCCGTCCCCGCGTCCCCGGCGACCGCGCCGTAGGACGCCGGATCGTCCACCAGCACCCGCTCCAGATCCGGCCCGCCCGCCGGCACCCCCCGCGCCACCTCCGCCAGCGCCCCGCGCACCGCCTCCTCGACCGCGCCGCCCGCCGCCACCGCCCGCCGCAGATCCGGCGGTCCCGACGAGCCGGTGCCCGCGAACAGGAACGCGCACACCGCCCCCGGCCCCGGATCCGGCGGCCACGCCGCTCCCACTGCCCCGTCACCCACGGCCTTTCTCCTTACCTGAAGGGAAGAAAACCCACCCCGAGTAGATAAACACCACCTAACGGACAGATACGGGATATAAATGACGAAACTAAATTATTCATGTGTAGAAATGGTCTGACAACCTTCTGTGGCGAAAACCGGGCAACCGGCCGGCACGTCACCGCGTCCGGCCGCCCGGCGCCGCGCCGACCGCCCGATCACCACCCGGACCGGGCGAGGGGAGCACGCACATGAGCGAGCAACCGGACGGACCCGGCCGTCCCGCCGCACCGCACGCGCACACCCACCGCCCCACCCGCGACCACGGACGCGATGCAGGACGCGAGCACGCGCGCACCCGCCGCCCCCAACGCGCCCCCGCCGACGCCGCCGGACCCGCCGCCCCGCCCGGCCCCCGGCAGCACCCCGCGCACGGCCGCCCGCACGCCGGCCGCGTCACCGCCCGCCACCCCTGGGGCGTCCTCGGCACCGGCGTCCACCTGCCCGCCCAGCGCCTCAGCAGCGACGAGCTGTCACGCTCCATCGGCCTGGAACCCGGCTGGATCGAGCAGCGCACCGGCATCCGCCACCGCCACCTCGCCGCCCCCGGCGAAGCCGCCTCCGACCTCGCCACCACCGCCGCCCGCGCCGCCCTGGACGCCGCCGGCCTCACCGCCGCCGACCTCGGCCTCATCGTCCTCGGCACCTCCACCCCCGACGAGCTCGGCCCCGCCACCGCCTGCCGCGTGCAGGCCGCGCTCGGCGCCGCCCACGCCGCCGCCTTCGACATCGCCGCCGCCTGCACCGGCTTCGTCTACGGGCTGCACACCGCCGTCGGCTGGCTCACCACCCACACCCCCGACCACACCCCCGGCCAGGCCACCGGCACCGGCGGCGGCACCGGCCCTTACGCCCTGGTCATCGGCGTCGAGGTCTACTCGCGCTTCCTCAACACCGGCGACCGCGCCACCGCCGCCCTGTTCGGCGACGGCGCGGCCGCCGCCGTCATCGGCCCCGTCCCCGCGCCCTACGGCATCGTCTCCATGGGCCTCGGCTCCGACGGCACCCGCGCCGGCGACGTCCTCATCCCCGCCGGCGGCAGCCGCACCCCCGCCAGCCCCGCCACCCTGGCCGGCCTCGGCCACACCATCCACATGGACGGCGCCGCCGTCCGCGACTTCATCACCGCGATCCTGCCCCGCCTGGTCGGCGAGGCCGCCACCGGCGCCGACCTCAAACCCGCCGACCTGGACCTGGTCGTCCCCCACCAGCCCAACCCCAAGCTCGTCGCCGCCCTCGCCCCCCGCGCCGGCCTGGAGGACCACCAGCTCGCCATCGCCGGCCACGACGTCGGCAACATCGGCGCCGCCAGCCTCCCCTACGCCCTGCACCGCGCCGCCTCCGACGGCCGCCTGCACCCCGGATCCCTGGTCCTGCTCGCCGGCTTCGGCGCCGGACTCACCTGGGGACACGCCTTGCTCATCTGGCCGCCCCGCCCGCGAGGACCAGCCGCGCTCAGCGCCCGAACAGGACGCGCAGCAGCGCGAGCGTGCCGGCGCGGCGCCGCCGGGCCACGAAGGCGAACAGCACGCCCAGGACGAGGGGGAACGCCGCGCCCGCCACCGAGCCCAGCACGGTGACCTGCACGGCGGCCGCGCCGATCATCAGCGCGATCAGCCCGGTGGCCGCCGCACCCGCCAGCCGCGGGACCATCAGGCCGATCGCCCCGGCCGCCTCGAAGAACCCGGTGACGTACCGCAGCCACTGACCCCAGCCGATCTCGGCGATCACCCGAACGGCGTCGCTCTGCCCCACGAACTTGGGGATCGCCGACCCCACCAGCAGGAACAGCCCCACCAGGACCTGCAACGCCCACAGGACACGCGTCGAAGTAGAGGCGGAGGCGGCGGCGGGGGTCTGGATCGCGGTCATGACGGTCTCCTTCGCAAGGCGCTGAGTCGTGCTCTCACCCCTGCGTCGAACACCCCGCCCCCGATCGACACCGCGCCCGGGAACTTCTCAAAGATCTTCCGCGTCCGCTCCGGCGCGCGCCCGCTCGATCCACACGTGCAGCACCAGCATCAGCTCCAGCCGGATCTGCGGATCCTCGAAATCGAACTCCAGCAGCTCGTGCAGCTGCCCCAGCCGGTAGCGGACGGTCTGCGGGTGCACGTGCAGCGACGCCGCCGCGCCCGTGGCGTTGAAACCGTTCTTCAGGCACTCCAGCAGCGTCACCGCCAGCCGCAGCCCGTGCTTGGGCCGCGCCGCCGACAGCGGACCGAGCCGCCGCGCCGCCACGATCTCCGCCAGCGCCCCGCCCTCGTGCAGCAGCAGGCTCGGCAGATGCTCCTCGGCGTACACCAGCATCCCCGCCCGGCCCCCGCCCCGCCCCCCGGCACCCGGTCCGGCCGCCCGCACCGGGCGTGCCGCGCGGCCGCGCGGACCCTCCGGCGCCCGCACCGCCCCGCCCTCCACCAGCTCCAGCGTCCGCCGCGCCCACTGCAGCGACACCCCCGCCTGCCCGGGCTCCACCACCGGGCCCACCGCCCCCGTCCACCCCGCCAGCATCCCCGCCAGCCGCTCGGCCTGCCCCGGCCCCGCCGGATCGGGCATCACCAGGCACGGACGCCCGTGGTCCAGCCCCGTCAGCACCTCCGGCGGCAGCCCCGCCGGCCCCTCACCGCCCTGCCCCGCCCGCGGCCGCAGCACCACCACCGCCAGCCGCTGCGGCAGCGGCCACCCCGCCAGCGCCGCCTGCTCGCCGACCACCTCCGCCGGCACCGCCGCGTCCGACAGCAGCAGCCCGAGCAGCCGCCCCCGCCGCTGCTCGCGCTCGCCCGCCGCCTTCTCCCGCGCCCGCGCGTACCCGTTGGCCGCCGCCGACGTCAGCTCGTCCAGGTAGGCGAAGTTCGCCTCGGCCATCACGCTCATCATCCGCATCGGCCGGCCCTGGCGCTCGTACTCCACCGCCAGGCACCGCCAGGCGATCCGCGACCCGATCCGCATCGCGTTCTGCAGGTTCTCCAGGCTGCGCCCCTCCACCGCCTCCCCGTACCCCACGTCGAAGTAGACCTGGTAGATCTCCTTCCACGAGGTGTCGGGATCGGCGATGATCTGCACGAAGTGCTCCATCGCGTGCGCCACCGCCGACTCCACCACCCGCAGGTACACCGCGTCCCCCGGACGCGCGTACTCGGGCACGTGCCGCAGCACCCCCTCCACCATGATCGTCTGCACCTTCGGCAGCTGCGGCCGCATCCACCGCGCCTCCTCGGCCGGCACATCGCGCCACGGCTGCGCCGACAACGCCGCCCGCACCGGCCGCACCACCGCCTCCGCACCGCCCGACCCGGCGCGGACGGCACCATCCGGCCCACCATCCGGCCCACTGCCCGATCCGCCGCCCGCCGCGGCGGCCGCCGCCTCGCCCGCCGGCGCGTCCACACCCGCTCGCCGCAACGCCATCCTCGACCACCTCCGACCGACCGCATCCGCGAGCCCGCCCCCGGGGCTCCAGGGCTCCGACGGTAAGTAACCGAAGCCAGGAACGACACTCACCGCGCGTACGCCACCCGCGCCCGCGTTGTCACCCCGCTGACAACACCCCCGCCCCGCACCGCCCGCGCCCGGACGCACGTCCAGCCCGGCGGCCGTCCCACCGTCCAGACCACCGTCCGGGCCACCGGCCCGCCGGCGGGCCGGACACGCAGCGTCAGACCCAGAACGATCCCGGACGAAGGCTCGCCCCCACCGGCGAACCGGCACAGAATCGGCACCAGCACCCCACATCACCGCACCCGATGTCGGGAGACACCCCATGCGACGACTGGCCGCCTGGACCGCCTCCGCCGCCACCGGCGGAGCCCTCGCCGGAGCGCTCGCCGGACTCCTGCTCGCCCCCACCACCGGCGCGGCCGCCCCCCGCTCGGCCACCACCACCGCCGACCGCCCCGACCCCGGCACCCGCCACCTCGCCCTCAACATGGACGCCGGCGACCGCGCCAAGGCCGCCGCCCTCGGCTACGACCTGTTCGACGTCGGCCCCGACCCCGCCGAGATCGACGCGCTGCCCGCCGGGACCAAGGCCATGGTCTGGGCCGGCAACTTCACCTGCGGCGACTTCGCCCTGGACATCGACGACTTCACCGCCGCCGTCGAACGCCTGGCGCACAACCCCCGCGTCTACGGCTGGTACCTGTCCGACGAGCCCGACCCCCAGCAGTGCCCCGGCATCGCCGCCGACATCCGCCGCCGCGCCGACACCGTCCACGAGCACGCCCCCGGCCAGAAGGCGTTCGCCTCCCTCACCGACTGGTCCATGCGGCCCCTGCGCCCCGACGCCACCCACCTGGACCTCATCGGCCTGGACCCCTACCCCTGCCGCACCGGCCGCACCGGCTGCGACCTGGACGCCGTCGACGCCATGGTGAAGCAGGCCGACAAGGCCGGCTTCCCCCGCCGCATGATGGTCCCGGTCTTCCAGACCTTCGGCCAGACCTGCACCTCCGGCGACGACTCCTGGCGCCTGCCCACCGCCCGCCAGCTGCAATCCCTCCTGGACCGCTGGCACGGCCTGGTCCCCCGCCCCGCCCTCGACATCAGCTACTCCTGGGGACACCAGCAGCAGTGGGCCTGCCCCACCCTCGCCGACGCCGACGGCACCGACGGCCACCCCGACCTGCAAGCCGTCATGAGAAAGCACAACGCCGCCCGCACCACCCCCGCCGACCCCGGCACCGGCGCCGGCGGCAACGACGACGGCGCTGGCGACGGCGCGGACGGCAACGGCGGCTGGGGCGCGCCCGCCGTCACCGAGGACTTCGACGGCACCCGCCTGGACCCCGCCAAATGGGTCGTCTACGACAGCCCCGACGCCAAGGTCAACCCCCGCACCCGCGCCGCCACCACCGTCTCGGGCGGGCAGCTGCACCTCACCGGCGCCCTCTACGACGGCAAGGACCTGTCCGGCGGCGTCGCCTCCACCCTCGACCAGCGCTACGGCCGCTGGGAGGTGCGCATGCGCGCCGACGCCGGCGCCGGCTACTCCGCCGTCGCGCTGCTGTGGCCCGAGCACTTCGGCCGGCCCGAGAAAGCCGAGATCGACTTCGCCGAGGTCACCGACGCCACCCGCCGCACCACCGGCCTGTTCACCCACCAGGGCGACGACGACGCCCAGGCCGGCCGCACCGTCACCGCCGACTTCACCCGCTGGCGCACCGTCGCCCTGGACTGGCTGCCCGGCGGCCTGACCTTCTGGATCGACGGCCGCAAGGTCTGGACCTACACCGGCCCGATCCGCCCCCGCCAGACCCCCATGGGCCTGGCCCTGCAGAACGACCAGATCTGCGACCGCGGCCCCGGCTCCTGCCGCGACCGCACCACCCCCGCCAAGGTCGTCATGGACGTCGACCGGGTCCGCATCTGGCGCGCCCCCGCCGACGGCTCCACCCCGAGCCCCGCCCCCACCCCCACAGCGACGGCGACCGGCGGGACACCCTCGGACGAGACACCCTCGGACGAGACCCCTGCCCCCTGCGCCCCGACCCCCACCCCGACGCCCTGACGCCCTGACACCCCTCGGGCCGCCCGCGCGAGCCTCCCGCCCGGCGGCCGGGACGTTCAGACGGCGACGCCGACCGGACCCGCCGTCGACAGGACGCTCACCCACCCCGAGTCCAGGCTGTAGTAGGCGCCGACCACCCCCAGCGTCCCCGCCCGCACCCGCGCCGCCAGCAGCCGGTCACCGGCCACCGCGCGCGCCGTCCGCACCACCTGCGCCCGCACCGTGCGCTCCACCAGGTCGCCCGCCCCCGCCCGCCGCGCCTCGTAGTAGGCCGGACGCAGCGCCCCCACCACGTCGGCGAGCCCGCCCGGCGGGCGCCGCCCCGCCTCCAGCGCCGCGACCGCCGCCGTCACCGCGCCGCAGCGCTGGTGACCGAGCACCACCACCAGCGGCGTCCCGCCCTCCAGCGGCCCGAAGGCAACCGAGCCCGCCACCAGGCCGTCGAGCGTCTGCGCGCCGGTGCGCACCGCGAACACGTCCCCGAGCCCCTGGTCGAACACCACCTCGGGCGCCACCCGCGAATCGATGCACGCCACCACCGTCGCCAGCGGCGCCTGCCCCGCCGCGACCTGCCGCCGCCGCGCCGCGTCGGCGTCCGGACGCCGGGGACGCCCCGCCGCCCACAGCCGGTTGCCCGCCGCCAGCCGCGCCCACGCCTGCGCCGCCGACAGCCGCTCGCGCGGATCGCGGCCGCCCGCCGCGGCCGCATGCCGCGCCGTCCCCGCGCAGCCGCCCGCACCGCCCAGCACCACCGGCCCCAGCGCCATCGACCCCAGCAGCGCGGGCCCCGCCGCCAGCAGGGCACGACGGCCGACCGGCGCGCACGCGAAAGTCATCGGTTCTCCCCTTCAGACCCCCGCCGCACCACCATCATGGCAGGTCAGCGGCGGCCCGAAGGAGGGAACGCCGATGAGGGGAGTGGGTCAGGCGGCGGTGAGTCGCTGGCGGGCGTAGCGCTCCACCAGCACCGGCACGAAGTCGCGGATCGGGCGCCCGTCGAAACGGTGGTGGATCTCGTCGATGGTGCGCGCGACCTCCTGCGCGCCGCGATCGGCGCCGAAGGTGCTCACCAGGCGGTCGGTCACCTGGTGCATGGCGGTCTGCTCACGGGTCGCGACATCAGCATCCATACCGGCACGGATTCCCGCGAACCGGTGTGCCGAGACCGTCCAGAACATGACCAGCACATGAACAACGGGTGAACCGGCTTCGCCTGGCGACCGGCGCGCGCCCGGCCTCAGCCGCTGAGCAGGGCGAACAGGCCCGCGCACGTCAGCGCCACCATCACCAGCGCGATCGGCGCCTGCCCCCGCAGCGTCCGGTCGCGCGGCCGCGTGCGCAGCGCCAGGTCGTGCGCGGCGATCGTGCCGCAGATGTGCCCGAGGACGATCGCGTTCACCTGCACCTGCGCGGTGACCGCCGGGGTGACCAGGCCGTAGTCCACCCGGTAGCCGGTCTGCCCCAGCAGGTTCGCCCCCGTCGCGAACGGGTCGCTGGCCAGGATGAACGTCATCTGCCCCTCCAGCAGGAAGAACGAGAAGTAGTGCGCCAGCGTGTAGCCGAACGCGATCGGCAGCAGCGTCGCGGCGAACCGCCCCGCCAGCGCGGCCGCGTCCTGGCCGGTCAGCCCGGTCAGCGCCGCGCTCGCCCGCATCGCGCCGAAGTACAGCAGCGCCACGACCCCGATCGCCGCCGCCAGCCCCGCCGTCCCGGCGGCCAGGCTGCGCGGGTCGACGTTGTCGCGCCAGTAGGTGGTGCGGGTGACCCCGTCGAAACCCGTCGAGCCGATCAGCACGCACGCCGTCGCCGCCAGCCCCGCCTCGCCGCCCACCCGCATCAGCCCGGTCAGCGGCGTCCGCCACACCAGCGTCCCGTCCGAGCGCCGCCCCACCGGGCAGAGCCGCGCCATCAGCGACGAGTACGCCTCGAAGCCGTCGCCGCGCGTGAACCACCCCCGCCCGAACCACCACGCCGCCGCCACGTTCACCACCGCGTACCCCACGATCAGCCAGCCGACCACGCGCGGATCCGAGCGGTTCGGCGCCACCAGCTCCAGCCACACGAACCCCGTCAGCCACCCGGCCGCCGGCCGGTACCCGACGGCCTCGGGCAGCGCCCGCCGCCCGCCCGGATCGGTGCGCGTCAGCGCGCACAGCGCCGCGTGCACCGTGCGCAGCGGGTTCACCCGCCGCCACACCGGGCCCAGCAGCACGCTCGCCGGCACCAGCCCCACCCAGAAGGTGACGAACAGCGCCCACGGCGCCAGGTTCTCCGCGTCGGTGGGCGGCCCGGCGAACGCCACGACCACCACCAGCAGCGCCGCCGCCAGCGCCAGGACCCGCCCCGCCCAGGTGAGCGCGCGCCCGTCCAGGACGCGCGCCAGGCCCGCCGGCAGCGGACGGCCGCCCTCGGGGCGAAGGCGCGGGCGCTTCCACGCCACCGTCAGCGCCAGGAACGACGCCGCCACCGCCGCCCCGCCGCCGACGATCGCCGTCAGCCCGTCCATCGGCAGGTCCGTGCGCCCGCCCAGGCCGTGCGCCAGCACCCCCTCGCCCAGCACTACGCCGCCCGGCATCCCGCCGGCCGGCAGCCCGCCGCCCAGCACGGGTCACTTCACCTGCAGCTCGAAGGCGCGGGCGCCCGAGTGGTGGAACTCGGCCTCGAACACCCCGGGCCGGTCGGCGGTGAACCGCAGCGACGCCGGCCGGCCCGCCGCCACCTCCGCCTCCCGGTCGTAGCCGTGCAGGTGGAACTCCTCGGCCACGTCGCTGGTGACGGTGACCTGCACCCGCGCGCCCAGCCGGACCTTCACCGTCCGCACCGCCGCGCCGCCCGGACCCACCGACGCCCGGACCCGCCCCTGGGTGACGCTCACGTTCACCTGGGTGAGGGCACTGTCACCGCCCGGTGACGCCGCGGGGCCGCTCGCGGCAGCGGACGGCGTCGCCGCCGTCGCCGGCGTCCCCGTCGCGCCGCCCGCGTCCGGCGGGGGCTCGCCGCACGCCGCGCCGCAGGCCAGCACCACCGCCGCCACCGCAGGCACCAGCATCCGCACCGGACGCTTCCCGATCCGGCCCCGCGGCCTCCTGGCTCCCATCGCGCCTCCCTCTCCGGGCACGGTGCCCCGCACCACAGAACGTGACACTAGACAATGACACATTCAAGAGTGACATAATCCGTTGGGGGGGTTCGCACCCCGAAACGGCGGTCATGGGAGCACCCGTGTTGGATCGAGTGGCAAGAACAGGGCTGGACGCGGCGGCGCCCCTCCTCGGGGCCGCCGGGAACAGGCCGGCGGGCGGCGCGGCGCTCGGACAGGTGATCGGCGCCTCGGTCGCCGCCGCCGTCCTCACCGCCGTCCTGCTGGTCCTCGGCTGGGGGCACCGCAGCGGCCGCATCACCCTGCTCGGCCGCCTCGCCGCGCTGTCCGAGCGCGGCCTCGGCCGCGGCCTGCCCGGCTGGTCGTCGCTGCCCATCATCGTCGCCCTCGGCTCGCTGCTCACCGCACTGCTCGGAATGTACTGGGACATCTCCCTGCACATCACCCGCGGCCGCGACAGCGGGCCCCTCGCCAACATCGCCCACTACCCGATCCTCATCGGCCTGTTCGGCATCTTCACCGCCGGCGTCCTGGCCGTCGTGCTGCCCGCCAAGGGCGTGCGCCCCGGCCGCGCCGCCGTCCGCATCACCCGCGACTGGTACGCCCCCGCCGGCGGCGTCCTGCTCGCCGGCACCGGCTTCTACGCCCTGCTCGGCTTCCCCCTCGACGACGTCTGGCACCGCATCTTCGGCCAGGACGTCACCCTGTGGGGCCCCACCCACCTGATGCTCATCGGCGGCGCCGGCCTCTCCCTGGTCGCCATGATGATCCTGGAGCGCGAGGGCCGCGCCGCCCACGACGACAGCACCGGCGACCTGCCCGCCTGGGGCCGGTACGTGCGCCGCGGCATGCACGCCGGCGGCCTGCTCATCGGCCTGTCGGTCTACCAGGCCGAGTTCGACTTCGGCGTCGAGCAGTTCCGCCAGGTCCACCAGCCGCTGCTCATCGCCCTGGCCGCCGGCGTCGCCCTGGTCGCCGCCCGCCTGTGGGTCGGCCGCGGCGGCGCGGTGTTCGCCGTCGTCTTCTACATGCTCGTGCGCGGCGGGGTGTCGCTGCTGGTCGGCGGCGCCATCGGCCAGCTGTGGGCCTCGGTGCCCCTGTACTTCGGCGAGGCCCTCTGCGTGGAACTCGCCGCGCTGCCGCTCGCCCGCCGCCCCCTCGCCCTCGGCGCGGTGTCGGGCGTCCTCATCGGCACCGCCGGGTTCGCCACCGAGTACGCCTGGACCCACGTGGCGTTCGTCCTGCCCTGGACCGGCGACATCGTCGTCGAGGGCGTCCTGATGGCCGTCGTCGGCGGCGTCGCCGGCGGCGTGTGCGGCGCCATGCTCGCCGAAGGACTGCAGGGCCGCCTGCCCCGCCCCGCCATCGCCCGCGGCCTGTTCACCGCCGCCATCATCGCCTTCTCCGCCGCCGCGCTGAACTGCCAGCTCTTCCAGACGCCCAAGAACCAGACCGCCACCATCGACCTCACCGACGCCCGCAGCGGCGACCACCGCACCGTCAACGCCGTCGTCACCTTCAACCCCCGCACCATCGCCGACCACCCCGCCTGGGTCCAGATCACCGCCTGGCAGGGCGGCGGCCTGCACGTCGAGCGCCTCACCGAGCAGTCGCCCGGCGTCTACCGCACCACCCGGCCCGTCCCGGTCCACGGCGACTGGAAGACCCTGGTGCGCGTCCACGACGGCCGCGACCTGGCCGCCGTCCCCATCTACCTGCCCGACGACGAGGCCATCGGCGCCAAGGAACTGCCCGCACCCGCCCACTTCACCCGGCCCGTGCAGAAGGAGCGCTCGATCCTGCAGCGCGAGCTGAAGTCCGACGTGCCCGGCTGGCTGTGGGCCGCCTGCGCCGCGATCGTGCTGCTCTGCACCCTGGCCATGGTGATCGCCCTCGGCTGGGGCGTCGCCCGCATCGCCCGCGCCCTGCCCGAACCCGCCCGCGCCCCCACCGGCACCGAGCCCCAGGGGCCCCGGGAACCGGTGACCACATGACCCCGCCGCTCCCCGCCGGCGAGGGCGTCCTCGCCACCCACTCGGTGGTCAGCGCCATCCCCTTCTTCGTCCCGACGTTCGTCGTGGTCGCCGTCATCGCCGTCATCGTCTGGCGCGACCGCCACCGCGACGACGAGGACGAGAGCGCGCAGGACGTCGAGGACGAGGAGGAACGCCCCGGCGTGTCGGGCTAGACCCGCGCCCTGGCTAGGGTGCGCACATGAGCAACGACTACCTGTCCGGCCTGTTCTCCCTGGACGGCACCACCGCCCTGGTCACCGGCGGCGCCACCGGCATCGGGAGGGCCATCGCCGAGGCCCTGGCCCGCGCGGGCGCGAGCGTCGTGCTCGTCGCCCGCCGCGAGGCCGAGCTGGACAAGGCCGTCGCCGAACTGCGCGGCCTCGGCTGCCGCGCCGCGCGCGTCAGCGCCGACCTCGCCGACCGCGACACCCTCAAGCGCGCCGCCGACGAGGCCGCCGCCGTCTTCGGCGAGCCCGACATCCTGGTCAACAACGCCGCCGTCAACCTGCGGCCCCCGCTCGGCGAACTCGGCGAGGACGTCTGGGACGCCACCATGGCCGTCAACCTCGACGCCCCCTTCCTCCTCGGCCAGCGCTTCGGCCCCGGCATGGCCGAACGCGGCTTCGGCCGCATCCTGCACATCTCCTCCCAGCAGGCGTTCCGCGCGTTCGTCTCCAGCGGCGCCTACGGCGTGTCCAAGGCCGGCCTCACCGCCCTGGCCCGCTCCCAGGCCGAGGCGTGGTCGCCCCACGGCGTCACCTGCAACACCCTGGTCCCCGGGTTCGTGCTCACCGAACTCAACCGCCGCCTGCAAGAAGACCCCGAACGCATCGCCCAGCTCGCCGCCGCCACCACCATCGGCCGCAACGGCCTGCCCGAGGACTTCGCCGGCGCCGCCGTCTTCCTGGCCTCCCGCGCCGCCGGCTACATCACCGGCCAGACCCTGTTCGTCGACGGCGGCATGGCCGCCCACTGATCCTCACCGGACGCCGCGCGGCGCCGCCCGGTCAGGACGCGAACCGCAGCTCCAGAATCGACATGCGCAGGTCGCGGACCAGCGGCACCCGTCCCGCCAGCGGCGCCAGCGCGTACAGGCCCCGCCCCCGCGGATACGCCAGGCTCCGCACCGACGCGATCGCCGGGGACGCCGTCGCCACCCGCCGCCAGGCGCGCGGCGGCAGCGTCCACCGCCACGCGGGCGCCCGGTACCCCGCGCCACCCGCACCCGACGCCGCACCCGACGCCGCTCTGGACGCGGTGCCCCGGGCCAGCAGCGGCGGCACCGCGTCGAACACCATCGCGCCGCCCGGGAGGGTCTGCGCGCACGCCGCCAGCAGCCCCCGCACCTCCGGCGGCTCCAGGTACATCAGCGGGCCCTGCGCGGTGACCAGGACGCCGCGCGAGGCGTCCACCTCGTCGGTCCAGCGCAGGTCCAGCGCCGAGCACGCCAGCGAGCGGCGGCGCGGCGGATCGCCCGGCAGCAGCCGCTCGCGCACGTCCAGCGTCTCGGGCAGATCGACCGTCAGCCACCGCACCCGGCCGTTGTCGACGCGCCAGAACTGCGTCTCCAGGCCCTCGCCGAGCGCCACGACCTGACCGTCGGGGCAGCGGTCCAGGAAGCGCCGCACGGCCCGGTCGAAAGTCCGCACGCGCAGCGCGTGCCACGGCGCCATCGCCGTGCCGCCGAACCGCCCGAACGGGTAGTCGATCTCCTCCACCAGCTCGACGGCCCGCGGATCCTCCAGCACGGGGCGCGGACCGCGCGCCGCAGCCGCCCGCTGGTACAGGTTCCACAGCAGCGTCTCGGGGACGCCGGTCAGCTCGACCCTCACCGCGCCCCCTCGCAGCCGGCCTCGCCCGCCAGCCGGTCGATGGCGGCGGCCAGCGCGAAGTCCTTGGCCGTCAGGCCGCCCTCGGAGTGGGTGGACAGCGCGAACGTCAGCGTCCGCCACCGGATGTCGATGTCGGGATGGTGGTCGGCCTCCTCGGCCGCCTCCGCCACCCGCGCGACCAGGCCGATCCCGGCGAGGAAGGACGGCGCCTGCAGCGTGCGGCGGATCTCGTCGCCCGCGCGCGTCCAGCCGGGCAGCTCCGCGAGGCGGGCGGCGATCTGCGCGTCGTCGAGCAGGGCGGGCATCGCGATCACTCCTCGGTGCGGCGTCCCGCCAGCATAACGAGGCCCGCCCCCGCCCCCGGGGAACCGGGAGCAGGGGCGGGGAAGGGACGGGTCAGCGCGCGGCGGTCAGGTCGTACATGGTGACCCCGCCGACCGTCGTCGCGGTGAAGTTCGCCGCCACCCACTCGCTGATCCTCTGGGCGGCGTCGCTGCCGCTGCTCGCGCGGCCCGCCATCCCGCCGCCGCTGCCGCCGCCGACGAAGTAGTGGATCTTCTTGTCGGACACCAGCCGCTGGAACCGCGCCAGCGTCGGAGCCGGGTCGGTGCCGTTGAAGCCGCCGATCGCCATCACCGGCAGGCCCGTCGCCAGCTGGTAGCCGGCCGCGTTGTTGGACCCCACCGTCGCCGCCGCCCACGTGTACGCCGAGGCGTTCGCCTTCAGCGCCGCCGTGGCCTGCGCGCTCGGCGTCGCCGCGTTCAGCAGCCCGCCCGGACCGCCACCGCGCCCGCCACCACCGCCGCCGCCGGGACCGCCCTGGCCACCGCCGCCGGGGCGGAAGCCGCCGCCGAACGGGTTGCCGCCGTTCTGGCTCTGGTTGCTCTGCCCGTTCTGGTTCTGGCCGGTTCCGGTGCCGCCGCCCGGCGGCATGCCGCCGAAACCGCCACCGCGCATGCCCTGGCCGCCGCCGTTCCAGCCGCCGCGCGGACCCCCGCCGCGCATCCCGCCGAAACCGCCGCCCGTGCTCGGACCCGCCGTCACGATCGCACCGGTGTGCGGCGTCTGGACGGTGTCCAGCGCGTACGCGCCCGGCGCCACCAGCAGCACCAGCGCCGCGGCGCCGCCGGCGACCGCGACCACCCGCTCGGGCAGGAAACGCCCCGCCGCGAGCGCCGCCGCCAGCCCCAGCCCCGCGACCAGCACCAGCGGCCGCAGCCACCCGTGCCAGTCCGGCGTCCGCGACAGCAGCACGTAGGCCCACCACGCGCTCACCGCGACCGCGCCCGCCAGCACCGGCGTCCAGCGCCGCTCCCACAGCACCCCGGCGCCGATCCCGACCAGCGCCGCGATCGCCGGCGCCAGCGCCACCGTGTAGTAGTCGTGGAAGATCCCCTGCATGAACGAGAAGACCAGCCCGGTGAGCAGCAGCCAGCCGCCCCACACCAGCAGCCCCGCCCGCACCCGATCGGTGCGGGCCGCCCGGTACGTGGCCGCCAGGCCCGCGACCAGCAGGACCAGCGCGGCCGGCAGCAGCCAGGAGATCTGACCGCCCGACGCCGAACCGAACATCCGCAGCAGCCCCGAGTCCTGGTTGAGGTTGCCCAGGCCGCCGGTCTCGTTGCCGTTCAGCCGGCCGATGCCGTTGTAGCCGAGCGCCAGCTCCAGCACGCTGTTGTGCTGCGACCCGCCGATGTAGGGCCGCGACCCGGCCGGCGTCAGCGCGACCGCCAGCAGCCACCAGCCCGCCGCGACCACCATCGCCGCGCCCGCCACCAGCACCTGCACGATCCGCTGGCGCACCGCCACCGGCGCCGTCACCAGGTACACTAGCGCGAACACCGGCACCACCAGGAACGCCTGCATCATCTTGGCCAGGAACCCCAGCCCGACGAGCGCCCCGCACACCGCCATCCAGCGCGTGGACCCGCGCTCCTGCGCCCGGACCAGCGCGTACGCCGCGCCCGTCAGCAGCAGCACCAGCAGCGCGTCGGGGTTGTTGAACCGGAACATCAGCGCCGCGACCGGAGTCAGCGCCATCGCCGCGCCCGCCAGCAGCGCCGGGACGACACTGGCGGGCGTGCGGCCGAGCGTGCGCCGCACCGCCGCGTACAGCAGCGCCACCGTCGCCACGCCCATCAGCGCCTGCGGCACCAGGATGCTCCAGGAGTTCACCCCGAAGATCCGGGCCGACAGCTCCATCGGCCACAGCGCCGCCGGCGTCTTGTCCACCGTGATGGCGCCGACGGCGTCGGAGGAGCCGAAGAAGAACGCCTTCCAGCTCGTGGCGCCCGCCTGCACGGCCGCCGAGTAGAACGCGTTGGCCCACCCGGACGCGCCGAGCCCCCACACGTACAGCACACCCGTCGCGGCGAGCAGCACCAGCAGCGCCGGCCGCGCCCACACCGGATCGCCCGGCCGCTGCCGCCACCCGGCCCGCCACCCGGCCCGCACGGCCGTCCCCCGGCCGGTCTCCGGCCTCGGCAGTGTCGAGGTCATCTGTTCTCCGTCCCCCTGTATCAGCTCAGCTTGTACAGACCCGTGGACGCCGTGCCATCGCCGGAGCCGCTGCCCGACGTCGACCCCCCGTACTCACCTGCCTTCACCGGCGTCCCGTGCTGCTGCACCCAGGCGGTGACCGACGCGCTCCCCGAGTCGGGACCGCCGCGCATGCCGCCGCCGTTGACGATGATGTAGCGGAGCTCGCCCTTCTTGACGTACTCCTGCAGCTTGGCGACGGTCATCGCCGGGTCCGACCCGGTGAAGCCGCCCATCGCCATGACCGGCCGGCCGGTGCTCAGGATGATCGACGAGGCGCTCTGCGCGCTCGACACCGCCACCAGCCACCGCGCCGACCCCTGGTTCTTCTCCAGGTAGGAGATCATCCGCTGGTCGACCTGGCCGCCGGGGCCGCCGAAGCCGCCGCCCATGCCGCCGCCGGGGAAACCGCCCCCGCGGTTCCCGCCCCCCGTGCCGTTCCGGGCGCCGTTCTCCGTCCCGTTGTTCGGCGGGGCGCCGTTCTCGGCGCCCGACGGCGGCTGGCCGCCGCCCGGGAACTGCGGCATCTGGCCGCCGCCCGGGAACTGCGGCATCTGGCCGCCTCCGGGGAACTCGCCGCCGCGCATCCAGCCGCCCCGGCCACCGCCGGGGCCGCCCTGGCCGCCGGGACGGCCGAAGCCCATCCCGCTGCTCGGACCGGCCGCCGGGTTGGTGCCGTTGACCTGCGTGGACGCCGCCGACAGCGCGTAGGCCCCCGGCCCCGCCAGGCCCGCCAGCAGGGCCAGCACGGCGCCCGCGCCGAGCACCGGCGTCGCGATCCGCGCGCCGATGCGCGGCACCAGCGCGACCAGCAGTCCGAGCACGGCCAGTACCGTCGCCACCGCGACCACGTACCGCAGCCACGGGTGCCAGTCCGGCGTCCGGTTCAGCAGGGTGAACGACCAGAGGCCCGTCATCGCCACGCCCGCCGGCAGCACCCACGCCCACGCGCGCGACCGCCGCCCCGCGTCGAACACCAGCGCGGCGCCGCCGCCGACCAGCGCCGCGATCGCGGGCGCCAGAGCGGTCGTGTAGTACGGGTGGAAGGTGCCCTCGGCGAAGCTGAACACCACGAAGTGCACCGCCAGCCAGCCGCCCCACAGGATCAGCGCGGCCCGCGCCAGGTCCGCTCGCGGACGCCTCCACAGCAGCACCAGCCCCGCGACCAGCAGGATCGCCGCCAGCGGCAGCAGCCAGGAGATCTGACCGCCGATGATGTCGTTGAACATCCGGCCCGCGCCCGGCTGGCCGCCGAACGAGGCGCCCATCCCGCCGCCCCTGCCGCCGCCGGGCCCGCCCCCGCCGCCGCGGTTCTCGCCGAAGATGCGGCCGAGGCCGTTGTAGCCGATGACCAGGTCCCAGACGGTGCCGTCGGTGCTGCCGCCGATGAACGGACGCTTGCCCGCCGGGATGAGATCGACGATCACCATCCACCAGAAGCTCGACACCGCCAGCACCGCGCCGGCCGCCAGCAGGTGCACGATCCGCCGCACCCATCCCGGCGGCGCCGCGATCAGGTAGGCCAGCGCCAGCGCGGGCACCAGCACCCACGCCTGCAGCATCTTGGTGTTGAAGCCGCAGCCGACGAAGAACGCCGCCAGCAGCAGCGGCCGCAGCCGCCCGGTCTCGATCGCGCGCTGCGTCGCCCACGCCGCCAGCACCAGCAGCAGCACCAGCAGCGTGTCGGGGTTGTTGTCCCGGTCGATCGCCACGGTGATGGGGGTGAGCGCCAGCACCAGCGAGGCCACCAGCGCCGCCGGGTACCCGAACGCGCGCCGCACCGTCGCCCACAGCACCGCGACGGCCGCCACGCCCTCCAGCACCTGCGGCAGCAGCATGCTCCAGGAGGAGAACCCGAAGACCCGCCCGAACAGCGCCATCACCCACAGCGCCATCGGCGGCTTGTCGACGGTGATGAACGAGGCGGCGTCCAGCGAGCCGAAGAAGAACGCCTTCCAGCTCTGCGTGCCGCTCTTCACCGCGGCCGCGTAGTAGGAGTTGGCGTAGCCGGCGCTGTTGATGCCCCAGGCGTACAGCGCGAACGCCAGCACCAGCACCGCCGCCAGCGCGGGCCAGGCCCAGCGCGGCCGGACGGCGGCGTCGCGCTCGCCGGCGCCGGGCCGGGCCGAAGTGATCGTCTCGGTCGTCATGATTCGCCCTCCTGCCGGCGCAACCGCCGGGGGTGGAAGATCCAGGCACGCATCAGCAGGAACCGCACCAGCGTCGCCAGGCCGTTGGCGCACACCAGCGCGAGCAGCTCCACGAGCCGCGACGCGCCGGGCGCGAGCGCGTGCAGCAGCGCCAGGCCCCCGGTGCTGAGCGCCAGCCCGAGCAGGAACGTCAGGCCGCCCTCGATCTGGTGGCGCAGCGCGCCCCGCGACCCGGTCACCCCGAAGGTGAAGCGCCGGTTGGCGGCGGTGTTGCCGACGGTGGTGATGATCAGGGACACGGCGTTGGCCCACAGCGGGCCCATGAACAGGCGCAGCAGCACGAACAGCACCAGCTGCGCCAGCGTGCTGACCACGCCGATGACCGCGAACACCGGCAGCTGGCGGCGCATCCCCGCCGGCAGCTGCGGCTGCGGCCGGCCCCGCACGGGCGTGGTGAACCCGCCGGTCAGGATGCGGCGCCCCACGCGCGCCATGCCGCGCAGATCGTCCAGCGCGGTGCGCAGCACGTCCACCCTCGAATCGGGGTCGTCGGTCCAGTCCACCGGCACCTCGTGGATGCGCAGCCCGTTGCGCTCGGCCAGCAGCAGCAGCTCGGTGTCGAAGAACCACTCCTCATCCTCCACCGACGGCAGCAGCGCCTGCGCGATCTCGGTGCGGGCCGCCTTGAACCCGCACTGCGCGTCGCTGAACCGGGCCGCCAGCGCCGTGCGCAGCAGCAGGTTGTAGCAGCGCGACACCACCTCGCGGCGCGGCCCCCGCACCACCGCCGACCCGCGCGTCAGCCGGCTCCCGATCGCCAGATCGCTGTGCCCGGAGATCAGCGGCGCCACCAGCGGCAGGAACGCGTCCAGATCGGTGGACAGGTCCACGTCCATGTACGCCACGACGTCGGCGTCGCTGCCGCTCCACACCGCCCGCAGCGCCCGGCCCCGGCCCTTGGCCTCCAGCCGCACCGCCCGCACGTGCGCCAGCTCGGCCGTCAGCTCCTCGGCGATCCGCCACGTCCCGTCGGTGCTCGCGTTGTCGGCGACGGTGACGCGGAAGGCGTAGGGGAAGGTGGCGGAGAGGTAGCCGTGCAGGCGCCGCACGCTCGACGCCAGCACGCGCTCCTCGTTGTGGACGGGCACCACGACCTCGACCAGGCGGCCCCTGCCGTGGTGCTCCGTCGGCTCGGGGGGCGGCCCGGCGGGGGTGTCCCGCTCGGTGACCAGGTGGCTCATGTGACCACTGTCGGCAACCGCCGTGGGAGGGCCCTGAGCCCTTTCTTAACGGAAGATGAGAATGCGTCAGTCGACGGGCTCGGCGGTGCCCGGCAGCCACGCCCGCGCCAGCGTCCCGCCGCCGGGGGCGGGCTCCAGCGCGACCTTGCCGCCGCCCTCGCCGACGACGCGCGCCACGATCGACAGGCCGAGGCCCGAGCCGGGCAGGCTGCGCGCCGACGGCGACCGCCAGAACCGCTCGAACACGTGCGGCAGGTCCGCGCCGTCGATGCCGGGGCCGTGGTCGCGGACGGTCAGCTCCCCGTCGGCGAGCCGCACCTCGATGTCCCCGCCCGGCGGGGAGAACTTCACCGCGTTGTCCAGCAGGTTCACCACCGCCCGCTCCAGCGAGCTCGGCTCGCCGTGCACGAACCACTGCTTGATCTGAGCGTCGATGTGCAGGCCCGGGCCGCGCAGCCGGGCCCGCTCCACGGCCCGCTCCACCACCTCGTGCAGCGCGACGGTCTCGCGGCTGGGCTCGCGGTCGGCCGGACGGGCCAGCTCCAGCAGGTCGCCGACCAGGCTCGACAGCTCCACCATCTGCGCCTTCACGCTGGTCAGCAGCCGGTGTCGGGTCTCGGGCGGCAGCTCCCGGCCGGTCGCCTCCGAGCGCAGCATCAGGTCGATGTTGGTGCGCAGGCTCGTCAGCGGCGTCCGCAGCTCGTGGCCGGCGTCGGCGATGAGCTGCTGCTGGCGCTCCCGGGACGCCTCCAGCGCCGCCGTCATCGTGTTGAACGAGTGGCTGAGCCGCGCGATCTCGTCGGTCCCCTCCTCGGGGATGCGGGTGTTGAGGTCCTCGGTGCGGGCGATGTGCTCCACCGCGCCGGTCAGCCGGTCCACCGGCCGCAGCGACGCCCGCGCGATCATCAGGCCGGCGCCCGCCGACACCACCACGCCGAGCGCGGCGACCGCCACCAGCGCGAGCGCGAGCCCCTCCAGCGGCGCGTTCACCTCGTCCAGGTCGATCGCGACCGACAGGGCGCCAAGAGGCTGCTTGGTCACGTCGTCGACGAGCTGGACCGTCCTGATCCGCACGTCGGTCCTCTCCCCCGAAGAGGTCACTCCGTGCCCGTTGTGCACGGTCCCCTCCCGCTTGCCCGCCGCCACCGTCCGGTCGGCGCCGGTCACCGTCAGGGCACCTCCGTTGGGCAGCGTGCAGGCGTCGCCCTGGACGTTCACCACCTGGATGAACTCGGCCGGCCCCGAACGCGGCGGCAGTTCGTCGGAAGTCTGGGGCTTGGCGGTGCAGGCGTTCAGCGCGCGGGCGATCTGCTGGTCGCGCCAGCCGCCGCGACCCGGCGGGAAGCCCGGCCCGCCCGGCGAGCTCGCCATCAGCCGCCCGTCCAGCTCGTGGTAGAGCTGCTGGCGGACCACGAACCAGCTCAGCACCGCGCACGCCGCGACCGCCACGGCCACCGCCGCCGCGATCAGCAGGGCGAGGCGGCCGCGCAGCGACAGCCGGCGCATCACGATCCCGAGCGCAGCACGTAGCCGACGCCGCGCACGGTGTGCACCAGCCGCGGCAGCCCGCCCGCCTCGGTCTTGCGCCGCAGGTACATCACGTACACGTCCAGGGAGTTGGAGGCGGGCTCGAAGTCGAACCCCCAGACGGTCTCCAGGATCTGCTCGCGCGTCAGCACCTGCCGGGGGTGCAGCATGAACATCTCCAGCAGCATGAACTCGGTCCGCGTCAGCTCCAGCGGCCGGCCGGCGCGCGTCACCTCGCGGGTCGCGGTGTTCATGACCAGGTCGTCGAAGGCCAGCACGTCCTGGTCGGGCCGCTCGGGCGCGGGCGCCACCATGGCGCTGCGGCGCAGCAGGGCGCGGACGCGGGCCAGCAGCTCGTCCAGCTCGAACGGCTTGACCAGGTAGTCGTCGGCGCCGGCGTCCAGGCCGGTGACGCGGTCGCCGACCATGTCGCGGGCCGTCAGCATCAGCACCGGCATGGTGGCGCCCTGCGCGCGCAGCCGCCGGCAGGTGGTGAGGCCGTCCATCCGCGGCATCAGCACGTCCAGCACGATCAGGTCGGGCTCGCACTCGGCGGCGCGCTCCAGCGCCAGCACCCCGTCGGCGGCGGAGTCGACCTGGTAGCCCTCGAACTCCAGGCTGCCGGCCAGTGACTCGCGGACGGCCGGCTCGTCGTCCACGATCAGAATCCGCTGCTCCATGCACCCACCGTAACCAGCGGGAACGGCGATGCCAGCACCGGACGGCCTATTCTCATCGATCTCTCACGATCTCCTGAGCAGGCGTTCAGCCCGCGCTCGGGGACGCCTCGCCGGGGGCGTGCGCGCCGGTCCGGACCGTCGCCGCGACGGTCCGCCCGGACGGCCCGGACACCGCCGTCAGGATCGGCACCGCCAGCGCGGCGCCCGCCCGCCGCGGGGTGGTGCGGCGGCCCGGACGGTAGCGGGCGGCGCCGCGCCGCGGGCCCGCCGCGATCGCCGGAACCCCGGCCCGCACCAGCACGTCGGTGCGCTCCAGCACCTCGCCCGCCGGGGCGGCGGTGACGACGGTCCCCGACGCGCGCATCGACGCCCGCGCCGCCCGCACCGCCATGTCGGCGAACGAGTCGGTGAACGACGGGGCGCCGCCCTCGGCGGGCGCCGGCGGGACCGGCCGGGTCGCGGCCTGCCAGCTCCTACGGGTGACGTCGACGACCACGTCCCGGGCGACGTCGCGCATGAGGCCGCGCAGCCGCTCCTTCAGCGCCGCCTTCAGCGCCTCGCGCAGCAGCTCCGACACGACCGCCTGGACGGCGAGCGCGGTCGCCCGCGTCGCGCCGCGCACGGCCAGGTCGCGGGCGGTGCGGGCCAGCTCGCTGCCCGCCACGGCGGTCAGCAGGTCGCGCGCGGCGCGGCCCGCCTCGCTGCCGGCGGCCTGCCCGGCGGCGTCGCCCACGGCGGCGGCGAGCGGCCCGAGCCCGGCGGCGTCGGCGCGGTCGCGGACGGTCCCGGCGACCTCGCGGGCGGCCTCGCGGGCGACCCGCCGCACCACCTGGACGATCACCGGGCGGCCCACCTCCAGGGCGACCTCCACCGCGACGTCGGCGACGGTGTCCAGCGCGGCGTCCATGACGGTGCGGGTGGCGGCCTGCACCAGCGGCGCGGACGCGGCCCGGTTCGCCACGTCCAGCGCGGTGGCGGCCGCGGCCCGCGCGAACGGCGACTGCGCGGCCAGCCGGGCCGCGGCGGCCGCCATCGGATGCTGGACGGCCTGCCCGGCGAGCGTGACGGCGGTGGTGGCGCCGGCGAACGCGGCGCCGGTGACGGCGTTGGACTCGGCGGCGGCGCGCGCCTCCAGCACGGCCTTCTCGGCCGCCGCCGAGGCGGCCTTGACCGCGGCGTCGCGGGCCGCCCGCTCGATGACGCCCATGGCGCCCGACCGGTCGAGCTGGTCGATGATCTGCGCGGCGGCGCGGTCGGCGGCGTCCCGCCCGGCCTGGCGGACCGGGCCGGTCAGCTCCAGCGCGCGGCGCGCGGCGTCCGAGGCGGCCGGCGCGAGCCCGGCCCAGGCGTCCTCCAGGCGGCGCGCGGCGGCCCGGTCGAGCGTCGCGGGCAGCCGCTCGGCCCGCCCGTCCGCCCGCCCGTCCGCGCCGGCCCCAGGCGTCCCGCCCGGCCCTCCCACCTGCTGGTCCACGGCCAAGCCCCCTCGTATCGGGTCCCTTCGATTCACCATAACCGGCGAAAAATCGTTTCCACCTCATACCAGGGTGGGAGCTACACTGGCCCCCGAGCCCGAGAGGAGGTGGACGTATGGCCGTCATCGCGGCCGCTGCCCTGCGCAGCCTCCGAACCGTCCACCCGTTCCGGGCCGGCGTCTGACCGCGCGTCACCGACCGCCTCCGCCGGCCCTTGCACCCAAGGGTTCTCGCGTTGAATCACGCTTTCCCGCAGGCTCTCGTCCCCTATGGCTGGGACGCGGCCCTGCAGCAGTCCTTCCTCCCCTTCACCGAGGACGGGCTCGTGCCCGTCCGCGTCGCCGCCGTCGACCGCGGCCGCTGCGACGTCATCACCCCCGGCGGCCCGCAGCGGGCCGCCCTGGACCCCGCCCTGCCGACCGGCGACCCCGCCGCAGCGCCCTGCACCGGCGACTGGGGCGCGCTGCGCGCCGGCGACCCGCCGGTGCTCGCCGCGCTGCTGCCCCGCCGCACCGCGATCGTCCGCTCGGCGGCGTCGGGCGCCTCCCGCGGGCAGGTCCTGGCCGCCAACGTCGACACCGTCGCGATCGCCGTCTCGCTGGAGACCCGCCTCGCCCTCGGCCGCGTCGAGCGCCTGCTCGCGCTGGCCTGGGAGAGCGGCGCCCGGCCGGTGGTCGTGCTCACCAAGGCCGACCGCAGCCCCGACCCGGACGCGGCGGCCGCGCAGGTCGCCGAGGCCGCGCCGGGCGCGGACGTCGTCACCGTCAGCGCCGCCACCGGGCAGGGCGTGGACGTCGCCGCGGCCGTGCTCACCGGCACCGTGGTGCTGCTCGGCCCCTCCGGCGCCGGCAAGTCCACCCTCGGCAACGCGCTGCTCGGCGCCGACCTGCTCGCCACCGGCGCCGTGCGCGACGCCGACGGCAAGGGCCGCCACACCACCGTCCGCCGCGAGCTGCTGCCGCTGCCCGGCGGCGGCGTGCTCATCGACACCCCGGGCCTGCGCGGCGTCGGCCTGTTCGACGCCGCCGAGGGCGTCCAGCGCGCCTTCGCCGAGATCGAGGAGCTCGCCGAGGGCTGCCGCTTCGGCGACTGCGGCCACGACACCGAGCCCGGCTGCGCCGTCCAGGCCGCCATCGCCGCCGGCGCCCTGCCGCCCCGCCGCCTGGACAGCTACCGCAAGCTCGTCCGGGAGAACGAGCGGATCGCCGCCCGCAGCGACGCCCGGCTGGCCGCCGAGCGCGCGAACCGCTGGAAGACCATCAGCAAGGCCCAGCGGCAGGGCTACCGGATGCGCGGCGGCAAGGACAAGGGCCGGTGACGGCGCCGGTGACGGGGACGGGGACGGGGACGGCGGGCGGGCGCGCCTCAGCGGCCGCGCCTGCGGTAGGTGCGGACCGACAGCGGCACGAACACCGCCAGGATGACCGCCGACCACATCAGCACCGCTAGGACGGGGTGCTCGACCGGCCAGGCGCCGTCTCCCGGCGCCTGGCCGGGGTTGCCGAACAGCTCCCGGCTCGCGGCCGTCAGCGCGCTGCAGGGGTTCCAGTCCGACAGGAACCGCAGCCACGCCGGCATCCCCGCGGTCGGCACGAAGGAGTTCGACAGCATCGTGAACGGCAGCACCAGCGGCCCGAGCTGGTCGGCGACCTGCTCGTCGCGCACCATCAGCCCGAGCCAGGAGCCCAGCCAGGCGAGCGCGTAGCGCATCAGGCAGATCAGCGCGAACGCCTCCGCCGTCGGCACGAGGCCGCGGTGGGGGCGCCAGCCGACGACCAGCCCGGCCCCCACCATGATCGTCAGGGCGAGCAGGCCGCCGACCATGTCCGCGCCCGCCTGCCCGAACGGCACCGCCGAGCGGGCCGTCGGCATCGAGCGGAACCGGTCCATGACCCCGCGCGAGGCGTCGGCGGCGACCTTCAGCGTGACGGCCATCAGCGAGGTGAAGGTGACCATGCTGAACAGGCCCGGCATCAGGTACTCGCGGTAGTTCCCGCCGCCCGGCACGCTGATCGCGCTGCCGAACACGTAGCCGAACAGCACTACCATGATCGCCGGGAAGACCAGCGCGGCGACCAGCTGGCCGGGGTGGCGGCGGATGCGGCAGAACTCGCGCCCGACCAGCGTGAGCCCGTCGGCGAGCGTCCAGCGCAGCCGCCCCACCGGGCCGGCGGGCGCGACCGGAGTGAGCGAGGGGGCGGTCATCGCACGGCCTCCGGGGCGGCGGTCGTCTCGGGCGCGGGGGCGTCCTCGGCGGGACGGCCGGTGAGGCGCAGGAACACCTCGTCCAGGGTGGGGCGGCGCAGCCCGACGTCCTCGGCGGCGACGCCCGCGCCGTCCAGCTCGCGCAGCACGTCCAGCAGCCGCACCGGGCCGCGGGTCAGCGCGACGCTCAGCCGGCCGCCCTCCAGCTCGGGGTAGGCGCCGGCGAGGCGGCTCATCGCCTGCGCCGCCGGGGCCGCCTGGGCGGGGTCGGCGAGCACCACGTCCAGGCGGTCGCCGATCTCGGACTTCAGCGCGTCGGGGGTGCCCTCGGCGATGACGCGGCCCCGGTCGACGACGGCGATGCGGTCGGCGAGCCGGTCGGCCTCGTCCAGGTACTGGGTGGTGAGCAGCACGGTCGTGCCGTCGGCGACCAGCTCGCGGACGCTGTCCCAGATCTCCCCGCGGCTGCGCGGGTCCAGGCCGGTGGTGGGCTCGTCCAGGAACAGCACCTGCGGGCGCAGGATCAGGCTGGTGACCAGGTCCAGGCGGCGGCGCATGCCGCCCGAGTAGTGCCGCACCTGGCGGCCGGCGGCCTCGGCGAGCCCGAACCGCTCCAGCAGCTCCTCGGCCCGCCGCCGGGCGGCGGATCGCGACAGGTGGTAGAGCCGGCCGAACATCCGCAGGTTGTCGCGGCCGGTCAGCTGCTCGTCCACCGCCGCGTGCTGGCCGGCCAGGCCGATGCGGGCCCGCACCCGCTCGGCGTCGCGGACCACGTCCAGGCCGGCGATGCGGGCGCGCCCGGCGTCGGGGTCCGCCAGGGTCGCCAGGATGCGGATCGCGGTGGTCTTGCCCGCGCCGTTCGGGCCGAGCACGCCGCAGACCTGGCCCTCGGGCACCGCCAGGTCCAGGCCGCGCAGCGCGCGGGTGGCGCCGAAGCGCTTGTGCAGCCCCTCGGCGACCACCATCGGGTCGTCCATCGCCCCTCCAATTGGGTACGTCGTACGCTTTTCACCGCCGCGGGTAGCCTAGGCACATGAGTACGGTGTACGCAACTAGGATGGGCGGACGAGGAGGTGAGCGGTGGCGGGCACCGGGCACACGAGCATCTGGACGGTCCCCGAGCGCCCCGCGCGCGGGCCCCGGCCGGCCTACAGCCGCGCCCAGATCACCGCGACCGCGGTCGCGATCGCCGACGCCGAGGGGCTGGAGGCGGCGTCCATGCGGCGCATCGCCGCCGAGCTCGGCACCGGCGCGATGTCGCTGTACCGGTACGTGCCGAGCCGCGGCGACCTGCTGGCGCTGATGGTGGACCACGTGCTCGGCGAGGCCGAGCTGCCCGAGCGGCCGAGCGGAGACTGGCGCGCCGACCTGCGGCTGTACGCCCACCACACGCGCGCCGTGGCGGCGCGCCACCGGTGGCTGTGGAACCTGAACCCGCGCCCGGAGTTCGGGCCGAACCAGCTGCGCGTCGCCGAGTTCGCCTTCGGCGCGCTCGACATCGACGGCCTGACGATCGACGACATCTTCGTCTACGTCGGCATGGTGACCGGCTACGCGCAGAACGCCGTCCGCGACGAGATCGGCGCGAGCGAGGGCGAGAGCGCGGAGGAGCGGATGCGGCGCAGCGCCCCCTACGTGCGCAGCGTGCTGGCGACGGGCCGCTACCCGATGTTCGAGCGGATCATCCGGGAGGCCCGCCAGCCCCACATGACCCCCGACGAGCGGTTCGCCTACGGGCTGGAGCGCGTCCTGGACGGCATCGCCGCGCAGCTTCCCGACCGCAGCGGCCTGACCGAGGCGTTCCTGGCCGGCCGGGACGCGGCGCTGCTCGGCGAGCAGGGCCGCGACTGACCGGCGGCCGGCCGGGGAGCCCCTCGGCGAGGGGCTCCCCGGCCGGTCTCACACCTCCAGGTCGGTCTCGATGCCCTTGAGCTGGTGGCGGGCCATCGCCAGGTTGGAGCGGCCCCGGTCCAGCGCCAGGTAGAGGAACAGGCCCTGGGACTTGCGGCCGGTCACCGGGCGGATGATGTGGTACTGGCCCGACAGGGTGATGAGGATGTCCTCGATGCTGTCGTTGAGGTTCAGCTGCTCCATCGTGCGCATCTTGGCGCGCATGACCTCGGTGTTGCCGGCCGCGGCGACCTGCAGGTCCAGCGCCTTGGAGCTGCCGAGCATGCCGAGCGCCATGCCGCTGTTGTAGTCGACCACCGCGGCGCCGACGGCGCCGTCGATGGACATCATGTCCTTGAGGGCCAGGTCCATGTTGCTCATGGGGGTTCCTTTCACTCGCGGTGGATGCTGTCGCCGGCCTCGGGGTCGAGGGCCGACGCGGCCAGGTGGCCGGCGATGCTGCGGGCGACGGGGCGCGACTCCAGGTGCAGCCGGCCGACGTTGACGCCGGAGCCGGCCAGCACGGTCAGGGACGCGGCCCGGCCCGCCGAGTAGATGACGACGTAACCCTCGGTGCCGCGCACGACCACCTCGTGGAACGAGCCGCCGTGCGCGGTCGCGGCGAGCCGGTAGGACAGCGCGAGCTCGGAGGCGGTGAGGGCGGCCATGCCCGCCGGCTCGACCCGGTCGGGCAGGTCGCAAGCGATGACCATGCCGTCGGACGAGGCGACCAGGCTCCCGACCAGGTCGGCGATGCGGTCGCGGAGCGCCTTCAGCTCGGCCATGACCACCGGATCGGGTGCGAAGTCGGGTGCGGGCATCTTCGTCAGCCTCCCCATCAGGTCTCCGAACCGTCTCCTCGGCGCGTTCACGCAAGCTCCTCCAGGGCCGCGCGCAGCCGGACGAGGACGTCCAGGTCCGGCGGCGTCCACCAGCTGTCGGTTCCGGCGGGCCGCTCGGGCGCCGTGCCCGCCGCGCGCCGCCCGCCGAGCGCCGCGCCGGGCACGGCGGGGACGGCGGCGGGCGCGTCCGGCGCGTCCGGTACGGGCGGCTGGACGGCGGGCGGCTGGACCAGCCCCGCCGCGACCAGCGACCGGACCGCCAGCAGGCAGCCGTAGGTGGTGCGGCCGAGGTCCATGGCGAGCTCGGCGGGCGAGCGCCGCCCGTCGGCGTTCACCAGCAGCTCCGCCTCCAGGCCGGTCAGGATGACCCGCTGGCGGCGGATGCGGGTGACCGGCACGACCGGCGCCCGGTCGGCGAGCGAGGACGGCCAGGGGGTCGCGGCGCCGTCGCGGCGGCGCTCGCACTCGTGCGCCAGCGTGGCCGGGGTGACCCGGCACACCGGCGCCAGCCAGTGCGCGGGACCCTCCTCGAACACCGGGGCGGACGCGGACTCCAGCAGGAAGAACGCCGCGTCGAACAGGGCGAGCAGGGCGAAGGTCTCCAGCTGGGACCGCCGGATCGGGACGGTGCCCCAGGGCTGCCGGTCCGCCCGCAGGTCGCCGTGCTCGCCGAGCCGGATCCGCCCCCAGTCCTCGGCGCTCACCGCGCCCGACTCCACGACGAGCCGGTCCAGGCCGGTGGCGCGGCGGCTGCGCGCGAACGCGACCGCGCCGTCGGCCACGTGGAAGGCGCCCTCGTCGCCGGCGTGCAGGACGCCGGTCCGGCGCTCCTTTTCCAGGCGGCGCAGTTCGGCGTGCACGCCCCGCTCCCCGTGCGCCGTTCGGGGGGCGGCCGTCGCCGGGGCCTGGCTAACCATGACCGGTGACACCCAATTCTCCGATGAGGTCGCTTACCTGGATGCGGGCCAAGGCGAGATTGCCCTTGTCCCGGTCGATGAGCAGATGCACGAACAGCTGCCCGTCGAAGGTCCCGTTGATGAGCGTGAGCAGATGGAAACCGCCCGCCCCGCACACGATGATCTCTGCGATGTCGTCCCCGGTGCGGCTGGTGCTGAGCGCCGGGCTGGCCAGGATGGAGCGCACCACCTCGGTGGTGCCGGCCGCGTCCTCGTGCTGGTCGACCAGGTCGCCGCGTCCGGCGGCGGCGACCGCGAGGCCGCTCGCCCCGTCGACCAGCGTGACGCTCAGGGCGCCCGGGATCTCCATCATCCGTTTCAGGCAGCCGTCGATGCCGAGCATTCGTTCACCCCCGCCAGCTGAGAGTTGCAGTGCCTGACGTTACACGCGCTATCGGGCGGTTGTGAGCGGAATCGAGAGGGAATTTCTAATCAATGCGCGCCACGGCCGAAACGGGTCACAAGCACGCAGTTGCCAGGGTAAAGATACTGATCAGAATGAGAATTCAACCGCGCCGGAGGAAACATACCTGTCGGTATTCATCCTCTTTTAGAGGAAATTCCTCCACTTCGCGGGACGGGGCGGGCGTCACCGCGCCGCGCCGGCGACGGCCCATCCGTGCGGCGGAACGAGCAGGGCGCCGCCCTCCTCCGTGGCCTGCCCGGCGAGGACGGGTCCGGGGACCGGACCGTGGCGCAGCGGGGCGTCGGCGAGGTTGAGGTAGACGCGCAGCGCGCGGCCGTCGTGCTCGGCGTCGTAGACGAGCTGCTCGTTGGTCTGCGACACCACGCGGACGCGGGCGCGGTGCAGCCAGGCGTGGCGGCGGCGCAGGCCGATGAGGTCCTGGTGCAGCCGCAGCGCCTCCTGGCCGCCCGGCGGCAGCAGGTCGGGCACGGCGGGGAAGGCGGGGCGCACGGCGTCGTCTCCCCCGGCGCGCTCCTCCTTCAGGCCGGTCATGGCCCGCTCGTCGCCGTAGTAGACCGCCGGGGTGCCGCCGACGGTGAACAGCACGGCCAGGGCGTGCGGCAGATGGCGCGGGTCCTCCAGGCGGGACGCCAGGCGGGTGACGTCGTGGTTGCCGACGAAGGTGAACGGGACGAAGGCGTCCAGCCAGGCGTCGTGGCGGCCGAGCGTCCAGGTCAGCTCGTACAGGTTGCGGTCGTTCAGCGCGCTCCAGATCGACTTCCACAGCTCGTACTGGGTGACCGAGTCCAGGCCGCCGGCGGTGACGGCCTGCGCGTAGTCGCCGTGGATGACCTCGCCGACGATGTAGGCGTCGGGGTGGGCGGCCCGCACGCGCGGCAGGACCGCCGCCCAGAACCGCGGCGGGACCGCGTAGGCGGCGTCCAGCCGCCAGGCGTCGGCGCCCCGGTCCAGCCAGTGCACCATGACGTCCGCGACGTACTCGGCGACGGCGGGGTCGGCGTGGTCGAGCGTCACCAGGCCGCCGTGGCCCTCGAAGACCCGCAGGCCGTCGGGCCCGGCGGGGTCGTCGACGAACCAGGACGCGCGCGGGTCGGCCGCCGCGCCGCCGAGGCGCGCGGCGACGGCCGGGTGCTCGCGGCCGACGTGGTTGAAGACGCCGTCCAGCATCACCCGCAGCCCGCGCTCGCGCGCCGCGGCGATCAGCCGGTCGAAGTCGGCGTCGTCGCCGAGCCGCGGGTCGATGCGGTAATGGTCCAGGGTGTCGTAGCCGTGGCCGGTGGAGTCGAACACCGGGCCGAGGGCGAGTCCGGAGGCGCCGAGCCGGACCGCGTAGTCGAGGTAGGCGGTGACCTGGGCGAGGCCGCCGGCGGGCGCGCGGTCGGCGCCCGTGGTGTCGGCGCCGGTGAAGCCGAGCGGGTAGACGTGCCACCAGATCGCGTGGTGGACCCAGCCGGGCTCGCGCACCGGCCCCCGCCCGTTCCCGTTCCCGTGTCCGCTCACGCGGTCCTCCCCGAGGTCGTGCCGGCGAGCCGGTCCATCAGTTCCGCGGCGATCCGCACGATCTCCACCTCGGCGTCGGTGAGCGACTCCAGGGCGCCCTCCAGCCACGCGTCGCGCAGCGCCATGTCCGCCCCGAGCGCCCGGCGGCCCGCCGGCGTGATCGCCAGGACCGACTCGCGCCGGTCCCGGTCGCCGGCGGTGCGGGAGATCAGCCCGCGCGCCGCCAGCTCGGCGTAGGTGCGGGTCAGCGACTGCGGCCGCTGGTGCTCGGCGGCGGCGACCGCGCCCGGCGTGCTCGGGCCGTGCCGGTGCAGGTGGGCGAGGACGCCCACCGCGTTGGCCGTCAGGGCGTGGTCGGGCCGCTCGGCACGGAGCCGCCGGGCCAGCCGGGACACGCCGGTGCGGATGACCGGGACGGCCTCTTCTCTGCTCGCCATACAACCAAGCTATCACTTACGATCTACAGCCGACGATTCCCGTAGAACGGTCGTTTCACGCCATGATTCGATACGCATTGCTTAGTATCTCGGCACGGTTGCGCGCCTGCTCGGCCCGGCTGCCCTCCCTGCCCCGGAACGGCCCCCGCGACACCTTGCTGGTGATCGTCCCGACCGCGGTCGCCTTCGCGGCCGGCCGGTGCGTGCAGTCCCTCGCCGGCCTGCACGCCGGCATCGTCGTCCTCGCGACCGCGCTGGCGCTGACGCTCGGGCGGGTGCAGCGCGGCCACCCGAGCCGGGACCGGGCGGCCGCCCTGCTGATCGTCCCCGGCTGCGCGGCGGCCGCCGCGGAAGTCGGCCGCCTGATGGACCGCCACCGCGCGACCGGCGAGGCGCTGTTCGTCCTGGCGGTCGCCGGAGCCGTCTGGATCCGCCGGTTCGGCGCGCGCGCCGGCCGCGCCGGAACGCTGGCGACGCTGCCCTTCGTGGCGCTGCTGATCGTCCCCGTCACGGTCGGGCGGGGCGCCCACCCGGGCTGGTGGGCGCTGGTCGCCCTCGCCGCCGCCGTCGCGACGGGCCTCGCCCACCGCCTCGGTGAACGCCTCGGCGTCCCCGCGCCCGAGCCCGACCCTCCTCCGGCGGCGACGCGGCTGCGCCCGGCGCCGAGCACGCGGCTGGCCGTCCAGATGGGCGCGGGCCTGGCCGCGGCGTTCGCGGCCGGCCACTGGCTGTTCCCCCAGCACTGGGCCTGGACGGTGCTGACCGCCTACATCGTCGCCGGCGGCAACCGGGGCCGGGGCGATGTGGCCTACAAGAGCGTGCAGCGCGTCCTCGGGGCCGCCGCCGGTACCGCGGCCGCCACCGCCGTGGCGGGCCGCCTGCCGGCGGGCGACCGGACGGCCATCGTGCTGATCTTCGTGGTGCTCGCCGCCGCGCTGTGGCTGCGCGCGCTCTCCTACGCCTGGTGGGCCGCCGGGATCACCGCGGCGCTCGCCCTGCTCTACGGCTACTTCGGCGAGGCGGGCACGGCGCTGCTGCGCGACCGCCTCGCCGCGATCTGCGCCGGCGCCGCCGTCGCGGTGGCGGCCGCCTGGACGGTGCTGCCGATCAGGACCGGCGACGTCGTGCGGCGGCGCCTCGCCGACGCCCTCGCCGAGCTGACCGGCCACCTCACCGGCTCGCCCCCGCCGCCGGAACGCGACCGCCGGGATCTGGAGGCGGCGTTCACCCGCTTGGACGAGGCGTTCCGGCCGCTGGCGGCGCTGCGGCGCGGACGGCCCGACCATCCGGTGGCGCGGCTCCTGCGGTGCCGGCCCGAACTGGCGTCCCTGCACCTGCTCCCCGAGGCCGAACGCGCGGCGCTGCGGGCCGACACCGTCCGCGCGCGCCGCAGCCTGCGCCCCGGCGGCGCGGCGCCGGAGGAGGACGACCGGCGCCCGCCCGCGACGCCCCTCGGCGCGGCGCTGCGGTGCATCGAGGCCGGACGGCTCGCCCGGTAGCGGCCAGGCTCAGGAGGCAGAGCTCAGGAGGCAGGGCTCAGGAGATGGTGCGCCACTGCTGTTCGAGGCGCATCGCCCGGCTCCGCCACCCGTCCGGGGCGCGCACCAGGGTGTGGTGGTAGACGCCGCCGCCGCGGATGAGCCCCGAGGCGTCGGCGCGCACCATCTCGCGCGACGGCGACAGCGTGTCGGTGAACGGGGCCCGCACGCTCGCGCCCCTTTCGTCGAAGGAGACCGAGGCGGGGCCGAGCAGGTGCTGGCGGCCGGGCCAGGAGGGCAGGGTCTCGGCGAGCCACGCCTTGACCTGCTCGCGCGTCCCCTTGGGGCCGCCGGTGGACGACAGGTCGATCTCGGCGTCGGCGGTGAACACGGTGTCGAGCAGGTCCCACTCCCCCTCGTCCACGGCGCGGGCGTAGCGGGCCAGCAGTTCGCCGATGTCGGCGCGGTGCACGAGGTCCTCCAGGCGCGTCATGCCGCCAGCTGTACCACGGGCGGGCGCCCGGTCATAGGGCTCCTCCAGGGCGCCGGCGATCTCCTCGGCGGGCCGGCGGGGAGGCGTCCGACGCAGGGCCCCGGTGCCGTCCATGCGGCGGCCCTGGATCGCCGCCGGACGATCCGGCGCCCCCGGTGGCGGCATAATTGCCGGGGCGGTCCCCACCCCCGGCCGCCGACCAGGAGGAGGCCCGACCCGTGAGCAGCAGTCCCACCCGGCCGCGCGCCGCCGTCATGGGCGCCGGGTCCTTCGGGACCGTGTTCGCCCGGATCATGGCCGACGCCGGCTGCGACGTGACGGTCTGGGGCCGCCGCGCCCCCGTCGTCGAGGCGATCAACGAGCGGCACGCCAACCCCGACTACCTGCCGGACATGGAGCTGCCCGCCACGGTGCGCGCCACCACCGACCCGGCCGAGGCCCTCGCCGGCGCCGGGCTGGTCGTCCTCGCCGTCCCCGCCCAGACGCTGCGCGCCAACCTCGCCGACTGGCGCGGCGCGCTGCCCGGCGACGCGGTGCTGGTCAGCCTCATGAAGGGCATCGAGCGCGGCACCGGGATGCGGATGTCGCAGGTCATCGCCGAGGTCACCGGCGCGGACGCGCGCCGGATCGCCGTCGTCACCGGCCCGAACCTGGCCGCCGAGATCGCCGCGCGCCAGCCGTGCGCCGCCGTCGCCGGATGCACCGACGAGGACACCGCGCGGCGCGTCCAGGCCGCCTGCATGACGCCCTACTACCGCGTCTACACCAACACCGACGTCATCGGCTGCGAGCTCGGCGGCGCCGTCAAGAACGTCATCGCGCTCTGCGTCGGCGCGACCGTCGGCCTGGGGTTCGGCGACAACACCCGCGCCATGCTGATGACCCGCGGCCTCGCCGAGACCGCCCGCCTCGGCGCGGCGCTCGGCGCCGACGAGCACACCTTCGCCGGGCTCGCCGGGATGGGCGACCTCATCGCCTCGTGCAGCTCGCCGCTGTCGCGCAACCGCACCTTCGGCGAGAACCTCGGCAAGGGCATGAGCGTCGACGAGGTCGTCGCCATCACCAAGCAGACCGCCGAGGGCGTCAAGTCCTCCGAGGCCGTCCTGGAGCTGGCCCGCAAGCACGACGTGGAGATGCCCATCACCGAGGTCGTCGCGTCGGTGATCCACCACGGCATGGACATCAAGGACGCGGTCGTCGCGCTGATGACCCGCTCCCCCAAACCCGAGCGCTACGGAGTCTGAGCCCACCGTGACCGCCGCCTCCGCCGAGGTCGCCGCCGCCTACGACGACGTCGCCGACCTCTACACCTCGCTGTTCGCCCGCGCGCTCGACGACCAGCCCCTGGACCGCGCCGTCATCGGCGCGTTCGCCGAGCTGGTGGACGGCGGCACCGTCGCCGACCTCGGCTGCGGCCCCGGCGCGATCACCGCGCACCTCGCCGCGCTCGGCCTGGACGCCTTCGGGATCGACCTGTCCCCGCGCATGATCGAGCTGGCCCGCCGCGACCACCCCGGCCTCCGCTTCGCCCGGGGCGACCTGACGGCGCTGGACCTGCCCGACGGCTCCGTCGACGGCGTCCTGTCCTGGTACTCGCTCATCCACCTGCCCGTCGCGGACGTGCCGCGCGCCCTGGCGGAGTTCAGGCGCGTCCTCCGCCCCGGCGGCCACCTGCTCGCCGGGTTCTTCGCCGCCGGCGGCGAAGAACCCGTGGACTTCGACCACAAGGTCGCCACCGCCCGCCGCTGGCCCGCCGAGCGCATGGCCGGGCTGCTGGCGGACGCCGGCTTCGCCGAGGTCGGCCGGATGGAGCGCGAGCCGCGCGAGGGCGAGCGGTTCCGGCACGGCCGCCTCCTCGTCCAGGTCAAGGACGGGGGCGGCGCCGGCCAAGAGACGACAGATCCGGCCCCGGCCGCCCCGCCGTCCGCTTAGCGGTGGTCCGTACCGGAAAGAGAACCCTTAACGAAGATCATCTTTGATGGGGGGCGGCCGGTGCGGATGCGGGCGGTGCTCATCGCGGCGGCCGTCGTCGTCGCGCTCACGGCGGGCTGGCCGACGCTGGAGGCCCTGCTCCCCGACACCGGGGCGGCACCCGCCGGCACGCCGCTGCGCATCGGCCCCGAGGACGACGACTCGGCCCGCTTCACCCTCGGCCCCGGCTGGTCGGTGGTGCGCGCCGAGACCTCCCCCGACCGGAGCTGGATGCTCAGCCGCGAAGGGGTGGTCATGGACGTGGCCTATCTGACCCCGGCGCGCGGGACCACGCCCGCCGCCCTGTGGAACGGACTCCGCGACGTCACGCGCGTGCAGGACCCGGACGCCGCGCTGTCCGCCCCGGCCCCGGCGACGACCCGGCAGGGCGTCCGCGGCCAGACGGGGCGGCTGCGCCAGAACGGCGAGACCGGGACGCTGACGGTCTTCCGCAGCCCGCGCGGAGGCTTCGCCGTCCTGACGACCGTGCTCGGCGGCGTGGACGCCACGGCGGCGGCCCGCGCCGCCGCCGAACGCGCCACCGCGTCCATCGCCTTCCCCGGGCGCGGCCGGTGACCGGGACGCGGGCCGCCGGACCGGAACCGGTCTGGACGCCCGCCCGCCTCGCCGGGATCTTCATGGCGGTCGCCTGCGCCTTCGGGCTCGGCACGCTCGTCCTGAAGTTCTTCGGCGTGCTGCGCGTCTTCCCGGGCGCCGCGGTCCTCGCCGTGCTGATCGGCCTGGTCGTCCTCGCCATCGGCTACGCGCTGATCCGCCGGCTGACGCCGGTGCGGTCGCCGCCGCGCGACCCGTCGCTCGTCGCCGTCGCCTGGGGCGCGACGGCCGCCTCCGGCTGCGCGCTGGTCGCCAACTCCGGCCTGATGGGCATCTGGTCCAAGACCACGAGCCTGGAGTTCGCCGAGGACTGGCGGGCCGCGCTGACCGCGCCGCTCAACGAGGAGCTGCTGAAGGGCGCCGGCGTCGCGCTGCTCGCCGTCCTCGCGCCCCGCGCGCTGCGCGGGCCGATGGACGGCATGGCGTACGGCGCCCTCACCGGACTCGGCTTCCAGATGATGGAGAACGTCACCTACGCGCTGAACCAGCAGATCACCACCGGCGGCGCGGGCGAGGTCGCGGCGGTCGTCCAGGTCCTCGTCGTGCGGGTCGGCCTGACCGGCCCCGGCTCGCACTGGGCGATGTCGGCCGTCGCCGGCGCCGGCATCGGCTACCTCGCCGCGCGCGGCGTCCGCGGGCTGCCGCAGGCCGTGCCGCTGGTCATCGCCGCGATGGCGATGCACTGGCTGTTCGACGCGCCGCTGATGGACTCCGCCGCCGGCGTGGCGGCCAAGACGGCCATCAACTTCGCCGCCGTCGTCGCCCTGTACGCCGCGCAACGCTGGGGCTTCATGGCGCGGGCCCGGCAGCTGCTGCACCAGGACGTGGCCGCCGGGCGGCTGCCCGCCGACGAGGCGGCCGCCGTCCCGAGCCGCCGCCAGCGCCGCGGGATCCTGCTGAAGACGCCCGAGGGGCCCGAGCGCGAGGCGATGGTCGAGCGGCAGCGCGACGCCCTCGAACGCGTCCACGAGCAGGCCGCCGACGCCTGCACCATGCCGCGCGCCTGACGCGGCGCGGATCTCCCCCGCGGCGGCCGCACTAGCATCGGCGGGCATGGAGCTGAGGCAGCTGGAGTACTTCGTCGCCGTCGCCGAGGAGCGCAACTTCACCCGCGCCGCCGAGCGCGTGCACATCAGCCAGTCCGGCGTCAGCGCCCAGATCCGCCGGCTCGAGCACGACCTCGGCGCCGAGCTGTTCGACCGGTCGGCGCGCGCGGCGACCCTCACCGTCGCGGGCAAGGCCGCGCTGGAGCACGCCCGCGCGGCGCTCGCCGCGGTGGACGCGGCCCGCCAGGCGGTCGGCGAGGTCACCGGCCTGATCCGCGGCCGGCTCGCGGTCGGGATGGTCACCGGCTGCACGGTCACCCCGCTGTTCGACGCCCTCGCCGCCTTCGACCGCGACCACCCCGGCGTCGAGCTCACCCTCGTCGAGGACGCCTCGGACGGGCTCGCCGCCGGCGTCCGCGACGGCACCCTGGACCTGGCGCTCGCCGGCACCGGAGCCGGGGCGCCCGAGGGCCTGGAGACCCGCACGATCGTCAGCGAGCGGCTCGTCGCCGCCGTCCCGCCCGGCCACCCGCTGGCCTCCGGCGGCCCGGTGGACCTCGCCGCGGTGACCGCGCACCGGGTCGTGTGCATGCCGCCCGGGGCCGGGCTGCGCACGGTGTTCGACCGCTGCTGCGCCGCCCGCGGCCTGCGCCCGGTGATCGCGATGCAGGCCGGCGCGCCGGACGCCATCGCCGACCTCGCCGCGCGCGGCCTCGGCGTCGGCATCCTCAGCGAGTCGATGGCGGCCGGCCACCGCGACCGGCTCGCCGCGCCCCTCATCGAGGACGCCGCCGAGGACGCGCTGCTCGCCCTGCTGTGGCGGCCCGCCCCGGTGCCCGCCGTGCGCGCGCTGCTGGAGCACTGCCGGCGGGCCTTCTCCTGACGGGTCCCGCCTGGCGCTCAGCCGCCCGCGTTGAGCTCCAGCAGCCCCGTGACGGCGCCGTCGCGCCGGATCTCGGTGCGCGCGCAGTTGCGCAGCTCGGGGAACAGCCGCCGGTAGCCGTCCAGCGGCAGGCCGAGCAGGCCGCACAGCGCGAGCCGGATCGCCGTCGAGTGCGCCACGACGAGGACGCGGCCACCCTCGTGGCGGCGGGTGAGGTCGTCCAGGCAGGCGGTGAAGCGCGCCGCCGCTGCGGCGGGGTCCTCGCCGCCGGGCAGCGGCGCGCTCGCCGGAGTCCGCAGGAAGGCGTCGAGGGCGGCGGGGAAGCGGTCGCGCATCTCCGCCCGGGTGAGGCCCTCGCCGTCGCCGAAGTCCAGCTCGCGCAGGCGCGCGTCGGCCCGCGGAGGCAGCCCGGCGGCGCGGGCGCAGTGCTCGGCGGTGATGCGGGCGCGCTTCAGATCGGAGCTGTAGACGGCCGCCAGGCCCGCGTCCGCCGCCCACGCCGCCAGCCGCTCGGCCTGGCGGATGCCGTTCGCGGTGAGCGCGACGTCGCTGCTCCCCGCGTACCGGTTCTCCTCGTGCCACACGGTCTCGCCGTGCCGGACCAGCACGATCCGCGTCATCGCGTCCCCCTCGCCGTCCCCGGAATGCTAGGGCGTGTTTTGTGGGTCTTGTTCGTCGTGAGCGGTGTCCAGGTGGTCCCCGGCAAGGCGGAGGAGGGAGTCGGCCCGGTGTTGGCCGGCGACCGACGACAACGCCGCCGGGCGCCGCGCAACAGAACGTAGATCCACAAAACACGCCCTAGGGGAACCGCGGACCGTTCCAGCGGGTTTCGGCCCACCGGGGCTCAGCCCCGCCCGGCCTCGGGGAACAGGTCGTCGGAGGACTCCTCGAAGATCAGATGGGTGCGGGTGCTGCGCACGCCCGGGATCGAGTGCAGCCCTTGCAGGACCAGGTCGCGCAGCTCGCTCTGGTCGGCGACGCGGACGAGCGCGAGCACGTCGAAGTCGCTGCCCATGAGCGCGAAGTGGCGGATGCCCGGCAGCGTCCGCAGCCGCGCCGAGACCTCCCGCCAGGAGTTCTGCTCGATCGTCAGGGAGATGTAGGCCGACGTCGTCAGCCCGATCCGCACCGGATCCAGGCGCACCCCGTAGCCGCGCACCACCCCGTCACGGGTGAGGCGGTCGAGCCTGCTGTAGGCGCTGGCGCGCGAGATGTGCAGCCGCTCGGCGAGCGCGCGCACCGAGATCCGGGCGTCCCGCGACAGCTCGGCGATGATCCCCCGGTCCACCGCGTCCAGGTCGGCCGCCGGGCGCCGCGCGGACGGCCCGCCGGGGACGGCGTCCGGGTCAATCCGCCTGCCGTCCGGCACGGAATCACCCCATCTGTCCACGTCTCGGCCCGGAATCTGGATATTCGGTGAGATCGAGCTCACTCTAGCGGTCAAACGCTCCCGAAGGAGGGTGCCGTGGTCGCCCCATCCGGTTCCGCGCTGCTGCCGCCGCCCGAACCCGTCCAGCTCATCGACCCGCAGGGCGCCCGCGCCCCCGAAGCGCGCGCCGCCGGCCACGCCGTGCCGGACGCGGCGACGCTCCTCGCCGCGCACCGCGCGCTCGTGCGGGGCCGCCGCTTCGACCGGCAGGCGACCGCCCTGGTCAAGCAGGGCCGCCTCGCCGTCTACCCGTCGGCGCACGGGCAGGAGGCCGCCGAGGTCGGCGCCGTCCTCGCGCTCCGCGCCACCGACTGGCTGTTCCCCACCTACCGCGACAGCGTCGCCCTGGTCACCCGCGGCATCGACCCCGTCGAGGTGCTGACGCTGCTGCGCGGCGACTGGCACTGCGGCTACGACCCGATCGCGCACCGCACCGGCCCGCAGTGCACGCCGCTCGCCACGCAGGCGCCGCACGCCGTCGGCGTCGCCTACGCCGCCAGGGCCCGCGGCGAGGACACCGTCGTGCTGGCCTTCCTCGGCGACGGCGCCACCAGCGAGGGCGACTTCCACGAGGCGATGAACTTCGCCGCCGTCTTCCAGGCCCCCGTGGTGTTCTTCGTGCAGAACAACCGGTACGCCATCTCGGTGCCGCTCGCCCGCCAGACCGCCGCGCCGTCGCTGGCGCACAAGGCCGTCGGCTACGGCGTCCCCGGCATCGGCGTGGACGGCAACGACGTCGCCGCCGTCCTCGCCGTCGTCGGCGCCGCCGCCGAGCGCGCCCGCACCGGGGGCGGCCCGACGCTGGTCGAGGCGCACACCTACCGGATGGACGCCCACACCAACGCCGACGACGCCAGCCGCTACCGCAGCGACGAGGAGGTCGCCGCCTGGCGCGACCGCGACCCGCTGGACCGCATCACCGCCCACCTGCGCGGCGCCGGCCTGCTCGACGCCGCGCTGGAGGCCGAGATCGCCGCGCAGGCCGAGGCCGACGCCGCCGACCTGCGCGAGCGCCTGCCCGCCGGCCCCGTCCCGGGCGGCGACGAGCTGTTCGCGCACGTGTACGCCTCCCCCACGCCCCAGCTGCGCGACCAGGCCGAACGGCTGCGCGCCGAGCAGGCCGCGGACGAGCTGGAGGACGCCCGATGAGCTCCGTCACCGTCGCGCAGGCCATCAACACCGCGCTCGCCGACGCGCTCGCCGAGGACCCCTCGGTCGTGGTGTTCGGCGAGGACGTCGGCGCCCTCGGCGGCGTCTTCCGCATCACCGACGGCCTCACCGGCGCCTACGGCGAGGACCGCTGCTTCGACACCCCGCTCGCCGAGTCCGGCATCGTCGGCGTCGCGGTCGGCATGGCGATGAACGGGCTGCGGCCCGTCGTGGAGATGCAGTTCGACGCCTTCGCCTACCCCGCGTTCGAGCAGATCGCCAGCCACGTCGCCAAGATGCGCAACCGCACCCGCGGCGCCGTCACCCTCCCCATGGTGATCCGCATCCCCTACGCGGGCGGCATCGGCGGCGTCGAGCACCACTGCGACTCCTCGGAGTCCTACTACGCCCACACCCCCGGCCTCACCGTCGTCACCCCCGCGACCGCCGAGGACGCCTACAGCCTGCTGCGCGAGGCGATCGCCTCGCCCGACCCGGTCATCTTCCTGGAGCCCAAGCGGCTGTACTGGAGCCGCGCCGAGGCGACGCTGCCCGCCAAGACCGAGCCGTTCGGGCGCGCCGCCGTCCGCCGCGCGGGCCGCGACGCCACCCTCGTCGCCTACGGGCCGAGCGTGCCGGTGGCGATGCAGGCCGCCGAGGCCGCCGTCGCCGAGGGCTGGGACCTGGAGGTGGTGGACCTGCGCACCCTCGTCCCCCTGGACGACGCCACCGTCATGGCGAGCGTCGCCAAGACCGGCCGCGCCGTCGTCGTCGCCGAGGCGCAGGGCTTCGCCAGCGTCGCCTCCGAGGTCGCCGCCCGCATCGCCGAGCAGTGCTTCCACGTCCTGGAGGCGCCCGTCCGCCGCGTCACCGGCCTGGACATCCCCTACCCGCCGCCCAAGCTGGAGCACCACCACCTGCCGAACGTCGACCGGGTGCTGGACGCCGTCGCGACGCTGCAATGGGAGGACGCGTGACCGCCCGCGAGTTCGCCCTGCCCGACCTGGGCGAGGGCCTCACCGAAGCCGAGATCGTCCGCTGGCTGGTGGACGTCGGCGACGAGGTCGCCGTGGACCAGCCGGTCGTGGAGGTCGAGACGGCCAAGGCCGTCATGGAGGTCCCGACGCCCTACGCGGGCGTGGTGACCGGCCGCCCCGCCGCCGAGGGCGCGGTCCTGGACGTCGGCGCGGTGCTCGTCGTCATCGACGACTCCCCCGTCCCCGCCGCCGCCCCCCTCCAGGACGCGGCGGCCGCCCGCTACGCCGAGGAGGAGCGGGCGGGCTCGACGTCCGGCAACGTCCTCGTCGGCTACGGCACGTCCGACACCGCGCGACGGCGGCGGGCGCGCCGCCGCCCGATGCCGAAGGCCGCACCGCCCGCGCCGGGGCCGGGACGCACCCGCGTCGCCTCGCCGCTCGTCCGCCGCCTCGCCCGCGACGGCGCCGTCGACCTCACGGCGGTGGAGGGCACCGGTCCCGACGGCCTCATCCTGCGCTCCGACGTGCTGAAGGCGATCGCCGCCACCACCGCCCCGACAGTGGCACCGGCACCGGCAGCGGCGCCGGCGGGCGACCTGCCGCGCCCCGTGCGCGAGCGGATCCCGCTGCGCGGCGCCCGCCGCGCCGCCGCCGAGGTGTTCGCGCGCAGCCGCCGCGAGGTCCCCGAGGCCACCGTCTGGGTCGACGTGGACGCCACCGGGCTGGTCGAGTTCCGCCGCCAGGCCAACGCCGGCCGCGCCGTCCCCCTCGGCCTGCTCGCGCTGATCTCCCGGTTCGTCCTCGCCGGGCTCGCCCGCCACCCCGAGCTGAACAGCCGGGTCGACGAGGCCGCCGGCGAGATCGTGCTGCTGGACGGCGTCAACCTCGGGTTCGCCGCCCAGACCGACCGCGGCCTCGTCGTCCCCGTCCTCAAGGACGCCCACGTGCTCAGCGCCGCCCGCCTGCACGACGGCCTCACCGGCCTCGCGGACGCCGCCCGCGCCGGAAGGCTCGCCCCCGCCGACATGACGGGCGGCACCTTCACCCTCAACAACTACGGGATGTTCGGCGTCGACGGCTCTGCCGCGATCATCAACCATCCCGAGGCGGCCATCCTCGGCATCGGCCGCATCATCGACCGGCCCTGGGCCGTGGACGGCGCGCTCGCCGTCCGCAAGGTCGCCCAGCTCTCGCTGGTGTTCGACCACCGCGTCTGCGACGGCGGCACGGCCGCCGCGTTCCTGCGGTTCGTCGCCGACTGCCTGGAGCGGCCGCACGCCGCCCTGGCCGATCTGTGACCATGGAGGGCACCATGGACATCGACGAGCTCCGCGCCCTCCAGCTCGACCGGCTGCGCTGGACGCTCCGCCACGCCTACGACAACGTCCCCGCCCACCGGCGCCGCTTCGACGCGGCCGGCGTCCACCCCGACGACTGCCGCACCCTGGACGACCTCGCCCTCTTCCCCTTCACCACCAAGGACGACCTGCGCGCCGCCTACCCCTACGGGACGCTCGCCGTCCCGCACGACCAGGTGCGGCGCTTCCACGCCTCCAGCGGCACCACCGGGCAGCCGACCGTCGTCGGCCACACCGCCCGCGACCTGGACGTCTGGGCCGACCTGGTGGCCCGCTCCATCCGCGCGGCGGGCGGCCGCCCCGGCGACAAGGTCCACGTCGCCTACGGGTACGGGCTGTTCACCGGCGGCCTCGGCGCGCACTACGGCGCCGAGCGGCTCGGCTGCGCGGTGATCCCGGCGTCCGGCGGGCAGAGCGCCCGGCAGGTGCGCCTCATCCACGACCTGCGGCCCGACGTCGTCATGGTCACCCCCTCCTACATGCTCGCCCTCGTCGACGAGTTCGAGCGCCAGGGCCTGGACCCGCGCGCCTCCTCGCTGCGCGTCGGCATCTTCGGCGCCGAGCCGTGGACCGAGGGGATGCGCCGCGAGATCGAGGAACGCCTGGACCTGGACGCCGTCGACATCTACGGGCTGTCGGAGATCATGGGTCCGGGCGTCGCGCAGGAGTTCGCGACCACCAAGGACGGCCTGCACGTCTGGGAGGACCACTTCCTGCCCGAGATCGTGGACCCGGTCACCGGCGCCCCGCTGCCCGACGGCGAGGACGGCGAGCTCGTCCTCACCACCCTCACCCGCGAGGCCGCCCCGATGGTCCGCTACCGCACCCGCGACCTCACCCGCCTGATGCCCGGCACCGCCGACCCGCGGTTCCGCCGCATCCGCCGCATCACCGGCCGCGACGACGACATGATCATCCTGCGCGGCGTCAACGTGTTCCCCACGCAGGTCGAGGAGGCCGTCCTCGGCGTCCCCGGCCTCGCACCGCACTTCCAGCTCCACCTGACCCGGCCCGGCCGCCTCGACGAGATGACCGTGCGGGTCGAGGCCCGCCCGGACGCCGCCGGGCACGTCCGGCTCGCCGCCGCCGAGCGCCTCGTCCGCGAGCTGAAGGACGGCGTCGGCGTCAGCGTCTCCGCGCAGGTCGTCGACCCCGGCACCCTGGAACGCTCGGCCGGGAAGCTGCGCCGCGTCATCGACGACCGCTGACCGAGGGAGAGAAGCGGGACCGGCGCCCGGCGGGGACTACTCGCCGGGGCGCAGGTGGGTGCGCCGGCCGTCGGGGTCGAAGATGCCGATGACCTCGGCCGGTCCGCCGTCGCAGCCGAAGGCGTGCGGGACCATCGTGGAGAACTCGGCCGCCTGGCCCGCCTCCACCCTGATCGTCCGCTCGCCGAGCAGCAGCACGACGGTGCCCGACAGCACGGTGAACCAGTCGCGGCCCGGATGCACCCGCAGCTCCTCGGTGCCGCGCCGCACCGGCCGGGTGATGCGGATCTTGGCGACGGTGAGGCCGTGCGCGCCCGCCTCGCGGCTCAGCGTCCAGGTGGTCGTCCCGCGCACCTCGTCGTGGTGCGGCCGGATGACCACGTCGGCGTCGTCGGCGGACTCCACGAGCCGGTCGAGCGTCGTCCCGAGCGCGCGGGCGATCGCGGTGAGCTGGTCCAGGCCGATGCGCCGGTGCCCGGTCTCCAGGCGGCTCAGCGTGGACGGGCTCAGGTGGCAGCGCTCGGCGAGGTCGTCCAGCGACCAGCCGAGGGCCGCCCGCATCCCCCTGATCCGCATGCGGACGAGGGCGTCCAGCTCGCTGTCTTGCGTCATACGCAAGATGGTATGCCAGTTAGGCAAAAGGTGCCTAGGCTCGGAGCATGGAACAGCACCACCAGCACGAACACGGGCACGAACACGGGCACGGGCACGCAGATGAGCACGCTCTAGGAGAGATCCTCGACCTCGACGCCGAGGTCTTCGGCGCCCTGCTCGCCGATGTCACGGCGCGGCTCGCGAAGGCGCTCGCCGCGCCGCCCGACCGGATCCTCGACCTCGGCAGCGGGACGGGCGCCGGCGCCCTCCCCCTCCTGGACCGCTTCGCCGGCGCCGAGGTCGTCGCCGTGGACGCCTCCGCCTCCCTGCTGCACCGCCTCGCCGCCAAGGCCCGCGAGCACGGCGCCGCGGACCGCGTCCGCACGATCGAGGCGGACCTGGACGGCACGTGGCCCGACCTCGGCGGGCCCTTCGACGCCGCGTGGGCGTCGGCGTCCCTGCACCACATGGCCGACCCCGACCGCACGCTCGCCCGGCTGCACGGTGTCCTGCGGCCGGGCGCCGTTCTCGCGCTCCTGGAGATGGACGGCTTCCCGCGTTTCCTGCCCGACGACATCGGCGTCGGCCGTCCCGGCATGGAGGCGCGCCTGCACGAGGCGCTGGCCGCCGCGCAGGCCGAGCAGGTGCCGCACCTCGGCGCGGACTGGGGCCCGCGCCTGGCGGCGGCCGGTTTCACCGTCGAGGAGGAGCGCACCGTCGGCGTAGACGCGGCCCCGCCCGCGACCGGGCGCTACGCGCGCGCGTCCCTGCGGCGCCTCCGCACCCACCTGTCCGACCGCCTGGACGAAGGCGACCGCGCCGCTCTCGACGCGCTCCTGGACGACGACGGTCCGCACGCCGTGCTGCGCAGGGACGACCTGGCCGTCCGCTCCACGCGCTTCCTCTGGCTGGCCCGCCGGCCCGGGTGACCGGGCTCAGCCGCCCGCGGCCGGGACGCTCCTGGCCGCGGCGATCACTTCGGTGAGCGCGCCGTGCAGGGCGCGCAGCTCGCCGATGTCCATGCCGAGTCGCTGGACGATGGCGGGCGGGATCTCCAAGGCCCGCTCCCGCAGCCGCCGCCCGTCCTCGGTCAGCATCACCGCGAGGGCGCGCTCGTCCCGCACGGCGCGGCGCCGCTCCACCAGGCCCGCCGCCTCCAGGCGTTTCAGCAGCGGCGACAGGGTGGCCGGCTCCAGTTGCAGCAGGCCGCTCAGCTCCTTGACCGACAGCGGCGAGCGCTGCCAGAGGGCGAGCATCACCAGGTACTGGGGGTGGGTCAGCCCCATCGGCTCCAGCAGCGGCTTGTAGACCGCGATGACCGACCGGGCGGCGACGGCCAGCGCGAAGCAGACCTGGTTCTCCAGTGCCAGCGGGTCGATGTCCGCCGGCAGAGCCGGGGACGCGGCGTGGTCGAGATCACTCACGGGTTCCTCCGGCGCTCTCGGATCGGCGACACACGTATCGTACACTAACGGTTAGTGCGCTAATCATTAGTGGTCGATTACCGGAGGTCCGCCGATGCCCGCCCTCAAGCGGCCGTCCTTCCTGCCGTCGCTGGAAGACCTGGAGCAGGACGCGCTGCGCCGCTCGGAGCAGCGGTCGCGGCCCGGCTCGCAGTTCGACCATCCGACGGCCAAGAACATCTTCGTCGCCGGCCTGGTGCTGACCGTCGCCGCCCACGTCATCGGCGCCATCGTCTTCGCCATCATCGGCTTCTGACCCGCCGCCGTCGTCAGGGCGTGATGACCACGCGCTCGCCCGGCGCGACGGGCGCGTTCCACGCCTCCTCGACGCGCGCCAGCGGCACCGGCCGCGCGCGCACCGCGAGGGCGCCCGACGCGATCTCCTCGGCGAGCGACGGCAGCTCGGCGACGATGCCCGCGGTGGTCACCGAGCCCTGGCCGCTGCCGAGCAGCCGCAGGTCGGCGGCGCGCAGCAGCGCCGAGGGCAGGGCGAGGTCGGGGCCGGCGACCGAGCCGATCTCGATCCAGGCCAGCGTCCGCGCCCGGTCGGCGCGGGCGGTCAGCAGGGCGCGCATGGCGTGCTCGGACGGCCGCCCCCACAGGTAGTCCAGGACGACGTCCACGTCGGCGGCGGCGCGCGCGAGCCGGTCGGCGACCTCGCCGGCGGCGCCGTCCAGGCTCACCGCCTCGTCGGCGCCCAGCTCCTTGAGCAGGGCGAGGCGCCGCGCGTCGCGTCCCGCGCCGACGACGCGGGCGGCCCCGAGGCGCCGGGCGATCTGCACCGCGAGCCGCCCGGCGCTGCCGGTGGCGCCCAGGACCAGGACGGCGGCGCCCTCGGCGAGCGCGATCCGGCGGCGCAGCGCCACCCACGACGACATCGCCGGGTTCATCGCCGCGGCGACGGCGACCGCGTCGGTGCCGGCGGGCAGCGGGACCGCCCGGCGGCGGTCGACGACGGCCCGCTCGGCCATCGTGCCGAGCGCGGAGTCCGGCGCGACGAAGTAGAGCAGCTCCCCGTCGCGGGTGCGGCCGACGGCGTCGATGCCAGGGACCATGGGCAGCTCCCCGCCGGAGGTGTAGTGGCTGCCGTCGGCGGCCGAGCGCACCCGCGGGTGCAGGCCGGCCGCGAGCACGTCGACGAGGATCTCGTCGTCGCCGGCGGGCACCGGCGCCGGGACGTCCTCGCAGCGGGGCGGGGCGTCGAACGAGCGCACGAGCGCTGCCTTCATGGGGACCTCCCGGAACGGAACTGGTTTGCGTCACGTACTACCTCGACGGTAGTTCGCGCCGCGTACCACGTCAACTAGGGTGTCCCCATGACCGCCGACGAACCGCCCCTCAGCACGGTGGACGCCCTGGTGCAGCTGTCCTTCCTGGTCCAGCGCGCGCTGGCGGAGGCCGGCGCCGAGCACGGCCTGTCGGTCGTGCAGATCCGGCTGCTCGGCGTCCTGCGCGACCGGACCGCCGGGATGCTGGAGATCGGCGGCCACCTCGGGCTGGACAAGTCGTCCATGACGGGCCTGGTGAGCCGCGCCGAGAAGCGCGGCCTCGTCCGCCGCTCCCCCTCCCCCCACGACGGGCGCGCCGTGCTGGTCTCCCTCACCGACGAGGGACGGCGCCTCACCGAGCAGGGCGCCGAGCAGATCGGCCGCCGCGTCGCCGCGCTCACCGCCGGGCTCACCGAGGCGCAGCGCACCGAGCTCACGCGCCTCGCCGGCGCCGTGATCAACGGCTGAGGCGCCGCCCGCTCACAGCGGGTGCAGGAGGTGCTCGATCAGCCGGGGGCGGGTGCGGTCGGTGAAAGCGGCGAGGCGGTGCAGGGCGGCGCCCTCGCGCAGGGCCCACGGGCAGATCTCCAGGGCGGGCAGGTCGAGGGTGCCGAGCAGCGAGTCGGCGACGATGGCACCGGCGACGATCTGCCGGGCCCGGGGGCGGGTGATGCCGGGCAGCCGGGCCCGCTGGTCGGCGGCCATCACCGTCAGCGGGCCGAGATGCTCGATGAGCGGCCGGTGCTCCAGCAGGCCCGGCCTGCGGTCGGGGCCGGTGGTCAGCGCGGCCAGCTGCGCGAGCGTGCGGGACGCGGCGACCGCGCGGTCGACCCCGCCGTCCAGCTCCAGGTCGTCGGCCAGGCCGGTGACCGCGGCGTCCACCAGGCGGCGCAGCGCCTTCACCTGGCGCGGCCGCGGCGGGTCGGCGGGCAGGTGCTCGGCGGTGAGGCGCCGCGCGCCGAGCGGGAGGGAGACCGCGATGTCGGGGACGGCGCCGGCGCCGTAGGCGATCTCGATGGTGCCGCCGCCGATGTCGGCGACCAGGAGGCGGTCCGCCGAGCGCCCGCACCAGGCGCGGGCGGCCAGGAAGGTCAGCTCGGCGTCGGCGCGGCCGTCCAGGAACCCCAGCTCCACGCCGGTGGCGGCGGCGATCCGGCGCACGGCCTTGCCGGCGTTGGGGGCGTCGCGGACGACCGAGGTCGCGAACGCCGCCAGCTCGTCCATCCGCTGCCGGCGCGCGTGGTCGACGCACTCGCCGACGGCGACGGCGGCCCGCTCGATCTCGGCGGCACCGAGGCGCCGGTCACCGGGCGCGTCCTGCCCGAGGCGGGTGGGGCGCTTCAGCGATCCCAGCGGCCGCAGCCGCTCCCCCGCGGTCAGCTCGAACATCGCCAGATGGGCCGTGGTCGAGCCGACGTCCAGCACGCCGAGCCGTATCCGCCGCGCCATGGCCGCTCACCGCCTCCACGTCATCCCGGTCCCCTCCTGCCCACCTCGCGACCGGCGTACCATCGGCGCCCGCCGTGCGGCCGGCGGTCCGCCATACGCCGACGATACGCACCGGCTCGTAGCGTCGAGGGCATGCGCGTGCTGATCGTCGAGGACGAACCCTTCCTGGCCGAAGCCGTCCGCGACGGCCTCCGCCTGGAGGCCATCGCGGCCGACATCGCCGGCGACGGCGGTACCGCCCTGGAACTGCTGGGCGTCAACGCCTACGACATCGCCGTCCTCGACCGCGACGTCCCCGGGCCGTCCGGCGACGAGATCGCCGAACGCATCGTCGCCTCCGGCAGCGGCATGCCGATCCTCATGCTCACCGCGGCCGACCGGCTCGACGACAAGGCGTCCGGATTCGCGCTCGGCGCCGACGACTACCTCACCAAGCCGTTCGAGCTGCGCGAACTCGTCCTCAGGCTGAGGGCGCTCGACCGCAGGCGCGCCCACAGCAGGCCGCCCGTGCGGGAGATCGCGGGCCTGCGGCTGGACCCCTTCCGCCGCGAGCTCCACCGCGACGGCCGCTACATCGCGCTCACCCGCAAGCAGTTCGCCGTCCTGGAGGTCCTCGTCTCCGCCGAGGGCGGCGTCGTCAGCGCGGAGGAACTCCTGGAACGCGCGTGGGACGAGAACGCCGACCCCTTCACCAACGCCGTGCGCATCACCGTCTCGGCGCTGCGCAAGCGGCTCGGCGAACCCCCGATCATCGCCACCGTGCCGGGCTCCGGCTACCGCATCGGGGACGGGCGTGCGTAGGGCGCCCGGGCTGAGCGTCCGCCTCAAACTCACCCTCAGCTACGCCGCCTTCCTCATGCTCGCCGGCGTCCTGCTGCTCGCGGCGGTCTGGGCGTTCCTGCTGCGCTACGTCCCCGACCGGGCGCTCCTCGGCCCCACCGTCACCACCGTGGACGGCGTCTTCCCCATCCGCTCGGTCCTGCTGCGCGTCTTCGCGCCGAAGGCCGCCCTGGTGCTGGCGTTCCTGCTGGTGTTCGGCCTGGCGGGCGGATGGATCCTCGCCGGCCGCATCCTCGCTCCCCTGACCCGCATCACCAACGCCACCCGCCTGGCGTCGACCGGATCGCTCTCCCAGCGGATCCGGCTGCCGGGCCGCAAGGACGAGTTCCGCGAGCTCGCCGACGCCTTCGACACGATGCTCGCGCAGCTCGAAGCGCACGTCGCCGTCCAGCAGCGGTTCGCCGCCAACGCCTCGCACGAGCTGCGCACCCCGCTGGCCGTCTCGAAGGCGCTCCTCGACGTGGCGCGCGCCGACCCCGGCCACGACACCCGCGAGGTCATCGACCGCCTCCACACCGTCAACACCCGGGCGATCGAGCTCACCGAGGCGCTGCTCCTGCTCAGCCGCGCCGACCAGCGGTCCTTCACCCGCGAGCACGTCGACCTGTCCCTGCTCGCCGAGGAGGCCGTCGAGACGCTCCTGCCCCTGGCGGAGAAGCACGACGTCACCATCGAGACCTCCGGCGACGTCACCCCCGTCGCCGGCTCACCGGCGCTCCTGCTGCAGATGACCACCAACCTCGTGCAGAACGCGATCGTCCACAACCTGCCCGAGCAGGGCATCCTGCGGATCAACACCGGAACCCGCTCCGGAACGGCGGCGCTGACCGTGGAGAACACCGGCGAGAAGCTCGCTGCCGAGCTCGTATCGACGCTCACCGAACCGTTCAAGCGCGGCACCGAACGCCTCCGCACCGACCAGGCGAACGTCGGCCTCGGCCTGGCCATCGTCGACACCATCGCCCGCGCGCACGACGGAACCCTCACCCTCGCCCCGCGCCCGTCCGGCGGGATGAGCGTCACCGTGGAGCTACCCGCCGGGGAAGGCCGAAGGAGTCAGGCCAGTGCGGCCGCCTTGCGCAGCAGCACCGAGCGTTCGCGCTGATTGGCGCACAGCCGGGCCGCCAGTTCCAGCTCGGCGCGCGCTTCCGCGCGCCGCCCGAGCCGGGCCAGCAGTTCGCCGCGCACCGTGGGGACCAGGTGCGAGCCGGGGAGCCGGTCGGAGGCGACGAGCTCGTCCACGAGGGCCATGGCCTCCTCCGGGCCGGAGGCCATGGCGACGGCGACGGCCCGGTTGAGCTCGACGACGGGCGAGGGGGCGACCCGCCCGAGCGCCTCGTAGAGCACCACGATCCGGTCCCAGTCGGTCGCCTCGACCGAGGGCGCCGCCGCGTGGACGGCGGCGATCGCGGCCTGCAAGCCGTAGGGGCCGAGGCCGCGCGCCGACGCCCTGGCCAGCGCGGCCAGCCCGCGGCGGATCGCCGCACGGTCCCACCGCCGCCGGTCCTGCTCGGCGAGCAGGACCGGCGAACCGTCCGGACCGGTCCGGGCCGGGAAGCGCGCCGCCGTCAGCTCGCACAGGGCCAGCAGGCCGTGCACCTCCGGCTCGTCCGGCTGGAGCGCGGCCAGCGTCCGCGCCAGCCGGATCGCCTCGTAGGCGACGTCGGGGCGCAGCAGCCGGTCGCCCGACGTGGCCGTCGCCCCCTCCGTGAAGATCACGTACAGGACGCTGAGCACGCCGCCCAGCCGCTCCCGGCGCTCGGCGGCCGGCGGCGCCTCGAACGGCACCCCGGCCGCCGCGATCGTCTTCTTGCCCCGGGTGAGGCGGGCCTGCACGGTCGGCACCGGCACCAGGAACGCGCGGGCGATCTCCTCGCTGGACAGGCCGCCGACCACCCGCAGCGTCAGCGCCACCCGGGCCTCCGGGGAGAGCACCGGATGGCAGCTGATGAACATCAGCGCCAGCACGTCGTCGTCGATCCGGTCGGGATCGACGTCCTCCTCGGCCACCGGGCCGGCCGCCAGCAGGGCGTACCGGTCCTGGAGGGCGGTCCGGCGGCGGATCGCGTCGATCGCCCGCCGCCGGGCCGTCGCCATCAGCCACCCGGCCGGGTTCGCCGGGGCGGCGACCGGCCAGGACACCAGCGCCTCGGCCACCGCCTCCTGGGCGGCGTCCTCGGCCAGCCCGAAATCGCCGGTGAGCCGGGTCAGCGCGGCGACGATCCGCGCCGCCTCGATCCGCCAGACGGCCTCGACGTCGGCCGCGCCGGTCATGCGCCGGCCAGGGGCACCTCGTCGCTCCCCGCCACCCGCCGCACCTCGATCTTGGTCCCGCGGGCCGCCGGAACCCGCCTGGCCCACTCGACCGCCTCCTCCTTGGAGGCGACGTCGAGCAGGAAGAAGCCCCCGAACAGCTCCCTGGTCTCGCCGTACGGCCCGTCGGTGACCACCGGGGCCTCGCCGCCGAAGTCGACCACGGCGCCCTGGCGCGGATCGTCCAGCCCCTCGGCCTCCAGCAGCACGCCGGCCTTGACCATGTCCCCGATGAACCGCTGGGTGGCGGCCATCAGCTCGTCGATGTCGGCCATCATGGCCGCGTTCGACGCGTCGGTGCCCCGCATGATCAGCAGGTACTTCGCCATCGCGCTCTCCTCGTCCGCCGGGACCGCCTCTCGGCCCGCGCACCCTTACGTCGAACGAGCGGCCCGCGGATCGACACGACCCTGCGGAAATCTCTCCCCGCGAGCCGACGACGAGCGTGACCGGACGCTCACAGCCTAGCCACGGGCGTGCAGGCCCCGACGCTCTACCACCACTTCGGGGAGCGGGCCGGACTCGTCCGCGCGCCCGCGTCGGGGGTCGACGAACATCGGAACGAAAAGTCCCGTTAGCGGCTCTGTCGGCCGAGGCCTCGATTTGGCGCCGGGTTCGTGCTGTTGACCTGCGTATTCGTGTTCCGTCGCGGGCTTGGTTGCTGGCGGCGCGTAACGGTTGGATCTTCGTGCTGAGGCGGGGGTCTGGCTCGCTCTACTTTCTGGGCTCATGCCAGTTGAGTTCTTGAGTGATGGCGAGGCGGCTGCCTATGGCCGGTTCGCAGGAGTTCCGCCTCGGGCGGAGCTGGAGCGGTTCTTCTTCCTGGACGATGCGGATCGAGCGCTGGTCGCGGGGCGGCGTGGTCCGCACAATCGGCTCGGCTGGGCGTTGCAGGTGACGACGGCTCGGTTCGTGGGCCGGTTCTTGCCCGATCCGCTGGAGGTGCCGGAGGAGGTCGTGGTCTATCTGGCGGAGCAGCTGGGGATCGAGGACGTCTCGCAGGTGAAGCGGTATGCCGAGCGGCGGGCGACGCCGTTCGAGCATCAGGAGGAGATCCGGAAGGCCTACGGGCTGCGGGAGTTCGGGGCGGTGGAGGCGGAGTTCACGGCGTGGGTGGACGCGCGGGCGTGGTCGACCGGCGACGGCAAGAAGACGATCTTCCATGACGGGGTGGTGTGGCTGCGGGAGCGCAAGGTGCTGCTGCCCGGGGTCACCACTTTGGCCCGGCTGGTCGCCCGTGTGCGCGACGATGCGACCGAGCGGCTGTATGACGCGCTCTTCTACGTCATGACGCCGCGCCAGAGGGCCGTGATGGAGCTGCTGCTGGAGGTGCCCGACGACCGGCGGGTCTCAGATCTGGAGCGGTGGCGGCAAGGTCCGTCGGTGCCATCGGGTCGGAGCATGGAGCGGGCGCTGGACCGGGCGGCGGAGATCCTGTCGGTCGGCGCGGGCGGCCTGACGATTCCGCCCGAGGTGCCCTACCGCAGGTTGGTGGACCTGGCCCGGTACGGGATGCAGGCGACCGCGACGCTGCTGCGCCGACACGGACCGTCCCGGCAGCTGGCGACGCTGCTGGCCACCGTCATCTACCTGGAGGGCAAGGCCGTCGACGACTGCCTGGACCTCCTCGACGTCCTCATGACCACGGAGCTGATCGGCAAGGCCGAGACCGCCACGAGCAGGGAACGGGCCCGGCAGCATCCCAAGCTCGCCAAGCATTCGGCGACGCTCGCGACCGCGATCGACACGTTGCTGGAGACGCTGGAGTACGGCGAGGATCTGCGCCTGGACCAGCTGATGGAGTCGATCGACGCGATCGTGCCGCGCCGGCAACTGCGGGAGGCGGCCGATGCGGTGCTCGAGATGGTGCCGCCGCCCGGCGCCGATCCCGATGGCGAGGTCCGGGCGCAGCTCGCCGCGAAGATCTCAACGGTGTCGGGGTTCCTCAAGACCCTCACCACGGTGATCGAGTTCGGCGCCACGACCGAGGCGGATCGGGTGCTGGCGGCGATGAAGGAGCTGCCCAGGTTGCTGGACGGCCGCAAGAAGAAGGTCTTGCAGACCGACGTCGACGCCGCCTTGGTGACCGGGTCGTGGCAGCGGCTGGTGTTCAAGACGATGCCGAACGGCAGCACGGTCGACAAGAACGCCTACGCGATGTGCGTCCTCACCCAGTTCCACAAGCACCTGCGGCGCCGCGACATCTACTCCCAGGTCTCCGCCCGCTGGAAGGACCCGCGCGGCCAGCTCCTGGACGGCCACAAGTGGGAAGCGGCCAAGGGGCCGGCACTCACCGACCTGTCCCTGCCCGAAGACCCCGGTCAGCTCTTGGCCGAGCACGCCCTTGTGCTGCACCAGGCGCTGCGGGATGTCGGCTCACGCCTGTGTGAAGAAGGCGTCGGGGTCAGTGTGGATGAGGACGGGCGGCTGCATGTGGCGGCGCTGGCGGCGCTGCCCGAACCGCCCTCGCTGGTGGACCTGCGTAAGCGGGTCTCCGACATGCTTCCGCGCGTCGACCTGCCCGAGCTGCTGCTGGAGACCATGGAGCGGTACCCGCGGTTCACCGAGGCGTTCTCCTCGGCTGACGGCGGGGAGAGCAAGCTCGCTGACTTCACGACCTCGGTCGCCGCCTGCCTCACCTCCCAGGCGTTGAACATCGGCTACGCGCCCGTCGTCAAGCCCGGTCCCCCGGCGCTGGAGCGGGCGCGGCTGTCGCACATCGCCCAGAACTACCTGTCGGCCGAGACCTACACCCTGGCCAACGGGCCGCTCATCGACGCCCAGGGGCAGATCGGGTTCGCGAGCGCGCTCGGCGGCGGCTTGGTCGCCGCGATCGACGGGATGCGGTTCGTCGTCCCTGTCCCGTCCATCTACACGCGACCGAACAAGAAGTACTTCGGCCGCAGGCGCGGCGTCACCTGGCTCAACATGATCAACGACCAGGGTGCCGGGCTGGGGGCGAAGGTCGTCACCGGCACCGTCCGCGACTCCCTGCACATGATCGACGTGGCGTTCCGGCGCGACGGCGGCGCCCGGCCCGAGGTCCTGGTCACCGACACCGGCTCCTACTCCGACATCGTCTTCGGGCTCGTCCACCTGCTCGGCATGCAGTACCGGCCCGCTCTGGCCGACATCCCCGACCAGAAAGGCTGGCGGATCCAGAACACCGACTACGGGCCGCTGAACAGGTTCGCCCGCGGCAAGGTCGACCTGGACAAGATCGTCCGGCACTGGCCCGACATCCTGCGGGTCGTCGTGTCGATCTACACCGGCGAGGTCCGCGCTCACGACGTGCTGCGGATGATCCAGCGCGACGGGAACCCCACCCGGCTCGGCGACGCCATCGCCCACTACGGCCGGATCTTCAAGACCCTGCACATCCTCACCTACGCCGTCGAGGAGCCCTACCGCCGCGACATCAAGGGCGTCCGCAACCTGCAAGAAGGCCGCCACGCCCTCGCCTCGCGGATCTTCCACGGCAAGAAGGGCGAGCTGTACCAGCGCTACCACAAGGGCATGGAGGACCAGCTCGGCGCCCTCGGCCTGGTCCTCAACTGCGTCACCCTGTGGAACACCTTCTACATCGACGCGGCCCTCGACCAGCTCAAAGCCCAGGGCTACCCCGTTCAGGACGCCGACGTCGCACGGTTGTCGCCGTTCGTCCGCAAGCACATCAACGTGACGGGCACCTACTCCTTCACCAGACCCGACCTCGGCCCGACCGGTGTTCGCCCGCTGCGCGATCCCGATCAGCCCGATGGAAACGAAGATCATTCGTAAGGGCCGCGTGCGCGAGGTTCTGTCTCACCGTTGGGTGCGGAGCCGGCTCATCGACCAGGCGCTCTACCACGTCGAACATGCCCAGATGGGCCTGCCCGACCTCCCTGCCGAAGCCCTCGAACCCGCACCGGCCAAGGCCTGACCTTCGAGAGGTCATCTGCCGGCCCGGCGTCCTCAGCCACCGAGTGAGTCGATGCGTTCTCGCGTGTTCGACGCCCAGCCGGACCGAGGTCGCCCAGGATGGCGGTCATGAACAACCAGTCCTGGGAGCTGTCGCCCGAAGAGGTCCTCACCCTTCCCCTCGACGAACTCGCGCTGCACGTCCTGCGGGACGCCAAGATCAACGGAGAGTGGAACTGGGGAAACTGGCTGATCTCCGCGAAACAGGGATACGGCCGGCGCCCCGACGTCCTCGGGGCGTTGTCGGAAGCATGGGGATGGCTCCAGACCCACGGCCTCATCGCCTGGAACCCCGGCCAGAGCGCCCAGCAGGCGTTCGTCATCAGCCGCCGCGGTGAGCAGCTCCTGAACCTCGGTCTGACCTGGCTGCGAGCGGTCCAGCGCCTGGACATCGAGATGCTGCCGGTGCTGGAGCAGAAGGTACGCCCGCAGTTCATGCGAGGCGACTTCGAGATCGCCGCGTTCACCGCCATGCGCGAGGTCGAAGTCCAAGTCCGTCAGCGCGCCGGGTTCGGCAACGACCAGTACGGCGTCCGCCTGATGCAACTCGCCTTCGCCGCTGACCCACCCGGCCCGTTGTCCCACACGGACGTGGAGAAAAGCGAGCGGGTCGCCACTATGGAGCTGTTCAAGGGCGCGATCGGCGTCTTCAAGAACCCACCCAGCCACCGCCAGGTCGACTTCGACGACCCCACCGAAGCAGCCGAGATCATCCTGTTCGCCGACCTCCTGCTGCGACTGCTTGACAAGACCCCAGACCACTCCTCCAACACCCCGTGATCTCACCCGGCGAGCCGTCCCCGGGTGTTGAGAATCGTTCGATTCACAACACCCCCACCCGAAGGTGCCTGCGCGACCGGCCGGACCCCGAACAACTGTCGAAAAAACGTGTTGCGAGATCATGCTGTTCAACAAGTCCGGGTGAGCCCTTTCTCCTACACTTCTCGGCTGTGGACTCCCTTCCTGCTCCTGAACAGGCCATCGCGATCACCGGTGACCCGCTCGCGGCCGAACCGGCGGTCCTCACCGGCGCGCTCGTCGGCTATGCCCGGGTGTCGACCAAAGACCAGCGGCTCGACCGGCAGACCCTCGCCCTGGAAGCGGCGGGCTGCATCCGGATCTTCGCCGACAAGAAGTCCGGCAAGAACGTCGAGCGCGAAGAGCTGTGGAAGGCCCTGGACTACCTGCGGCCCGGCGACACCCTCGTGGTCCCGTCCCTGGACCGGCTCGCCCGCTCGCTCCAAGACCTCATCGCGATCGTCGCCGGCCTGCGCAAGCGCGGCATCGGGTTCCGGTCGCTGAAGGAAGCCCTCGACACCACCACCGCCGGCGGCCGCCTGGTCTTCCACGTGTTCGCCGCACTCGCCGAGTTCATCCGCGAACTCATCATCGAAGGCACCCACGAGGGCCTGGCCGCCGCCCGCGCCCGAGGACAGCGGCTCGGCCGCCCGCCCGCGATGACACCCGAGCAGGTCCGGCACGCCCGAGCCCTGCTCGCCCAGCCCGACGCCACCATCGCCTCGATCGCCCGGCTCCTCGGGGTCAGCCGCTCCACGATCTACAAGTACGTGCCCGAGCTCAAGACCGGCAGCGACCACCAGAGCATCGACGTCCCCGCCCAGCGACTCGAACTCGCCGCAGAGGCCGACCATGCGAATGGCGGCTCACCGCAGAGGTAGGAGTTCCGGACCTATTTACGCATCGGCCACAGGCGGCGAAGCGCCCTTCTCCACGCCGGCAACGAGCGGACTGCGACCGGAGTTTCGAAGGTCGTGGGAGGCATCCGGGACCAGGCGCCGTGCGTGAACGGGGCGCTGACGCCCGTATGCTCCTGAGCCCACCGGAACAGCTTCTCGAAGTCGGCGACCAACCGCTCGGCGAGCTCGGCGTTCAGCAGGGCGACGATCTGCGGCTCACCATCGCCCTCGTTGATCTCCTCCGTCTGCACCAGTTGGTCTCGCAGCTTGACCCGGCAACCGGGGTCGGTGTGCATGAGGTAGTTCCGCCACCTACTGATGTACAGCAGCAGCGCGGCCCGGTCGGGGTCCAGCTCGAAATCACCCGAGCGCCCCAGGGCGCGAGCCGCCTGCGGAAACTCCTTCCATGCCTGCTGCCACTTGAGGAAACCCGGGTGGCGTTCAGCCCGGAGATGCACCCAGCTGCCGTAGGCCTCAGCGGCCGCCTGCGTCAGCAGCACCGTGACGATCGCGGCATCCGCCTCGCGGTTCCCTGGTTCGACACCACTGCCGCCCGCCGCACGCTCGGCCTCAGCCTCGCGACGGTAGAGCCGGGCAAGCCTCGCGGAATCGAGCGCGGCGCGGAAGTGCACCTGGCTGGCGTCGTAGACGAAGTCCATCCCCCGATGATCCTCCTAGAAGCACCAGCAGCGAACTCACGCACGGCAAAGACTCGACTGCTACGGGCTGACCAGCACCAACTCACACCCGAGCGACATCGGAACGAAAAGTCACGCTAACGAGCTCGGCCAGCCCCGCTTAGCGGGACTTTTCGTTCCGATGTTCGTCATGCCCCGGCTCCGCGCCCGGTCGCGCCCGGTCGCGGCGGGGCGGGGAGCCGGGCCGCAGGGAGGTTCTGTCGGGTCCTGCCCCGGGTGTATCGCCTAGCAAGCTCCTCACCGGCACCCCGATACCCGGACGTTGACGCGTGTGTCTCTTGGCCGTTTGGTCGCCGAGACTGTTTGCGTTGGTTTGTGTGGCGGGCAGGCGGTGATGCGCCGATGATGGCGGCATGAGAGGGGACGCTGGCAGTACGGGCGGTTCGAGCGGTGCCGGGGATGCCGGGGGGAGGCGCCGCAGGTGGCAGGTCGGGGCGGGCGCGGGCCTGACGGTGGCGGCGCTGGTGGCGCTGGTGGTGTACTTCGCGGCGGTCGGGCTGGACAAGGCGGACAAGCTGGGCAGCGTGATCGGGGTGCTGATCGCGGTGGTCGGCCTCGCGCTCGCCGCCTATGGGTTGCTGACCCCGCAGCCCCCGGATTCGGCTGCAGCGGGGCGCCGGGTCCGGCAGGAGGCCGAGGCCACCAAGGAGGGCGAGATCATGCAGATCGGTGGCAGCCAGGGCAGGCCGTCGGGGCGACGTCGGGGGCGGGCCGGCGGTGAGGTGGAGCAGCGGGCGCGCGCTCGCAAATCCAAGGTCACCCAGATCGGCGGGGATCAGGAAGGCGAGGGCCGGGAGCCGCGGGAGACCCCGTGACCGGGCGGTTCGGCGGTCCGCCGCCCGGCGACCGTGACCCGCGCCAAGTGGATCAGCGGACCCGAGTGGATCAGCGGGCCGATGCCCGCAAGGGCGGCCGCGTCACCCAGGTCGCCGGCGACCAGTTTCTGGGTGGTCATCACGTCCACCATCATCTCCGGCTGGCGGCTGCGGCGCCGCGGGTGGTGTCGCTGCCGGCGGCTCCGCCGCACCTGGTGGGCCGCCAGGACCGTGTCGGGGAGCTGCTGGAGCTGCTGGCGCCCGGCCCTCCACCAGGTAGCGGGCCGGCCAGGCCGGCAGAAGCCGGTTCGGAGGTGGTCGTGACGGCGGTGCAGGGGCCGGGGGGCATCGGCAAGACCGCACTGGCGTTGGAGGCCGCGCATCAGGCCGTCGAGCAGGGCTGGTTCGGCGGTGGTGCGCTGTTCGTGGACATGGCCGGGTACGATCCGGCCGGCCCGGTGTCGGCCGGGCAGGCGGTCGGGGTGCTGCTGCGCGCGCTCGGCGTCGCCGATGACCACCTGGCGGCGACGCCGGCTGAGCAGGTGGACCAGTATCGGGCCGAGCTGGCCCGCCGCGGGCAGGATGGGCAGCGGGTGCTGATCCTGGCCGACAGCGCCGCATCGGCGGACCAGGTCGCGGCGCTGGTGCCGGGCGGGCGGCAGCACCGGCTGCTGGTCACCTCCCGCGACACCCTGGCCGACCCCGCCCTGCCCGGGGCCCGCCTGATCGAGCTGGACGAACTCGCCGCGCCCGCCGCGGCCCAGCTGATCACCACGGCTCTGCGGCTGGCCCGCGGCGACGACCCGCGCCCGGCTGCCGACCCGCCGGCGGTCGACCGGCTGGCGGAGCTGTGCGGGCGGTTGCCGCTGGCGCTGGGGATCGTCGCCGCGATCCTGATCGGCGACCCCGGGCAACCGGTCGGCGTCCTGGTGGACCACCTGGCCGACGAACGCACCCGGCTGGACCGGGTACGCCTGCCCGGCAACGACGGCTCCACGGGGTCGGCGCCGGTCCGGGCGGCGTTCGCCCTGTCCCACCGGCGGTTGACCGCGCCCCAGCAGCAGATGTTCGCGCTGCTGGGCCTCAATCCCGGCCCGCACGTGAGCACCGAGGCCGCCGTCGCCCTCGCCGATCGGCCCGCCGATCACGTGCGGCCGCTGCTGGCCGCACTGGCCCGCGCGGGACTGCTGACCGAAGCCCCGGCCGGATCCGGCACCTGGCGGATGCACGATCTGATCAAGCTCTACGCCACCGAACTGCCCCTGCAGATCGGCGGCAGCGACGCCGAGCACACCACCACTGCCGACGGTGACGACGACGGTGACGACGGCGGCCGCGACGCCGAGCCCGGCGGCACCGGCCCCCAGAAGCCCGCCGCGGTGCACAGGCTGCTACGGCACTACCTGAAGCTCGCCGATGCTGCCGACGATCATCTGCGCGCGCTGCCCGGCAGCCCCGTCCCCGACCGATTCACCGGCCGCCGAGATGCCCTGGCCTGGCTGGACGCCGAACGCCCCAACCTGATCGCCGCCGTCGCCCTGTGCACCACCGCCCACCCCGACCTCACCGCCCCTCTGGCCGGATGCTTGAACCGGTACCTGCACTGGCGCCGCCACTTCGACGACGCCCTCACCACCGGTCGGCACGCCCTCACCACCACACGCGAGTTGGGCGACCGGCACGGCGAAGGGCAGGCGCTAGGCAACCTGGGGATCGCGCTGCGGGAGGTGCGGCGGTTCGATGAGGCGATCACCGCCCACACCGACGCCGCCGCCATCTGCCGCGAGCTCGGCGACCGGCACGGCGAAGGGCAGGCGCTGAACAACCTGGGGAACGCGCTGCGGGAGGTGCGGCGGTTCGATGGGGCGATCACCGCCCACACCGACGCCGCCGCCATCTTCCGCGAGCTCGGCGACCGGCACGGCGAAGGGCAGGCGCTAGGCAACCTGGGGATCGCGCTGCGGGAGGTGCGGCGGTTCGATGGGGCGATCACCGCCCACACCGACGCCGCCGCCATCTTCCGCGAGCTCGGCGACCGGCACGGCGAAGGGCAGGCGCTGAACAACCTGGGGATCGCGCTGAAGGAGGTGCGGCGGTTCGATGAGGCGATCACCGCCCACACCGACGCCGCCGCCATCTTCCGCGAGCTCGGCGACCGGCACGGCGAAGGGCAGGCGCTGAACAACCTGGGCAACGCGCTGCGGGAGGTGCGGCGGTTCGATGGGGCGATCACCGCCCACACCGACGCCGCCGCCATCTTCCGCGAGCTCGGCGACCGGCACGGCGAAGGGCAGGCGCTAGGCAACCTGGGGATCGCGCTGCGGGAGGTGCGGCGGTTCGATGGGGCGATCACCGCCCACACCGACGCCGCCGCCATCTGCCGCGAGCTCGGCGACCGGCACGGCGAAGGGCAGGCGCTGAACAACCTGGGGATCGCGCTGCGGGAGGTGCGGCGGTTCGATGAGGCGATCACCGCCCACACTCAAGACCTGGACATCTGCCGCGAGCTCGGCGACCGGCACGGCGAAGGGCAGGCGCTGAACAACCTGGGGATCGCGCTGGAGGAGGTGCGGCGGTTCGATGAGGCGATCACCGCCCACACCGACGCCGCCGCCATCTTCCGCGAGCTCGGCGACCGGCACGGCGAAGGGGCGGTGCTGAACAACCTGGGGATCGCGCTGCGGGAGGTGCGGCGGTTCGATGAGGCGATCACCGCCCACACTCAAGACCTGGACATCTGCCGCGAGCTCGGCGACCGGCACGGCGAAAACATCGCGCTGAACAATCTGCGCATAGCCAAGCGGTCCAAGCGACGTTCCTGGTGGCGTATCGCCTTCCAACAGCGTCGCCGCTAACACGGTACGCCTCGCCGCCGTCGGCGCCCCGCGCGGGCCGCAGGTGGCGCCCGGAATCTGATCACGCAGCGTCACATTTTGCACGCGCTGTAACCGCACTCGGGTTCACGTCGGCGGTGCCCGGACGTTTGCACAGGTCAAAAGGGGGGGCGACCGGAATACGGGAGAAAGGGGCCGCCGGGACTTGACCTGGCGTCGCGATCCACCGACGCAGCCGGACTCCCCCGCGGACGCCCGCGGGGAGCCGAGCCTGGTCGTCTCCGGTGGTGCGGGCGTGCCAACGGCCAATCAACTGTGGGGGCGGAATGGGCCGAATCCGCCCCTGCGCCCGATCCAATCAGGAACCCGCACGCCACCTGCCGGAACGAGCCGCCGATCCAATCGGATCCGATCCCGAGTTCCGCCCCTCCTTTTCGCCCCCGCGATAGGGTGCTGAAGCCGCCGGGAACTCGCTCGGCCAACCTGGACGGGGCCACATGACGGACCGGATCTACCTGCGGCACTCCACCGACAAGCAGACCGACGCCCGCCAGCGGCACGCCCTGGCCGCGCTGATCGCCGCCGGCGCCCCTGCCTACGACGACCCCGCCACCTCCAGCCGCCAGCTGTCTCTGGACCGGGCGGGGTTCACCCGGCTGCTGGGCGAGGCCGCCGTCGGCGACACCATCCGCATCGCCGACGCCGCCCGCCTGTTCCGCTCAGTCGCCGATATCCTCGCCCTGCGCCCGGTCCTGATCCGGCGCGGCCTGCACCTGCGGGTGGAATCGGGACTGCTGTCGGGGATCGACCTGGCCGCCGACGACCCCGGCACCAAGATGATGGTCTCGGTCCTAGCGGCCGTGCTGGAGTTCCAGCGCGACATGATCTCAGAGAACACCCGCCAAGGCGTCGCCGCCGCCGAGGCCTCCGGCAAGACCCTCGGCCGCCCCACTGCCCTCGACGACGGCACGGCCGCCGACATCGTCACCGCCTACCAGGAGGGCACGGCGGTCAAGGCGCTGGCCCGCCAGCACCACGTCGCGCCCAAGACCATCCGCCGCATCCTGGACGCCGCCGGAGCCCGCCAGCTCCCCGCCGACCTGGCCACTGAGCTGGACGCGCTGCCTGTTCCCGCCGAGCCGCCCGGCCCGACCGCAAACACCCCGGTGACGCTCGACCTGCCCGGCCTGCTCGCCGACCACCTGCGGGCCGTCGGTGATGACGCCATCCGCTTCGCGGTCATCGGGGGGCGGATCATCCGCCGTGGCAAGGGCTACTCCATCCGCCTCACCGTGCCGCTGCACCTCCACCAGGCCGCGCTGCAGCAGAGCGCGGCCCTGGCCGCCGAGGGCGCCGGATCGGCCGAACGCAAGGCCTACCGGGTGTACGCAACCCGCGTCACCACCGCCCAGCAGCCACGATCAGGACGCTGACCCACCCGCATCAGAATGCTGGACGGCGGCAACCCGCCCTCTCCCGGCCCGCTACCGCCGTTGACCGTTCGGTTGCTGCTCACGACCGTCACGTCGAACTACTGCCGGGCGGTTCGGAGGGCAGCGCTCGGATCAGGGCTTTGACGTCTTCCCTGTCCATGATCAGCTGGATTTCGGACAGGGAAAGGCGGACCTTCTGCAGGTACCGGAAGCTGTCCAGAACATCCCCTTCGTCGCTGGCGAGGGCGTTCCACGCGCGTGTGCAGCAGGAGCTGGCGTACATCGCCTTGGTCAGGGCGTAGAAGGTGTACTTAACGGGATCGTGAAGCATCGTTCCGGTGATGCGTCGCGCGTCGTTTCCCAGCCGCCCGAGCTCGACCCACATCTGACTATCGTTGTTCACCTCCACCCAGATATTGATCATCGTTTGGTGTACCGCGTTCACTCTCGCCGGATACCACCCCAGGGCCGAGGACAGGTCGGGGTCCTGCGCGGCCTGGAGATCGTTCATCTCTTGGGCGAACTGGGCCGTGATCTGCTCGCAGACTCGATGCGCGTGATCGACAAGGTTGCGCATTGCGGCGAACCGGTCGGCATAGCTTTCATTGCTGATCTCTTCCAGGAACTCGTCCAGGTCCTCGGTCGGCTCCTCCCCTGAGGCCAGCCGAGCACCGAAGCGAGCAGCCAAGGATTCGAAACGGACGTCTTCGGCTCGTTCTTCGGCGGCTTCCTGATCGCGGCGCCGCTGGCCGTACTTGTTCTGGACAGCGCTTGCTTGCACTCCGCCGAGTACCTGGCCGATGGCCTCCCACGGCACATGGCGTTCACGGGCCTGCTCAACCAGGTCGCTGATCACGACCTCCAGAGCTTCCCGAAGTTTGTGAGCGGTGTGCAGAGCACCGATCTCCGGACCGAGAGCCTGAAGCTCCTGCAGGTGAGCCACCGGGGCCACGGTCGTTTTGAAGATCTGCGCCACCGCCTGCCGCACCTCGAAGATCTCCAATGAGTCAGCAAAAGCCCACTCATCTTGATCGCATTTGGCTTTGGGAGGGGACGTGCTGAACCAGCCTTCTGTGGTCATAGCGCTGATGCTAGGCGGCAGCGCGCGAAGCGGCATCGAAACCGAGAAGTCTTGAAGCATGCCGAGGTGGCTTTGTCAAGCGCGAGCGCTCCACGTGAAATGGATCCGCTCCACTCTCGAAAGTCGATCCTGTCTCGGGGTTTCTGCAACATGGGACTGGTCAGGACGGGCGACTCCCCTGCTCCAACAGGGGGCCGCCCCAGGTCCTGTCTTCGCACCGGTGTCGTGAGGCAGAAGGAGAACCACCCATGAGGCCACGAACCAAGCGGCGCCCACGCCAGGAGGAGGCCCCCCGGCCTGAGACTCCGAGCGCCCCTGGCGGCAGGACGCTGCTGCCGCTGCGCTCGCTCATCCTGCTGGTGCTGGCGGCCGATTGCGGCGTGCTGGGCTTTCACCACCCCGCAATGACGACCGCGATCGGCGCTTCGGTCGTCATGCTCGTCGCGCTGAACAACCTCGTCGAGTGACACCGCAGACCTAGCCCACAGCGCGCAAGGAAGCAAGCTTGCTTCCTTGCGCGCTTCTGCGCCCAGGGCCCCACTCCCGCCGCGACAACTTCAGACGGATTGGCACCAGGATTGAGGGTGGGCTTTGATCGTGAAGTGCGACCCGGCGCAGGCGTTCGTTACCCGCGACAGCGTCCCCGGGCAACGCCAGGGGCCTGCGAGCCCGCCGGGATGGAGTGAGGGGCTTTAGGTGCTCGGGGCGAACAGGACGCGGGGTTCGAGGTCGAGTCGGGTGGTGGGGGCCTGGCCGGGTGGGGTGAGGTCGAGGGTCCAGTTGCCGAAGCGGCGGATGGTGTGGGTGATGTAGGGCGAGATGGTGGCCAGGTCGTCGGTGTCAACGGGGTGGCCTTCGGCGGCGATGGCGTTGGCGGCGTCGGTGATGTCGCAGGCGTTGGAGTAGATGACGCAGTTGGCGATCAGCTCGTTGAACTTCACCACCTTCTCCTGGTGGTCGGGGTCGTTGTGGCCGATGAGCTTGCCGCCGAACATCAGCCAGCCGGCGAACCCGTGGAATGCCTCGGTGCGGTTGGTCACGGCGGTGATCTGGTCCCGTAGCTGCGGTTCGGACAGGTAGCGCAGCAGGGTGATGGTGCGGATCGCGCGGCCGAGCTCACGGAAGGCCCGGTACAGGCGGTTCTTGCGGGAGTGGTTGCCGAGCCGCCGCAGCAGCGTCACTGACGACAGCTTGTTCTCCCGGATGGAGATCGCGGTGCGCAGCAGGTCGGTCCAGTGGGTTTCGATCAGGTCCCAGTCGATTGTGTCGTCGCCGAACAGCGAGTCGATGTGCTGATACCGGGTGCCGGCGTCCGGGCGGTAGAAGATTAGGTCGTGCCAGTTGCGGATGCGGGGCAAAAGGTCGAAGCCCAGCAGCGCGCCGAGGCCGAAGACCGGCAGCGCCTGGCCTTGGGTGTCGGCGTGGATGGTGTCGGGCTGGATGTCGGAGGTGTTCTTCAGCAGCCCGTCGATGATGTAGACCGCCTCCCACACCCCGCACGGGATGAACCGGGAGAATAACGCGACGTAGGTGTTGGAGATGTGCCGGTAGGCGATCCCGCCGTATCCGCCGTACCGGATCGAGGTCTCGGCCAGCAGGTTGTTCTCCCAGGTGTCGATCTGCGAGCCGTCGGCCGCGACCGTCTTCCCGTCGCCCCACACGCTCGCCACATCCAGCTTGTTGAAGGCGTTCACCACGTCCACCGACGCTTTGTCGACCTTGGTGGCGTTGGCGTGCTTGTTGCCCAAGGACAGCTCGTGCACGCTGACCAGGCCGCGCATGTGTGCGGCGACCTGGGCTGGGCCGAGCAGGGTGCCGTGCGCGAACGCCGTCAGCACGTACCGGGCCATCGCGTCGCGGATCTTGGGGTCCGAGCCGGACGCGGGCCCGAAATGGCGATGCCATTTCAGCAGGTAGGCGGTGCGGGTGAGGATGTCCAGCAGCGCCCGCTGCGGCAGCCGGTCATGGATCGCGGCCTCCAGCGCCAGCGCCGAGGGCCGGCGTTCGGCGCCCTTGCGGCGGCGCAGCACCGGCCGCCCGCCCTCCAGCAGCAGATCGGTGTTGGCCGGGTACCCGGCGTCGACCGCCGCCGCGATCGCGGCGAGCTTGTCCCGGTAGTGTGCGGTCAGCGCCGCCGCGGTGGCCGGGATACCGGCCTGAGCGCAGAACGCCGGCACCAGCGGGCGGCACTCCTGCCACGACATCAGCTGGTCGTGCAGGTTGGCATAGGAGTCCGACCCCACCACGGCCAGGTCGCCTGAGCGCAGCTCGGCCGCCAGGTAGGAGAACACGCACACCTCCAGGTGGCGGCGCACCAGCATCCCGGGACGGCTGGAGTCGCGCAGGATCTTGCGCCACTGCCCAGAGGCGAACGCCTCCACCTCGATCCGCAGCCGCACCTGGGCCGACTCCCCGGCGGGGCCGGGCCGCTCCACCGTGATCTCCTCCGGCACGAACGCGGCCTTGGCACCGCGCAGCTCGCGCAGGAACTCCACCGCCTCCAGCACGCTGCGCTCGGCCGTGGTGGCCTCCAACTCGATCGCATCCACCAGGGTGAACAGCGCCGACCGGTGCGAGCGGTAATGCTGGTCCAACAGCGGCAGGTAGTTGTTGCCGTGATGCGCCGACACCGCCTCGTGCGCGCCGACCAGCGCCTCCAAGCCACCTGCTTGTTCCAGCGTCTTCAACACCATCCGCCCGGCCCGCTCGGCGACTTCCTGTGCCGTCGGCAACGCGACCGGCACCGGGTCAGACGCGACGGTGCCATCGCCCAGGCCCGTCGGGGCACCGGCCGGGGATGCGGCCTCCTGCACCACCGACAACACATCGCCGAACACCTCCAGCAGCCGCTCGGACTCAGCCCGGTGCGCCTCCCGCAATGCCTCCAGATGGTCACGGCCCCTCTTGTGGATCGCGGCGATTCGCTTGCAGAACATCGTCACCACGTCGTCGCGGACCCCGGTCGCGGCCGTGTGCACGAAACAGGCCAGCAACGTCAACCGCTTGTCCTCGCCGACCTTGCGCATGTCGGCGGCGTCGGTGACGTGCGCCTCCCCGGCGAAATGCCCAACCTTCCCCAGCGGCACGCCCTGCAGCCACACCCCGGTCGGACCGATCGCTTCGATGTCGGCCAGCAGCGCCAGCCGCTGCTTGAACTTGCTCAGCGACGCCGCCTTCGCCACGTCCTTCAACCGGTCGAACTCACTGCGCCGAGTCACCGGATCCACCACCAGCAACCGAGCCAGCCGGGAACGCGCACCCGCGTCCAGCCGTTCTGCCACCGTCTGGAAGAACCCGGTGTTGACCTCGGTACGGATCGAGGCGGCCATCGTGTCCAACGTGCTGTACCCCGGCAGCTCACACCGCTGCCGGACCAACTCCTCCAACGCCACGTTGATCAGATCGGCCGGGTCGTCCTTGGACTGCACCGCCCGCCGGATCGCCTCCTCGGCGACCTGCCGGACCTGGGGCGCGTCGTACACCACACCCAGCCGCTTGCGGACGAACTCACGATGCCGCTTGGCCGACCTGGCCGCCGCACGCTCCAACTCGACATCGTCGCCCAGGCCCAGCGCGCCGCGCACGTGCCCAACCACCGCCGCCGGAACATCCTCGACCTTCGGAAAGTACCCAAGCCGCTGGTAGGCCTTCAACCACACCATCAGCGCCAGCTGATGGTTCTCATCCTGAGTCCGGCCCCGCGCCCACTCGACCTCGGCCTCAGTCGGTGAGAACGCCTCCGCCAACTCCCGCGCCGACACCACCCTGGCAAACCCCGGATACGCCGTCCGATCGACCGAGGTCACCCGAAACCCCCAAGACCGCCACCAACACCACGACGGTCACCCTAATCAGCGACGCTCAGCCCACGGCCCCTTTCTCCCGTATTCCGGCCGCCCCCCCTCAGCGACCGCGCGAGCTACGTCACCGGCATGGCCCTCGGCGTCGACGGCGGCACGCACTGAACCCTTAGGCCGGCGGCTCCGGAGCCGGAACCGCCGCCTCGGCACGGGCGGCGAGCGCCGCTTCGGCACGCGCCGCGCGTTCGCGCTGCGCGTGAGAGTCGGCGCGGGACGCGGCCAGGTCGGCTTCCAGCCGATCGACCAGGGCGCGAGCAGCGGCCACATCGGTGCGCGAAGAAACGAGCGCCTCCCGAGTGGCGTCATGATCGCGCTGCGCGGACTCCAGACGGGCGGCGAGGTCATGGCCCCGCGCCTCGGCGGCGGCCCCCTGCTCGCGAGCCGCCGCAAGCGCGGCCTCCGTCGCCTCCGCCCGACTACGAGCCGCACGCGTCTCACCCTGCGAAGCGGCCAGCGCCTCGCGAGCGGCGGCCAGAGACTCCTGAGCCCGGCCGGCCTTGTCGCGCAGGGCGTCCAGTTGCGCCGCGAACTCCTGCTGAGCGGCCTGCGCGACCTGCCGGGACTCCTCGAGCGCTTGGCGCAGCTCGCGGGCTTCGGCGGTCTTGGCATCGCGGGCGTCCTCGGCGGTGGCCTGGGCCTGCTGGGCGGCCTCGCGCAGGAGCCGGTGCGCCTCGACGGCCTCGGCGGCGTCCGCCCGAGCCCGCTCGGCGGCCGCGGCGGCCCGAGCGGCCTGCCCCTCAGCCGCGACCTGGGCGTCCTCGGCGTCGGCCGCGGCGCGCACGGCCGCCGCGCGCGCCTGCTCGGCCGTGGCCGTCCGGGCGTCGGCGTCGGCGGCGAGCTGGCGTGCGGCGACCGTCTCGGCCTCGGCGTGCTGCACGCGCGCCAACGCCCCATCCTGCGCGGCGGCCAGGAACTCGCGTAGCTGCGCGAGCTGCTCCGCAAGTCCCTCCAACGGCAGAGCGGCGGCCAGCGCCTCGGCCCGAGCCAAGGGCTCGTCGACCGTCAGAGCATCGGCGGCACGCCGATCACGGCTCGCCTGATCGGCGTGGGCCTTGCTGCAGTACTTCGGCCGGCGCCCCCGCCCCTGCACCACCGGAAGCGGCAACACGCACCCCTCCAATGCGCACACACCAGCTCCCCCACCACCTTCATCCCCGCCGCTAGCCCCATCTCCAGCGCCCACTCCACCCTGCCGCACCGCACCAAGCTCCCCATCGACCATGCCCTCATCCTATCTTTCAACGCGTAGTAGCACGCGAAACTATCAACGCGCCACGCGAAAAGGTTAAATATCACTCCTCCGCGACACCGTGATAATGACCCTTATCCCGGTGTTAGCTCGAGCGAAGCCGTACGCGGTCGCAGCCGGTGTCCCCACTGCCGGTAGTGCCCCTTCCGGAGGTACGACCGCACCCTGCGGCTATGGGCAGGGCATCCGTGGCTTAGTAGGAGCCGGGCAGGTAGAAAAGTGGCCAGAGCGACGGTGGGGCCCGGGCGCAGCCTCGCCGAGGGCTGCCGAGGTCCTGGGCACGACGCCTGGTTCCGTCAGCTCGGCGCCGGCTGCCGAGCTGACGCTTGCCGACACCGCCACCACCGTGCGGCTCGCCATGCCGATGGTGCCTGACGTCTTCACCAGGTGCCCGCCGGACCTGGACGGGAAAGTACTTGGGCCGCACCCGCGTCGTCGCCACCTGCTGACACAGCCTGCGGCACATCATCCGCCGAAGGCGCCCGGACCTCCCGTCCGGGCGCCTTCGCGCCGGCCCCGGCGAAGCGTATGCCGCGCCCGAGAGGCCCCATTGAGCGGTAGTGCCTCAAGCATTCCCCTGTTTGAATGCCGGCGTGGCGTTGGACAAGGGGTGGCTCCTCGCGGAGCACGACCGCGGACTGCGAGGTCGCGTTCGGACGCCTCCGCTGTTCGGCACGGTCGTAGAACGGATCGGCTCGCTGAATCTCACGCACTACGGCACCCACTGCGTCGCCGACCACCGCCCGCTGACGGACCCGGCTTCGGTCGTACGAGGTGCAGGCGTCCGCAGCCGCGCATGTGGAGCCCGTGGAGTGGCGTGTGCTCCACCACGACGCGGCCGCGCCGCACCTTGACCGCCGCGCTCGACACCGTCGGCTTCGCGGCGGGTTGGGAGCGCAGCGTCCTGGTCGGGGAAGCCGCCGAACTCAGCCTCCCCGAGCCGGAGCTCGGTCCGGTGGGACGAATCGCAAGCGCAGCCGGCACTCGAACTCGCGGCCCGGACCGGCCCGCACCGGGTCCCCTTGGCGGCCCGGCGCGCCGTGCGCGCCGACTCGTACCGGGACGTCGAAATCCGTGCGTTGACCCATCGTGGAAGGGCCGTCGCGGCCTGCCCCGGCCATCGCTGCGGCGGTTCTGTCCGTCCAAGCCGTTCCTGGTCGCCGACGCCGACGGGAAGGTCCGCGACGCGCTGCTCGCGATTGAATTCCGTGAAGTCACGACCGCGCGATCCCACTTCTGGACTCCGCCGGGCGAACCCGCGGTGACTCCGCCTGCAAGGCACTCGCTCTATAGCGGCGAGAGCGAGCGGATCGGACGCCGCTGCGAAGCCCGTGTCGGCTTCGACTATGACAGCGGCAGAGGCCGCTATCGTGCGCCGGCCGACTCGCGCAGCTGGTTCCACGGCCTGCTCGGCGGTCACGACGACCCGACGATCGCGGCCGCCGAAGGCGTCATCGAACGCGGTCTGCGCGCCTGCGTCCGGCCTGGCGAATGGGTGTACGAGTACCGGCCCTACCTCGACGGATGGGAGTTCGACCCGCACCGCGTCGGCGGCCCCGGGCAGCCGTCCTGGCCGGGAAGCGCCATCGCCGGCGGCGAGTTCCAGTTCCTCGCCACGGCGGACGCACGCGTGGGCACGTTCGGCCACTATGTGGAACGAACTCTCGTCGTGTTCGGGGAAGACCTCGTCGTGCAGGTCGCGGACGACCTGGAGCGGCTGCTCGGCGACGGGACCTGGACCTTCGGCGCGTAGACCTCCGGCGGTCGGGCGCGGGGACGGGCCGCGGGTTCAGGTGGTCTTTCGGACGTGGGATGTCGTTGCGGAGAGGGGGCGGCCGTCCTGCCCGCGGGGGACCAGCTCGGGCACCGCTCCCCCGTTGTCGTCGAGCAGGACCGAGTGCGGCTCGTCGTCGGCGAAGGCGTGCCGCTCGCCCCACTGGCGCAGCGCCACGACGGTGGTGAACAGGTCCTGGCCGGCGTCGGTCAGCCGGTACACGTGCCGCTTGCCGCCGGGCGGGGTGCTCGTGGCGAGGACGCCGTGGTCCACGAGCCGGCGGAGCCTGTCGGTGAGGATGTTGCGGGCGATCCCGAGCCGCTCGCGGAAGTCGGTGAACGAGGACGCGCCGTCCATGGCGTCGCGGATGATCAGCAGGCTCCACCGGTCGCCCACCAGGTCGACGGTGCGCGCGACGGGGCACCTCGGGTCGGTCCATCCGCCCGCGGGTCCGGACACCACGTCCACCTGGACACCTCCATCAACGGTTGCGAAGTGAAACCAGTATGCCCTACGGTCGAATGGTTTCATATTGCTACCAATGGAGGTGGGCGGTGGCGACCGTCTCGGGACCGCAGCGGTGGGTGCCGGCAGTGGTGTGCGCGGTGGCGGTGTCCACGATCTACGCGATCCAGCCAGTGCTGGAGACCGCGGGCGCCGACCTGGGGCTCCGGCCGGAGTCCCTCGGCTGGCTGGTCGCGGCGGGGCAGGTCGGTTACTGCGCCGGCCTGGTGCTGCTGGTGCCGCTCGGCGACCTGCTCGACCGCCGCCGGCTCATCATCGGGCACCTGCTGCTGACCGGTGCGGGGGCCGGCGCGGCCGCCGCCGCGCCGAACGGGGCCTTCGCCATCGCCGGGCTGGCGGTCGCGGGGCTGTTCGCGGTGGTCGTGCAGGTCACGGTCGCCTACGTCGCCGCCGTCTCGCCGGCGGGCGAGCGGGGCCGCAGCATCGGGGCGGTCACGTCGGGCGTGGTGATCGGCATCCTCGGGGTGCGCGTCCTCGCCGGCGTGCTCGGCGACACGCTCGGCTGGCGCGCCGTCTACGTCGTCCTCGCGCTGCTCTGCGCCGCGGCCGCCGTCGCGGTGCGGCTGGCCCTGCCGGCCGACGCGCGGCGGGCGGACGAGCGCTACATCCGGGTGCTCGCCTCGATGGCGAGGCTCGCGGTCGCCGACCGGCTGTTCCTGAGCCGCGGGCTGATCGCCTTCTTCCTCTTCGCGTCGTTCGGGACGCTGTGGAGCGGGCTCGCGCTCGTGCTCGGCGCCCGGCCCTGGGAACTGGGCGGGACCGAGACCGGCCTCTTCGGGCTGGTCGGCCTCGCCGGGGCACTCGGCGCCGCCCGCGCGGGCCGGTGGGCCGACGCCGGCCGCGCGCAGGCGGTCAGCGGCTGGTCGCTCGCGCTGCTCGCCGCGTCCTGGCCGCTCATCTCCCGGACCGGGACGACGCTGTGGCCGCTGATCGTCGGGATCGTCCTGCTCGACTTCGCCGTCCAGGCCGTCCACGTCAGCAGCCAGCACCTTCTCACCACGGCCCATCCGGACAGGGCCGGCGCGGTCATCGGCGCCTACATGGCCTTCTACTCCCTGGGCTCCGCCACCGGCGCGATCACCACGGCCTGGGCCTACGCCGCCCGGGGCTGGACGGCGTCGAGCCTGCTCGGCGCCCTCTACGCCCTGGCGGGGCTGGCGGTGTGGGCGCTCGGCCGAACGGCCGGCGGCCGTCGGGAGCAAAGGCGGCGGACGCGTGAACTCGAGCGCGCCGGGTGAGGGCGTTCCCCCGGGATGCGCCACTATGAAAGCGACCGCCCGTCATCGATCGCCGCCGGAGGCACCGTCCTGAACCCGCCCGATGACCCCGTGCTCCACGGAGCGGTGGTCGCCTCGGCGTCCGCGCCGCCGGCGGCCCCGGTTCCCGCGCCCTCGGCCCTTCCCGGCATCGGGCGGAACCCTGCCGGCGACGCGTTCGCCGAGGCCGTCGCGCTCCTTCCGGCGCTGCCCGCCGACGCCCCCGGCGACCGGTACGGGCTGCGGACGGTGACGGCCGCGTGGCTGCGCAGCCAGAACAGCGAGGCGACCCGCCGCGCCTACTACGGCGACCTGGCCGGATGGCTGGACTTCTGCGCGCGGACCCGGCTGGAGCCGCTGGCCGCCCGCCGCTCCGACCTCGACGACTGGACGGTCACGATGACCTCGCTGATCCGTTCCGGCGGGTCCCGCCCGGCGAGCGCGGCGACCAAGGCCCGCCGGCTGGCGGCCGTGTCGTCCTGGTACACCTACCTGCAGTCCAACGAGGTCACCGACCGCAATCCCGCCCTGCTGGTCAAACGACCGTCGGCGGCGGAGGTCCGCGCGTCCGCGCGCCGGGCGCCCACCCTGAGCGTCACCGAGACCGCGGCCCTGCTGGACGCCGCCGAGCGCAGGGCCCGTGAGCGGGACACCGAGGCGGCGTGGCGGGACGCCGCGACGATCGCGCTGCTGTTCTACACGGCGCTGCGCGTGTCGGCGATCACCGGCGCCGACATCGCCGACCTGACCGTCGAGGCCGGGTACCGGATCCTGTGGTACCGGGCCAAGGGCAAGGGCCCCGACGGGCGCGACTACGTGCGGCTGGACGGCGAGCTCACCCGCGTCCTGGACCTGTACCTCCAGGTCCGTGCGCGGCGTTCGGCCGGCGGCGCGTGCCCGCCGGGCCCGCTGCTGGTCACCACCCCGCATCCGCGCGACCCGTCCCGGCCCGGCGGCAAACGCCTCACCCAGCGCGACGTCACCAACGTCCTGCGCCGGCAGGCCGCGGCGATCGGACTGCCCGCGGCCGACACCCTCAGCCCGCACAGCGGGCGCCGCACCGTGATCACCACCCTGCTGGGCAACGACGTCCCCCTGGCCAAGGTCCAGGACCTGGCCGGGCACGCCGACCCTCGCACCACGCGCCGCTACGACGACACCAACCACAAGCTCGCGACCTCGCCCGTCACCGACCTCACCCGCATCCTGGCCCGCCACCGCACCCAGCAGTGACCACGACCCCGCAGCGCGGCCGCTGCTCGTCATGGTCGCCGCCGCCTGCGCGCCGTATCGTGGTGAGCGTGACGCCGGGCGGAGCCCGTTGCGCGCGCCGCCCGCGACAGAGGGAGACCCTGGGCCGCGTGCGTGCCGCCGTCCGGCGGAACCCCGAGGTTGGAAAGGGGGTGAGCCGTATGACCGGAACCCTCCTGAACGCCGCTGACGAGATCGACGTCGTCGTCGTGTCCGTCACGCCGTTCGCGCTTCTCGTCGAGACCGAGTCCGGTGTGCCAGGGCTCGTCCGCGGCGGCGGCGCCACGGCCGGCGCGACGGTCCGCGTGCGCGTGGTCGAGTACGACGCGACCGCGATGCGTTTCAGCGCGACGCTCATCGCCTGATCGGCGGCCGGAGCCGTCCTGCGCACGATCCCGTGCGGAGGACGGCTCCTCCGCTTCGCGCTGACGGATCCGTCGGCACGGTGAACCGCTCCTGCCCGAGAGGACCGGCCGGCGGGATGCTCTAGCGGGCTCGGGCGGCGGCGCGGTCCGCCGCGCGGGCACGGATGCCGGCTTCGGAGCAGAAGCCGAGGCCGGTGCGTTTCAGGCAGAGCAGCCCGAGGAGCCGGCCGTCCGGGTCGGTCACGGCGAGGCGGCGGCGACGCGCCGCGGTCATGGCCTGGCGGATGATGTCGAGGTCGGCGCCGGGCGGGACGGTGCGGCCGTGCAGGGTGCCCGCGCGGCGGGCCGCGTCGTGCGGCGGGCGGGCGTCGAGGTCGGGGCGCTCGACGACCGCGACCAGGGTGGCCGCCGGGGCGGCGCCGTCCACGATGAGGACGGCGTGGACGTGCTCGTTGGCGAGCGCCGCGCGGGCCTCGGCGACGGTCGTCGCCGGGCCGTGCACCTTGGGCGAGCGGATCATGGCGTCGGCCACGGTCGCCGCGGGCGGTGCGGGCCGGTGCGCGTCGCTCGTGCCGTCCGTCATGCCGTCCATCGTCGCAGGCGTCCGGGGCACGGGCCGATAGGGCCTCGCACATAGCCGCGAGAATGGCATTCTGTTATCGTGAGACGTGCATTCTCATCTGTGGGAGGCCGTGTGTGGGACTTCAGTACCGACCCTGATTTCCAGGGGAAACTCGACTGGGCCGACCGGTTCGTGCGGGCGGAGATCGAGCCGATCGACCTGCTCTCCCCCGGCACCGCCGACCCTTACCGGCGGGACGGCGCGGTGTACCGCGAGATCGTGCGGCCGCTGCAGGAGCAGGTCAGGGAGCAGGGGCTGTGGGCCGCGCACCTGCCGCCGTCGCTCGGCGGCATGGGGATGGGGCAGGTCCGGCTGGCGCTGCTGAACGAGATCCTCGGCCGGTCGATGTGGGCGCCCATGGTGTTCGGGACGCAGGCCCCCGACTCGGGCAACGCCGAGATCTTGGCGCACTACGGCACCGAGGCGCAGCGCCGCGAGTTCCTGGAGCCGCTGCTCGACGGCCGGATCGTCTCGACGTTCGCGATGACCGAGCCGACCGGCGGCGCCGACCCCGGCGGGTTCACCTGCCGGGCCGTCCAGGAGGACGGCGGGTGGGTGCTCGACGGGGAGAAGTGGTTCGCCTCCAACTACCCGCACGCCGCCTTCGTCATCGCGATGGCGATCACCGACCCGGACGTGCCGGTCCACCGCGGCTCGTCGATGTTCATCGTGCCGAAGGGCACCCCCGGCATGGAGATGATGCGCGCCACCGGCCTCGCCGGCGAGCCGGTCGGCGAGGGCGTGCACGGCTACCTGCGGTTCACCGGCTGCCGCGTGCCCGCCGAGAACCTGCTCGGCGAGCCGGGCACCGGCTTCGTCATCGCGCAGACGCGCCTCGGCGGCGGGCGCCTGCACCACGCGATGCGCGCCGTCGGGCAGTGCCGGCGGGCGCTGGAGATGATGACCGAGCGCATCGCCTCGCGCCGGACGCGGGGCGGCCCGCTCGCCGACCAGCAGGCGGTACGGCAGTCGCTCGCCGACGTCTGGATCCGCCTCGAGCAGTTCCGGCTGCAGGTGCTGCACGCCGCGTGGCAGGCCGACCGGGCCGCCGAGACCGGCGGGCGCGACGAGGCGCGGGCGGCGCGGCTGCACATCTCGGCGGTGAAGGCCGCCACCCCGGCGACGCTGGTGGACGTCGTCTACCGGGCGGTGCACGCGCACGGCGCGCTCGGGGTGTCGAACGAGCTGCCGCTCGCGCGGATGTGGCAGGCCGGTCCCGTCCTCGGCATCGCCGACGGGCCGACCGAGTCCCACAAGGACGTCGTCGCCCGCATCCTGCTCCAGGACGCGGTGCCTGCCGACGACCGGCTGTTCGGTTCCGAGCACGTCCCCACCCGGCTGGAGGCCGCCCGCAAGAAGTACGCCGGGATCCTGCCCGCGCTGGAGGGGGACCGATGAACGCGCACGACCCGCTCGTCGACGTGGACCGGCTGAACGCCTGGATCCGGTCCGCCGGCGTCCCCGGCGACGGCGACGTCGTCGCGGTGGACGACCTGCCCGGCGGCGCGCAGAACCTGCTGTACGTCCTGCGCCGCGCCGACGGCACCGAGCTGGTGCTGCGCCGGCCCGGCCGGCACGCCGGACCGGAGGCCGCCACGTCTTTCCAGCGTGAGAGCCGCGCTCTCGCCGCTCTCGCCGGCACCGCCGTCCCGCACCCCCGCCTGCACGCGAGCTGCGCGGACCCCGAGGTGATCGGCGCGCCGTTCTCCGTCCTGGAGAAGATCGAGGGCTTCACCCCGAAAGGGCGGCTGCCGGGCACCTACGCGACCGACCCGCAGTGGCGGCGGTCGATGGCGCTGGAGCTGGTCGACGGCGCGGCGACGCTGGCGTCGGTCGACCCGGTGAAGGCCGGGCTCGGCGACCCGTCCCGGCTGGAGGGCTGGCCGGAGCGGCAGGTCTCCCGTTACCGGGCGATGCTGGAGGGGTACCGGGAGTCCGCCGAGTACCGCGCGGCCGAGGCGCCGGGTGTGGACGGCGTCGCCGCCTGGCTGGGCGAGCACCGGCCCGCCGCCGCCACCGCCGGCATCGTGCACGGCGACCTGCAGTTCGCCAACGTGATGTTCGAGCACGGCGCGCCGCGCCTGGCCGCGATCGTGGACTGGGAGATGGCGTCCCTCGGCGACCCGCTGCTCGACCTGGCCTGGATCCTCACCGCCTGGCGCGAGGACGGCGACCCGCCCGGCAGCGAGCCCTACCTGCGGCCCTGGGACGGCATCCCGGGCCGCGCCGAGCTCGTCGCCCGCTACGCCGAGCGGACCGGCCGGGACGTGTCGGGGTTCCGCTGGTTCCAGGTCCTGGCCTGCTTCCGGCTCGCGGCCCTGCTGGAGGGCACCTACGTCCGCGCGCTGAACGGCCGGATGGACCGCGCGACCGGCGAGGGCCTGCACGCCTACGCCCGCTGGCTGTGGGCCAAGGCGGCCCAGGAGATCGCCGGGGGCTGACGCCGCCCCCGGCGATCCCGCGGAGCGGCGCTCAGACGAGCCGCGGCGGGCGGAACGGCGCGCCCGCCCGGAACGTCTCGACGGCCTCGTCGCGGCGCCCGGACGCCGACGCCGCCTGCAGCGCCTCGGCCTTGAAGGCGCGGGCCGCGACGCTCAGCCGGTGCCGGAGCGCACCGTCGCGGTCCTCCGCACCGTCCGCGCCGCCGGGGGCGGGCCCGCCCCACATCCGCACTTCGGCGCGCCCGTCGCCGGCGGCCCGGTCCACCAGCTCCCGGACCCGGGCGTCGGTCTCGTACAGCGCCGCGCCGAGCGCGACGGCGTCCGGCCAGGGCGAGCGGACGGGCGCGTCCAGCGCGGCGTCGAGATCGACGGTGCGGGCGCCGAGGATGCGCAGCGGCCGCGGGTCGGCGCCGCCGGCGACGAGGACGGTGACGTCCCAGCCCGCCATCACGCGGTCGAACAGGTAGCCGCCCGCGGCGTGCACCGCGTCGGCCGGGTCGGGGGCGAGCACCAGCAGGCGGTGCCTCAGGGCGTGTCGGAGGGCGGAGCCAGCTGCCGCGTGAGGGACGCGGTGTACTCCGTGAACACCTCGGTCAGCGGAATCGAAGGATCGAGCAGCCATGATGTCTGTATCCCGGTGATGAAGGCGACGATCTCGACGGACTTGACGGTGGGATCCAGGTCGGTGCGGTACCGTCCGGCGCGCTGACCGCGCCGGATGCCCTCGGCGAGGGTCTCCACGGCGACCCAGTACCTGGTGCGGAAGCGGTCGTGCAGCGGTGCGCCCGGCTCGATGTTCTCCATCTGCAGCACGGAGAACAGCCCGACGAGCTCGGGCGCCTCGCGGTAACGCTCGGCCACCCTCTCCAGCTCCTCGACGATGTCGCCCATCCGGTCGGCGCGGGCCTCGTCGAACGCGTCGCGGGCGTCGAGCACCGCGTGCAGGAGCTGTTCCTTGGACTCGAAGTGGTGGAGCAGGCCGGCGGGGGTGACACCGGCCTCCCGTGCGATCTGCACGATCGTCGTGCCGCGCGACCCCTGACGGCTGAGCAGGCGCTGCGCCACGGCGAGGATCCGCTGCCTGCGGTCCTCGCCCTTGGCGAGCAGCGCCGCGTAGGGCCGTTGATCGGTCACCGGACTCCCTCCAACCAACCTACCGAACACACGCTAGGTCGGTTTCCGATATGTGACAAGGGTCACTTCCGATTAGGAAAGGGGCGTTCTCAGGTCAGGTGCGGCCGTGGGTCACGTGCCGGTCCAGACGGGCGGGCGGCGCTCGGCGAACGCGCGGGCGCCCTCGCGCGCGTCGGCGCTGGTGAACACCTCGTCGACCTCGGCGCGGCTCCCCCACCGGCGTTCGCGCATCAGCCGCTTGGTCATGGCGACGCCGAGCGGCCCGTTGGCGGCGATGCGCGCCGCCAGCGCGCACGCCTCCCCCAGCACCTCGCCGGGCGGGACGACGCGGTTGACCAGGCCCATGTCCAGGGCCCGCGCGGCGGTGACCCGGTCGCCCGTCAGCCCCATCTCCAGGGCGAGCGCCATCGGGATGCGCGCCGGCAGCGTCGTCCCTCCTCCGCTGGCGAACAGCCCGCGCCGCACCTCGGTCATCGCCAGCTCGGCGCCCTCGGCGGCGACGGCGAGGTCGCAGGCGAGGGCGAGCTCGAAGCCGCCGCCGAGGGCGTGGCCGTTGAGGGCGGCGACCACCGGCGTCGCGGTCCCCCGGTGGTAGAACCAGACCAGTCCCCTGATGTCGCCGCCGGCGGCGAACGCCTTCAGGTCCAGGCCGGCGCAGAACACCGTTCCGGCGCCGGTGAGGACGATCGCGCGGACGCCGGGGTCGGCGTCGGCGGCGCGCAGCGCCTCCGACAGCCCGCCCATGAGGGCGGGGTCGAGGGCGTTGCGCGCGGCGGGCCGGTCGAGGGTCAGCACCAGGACCGCGCCGTCCCGCTCGGCGCGGACGGGTCCGCTCACGAGGACGCTTTCACCGCGGCGAGCGCCCGGGAGCGGTAGGCGGCGAGCTTCTCCGAGGGCGCGATGACGCGGTGGCTGCGCGACTGGACCGACACGTCGTGCCCGGCGGCCCTGGCGCGCAGCGCGCCGACCGTCGCCTCCTCGCGCGGGACGTGCGCGAACGGGTCGAAGGAGTACCAGCGCATGGCGTTCTCGTGGGTCATCTTGCGGACGTCGTCGTCGGGGACGTCGTTGGCGTCCAGGACGGCGCTCAGCTCCTCGGGCGCGCCCGGCCACATCGAGTCGCTGTGGGGGTAGTCGGCCTCCCAGCAGATGTTGTCGATGCCGATGTCGTGGCGCAGCCGCACGCCGAGCGGGTCGCTGATGAAGCAGGTGAGGAAGTGCTCGCGGAACACCTCGCTCGGCAGCCGCCCGCCGAAGTCCTGCAGCGTCCAGGTGGCGTGCATCTCGAAGGTGCGGTCGACGCGCTCCAGGAAGTAGGGGATCCAGCCGGTGCCGCCCTCCGACAGGGCGATGCGGATCGCCGGGAACTCCTTGAGGACGCGCGACCAGAGCAGGTCGGCGGCCGCCGAGACGATGTTCATCGGCTGCAGGGTGATCATGACGTCGGGCGGGGAGTCCACGGCCGGCACCGCGAGCCGCCCCGACGACCCGATGTGGACGTTGAGGACGGTGCCGGTGTCGCAGAGGGCGCGCCACAGCGGGTCCCAGTGGTCGCTGTGGAAGCTCGGGTAGCCGAGCACGGCCGGATTCTCGGTGAAGGTCAGCGAGTGGCAGCCCTTGCCGGCGACGCGGCGGACCTCGTCGGCGCACAGCCGCGGGTCCCAGATGGCGGGCAGCGCCATCGGGATGAACCGGCCCGGGTGGGCGGCGCACCACTCGTCGATGTGCCAGTCGTTGTAGGCGCGGACGAGGGCGAGCGAGAAGTCGGGGTCCTCGGTGGCGAACAGCCGGGCCGAGAAGCCGGGGAACGACGGGAAGTTCATCGAGGCGAGGATGCCGCCGGCGTCCATGTCCTTGACGCGCTCGTGCACGTCGTAGCAGCCGGGGCGGATCTCGTCGAGGCCCTGCGGCTCCAGGCCGTACTCCTCCTTGGGGCGGCCCGCCACGGCGTTGAGGGCGGCGTTGGGGATGACGGTGTCGCGGAACTTCCACACGTCGCTGCCGTCGTCGCGGTGGACGAGCTGCGGCGCGTCGGCGCGGTACCGCTCCGGCAGGTGGTTCACGAACATGTCGGGCGGCTCGATGATGTGGTCGTCGACGCTGATGAGGATGAGGTCGTCGCGGTGCATGACGGGTGCCCTTCGGATGGGGGGGCGGGTGTCAGTCGGAGGCGGGCAGCGGCTTGGCCGCCTTGACGGTCAGGGGGACGCCGTCGCTGGTGAGCTCGCCCGCCCCGGAGGCGGTACAGAGCAGTTCGAGCGTCCCGGCGCCGTCCACGTAGCGCTTGCCGATGAGCGTGGCGGCGCCCGCGTCCCCGTCCTGGCCGGGCGCGGGGCGCACGGCGGGGGCGGGGACCATCGGGCTGCCGCCGCAGGCGATCTCCGGTGCGGTCCCGGCGGGGACGCGCACGACGACCACCCTGGTCGTGCAGACGGCGCTGGCGAGCTGGTCACCCGGCCGCGGTGTCGTTGCCGGTGGGGTCATGGCCGGCGTCTCCTTCCCTGATGCGGTCGGCGAACTGGGCGAGGTCGTAGGAGCGGCGGGCCATCCAGAAGCGCAGGAACCCCGTCAGCGAGTAGCGCAGGAACAGCGCGGACCCGACGACGCTCGCGGTGACGCCGCCGAGGCCGAGCGCGAGGGCGTCGCGCTGCACGAGCGCGTCGCGGGTGCCGTGCGAGACCAGGTAGGCGGCGACCGCGAGGACCGGCCCGAGCGCCATGAGCGCCCCGCCGAGGCGGAGCCAGAGCGCCGACCGGGCGGCCGCCGGGTCGGGGATCTTCAGGTCGGCGAGCTCGCGGGCGAACCGCTCGGCGCGCGTCTCGGCGCGCGGCTCGGCGGCCCGCTCCGGCGCCGCGTCGGTCTGTGTCATCGGGGACTCCCCAGGTAGAGGGCGGACAGCTCGGCGCGCAGGCCGTCGTCGGGGCGGCCCCGCCAGGCGACCCGGCCGCGGACGAGGACGGCGGCGCGGTCGGCGACGCCGAGGACGGCGGCGGCGAACTGCTCGACCACGAGCACCGCCACCCCCTGCCGGGCGATCTCGGCGACCTGCTCGTAGAGCCGCGCGACGACGAGCGGGGCGAGCCCCATGGACAGCTCGTCGAGCAGCAGGACGGCGGGGTCGGTGGCGAGGCCGCGGGCGAGCGCGAGCATCTGCTGCTCGCCGCCCGACAGCGTCCCGGCGTGCCGGGCGGCGCAGCGGGCGAGGACGGGGAAGCGGGCGAACGCCGCCTCCTCGATCTCCTCGCGGGTGCGGCCGGTGCGCGTCATCATCAGCAGGTTGTCGCGCACCGTCAGGTTGGGGAACACGCCGCGGCCCTCGGGGATCAGGCGGACGCCCGCGCGGGCGAGAGCGCGCGGGTCGGCGCCCGTCGCGTCGCGGCCGCCGAGCAGGACACGTCCCCCCGAGGCGGGGTGGACGCCCGCGGCGACCCGCAGCGTCGTCGTCTTGCCCGCTCCGTTCGGGCCGAGCAGGGCGGTGACGCGCCCGGCGGCGGCGGTGAGGTCCACGCCGTGCAGGACGGTGATCCCGTCGTGGGCGGCGCGCACCCCGCGCAGTTCGAGCACGTTCACGCGTCCCCCAGATAGGCGGCGAGGACGGCGGCGTCCCGCGAGACCTGCGCGGGCGTGCCGGCGGCGATGACCTTGCCGAGGTCGAGGACGTGGACCTCGTCGCACACGTCCATGACCAGGCCGGTGTCGTGCTCGACGAGCACGACCGCCGTGCCGTCGGCGGCGACCGAGCGGAGCAGCGCCGCGAACCGCTCGGTCTCGGGGCCGTCCTGCCCGGCGGCCGGCTCGTCCAGGAGCAGCAGGCGGGGCCGGACGGCGAGCGCCCGGCCCACCTCGACCAGCCGGGCCGCCCCCGTCGAGAGGGCGCCCGCCGGGCTGTCGGCGAGGTGCTCCAGGCCGAGCCTGTCGAGCAGCGCGGTGACGGCGCGGGCCGCGTGCCGGCGGTCGGGGCCGAGCTCGGCGGCGACGAGCAGGTTGTCGCGGACGCTGAGGCGGCCGAACAGCTCCAGCCGCTGGAAGGTGCGGGCCAGCCCGTGCCGGGCGCGGCGCGCGGGCCCGAGACGGGTGACGTCGCGCCCGTCCAGGGAGACGCGCCCCGCGGCGGGGCGGCGCAGGCCCGACACGACGTCGAACAGGGTGCTCTTGCCCGCGCCGTTCGGGCCGATCAGGCCGGTGATCCGGCCGGGGCCGGCTGTCAGGTCCACACCGTCGAGAACCCGGTTCCCGCCGTAGGAGACGGTGACTCCGCTAACTTCCAGCGATGCCACGGGCGAGCACCTCCCCGTCCTCGGGCCGCCAGGGGCGCCGCACGCCCCACCATTCGACGGGCACCTCCGATTCGCCACGCCGTGCCGTGAGACCCTGCGCGAGACGGCGCACGCCCGCGCGCATGGCGGGGATGAGGCCGTCGGGGTTGCGGGCGAGGCCCAGCCCGGCGAGGCCGGGCAGGAGCGCGACGAGGTTCTGCGACCCCGGCGCGAGGGCGACCAGCAGGTTCACCGGGCCGATGTAGGCGGTCCCGGTGAACAGCCCGCAGCCGATGGCGCCGAGGCCGCCGATCACCGCGACCAGGAACACCGGCAGGCCCGCGACCAGGCTGAACTGGTCGGCGGTGACCGACCGAAGCTGCATCCCGTACAGGGCGCCGCCGAGCCCGGCGATGCCCGCCGACAGGGCGAACACCGCCACCTTGGCGACCAGCAGGCCGCCGCCGAGCGTGGCGTAGGCGGCCTCGCTGTCGCGCAGCGCGACGAGCCGCCGCCCGTAGCGGCTGCGCCGGAGCGCGGCCACCGCGACCGTGGCGAGGGCGAGGCAGACCGCGGCGAGCACCATCAGCTCCGCGCCGCCGTCCAGCCGGTGCCCGAACAGCCGGGGCCCGGCGAGCTCCACCGAGCCCTGGTCGAACAGCGCGATCCGCACCCCGAGCACCTCGAACGAGGGCAGCGTGAAGATCCACCGGTCGAGGACGACGGCGAACGCGGCCGTGCCGAGCGCCAGGTAGACGCCCGACAGGCGGAGCGCGGGGAGGGCGACGAGCGCGCCCGCGAGCGCGGCGACCGCGACGGCGGCCCCGAGCGCCCACCACGCGCCGTCCGCGCCGAGATGCGCCCACACCACCGCGCCGACGCCCGCCATGCTGAGCTGGCAGAGCGAGATCTGCCCGGCGTACCCGGCGAGCGGCACGTACGACAGCGCCACCAGGCCGAGCGAGAAGACCGGCCCGTAGGTGACCAGGTCGCCCTCGCCGAGGACGGCCGCGAGGACCGTGCCGGCCGCGACGATGGCGGCCGCGAGCAGCGCCGTCCCGCGCCACGCCGGCACCGGCGCCCGTCCCGCCCGCTCGTCGCTCCCGCGCAGCCGCCGGTGCGGGAACGCCAGCAGCGCGAGGAACAGCAGCAGCGCGGGCGCGGCCAACCGGAGGCCCGGCAGGTAGGCGTTCTGCGGCAGGTAGCCGGTCAGGTAGCTCTCGGTGCAGCCGACGACGGCGGCGCCGAGGAAGGTGAGCGGCAGGCTGCGCAGCCGCCCGAACACCGCCGCGGTGTAGGCGCTGACGATGAGCAGCGACAGCTGCGCGGCGTCCAGCGTCACCGTCGGCGCGATGAGGATGCCGCCGAGGGCGGCGAGCTGGGTGCCGAGGATCCACGCCGCCCGGCTCGCTCGGACGGGATCGCCGCCCGCGAGCACCACCAGCGTCCGGTCGTCGACCGTCGCGCGCATCTCCGCGCCCGTCCGCGTCCGGTGCAGCAGCACCCACAGCCCGGCCGCGACCGCCACCGCGACCACCATGGTGAGCCCCTGATGCCAGGTGACGGTCGCGGGCCCGAGGCGGAGCGGCGCGCGGCCGGCGAAGAACGTCGGCAGCGGCCGCGGCACGTTCGGATCCCACACCCAGCGGGCCAGCGCGATGAGGCCGCTCAGCAGCGCCACCGTCATCACCAGCCGCTCGGCCTGCCCGAGCCGCTGCGCCGGGCCGAACAGGGCGCGCTCGGCCAGCAGCCCGAACGCCGGAGCGAGGACGAGCAGCACCACGGCGAGCGCGACCGGCACCGGCCAGCCCCAACCGGCGCTGAGCTGCCAGTAGGCGAACGCCGCCATCATCCCGGCCGCCCCGTGCGCGAAGTTGAACACGCCAGTGGTGACGTAGGTGAGCACGAGCCCGCTGCCGATGACGGCGTAGACCGCGGCCGTGGTGAGGCCGACGATCCCGAAGGCGGCGAACCCGTCCATTACTTCACGTCGCTCATGCTCTTGCCGACGTCGGCGAGGGTGAGGGGACGCCCGTAGTTCCCGGTGTAGCGGTAGGCGGGCGCGTCGCAGCGGTAGGCGCCCTTGTCGGGCTTGAAGTCGGCGGGCTGCCAGCCCGCCGGCGTCGCCTTCTCGATGTTGTAGCACTTCAGCGGGGTGTCGCCCTTGGACAGGTCGACCGGCGCCTGCAGCCCGCCGCCCGTCCAGGCGGTCTCCTTGCGGGCCGCCTCGTAGACGCACGTGCGGGTCACGTTGTTCCCGCAGGTGGAGGCGGCCTTGGCGAACAGCAGCCAGGCCGAGAAGGCGCGCACGGCCGGCATGGTGACCTGCGCCTTGGGCGCGTACCGGGAGAACAGGTCGACGACCTGCTTGGTGGCGGGGTTGTCGGCGGCCTTCTCCAGCGGGTACACGCCGGACAGGTCGAGCAGGTTGTTCTGGGCCGACAGCGAGCCGGCGGCGAGCTTGATGAAGGCCGGGCCGTAGGCGTTGCTGTTGGCGTCGATCCAGTCGGGCTTGTAGCCGATGTTGGTGAGGACCTGCTCCAGCTTCGACAGGCTGAGGAAGTCGCCGTAGAAGACCAGGCCCTTCACCTTCTTGCTCTTGATGGCCTGCGCGTACGGCGTCCAGTCCGTGACGCCCTGCACGGGGTAGACGTCCTTGTAGGCGATGGTGGCGCCCGCCGCCTTCAGCGCCTCCTCGGTCTGCGCGCCGAGCACCTTGGTCACCGGCGAGTCGCCGCCGATGAGCCCGACGGCGCCCGCCGACGCCGGGTACGCCTCCTTGACCAGCCACTTGTGGTACCCGGCGTAGCGGTTGTAGGAGACGCCCGCGCCGAGCTGGTAGACCTGCAGCCCCGAGCCGTTGGCCTGGATCTGGCTCGTCTGCGCGGGGAAGTCGGGCAGCAGGCACGAGAGGCGGTCCTTGACGCCCGCGGCGTCGAGCCCGGAGCCGCCGCCGACGAGCGCGAAGTCCTCGCGGCACGCCTCCAGGACGCGCTGGCGGACCTCCATGAAGCGCGCGTCGCGGACCTTGGCGACGAGCTTGCGGCCGTTCACGCCGCCCGCGGCGTTGCACCAGGACGTGAACACCTTGGTGGTGTCCCCGAACTCGGAGTTCTTGGTGAAGCCGACGTCGCTGAGAACGCCGAGGTCGATCGCGTCCGCGGTGACGCCCTGCGCGGGCGTCCCGCTCGGCGAGCCGGTGCGGCAGACGCTCTTCAGGTCGCCGAAGTCGCCCGTCACGGCCGGCCCGGCGGGCGCGGACGCGGTCGGGTCGGCGTCGTCGCCCGATCCGCTCCGGCCGCAGCCGGCGGCGAGCAGGGCGACCGCGACCAGGGCGGCGGCGGTGGTCTGCGGTCTCACAGGGGTCCTCCTCGCAGGAGCGTCTCGGTCCGGGCAGGGGGTGGGGCGGGTCGAGCCGGCCCGGCCGCCTGGCACCGTCCTCTCGTTGCGTGGAAACTAGCTTCTCATTTTAGGAGAAGCAACAGTACGCCTCAAGGTCGGGACAGCGCGGACGGGGCGGCATTGACGCCGGATCGAGGTCCGTGAAAATCTGCCACTCGGTCGCGAGAATGCTATTCTCAAGATTGAGAACGGATGGGCGGCACGGTGCCCCCGTCCGGGAAGGAGCCGGTCGATGCGCCTGCCGCCCCTGCCCGACGACCAGTGGGACGACCGGGCGCGCGCCGCGCTCGCCGCCCTGCTCCCCGAAGGCCGCCGCGACGCCGCGTCCGCCGGCAACGCCCTGGCGACGCTCGTCCGCCACCCCGACCTCACCCGGGCCTTCCTGCCGTTCAACGCGCACCTGCTGATGGGCACCACGCTGCCCTCGCGCCTGCGCGAGCTGGCGATCCTGCGCGTCGCGCACCGCCGCGCCTGCGCCTACGAGTGGGCGCACCACTCCCGGTATGCGCCCAAGACCGGGCTGACGGATGCCGAGATCGCCGCCGCCGGGAGCGGCCCCAGGAGCCACGCCGGGAACGGCACCGGGAGCGATGCCAGGAGCGATGCCGGCGGTGATGCCGGGAACGGCATCGGCAGCGATGCCGGCGGTCATTCCGGGAGCGGCACCGTCGTCGACGGCGGCAGCGGCGGCAGCGGCGACGGTGACGGCGGCGAGGCCGTCGCGCTGCCCGGCCTGGAGGGCGCCGTGCTGCGCGCCGTCGACGAACTCGATGGCGGCGCGGCCCTGTCGGACCGCACGTGGGCCGAGCTGTCCGCCGAGCTGTCGGAGCGCCAGCTCATGGACCTGGTCTTCACGATCGGCGCCTACGGCCTGCTGGCGATGGCCTTCACCACCTTCGGCGTCGAGCCCGAGAACGAGAGGTAGACCGCTGTGTCCCACTTCGCCAAACCCGACCAGGGCAGCTGGACCGAGCAGTACCCCGAGCTCGGCACCGGCCCGGTCGACTACACCGACTCGATCGACCCGGACTACTACGCCGACGAGCGGGCGGCCATCTTCAAGCGGACCTGGCTGAACGTCGGCCGGGTCGAGCTCGTGCCGCGGACCGGGAGCTACTTCACCAAGGAGCTCGCCGTCGCCGACACCTCACTGATCATCGTGCGGGGCCGCGACAAGCGGGTCCGCGCCTTCCACAACCTGTGCCGCCACCGCGGCAACAAGCTCGTGTGGAACGACTTCCCCGGCGAGGAGGTCAAGGGCACCTGCCGGCAGTTCACCTGCAAGTACCACGCCTGGCGGTACGGCTTGGACGGCGCGCTCACCTTCGTCCAGCAGGAGTCGGAGTTCTTCGACCTGGACAAGGCCGACTACGGGCTGAAGGAGGTGCGCTGCGAGACCTGGGAGGGGTTCGTCTTCGTCAACCTCGATCCCGACGCCGCGCCCCTCGCCGACTACCTCGGCAAGATGGCCGAGGGCCTGGAGGGCTACCCCTTCCACGAGATGACCGAGGTCTACACCTACAAGGCCGAGGTCGGCAGCAACTGGAAGCTGTTCATCGACGCGTTCGCCGAGTTCTACCACGCGCCCGTCCTGCACCAGAAGCAGGCGGTCAAGGACGAGGCCGACAAGCTCCTCGGGTACGGCTTCGAGGCGCTGCACTACGAGCTGCACAGCCCGCACGCGATGATCTCCTCGTGGGGCGGGATGGCGCCGCCGAAGGACCCCTCGATGGTCAAGCCGATCGAGCGGGCGGTGCGCAGCGGGCTGTTCGGCCCCTGGGACCGGCCCGACATCGAGGGCCTGGACCCGCTGCCGGCCGGCATCAACCCGGCCAGGCACCGGGCGTGGGGCACCGACTCCTTCGAGTTCTTCCCCAACTTCACGCTGCTGTTCTGGGCGCCCGGCTGGTACCTCACCTACCACTACTGGCCGACGGCGGTCGACCGGCACGTGTTCGAGGCCAACCTGTACTTCGTGCCGCCCAAGAACGCCCGCGAGCGCCTCGCCCAGGAGCTCGCCGCGGTGACGTTCAAGGAGTACGCCCTCCAGGACGCCAACACCCTGGAGGCCACCCAGACGATGCTGAAGAGCCGCGCCGTCACCGAATTCCCGCTGAACGACCAGGAGATCCTCCTCCGCCACCTGCACAAGGTCGTCGGCGACCACGTGAAGGAGTACCGCGATGCCGCTGCCCGCTGAGTTCGCCGACCTGGAACCGTTCACCGGCTGGGCGCTCGCGACCGAGCCCGAGCGCTACGCCCGCCGCCTCGCCTCGTCCATGGACGAGATGCAGGCGCTCTACGACGCGGTGTTCCCCCGCCTGGAGGACGCCATCGCCTACTGCGACGCGTCCTGGGGCGACCTCACCGAGGAGGCCCGCACGCTGATGCATCTGCTGCAGTCGCTCGTCATGGTGTCGTTCCCGGTCGAGGTGTGGAAGCAGGCGCGGGTGCCCGACAGCGGCGCCGCCTACCTCGACCTCGTCACCGAGCCCGTCGTCTGAGATGCCGACGCTGAAAGCGGCCGGGCTGCTGGACGTGGACGCCGGCGAGATCGTCCGGCCCGGGATCCTGCACGTCGACGGCGACCGCATCGCCGGCGTCGGCGGGCCCCCGGGCGCGGACGTCATCGATCTCGGCGACACGGTCCTGCTGCCCGGCCTCATGGACATGGAGGTCAACCTGCTGATGGGCGGGCGCGGCGAGACCGCCGCGTACTCGCCCGTGCAGGACGACCCGCCGCTCCGCGTGCTGCGCGCCGTCGGCAACGCCCGCCGGACGCTGCGGGCGGGCTTCACCACCGTCCGCAACCTGGGCCTGTTCGTGAAGACCGGCGGCTACCTGCTGGACGTCGCGCTCGCCAAGGCCATCGACGCGGGCTGGATCGACGGCCCGCGCGTCGTCCCCGCCGGGCACGCCATCACCCCGACCGGCGGGCACCTGGACCCGACGATGTTCGCCGCGATGATGCCGGGCGTGCTGCCGCTGACGGTGGAGGAGGGCATCGCCGACGGCGTCGCCGAGGTCCGCCACGCCGTCCGCTACCAGATCAAGCACGGCGCCCGGCTCATCAAGGTGTGCGCGTCGGGCGGCGTCATGTCGCACACCGGCCTGCCCGGCGCGCAGCACTACTCCGACGAGGAACTGCGCGCGATCGTGGACGAGGCGCACCGCCGCGGCCTGCGCGTCGCCGCGCACACCCACGGCGCCGACGCGGTCCGCGCCGCCGTCGAGGCGGGCATCGACTGCATCGAGCACGGCTTCCTCATCGACGACGACGCGATCGCGCTGATGGTCGAGCGCGGCACCTTCCTCGTCCCGACCACCTACCTGGCCGACGGCATGGACGTGTCCAAGGCGGCGCCCGAGCTGCGGGCCAAGGCCGCCGAGATGTTCCCGCGCGCCCGCGCGTCGGTCGCGGCGGCCGCCAAGGCCGGCGTGAAGATCGCCGTCGGGACGGACGCGCCGGCGATCCCGCACGGCCGCAACGCCAGCGAGCTCGTCGCGCTGGTGGAGCGCGGCCTGGACCCGCTGCACGTGCTGCGCGCCGCGACCGTCAACGCCGCCGAGCTCATCGACGTCACCGACCGCGGGCGGCTCGCCGCGGGCCTGCTCGCCGACGTGATCGCCGTCGACGGCGACCCGCTGGCCGACATCACCGCCACCCAGCGGGTCCGGTTCGTGATGAAGGGCGGCGAGGTCTACATGGAGGGAGGCCGCTACCGTGGCCGATGACACCGGCGGCACCGACGACCTGGTGGAGATCCAGCAGCTGCTGGCCCGCTACGCGGTCACCATCACCCGCGGCGACATCGACGGGCTGCTCGCCGTCTTCACCCCCGACGGCACCTACAGCGCCTTCGGCGACACCTACGCGCTCGGCGAGTTCCCCGAGCTGGTGGAGGCCGCGCCGAAGGGGCTGTTCCTCACCGGCACCGCGGCCGTCGAGCTGGACGGCGACGCCGCGACCGGCACGCAGCCGCTCTGCTTCGTCGACCACGCCACCCACGAGATGCGGATCGGCTACTACAGCGACACCTACCGGCGGACCGGCGACGGGTGGCGGCTCGCGACCCGGTCCATGACGTTCATCCGCCGCAGCGGCGCCCACGACTCGGGACGCCCCCACGCGCACCGCGGCGCCGGGGCGTGACCGGCGTCGCGGGGTTCCGGTCGGGCCTCCGCGCCTGGCTCGACCGGAACGACCTGTCCCCCGGCGACGACGGCACCCTGGACGGGCAGGTCGCCCAGCTCGCCCGGGTCCGCCGCGCCCTGTACGAAGCCGGGTGGATGCGGCACGGCTGGCCCGCCGAGGTCGGGGGACTCGGCGGGCCGGCGGTGCTGCGCGCCGTCCTCGGCGAGGAGGTCGCCGCCCGCGGCCTCGCCGAGCCGGGCATCTACTCGATGGTCGAGGTGCTCGTCCCGACGCTGATCTCCTACGCGCGGCCCGAGCTCGCCGCGCACGCGGTGCCGCTGCTGCTGAGCGGCCGCGAGCAGTGGTGCCAGGGGTTCTCCGAGCCCGGCTCGGGCAGCGACCTGGCGTCCCTGACCACCCGCGCCGTCCCCCGCGACGACGGGACGTGGGCCGTCACCGGCCAGAAGGTCTGGACGAGCCTCGCCCAGTACGCCGCGCGCTGCGTCCTGCTCACCCGCACCGCGCCCGGCCACGGCGGCATCACCGCCTTCTTCGTGGACATGGACGCGCCCGGCGTCACCGTCCGGCCGCTCCGCACCATGCACGGCGTGGACGAGTTCGCCGAGGTGTTCCTCGACGACGTGCGGGTGCCCGCCGACCGGATGCTGGGCCGTCCCGGCGACGGCTGGCGGCTCGCGATGGACCTGCTCCCGCACGAGCGCTCGACCTGCTTCTGGCACCGCATCGCGCACCTGTACACCCGGCTCGACCGGCTCGCGGACGAGACGCCGGTCCCCGACGACGCCGCGCTCGGCGCGGCGTACCTGGCGCTGCACACCGTCCGCTGCCGCTCGCACGCGACGCAGCGGCGGCTGGACGCGGGCGCGCGCCTCGGCGCCGAGACCTCGGTCGACAAGGTGCTTCTCGCGGGCGCCGAGCAGCTGCTCTTCGACACCGCCCGCGACCTGCTGCCCGGCGTCCTGGAGCTGTCCGGCGGCCCGTGGCGGCCCGAGTACCTGTACTCGCGGGCCGCCACCATCTACGGCGGCACCGCCGAGATCCAGCGCAACATCATCGCCCGCCGCCTGCTCGATCTCGGACAGGAGTGACCGTGGACGCCGCCGACCGCGACCTGCTCGCCGGGACGCTCCGCAAGACGATGGACTCGTGCACCGGCCCGCGCCTGGACGCCGCGCTCACCGAGATCGGCTGGCCCGAGCTGCTCGCCGCCGAGCCCCGGGACGCCGTCGCGGCGGTCTTCGGGCTGCTCGGCGAGACGGGCGCGCAGGCGCCGCTGCTGAACGACGTCGTGCTCGCCGAGGCCGGGCGGGCGATCGGCGGGACGCTCCCCCTGCCCTACGCCGGCGGTTCCTGGGTGGTGTGGGAGCGGACGGGGGAAGGCGGGGGCCTGGACGCCGAGCTGCCGATCAGGAGGGTCGATCCCGGCGACGCCGTCCCGCTCGCGGACGGCCGCCGCGCGCTCGGCTGGTGGCTGGTCGGCTCCGGGCGGGCGATGCTGGCCCTCGCGCGGGCGCACGCGCTGGACCGCGTCCAGTTCGGCCGCCCGATCGCCTCCTTCCAGGCCGTCCGGCACCGGCTCGCCGAGACGCTCGTCGCGCTCGACGGAGCCGAGGCGACGCTCACCGCCGACACCGGCGACCCCGGCTCGCCCGGCCACGAGCTCGGCGCACTGCTGGCCAAGGCCGCCGCCGGGCGCGCGGCGCTCACCGCCGCGCGCCACTGCCAGCAGGTGCTCGGCGGCATCGGGTTCACCGCCGAGCACGACCTGCACCGGCACGTGCGGCGCGTCCTGGTGCTGGACGGACTGCTCGGCTCCGCGCGGGACCTGACCCGCGAGGCGGGGGCGCTGCTGCGGCCGGGACGCCCCGCGCCGCGGCTCACCCAGCTCTGAGACATCCTTGTTCTTTTGGGGCTTCACAACGACGACGTGTAGTACTACAAATAGTCGTACTACACGTCGTCGTGGAGGTGCCGGATGCGGGTGCTGGTCGTGGGAGCGGGGATCACCGGGCTGGCCGCGGCGCGGGGCCTGCTGCGGGCGGGCCACGAGGTGACCGTCCTCGAACGCGCCGGCGCCCTGCGGACCGGCGGCGGCGCGATCAGCCTGCTCGGCGGCGGCACGCGCGTCCTCGCCGCCCTCGGCGCCGACGTGCGCGGCGACGGCATGCGGCTCGGGAGCCTGGAGGCGGTGAGCGCCGCCGGACGCCGGGCGGTGCGCATCGACGCCCACCGGCTGGAGCGCGTCCTCGGCGGACCGGCGCTGATGATCCTCCGGCGCGCGATCCTGGAACGCCTCGCCGCGACCCTGCCGCCCGGCACCGTCCGGTACGGCGCGGAGTTCCACGTGCTGCGCTCCGGACACCTCGACGGCGACGAGCAGGTGGAGATCGGGACGCGGGACGGCGAGCGCCACACCGCCGACCTGCTCATCGGCTCCGACGGCGCCCACTCCCGCGTGCGGGCGGCGCTCTTCGGCCCCGTCCGGCAGCCCCGCGCCGCGGCCGCCAGCTATCTGGGGACCGCCCGCCTGCCCGTCGACCTCGGCGACCGGTCGCTGATGTACCTCGGCCGGCGGGGCATCGTCGGCCTCGCGCCGCTCGGCGGCGGCCTCACCCAGTGGTTCCTCGACGTCCCGTGGCGGCCGGGGCCGCGACCGGCCGACCCCGTCGCCGTCCTGCGGGAACGGTACGGCCGCTGGGCGGCGCCGGTCCCCGACGTCCTGGACGCGGCCGCCGAGCTGCACGCCGCCGGGACCGGCGAGTTGCGCGCCTACCCGCACTACCGGCTGCCCACCCTGCGCCGCTGGACGCGGGGCCGCTGCGTGTTGATGGGCGACGCGGCGCACGCCATGTCGCCGGTCCTCGGCTTCGGCGCGAACCAGGGCCTTGAGGACGTCGCCGAGCTGCTGCGCGACCTCGACGCCGCGGCGCCCGGCGTGGAGGGCCTGCCCGAGGCGCTCGATCGCTACGGACGCCGCCGCAGATGGCGGGCCGCCACCGCAGCGGCGGTCGGCGGCAGCGCCATCGCGCTCACCGGACCGCGGAGCCTGGCGCAGACCGAACCGGGCCTGCGCCTCGCCTCCCTCGTCCCCGACGGGGTGGCGACCGGGGCCTTCGGGCTGATCACCACGGTCATCAGCGCCGGACGCGGGTGAGACGGCGGCCGCGGACCCTGCTAGCTTTCGGAGACGTGCGCTGAGGGGAAGGGGCCTGCGTGAGCGGGATCCGCCGTGGGACCGTCCAGGAGGTGGCGTCCGGCGTGTTCGCCGCGGGCGGCACCGACGTCAACTGGTTCCTCGTGCGCGAGGGCGGCGAGCTGACCGTCATCGACGGCGGCTGGGCCGGGGACGCCGAGCTGCTGGAGGCGTCCGTCCGCGCCATCGGGCACCGTCCCGAGGACGTGCGGGCCGTTCTCCTCACCCACGCCCACATCGACCACATGGGCGGGCCTCTCCTTCTCCAGCGGCGCTACGGCACGCCGGTGCTCATGCACGCGGACGAGATCGCCCAGACCTCCGACGGCCCGCTGGAACAGGCGGGCGCCCGGGACGTCGTGGTGCGCGCCTGGCGGCCGAGCGTCCTGGCGTGGTCGCTGCGCATCGCCCGGGCCGGCGCGCTCCGCAAGCCCGAGGTCCCGCCCGCCGGCCCGCTGCCCGCCGCCGGACCGCTGGACCTGCCCGGCGGGCCCGTCCCGGTGCCCTGCCCCGGCCACACCTCAGGCCATACCGCCTACCACCTGCCGGCCGCCGGAGCGCTCGCCACCGGCGACGCCCTCGTCACCGGCCACCCCCTCTCCAGGACCACCGGCCCGCAGCTCCTTCCGTCGATGTTCTCCCACGACCAGCCCGGATCCGTCGCCGCCCTGGAGACCCTCGGCGCCGTCGACGCGGGCGTCCTCCTTCCCGGCCACGGCGCCCCCTGGGAGGGCCAGATGGCCGACGCGGCGCGCGGCGCGGACCCGCGCCGAGGATTATGATCACTCCATGTCGCTGACCATGGACGACGTCGACCGGTTCGAGCGGTCGCGGCCCCGCCTGGCGGCGATCGCCTACCGCCTCCTCGGCTCCGCGGACGAGGCGGAGGACGCCGTGCAGGAGACGTTCCTGCGCTGGCAGGCCGCCGACACCGGCCGCGTCGAGGTCCCCGAGGCATGGCTGACGAAGGTGCTCACCAACCTGTGCCTCAACCAGCTCGCCTCCGCGCGGGCGCGCCGCGAGACCTACGTGGGCCCGTGGCTGCCCGAGCCGCTGCTCGCCGGGGATCCGCTGCTCGGCCCGGCCGACACCGCCGAGCAGCGCGAGTCGGTGTCGTACGCGGTCCTCACGCTGCTGGAGCGCCTGACCCCCAACGAACGGGCCGTGTACGTGCTGCGGGAGGCGTTCGCCTGCCCGCACCGGGAGATCGCCGACATCCTCGGCATCACCGAGGCCGCCAGCCAGCAGATCCTGCACCGGGCCAAGGACCACGTCGCGCGCGGCAAGGCCCGCGCCGAGATCGACGCGGCCGCGGCCCGGCGGGTCGTCGAGGAGTTCCTGGCGGCCGCCGCCAGCGGCCGGACCGACGAGCTCGTCCGCCTGCTCACCGCGGACGCCGTGGCCATCGGCGACGGCGGCGGGAAGGTCCCCGCGCGCACCAAGGGGTTCGAGGGCGCCGCCGCGGTCGCGCGGTTCCTGCGCGGCCTGTTCAAGCCCGCCGAGGCCAAGCGCGCCATCGTCGGCGGCACGCCCGAGATCTACGCCTGGACCGCCAACGGCGAACCCGCCGTCGTCGCCGTCACGGAGGGCCGGGTCGTCGCCGTCATGTGCCTGGAGGTCACCGGCGACGGCGTCACCGCCTTCCGCACCCAGGCCAACCCCGACAAGCTCGCCCGCGCGACCGCGCGGTGGGCGGCGGCCGACCACGGGGAGCCCCTGCTCGTCCTGTGACGTGCATCACCAACGGATCCCGTCAGGGAACGGCCCGCCATCCGGTTCAAGGGGCGGAACCGAACCGATGGGAGCCCGAAATGCAGCACCGCATCCTCGTCCTCGGCGCCGGATACACCGGGGCGTCCGCCGCCGGCCGCCTCGCCAGGCGGCTGCGGCGCGACGACGTCGCCATCACCCTCGTCAACGCCGAACCCGACTTCGTCGAGCGCGTCCGCAACCACCAGCTGGCGACCGGGCAGGAACTCAAGCGCCGGCCGCTCGCCGCGATGCTCGCCGGCACCGGCGTCGAGCTGAAGCTCGCGACGGTCACCGGCGTCGACGCCGACCGCCGGACCGTCGCCGTCGACGGGGCGGACGGCGCCGAGGAACTGGCGTACGACACCCTCGTGTACGCCCTCGGCAGCCGGTGGAACGGCCAGGGCGTCCCCGGCGTCGCCGAGCACGCCGACGAGATCGCCGGACGCGCCGGAGCGCTCCGGCTCCGCGAGCGCCTGGCGGGTCTGGACGCCGGGCGGGCCGTGGTGGTCGTCGGCGGCGGCCTCACCGGGGTGGAGGCCGCCACCGAGATCGCCGAGGCCCGCCCGGACCTGGACGTCGCCCTCGCCGTCCGGGGCGGCCTGGGCGACTGGCTCTCCCCCAAGGGCCGCGCGCACCTGGTGAAGGTCCTCGGCAAGCTCGGCGTCACCGTCCACGAGCACGCCGACGTCAGCGCCGTCGCCGCCGACCACGTCACCACCGCCGACGGCACCGTCATCCCCGCCGACATCACCGTGTGGAACGCCGGCTTCGCGACCCACCCGATCGCGGCCGCGACGACGCTGGAGGTCGCCGCCACCGGGCAGATCGTCGTCGACCGGACCATGCGCTCGGTCTCCCACCCCGACGTGTACGCCGTCGGCGACGCGGCCCTGGCGCCGGGCGCCGGGGACAGGCCGTTGCGCATGTCGTGCGCCTCGGGGGTCCCCGCCGCCTGGCTGGCCGCCGACGCGATCGCGGCGCGCCTCACCGGCGGGAAGGTCCCCGACAAGACGATCGGCTACTTCAACCAGTGCATCTCGCTGGGCCGCAAGGAAGGGCTGATCCAGTACGTCACGGCCGACGACAGCGCCAAGAAGGCGGCCCTGACCGGAAGGACGGCCGCCGTCTACAAGGAGCTGATCTGCCGGAGCGCCGCGTGGGGCGTCGCCCACCCGACGATGGGGATGCCCGCACGGCGCCGCCACGTCACGTATGAGCGTCCCCTCGCACCGGCGAGCGCGTGAGGAACGCCGCCGCCGGGCACGGCGACGCGCGCTACTTCAGCTTCTCCTTCATCTCGTCGAGCTTGACGAGGATGGGGTAGCCGCTGACGCTGAGCGCGTTGCCGTGCCCGGTCTGGTGGATGTCGAAGACCGACTGGACGGCGGCGTGGAAGCCCTGCACGTCCAGGGTCTGGTTGACGGCGCGCTTGGCCTGGCGGAGCGCGAACGGCGGCATCTTGGCGATCTGCTCGGCGAGGTCGCGCGCCTCGGCGTCGAGCCGGTCGCGGGGCACGACGCGGTTCACCATGCCGGCCCGCTCGGCCTCCTCGGCGGTCACCGGGCGGCCGGTGAACAGGATCTCCTTGGCCTTGCGGGCGCCGAGCTCCCAGGTGTGGCCGTGGTACTCCACGCCGCCGATGCCCATGGTCGCGACCGGGTCGGAGAACAGCGCGTCCTCGGCCGCCACGATCAGGTCGCACGGCCAGCAGAGCATCAGGCCGCCCGCGATGCACCGGCCCTGCACCGCCGCGATCGACGGCTTCGGCACGTTGCGCCAGCGCAGCGTGTACTCCAGGTACCGGCGGCTCTCCGCACTGTAGATCCACTCCAGGGTGATGGCGTCGGGCGAGGGCCAGCGGTCCTTCAGGTCGTGCCCGGCGGAGAAGTGGCGGCCCTCGGCGCGCAGCACGATCACCGACACGTCGGCGTCGTCGGCCGCCCGCGTCCAGGCGGCGTCCAGCTCGTCGAGCAGCGCGGCGTTCTGGGCGTTGGCGACCTCGGGCCGGTTCAGCGTGATCGTGGCGATCCGGTCGGCGGCCTCGTAGAGCACGTGCACGGTGGCGCCTCACTTCCTGGGGAGTCCGAGCAGCCGCTCGGCGATGATCGTTCGCTGGATCTCGGAGGTGCCGCCCGCGATGGTGCCGGCGAAGCTGCGCGCGTAGCGCTCGAACCAGCCGGCGGCGAACGCCTCCAGGTGCAGGTGGGCGTGCGGCGCGGTCGTCGCCGGGTGCGCGAGCGCGCCCGGCCCGGCCGCCTCCAGGGCGCGCTCGGAGGCGGCCTGCACCGCCTCGGAGCCGAGCAGCTTCAGCACCGACAGGGCCGCGACGTCCTGCTCGCCGCGGTCGGCGCGGGCGAGCGCCTCCGAGCCGAGCAGGCGGAGGGCCTGCGCGTCCATGAGGAGGGTCGCGTAGGCGTCGCGGTCCAGCGGGGTGACCGGCCGGAAGTCCTCGGCCAGCTCCTCCAGCCGGGCCGCGAAGCTCAGCCAGAGGAGGGTGCGCTCGTGGCCGAGCGAGCCGGTCGCGACCCGCCAGCCGTCGTTCAGGTCGCCGAGGAGGTTGGCGGCGGGCACGCGGGCGTCCTCGAAGAACACCTCGTTGAAGTCCAGGTCGTCGGCGCCGGCGATGGAACCGAAGGGGCGGCGCGTGACGCCGGGGGTGGCGGTCGGGACGAGCAGGACGCTGATGCCCTTGTGCTTGGGTGCGTCGGGGTCGGTGCGGACGAAGGTGAGCAGGACGTCGGCGTCGTGGGCGCCGGAGGTCCAGACCTTCTGGCCGTTGACGACGAAGTGGTCGCCGTCCAGGACGGCGCGGGTGCGGAGGCCGGCGAGGTCCGAGCCGGCGCCGGGCTCGCTCATGCCGAGCGCGGCGGTGATCTCGGCGCGCAGGATCGGAACGGCCCAGCGGCGCTTCTGCTCCTCGGTGCCGAACGACAGCAGCGAGGCGGCGACGATGCCGAGGCCCTGCGGGTTGTAACTGTGGTAGATCCGGCGGCGGGCCAGCTCCTCCAGATGGACGTACTGCTGGAGGAGGGTGGCGTTGCGGCCGCCGTACTCGGGCGGGTTGCCGGGCAGCAGCCAGCCGGTGTCGAACAGCAGGCGCTGCCAGCGGCGCGCCCACTCGGGAACGTGGGCACTGGAGCGCGAGCGCTCGGCGGCCTCGGCGCCGTCCGGGGCGTGCTCGGCGAGGAAGGCGGCGAACTCGGCGCGGAAGGACTCGACGTCGCCGTCAAAGGTGAGCCGCATGCCGCTCCCCGCCGTCGGTGACCGGCGGACGTCCCGCCCCGGGACGCCCGCCGGCGAGAGGGTCGCCGGTGGGACGGCCGCCGGCGAGGTGCTCGGCGGCGAGGCGCGCGCGGTGCTCGGCCGCGCCGCCGAGCATCAGCTCGCCGGCCTTGGCCCGCTTCAACGCGAACTGCACGTCGTTCTCCCAGGTGAAGCCCATCGCGCCGAAGAGCTGCAGGCCGTTGCGGAACACCACGGACTGGCACTCGCCCGCCGCGGCCTTGGCCATCGTCGCGGCCGTGCCGCGGCGCGGGTCGCCGGCGGCGATCGTGAGCGCGGCGTAGTAGGCCAGCGCGCGGGCGCGCCGCACCGCGACGTGCATGTCGGCGGCCTTGTGCTTGACGGCCTGGTAGGAGCCGATGGGAGCGCCGAACTGGTGGCGGGAACGGACGTGCTCCAGCGTCAGGTCGAGGACGCGGCGACACGCCCCGACCATCGTCACGGCCATCCCCGTGAGAGCGAGGTCGCGAGCATAGGAAGAGCCCGCACTGACACCCCCGCCAATGCCCGCGCCGATGCATACGTCAACACCCGCGCTGGTACCCGTACCGATGCCCGCGGCAGTGCGTACGTCTGCGGCGGTGCGTACGTCGGTGCCCCCACCGGTGCCTGTGATGGTGCCTGCGTCGGTGCCTGCACTGAAGTTTGCGCCGGTGCGTACGTCGGCGCCCACGCTGGTACCGGCGCGGGAGTTCGCGTTGATGCCTGCGCTGGTGCGTGTGTCCGCGCGTTCGTCGGTGCGTTCGTCGGTCCGTTCGGCGGTGTCGGTGTCCGGACCGGTGTCGGCTCCGGTCGCGTCGGCGGTGGTGACGAGCACGCCGTCGAAGGTGACCTCGGCGACGTGCAGGAGGGGGTCGAAGGCGGGGACGCGGGTGGCGGTGACCGCCTCGGCGGGGACGGTGAACACGCCCGCGCCGGTGACGACGGCGAGCCGGTCGGCGCGGTCGCCGTCCAGGACGTGGGGGGCGGTGCCGTCCAGCAGCCAGCCGCCGCCGTCGGGGCGGGCGGTGACGCCGTCGAGGACGGCGGCGCCGGCCACGCCGGGCCGGTGGTCGCCGGGCGCGAGCGGCGCGAACTGCGTCATCGTGGCGAGGTAGGGCGTCGGGTCGGCGGCGCGCCCGAGCTCCTCCAGCACGATCGCCAGCTCGACGGCCTCGCCCGGCGCGGTCAGCTCGGTCCAGCCGAGCCGGTTCCAGGCCCGCCAGAGGGGGCCGGGATCGGCCGCCTCGTCGGCGACGGCGCGCACGAGCGCGGGCGGGCACTCCTTGGCGACGGCGCGGCGCACCGAGTCCTGCCAGAGACGCTGGTCGGCGTCGAACTCGAACAGCATCGGCCTCCTTCCGGAGCACGTCCTTCCGGTGCACAACAGCGTGAGAATATCATTCTCGTGAGATGAAAGTAAGAGTCTCGACATTGCGACCGGAAAGGGCGGCAAGACGCAGGCGGCCTCCCGGTACGGTGCAGTAATGTTCTACGTATGGCACAGAGTACGGATCGGTCCGTGAGCCTTCCGAGTGACGAGCCGGCCTGGAAACAGCGTGCGGTGGAGCGGTCCACCAAGGCCGCCAAGCTGCGCGCCGAGCAGCGCGTGGAGCGGTTCCTCGACGCGGCCCAGGCGATCATCACCGAGAAGAACACGACGGACTTCACCGTCCAGGAGGTCGTCGACCGGTCGCGGCAGTCGCTGCGCAGCTTCTACCAGCACTTCGACGGCAAGCACGAGCTGCTGCTCGCGCTGTTCGAGGACGCGCTGCGCCAGGCCGCCGAGCAGATCCGCGCCGCCGCCGCCGGCCACCCCGACCCCCTCGACCGCATCCGGGTCGCGGTGCAGCTGCTGTTCGAGCTGTCGCGCCCCGACCCCGACGCGCAGCGCCCGCTGTTCACCGACTTCGCGCCGCAGCTGCTGATCACGCATCCGGCCGAGGTGAAGGTCGCGCACGCCCCGCTGCTCAACCTGTTCACCGAGCTGATGGGGCAGGCCGAGGCCGCCGGCCGCCTGCACGAGGGCCTGTACCCGCGCCGCGTCGCGGCGCTGGTGATGCAGACCGTCATGTTCGTGGCGCAGTCCAACGGCGTCGGTGACGACGAGAACGCGCACCCGCTGACCGGCGAGGAGGTCTGGGAGTTCTGCTCGACCGGCTTCGTCGCCGTCGACGAGTGAGAATGTCATTCTCCTAGACTGAAATTTCATTTACGATCGTGGCATGAGCACTCCCGCCACGACGTCCGCCGGCCTCTGGGACGACCTGCTCGGCTGCCTCGACCTGCGCGCGCTACCGGACGGCGACGGCGCCCCCGCCGCCGCCGTCTTCGAGGGCTCCAACCAGCGGCTCGGCTACCACCGCCTGTTCGGCGGCCAGCTGCTGGCCCAGTTCGTGCAGGCCGCGGCCCGCTCCTGCCCCGGCAAGTCCGTCAAGTCCCTGCACGCGCTGTTCCCCCGTGCGGGGCGCACCGACGAGCCGGTCCGCTACGAGGTGGCGCGCCAGCACGACGGCGGCACCTTCGCGACCCTGGCGGTCACCGCCCGGCAGGAGCGCGGCGTCATCGCGACCGCCGCCGTCTCCCTGCACGTCCACGAGGACGGCCCCGAGCACCAGGACGCGGCGCCCGTCGGGCAGGTGCCCGGACCCGAGCACCGGACGCCGCTGCACCTGCTGCCCTGGGAGGTCCGCACCACCGCGGACCTGGACGCCGCGGCCGCCGCCCCGCCGGAGTTCGAACTGTGGTCGCGCACGCCGAAGGTCGAGGCCGGGCTCGTCCCGGCGATCACCGCTTACGCTACCGACCTGACCCTGATCGGCACCGCGCTGCGCCCCCTCGACGGCGTCGGGCAGCGCGACGCCGGCACCGCCTTCACCTCGGCGGTCACCTCGCACTCGCTGTGGTTCCACCGGCCCTTCCCCGAGGGCGGGTGGCTGCTGCTGCGCCAGCACAGCCCGGTCGCGGCCCACGGCCGCTGCTTCGGGCGCGGCGACGTCCTCTCCGAGGACGGAACGCTCCTCGCCTCCTACGCGCAGGAGGCTCTACTCCGCTTCACGGCCTGACTCCCCGAAGAGCCGCTCGACCGCCGCGTAGGGATCGAGGCGGCCGGCGGCGACTCCGGCGGCGAGCCCGGCGAGGTCCGGGTGCGCGCGCAAGCGGGTCTGGGCCAGCGCGAGGATCTGCGCGCCGGCCCGCTCCGCGCGGCGCTCCGGGGTGTCGGCGCGCTCGTGCCCGTCGATCGCCTCCACCAGTTCGGGCAGCCCCTCCCCCGCGGTCGCGACGAGGGTGAGGACCGGGGCGCCCGTCTCGGCGCGCAGGTCGCGGACGGTCTGCGCGGCGCCGTCCCGGTCGGCCTTGTTGACCACGATGAGGTCGGCGACCTCCAGCAGGCCGGCCTTGGCCGCCTGGACGGCGTCGCCCGCGCCGGGCGCGAGGAGGACCACGGCGGGGTCGGCGACGGCGGCGATCTCGATCTCCGACTGCCCGACGCCGACCGTCTCCACCAGCACGAGGTCGTGGCCGAGCGCGGCGAGGACGCGGACGGCGGCCGGCACGGCGGCGGCCAGCCCGCCGAGGTGGCCGCGCGTCGCCAGGGAGCGGATGAGGACGCCGGGGTCGGTCGCGTGCGCCGCCATCCGGATGCGGTCGCCGAGCAGCGCGCCGCCGCTGTAGGGCGACGACGGGTCGACGGCGAGCACCGCGACGCGCAGGCCGCGGGCCCGGTAGGCGCCGACGAGCGCGCCGACCGTCGTGGACTTGCCCGCGCCCGGAGGCCCCGTCACGCCGACGACGCGGACGCCGCGCGCCGGGCCGAGGGCGGCGAGCACCTCGTCCCGGCGCGGTCCCTCGATCAGCGTCAGCAGCCGCCCGGCCGCGCGGAGGGAGCCGCCGCACGCGGCGGCGACCAGCTCCCCGACGGTCACGGGGCGGCGACCTCGATCACCATCGCCGAGCCCATGCCGCCGCCCGCGCACATCGCCGCGACGCCGACGCCGCCGCCGCGCCGCCGCAGCTCGTGCACGAGCGTGACGAGCATCCGGGCGCCGGTCGCGGCCACCGGGTGGCCGATCGAGCAGCCGCTGCCGTTGACGTTCACCCGCTCGGGGTCCAGGCCGAGCCGGCCGACGGTGGCGACGCACATCGAGGCGAACGCCTCGTTGATCTCGAACAGGTCCACGTCGCCGGCGGCGAGCCCGGCGCGGGCGAGCGCCTTCGGGATCGCCTTCACCGGGGCGAACCCCGTCTCGGCCGGGTCGACGCCGACCGACGCCCACGACCGGACGGTGCCGAGGGCGGCGAGGCCCTCGCGCTCGGCCAGCCGGCCGCTCGCCACGGTCAGCACGGCCGCGCCGTCGTTGGCGCCGCAGGAGTTGCCCGCGGTGATGCTGAACCCCTCGATCTCGGGATGCAGCGGCTTGAGCTTGGCGAGCTTCTCCATGCTGGTGTCGCGGCGCGGGTGCTCGTCCACGGAGAACAGGCCGTGCGGGGTCTTCACCGGGACGATCTCGTCGGTGAAGCGCCCCTCGTCGATGGCGCGGATCGCGTTGCGGTGGGAGCGGAGCGCCCAGGCGTCCATCTCCTCGCGGGACACGTCCGCGCGGACGGCGGTGTTCCAGCCGATCGCGATGGACATGTCGAGGTTCGGCGCGTCGGGTCGGTCGGGATGGGTCGGCGGGTGCCACGGCTCCACCCACTCCCCGTCCACGCGGAACCGCGACCGCGGGGAGGTGGAGGCGGAGTTGACGCCGCCCGCCACGACGAGCTCGTCCATGCCCGCGCGGATGCTCGCGGCGGCCTCCTGCACGGCGGCGAGGCCCGCCGCGCAGTGCCGGTTGCAGGCGAGCCCGGCGACGTGGGTGAGGCCGGTCGTGACGGCGGCGTGGCGGGCGAGCACGCCGCCGCCGTAGAGGCCCTCGCCGAGGACCACGTCGTCGATCAGGGCGGGGTCCAGGCGCTCGGCCGCGGCCGCGACGACGTGGTGGGCGAGGTCGTAGGCGTTGGTGTCGCGCAGCGTCCCCTTGAACGCGGTGCCGACGGGCGTGCGCAGGGCCGACAGCAGAACGGCTTCAGGCATGGGCGGACTCCATCTCTGCGAGCAGGACGCGGCGCAGCAGCTTGCCGGTCTCGGTCTTCGGCAGCGCGTCGCGGAACACGACGGCGTCGGGCGTCTTGGACGAGCGGAGCCGCTCGCGCGCCCACGCCCGGATCTCCTCGGGGTCGCCCCGGCCGACCAGGACCGCGACGATCCGCTGCCCCCACTCGGGATCGGGGACGCCGATGACGGCGGCCTCGGTGACGCCGGGGTGGTCGAGCAGGACGTCCTCGATCTCGGCGGGCGCGATGTTCTCGCCGCCGCGGATGATGGTGTCGTCGGCGCGGCCCTCGATGAACAGGTAGCCGCCGGCGTCGAGGCGCCCCCGGTCGCGGGTGGCGAACCAGCCGCCGGCGTCGAGGACGGTGCGCTCCCCGTACTCGCCGGAGATCTGGTCGCCGCGCACCCACACCAGGCCCGTCTCGCCGGCGGGCACCAGCTCGCCCTTCTCCGTGCGGATCTGGAACTCCACGCCCGGCAGCGCCCGCCCCACCGACCCGAGCCGTGCCCGCACCTGCGGATCGTCGGAGGCGAGGGCCTTGCGGTGGTCGTTCGGGCCGAGGACGGCCACCGAGGACGCGGTCTCGGTGAGCCCGTAGGCGTTGACGAAGCCGGTGCCGGGGAAGACGCGCAGCGCCTTCTCCAGGACGGGCCGGGGCGTGCGCGCGCCGCCGTAGGCGAGGGTGGCCAGGGTCGGGGTGCGGGCGTCGTCGCCGTCCACGGCCGCCACGATGCGCGCCAGCATCGTCGGGACCAGCAGCGCGTGGGTGATGCCCTCGCGCCGGACGGTCTCCAGCCAGCCCGCGGCGTCGAAGGACTCCATGTAGACCACGCGGCGGCCGGTGTAGATGTTCGTCAGCAGGTTGGCCAGACCGGCGATGTGGTACGGCGGGACCGCCACCAGAGCGGCGTCGGTCTCGGCGGCCGACGCGAACTCCAGCGTGTTCAGCACGTAAGCCAGCAGGTGACGGTGACGCAGCACGGCCGACTTCGGCGCGGCCGTCGTTCCGCTGGTGTAGAGGAGCACCGCGACGTCGTCGGGATCGGGAGGCGGCGGCAGCTCGCCCGCAACGGACACGTCCCCGGACGCGCCCGCCCCCGCCGCACTCGCCGCGTCGTCCGGCGGATCCAGCAGGGCGTCCAGGTCGCCGGGATCGAGGACGAGCGCGCCGGGGTGGCGGGCCTTCAGCTCGGTCAGCTGCCGCTCGCCGAGCCGGTAGTTGAGCGGGACGAAGGGCACGCCCGCGATGGCCGCGCCGAACAGCGCCACCGGGTAGGCGAGGTGGTTGGCCCCCGTGTACAGCACGGCCGGGCGGCCTCGGAAGCGCAGCGCCGCGGCACCGGCCAGTTCCAGGAGCCGCGCGGCCGTCAGGGACCGGCCGCCCGACGTCACCGCCGTCCGGTCGCCGGCCGAGACCGCCATCTCAAGGATCATGGTGATAGTCATGAGAATGCTATTCTCATTCAAGTAGATTGTTGTTCGCAAGAGAGGACAATCACATGCAGATCAGTGGCGGCTCCGCGCTCGTCGTCGGCGGTGCGGGCGGGCTGGGCGAGGCCACCGTCCGCCGGCTGCACGAGGCCGGCGCCCGGGTGGTCGTGGCCGATCTCGCCGACGACAAGGGCAAGGCCCTCGAGGACGAGCTCGGCGTCCGCTACGTCCGCACCGACGCGACCGACGAGGCGTCGGTGCGCGCGGCGATCGGCGAGGCGCTCGCGGCCGGGCCGCTGCGGGTCTCGGTGGACGTGCACGGCGGCCCCGCGACCGGCGGCCGCCTGGTCGGCCGCGACGGCGAGCCGCTCGACCTGGACGGGTTCCGCCGGACCCTGGAGGTCTACCTCGTCGGGGTCTTCAACGTCATGCGCCTCGCCGCGGCCGCCATGGCCGGCCAGGAGCCGTCCGGCGAGAGCCGTGGCGTCATCGTCAACACCGCCTCCATCGCCGCCTACGAGGGCCAGATCGGCCAGCTGCCCTACGCCGCCGCCAAGGGCGGGGTCGCCGCGATGACGCTGGTCGCCGCCCGCGACCTGTCGCCGAGCGGCGTCCGCGTCGTCACGATCGCGCCCGGCACCTTCCTCACCCCCGCCTACGGCAAGGCGGGCGACCAGCTGGAGGGCTATTGGGGCCCTCAGGTGCCGCACCCGAAGCGGATGGGGCGCTCGCCCGAGTACGCCGCGCTGGTCCAGCACATCTGCGAGAACGACTATCTCAACGGCGAGGTGATCCGGCTCGACGGCGCCCTGCGCTTCCCGCCGAAGTGACGCGGCCCGCCGAGATGGCCCGGCCCGCAGGGACGCCCCGGCCGGTACCGGTCACCGCGCAGTGGACCGCCCTCTGGCTGGCCGGGGTCTTCGGGCTCGTGCTGCTCGGCGCCTTCGTGGCGTTCCCCGGCTTCCTGCCGCCCATGTCGCCCCGGATGAGCGCCGCGCAGGTGGCGGCGTTCTACCGGGACGACACCGCGATGATCCGGTTCAGCATGATCCTGTTCGACATCTGCGGCGTCATGCTCGTCCCCTTCGCGATGGTGATCGCGGTGCAGATGAAGCGGATGGCGACGCCGACGACGGTGCTCGCCTACTGCTACCTGAGCGCGGCGGCGTCCGGCGCGACGCTGTTCGCGCTCGCCGACCTGCTGTGGCTCGCCGCCGCGTTCCGGCCCGCGCGCGACCCGCAACTGATCCTGCTGGTGAACGACCTGGCCTGGATGGTCTTCACCGCCCCGGTCGGCACGGTCGTCGTGCAGAACCTCTGCCTGGCGCTCGCCGTCCGCCTCGACGCCGGCCCGCGGCCGGTGTTCCCTCGCTGGGTCGCGCCGTTCAGCGTCGTCACCGGGCTGGCGATGGTCCCGGCGGCGGGCGGCGCGGTCGTCACGTCGGGGCCGCTGGCCTGGGACGGCGCCGTCTCGTTCTGGCTGCGGATCGCCGCCTACGGCGTGTTCTTCGCCGGGATGTTCTGCGTGCTGCCGGGGGCGATCCGGCGGCAGGCCGCGGAGGAGGCCGCGTGAGCGGCGCGGCGGCCGCCCGCACCGCCGCGGACGCGTCCGGCGGGCGCCGGCGGGGCGGCGCGGTCGACCTGTGGATCTGCTGGTGGGTGCTGCCGGTCTTCTACGTCCTGTTCGGCTTGATCTTCGTGCTTCTCGCGCGGGTGATCCCGCCGCCTCGGCCGGACCGCTCCCCCGAGGAGGTCGCGGCGTTCTTCCACGACCACGCCGCGACGATCCGGATCGGGTTCGCGGCGCTGATGGTCGTCATCGGCTTCACCGGCGTCGCCAACGGCCTGGTCGCGCACCAGATGAAGCGGATGGCGGTGAGCCCGGTGTTCGCCTACGCCTACATCGCCGCGCTCGCCGTCGGCGCGCTGCCGGGCTGCCTCATGGCGGCGTTCTGCTTCCTCGCCGCGGTGTTCCGGCCGGGCCGCGACCCGCACGTCCTCGCCCTGCTCTACGACATCGGGCTGCTCACCTTCGTCGGGTCGCTCGGCTGCTTCACGACCCAGTACCTGGTGCTCGCGCTGGCGATCCTGCTGGACCGCCGCCGGATCTTCCCGACGTGGATGGCCTACGTCTGCGTCTGGCAGATCGTCACCGAGCTGCTCGCCGCGCCGGTCTTCGTGTTCAAGGACGGGCCGCTCGCCTGGGACGGCTCCATCAGCTTCTACATGGGCACGGTCATCTTCGGGATCTACGAGGTGTGCATCATCGTCCTGCTGTTCAAGGCGGTCCGGGACCAGCCGCCCGGCGAGCCGGTCCAGGACTGAAAGGGGGCCGGGGACGGTGACCGCCGAGCGCGAGACGGCCGCGCGCCTGCCGGGGGACCCGGGGATGTGGGTGTTCGTCCTCGGGGACCTGGCCTTCTTCTCCGCCTACTTCGTCATCTTCATGGTCCACCGCGGCCGGGAGCCGGAGCTGTTCGCCGCCGCGCAGCGCCACCTCAGCCCGGCGGTGGCCGTCGCCACCACGCTGCTGCTGCTCACCGGGTCGTGGCTCATCGCCCTCGCCGTCCAGGCGTCGCGGGCGGGCGAGCACCGCCGCGCCCTGCGGCTCACCGCCGGCACCCTGCTCACCGGCGTGCTGTTCATGCTGGTCAAAGCGGGCGAGTGGGCGTGGGAGGCGAGCCACGGGCGGACGTTCGCGAGCGGCGACTTCTTCATGTTCTATTACCTGCTGACCGGCGTGCACCTGTTCCACATGCTGCTCGGCCTCGTCGTCCTCGGGGTCGTGCTGCGCGAGCTCCGCGCCCCCGGCCTCCGCAGGACGGCGGTGGTCGAGACGGGCGCCACCTACTGGCACATGGTCGACCTGCTGTGGATCGTCATCTTCGTGCTGGTCTACCTGATGAGGTGAGCGGTGAACGGAACGCCGGGCGCCCGGACGACCCGCGTGTGGGCCGCCCTCTGCGCCGTCACGGTGCTGTCCTGGCGGCTCGGCACCGAACGGACCGCCGGCGCGGCGGTCACCGTCGCCGTGCTGGCGATCGCCCTGGTCAAGGCGCGGTTCGTCGTCCGCTGCTTCATGGAGGTCCAGGACGCGCCGGCCTGGCTCCGCCGCCTCACCGACGTCTGGCTCGCCGCGCTCTGGACCGCGCTCGTCGTCCTCTACCTGGTCTGACTCAGAACTTCCCGGCGTTGAGCTTGGCGATGGTGGTGCGGAAGTCCTCGGTCTGGAACGTCTGGTCCTCGGCGGTGATGGCGAAGTCGAGCGTGGCGAGGACGGCGCGCTCCAGGTGCAGGTTCAGCAGCCGCTTGGTGCTCTCGACGGCCTGCCGGGGCAGCTCGGCGATGCGCCCGGCGCAGGCGAGCGCCTCGGCGAGCGGGTCGGCGACGACGTGGTTGGCGAGGCCCATGGCGACGGCCCGCTCGGCGGTGATGCGCGCGCCGGTGAGCGCGTACTCCTTGGCGAGCAGCAGGCTGGTGTGCAGCGGCCAGGTGAGCGGGCCGCCGTCGGCGGCGACGAGCCCGACGCGGACGTGCGGGTCGGCGAGGTAGGCGTCCTCGGCCATGTAGACGATGTCGCTGAGTGCGACCAGCGAGCAGCCGAGCCCGACGGCGGGCCCGTTCACCGCGGCGACGACCGGGACGCGGCAGCGCGCCATGCCGAGCACCAGGTCGCGGCCGTGCGCGATGGTGCGGGCGCGCAGCGCGTCGTCGCGGCTCAGCTCTTCGAGGTAGGCGAAGTCGCCGCCCGCCGAGAACGCCTTTCCGCCGCCGGTGAGGACGGCCGCCCGCGCGTCGCGGTCCTCGGCGAGCTGCGGCCAGAGGCGGGCGAGGCCGGTGTGCAGGGCGTCGTTGACGGCGTTGAGGGCCGCCGGCCGGTTCAGGGTGATGATCCGCAGCGGGCCGTCGGCCCGGACGTCGATCTCCTCCGGCACGTCGTACACGTCGGCCATGTCAGGCTCCCAATCCGAGGATGCGCGCGGCGATGATGTTCTTCTGGATCTGCGAGGTCCCGCCCATGACGCTCTGGGCCCGGCTGTAGAGGTAGGTGGCGAGCAGGTCGGGGTCGGCGGCGCCGCCCACGGCGAGCGCGGCGTGCCCGACGGCCTGCTCGGCCCAGGTCATCAGCAGCTTGTCCAGCGACCCGTCGGGGCCGTGGACGACGCCGTCGAGCTGCTCGGACAGCCGCCGCCGCACGTGCAGGCGGAGCATCTCGGTCTGCACGGCCGCCCAGGCGAGCTCGCGCGGCGGCGCGTCGCCGGTCCGCGCGGCGAGCTCGCGGACGACCTTGCCGTAGCGGGCCGCGTAGCCGAGCGTGGACGGCTCGCGCTCGTGCCCGACGACGGTCATCGCGAGCGCCCAGCCCTCGCCGGGCGCGCCGACCATCCGGTCGGCGGGGACGCGGGCCCCGTCGAACAGCACCTGGCCGAACTCGGTGGTCACCCCGTTGATCATGCGGAGCGGGCGCTGCTCGACGCCGGGCTGGTCCATCGCGATGACGAAGGCGGAGATGCCTTTGTGGCGGGGCGCGTCCGGGTCGGTGCGGGCGAGCAGCAGGCAGTGGTCGGCGACGTCGGAGTAGCTCGTCCAGATCTTGTGGCCGTGCACGACGTAGGCGTCGCCGTCGCGGGCGGCGGTGGTGGTGAGGGAGGCGAGGTCGGAGCCCGCGCCGGGCTCGCTGAAGCCCTGGCACCAGCGCTCGGTCCCGGCGATCATCCCGGGGAGAAAGCGGCGCCGCAGCTCCGCCGAGCCGTGCCGGCCGAGCCCCTGCACGAGGTAGCCGAGGCTCGGGCGGGGCGGCGCGCCCGCGCGGGCCAGCTCCTCGTCGAGGATGACGTCGTAGACGGGCGGCAGCTCCTGGCCGCCGTGCTCGCGCGGCCAGGACAGGCCGAAGAACCCGGCCCCGTAGAGGGCGCGGTGCCAGTCGCCCTGGCGGGTCCAGTAGTCGTCGCCCGAGGTGGGGAAGTCCGCGGCGCGCTCGGCGAGCCAGGCGCGCAGCCGCTCGCGGAAGGCGGCCTCGGCGGGCGCGTCACGATAGTCCAAGGTCGATCTCCTCCAGGCGGACCGGGAACAGGTGGGCGGAGGCGAGCGCCCGCCGCAGGAACACGTGGGCCAGGCAGTCCCAGGTGTTGCCGATGCCGCCGTGCACCTGCACCGCCGTCTCGCAGACGGTCCGGGCGGCGTCCGCGCAGTAGACCTTGGCGATGCGAGCGGCCCGCAGGGCGTCGGCGGCGGGCAGCTCGTCCACCGCCCACGCCGCGTGCCGCAGCACGCTCACCGAGCCCTCGATGAGCGCGAGGCCCTCGGCCAGCGGGTGCGCGACGGCCTGGTTCGCGCCGATCGCCCGCCCGTACTGCTCGCGGACCTTGGCGTAATCGCAGGCCAGCGCGTGCGCGCCGCGCGCCGCGCCGACCAGGTCGGCGCAGGTGACGACGATCGCCAGCGCGGGCCAGCGGGCGGCGTGCTCGGGCGGCGGCTCGGCGACGGCGCGCAGCGGGCCGGTGATCGCGGCGTTCACCCGGGTCAGGTCGGCGCCGGGGACGGGCGCGCCGACGTCGCCCGCGCGGACCTCGGCACCGTCCAAGACCACGGCCTCGGTGCAGCCTTTGGCGTCGACGGCCGTGCCGCCGGCGGCGATCGTGGTGCCCGGCGCGCCGGGGCGCAGGTCGTCGGCGAGGGACGGGCCGAGGAACGGCGCGTCGACGAGGCCGCGGCCGAACTCCTCGGCGACGAGCGCGACCTCGACGCCGGACGCGCCGTCCGAGCGGAGCGTACGCCAGCCGGTCGCCGCGACGGCCTTCTCCAGGCGGGCGGCGCGTTCGGCGTCGGCCAGGTCGAGGACCGACTTCGGGCCGAGGTCGGCGGCGAGCCGCGCCGCGGCGTCGCGCAGCTCGCGCTGCTCAGCGGTCAACCGGGCGTCCATGGCTCTCCTTGAGGACCCGCCGCAGCACCTTGCCCGACGGCAGCCGGGGGATCTCGGGCACCAGCACCACCCGGCGCGGCCGCTTGTAGGAGGCGAGCCGGTCGCCGACGAGCGCGACCAGCTCGGCGGGGTCGACGTCGCCGGCCGGGGCGACGGCCGCGACGACGGCCTCGCCGTCGGCGGCGTCGGGCACGCCGAACACCGCGCAGTCGGCGACGGCGGGGTGGCCGTGCAGGACGGCCTCGACCTCGGCGGGCGCGACCTGGAACCCCCGCACCTTGATCATCTCTTTGGACCGGTCGGTGAGCCGGAGCCGCCCGCCGGCGTCCAGGCTCCCGACGTCGCCGGTGCGGTACCAGCCGTCGTGCAGGGCCTCGGCGGTCGCCTCCGCCGGCAGGTAGCCGGCCATCAGCGACTCCGCGCGCGCCTCGATCTCGCCGACGCCGCCGGGCCCGACCGGCTCGCCGGTGTCCAGCGACACGACGCGCAGCAGGACGCCCGGGACGGGGCGCCCGACCGAGTCCAGCCGGGCGTCGCCGATCGGGTTGCAGGCGATGACGGGCAGCTCGCTCGTCCCGTAGGCGGGCACCCAGCCGACGCCGGTGCGGCGCGTGACGGTCTCGGCGATCTCCGGGGCGACCGGCGTCGCGCCCCACATGATGTAGCGCAGCGAGGACAGGTCGTGCTCCTCCAGCTTCGGGTGGGAGGCGAGCGCGAGCGCGATCGGCGCGACGGCCATCTCCACGGTGATGCGGTCGGCCTCGATGTGGTGCAGCATGCGCTCCAGGTCGAAGCGGCGGTGCAGGCGCGTCCAGGCGCCGGCCTCCAGCGCGGTGACGATGTTGAGCAGCCCGAGGATGTGCGAGGGCGGCGTGGTGATCTGGATGCGGTCGGCGGCGGTGAGGCCGAGCGCGTCCCGCCAGTGCCGGACGGCCGCCGCCAGCGAGCCGTGCGTGTGGCGGACCGCCTTCGGCATCCCGGTCGTCCCGGAGCTGAACACCAGCACCGCGTCGGCACGCCGGTCGGGAACGGGCGCGTCCGCCGGGGCCGCCGCGAACGGCGCGTCCAGGTGCAGCATGGGCATGAGCCCGGCGAGGACGGGATGGTCGCCGGCGGCGTGCGCCGGGCGGGTGACGGCGAGGGCGTGCTCGACCTCGGCCCGCTTCCACGCGGGGCTGAGCAGCACGACCGCCGCGCCGAGCCGCCAGATCGCGTGGACGGCGACGACGAACTCGGGCCGGTTGGACGACATGAGCGCCACCCGGTCGCCCGGCCCGACGCCGCGGGCGGCGAGGACGGCGGCGAGCCCGCCGGCCAGCGCGTCCAGCCGCTCCCTGGTGTACTCCTGCTCGTCGAAGGCGAGGACGGTCGGCGCGCTCACGGCGCGCCGCCTGCGGATGGCGCCATCGGGGGCTCCCGTCTGTCGTGTTCGCCGAGGTGGGGCGGGGGGCCGTAGGCGGGTGCGTGCCCGGCGGCGCGGATCGGGCTGCCGACCAGCCGGAACCCGCCCGCCGACACGACGGCCTCGGGGGTCGCGGCGAGCGCTTCGGGGAGCGTCCGCACCGCTGCGACGGGGACGCCGCGCGCCCGCAGCCGCGTCTCCCAGCCGTCGGCGGTGTCGGCGGCGAGCGCGCGGGTCACCAGGGCCAGCACCTCGTCGCGGTGGGCGGCGCGCTCGGCCATCGTCGTGAAGCCCGAGACGCCCGCTTCGGCGCAGAAGCTCTTCCAGAACGCGTCGTGGGTGACGAACAGGGCCAGGTGGCCGTCCGCGGTCGGGAAGAGCTGGGCGGGGACGTAGTAGGAGTGCGCGCCCATCGCCAGCCGGCGCGGCTCGGCGCCGTCGTTGAGGTAGGCTGACGCCCGGTAGTTCAGCTGGGACAGCATCACGTCCCGCAGCGACACCTCGACCTGTCCGCCGCGCCCGGAGACGATCTGCGCGAGCAGGCCGAGGGCGGCGGCGAGGCCCGCGCTGTTGTCGGCCGAGGAGTAGCCGGGCAGCGTCGGCGGGCCGTCCGGATCGCCGGTGAGGGCGGCCACGCCGGTGGCGGCCTGGACGATGTAGTCGAACGCCGGGACGTCGCCGGCGTCCATGCCGAAGCCGGTGAGCGCGACGCAGACGAGCCGCTCGTTCCAGCGGCGCAGCGCGTCGTAGGTGAGGCCGAGGCGGCGGATCGCCGACGGCTTCAGGTTGGCCAGCAGGGCGTGCGCGCCGGCGGCCAGCTCGCCGAGGCGCTCCTGCCCGGCGGGCGTCCCGAGGTCCAGGCGGACGCTCCGCTTGCCGCGGTTCAGGCTGGCGAAGTAGGCGTCGCCGACCTGCCGGGAGATGTCCCCGCCGGCCGGCTCGATCTTGGTGACCTCGGCGCCGAGGTCGGCGAGCAGCATCGTCGCGTAGGGGCCCGCCAGCATGTGGCCGACCTCCAGGACGCGGACGCCGGCGAGCGGCCCGGCCGTCACGGGCGGGCTCCCGCTCACGGCAGGTCCGCGGCGAGCGCGGCGAGCATCTCGCGGGTGCGGCGCTTGGAGGCGACCAGCTCGTCGCGGGTCTCGCCGATCGGCAGCAGCCGTACCGACAGGTCGGTGACTCCGGCGTCGGCGAACCGGCGGAGCCGGGCGGCGATCGCCGCCTCGTCGCCCGCCGCGCAGAGACCGCCGATGTCGGTGGCGTCGCCGTGCTCCAGCAGGCGCTGGTAGTTGGGGGAGATCTCGGCCTCGCCGAGGATGCGGTTGGCGCGCTCGCGCGCCGCCGCGACCTCCCCCGGCCGGCACAGGCAGACCGGGACGCCCGCGACGACGCGCGGCGCGGGCCGGCCGGCGTTCTCGGCGGCCTTGGTGATGCGGGGCACGACGTGCTCGCCGACGGCGCGCTCGTCGGCCATCCACAGCACCGTCCCGTCGGCCCGCTCCCCCGCGATCGTCAGCATGACGGGGCCGAGCGCCGCCACCAGCACCGGCAGCGGGCCGCCGACGGGGGCGAGGTCCAGAGGGTTGTGCACGGTGAACGTCGCGTTCTCCACGTTCACCGGGCCGGGGCCCGCCAGCGCGGCGGCGAGGACCTCCAGGTAGTCACGGGTGTAGGCGGCGGGCCGCTCGTAGGGCAGGCCGAGCATGTCGCGCACGATCCAGTGGTGGGAGGGCCCGACGCCGAGCGCGACCCGCCCGGGGGCGGCGGCCTGCGCCGCGATCGCCTGCCGGGCCAGCGCGACCGGGTGCTGGGCCTGCAGCGGGACGACGGCGGTGCCGATCTCGATGCGGGACGTGCGGGCCCCGAGCAGCGCGACCGTGACGAGGGCGTCGAGGTCGGTCGGGAGCTGCGGCACCCAGACGGTCGCGAGGCCCGCCTCCTCGGCCCACCGCACGTCCTCGACCATCCGGCCGATCTTCCGGGCCGGGTCGCCCCGGTCCGGGCCGGTCATCACACCGATCCGCACGCTTCCTCCAGGTCTCCACGGTTCGGCCCGCCCGGTGGCGGGGCGGGGCAGGGCGAGGGTGGGGCGGGATCAGGGCGAGGCGGCCGCGGCGGCGAGCGCGCGGACCTCGGCCACCAGCTCGTCCAGCGGCGTGCCGGTCGGGAAGACCGCCGCGGCGCCCGCCTCCTTCAGGAGCGGGACGTCGGCGGCGGGGATGGTGCCGCCGACGACGACGGTCACGTCCCCGGCGCCCGCCTCGCGCAGCGCCGCGGTGACGCGGGCGGTCAGCGCGACGTGGGCGCCGGACAGGATGCTGAGGCCGACGACGGCGACGTCCTCCTGCAGCGCGATCGCCACGATCTCCTCGACCCGCCGCCGGATCCCGGTGTAGATCACTTCCAGGCCGGCGTCGCGCAGCGCCCGCGCGACGATCTTGGCGCCGCGGTCGTGGCCGTCCAGGCCGGGCTTGGCGACGAGCACCCGGGCCGGCATCAGAACACCACCGGCTGCTGGAACTCGCCCCACACGCCGGTGAGGGTCGCGACCATCTCGCCCACGGTGCAGTACGCGCCGGCGCAGTCGATCAGGGGGCCCATGAGGTTGGTGTCGCCCTCGGCGGCGCGGGCGAGATCGTCCAGGCGGGCGCGGACGGCGGCGGCGTCGCGTTCGGCCTTCACCCGGGCGAGGCGTTTCAGCTGCCGCTCGCGGCCGGCGGCGTCCAGCGCGTAGGCGGCGGTTTCGGGGACCGGCTCGCCGGTGGCGAAGCGGTTGACGCCGACGACCGGGCGCTCGCCCGACTCGACGTCGCGGTGCAGGCGGAACGCCTCGTCGGCGATGAGGCGCTGCAGGTAGCCGTCCTCGATCGCGCGGACCATGCCGCCGTGCCCCTCGATGTCGGCCATCACCTGGGTGATGCGCTCCTCGGTGGCGTCGGTCAGGGCCTCGACGAAGTAGGAGCCGCCGAGCGGGTCGGCGACGCGGGCGACGCCGGTCTCGTGCGCGAGGATCTGCTGGGTGCGGAGCGCCAGCGTCGCCGACTCCTCGCTCGGCAGCGCGAACGGCTCGTCCCAGGCCGCGGTGAACATCGACTGGACGCCGCCGAGGACCGAGGCCATCGCCTCGTAGGCCACCCGCACGATGTTGTTGTGCGCCTGCGGCGCGTACAGCGACGCGCCGCCCGCCACGCACCCGAAGCGGAACATCGACGCCTTGCCGGTGGTCGCGCCGTAGCGCTCGCGGACGATCGTCGCCCAGCGGCGGCGGCCCGCCCGGTACTTGGCGATCTCCTCGAAGAAGTCGCCGTGGGTGTAGAAGAAGAACGACACCTGCGGCGCGAATCGCTCGATGGTCAGGCGGCCGCGCTCCAGGACGGTGTCGCAGTACACCACGCCGTCGGCGAGGGTGAACGCCATCTCCTGGACGGCGGTCGCGCCCGCGTCGCGGAAGTGCGCGCCCGCCACCGAGATGGCGTTGAACCGGGGCACCTCGGCCGCGCAGAACTCGATCGTGTCGGCGATCAGCCGCAGCGAGGGGTCCGGCGGCCAGATCCAGGTGCCGCGCGAGGCGTACTCCTTGAGGATGTCGTTCTGGATCGTGCCGGTCAGCTTCGCCCGGGGCACGCCCGCGCGCTCGGCGGCCGCCACGTAGAGCGCCAGCAGGATCGCGGCCGTGCCGTTGATGGTGAAGCTGGTGCTGATCCGGTCCAGCGGGATGCCGGCGAACAGGATCTCGGCGTCGGCGAGGGTGTCGACCGCGACGCCGACGCGGCCGACCTCCTCGCCGACCTCGGGATGGTCGGAGTCGTAGCCGCACTGCGTCGGCAGGTCCAGCGCCACCGACAGGCCGGTGCCGCCCTGGTCGAGCAGGTAGCGGTAGCGGCGGTTGGACTCCTCGGCCGTGCCGAAACCCGAGTACTGCCGGATCGTCCAGAGCCGGCCCCGGTAGCCCGTCGGGTAGTTGCCGCGGGTGAAGGGGAAGGCGCCCGGCGGGGGCGGGTCGGCGGCCCGGTCGTCCGGCCCGTAGACCGGACGCACCGGGACGCCCGAGGAGGTGTGCGCGAAGTCGTCCATCGCCGATTACGCTACTTCCAGTTTACGAGAATGCCAATACCGTAGATGAGAATGATATTTCCGCAGGGTCGGGCGGCGGTCATCGCAGCAGGTCCTTCATGACCTTGCCGGTGGCGTTGACCGGCAGCTCGTCGAGGAACCGCACGGTCCGTGGCACCTTGAAGCCCGCCATCCGGGTGCGGCTCCAGGCGATCAGGTCGTCGGCCGACAGCTCGCCCCGGCGCACCACGTACGCCCGGCCGACCTGGCCGAGCCGCTCGTCGGGCACGCCGACGACGGCGACCTGCGCGACCCCGGGATGCTCCAGCAGGAAGCCCTCGATCTCGGCGGGGTAGGCGTTGAAGCCGCCGACGATGAACATGTCCTTCTTGCGTCCGGTGATCTTCAGGTGGCCGCGCGCGTCCAGCTCGCCGAGGTCGCCGGTGCGCAGCCACCCGTCGGGGTCGATCGCCTCGGCCGTCGCGGCGGGGTCGTCGAGGTAGCCCTTCATGACGCTGTAGCCGCGCACGAGGACCTCGCCGTCGGGCGCGATCCGCACCTCCAGGCCGTCGCAGGGCGTGCCGACGGTCGTGGCGATGTCCTCGAAGGTGTCGCCGGCCCGGGACGCGGTGGCGGTGCCGGCCTCGGTGAGCCCGTACCCCGTCATGATCGACTGGAAGGGCAGCTCCTCGCGTACGCGCCGGATCAGCTCCACCGGGATGTCGGCGGCGCCGGTCACCGCCGCCCGCAGCGACGACAGGTCGCGCTCGCCGGCCGCGTCCAGCAGCGCGTGATAGAGCGTCGGCGGGCCGGGCAGCATCGTCACGCGCTCCCGCTCGACCAGGTCGAGGACGCGCTCCACCTCGAACACCGCGACCGGCAGGATCGTCGCGCCCCGGATGAGCGAGGCGACGCAGCCCGCCTTGTACCCGAAGATGTGGAAGAACGGGTTGACGATCAGGTAGCGGTCGCCGCGCCGCAGGTCGGCGAGGTCGCACCACTCGGCGTACATCCGCAGCGTCTGGGCGTGCGTCATCATGACGCCCTTCGGGCGGCCGGTCGTGCCCGAGGTGAACATGATGTCGCAGACGTCGTCGCCCTCGCCGTGGCGCTCCAGCGGCGTCCCGCTGCCCAGGAAGTCCGAGGTGATGTCGATGGCCGGGACGCCGTCCGGGGCGGTGTAGTCCGCGCCGAGGAAGCCGGGCCGGACGAGGACGCCCTTGGCCCCGCTCCGCCGGATGATGTCGCCCGCCTCGTCGGCCTTGAACCGGGTGTTGATCGGGACCAGCACGCCGCCGGCGGCGAGCAGCCCGAACGCCGCGATGATCCACTCGGCGGAGTTGGGCGCCCACACCGCCATCCGGTCGCCCGGCTCCACGCCGAAGGAGGCGTAGGCGCCGGCGGCGACGCGGACGCGTTCGGCCAGCTCGGTGAAGGTGAGGCGGAGCGGCCCGTCCACCACCGCCTCGGCGTCCCCGAACCGCTCCGCCGCGTCCAGGACCATCCGGGAGATGGTCGGCCAGGTCATACCGACATCAAGCGGGCCAGGTTGCCGCCCATGATCTTGGCCTGGTCGGCCTCGCCGAAGCCGCTGAGGGCGTCGACGTAGCTGACCGGGTCGGCGAGGCCCTCGGGGTGGGGGTAGTCGGAGCCGAACAGCACCCGCTCGACGCCGATGAGGCCGGCGAGGTCGACCATGTCCTCCTCCCAGAACGGGCTGACGTGCAGGGTGCGCTTGACCGCTTCGACCGGGTCCTCGCCGAACGCCTCGGGGGCCTTCTTGTGAACGTCGGCGAGCTGGCCGAGCAGCGGTGCCACCCAGGACGAGCCGTTCTCGATGACCGCGATCTTCAGGTCGGGGAACCGGGTGAGCAGGCCGTGGCAGGCCATCGACCCGACCGCGTCGGTGACCGGCCGCCACTCGCCGAGCATCCGGAAGGCGTTGGTCTTGAACGGCAGCATCTCCGCGCCGTGGCCCTCCCAGTCGTTGGCGTACCGGCTGTAGCCGCTGTCGGAGGAGTGCATGCCGACGACGATGCCCTCGTCCACGACGCGCCTCCAGAACGGGTCGAACTCCGGCAGCGCGAACGAGCGCGGGCCCCGGTAGCCGGGGACGGGCGCGGGCCGGATCAGCACCGTCTTCGCGCCGCGCTCCAGGCACCAGTCCAGCTCGGCGATCGCCTTGTCGACGATGGGCAGGCTGATGACGGGCGTGGTGAAGATGCGGTCCTTGTAGTTGAAGGACCAGGTCTCGTGCAGCCACTGGTTGAGGGAGTGCACGACGATGTGGATCAGCTCGGGGTCGTCGCGCATGCGCTCCTCGATGAGGCTCGCGAGCGTCGGGAACATGAGGGTGCGCTGGATGCCGAGCTCGTCCATCAGCTCCAGGCGCGGCTGCGGCTCGCGGAAGGCCGGGATGGAGCGCATCGGCTTGCCGAAGATCTCCCGGCGGCTCTTGCCCTCGGGGTTGCCGTTGCGGAAGTACTCCTCCATCGCGCCCGGCCGGGCGACGACCTCGAAGGTCGGGTTCGGGATGTAGTCGCTGATCTGGCCCCGGATGGCGATCTTGGTACGGCCGTTCACCTGCACGTACTGGATCGCGCTCTCGTACTGCTTCGGCAGGTACCGGGTCAGCGCGTCCTCGGTCTCGTACAGGTGGTTGTCGGCGTCGAACAGCGGATAGGGCAGCTCACGCGAGGGCATGGAATCCTCCTTTGCCGAATATGAGAATGCTATTCTCATACACGGTTGGCCGCAATGTCTCGGCGGAGAATGAACTTCTGAACCTTGCCGCTGGCGGTGCGCGGCAGCTCCTGGACGGGGTGCAGCTCCTCGGGCCACTTCTGCCGCGCCATCCCGAGGCGGTCCAGGTGCTCGCGGACCTCGGGCAGGCCGGGCGGGCGGTGCCCGGGGCGGACGCGGACGAACGCCGCGGCGCGCTCGCCGAGCCGCGGGTCGGGCGCGGCGACGACGGCGGCCTCGGCGACGGCGGGCAGGGCGAGCAGCGCCTCCTCGACCTCCAGGGCGCTGATGTTCTCGCCGCCGCGGATGATGACGTCGGCCTTGCGGTCGGTGATGGTGAGGTAGCCGTCGCCGTCGATGACGCCGATGTCACCGGTCCGGTACCAGCCGTCGGCGTCGAAGGCGCGGGCGGTGAGCTCGGGGTCGGTGTAGCCGAGACAGAGATCGGGACCGCGGCTCAGGATCTCGCCGTCGTCCGCGAGCCGGATCTCCACGCCGGGCAGCGGGTCGCCGTCGGTGTAGAGGCGCTTGGCGGCGGGCGCGGTGGCCTTGCTGCCGGTGATGGACGGATGCTCGGTGCTGCCGTAGGAACGCCATACCGTGATCCCGAGCCCCTCCAGCCGGGCCGCCACCGCCGCCGGGACCGCCGCGCCGCCGAGGCCCGCGTACCGCAGGTTCGCCAGGTGCCCCTCGGTGAAGTCGGGGTGGTCGAGCAGGCTCGTCATGTAGTAGGCCGCGCCGCCGCCGACGGCGAGGCCCTCGTCCTTGAGGAGGCGGAGCGCCTGCGCGGGATCCCAGACGTCGGCGAGGTTCACCGGGGTGCCGTCCAGCACCGGGATGAGGAACGCGTTGATCATGCCGATGAAGTGGCCGACCGGCGCCGCGGTGAGCTGGCGGCCGCGGTCGGGCGGGTAGAGGCCGGCCAGCTGGCGGGTCTCGAAGCCGAGCGTGCGGTGGCTGTGCACGACGCCCTTCGGCTCGCTGGTGGTCCCCGAGGTGAAGGCGATGAGGGCGGGCCCGTCCGGCGCCGCGTCGAGCACGCCGACCAACGGCTCGGCGGCCAGAAGCGCCCCGAAGTCCCACCCCACGCCCTCCCGGCCACCACCCCCTTGCCCGCCACATCCTTGTCCGCTGGTGTCCCGGCCGCCGCCTCCTTGACCGCTGGTGTCTCGGCCGCCACCTCCTTGACCGCTGGCGTCCCGGCCGCCGCTCCCTTGCCCGCCAGCGTCCCGGCCGCCGCCTCCTTGCCCGCCACCTCCTAGCCCGCTGACGTCCCGGCCACCACCCCCTTGCCCGCTGACGTCCCGGCCATCGCTTCCTCGCCCGCCGGCGTCCCCGTCGCCGCCTCCTTGACCGCTGGTGTCTCGGCCGCCGACCCTTTGTGCGCTGACGATGCCGACGGTGGGGACGTTCGCGGTGAGGTCGGGGTGGTGTGCAAGGCGGCCGAAGCGTTCGGCGGTGATGAAAACGCGCGGGCGGACGGCGGTCAGGATGTGGCCGACCTCCTTGCGCCCGTAGAAGTGCACGATCGGCACGACGGTCGCGCCGAGGAACGCCGACGCCCAGAAGACCGCCGCGGCCTCCATCCAGTTCGGCAGCTGGAAAGCGACGGCGTCGCCGGGTCCGACGCCGCGTTCGCGCAGGCCGGCAGCCAGCCGGCGTGCGACCAGTTCCACGTCCCGGAACGTTCCGCTCCAGGGCCGTTCGGCCGAGTGCACACGGAAGGGGGTGCCGGGCGCCGCGGCGAGGCCGCGCTCCAGCATCTGCCCGAGGGTGTCCCGGGTCCACCAGCCCTCCGCCTCGTACCTGGCGGCCAGGTCGGCAGGGATCGTCCGCATGGCGTCAGCCCCAATCCGTCGATGAGAATTGCACTCTCACATAGAGAGAAGCTAAATTCCATACATGGCGCGAGATCACGGCTTCCATCCGGTGCGGGTCGTCCGGGTCGTCGAGGAGACGGCGGACGCCCGCACGTACGTGCTGGACGCGCCCTTCCCCTACCGGGCCGGGCAGTTCGTGACCGTGCGGGTGCGCGGCGCGCTCCGCAGCTACTCGATGTCGAGCTCCCCCGACGCCGACACCGCGCTCGCGACGACGGTGAAGCGCGTTCCCGGCGGCCTCGTCTCGAACTGGATGATCGACAACCTGGGGCCGGGCGACGTCGTCGAGATGACCCGCCCGGCCGGCGTCTTCTGCCTGCGCGAGACGGCCGCGCCGCTCGTGGCGTTCTGCGGCGGCAGCGGCGTGACGCCGGTCCTGTCGCTGGCCAAGAGCGCCCTCGCCGCGCAGGACCGGCGGGTGCGGCTGCTGATCGCCGACCGGGACGCCGCCGCCGTCATCTTCGGCGCCGAGCTGGCCGATCTCGCGGCCCGCCACCCGAGCCGGTTCGAGGTCGTGCACCACCTGGACGACCGGGACGGCCTCGTCACCCCCGAGCGGGTGCGCGCCTTCGTCGGCGCCGACACCGGCGCCGACGTCTACATCTGCGGCCCCGGGCCGTTCATGGACCTCACCGAGCGCGCCCTGCTCGCGCACGGCGTCCCGCCCGAGCAGATCTTCATCGAGCGCTTCGCCGGCCCCGCCGCGCCCGCGGCACCGCCCGCCGAGGTGGCCGAGGCGGCGGCCGCCGAGGGGGACGTCACGATCGTCCTCGGCGGCCGCCGGCACACCGTCCCCCAGCATCCCGGCGAGACGCTGCTGCAGAGCGCACGCCGGGCCGGGCTCGCCCCGCCCTTCTCCTGCGAGGCCGGGAACTGCGCGACCTGCATGGCCCGCGTCACCGACGGCGAGGCCAAGATGCGCGTGAACGACGCGCTGGACGAGGACGAGGTCGACGAGGGCTGGATCCTCACCTGCCAGGGCGAGCCCACGACGCCGCACGTCACCGTCGTCTACGAGGACTAGCGAAAGACGAGCGAAGGAGCCGGCCCGTGGTGGACCTGGAACTGGACGAGGGGGTCGCGGTCGTCACCATCGACCGCCCGCACGCCCGCAACGCCATCGCGCTCTCCACCATGGACGAGCTGGACAAGGCGCTGGACGCCGCCGCCGGCGCCCGCGCGCTCGTGGTGCGCGGCGCGGGCGACCGGGCGTTCGTCTCCGGCGGCGACCTGAAGGAGCTCGCGGCGCTCCGCACCGTGGAGCAGGCGACGGCGATGGCGCTGCGCATGCGCGGCGTCTGCGACCGCATCGCGGCCTTTCCCGCGCCGGTGATCGCCGCGCTGAACGGGCACGCGCTCGGCGGCGGCGCCGAGGTCGCGGTCGCCGCCGACATCCGGGTCGCCGCCGCCGACATCACGATCGGCTTCACCCAGTCGACCCTTGCGATCATGCCGGCGTGGGGCGGCGCCGAGCGGCTCGCCGCGCTCGTCGGGCCGGGCCGCGCGCTGCTGCTCGCCGGGACCGGGCAGGTGCTGGACGCCGCCGCCGCCGAGCGCGCCGGCCTGGTCGACCGGGTGCTGCCCCGCGCGTCCTTCGAGGCGGGCTGGCGGTCGCTCGCCGCGGCGCTCGCGACGGCGCCCGCGCGGGAGATCAAGCGGATCACCGCGGGGTCCGTGCCCGCCGAGGAGGCGGCACGCGCGTTCGCGCGGCTCTGGGTCGCCGACGAGCACTGGCGGGCTGTGGAGAGGACGGCGCGACGTGGCCACTGAGCTGACGGTCGAGGAGACCCCGGCGGGACCGGCCGTCCAGGCGGCCGGTCCCGCCCGCGGCACCGTGCTCTACCTGCAGGGCGACCGCTACCTGGCGCACGACCCGTACGCCGCGCTCGACCTGGCCGGGCACCTCGCCGTGCGGACGGGCGCCCGGGTGCTGTGCGCGCGCTACCGGCCGACGTTCCCCGACGCGCTCGACGACGTCCGCGCCGCCTACGAGCACTGCCGCCCGGCGGGCCCGGTGACGGTCGCGGGCGAGCGGGCCGGGGCGGGGCTCGCGGCGGCGCTGATGGTCGGGCTGCGCGACTCGGGGGCCGCGCAGCCGCGCGCCGCCGTCCTGGTCTCGGCGCTGCTCGACCTCACTCTGCAGGCGACGAGCCTGCGCCTGAATGCCGCCGCCGATCCGGAGTTCGACCCGGCCGAGCTGCGGCGCCACGCCGCGCGCTACGCCGGGGGAACCGACCCGCACGATCCGCTGCTCAGTCCGCTGCACGCCAACCTGCACGGCCTGCCACCGCTGTTGTTGCTCACCGCCGGCACCGATCCGCTTCTCGACGACGCGCTGGCGTTCGCCGTCCGCGCCGCCCACTCGGGCGTCTCGGTGGATCTGCGGGTGCACCGCAGCGGCCCGGCCCTGCGGCGCCGGGCCGCGGCCGACATCGCCGCGTTCGTCGGCGCGGGGGCGGTGGACGGGCACCGGTCCCCGCCGCCGGGGGCCGGCGGCGGGGGCCGGGTGTCCGGGGTCAGGTGACGGCCCCGGCCTCCTTGAGCGCGATGATGCGCTCCCAGTCCAGCCCGAGTTCCATGAGGATCTCCTCGGTCTGGGCCGCGAACTCCGGCGCCGGGCCGAGGTCGGGCGCGGCGACGTTGAACTGCACCGGGCTCGCCACCAGCTCCAGCCGGCCCGCCCGCACGATGTAGTCGTTGGCGCGGACCTGGGCGTCCTGGCCCGCCTGCACCGCGTCCTGCACCGGCGCCCATGGACCGGCGAGCGTCGCGAACCGCTCGGCCCACTCGGCGAGCGGGCGCGCGCCGATGACCTCGCGCAGGATCGCGACGGCCTCGGCGGTGTTGGCGGCCAGGTCCTCGCCGGTGGCGAAGCGCGGGTCGTCGGCGAGCTCGGGGCGGTCGACGTGGCGGCACACGTCGGCCCAGAACTTGGCGGGCTGGAGCATCACGAAGCTGATGTAGCGGTCGTCGGCGGTGCGGTACAGGCCGGTCAGCGGGTTGACGGGCGAGGCGTGCGCGCCGGGCGGCGCCGGCACCCAGGGCTCGCCGAGCAGCAGCGACAGCGCGATGCCGTGGCCCATCGCCCAGAGGCCGCTGCCGAGCAGCGACACGTCCACCACCGAGGTCTCGCCGGTGCGCTCGCGCCGGAACAGGGCGGCGGCGATGCCGCCGGCCAGGTTGGTGCCCGAGATGGTGTCGCCGTAGGCGGGCACCGGCGGGCTGATCATGCCTTCGACGCCGGGCGGGGTGAGGCTCGCGGCGGTCGCCGCGCGCGCCCAGAACGCGGTCGCGTCGTAGCCGCCGCGCTCGGCCTCGGCGCCGCGCGGGCCGAGCGCGCTGCCGCGGGCGTAGACGATGCCGGGGTTGATCGCGCGCACGTCGTCGACGTCGATGCCGAAGCGGCGGCGGGCGGCGGGCAGGAAGCTGGTGAGGAAGACGTCGGCGCGGCGGATCAGCCCCTCCAGCACCTCCCGGCTCGCGGACTTGGACATGTCCAGGCCGAGGCTGCGCTTGCCGCGGTTGGCGTGCTCGATGTTGGGGTTCGGGTCGCCCTCGACGTGGAACGCGCCGGTCCGCCGCAGCCCGCGCTGCGGGTCGCCGGTGACGGCGTGCTCGATCTTGACGACGTCGGCGCCCCAGTCGGCGAGCACGGCGCCCCCCGACGGGACGAACCCGTACATCGCCACCTCCAGGACGCGGACGCCCTCCAGCGGCCTCATCCGAGGGCCTCGGCGAAGGTCTTGCGCTCCTGGAACTCCTCCAGGCCCGCGACGCCCATCTCCCGGCCGATGCCGGACTGCTTGTAGCCGCCGAACGGCGCGTCCGGGGCGAAGTAGTTGCCGCCGTTGATGCTGAGGGTGCCGGTGCGGATCCGGCGGGCGACGGCGATGGCGCGGTCCCGGTCGGCGCTGTGCACCGCGCCCGACAGTCCGTAGGGCGACCGGTTGGCGATGCGCACCGCGTCGTCGTCGTCCTCGTAGGGGATGACGACGAGGACGGGGCCGAACACCTCCTCCTGCGCGATCTCGCTGTCGGGGTCGACGCCGGTCAGCAGGGTCGGCTTGTAGAAGAAGCCGGGGTCCACGCGCTCGCCGCCGGTGACGAGGGTGGCGCCCGCCTCGACGGCGCGGCGCACCATGCCGTCGACCTTGTCGCGCTGGCGCTCGCTGATGAGGGGGCCCATGAAGGTCTTGGGGTCGGCCGGGTCGCCGTAGGGGACGCGGCCGAGCATCGCCGCGACCCGCCGCACGACGGCGTCGTGGTCGCGGGCCGGCACGAGCAGCCGGGTGGTGATCGCGCAGCCCTGCCCGGCGTGCGAGCAGATCATGAACGCGGCGAACATACTGGTGGCGTCGTAGTCGGCGTCGTCCAGCAGGATCATCGCGGACTTGCCGCCGAGCTCCAGGAACACCCGCTTCAGCGTGCCGCTCGCGGCCTTCATGATGGCGCGGCCGGTCGCGGTGGAGCCGGTGAAGCTGACGACGTCCACGTCCGGGTGCGTCGTCAGCGCCTCCCCCACCTCCGCGCCCTGGGACGACAGGACGTTGACGACGCCGGGCGGGATGCCGGTGTCCTCGGCGATCAGCTCGCCGAGCGCGAGCGTGATGAGCGGGGTGTCGGGGGCGCCCTTCAGCACGACGGTGCAGCCGGCGGCGAGCGCGGGCGCGAGCTTGGCGAGGGCGAGCTGGTTCGGGTAGTTGTACGCGGTGATCGCGGCGACCACGCCGGCGGCCTCGCGCTCCACCCAGCGGCGGTGCCGCCGCCCCTGCAGCTCGATCTCGCCGAGCTCCTCGGTGCGCGGGTGCTTCTTCAGCAGGTCGGCGTAGTAGCGGACGATCTCGATGGGCTGGTCGAGCTGCGGGCCGTGGGTCAGCGAGCGCGGCGCCCCGACCTCGGCGATCGTGAGGTCGCGCAGCTCCTCGCGGCGGTCCACGAGGGCGCGGTGCAGCCGGTCCAGGCAGTCCACCCGCAGCTCCACGTCGGTGGCCCAGCCGGTGGTGTCGAAGGCCCGGCGGGCGGCGGCGACCGCGGCCGCCGCGTCGTCCGCCGTCGCGTCGGGCGCGTACCCGACCGTCTCACCCGTCGCGGGGTCGATCGAGGGGAACGTCCACCCGCTCCCGGTGAGGCGCCCGTCGATGAGCATGCGCCGGGTGGCCTCCCCGCCGACCACCGATCCCGCCGGGCGCGCCCCGCTGTCATCGGATGGCATCCCGCCTCCTTCACGACGATATCCCGATTCTCAAATCTGGAGTATGACGTTCTCATACTCGTTCGGGATGTCAAGGGCGCACGTCCCGGACGTCCGGACGTCCCCGCGGCCGCCGCGGGCGTCCGGCATCGGCCCCTTCCGCTTTCCAGCCTGCCGAGAGTAAGGTTCTCGTATCCGGAAGGGAGATTCTCGTGATCGAGACGAAGGCGCTCAGCCCGTCCCTGGGCGTGGAGGTCACCGGCGTCGAGGACCTGCTCGACCCGACGGTGATCGCACGGCTCACCGAGGCGCTGAAATGGCGCGGCGTCCTGCTCATCCGCGGCCTGCACCTGGACGACGCGGCGCAGCTGGCGTTCAGCCGGCGGCTCGGCGAGGTGGTGGCCCTCGGCGGCAACGAGATCTTCACGGTCACCCTGGACCCCTCGAAGAACCCGGCCGCCGAGTACCTCAAGGGGACGTTCCACTGGCACATCGACGGCACCACCGACCCGGTGCCGGTGAAGGCCACGATGCTGACGGCCCGGCACGTGGCGATGACCGGCGGCGGGACGCAGTTCGCCAGCCTGTACGCCGCCTACGACAACCTGCCCGAGCAGGATCGCAAGCGCTACGACGAGCTGCGCGTCGTGCACAGCCTGGGGGCCTCGCAGCGGCTGGTGTACCCCGACCCCTCCCCCGAGCAGCTCGCGCAGTGGGAGCAGTTCCCCGGCCAGGAGACCTCGCTGGTCTGGCGCCGCCGCGACGGCCGCCGCTCGTTCGTCATCGGCGCCACCGCCGACCACATCGTCGGCATGGACCCGGCCGAGAGCCGCGCCCTGCTCGACGAGCTGGTCGAGTGGTGCGGCCAGGAGCGGTTCCGCTACACCCACGAGTGGCAGGTCGGCGACCTGGTCATCTGGGACAACACCGGCATGCTGCACCGGGCGCTGCCCTACGACCCCTCCTCCGAGCGCTCCCTGCAACGCACGACGATGCGGGGCGACGAGGCGTTCAGGTGAGGACGGCCGTCGTCACGGGCGGGGCGTCCGGTATCGGCCGCGCCATCGCCGAGCGGCTGCGCGCCGACGGCCACCGCGTCGCGGCGCTCGACCTTGCGCCCGAGGGCGACCCGTCCGCCGAGAAGGCCGACGTCACCGACCGCGCCCAGGTGGACGCCGCGCTCGCCGCGGTCCGCGAGCGGCTCGGTCCGGTCCACATCCTGGTGAACGCCGCCGGGCTGGACGGGTTCAAGCGCTTCACCGACCTGTCCTTCGCGTCCTGGCAGCGGGTCCTCGACGTCAACCTCAACGGCGTCTTCCACTGCGTCCAGGCGGCCCTGCCCGACATGCTCGACGCGGGCTGGGGTCGCATCGTCAACATCTCCTCCTCCAGCGCCCAGTCCGGCCAGCAGTACATGGCGCACTACGTGGCGGCCAAGTCGGCCGTCAACGGGTTGACGAAGGCGCTCGCGCTGGAGTTCGGCCCCGCCGGCGTCACCGTCAACGCGGTGCCGCCCGGCTTCATCGACACCCCGATGCTGCGCAAGGCCGAGGCGCGCGGGCTGCTCGGCGGCGGCGTCGAGGAGCACATCGGGCGGACGCCGGTGCGCCGCGTCGGCCGTCCCGAGGACATCGCCGCCGCCTGCGCCTTCCTCGTCTCGGAGGAGGCCGGCTACATCACCGGCCAGATCCTCGGCGTCAACGGCGGGCGCAACACCTGACCGCGCGCCCGCGCCCCGTCCCCGCACCCCACCCCGGCAGAGCACGACCCGAAAGGACCGAAACGATGGGACGAGTGGAAGGAAAGGTCGCGTTCATCACCGGCGCGGCCCGCGGCCAGGGGCGCAGCCACGCGGTGCGCCTCGCCGAGGAGGGCGCCGACATCATCGCCGTCGACCTCTGCCGGGACTTCGAGACGGTCGGGTACGCGCTCGCCGCCCCCGACGACCTCAAGGAGACCGCGAGCCTGGTGGAGAAGGCGGGCCGCCGCGCGGTGACGGCCGTCGCCGACGTCCGCGACCCCGAGGCGCTGCGCGCCGCGCTGGAGCGCGGCGTCTCCGAGCTCGGCCACCTCGACGTCGTCGTCGCGCAGGCCGGCATCGCGCCGCTGAAGGGCAAGCCGCCGCTGCAGGCGTGGTCGGACGTCATCGACATCAACCTGGTCGGGACGATCAACGCGGTGCAGGCGGCGCTGCCGCACCTCACCGAGGGCGCCTCGGTCATCGCGACCGGCTCCACCGCCGCGCTCATGGTGCAGGGCATGGTGCAGACGCCCGGCGCCGACCCCGGCGGCGCCGGCTACGCCTTCGCCAAGCGCACCCTCGCCGCCTACATGCACGAGCTGGCCCGCAACCTCGCGCCGCTCGGCATCCGCGCCAACGTCGTGCACCCGACGAACTGCAACACCCCGATGCTGCAGAGCGAGCCGATGTACCGGTCGTTCCGCCCCGACCTCGACCACCCGACGCGCGCGGACGCCGAGCCCGCGTTCCACGTCCAGCAGGCCATGCCGATCCCCTTCGTGGAGCCGAAGGACATCAGCGACATGGTGCTGTTCCTGGCCTCGGAGGAGTCGCGCTACGTGACCGGCATGCAGATGCGCGTGGACGGCGGCGGCTACCTCAAGTGGCACGACTTCCACCTGTGAGCACCCCCGACAGGAGAACCGACATGAAGGTCAACGTCGACGCCGGGCGCTGCCAGGGCCACACCCTCTGCGCCATGATCGCCCCCGACGTCTTCGAGCTCGACGACGTCGACGGGCACGCCACGCCGGTCGACCCGAACGTCCCGGCGGACCAGGAGCGCAAGGTCGCCGAAGCCGTCCGCTCGTGTCCCGAGCGCGCGATCTCCACGTCCTGAGAGGACCCCTTCCGTGAGCACTGCCGATCCCACCGGCGCCGAGCCCACCGACGAGGACCGGAAGAAGGTCCGCTACCCGTTCGAGCGGCACACCCCCGAGTACCGCGGCCGGTTCGAGGAGATCGCCGGCGAGATGCACGCCCGCTGCCCGGTCGCCTGGAGCGACACCTACGGCGGCCACTGGGTCGCGGCCGGCAACCAGGAGGTGTTCGACCTCGCCCGGTCCGCCGAGTACCTGTCCAACGACCACGACGTCAAGGGCGAGCGGCGCGGCTACCAGGGCATCTCCATCCCGCCGCCGACCCGCGCGGGCCGCGGCGGGTTCCTGGAGATGGACCCGCCCGAGCAGCGGCACTACCGGCAGGCGCTGAACCCCTACCTGTCGCCCGCCGCCATCGCCCGCTGGATCCCGGTCATCGACGAGCTGGTCCGCGCCTGCCTGGACGAGCGCATCGAGAGCGGCACGATCGACTTCGTCGACGACCTCGCCAACATCGTCCCGGCCGCGTTCACGCTGGCGATGATGGGCATCCCGCTGAAGAAGTGGACCATCTACAACGAGCCCGCGCACGCCGCGATCTACACGCCGCCGCACTCGCCGGACATGCCGCGCGTCGCCGAACTGCACGGCGCGATGGTCCGCGACCTGTTCGGGCAGCTGCTGGAGATCAAGGCGAACCCGCGGCCCGGCCTCGTCGACGCGCTCGTGCACGCCGAGATCAACGGCGCGAGCCCCACCGACGAGGACCTCATCGGCGTCCTGTCGCTGCTCATCGGCGGCGGGTTCGACACCACGACGGCGCTCACCGCGCACGCCCTGGAGTGGCTGTCGGAGCACCCCGGCGAGCGCGACCGCCTCAGCCGCGAGCGCGACACGCTGCTGAACTCGGCGACCGAGGAGTTCCTGCGCTTCTACACTCCCGCCGTCGGCGACGGCCGGACCATCTCGGCCGACTGCGAGATCGCCGGGACGCGGTTCAAGGAGGGCGACCGGCTCTGGCTGTCGTGGGCGATGGCCAACCGCGACCCGAAGGCGTTCCCCGACCCCAACAGCGTCGACATCGCCCGCAGCGGCAACCGGCACAACAGCTTCGGCCTCGGCATCCACCGCTGCATCGGCTCCAACGTGGCGCGCACCGTCTTCAAGCGGATGATCGTCCAGGTGCTGGACCGGATGCCGGACTTCCGCTGCGACCCTGCCGGCGCGGTGCACTACGAGACGATCGGCGTCATCAACGGCATGCAGCACCTGCCGGCCGTCTTCACCCCCGGCGAGCGGATCGGCGCGGGCCTCGACGAGACCCTGGACGCCCTGCAGCGGGTCTGCGACGAGCAGCGGCTCGCCGAGCCCGTCACCGTCCACCGGTCCCGCGCGAAGCTCGCCGAGTGAGTTCCGCCGACGGCGGCGCGGGCCGCCCGCTGCCCGAACTGACCGCCGAGAACGCGTTCTTCTGGACGGCGGGCGAGGACGGGCGGCTCCGCTTCCAGGAGTGCGCCGCCTGCGCGGCGCTGATCCATCCGCCCCAGCCGGTCTGCCGCCACTGCCGCGGCGGCCGGCTCGGGGTGCGGGAGGTGTCGGGCCGCGGGACGCTCGTGTCCTTCACCCTCAACGAGCGCTTCGCGCTGCCCGGCCTGCCTGCTCCTTATGTGGTGGCGCGGGTCGCGATCGACGAGGACCCGCGGGTCCGGCTCACCACCAACGTCGTCGGCTGCGACCCCGGCGACCTCGAACTCGGCATGCCGGTCGAGGTCGTCTTCGAGCGGCACGAGGACGTCTGGCTGCCGTTGTTCCGCCCGGTCCCGGGCGGGGAACCGCGCCCGCTGCCGCCCGACGGTCCCGAGCCCGAGGACGTGGCGCGGCACGTCCGGCCCATGGCCACGGCGGACAAGTTCGAGGACAGGGTCGCCCTCACCGGCGCCGGCGCGTCCGAGATCGGCCGCCGCCTCATGCGGCCGCCCCTCGCACTCACCGTGGAGGCGTGCGCGGCGGCCGTCGCCGACGCCGGCCTGACCATGGACGACATCGACGGCCTCGCCACCTACCCGGGCGCCGGCCCGTTCGGCGGGTTCGGCGAGGGCGGCGTGACGGCGCTGGAGGCCGCCCTCGGGCTCCGGCCGACCTGGCACAACGGCGGGGCCGAGACCTTCGGGCCGGGCGGCTCGCTGATCGCGGCGATGCTGGCGGTCGCGGGCGGCCTGGCCCGGCACGTCCTCTGCTTCCGCACGGTGTGGGAGGCCACCTACAACGCGCTCGCCCGCGAAGGGAAGATCGCCGCGTCGCCGCCGGCCCGCGTCGGCGCCGGGCAGAGCTGGACGATGCCGTTCGGGGCGACGTCGGCGGCCCACTCCCTCGCCCAGAACGCGCAGCGGCACTTCCACCGCTACGGCACCACGCGCGAGACGCTCGGGTGGATCGCCCTCAACCAGCGTGCGAACGCCGCTCTCAACCCCGCCGCCGTCTACCGCGATCCGCTCACGATGGACGACTACCTGACGGCCCGGCCCATCACCGCCCCGTTCGGGCTGTACGACTGCGACGTGCCCTGCGACGGCGCCGTCGCGGTCGTGGTGTCCTCCCGCGAGGCCGCCCGCGACCTGGACCGGCCGCCCGTCCTCGTCGAGGCGGTCGGCACCCAGATCGTCGAGCGGCTCGAATGGGACCAGAGCACCTCCACGCACGAGCCGCAGGTCCTCGGCCAGGCCGCCCACCTGTGGACGCGGACGTCGCTGCGCCCCGACGACGTCGACGTGGCCGAGCTGTACGACGGCTTCACCCTCAACTGCCTGTCGTGGATCGAGGCGCTCGGGTTCTGCGGCATCGGCGAGGCCAAGGACTTCCTGGACGGCGGCAAGAACATCGCCCGCGACGGGGTCCTGCCGCTCAACACCCACGGCGGCCAGCTCTCGCACGGCCGCACGCACGGCATGGGCCTGGTGCACGAGGCCGTCGTCCAGCTGCGCGGCGAGGCCGGGGACCGGCAGGTGCCGGGCGCGCGCGTCGCGGTCGTCAGCAGTGGCGGGCTCACGCCGAGCGGCGCCATCCTGCTCCGCACGGACACTTGAACGGGCCGCGCTCGCGGCGGGACGAAGGAGGACGACATGGCGGACGCCGGGGACGTGGCGCTGCTGCTGGTCCGGGTGGTCGTGGGCGTGACGATGGCCGCGCACGGCTACAACCACTGGCGGGGCGGCGGCCGCATCGCGGGCACCGCGGGCTGGTTCGAGGGCCTCGGGCTGCGGCACGGGACGCTGCAGGCGTGGACGAGCGTCGTCACCGAGATCGGCGCCGGCCTGCTGCTCTCGGTCGGGCTGCTGACGCCGCTGGCGTGCGCGGCGATCGTGTCGGTGATGCTGGTGGCGGGGCTGCTCGCGCACCGGCCGAACGGGTTCTTCGTGTTCAAGGAGGGCTACGAGTACGTCCTCGTCCTCTCCGTGGTGTGCGTCGCGGTGGCGATGCTCGGGCCGGGCGGGCTGTCGGTGGACGACGCCGCCGGCATCGTGGTGGACGGCTGGGCGGGCGGCGCGGTCGCGGCCGGCGTCGCGGTGGTCGCGACGGCGGGCCTGCTCGCGGCGTTCTGGCGGCCGCGGGTCACCGAGAAGGAGAGCGAGAGCGCCGGCGTTCCGGGGTGACCGCGGTCTGGGGCCTGTCGATGCGCAGCGGGCGCCAGGCGACGAGCGGGCGCACGGGTGCGAGGGTGCGGGCCTTCCAGCAGCCGGTCCAGACGCCTGCGCCGTAGGCGACGTCGTCGGCGATCGACCCGAGCGCGTACCGGGCGGGACCGAGGTCGGGACGGCGCTCCCGCCACGTGTTGAAGGCCGGGCCGAGCAGCAGGGACGCGGCGGCGAGGCGCCGCCGGCGGCCGCCCGCGACGATCAGTGCGGCGAGGGCGGGGGCGGCGAACTGGGTGGCGTAGCGGCCCGTCCCCAGCCACGTCTGGCGGACGGCGTCCAGCATCGCGCGGGGCGTGCCCTCGGTGGGGACGCCCGCCTGCCGCAGCGTCCGGAGCATGACGAGGTTGGAGGCGCCGAAGGCGGCCGCCGCCGCGAAGGGCCGTCCGGCCAGCAGCGCGGCGACCGTCACGGCGGGCCAGGGGTGCAGGACGAGCGGCGGGACCGCGCCGGGATGGCGCTGCGCGAGCGGCGCCACGGACGTGCCGTAGCGGAAGCGCCGTTCCAGCAACCCGCGCCAGGTGGGGGGTTCGTGATGGCCGACCCGCACGGCGGGGTCGTAACGGATGCGCCAGCCCTGCTCGTGCAGGCGCCACACCAGGTCGACGTCCTCGCCGACGCGCATCGCGGCGTCGAACACCGCGCCGTCGCGGGCGACGGCGGTGAGAGCGGCGGCCCGCGCGACGAGTGCGGCGGTCGGTACATAGGAGATTCGCGTTCTCGGTACGACGCGGCCGGGTTGCCCGCCGAGGCCGAGGCTCTCGTTGGCTCGTGCGAAGCGGCCTGCTCCGGTGCCGTCGGCGCGGGCGGTGATGCAGGGGGCGACGGCGGCGACGGCGGGGTCGGCGAAGTGGGCGGCGAGGCGGTCGGCCCAGCCGGGCGGGGGGACGCAGTCGCTGTCGATGAACGCGACGAGGTCGCTGGTCACCGCTTCCAGGGCGGTGTCGCGGGCGGCGCCGGGGCCGCCGTTGACGGGCCGCCGGATGAGCGTCGCTCCGTGCCGGTGGACGGCGCGGGCGACGGCGTCGGGATCGCGGGAGCCGTCGTCGACGACGATGACGAGGTGGCGGCCGCCGAGGGCGGTGAGGCAGCGGTCGAGCAGGACGGGCCGGTCGCGGACGGGGATGACGACGGTGAGGTCGGTGCGGCGATCGGGGCCGGGGGGCGGCACGGGGTGCGCCAGTCCGGCGTCGGTGAGGCGGCGGGCGAGGGCGCCGGCGGCGGGCGAGGCGACGGGGCCGGTCTCCAGCTCGCACCAGGCGGCGCGGCCGGCGGCGGTGAGGCGGAGGACGCGGGCGGGCGACCCGCCGAACAGCAGTTCGTCGGTGAGCTGCCGGGCGCCGTCGTCCAGGGTGATCGCGAAACCGTCGGGCAGCGGCGGCGGGCGGCGCGTCACAGGGATGGTCGTCACAGGGACAGTCCCGCGTCCACCGGTACGACGGCCCCGGTCATGCCGCCGGACGCCGGGCTCGCCAGGAAGGCGAGGACGGCGGCGACCTCGGCCGGGTCCAGCAGGCGTCCCAGAGGTTGTTGCGCGGCGAAGGCGGTGGCGGTGGGCAGGCCGTAGAGGCGTGCGCTCTCGGCGAGGATCGAGGTTTCGGTCGAACCGGGGCTGACGGCGTTGGCGGTCACTCCCGAGGCACCGAGTTCGACGGCCAGCGCCCGTATCAGGCCGGTGACACCGGCCTTGGCGGCGCAGTAGGCGGCCAGCATGGGCAGGCCGCGGGTCGCGGCGGCGGACGCGACGGCGAGGAACCGTCCGGCGCGCGGCAGCGGTGCCCGCAGCAGGGCGGGAACGGCGGCGCGGGCGAGATTGAGGACGCCGCCGAGGTCGACGTCCAGGACGGTCTGCTCCTGTTCGGCAGGGACCTCCCAGAGCGGTGCCCCGCCCGCGATGACCCCTGCGGCAGCGATCGCGGCGTCGAGCCTGCCCCACTGGCGTTCGGCCTCCTCGACGCATGCGCGCAGCGCGTCGGCGTCGCGCACGTCGGCGGCGACTGCCTGGACCATGCCGGGGCGTCCGGCGAGGCGGTCGGCCTCCTTGACGACGGCGGTGAGGTCGGCTTCGGAGGCCATCGGGTACGGGAGGGCGGGGTCGTCGGCGGCGAGGTCCACGGCCATGACAGCCCAACCCTGCGCGGTGAGCGCGAGGGTGGTCGCGGCGCCGATGCCGCGGGCGGCGCCGGTGACCACGGCGACGCGCGTCATCGGTCCACCGCCTGCGCGACCAGGTCTTCCACGGCGTGCCGGAGGAGGCGGTCGCCCTCGCGGGCGCAGGCTCCCGCCGGGTCGCCGAGGACGCCGTTGGGCGTGACGGGCCGCAGGCCCTCGGTGCGGAGCCGTGGCATGAGGTCGGCGAGGGGCGCGGTGTTGCCCGCAGCGGCCCGGTCCAGGTGGACGCGGTGCGGGGCGAGGGCCAGCATGACGGAGGTCTCGGTGCGTCCGGCGTGCGCGTCGCCGCCCCAGCGCGGCGACCAGGCGGCGACGTCGTGGCCTTCGTCGCGGACGCGCCGCACCGCGCTCGTGACGGCGCGCGTGTTGCCGCCGTGCGCGTTGACCAGCAGGACGCGGGGGAACGTCGCGGCGGCCGAGCGCAGCAGGTGCATGAGGAGCAGCCCGGCGGTCTCGTGCCCGATGGACAGCGTGCCGGGGAACCCGCGGTGCTCGTCGCTGGCGCCGTAGGCGACGGGCGGCGCGACGACGACGCGGGGGACGCGCGCGGCGAGGCCGTCGGCGAGGGCGACGGCGATGTCGGTGTCGGTGCTGAGGGGCAGGTGCGGGCCGTGTTGTTCGGTGGCGCCGACGGGGATGACGAGAATCGCGTTCTCGATGGCGGCGGCGGTGTCCGGGGAGGCGAGGTGGGCGAGCCGCGTCACCGCTCCCCCCGGCCGCGCCTCATTCCGGGGCCCCGAGGGTGCGGGTGAAGCCGGGCGGGACGAGGACGTCGTCGGGGGTGAGGTCGTGCACCGACGCGCGGCCGAGGCCGAGCAGCGTCGAGTCGATGCCGTTGCGCAGGATGTCCAGGACGTTCTCCACGCCCGCCTGCCCGTTGGCGGCGAGTCCCCACAGGTAGGCGCGGCCGATGAGAACGGCCCTCGCGCCCAGCGCGAGGGCCTTCACGACGTCGCCGCCGCGGCGGATCCCCCCGTCGAGCAGGACCTCGACCTGGTCGCCGACGGCCGCGGCGACGGCGGGCAGCGCGCGGATCGTCGCGGGCGTCCCGTCGAGGTTGTTGCCCCCGTGGTTGGACACCGAGATCGCGGACGCGCCGGCATCCACGGCGCGCTTGGCGTCGTCGACGCGGATGACGCCCTTCAGCAGGAACGGGCCGCCCCATTCCTTGCGCATCCAGGCGACGTCGTCCCAGCTCGGCGGCGCGGTCTGCATCCACTGCCCGTAGGCGCCGAAGAACGTCGGCGCGGTCTCGCCGGGCGCGGCCAGGTTGGGGGTGGTGAGGTCGGGCAGGGTGCGGCGGCGCGCCCAGTCGAGCAGCCAGCGCGGCCTCGCCAGCACGGCGGGCGCGAGGCGCGCGGCCTCTTTGAAGTCCAGCGACTCGGGGATGCGGGGGCTGCCCCAGTCGCGGCCGTGGGAGAACGACCAGTCCAGGGTGACGATGAGGCCGCGCGCGCCGGCGGCGCGGGCGCGTTCCATCTGGCGGAGCATGAAGTCCTTGTCGCCCATCCAGTACATCTGGAAGAACGTCTGCGGGTTGGCCGCGACGACCTCCTCGACGGGCTTGCTGGAGAACGAACTGACGCCGATCGCGGTGCCGCGCGCGGCGGCGGCGCGGGCGACGGCGACCTCGCCGTCGGGGTGGACGGCCTGCACGCCGGTCGGGGAGATGACGACGGGCAGCGAGATCGGCTCGCCGAGGACGGTCGTGGCGAGGCCGCGCTCGGCGGCCGAGCCGGCGACGTGCGGCGCGAAGCCGAGCTCGGCGAACGCCTCGGTGTTGCCGCGGTAGGTGACGCCGCGCTCCGAGCCGGCGAGGAGCGCCCCGTACACCGGCGCGGGCAGCCGCTTGCGGGCGCGCCGCTGGGCCTCGGCGACCGTCTCGAACCATCCGCCGTCACCCATGCAGGACCTCCTCGGTGCGCATCCCCGCGAGCGGGCTCTCGTCGCAGAAGGGCGCCGGGCGGGTCGCCGGCATCCCGAGCATGACCGGCGCGCCCCGGACGGGGCCGCGGTGCGAATGGTCGCCGCTCGGCCGCGGCGTCGCGGCTGGGTCGGCGGTGGCGAGCGCCGCCTCGCCCCGTCCCTTGACGCATTCAGGGTCGGGGCCGTCCAGGGGCAGGCCGGTGAAGAACTTGGCCGCCATGCAGCCGCCGCGGCAGGTGTCGTAGGCCGAGCAGCTAGTGCAGGCGCCGCCGGTCTGCGGGCGGCGCAGGTCCAGGAACAGCGGGGACGTGCGCCAGACGCCGGCGAAGCCGCCCTCGTCGCGGACGTTGCCGGCCAGGAACTCGTCGTGGATCGCGAACGGGCAGGCGTAGACGTCGCCGACCGGGTCGATGAGGCAGACGACGCGGCCCGCACCGCACAGGTTCAGGCCGGGCAGCGGGTCGCCGCAGGCCGACAGGTGGAAGAACGAGTCGCCGGTGAGGACGTTCTCGCCGTGGCGGGTCAGCCAGTGGTACAGGTCGCGCTGCTGGTCCGCGGTCGGGTGCAGCTCGTGCCAGACGTCGGCGCCGCGCCCCGACGGGCGCAGCCGCGTCAGCCTGAGCTGCGCGCCGTACCGGTCGGCGAGGGCCTTGAAGGCGTCGAGCTGGGGGACGTTCTGGCGGGTGGCGACGACCGACACCTTGAAGCCGCGGACGCCTGCCGAGGAGAGCCGTTCCATGGCGCGGAGGGCCGTGGCGTAGGAGCCGGTGCCGCGCACGGCGTCGTTGACGTCGGCGGTCGCGCCGTCCAGGGAGATCTGCACGTCCACGTAGTCGCTCGCGGCGAGCCGCCGCGCCGCGTCCGGCGTGATCTTGACGCCGTTGGTGGAGAACTTCACCCCGACGCGGTGGGCGGTGGCGTGCTCGACGAGTTCCCAGAAGTCGGGGCGCACGGTCGGCTCGCCGCCGCCGATGTTGACGTAGAAGACCTGCATGCGCTCCAGCTCGTCGATGACCGCCGCGCACTCGGCGGTGCTCAGCTCCCGCGGGTCGCGGCGGCCCGAGCTGGACAGGCAGTGCACGCACGCCAGGTTGCAGGCGTAGGTGAGCTCCCAGGTCAGGCAGATGGGAGCGTCCAACCCGAGCTGAAAGTGATCGACCAGACGCCCCGTCCCCGCCGAAGCACCACCAGCAGCCCCCATACCCTCCGGGGCGGCGCCCGTGGACCCCGCGCTTGGCGGCCTCGCACCCGCCGGCACGGTGCCGGCGAACCCGGTACTCGGCTCAACGATGCTCGTGGCGGCACCAACAAGTTCGGCGCCGACCGGGGCGGTATCGGCGGCTCCAGCGCTCACCGCAGCGGTCCCAGCGGGCCCCGTGCGCGCAGACGCTGCGCTGGCCGGGACGGCGCTGACGGGCTCGCCACTCGCCGGAGTGGTACTGCCTGCAGCGAAGCCGACGGCCCCGGTGCTTGCCGAAGTTGCGCTGGCTGGGGCGGTACCGGCAGGCCCAACGCCGGCGGACGCTGCGCTCGCCGGGGCAGTCTTCGCCGGAACGTCGCCCGTGAGGGCGATGCCGGTCGGGGCGACGCCGGTCGGGGCGACGCCGGCAGGGGCGACGCCGGCGGGCCCGATGCCGCTGGGGGCGATATCGGTGAGGGCGGCGACGGCGGGGGCGTTACCGGGGGTGGTGGGGGTGGTCGTCATGGGGACTCCTCGCGCTTGACGATCATGTGGGAGGTGGCGAGGGTCGTGAGCGCCGCTCGGTAGCGGGGCAGGGCGGTGTCCGGGACGCCGGCGGCGCGGCAGGCGGCGCGGGCGTCCGGGCGGCCCGCCAGTTCGCGGACCACCGCGAGCAGCGCCGGGTCCTTCAGGAACGACAGGCGGCGCGTTCCGAAGTGGTAGAGCAGGGCGCCGAAACGCTCGGGGCGGACGGCGACCTGGGGATGCAGCCGCCAGGCGGCGTCCAGGTCGAAGCCGGGACCGGCGGCGGTGCTGGGCGGCGGGACCGGCATCGGCGGGCGCCTAGTAGACGCCGCACATGCCGTCGATGGAGACCTCCTCCACGAGCAGGTCCTCCTCGACGACGTCCGGCGGGGCGGGCTGCTCGGCGGGGGCGGCGGGCTCGGCCGCCCGGGCTGCGCTGTCCATGCGTGCTCCTGCTCTGCGAAGGTGAATGAGACTCTAACTCGCCAATAAAGAGAATGCTACTCTCAAGCTCTGGTCCCGTTCTCCCGTGAGGAGCTGTGATGCGCGTCGGCTTCATCGGCCTCGGCAGCCAGGGCGGCCCCATGGCCCGGCGGATCGTCGAGGCGGGGCACCCCACCACGCTGTGGGCGCGGCGCCCTGCCACGTTGGAGGCGTTCGCCGGCACCGCGGCGGCCGTGGCCGCGTCGCCGGCCGAGCTGGGAGCGGCGAGCGACATCGTCTGCGTGTGCGTCGTGGACGACGCCGGTGTCGAGGAGGTCGTGTCCGGTCCGGACGGCGTGCTGGACGGGCTCGCCGAAGGCGGCACGGTCATCGTGCACAGCACCGTCCACCCCGACACCCCGCGCAGGCTGGCGGAACGTGGGGCCGCGCGCGGCGTCTCCGTCCTGGACGCGCCGGTGAGCGGCGGCGGTCCGGCGGCCGAGCAGGGGCGGCTGCTGGTGATGGTGGGCGGCGACGCCGACGTGCTGGAGCGCTGCCGTCCGGTGCTCGCCGCGCACGCCGATCCGATCGTGCACTTGGGGCCGCTCGGCGCCGGGCAGGTCGCCAAGCTCCTCAACAATGTCCTGTTCACCGCCAATCTCGGCGCCGCGGCCGGAACGGTGGCGCTCGGTCGCGAGCTCGGCGTGGACGCGGCGCGGCTCGCCGAGGTCATCGCGCACGGGAGCGGTGCCAGCTTCGCGCTGGATCGGGTGAGCGCGGCGGGCGGCACCCTGGACCGCATCGCCGCCCACGCCGGGGCGCTGCTCCGCAAGGACGTGGGGCTCATCGCCTCGCTCGCCGGGCCGGCCGCGAAGGCCCCCGGAGGCGTGGTCGGCGCGGCCACCGACATCCTCGCCCTGATGGACGCGCGGCCGGTCACCGGTACCGACGGCCGCCGATGAGCGTGGCGCGCACGTGATCGGCCGACGGCCCGGCCAGGGCTGCGGCGAGCGGGACGCGCAGGACGACGAGGTCGGCGGCTCCCCCGGGACGCACGCGCCGGACGGCCCCGCCCGGATCGCCGGGCGGACTCAGGTAAGCGGCGAGAGCGGTCTTGGACGCGACCGCCTCGCTGGGAGACACGGGCTCACCGGCCGCCGTCCGGCGTTCGACGGCCGCGCGCATGACGCCCCAGGGGTCGAGCGGGCCGTAAGGCGCGTCGCTGGACAGCCCGACGGAGATCCCGGCCTGGACGAGCGAGGCGTGCCGGTACAGATCGGGCAGGTCGGCGGGCGGCACGTCGCGCAGGTAGTCGTCCCCGCGGTCGGCGATGAAACCGGGCTGGGTGACGACCCGCAGGCCGCGCTGTGCGAGGTCGCCGCGCAGCTCGTCCGGCACGAGCGCGGCGTGCTCGACGCGGTCGCCGGGGCGGATGCCGGTGATGGCGAGGGTGGCGAGCAGCAGGGCGAGGGCCTCGCGGCTGACGCAGTGGACGGCGACGGCGCGCCCCCGCGCGTGCGCCTCTTCGATGCGGTCGGCGAGTTCGCCGAGCTCGGGCATTCCGGAGTCGGCGAGCACGATCTTGTAGGGGCCCGCGGTGATCCGCGGGTGTCCGGCCCTCTCCCCCAGGGGCAGGCCGAGCAGATGCGCGCGCTGGGGAATGGCGCGGTCGCGGACGGCTGCGGTGAGCGAGGCGAGGGCCTCGGCGGACAGGTCCGGCGTCGCGTCGGTGACGGCGGTGACGCCGTACCGCGCGAGCTCCCGCCCCACCGCGGCGAGGTCGGGCGCCGGGGACGGCGGGAGGCGAGTGCGCAGCCAGCCGTCGGCGCGCCAGAGCCGCCCGGTCGGCGCGCCGTCACCGTCGCGCTCGATGCCGGGATGGTCGGCGCCGGCCAGACCCGCAGCGGCCACGGCGGCGCTGTTCAGGGTCCAGAGCGCACCGCTGCGGTGCTGGACGCGAACCGGCCGGTCGGCGCGGAACGCGTCGAGCAGGGCGGCGTCGAGGTCGCCCGCGACGCTCTCGAAATAACCGACACCGCGAATCCAGCCGTGCTCGTCCGGAACGGCGGCGCGCAGGGCGGCGGCGAGGGCGTCCGGTGTGCTCACCGCAGGCGGCCCGCAGTTCAGGGACCGCTGCCAGGCTGCGAGGGCGTGCAGGTGCAGATGGTGATCGCAGAGTCCGGGAAGCAGCGCGTTCCCTTCGCAGTCCAGCACCTCCTCCCCTGCGGCGCGCCGCAGGGCGGGCCCGACCTCGACGATTCGCGCACCGCGAACCCGCACGTCGCACCGGGCCCTGCCGTCGAGTTCGGCGTCACGCAGGAGCAGCCCGCTCACGGCGTCGGCGTCCCGAGCACGCACATCGCGCCAGGTCGTCCGGCCGGGCTCGGCGCTGCGTGGGACAAGATCACTCATGGCGGCAGCGTCCGAGCAGGTGCGTCGCGCGGGTCGTCCGGCCGAGTTCGGAGTCGCTCGGGGCTAGGTCGGTCATGGCGACGGCGTCCCGGGCACGCGCGTCGTCTCGGCACGTTCGACCGGGTTCGGCCCTGTGCGGGACAAGGTCAACCCTGGCGGCAGCGTTCTGGGCACGCGCGTCGCGTCGGGTCCTCCGACCAGATTCGGGCTTGCGCGGGGCAGTGGCGGTCGTGGCGACGGCGTCCTGGGCAAGCGCGTCGTCTCGGGACGTTCGGCCGGGTTCGGAGGTGCGTGGGGCAGTGGTGGTCGTGGCGACGGTGTCCTGGGCACGTGCGTTGTCTTGGGGTGTTCGGTTGGGTTCGGTGGTGGGCGGAAGGTCGGTCATGGGAGGGGGATTCTCAGTTCTTGGAGCACTTCAGTGGTGTCGCGGCCGGAGAGTGGAGCTTCGCCGCTCGGCGCGCGGGGGCTGGGTGGGGCAGAAGGAAGTGGGGGGCTCGGGTTCGTTGCCGGGCCGTCGAGCGTGGCCGCGATGACGTCGGCCATGGCGATGTCGAGCAGGGTTCCGGGAGGTACGGACGCGGCCAGGGCGGCGGCGGTAACGCCGGTGAGCGGGTCGGCGATGGCGTCACCCGCGAACAGCGGCGTTCCGTCGATGTCACGGCAGACGAGGCCGGAAGCGGCGGCCACGTCGTCGCCGAAGCCGACGCGGTCGGCGGCACGGCCGTACGCGGTGATGGAGATCCAGGTGGTGCCGGTCGCAGTGCTCGCGGCGGCGTTCAGGCCGAAGCGGGCGAGGGCTCGAGGTCGGGACGCTTCGATGACGATGTCGGCGGCGGCGACGAGCGCTGCCATCGCTTTCCTGCCGCCGCTGGTGGTGGGGGCCAGGACGACCGAGCGGTGACCCGCGTGCAGCAGCCGATAGAAGTCGGGGTTCCCGCGCCTGGCGCCGTCGGGCCGGTCGGGCGTCTCGACCTTCACGACCCGCGCTCCGGCCAGCCCCAGCAGGTGGGCGCAGAGCGGGCCCGCCCACAGAGCGCTGAAATCGACCACCAGAGCGTCCCGTACGGAGCGTCCTGTCCCCTGTCTTTCGAGCGGAGACTTCGCTTGGCGGGGGTTGACGGGGCCTGCGGCCAAGCCGAGCAGTTCGGCTCGTTCGGCCAGTTCCGCGCCGGTGTGGTCGCGCAGCCAGGCGGTAACCGGGGGCCATGGGTCCGCGCCGACGGGAGTGCCGACGAGGGCTCCCAGCAGTGCCGGATCGTCGGGACGAGCGCAGGAGACGGCGGCCCAGCCGTCCGCCGTCGGCAGCAGGCGGCAGGCGCCGCCGACCGACGTCCGTCCTCGGCGCCCGCAGCCGGTGAAGGCGGCGCGTTCGGACAGCAGGCGCGCCCCGTCCAAGCGTGCGAGAACGGCGCTCTCGGTGGATGCGGCGAGGCTGCGGAGCGCCTGTCGCGCGGCGGTCGCGCCGCTGCCGGGTGGAAGCAGGGGCGGCCCGTCGCCGCGTCCGGACAGTGCCGCCACCCCGCTCTCCGCCCAAGCGGCCGCGTCCTCTTCCGCATCCATCAGGCTCCTCGCGAAAGGTTCAGGTAACTGGGATGGCCGAGCTTCGGCGTAAACCCGTGACCGCTCGGGCAGGTTGTGCGGCGCTTCCACGCATCTCTGCGGCCGATCTTGCAGGGGAGGTGCTCACTACCGAGACGCTCGGGAGCACTGGGCTTCCACGCGAACCTATGGCCGGCCTTGCAGACGGTGCGCTGCTTCCGTATATCGCCGTGGGTGACCCGGCGCGCAGGGTGCTCGCTGCCAACGTGCTCGGGAGTGCTGCGCCTCCGCGCATCCTTAGGGCTGGCCTGACGTACGGTGTGCTGATTTCGTGCGTCGCCGTGGGCGACCCGGCGAACAGGGTGCACGTTATGACGTGTTCGGGGGTGCTGAGTCTGCGCGCGGCTTGGCGGACGGGATGTTGATTCCGCGTATTTCCGTGGCCGATCTGGCGGACGGGGCGCTCGCTGCCGATGTGCTCGGGGGGCCGGTGCCTGATCCGCTCGCCGTGGTCGATCTCGATGGCGACCACGATGCGCGGACCGTCGAGTCGGCCGCTCGCCGGGCCGAGGAGACGGATCGGGTGCTGGTGGGGGTGACGGTCGGAACGCCGCCGCCAAGCCTCGCCCGCGCCATGGATCTGTCCCTGGGCGGCGCACCGGCCTCCGCGTCCCGGTACGTCGTCGCCGTTCCCGACGTCGGCGCGGCGCTCGGTCTGATCGCCGGTACCGCTCGGAAGAACCCGCAGGCTGCCCTGGTGTTGCGCCGGGTGCTGCGCACGACGGGCGAGCTGCCCGTTCCGGCCGCGCTGGACGTGGAGTCGTTCGCCTACTCCACGCTGCTCGGCGGTGCCGAGTTCGCGCGCTGGCTTGAAGCGCGCGGGCAGCGTCCGGCGCCGCCCGAGGCCGCCGAGCCCGTCCTGATCGGCCGCGCTGGGGACCGGCTGCGCGTCACCCTCAACCGTCCCGAACGCCGCAACGCCTACGGCCGGCATCTGCGCGACGCGCTCACCGACGCGCTGCGCGTCGCCCTGCTCGACCCCCAGATCTCCCGGGTCGACCTGGACGGCGCCGGGCCGGCGTTCTGCTCCGGCGGCGACCTGGACGAGTTCGGCACCGCCCCCGACCTGGCCACCGCGCATTTCCTCCGCACCCGCGCCGGGGCGGCGATGCTGCTGCACCGGCTCGCCGAGCAGGGCAGGACCGTTCACGCCTTCGTCCATGGGCCCTGCGTCGGCGCGGGCATCGAGTTGCCCGCGTTCGCGCATCGCGTTACCGCCCGCGCGGATGCCGCTTTCCGGCTGCCCGAGATCGCCATGGGCCTCATTCCCGGCGCGGGCGGCACCGTCGGCGTCCCGAGGCGCATCGGCCGATGGCGCACCGCTCACCTCGCTCTCACCGGGCAGGCCATCGATGCCCGCACCGCCGCGTGCTGGGGGTTGGTGGACGCGGTCCGCGCCTGACGGCCGCGTCACCGCGTCCGCGTTCCCGCTCCGCTCGGCACGGCGCTCAACGCGTCGCCCAGCGCACCGAGGTCGCCGCCCAGTTCGGCGACGGCCCGCCGGACGACGGCGATGTCCTTGCCGAGGAAGCCGCCCACCGACGTGGTGAACGCCTCGACCGAGCCCCGCGCCGCGGCCCCGGCGAGCGCCCGGCTCGCGCCGCTCCCGTGCGGGAGGGCGCCGAGCAGCGTGCGCTCGTCCACGCCCAGCCGCGTCCCGAGGCGGACGGCCTCGGCCAGCAGCCCGATGTGGGCGGCGAAGAGCGCGTTGTTGACCAGCTTCACCCGCACGCCCGTCCCCGCCGGACCGACGTGCAGCACGGGATCGCCGTAAGCCTCCAGCGCGGGCCGCACCCGCTCCATCGCCGTGTCCGGCCCGCCGGCGAACACCGTCAGCCGCCCGGCGGCGATGTCGTGCGGGCCGCCGCTGACCGCGGCGTCCACCACGTCGATGCCGCGCGGCCCTGCGCGCTCGGCGACGTCGGCGACCGTCCCGGGGCTCACGGTCGTGTGCAGGACGACGACCGAACCGGGCGGCATCTCCTCCAGTACGGGCCCGGAGAGGCACACGTCCCGCACCTGCTCGTCGGTGAAGACGCACACCAGCACGGCGTCGGCTCCGGTGGCGACGGGCGCGGCCTCACTGAACGACGTGACGCCTTCCTGCTCAAGCGCGTGTCGGGCCGCGTCCGACCGCGCGAGCGCCCGGACGTCGTGCCCCGCAGCGCAGAGTTGCCGCACCATCGGGAGGCCCATCCGCCCGGCACCCACGAATCCCAAGCGCACAGGATCTCCCTTGGACGGCATCAACGATCTCGAATGAAGAGAATCATATTCTCATCTTTCTGCCAGGGGAATGCATGATCGGCGGGGTCGGCGGCTTGACCTTGACACGATGGCAGGTACTTCACTGTGCCGAGGAGGTGGGACCGATGACCGTGCAGGACCAGGACACGATGCGGGCTCTCCGGGGGCTCGAGCACAGCGACGCGTCGGTGCGGCTGCGCGCCGCGATGGCGGTCGGGACGGAGCCGGGCCCGCAGTTCGTCGACAAGCTCATCGAGCGGTGCGGGGTCGAGCCCGAGTTCTTCGTGCGGGACATGCTGACGTGGGCGCTCACCCGCCACCCGGCGGCGACGACGGTCCCGAGGCTGGTCGGCGAGCTGCGCTCGGAGCACGCGCAGGCGCGGAGCCAGGCGCTGCACACGCTGTCCAAGATCGGGGACCGGCGGGCGTGGCCGGCGATCACGCGGGCGCTGCTGACCGACGCCGCCGACGAGGTGGCGCGGAGCGCCTGGCGGGCGGCGGTCGTGCTCGTTCCCGAAGGCGAGGAGCCCGAGCTGGCCGCGGTGCTGGCGACGCAGCTCGGTCGTGGCGGCCGGGAGACGCAGCTGAGCCTCAGCCGGGCGCTGACGGCGCTCGGCGAGGTGATCGTGCCGGTGCTGCGCGCCGCGTCGGCGGCTCCCGACCCCGGTGTGCGCGCGCACGCGATGGCCACCGAGCGGCTGCTGCGCGACCCCGACGCCGGATTCGAGTCCGCGATCGAGGAGGCGAAGCGGCTGATGGCCCTCGGCACCGCCGGGCGGGAGGGATGACGGGCGATGCTCATCGGTGAGGTCGCGCGGCGCTCCGGGGTCAGCGCCCGCATGCTCCGGCACTACGAGGCGCTCGGCCTGATCCGGCCGTCGGGGCGCACCGCGGCCGGCCACCGCGAGTACTCCGGCGAGGACATCCGGCGGATCTTCCACATCGAGAGCCTGCGAACCCTGGGGCTGTCGCTGCGCGAGGTGGGGCGCGCGCTGGACGATCCCGGCTTCACTCCCGCCGGGCTCGTCGACGACCTCGTCCGCCGGACGCGGGAGCGCATCGCGGCCGAGCAGGAGCTGCTCACGCGCCTGTGCCGGATCGGTTCGACCGGACCCGCCGATTGGGAGGACGTCCTGCAGACCGTCGGGCTCCTCCAGGCGCTGGGGTCGGACAGCGCCGCAAGGCGCCAACGCGCGGCGCTGTCCTCGGCCGAAGAAGGAGCGGCGCCGGTGGAGGCCCTGGTCGAGGCGGTGCTGAGCGAGGCGGACCCGGGCGTCGCCGGGGCCCTCCGCTGGGCTTTGGCGCGGTCGGGCGGCGACGGGCTGCCGCTTCTGGCCGAGGGTCTCGGCTCGCATGCGGCGGACGTGCGGGAACGCGCCGTCCGGGCCATCATCGAGATCCCGGACGGCGCGGCGGCCGCGCTGCTCAAGGGCGCCCTCGCCCATCCCGACGTCACGGTCCGCAGGTGCGCGGCTCGGGAGCTGGGGGCACGCGGCGCGGTCGAGGCGGTGCCGGCGCTCATCGACATGATCGTCGACGGGGTGAACGACACGGAGGCGGCCGACGCGCTGGGCGCGCTGGCGAGCGATCCAGCGACGGCGGACCGGATCGCCGCCGGACTCGTCGACCGCCTCGCCGGCGGCACCGGCGAGGCGCCCGCGCGCAGGCGGCTGGCGCAGGCGCTCGCCGACATCCCGGGGGCCACGGCCTCGCGCGCCCTCGCCGACCTGACGCACGACGAGGACCGAGCGGTCGCGCTGACCGCGACGTACGTTCTCAAGCTGCGCGACGAGCCCTGACGGCTATCGAGGACGTTCCTATCGTCATGGCATATGCGTGTGCACATCCGCATACCGGATCGCGATACCTCGCACATGAGGCCGCCAGTGCTCCCGGGTCTCGCGTTTCCGAGACCCGGTGCGCCGCGTCCCGGAAACGCGAGCGATCCCTTAAAGGAAAGAGGGAAAGAACCGGCCCACCGGCCGGGAGGTGATCAATCGGACTCTGGTCGCACGGAGGCCATCACGGCCTGTAAGGTTCCGCTCACAGTCGAAAACCAGTTCGGCCCCCAACGGTGCGTCCAACACCGCTGAGGGCCTGACCACACCAAGACTTCGAAGGAGTCTCAGGTGGATACCCATCATGCTAGCGCGGGCGTGCAGGCGCCGCCGGAAGAGCGCCGCACCGCCGGCGTTCGCCGCGTCAAAGCACGCCACGACGCGCACTTCACGATCATCCCCAACGGCCTCGCCCAGCAGAACGGCCTGTCGCTGCGCGCCCGCGGCCTCGCCCTGTTCCTGCTGTCGATGCCCGACGGCACCGACGCCAGCATTAAAGGTCTCGCCGCGACCATGCGCGAAGGGCAGACCGCCATCGCCGCCGCCCTGCGCGAGCTGGAGGCCGCCGGATACCTCATCCGCGCCCTCGTCCGCGACGCACACGGCCAGGTGAGCACCCGCACCGTGCTGTGGGACGTCCCCGCCGCCGACGCCGGGACCGCGTGCGAGGCCACCCCGCCTGCCACCCCGGACGCGCCCGAGCCCCGGCCACGTCCCGTCCCGGCCCGCCTCGGCTCGTCCGCACGCGGCGTCCCGGCGCCGCAACCTGCCGCACCCTCCGCGCCACCCCGCGCTCTCACCGGGCTCACGCCCGTCGTGCCGTCCACCGCCTTGCCTACCGCACCGTCCGCCGTCACGCCCGCCATCACGGTCGTGCCCAAGCCTCGGCAGCCTTGTCTCAGCCCGTCCGCGCGCGGCGTCCCGGCGCCCGAATCCGCCGCACCCGCCGCCCCGCCCCGCGCACTCGCCGAGCTCACGCCCCCCGCACGCCTCCTCCTGGAGGCCACCGGCAGCGACGCCCGCCTGACGCTCGGCGCCACCGAGATCCCCGGCCTGGCCGAACTCGTCGACCAAGCCCTCACCGCAGGCGTCCCCGCCTCCCACATCCGCGAACGCCTCACCACCGGACTGCCACCGAACGTCCGCCACCCGGCCGCCCTCCTGCGCCACCGCCTGACCGAGCACCTCCCGATCTGGCGGGCCGCCGCCGCGCTGCGCGCCGCGCCCGAACCACCCGCACCGCGTCTCGCCGAATGCACCACCTGCCGCGACCCGCTCCGACACCGCACGCCCGACGGCTTGTGCACCGCCTGCCGCCGGTCGCGCCCGCACGACATGCCCAGCGCCGCAACCGACACATCCGCATCACGCTCGGGATAGACGATCCCGACCGGCTCGCAAGCCGCCGCTGCCCCGGCGTCGTGGCGCCTGCCGTCTCGCCGCTGCTCGTGCGGGCCCGGACCCCCTCAGCGGAGGTCGGTGAGGGCCTCGTCGACCGTGGAGTACAGGGTCAGGTGGCGGTCGAGGCCGACGATGTCGAGGACGCGGATGACGCCGGGGCGGAGCGCCGCCAGCATCAGCCTGCCCCTGGCCTGGACGGTCGCGTGGTGCAGGCGCAGCACGACCTTCAGGCCGGCCGAGTCCAGGAAGGTGAGCTCGCTGAGGTCGAGCACCACGTCCAGGCGGCCTTCGGCGAACGCCGAGCCGAGGTCGGCGAGGATGTCGACCGCGGCCTGGTCGGCGGCCTCGCCCAGCGTCAGCTCGCCCGACAGCGTCACCACCGTCACCGTGCCCTCGGCCCGCGTGGCGGCCTTCAGCCCCATCCTGTCCCCCATGATCCCCGTACTGCCGTCATCAGTGATTATCGGGCAGCTCGCGCACCCGTTGCACCGCTTCGGCAGGGTTCAGCGGGGTTCGGCGGGGATCGCGTGGAGGAGGGGGACGAGGTAGGTGCGGGCGAAGGCGCGCCGATCGGCGTCGTCGCCGGTCGGGATGCATCCCTGCGGGGTGAGGTGGAAGGACAGCGCCAGCCGGACCATGATCTCGGCGGTGGCGGCCGGGGCGGGCACCGGCGGGGAGTCCGCGGAGCGGCGGAACTGCTCGGCGAGGAAGTCGCGGGCGAAGGCCAGGCCCGGACCGGCCTCGGTGGTGAGGTGGGGCAGGATCATCTCCGGCTCGGAGCTGATCCGGCTGGTGCGCCGGCTCGGCAAGGAGCGGCGCGGCGGGTCCGGCGACGACCTGGTCACCCGGCTGGTGACGCCGAACGCCGACGGCGAGGCGCTCACCTTCCAGGAGGCCGGGTCGTTCTTCATCCTGCCGGTCGCCGCCGGCAACGAGACGACCCGCAACGCCATCGCGCACGCCCTGCGGCTGTTCACCGAGTTCCCCGAGCAGCGGCGCCTACTCATGGCGGACTTCGAGGGCCGCATCGCCGGGGCCGTGGAGGAGGTCGTCCGCCACTCCACGCCCGTCATCCACTTCCGCCGCAACGTGACCCGCGACTGCGAGCTGAACGGGGCGCCGCTGAAGAAGGGCGACATGGTGGTGCTGCTCTGCAGCTCCGCCAACCGCGACGAGGCGGTCTTCACCGACCCCGACGCCTTCGACATCACCCGGTCCCCCGACCCCCACGTCGGGTTCGGCGGCCCCGGCCCGCACTACTGCCTCGGCGTGCACCTGGCGCGCCGCGAGGTCACGGTGATGCTGCGCAAGCTGTTCACCCGGCTGCCCGACATCCGCGCGACCGGCGACCCCGACCGCCTGGCGTCCTCCTTCAGCAACGGCATCAAGCGCCTGCCGTTCGACTTCACCCCGCCCGCGCCGGACGCCTGACCCGGCGCGGAAAAGGGATCGGCCGGTGTTCCGAACGGCCTTCGGCGGCGGCACGCCGCGTGCCATCATGATCGGCATGACGGCCCGACCGCTGCCCGGCATCGACACCGCCCGCCCGTCCGCCGCGCGGGTGTACGACTACCTGCTCGGCGGCAAGGACAACTACGAGGTCGACCGGCGGGCCGCCGACGCGGTCCTGCAAGGGTCGCCGCAGGCCCGCGAGGCCGCGGTGGAGAACCGTGCCTTCCTCGGGCGGATCGTCCGGCACCTGGTCGAGCACGAGGGGGTGCGGCAGTTCATCGACCTCGGCGCGGGGCTGCCCACCGCCGACAACACCCACCAGATCGCGCAGCGGCTCGACCCCGGCGCCCGGGTCCTGTACGCCGACCACGACCCGATCGTGCTGGCGCACGCCCGCGCCCTGCTGGCCGACCAGCCCGGCACCGCCTACGTGCAGGCCGACGTCCGCGACGCGGACGCCGTCCTCGCCGCCCCCGAGACCCGCGACGTGATCGATTTCGACCGGCCGGTCGCGGTGCTGGCGATCGCGGTGCTGCACTTCGTCCGCGACGGGGAGGACCCGGCCGGGCTCGTCCGCCGCTACGCCGCCGCGCTGCCGGCCGGCGGCTTCATCGCGCTCAGCCACGTCACCAGCGAGGGCATGGACCCCGAGGTCCGCGCCCGGATCCACGCCACCTACGACGACGCGCCCTCGCCGCTGCAGGTCCGCAGCCGCGAGCAGATCACCGCGCTGTTCGGCGACCTGGAACTCCGGCCGCCCGGCGTCGTCCCGGTGCGGGAGTGGCCGCGGCCCGGTTACGGCGAGCCGCTGCCGCTCACGCTGCTGGGCGGCCTGGCCCGCGTCGCCCCTCCGGCCGCTCAGCCGGTCACGCCGCCAGCAGGGTGACGCCGAGCGCGACCAGCAGCGCGAGCTTGGCGGCCTCCAGCACGATGTAGACCAGGTGGCCGTGCGAGCGCGGCAGGTCCTCGCCCGCCAGGACGCGGTCGGAGCGCCGGTTGAGGCGCGGGCGGACGACGCCGAGCTGCACCGCGAGCAGCACCGCCAGGCAGGCGGTGAGCACCACGGTCGCGGCCGGCGGGGAGCCCGCCGCGACCGCCACGACCACGACGACCGCGAGGGCGGTCTCGGCCAGGTTCAGGGCGCGGAAGACGATCCGGCCGATGCCGAGCCCGACGGGGATCGTCACGCCGGGGGCGCGGAACTTCAGCGGGGCCTCCAGGAAGGAGATGGCCAGCACCATCCCGGCCCACACGAAGGTCGCCGCCGCCGCGATCGCGCTCGCGGTCTGGTCCATCCCGCACCGCCCTCCCGGCCGGTTCCGTCCCGCCACGGGAAGGATACGACCGGCCGGCCTCAGGGCTCCGTGCGGGTCGCGGTGACGACGCCGGCGGTGTAGTCGACGTCGACGGCGCCGCCCGCCTCGTCGACGGCGGCGCCCGCGCCCGCCAGGACTTCGGCGAGCCCGTCCGGCGGGAGGCGGGTGAAGGCGCCCTGGGTCGGCATCATGTCCAGCAGCTCGTCGCGGGTGTAGGTCCGCGACCAGGCGAAGTCCCAGCGCTCGGGCTCGCCGAAGGCGCCCGTGCCGCGGATGCCGCCGGCGGCCCTGCCGAACCCCGCCTCGTAGCCGCGCAGGGCGCCGCCCTTCGCCATCGCGCGGAAGTCGAACGGCGCGCCGGGCATCACCCGCTCGCAGACGTCGGCGATGGCCGCCGCGACGCCGTCGGGGAGGGCGAACACGTTCCAGAACAGTGCCAGCCTCCCGCCGGGGCGGAGGACGCCAGCGGCCTTGGCCGCACCGGCGGCCGGGTCGATCCAGTGCCAGGACTGCGCGGCGATGACGGCGTCGAAGGCGCGGCCCGCGGGCTCCCACTCCTCGAACGTCGCCACCTCGACCTCCAGGCCGCGGCGGCGGGCGAAGGCCGCCATGCGCGCGTCGGGCTCCACGCCGAGGACGGCGCATCCGGCGTCCTGGAACTGCCGCGAGGCGATGCCGGTGCCGCAGCCGACGTCGAGGACGGAACGGCCCGGCGCGGCGGCGGCGACGCGCTCCACCATGGCCGCCGGATAGCGCGGCCGAGTACGGTCGTAGCGTTCGGCGTCGATGCCGAACGACTCCGCCACTTGGCGGAGGCGATGCGGTTCGGGGACAGGTCCGGGCAGGCTTTCCGGCGACGGAGTGGGCATGCGCCCACTATGAATGGGCGGGCGCCCACTCGTCAACCGGTGCGGGCCCGTGCGAGAGGAGGGGACGGTCCGTTGCCGACGGGGACGGCCATGCGCGACGCGCGCACGCAACTGTTCGACGCCGCCGAGCGCGTCCTGCTGCGCGCGGGCCCGGGCGCCCTGACCAGCCGGGCGGTCACCGACGAGGCCGGCTGCGCCAAGGGGGTGCTGCACCGGCACTTCGCCGACTTCGACTCCTTCCTCGCCGCGCTGGTGCTCGACCGCGCCGGCGCCCTGGAGGTCCAGGGCGCCGTGCTGCGCGGGTCGGCCGGGACGGGCACCGTCGCCGGCAACCTCGCCGAGGCGCTGACGGCGCTGTTCGGCTCGGTCGCGGTCGCGATCGTCGGCCTCGTCGCCGCCCGCGACGGCCTGCGCGCCAAGCTGCGCGAGACCTGGCCGACGGGCGTCCCGGTGCTGGCCGAGGGCACCTCGATCGTGGCGTCGTACCTGTCGCTGGAGCGTGACCTCGGCCGCGTCGCGCCCGGCGCCGACATCGAGGCGCTCACGCTCATGCTGATCGGCGGCGGGCACCTGCTGTTCGCCGGGCGCGAGGACGTGCCGCCGGACGCGGTGCACCGCATGGTGACGGCGGCCCTGGCCGGAGCCTCGACCTGATCCGGCGGGGTCAGCGCAGCGCGTCGGCCAGGCGGCGCCACTCCTTGCGGGGGAAGGCGCTCGGTTCGGCGGTGAGGACCTGCAGGCAGACGTGGTCGGCACCGGCGGCGCGGTGCTCGTCCACCCGGCGCTTGATCGCCTCCTCGTCGCCCCAGGCGATGAGCGCGTCGAAGACGCGGTCGCTGACGGTGTCCAGGTCCTCGTGGGAGAAGCCGAGGCGCAGCAGGTTGTTCGCGTAGTTGGGCAGGGCGAGGTACGCCTTCAGCCAGCCGGTGCCGATCGCGCGCGCCTCGTCGGCGTCGGCGCTGAGGATCGCCGTCTGCTCGGGCAGCACGAGCGGGCCCGCGCCGAGCGCCTCGCGGGCCGCGCGGGTGTGGTCGGGGGTGACCAGGTAAGGGTGGACGCCGCGGGACCGGCCGGCCGCCAGCTCCACCATCTTCGGGCCGAGCGCGGCGAGCACGCGCTCGGCGGCCGGCACCGGCGGCGCGGCGCCGTCCAGGCCGTCGAGGAAGCCGCGCATCGCCGCGAGCGGGCGCCGGTAGCGGCCCGGCTCCTCGTGGTCGATGAGCGGGGCGTGGCTCACCCCGATCCCCATCAGGAACCGGGCGCCGTGCTCGGCGGTGAGGGCGGCGTGGGAGGCGGCGGCGTCCGCGGGCTCGTGCATCCAGAGGTTGAGGATGCCGGTCGCGACGACGGTGCCGCGGGTCGCCGCCAGCAGCCGCCCGACGGCGTCGAACACCGGCCCGCCGACGTCGGGCACCCACAGGGCGCTGTAGCCGAGCTCCTCCAGTTCGGCGGCGGCCTCGGCGGCTTCGGCCGCGTCGCCGTAGCGCAGTTCCTGGCTCCAGATACCGACACCGGACAGCTCCATGGCGGCCCTCCTCCTGGTAGGCGCGACGTTCCGCGCTCCCGACCCTAGACCGGCCGCCGGGCCCGCCTGCGGGGCGCCCCGGGCGGCGCGCGGGTCAGCCGGGCGGCCGGGCCGCGATCTCCCGGGCGAGGGCGGGCAGCGCGGTCGCGGCGGCGGCCCGCTCGTGCGGCGCGAGCCGGTCGATCATCTGCCGGAGGGCGGCGGCGCGCTCGGCGCGGCGCTGTTCCACCAGGCTGGTCCCGGCGCCGGTGACCTCCACGAGGACGCCCCGCCGGTCGCGCGTGCTGGCGATCCGGCGCACCAGGCCCTCGCGCTCCAGGCGCGTGAGCATCTGCGTCATCGCGGGCTGCGAGATGCCCTCGGCGCGGGCCAGTTCGGTGATGCGCCGGGGCCCCTCGTGCCGCAGCCGGTTCAGCACCGACGAGGACGCGGTGCTGAGGCCGCCGGCCGTGGCCACCTGGCGGATGTGGCGCGCCAGCTGTTCGAGCGCCGCGACGAGCTCCTCGTCGGGGCCGGCGGAGTCCATAGGGGCACTATAGGTCCCTGGGCGCGCTACAGGTAGTTCTCCAGCAGGCGGGCGAGCGGCGTGCGGATATCGACAGGCCGCAGATTCAGGCCGGCGAAGTCCTCCGGCCCGGCCCAGAGCAGTTCGTAGTGGTCGTCCGGGCCGTTCCGCAGGGCTTCGGGACCCGACAGTTCAGGCGTGCCGGTGATGTCCGCCATGAGGAAGTAGGAGGCGGGGCGGTCGAAGTGCAGGCCGGTCCACAGCAGGCGGTCGATCCGCGCCCGCAGCGTGGTCTCCTCGGCGAGTTCGCGCAGGGCGGCCTCCTCGCGCGTCTCGCCGTCCTCCACGTGACCGCCCGGCAGGATGGCGTAGCGGTGGCCGGGGCAATCGGGACCCTGGACGCCTATTTCTGTACAGAAGCGACACTCGGCCGAGGTGGCGCGGCGGCGGTGGCGCTTGAGGACGAGGACGCGGGGGCCGTCGACGACGACGGCGACCGCTCGCGGGATGGGCATGGTCCGAGCCTGGCAGGCGGCGGCGTCCCCGGCGGGCGGCATCGATGTATGACAAATGTAGTATTCGCGTGCGTGTTTGCCACCCCCGGGTCGGCGGATACGTCTTGACCTGGGGGTTTCGGAGCGGTTCCGGAACTTTCCGCGCGCCCGCACCGTCGGTGCTGGTGAAGACCTGCGACCAGAGAGAGACATGCACCGCGACCCCGCCCACCGGACCGCCCACCGGACCGGCCCGCGATGACGGCCCTGCTCTCGCTGCTGCTCGGCGTGGCGGTGGTCCTGCTGATCACCGCTCTCACCGGCTACTTCGTGGCCCAAGAGTTCGCCTACATGGCGGTCGACCGGTCCCGCCTGAGCGTCCGCGCGGACGGCGGCGACGCCGCGGCCGGCCGCGCCCTGCGGGTGACCCGGCGCACCTCGTTCATGCTGTCGGGCGCGCAGCTCGGCATCACGGTCACCGGGCTGCTCGTCGGCTACGTCGCCGAGCCGCTGATCGGCCGCGCGGTCGGCGACCTGTTCGGCGGCGCCGCGACGGCCGTCGCGGTCGGGACGGTGGTCGCGCTCGCGTTCTCCACCCTCGTGCAGATGCTGTTCGGCGAGCTGTTCCCCAAGAACCTGGCGATCGCGCGCCCCGAGCCGGTCGCGCTGCGCCTCGCCCGGTCCACGCTGGCCTACCTCAAGGCGTTCGGCCGGCTCATCTGGATCTTCGACCAGGCGTCCAACCTGCTGCTGCGGCTGCTGCGGATCGAGCCGGTCCACGACGTGGAGCATTCGGCGACCGAGCGCGACCTCGCGCACATCGTCGCCGACTCGCGGCGCAGCGGCGACCTGCCGCCGGACCTGTCGATCCTGCTGGACCGCATCCTGGACTTCCCGCGGCGCGACGTCGAGCACGCGATGATCCCGCGGTCGCGGGTCGACACGGTGGCGGGCGGCGTCCCGGTCGCCGAGGTGCGGGCGGTCATGGCCGCCGGGCACTCGCGCTACCCGGTGCTGGACGACGGCGAGCGGGTGACCGGCGTCGTCCACCTGGACGACGTGCTGGCGGCCGCCGACGGCGACCGGCCCGTCGAGGAGCTGATGCGCCCGGCCGTCATGCTGCCGACGCTGATGGCGCTGCCCACCGCCCTGGACGAGATGGCGGGCCGGCGCGCCGAGCTGGCCTGCGTGGTGGACGAGTTCGGCGGCTTCGCCGGCATCCTCACGCTGGAGGACCTGGCCGAGGAGCTCGTCGGCGAGATCACCGACGAGCACGACGAGCGGGAGGCCGCGCCCGCCGCCGACGCGGCCGGCACCTCGTGGGTCATCCCGGGCGGCTTCCACGTGGACGAGGTGGAGCGCACCATCGACCACCGGCTGCCCGCCGGCGACTACGAGACGCTGGCCGGCCTGGTGATCTCCGCGTTCGGCGCGCTGCCCCGCCCGGGCGAGCAGGTCGACATCGAGCTGCCCGCCGACCCCGCCGACCTGGCGCGGGCGGGCGACCCGCCGGTGCGGTTCGTGCGCGCCGAGGTGCTGGAGGTGGCCGACCACGTGCCCGCGTCGGTGCGGCTGCGGATCGGCGAGCGGAGGGAGGGCTGATGGGGAACCCGTGGGTCGTGCTCGCCGCGACCGTGGCGATCATCGCGCTGAGCGCGTTCTTCGTCGCGGTGGAGTTCGCGCTCATCGCCGCCAAGCGGCACCGGCTGGAGGACGCCGCGCCCGCCAGCCGCGCCGCGCGCGCCGCGCTGCGCAGCGCGTCCGAGCTCACCGTGCTGCTGGCCGGGGCGCAGCTCGGCATCACCGTGTGCACGCTGGCGCTCGGCGCGATCACCAAGCCCGCCGTGCACCACTGGCTGACACCCTGGATGGCCTCGTGGGGCCTGCCGCACTGGCTGGCCGACGGCGCGGGCTTCGTGCTCGCCCTGGTCCTCGTGACGTTCCTGCACCTGGTGGTCGGCGAGATGGCGCCGAAGTCGTGGGCGATCGCGCATCCGGAGCGGTCGGCGACGCTGCTGGCGCTGCCGATGCGGGCCTTCATGGCGGTGACCCGGCCGCTGCTGCGCTCCCTGAACCAGGCCGCGAACCGGTGCCTGCGCCTGGTCGGCGTCGAGGCGGCCGACCAGGTCGCGGCGGGGCAGGACGCGGACGCGCTGCGCCACCTCGTCGAGCACTCCGCCAACGTCGGCGCCCTGGACGCCGGGTACTCGGCGCAGCTGTCGGGCGCGCTGGACCTGCAGGAGCTGCTGGTCGGCGACCTGGTGCGGGCGGGCGCCGAGCCGGTCGCGGTCGACGCCGGCGCCACCGTCGCCGACGTGCAGCGCGCCGCGCAGGCGTCCGGGCACCTGCGGATCCTGGTGCGCGACGGCGGCGCCGGCTGGGGCGTGGTGCACGTGCGCGACACCCTGGCCGAGCCGGACGGCGCCCCCGTCGCGGGGCTGGCGCGCCCGGCGTTCCAGGTCCCGGCGGGCACGCCCGTCTACACCGCGCTCACCCGGATGCGCGAGACGAGCAACCAGCTCGCCCTCGTCACCGAGGGCGGCGCCGAGGGCGGCCGGGTGCTCGGCGTCGTGACGATCACCGACGTGCTGCGGCGGCTGTTCCCGCGCGCCGGGGCGGCGGCCTGACGGGCGCGGCGGCGCGGTCAGCCCTTGCGCGCGACGCCGCCCCACATGCCGGTGATGACCGACGGGTCGGGCGGGGTGTCGGGGCGCCAGTCCTGGATGGGGACGACGCCGGGGTCGAGGAGCTCGTAGCCGTCGAAGAAGCGGGCGACGCCCTCGCGGGTGCGGAAGGTGACCTTGTAACCCATGGTGCGGGTCAGGGTCTCCTCGGCCTCGGCCATGCTGCCGGGGAGCTGGTCGATGGCGGGCTGGGTGATGGCGAGGTGGCTGCCCGCGGGCAGTGCGTCCATCAGGGTGGTCACCAGGCCGGCCGGGTCGTCGGCGTCGGGCACGCAGTGCAGCAGGGCGATCATCAGCAGGCCGACCGGGCGGGTCAGGTCCAGCAGGAGGCCGGCCTCGGCGAGGATGGCGCCGGTGTCGCGCACGTCGGCGTCCACGAACGAGGTCGGCGCGGACACGCCGGTGAGCAGGGCGCGCGCGTGCGCCAGCACGATCGGGTCGTTGTCGACGTAGACGACGCGGCTGGCGGGGTCGAGGGCCTGCGCGACCAGGTGGGTGTTGCCGGCCGTCGGGATGCCGGTGCCGATATCGACGAACTGGGTGACGCCCTGCCCGACCATGTGCCGCACGGCGCGGCCGAGGAAGGCCCGGTTGCTGGTCACGCCGGGCCTGACGGTCGGGGTGGCCTTCATGACCTGCTCGGCGGCCAGCCGGTCGGCCGCGAAGTTGTCCTTGCCGCCGAGCCAGTAGTCGTAGATGCGCGCGATGTGCGCGGTGCTGGTGTCGATCCCGGCGGGTGCCTGCTCGGCGCGCGCCCCCTGGTCGTCCATCACGGGTGGTGGGGTCCTTCACTCGCGGTGCTGGTCGGGCCCAGCGTACGCGCGCCGACCCCGGAAAGATCATCGTTTCGGGATGTACCGGCACATCTCCGTCGCGGCCGGGGCGCCGGACCCCTGGTCGCCGACCTCAACGAACCCCTAAATTCAGACAATTCAGGCTAGAGAAAGGATCGTGCCGTGTTCCTCGACGAAGCGGACTGGCAGCGCCACATTTTCATCGACGGGTCCTGGGCGCCCGGCTCGGGCGGCACCGCCCCGGCCGTCGAGCCCGCGACCGGCGCCGAGCTCGGCGAGATCGGCGTCGCCGACCCCGGCGACGTCGCCCGCGCCGCCGAGAGCGCGGCGGCCGCGCAGCGCGCCTGGGCCGCCGTCCCGCACACCGAGCGCGCGGCGGTGCTGCGCCGGGCCGCGCGGCTGTGGGCCGAGCACGCCGAGGACGTGGCGTGGTGGAACGTCCGCGAGGTCGGCGCCGTCCCGGGGATGGCCGGGTTCGCCGTGCACGTCGCCGAGCAGGAGTGCCACGAGGCCGCCGCGCTGCCCGGCCGCCCCTACGGGGAGCTGCTGCCGAGCGAGGAGCCGCGGCTGTCGATGGCCACCCGCACGCCCGCCGGTGTCGTCGGGGTGATCGCGCCGTTCAACGTGCCGCTGATCCTGGCGATCCGGTCGGTGGCGCCCGCGCTGGCGCTCGGCAACGCGGTGATCCTCAAGCCCGACCCGCGGACCGCCGTCACCGGCGGCGTGACGATCGCGCGCGTCTTCGAGGAGGCGGGGCTGCCCGCCGGGCTGCTGCAGATGCTGCCGGGCGGCGCCGACGTCGGCGAGGCGATCGTGACGCACCCGCTGGTGCGGGTCATCTCCTTCACCGGCTCCACCGAGGCCGGGCGCAAGGTCGGCGAGCTCGCCGGCCGCCACCTCAAGCGCGCCCACCTGGAGCTCGGCGGCAACTCGGCGATGATCGTCCTGGCCGACGCCGACGTGGACGAGGCGGTGAACCTCGCGGCCTGGGGCAGCTTCTTCCACCAGGGCCAGATCTGCATGACCACCGGCCGCCACCTGGTCGCCGAGGGGATCTACGACGCGTTCGTGGAGCGGCTCGCCGCCAAGGCCGCCGGGCTGCCCGTGGGCGACCCGGCGGGCGGCGCGGCGGCGCTCGGCCCGGTCATCGACGCGGGCCAGCGCGACAAGATCCACGCGCTGGTGACCGGCAGCGTCGAGCAGGGCGCGTCGCTGGCCGCCGGCGGCACCTACGAGGGCCTGTTCTACTCCCCCACGGTGCTGGCGGGCGCGACGCCCGGGACGCCGGCGTTCGCGCAGGAGGTGTTCGGGCCGGTCGCGCCGGTCGCCCGCTTCGGCGGCCTGGACGAGGCGGTCGCGCTCGCCACCGCGACCGAGTACGGGCTGTCGCTCGGCATCGTCACCCGCGACGCGATGCGCGGCCTGGAGCTCGCGCGGCGCATCCCGACCGGGATCGTCCACATCAACGACCAGACGGTGAGCGACGAGGCGAACTCGCCGTTCGGCGGCGTCGGCGCGTCGGGCACCGGCTCCCGGTTCGGCGGTGCCGCCGCCAACATCGAGGCGTTCACCGAGACCCGCTGGATCACGATGCGCGGGCAGGCGCCGACCTACCCGTTCTGACCCGGCCGTTCCGACGCGGCGCGCTCAGCCGAGCTCGACGAGCAGGACCCCGGCGGCGATCACCGCGATGCCGAGCAGCATGCGGCGGGTGAGGGGGTCGCGCCAGATGACGCGGGCGAGCAGGGCGACGGCGGCGATCCCGACGGCGGTCCAGACGCCGTAGGCGACGGCGACGCTCATCCCGGCCCGCAGGGCGAGCGAGAGGAAGGCGAAGGCGGCCAGGTAGCCGGCGGCGACCGGCGCGAGCCAGCGCCGCCGGCGCAGCCCCTCGCTCGCCCGCAGGCCCAGCGTCCCGGTGATCTCCGAGGCGATCGCGGCGAGCAGCCAGAGCCAGCTCACGGGGCGGCCTCCCCGGCGTCGCGCGACCCGGTCTCCACCAGCACGACGCCCCCGATGATGAGGCCGATCCCGGCGACGGCGGTGGCGCTCAGCACCTCGCCGAACAGCACCGTGCCGAGCACGGCGGTGAGCGCCACCCCGACCGCGCCCCAGATGCCGTAGGCGACGCCGAGCGGCAGCCGCTCGCGCAGGGCGAGCCCGAGCAGGACGAACGCGGTGAGCTCGCCGGCGACGGTCAGCGCGATCCAGGCGGGGTGCTCGACGGTGGCGCGCAGCGCCATGGTGCCGGTGACCTCGGTGCCGATCGCACCCGCCAGGTAGAGCCACTTCCTCATGCCGGCCTCGCGCCGGCGGCGGCGCGGGCCCGCGGGCCGCGACGTCCCTCGAATGCTGCGATCACCGCCCAAGGCTACGGCCGCCCCGCGCATGGCCCGCGTCCGGGAGGGCAGGGGGCCGGCATCCGCGACCGGCGCGGGCGGAAGGGGGCGCGGATGTCCGGCATGCATGCGGGGCGGGGCGGCGGGCCCGCGCGGGTCCGCTCGGTGGTCGCCTGGCGGTCGGCCCGGCGGAGCGATCCGCCGCCGGCCGGGCTCTTCGGCGGGTCCGGGCGGCTGGCGCGCGGCCACCGGCGCTTCGAGACCGGCCTGTTCGCGCTCGGGCGCCTGCCCGCCGACGCGGCGGGCGCGATCGCGCTGCGGGCGGCGGCGGGCCTCGGCGACCCGCGCCTGTTCGAGTACTGGGCGCGGCGCCCGCACGGCCTGCCCGCCCCGGTCGTCGCCCGGCTGCGTGCCGGCGGCGCCGCGCCGTGGCCGCCGCGCGTCGCGGCGCTGCTGGACGCGGTCCGCGACCTGCGCGCCCACCGCATGATCGGCGAGGGCACCTGGCGGCGGCTGGCCGCCTTCCTGGACGACGGGCTGATCGTCGAGCTGTGCATGATCGCGGGGCACGTGGAGGCGACCGCGATGCTGCTCGGCGCGACGGAAGCCGGGGACGCCGGCGCCGCACCCGTCCCCTCCACCGCAGGGCAGCCGTTCCCGGACGTGGAGGCGGGCCCGTCCTCGCCGCTGCCGGTCGGGCGGCGCGTCGTCGCGCACGCGCGGCGGGACGGCGTCCTGCCGGTCGCCCGGATCGCCGGCCGCTCCATCGGGGCCCGCCGGATGGCGCTGTTCGACCTGCTCGACCGCAGCCCCGGCGCGTTCTGGCCCTGGACGACGCTGTGGACGGCCGTCGTGGCGGGCGGCGGGCTCGCCCCCGCCGACGTGGAGCGCGCCGTCCTGCGCACCGGCTGGTGCTGCGGCTCCTCCTACGAGTGGCAGCATCACACCGCGACCTCGGTCGCCTCCGGCCTCACCGGCGCCGACCTGGAGCGCCTCGCCGTGGGGCCGGACGCCTCGGGCTGGGACGCCCGCGAGCGCGCGCTGCTGCGCGCCGTGGACGAGCTCTGCGCCGCGCGGGCGCTGACCGCCGACACGCGCGAAGCGCTGGCGGACTTCCTGGACGAGCGGCAGCGCGCCGCCCTCGTCCTGCTGGTCGGCACGTACGCGATGCTCGCCATGGTGCTGAACAGCTTCGGCGTCCGCGACAAGGATCCGAGCGCCTGGGAGCGCGCCCCGGTCCCGATCGGCCGCGCCCGGCGGCGCTGACCCCGGCCCGCCCATGTGTTCAACGCCCTCCCCACGGGCAGGGGGGCGCCGCACCCGAAGGAGCTGATCATGGTTGTCCCGCTGATGTCCGAGTCCACCGGCACCTCGGTGGCGACCGCCTCGGTCGCCGACACCCTGCGCGTAGGCGCCCAGGTGCTGGCGCCGACCGTCGCCAAGGGCATCCTGGCGCGCCGCCCCCGGGTGGTCGCGCTGGCCGAGAGGATGCAGGCCGACGCGCACGCGGGCCGCTACCTGCGGTCGCTGCGCGCCCGCTACGGGCCTGGGCCGCTGAAGCTGCGCGTCCCCGGGCGCCCGTTCGCGCTCGTGCTGTCGCCGCCGGACGTGCGGCGCGTCCTGGACGGGTCGCCCGAGCCGTTCGCGCTCGCCACCAAGGAGAAGCGCGCCGCGCTGGCGCACTTCCAGCCGCACGGCGTCCTGGCGTCCACCGGCGCCGAGCGGGCCGACCGGCGCGCCTTCAACGAGCGGGTGCTGGAGACGGGCCGGCCGGTGCACGACCACGCCGCGGCGTTCACCCGCAAGATCGACGAGGAGGCGGCGCGGCTCGTCGCGGCCGCCGGCGAGCGCGGCGAGCTGACCTGGGACGGCTTCCGGGTCGCCTGGTGGCGCGTGATCCGCCGGATCGTGCTGGGCGACGCCGCCCGCGACGACTCCGAGATCAGCGACCTGCTGACCCGGCTGCGGATGGACGCCAACTGGGCCTTCGCCCACCCGCGCCGCCGCCGGGTCCGCGAGCGGTTCGACCGCCGCCTCCAGGGCTACCTGGACCGCGCCGAGCCCGGGAGCCTCGCCGAGATGGTCGCCGCCGCGCCGAAGAGCGCCGTCACCGAGCCCGAGCAGCAGGTCCCGCAGTGGCTGTTCGCCTACGAGCCGGCCGGGATCGCCGCCTTCCGCGCCCTGGCGCTGCTGGCCGCCCACCCCGAGCACCGGGAGCGCGCCCACGCCGAGGCCGACGCCGGCGGCCCGGAGCTCCCGTTCCTGCGCGCGACGGTGCTGGAGTCGGTGCGGCTGTGGCCGACGACGCTGTCGATCCTGCGCGACACCAGCACCGACGTCGACTGGAACGGCACGGTCCTCGCGGCGGGCACCGGCCTGCTGATCCACACCCCGTTCGTGAACCGCGACGAGGACAACCTGCCGTTCGCCGACGCGTTCGCGCCGCGCATCTGGTTCGACGGCACGGCGCAGGAGAGCGGGTCGGTCGTCCCGTTCAGCGCCGGGCCCGGCGAGTGCCCGGGCCGCGACCTGGTCCTGCTGACCACCACCCTTTTCATGGGCGCGCTGCTGCGCGCCTTCGACCTGCGCCAGGCGGCGGGCACGCCGCTGCGCCCCGACCGGCCGCTGCCCCGCACGTTCGGGCCCTTCCGCGTGCGGCTGGCGGTCCGCCCCCGTCCCGAGAGGAGCACCGAATGAACGACACGCCCATGGATGACACGCCGGTGGACGGCACGCCGGCCGGTGACGCCCGGCCGCTGGCCGTCGTGACCGGAGCGTCGAGCGGCATCGGCCGCGAGCTGGCGGGCGAGTTCGCCCGCCACGGGTTCGACGTCGTCATGGCCGCCGAGGACGCCGGCATCGTGGAGGCGGCGGCCGCGGTCGCCGCCGAGACCGGCGTCACCGCCCTTCCCGTCCGGGTCGACCTCGCCGCGTTCGACGGCGTCGAGGAGCTGCACGGCCGCGTCCAGGCGCTCGCCCGCACGCCCGCGGCGCTCGCCGTGAACGCCGGCATCGGCGTGAACGGCGACTTCGCCCGCGAGACCGGCCTCGACGACGAGCTGCGGCTGGTCAACCTGAATGTGACGTCCGCGGTCCACCTGGCCAAGCGGGTCCTGCCCGCGATGGTCGCGGCGAACGAGGGGCGGGTGCTGTTCACCTCCTCCGTCGCCGCGACGGGCCCCGGCCCCTACCAGGCGACCTACGCCGCGTCCAAGGCGTTCCTGCTGTCGTTCTCCGAGGCGCTGCGCCACGAGCTGCGCGACACCGGCGTCACGGTGACGGCGCTGATGCCGGGGGCGACCGACACCGAGTTCTTCGACCGGGCCGGGATGCAGGACACCAAGCTCGGACGGTCCGGGGGCAAGGACGACCCGGCGAAGGTCGCCGAGCAGGGCTTCAAGGCCCTCATGGCCGGCAAGGACCACGTCGTCGCCGGGTCGTTCAAGAACAAGCTCCAGGCCGCGGCCGCCAAGGTGGCGCCGGAGAAGGCCAAGGCGAAGCTGCAGGGCAAGCTCACCGAGCCGGGTTCCGGTGACAGGTGACCCGGTGACCCGGTGACCCGGTGGTAGCTTCCGGGCGGGCCCGCCCGGTCGGGGCGGGCCGGGGAGGGGAGCGCGATGACCGGCACGATCACCGTCCGCACCGAGGGGCCGGTCACGCTGATCGGCATCGACCGGCCCGAGCGGCGCAACGCCGTGGACGGGCCGACCGCCGCGGCGCTCGCGGCGGCGTTCCGCGCCTTCGACGCCGACCCCGATGCCGCCGTCGCCGTCCTGTACGGCGAGGGCGGCACGTTCTGCGCGGGCGCGGACCTGCGCGCGCTCGGCACCGCCGACGGCAACCGCGCGGACCGCGGCGGGGACGGCCCGATGGGGCCGTCGCGGCTGCGGCTGTCCAAGCCGGTGATCGCGGCGGTGGAGGGCCACGCCGTGGCGGGCGGGCTGGAGCTGGCGGTCTGGGCCGACCTTCGGGTGGCCGCCGAGACGGCGGTGTTCGGGGTGTACTGCCGGCGCTGGGGCGTCCCGCTCATCGACGGCGGGACGGTGCGGCTGCCCCGGCTGATCGGGCAGAGCCACGCGCTGGACCTGATCCTGACGGGCCGGCCGGTGGACGCCGCCGAGGCGCTGCGGATCGGCCTGGCCAACCGGGTGGTGCCCGAGGGTCAGGCCGTCCGGGCGGCGGTGGAGCTGGCCGGGACGCTCGCCCGGTTCCCGCAGACCTGCCTGCGGCGCGACCGGGCGTCGGTGCTGGACCAGTGGGGCCTGGACGAGGAGGCCGCCATGGTGGCGGAGTTCCGCCACGGCGAGCACTCCCTCGCAGAGGCCCTGGAGGGGGCGGCCCGGTTCGCCTCCGGCGCGGGCCGCCACGGCTCCTTCGAGGGCTGAGCCGGTCAGGCCGCCCCGTCCAGGAGCTTGGTGAAGAAGGCGCGGACGTCCCCGGCGAACAGGTCGGGGACCTCCATCGCCGCGAAGTGGCCGCCGCGCTCGAACTCGCTCCAGTGCACGATGTTGTGGGCGCGCTCGGCGATCGGCCGCACCGACAGGACGATGTCGTGCTTGAAGACCGCGACGCCGACCGGGACGCGGGTCGGCGCGGCGCCGAAGCCGCTCTCCTTGGTGAGGCGCGCGGCCGACCCGGCGGTGGCGGTGAACCAGTACAGCGCGACGTCGGTGAGAATGCGGTCGTCGCCGATGTCGCTGGCGGGGTCGGGCCACTCGTGGAACTTCTCGGCGATCCAGGCGAGCTGCCCGACGGGCGAGTCGGTGAGGGCGTAGGCGACCGTCTGCGGGCGGGTGCCCTGGAGCACCTGGTAGCCGGGGCGGTTCGCGGCCATCGCCATGGTGGCGGCGAGCCGCTCGCGGTCCTCGGCGCCGAGGGCGCTCTCGTCGCCGGCCGAGGGCGTCGGCAGGTAGTTCAGGTGGACGCCGACGACGTGCTCGGGGGCGGCCGCGGCGAGGGCGCGGGCGATCCCGGCGCCCCAGTCGCCGCCCTGCGCGCCGTAGCGGTCGTAGCCGAGGCGCTCCATCAGCGCGGCGAAGGCGCGGGCGACGCGGTCCGCGCTCCAGCCGCGCTCGCGGGTCGGGCCGGCCGGGCCGAAGCCGGGGATGGAGGGGATGACCAGGTGGAAGTCGCGGGACAGGTCGTCGATGACGTCCAGGAACTCCAGGACCGAGCCGGGCCAGCCGTGCACGAGCAGCAGCGGCAGCGCGTCGGGCGCGGCGGCGCGGACGTGCAGGAAGTGCAGGCGCTGGCCGTCGATCTCGGTGGTGAACTGCGGGTGGCGGTTCAGCTCGGCCTCGTGGGCGCGCCAGTCGTAGCCGTGGCGCCAGCGGTCGGCCAGCGCGCGGACGCGGGCGAGGGGGATGCCGTAGTCCCAGCCGGCGCCCTCGACCTCGTCGGGCCAGCGGGTGCGGTCCAGGCGGGCGGCGAGGTCGTCCAGGTCGGCCTGGGGGACGTGCAGGCGGAAGGGAGTGATCATCGGGACTCCAGAAGTTGGCCGAACCAATGTTGGTGATGCCAACGTTAGCATTCGTTGGCGCGGCCAACAAGTGGGTAGGGTGGGCGCATGACGTCAGAGGACCGGCCGCTCACGCGGCTGCGGGAACTACCGACCTGGCTCGTCTCGCAGGTCGCCGGGCAGGGCCACCGGCTGCTCTCCGAGCGGCTCGCCGCGGCGGGCACGCGCGGCTACGACACCCGGCTGCTGGCCGCCCTGCTGGAGCACGGCCCGGCCAGCCAGGCCGAGCTCGGGCGGCGCACCGGCATCGACCGCAGCGACGTGGTCGCCTCGCTCAACGACCTGGCGGCGGCCGGCCTGGTGGAGCGCTCCCCCGATCCCGGCGACCGCCGCCGCAACATCGTCACCGTCACCGAGGACGGGCGGCGGGCGTTCGCGGGCTTCGCCCGGATCATCGACGGCGTCCAGGACGACCTGCTCTCCCCCCTGTCGGCCGCCGAGCGCGCGGAGCTGATCCGGCTGCTGTCGGCCCTGAACGAGCACCATGGCGCGAAGGCGCCTTGGCAGGGCGCTGGCGAATAGCGGGGGTCCGGCAGAACCCCGGACGGGCAGGTTCCCCGGTGGAACGGGGGGCGCGATGACGGACGTGCCGGAGGAGTACCTGCCGATCGGCGACCACGGTCTCATCGGGGACCTGCGCACGGCGGCGCTGGTCGGCCTGGACGGGCGCATCGACTGGTTCTGCGCGCCCCGCTTCGACTCCCCCAGCGTGTTCGGGGCGCTGCTGGACGCCGGGAAGGGCGGCGCGTGGGAGATGGCGCCGCGCTGCGAGCACGCCGAGCACCAGCAGTTCTACTTCCCCGACACCAACATCCTGATCACCCGTTTCCTCACCGAGGACGGCATGATCGAGGTGCAGGACTTCATGCCGGTCCTGAAGGAGCGCGACCCCGACCACCGGCAGCGGCTGGTGCGGCGCGTCGTCGGCGTCCGCGGCACGATGCGGGTGCGGACGCGCGTCGCGCCGCGCCTGAACTACGCGCGCGACCCGCACCGGCTGGAGCTGCTGCCCGGCGGCGCGCGCTTCACCGGCCCCGCCCTGACGCTGTCGCTGCGCAGCACCGTGGACCTGGCGGCCGACGGCGGCGACGCGACCGGCGAGTTCGAGATCTCCGAGGGCCGCACCGAGCTGTTCGTCCTGGAGGCGACACCGGGCGGCGCCCCGGCGGACGCCCCGGCGGGCGGTGATCTGGACGGCGACCTGGACGGCGCGGACTCCGAGCGGCTGTTCGACGCCACGGCGGCGTTCTGGCGACGCTGGCTGGCGGGCTCGTCCTACACCGGCCGCTGGCGCGAGACGGTGCACCGCTCGGCGCTCACGCTGAAGCTGCTCACCCACGAGCCGACCGGCGCCGTCGTCGCGGCGCCGACGCTCGGGCTGCCCGAGCACTTGGGCGGGGAGCGCAACTGGGACTACCGCTACGTGTGGATCCGGGACGCGGCGTTCTCGCTGTACGCGCTGCTGCGGCTCGGCTTCACCGCCGAGGCCGAGGCGTTCGTGGACTGGCTGGCGCGCTGCCTGCGGCGGGCCGGGGACGGAGCGAAGGGGCCGCTGCGCGTCATGTACTCCATCGACGGCGACGCCGACCTGCCCGAGGAGGAGCTCGGCCACCTGGAGGGCTACCGGGGGTCGCGGCCGGTGCGGATCGGCAACGGCGCGACGGGCCAGCTGCAGCTCGACGTCTACGGCGAGCTCGTCGACTCGGTGTACCTGTTCGACAAGCACGGCACCGGCATCTCGCACGAGACCTGGTCGGACCTGTCGGCCGTGCTGGGGTGGCTGCTGGACCACTGGGACCAGCCCGACGAGGGCGTCTGGGAGACCCGCGCGGGGCGCCAGGACCACACCTACTCGCGGTTGATGTGCTGGGTCGCGGTCGAGCGGATGGTGCGGGTGGCGCGCCGGCGCGGGCTGCCCGCCGACCTGACGCGCTGGACGAGCGTCCGCGACCGGATCTACCGCCAGATCATGGAGCGCGGCTGGGACGCCGAGCGCGGCACGTTCGTGCAGCGCCTGGCGCCCGATGACGGCGCGGCGCCCGCGCCGGTGCTGGACGCCTCGCTGCTGCTGATGCCGATGGTGAAGTTCCTGGCGCCGCACGATCCGCGCTTCCTCGGCACGCTCGCCGCGATCGGCGCGGAGCTGGTGACCGACAGCCTGGTGTTCCGCTACGACCCGGCGATGAGCCCCGACGGCCTGGCCGGCGCGGAGGGCACGTTCTCGATCTGCTCGTTCTGGTGGGCGGAGGCGCTGGCGCGGGCCGGGCGCGTCGAGGAGGGGCGGGTGGCGCTGGAGAAGACCTTCACCTACGCCAACCACCTCGGCCTGTACGCCGAGCAGATCGGCCCGACCGGCGACCAGCTGGGCAACTTCCCGCAGGCGTTCACCCATCTGGCGCTGATCAGCGCGGCCGTCAACCTGGACCGGACGCTCGGCTGATCACCGCGGGCCGGTGACGAGCGCGGGGTGGCGCGGGTCGTCGACCCGGACCGGCACGTCGGCGGCGTCCTCGGGGCCGGTCTCGGCGCGGTAGCGGTCGTAGGCGGGCAGCGTCCAGGCCAGGTCGGGGGCGGTGCGGCGGGCCAGGGCGGCGGGCGAGAGCGCGAGGTGGACGGTCAGGTCGAAGGGCAGGCCGCGGCCGAGCAGCAGGGCGCCGTCGACCAGGACGACGCCGCCGGGCGGCAGCGTGCGGTAGGGCGCGCGGGTGGCGCGGTCGGCGGCGGCGTCCCGCAGGCTGGGCAGGAAGCGGCCGCTGCCGCCGGGCTCCAGCGGGGCGAGCACCTCGCGGGTGAGGGCGCCGGTGTCGAGCCAGAGGTCGTGGAAGGCGTCGGGGTCGCGGCGGCCGTGCTCGTAGCGCAGCGACGCCGGGCGCAGGAAGCCGCCGGCGGGCACGCGGACGGCGGGGCGGCCGAGCACGCGCAGCGGGTCCACCAGGGCGTCGGCCAGGTCGCCGGGGGACGCGGCGGGGGCGCCGTCGATCGCGACGCGCACCCACCGGTCGCGGGGCGCGGCGGCGATGCGGTCGCCGATCTCGGCGACCAGCGCCTCGGGTGTGATCGGCCTGACCTGCATCGCCCCCCACGGTAGCGGCCCCGGCCGCGCTGATCGCGGCGCGGGCGGGGCCGGGCGACAGGGCGGCCCGAGGGCCGGAAAACCGGTTGGCCGGCGGAGGCGCGCTTCGCTACAACCGGTACATGTTGCGCAAATATCCGCGCACCCGGCATCTGCAGGGTTCCCGGTTGCAGACGGGCGACCACGATCTGGCGGCGGTGCCGTTCGCCGAGATCGCCGGGCGGTTCCTGGTCGTGGAGGAGAAGCTGGACGGCGCCAACTGCGGCGTCAGCTTCGACGCCGGCGGGCAGCTGCTGCTGCAGAGCCGGGGCCACTACCTGACGGGCGGGCCGCGCGAGAAGCAGTTCGCGCCGCTGAAGGCGTGGGCGGCGTCGGTGCAGCACCTGCTGTGGCCACGGCTGGGCGAGCGGTACGTGATGTACGGCGAGTGGCTGTACGCCAAGCACACCGTCTTCTACGACGCCCTCCCCCACTACTTCTGCGAGTTCGACGTGCTGGACCGGGCCGAGGGGGCGTTCCTGTCGACGGCGCGGCGCCGCGAGCTGCTGGCGGGCGCGCCGGTGGTGCCGGTGCCGGTCCTGCACGAGGGCCCGCTGGCGAACGTGCGGGAGCTGACGTCGCTGGTGGGGCCGTCGACGTGCCGGACGCCCGCGTGGCGGGAGGCGCTGCGCGCGGCGGCGGTCGCGGGCGGCGCCGACCCCGACCGGGTGGCGGCCGAGACCGACGCGCACGAGGAGATGGAGGGCCTCTACATCAAGGTCGAGGAGGGGGGCCGCACCGTGGACCGCTTCAAGTGGGTGCGCGCCAGCTTCCTCAACACGATCGCCGACGCGGGGACGCACTGGCAGGACCGTCCGCTGGTCGCCAACGGCCTCGCCGATCCGGAGGTGCTGTATGCGGGCGGCTGAGCCGGGGGCGTGGGACGGCGGCCCGTTCGCGGCGCTGTGCCCGGCGCCGCCGTCCTGGCAGGTGCCCTGGGAGCGGGTCCGCGAGGCGTTCGGGTGGGTGCGCGACCTGGCGGGCGTCGAGCAGGACGCGGTGCACCACGCCGAGGGCGATGTGGAGGTGCACACGCGGATGGCGTGCGAGGCGCTGGCGGGGCTGGCGGAGTGGCGGGCGCGCCCGGCCGCCGAGCGGGTGCGGCTGTTCGCGGCGGTGCTGCTGCACGACGTCGCCAAGCCGTACTGCACCGCCCGCGACGACGACGGCCGCGTCACCGCGCGCGGGCACTCGCGGCGCGGGGACCTGATGGTGCGGCGGATCCTGTGGGAGCTGGGGGCGCCGGTGGCCTGGCGCGAGCACGTGGCGGCGCTGGTGCGCCACCACCAGGTGCCGTTCTGGGCGCTGGAGCGGCCCGACCTGCGGCAGATCGCGTTCCGGGTGAGCCTGCTGGCCCGCAACGACGACCTGGTGCTGCTGGCGACGGCCGACATCCTCGGCCGGATCTGCGGCGACACCGCCGAGGTGCTGGAGAGCGTGGAGCTGTACCGGGAGTTCTGCGCCGAGCAGCGCTGCCTGGACGCGCCGCGGCTGTTCCCCTCCGACCATGCGCGGTTCTGGTACTTCCGCAAGCCGGACCGCGATCCCGACTACGCCGCCTACGACGACACGCGGCTGACGGCCACGGTGCTGTCGGGGCTGCCGGGCGTCGGCAAGGACCACTGGATCGCCGCGCACCGGCCGGGCGTGCCGGTGGTGAGCCTGGACGCGCTGCGCGCCGAGCTCGGCATCGGGCCGGGCGCCGACCAGCGTCCGGTGGCGGCCGCCGCCTACGAGCGGGCCCGCGAGCATCTGCGGGCGGGCCGGTCGTTCGTGTGGAACGCCACCAACGTGTCGCGGCAGCTGCGCGAGCAGTGCACGGGCCTGGTCGCCGACTACCGGGGGCGGGTGGAGGTGGTGGCGCTGGAGGCGGCGCCGGGGGTGCTGCGGGCGCGCAACCGGGCGCGTCCGGCGCCGGTGCCCGACGCGGTGATCGACCGGCTGGTGCGGCGGTGGGAGACCCCCGACCCGACCGAGGCGCACCGGGTGGAGTGGACCGTGACGGGCTGACCCGTCCCGGCCCGCTCCCCTCGGGGTGTTCAGCGGGTGGGGTCGACGGCGATGCGGACGGCGTCGCCGCGGGCGGCTTCGGCGAGGGCGTCGTCCAGGCGCGACAGCGGGTGGACGGTGCCGAGGAGGTCGGCGACGGGCAGGCGGGCGGCGTTGCGCTCGGTCCAGGCGACGGCCTCGGCCAGGTGCTCGGGGGCGTAGTTGTGGACGCCGCGCACGGTGAGCAGGCCGCGCACGACGTCCTCGGCCTCCCAGTCCAGCGGCGCGCCGGGCGAGACGGTGCCGGCGAGCACGATGGTGCCGCCGGTGACGGTGCGCGCGACGGCGCGCCGGGCGGCGGCGGGGGCGCCCGACAGTTCGAGGTAGGCGTCGGCGCGGGGCGGTTCGGCGGCCGCGTCCAGGGCTCGGGCGGCGCCCATGCGCAGGGCGGTCGCGCGGCGGCGCGGGTCGGGGTCGAGGACGGTGACGGTCGCGCCGCGTCCGGCGAGCATGGCGGTGGCCAGCAGGCCGAGCAGGCCGGCGCCGCACACGGTGACGTCGCTCCGGTCGGTGTCGCCCGCGGCGGCGACGGCGGCGACGGCCGTGGCGGTGGCGCAGCCGAGCGGCGCGGCGAGGGCGGCGGGCAGGGCGGGGTCGACGGCGGCGAGCGGCGTGCCCTTGCGGACGCGCAGGTGGGTGGCGTAGCCGCCCGACAGCGGGCCGGCGTCGGCCAGCGGAGCGTGCCCGTACTTGAACAGGCGCTCGCATTTCTGCGGCAGGCCGCGGCGGCAGCGGGCGCAGCGCCCGCAGGCGGCGTAGATGCCGACGGCGACGCGGTCGCCGGTGCGGACGGGGCGGCCCCGCACGTCCAGGCGGGCGGGGCCGCCGCCGGTGCGGGCGACGGTGCCGACGGCCTCGTGGCCGAGGACGCCGGGCGCGGGGCCGGGGCGGCGGCCGGAGACGGTGTGCAGGTCCGAGCCGCAGACGGTGGCCAGCTCGACGCGGACGAGCAGCTCGCCGGGTGCGAGGTCGACCTCGTCGACGGCGAGGGGGCGGTGCGGGGCGTCCGGGCCGGGCCAGACCATGGCGGTGGCGGGCGGGTGCAGGGCGAGGGTCACGGGGCGAGCCTTCTGCGGACGAGGGAGCTCAGCACGTCCACCGCCACGACCAGGACGAGCACCATGAGGATGTAGGTGAGCATCTGGTCGAAGCGGAACTCCTGGATGGACTGGTTGATGAGGAAGCCGATGCCGCCGGCGCCGACCAGGCCGAGGACCAGGGAGGCGCGCACGTTGACGTCCAGGCGGTAGAGGACCAGGCCGACGAGCTGGGGCAGGCAGGCGGGCAGGACGGCGTGGGCGACGAGCTGGGTGCGGCGGGCGCCGGCGATGCGCAGGGCCTGGGCGGGGCCGTCGTCGACCTCCTCCATCGCCTCGGCCCACAGCTTGCCCATGACGCCGGTGTTGTTGCAGACCAGCGCGAGGACGCCGGCGAAGGGGCCGAGGCCGACGGCGGTGACGAACACCAGCGCGAACACCACGTCGGGGACGGCGCGCAGGAACGACAGGACGCCGCGGGCAGCCTGGTACACGGCGGCGTTGCCGTTGGTGGCGCGCGAGCCGAGGACGCTGAGCGCGATGGTGAAGGGGATCGACAGGGTGGTGCCGAGCAGCCCGATCCACAGCGTGACCAGGCACGCCTTCAGGCCGTCCTTGACGACGGGGTCCCAGGCGAGGTCCGGGGGGACCGCCTCGGAGACGAAGCGGACCATGCCGTGCCAGCCTTCGGCGAGCATGCCGAGGTCCATCTCGGCGCCGATCCAGGCGGCGACGTGCAGCGCGGCCAGGACGGCGAGGACGGCGGCGCCGGTGGCGAGAGTGCGGGGGTCGCGCCGCCGGCGCGGGACGGGCAGGCGCCGCGGGGCCGGTTCGGGGGCGAGCGCGCTCATGCGGGGACCTCCTGGTCCACGACGTACAGGGCCGACACCTGGTCGGCGGTGACGGCGGCGGTGGGGGCGGCGAAGGCGATGCGGCCGTCGCGCAGGCCGACGAGGCGGTCGGCGTGGCGGCGGGCGAGTTCGGGCTGGTGCAGGACGGCGGCGACGGCGAGGTTCTCGGTGCGGGCCAGGTCGGTCATGACGGCCATGACGTTCTCGGCGGCCGAGGGGTCCAGGGCCGAGACCGGTTCGTCGGCGAGCAGGACCTCGGCGCGCTGGCAGAGGGCGCGGGCCAGGGCGACGCGCTGCTGCTGGCCGCCCGACAGGGCGCCGACGCGCTCGTGCGCGCGGCCCGCGAGGCCGACGCGGTCCAGGCAGCCCATGGCCTCCTCGCGCAGGGCGCGGGGGAAGGCGGCGGGCGACCAGGAGCGGGTGATCGGGAGGCGGCCGAGGGCGCCGGCGCAGACGTTGTCCAGCGCCGAGCGCCGCCGCACCAGGTGGATCTGCTGGAAGACCATGGCGACGCGGGTGCGGGCGCGGGCGGCGGCGCGCGTCCCGTCGAGCAGGTCGGCGCCGTGGACGCCGGCGCGCCCCTCGTCGGGGCGCACGAGGCCGACGACGCATTTGAGGGCGGTCGACTTGCCCGACCCGTTGGCCCCGAGGAGCGCCACCACCTCCCCGGGAGCCACGTCCAGGTCGAAGCCCGTCAGCACGGTGCGGCCGCCGAAGGACTTGCGCAGCCCCCGGACGGTGAGGGCGGCGGTCGCCGGTGCGGGGGTGGTGGTGGTCTCCATCGGCGTGTCCTAGACGTCCTTCTCGGTGAGGCCGAGGCTCTGGGCGAGGTCGAACAGGGGCTGGTAGTTCTGCTTGGTGACCGGGACGAGGGGGCCGGGCTCGACGTCGAGGTAGGAGCCGACCTTGGCGACGTCCTGGGGGCTGAGGGAGGTGAGGGCGGCGACGAGCTTGGCGCGGAAGGCCGGGTCCAGGTCCTTGGACACGGTGATGGGGTCGTTGGGGATGGGGTCGGACGCCCAGATCTGCTTGAACTTCGCCGGGTCGAACTGGCCCTCCTTGGTGGAGGTCGCCTGCTGCTGGGTGTTGATCTCGGCGGCGTCGACCTTGCCGTTGGTGAGGGCGAGCAGCGACTGGGGGTGGCCGCCGGCGTACTGGAGCTTGACGTCGCCGGCGCCGAGGCCGGCCTTTTTCAGGGCGTAGCGGGGCAGGGCGTCGCCGGAGGTGGAGCCGGTGTCGGACAGGGCGAGGGTGTGGCCCTTGAGGTCGGTGAGGGAGGCCAGGGGGCTGTCCTTCTTCACCCAGATGCCGGCCTTGTAGCTGGACACGGTCTTGTCGGGGTTGCCGAAGGACGCCACGGCCTCGGCGCCGGCGCGCTGGGCGGCGAAGACGTAGCCGAGCGGCCCGAACTGGGCGATTTCCAGCTTCTTGTTCTGCATGGCGAGGACCTCGGCGGAGTAGCCCTGCACGATCTGGACCTCGACGGGGCAGCCGAGCTTGGCCTGCAGCGCGCTGCCGAGGGTCTTGTAGGCGGGGGTGAGCTTGGCGGCGTCCTCGAACGGCTCGACGCCGAAGCGGATCTTGCCGTGGGGGCAGGCGTCCTTGCTCGCGGACGCCTTGCCGTCGCTCCCGCAGCCGGTGAGGGCGAGGGCGGCGGCCGGCACGAGGGCGGCCAGGGCGAGGGGAAGCCGGAATCGGCGCATGGTCGGGCCTTTCAGAGGAGGGAGTCGAGGACGGCCTGGGCCAGGCCGTGCGCGGTGGTCATGCCGATGCCGGAGGTGACCGAGACGGCGCGGACGCCGCTCGCCACCTCCGCGTCCAGGAAGTCGGTGCGGTCGGAGGAGGCGTACTCGCCGCGCCAGCGGCGCAGCACGCGCAGGCCGGGGACGCCGAGCAGCCGCGCGCCCTCGCGCAGCAGCAGCTCGGCGGTGTCCTCGTCGTCGAAGGGCGTGTGGGTGGCGGCGTAGTGGTGGGTGTCGCCGAGGACGATGGCGCCGTCGGGGCGCTGGGTGAACATCAGGTTGACGCCGGCGTCCAGCAGTTCGGGCGACGCGGCGGTGACGGCGTCGCGCAGGGCGGCGGCGGAGGGCTGGGCGGCGAAGCCGCTGTAGCGCAGCAGGGACAGGCCGGTGAGGACGCCGGGGGCGACGCGCAGGCCGCCGGGGGCGGCGACCTCCAGCATCTGCAGGCGGCAGCGGGTCATGCCGGCGGCGTCGGCGGCGGCGGGGTGCAGGCGGTCGAGGTCGTGGCCGACGGCGAGGACGGTGCGGTCGGCGCGCACGTCGCCGCGGGAGGTGCGCACGAGGCCGGGCTCGGCGGACAGGACGCTGGTGCGCCAGGCGATGGGGACGCCGCGCCCGGCGAGCCAGGCGGCGAGGGCGGGGATCGCGGCGCGCGGGTCCAGGCGCAGGTCCAGCGGCAGCAGGGCGCCGCCGAGCGGCGCGGCGCCGGGGGCGGGCAGGTGGCGGGCGACGCCGGCGGCGTCCAGCAGGCGGACCTGGTCGGGGCCGCGGTCGGCGGCGAACTCCTCCAGGACGGCCATCTCCTCGGGGCGGCGGGCGACGACGAGGGTGCCGCTCTCGGCGACGGCGAGGCCGGTCTCGGCGGCGAGGCGGAGCCAGCGGTCGCGGGCGGCCAGGGCGTAGCCGAGGGCCGGGCCGTCCTGGGCGGTGGTGCAGATGTGGCCGAAGTTGCGGACCGAGGCGCCGGCGGCGAAGGCGTCGCGCTCCACGACGGCCACCGACAGGCCGCGCAGGTGGGCCTCGACGGCGTGGGCGAGGCCGACGACGCCGGCGCCGGCCACCAGGAGGTCGACGCGGCCGGCGGGCAGCCCGGCGGCCAGCCCGGTGGGCAGGCCGGTGGGCAGGGCGCCGGGCGGCTGCGGGGCCGGTTGCGGGGGCGGGGTCATGGCCCTGAGATTCGTGGCCGCGGCGCGGCGCCGTCAAGGCGGAACGCGTCTTGTACAAACAAGTTAACCTCCGCTTCATCCTGCTGCTTTCCGGCGTTCCCGGACGTTGACAGGACGGCGCGCGCAACTTGTATGGTCAACTCATGTCGTCAGGACCACTGCACGCCAGGCTCGCCGACGCGCTGCGCGAGCGGATCGTCTCGGGGGCGCTGGCCGTCGGCGCGCCGCTGCCGTCGGAGGCCCATCTGGTCGAGGAGTTCGCGCTCTCGCGGGGCACCGTCCGCCAGGCGCTGTCGGCGCTGCGCCACGAGGGCCTCATCGAGGGCGGGCGGGGGCGGCGCCCGGTGGTGCGGCGGCGCCCGATGGGCCAGCCGTTCGAGACGTTCCTGTCGTTCACCGCGTGGGCGCTGCAGTCGGGGCACGTCCCGGGCCAGCGCACCATCGAGCTCGCGCGGCGCGGGGCGGGCCCGGAGGCGGCGGCGGCGCTCGGCGTCGCGCCCGGCGAGCCGGTCGTGGACGTGCTGCGGCTGCGGCTGCTGGACGGCGAGCCGGTCATGCTGGAGCGCAGCACCTTCACGCTGGCGATCGGGCGGCTGCTGTTCGACTTCGACCCCGACGCCGGCTCGATCTACGCGGGCCTGCACGAGCGCGGCGTCGACATCGCCGGCGCCACCCACACCATCGACGCGATCGCGGCGCCGGGCGAGGACGCCCGGCTGCTCGGCGTCGCCAAGGGCGGCCCGCTGCTGCGCGAGCGCCGCACCGCGACCACCACCGGCGGCGACCCGGTGGAGTACGCCGACGACCGCTACCGCCCCGACCGCGCGACCTTCACCATCGCCAACGCCCGCGCGCACCATCTGGCGTTCGCGCGCACCCTGCCCGACCAAGGAGAGACCCCGTGAGTGCTCACCCCCCGTTCGCCCTGGCCGCCCTGGACATGGCCGGCACGACCGTCCAGGAGGGCGGCGCCGTCTACGCCGCCCTCGACGAGGCCGTCGCCGCCCGCATCGGGCGGGCCGTGCCGGCCGAGACGCTGCACCGCTGGACCGGCACCAGCAAGCGCGAGGCCGCGGCGGGCCTGCTCACCGAGCTGACCGGCGCCGCCGCGGAGGCCGACGTGGACGCGGTGTACGCCGATTTCACCGTCCGGCTCGCCGAGGCGTACGCGGCGTCCCCGCCGGTGGCGCTGCCGGGGGTGACCGAGGCGGTCGGGGAGCTGCGCGCCGCGGGCGTCAAGGTGGTGCTGCAGACCGGCTACTCGCGGGAGGTCGCCACCTCGATCCTGAAGGCGATGGGCTGGACCGTCGCGGACGGCGCCGGGGGGACCGTGGACGGGCTGGTCGCCAGCGACGAGGTCGCCGCGAGCCGTCCCGCGCCCTACCTGGTGTTCCGGGCGATGGAGCTGGCGGGCGTGACGGACGTCGCGCGGGTGCTGGTCGCCGGCGACACCCCCAACGACCTGCGGGCGGGGGTGAACGCGGGCGCGGGGTTCGTGGTCGGCGTCCTGTCGGGGGCGGGCACGGCGCCCGAGCTCGGCGCGTGCCGCCACACCCACCTGCTGGAGTCGGCGGCGCTGCTTCCCGGTCTGCTCTAGCGGCCCCCGCGGGCGCCCCTGATCGTCCCGGCGTTCGCCCCCGGGGGCGTGCGTGGCTGCCGTAGCCTGGGCCGTTCGGGCGCCCTGGGGGGAGACGGGCGCGATCCCGGGAGGTCGTCCTCTGCACGGCGGGGAGCAGGGCGGGAGCGAGGGGCCGGCACGCGAGTGCACCGGCCGGGTGGTGGCGCGGCCGGCGTCCGGCGAGGGCGGCGAGGCGGCGCCGCGCGAGCTGCTGGACGCGCTGGACGAGGCGCTGGTGATGCTGGACGCCGCGGGCCGCGTCGGGGGCCTCAACGCCGCCGCCCGCGCCCTGCTGCCGGGGGTGTCGCCCGGGTCGGCGCTGCGCGACGCGCCGGTGCCGGAGCTGCGCGAGGCGCAGGCGGCGGGGCGGGCGCGGTTCGACGGGCTGTACCGGGGGCGGCGGCTGACGGGCCGCTGGGTCGGGCTGCCGAGCGGGCGGTCGGCGTGGGTGGTGCGCGATGTGACGCGGGAGCGGGCGCGCGAGGACGAGCTGCTGGAGGAACGCCGCCGCAAGGCGCTGCTGGCGCGCACCGGCCGCGCCCTGTCGGGGACGCTGCACCTGCGGCGCGCGCTGTCGCTGGCGGCGCGGCTCAGCGTGGACACCCTGGCCGACGGCGCGGCGGTGACGCTGCTGTGTCAGCCGGGGCTGGCGGAGACGGCGGTGTGCGGCGGCGAGGACGTGGTGTTCCGGACCGGCCCGCCGGCCGGTGCGGGCACGGTGCGGGTGCTGGGCACCGGGCGGCTGGAGCGGCACGAGGGGGTGACGGCGCGCCAGGGGGCGGACTTGTGCGCGCCGGGGCTGGCGCCGCCGGAGTCGGGCAGCGTGCTGTTCGTGCCGCTGCTGGCGCGCGGCGCGTGCCTGGGGGTGCTGACGCTGGTGCGGGCCTGCCCCTACGGGGACGCCGAGCTGGAGCTGGTGCGCGAGCACGCCGAGCGGATCGCCGCGGTGCTGGACACCGCGTCGCTGTACCGGCTGCAGTCGGTGGCGGGCGAGCGGCTGCGGGCGGCGCTGCGTCCGGCGCCGCTGCCGGAGGTGCCGGGCACGCGCCTGGGGGTGGCCTACCGGACGTCGGGGCGGGGCGCGCTGATCGGGGGCGACTTCTGCCAGGTGCTGCACTCGGCGTCGGAGGGGTGGCTGTTCGCGATCGGCGACGTGTGCGGGGAGGGCATCGGCGCGGCCGTCTACAGCGCCCGGGTGCGGCACGCGCTGGAGACGGTCGCGGTGGCGGGCGGTCCGCTGGAGGAGGGGCTGGCGCTGCTGAACCGGACGCTGGCGGCGTCGGGCGAGGCGCGGTTCGTGTCGCTGGTGGCGGGCCGGCTGCGGGTGCGCGGCGACGGTTCGGTGGGGGTGGCGCTGATCGGGGGCGGGGCGCCCGATCCGGTCGTGGTGCGCGAGGGCGGGGGCGTGGAGCGGGTGGCGCTGGGCGGGACGGTCGTGGGGGCGCTCCCGGAGATCGGTTTCGGGCGGGCCGGGGTGGAGCTGGCGCCCGGGGACGCGCTGTACGTCTGCACCGACGGGGTGCACGAGGCGCGCGACCCGCAGGGGCGGCGGTTCGGGACGGCGCGGCTGCTGGAGGCGCTCGGCACGTGCGCGGGGGCGCCGCCGGGGGCGGTGGTGCAGCGGGTGGAGCAGCTGGTGGTGGAGCATCTGGACGACCGCGAGCACGACGACCTGGCGCTGTTCGGGGCGCAGGCGTGGCCGGCCGGGCACCGGATGCGGGGCACGCGGTGAGCGGGGCGGGGGCCGCCGGGGTCGCGGCGGCCGGCGAGGTGTACTTCGCGGCGCTGCGGGACGCCGACGAGGACGCGGCGGTGGGCGCGGCGCTGGGGCTGCTGGCGGGCGGCCTGTCGGTGCCACAGGTGCTGGCGTCGCTGGTGGTGCCGGCGCAGCGGCGGGTGGGGGCGTGCTGGGAGGGCGGGCGGTGGGACGTGGCGCGCGAGCACGCCGCGACCCACATCAGCGACCGGGTGGTGGCGGCGCTGGGGGCGCGGCTGCCGGAGGTGCCGCGGCGCGGGCGGGTGGTGCTGGCGTGCGTGGACGGGGAGTGGCACGCGCTGGCGGCGCGGATCGTCGGGGAGACGCTGCGGGCGGGCGGCTGGCGGGTGACGTTCCTGGGCGCGAGCACCCCGGCGGCGCGGCTCGGGGAGTACGTGCGGGAGGTCGGGCCGGACGCGGTGGCGCTGTCGTGCTCGGTGGCGGCGTGGCTGCCGACGGCGCGGACGATGGTGCGGGCGGCGCGGGGCGTGGCGGTGCCGGTGCTGGCGGGCGGGCCGGGGTTCGGGCCGGACGGCCGGTGGGCGCGGGCGCTCGGCGCGAACGCCTGGGCGCGCGACGCCGCGCATGCGGTGGAGCTGCTGGGCGGCGGCTGGCCGCACTACGCCGAGCCGGCGCCGCCGCTGGCCGTCCCCGATGACGAGTTCGAGCGGTTCGGGGCGCGGCGGGCGCTGCTGGCCGAGCGGCTGCGCGGCGCGCTGTGCGGGGAGGGGCCGGCGGCGCTGGGCGAGGGGTTCGGGCGGTTGCCGGGGTTTCTGGCGGCGGCGCTGCTGGTCGATGACGAGGAGGTGCTGGTGGCCCAGGTGCGGTGGCTGGCGGGGATGCTCGCGGCGCGGGGGGTGGAGCCGCGGGCGGTGGGCGCGGCTCTGGCGCGGGCCGCGGGACTGCTGGAGGGTTTCCCGCGGGCGAGGCGGATGCTGGCGGCGGCACGGGCCGACGTGGGCGGCTGACGGGGCTGGCGCCTGACGGGGCGGGCTGCTCGCAGGGCGGGCGGGGGTGCTGGCAGACTGCGCGCGTCAGCGGGTCGGCCGGGTGCGGAGGGTGCGGGATGGGCGTGTCGGGGCAGGTCGCGGTGGTGACGGGGGCGGGGTCGGGGATCGGCGCGGCCGTCGCGCGGGCGCTGCTGGACGGCGGCTACGGCGTGGTGCTGGCGGGGCGCCGCGAGGAGCGGCTGCGGCGGACCGCCGAGGGGTTCCCCGAGGAGCGGGCGGCGGTCGTCCCGGCGGACGTGACGGATCCGGCGTCGGTGGAGGCGCTGTTCGCGGCGGCCGGCGACCGGTTCGGCCGGGTGGACCTGCTGGTGAACAACGCGGGGGTGTTCGGGACGCCCGCCCCCGTCGAGGAGGTCGGGTTCGGCGAGTGGCAGCGGGTGCTGCAGACCAACCTGACGGGGGCGTTCCTGTGCGCGCAGCGGGCGTTCGCGATGATGCGGGCGCAGTCGCCGCAGGGCGGGCGGATCATCAACAACGGGTCGCTGTCGGCGCACGTGCCGCGGCCGGGGCAGGTCGCCTACACCGCGAGCAAGCACGCGATGAGCGGGCTGACCAAGTCGCTGTCGCTGGAGGGGCGGGCGTACCGGATCGCGTGCGGGCAGATCGACGTCGGCAACGCCGCCACCGACATGACGGCCTCCTTCGGCGGCGGGACGCCGCAGGCCGACGGGTCGGTGAGGGCGGAGCCGGTGATGGACGTGTCGGCGGTGGTGGCGGGCGTCCTCTATATGGCGGGCCTGCCGCTGGAGGCCAACGTGCAGTTCATGAGCGTGCTGGCCACCGCGATGCCCTCGTTCGTCGGCCGCGGCTAGCGCGGGTCGGCTCCCCCGCCGCGCTGCTCGCCCGTGGTCGGGGCGGCGGTGGTGAGGGCGTCGGCGGGGCGCAGGGCCAGGCGCAGGCCGAGGGAGGTGAAGACCAGCAGGAGCCAGGCGGCGCCCGTCCAGGCGGAGGCGTCCTTGCCGAAGGCGGCCTGGACGGCGACGGTGGCGATGAACCACAGGGCGCAGGCCAGGGGGTGCCAGCGCAGCAGGCCGCGCCAGCGTCCGGCGACCGCGACGGCGATGCCGAGGACGAGCAGGTAGAGCTGCGACAGCGGCCAGGAGGCGTCCAGGACCGCGGCCCAGGCGGGCAGCTTGTCGTCGTAGGTCTCCAGGCTGGTGATGGCGTAGACGTTGAAGGCGGCGGCCAGGGGCATCAGGGCCAGTTCGGGCAGGGGCAGGAAGCGGCCCTTGCGGGCGCCGGTGGCGCGGGTGGCCAGCAGCGTCCAGCTGAGGGCGAACAGGCCGATGACGTAGGCGATGCCGGTGACCTCCTGGGGGACGACGACCTCGTCGGTGTCGGTGCCGTAGACGGCGGCGGCGGTGCCCCAGGCCAGGGAGCCGGCGGCGAGCAGGGCGCCGGCGGCGCGGACGGCGGCGGCGGGCGGCCCGGCGGTGGCGGTGCGGGTGGCGGGCTGGTGGGTCTGCATGGGTGGTCCCTTCGGTCGGGTGGTGCTGGTGCGAGGTTGGGCGCGCGGCGTCCCGGGCGGGAAGGGCGCGGGCGCCCCGGCGGTGCCCCGGATCGCCCGGGGCGCGGTGCCCTGGCGGGTTGGGACGCTGCTCCCGGGCAGGCGGGACGTCCCCGGGGCGATGCTGGTGCGATGAGGGGTGCCGAGCAGGGCCGCGACGAGGTCCGGGACGCCGCCCGGGACGCCGGGCAGGACGCCGGGCAGGGCCGCGCCGCGCGCGCCGATGGTCGCCTGGCGCGGGCAGCGGTGGTGCTGGCGGTGCTGGGGACGGCGGCGACGGCGGCGACGGTCTGGCTGGACGTGCTGGTGGGTGCGGGGCCGGCCGGTCCGCGGCTGCCGGCGCCGCTGGACTGGCCGCACTGGGGATCGGCGCTGGCGGGGTGGCCGCTGATGGTGGCGGGCGGGGTGCTGGGGACGCGGCTGCCGCGGCATCCGATGACGTGGCTGCTGCTGGCGGGCGGGGCGGTCGCGGTGGCCGACGGTGCGGGGGCGGCGTACGCGGGGCTGTCGCTGCTGCATCACGGGGGCGGGCTGCCGCTGACGTCGGCGGCGGTGTTCGTCGGTGCGCGCTTCGGTCCGGCGATCAACCTGCTGGTGCCGGTGACGCTGCTGTTCTTCCCCGACGGGGGCCTGCCGTCGCGGCGGTGGCGGTGGCCGGTGCGGTGCGCGGTCGGCGCGCAGGCGCTGGGGGTCGTGCTGGCGCTGATGATGCCGTGGTGGGAGTTCTCCCTGCACGAGCGGCTGTCGCCGGCGCTGCGCGGTCTGTCGCTGGATCCGCTGTCGCCGCCGCTGCCGCCGGGGTTCTGGCAGGTGGCGATGCCGCTGTGCCGGGATTCGTTCTTCGCGGCGTTCGCGGTGGCGGTGGCGGCGTTCGCGGTGCGGTTCCGGCGGGCCGGGGAGGTGCGGCGGGCGCAGCTGCGGTGGATGCTGCTGGCGGTGCTGGTCGACATCGCCATCGTGGGGGGCAGTTCGGCGCTGACGGTGGCGGGGCCGGACTGGGCGCTGTGGTGGGTGGGCGACATCGCCTTCGCGCTGATGCACGCGGTGGTGGCGGCCGCGGTGGTGGTGGCGGTGGCGCGCCACCGGCTGTACGACGTCGATCTGCTGCTCGGGTGGACGCTGCTGTACGGGGCGGTGGCGGTGGCGGTGATCGCGGTGGACACCGCGGTGTTCGTCGGGGCGGGGCGGGTGTTCGACGATCCGGTGGCGGCGGTGCTGGCGGCGGGGGTGGTGGCGGTGCTGTACGGGCCGCTGCGGCTGCGGTTGCAGCGGTGGGTGACGCGGCTGGTGACGGGCCGGGGCGATCCGTACGACGTGGTGTCGGCGCTGGCGCGCCGGCTGGAGGACTCGCGGGGGCCCGACGAGCTGCTGGCGGAGGTGGCGCGGGTGGTGGCGGTGTCGTTCCGGTCGCCGTACGTGCGGGTGGAGCTGGAGCGGAGCGGGGGCGGGGCGGTGGTGGTGGAGCACGGGCGGCGGCGGGCGGACGCGGTGGTGCTGCCGTTCGCCTACCGGGGGGTGCGGATCGGGACGCTGGCGCTGGTGGCGCGGGCGGGGGCGCGGCTGTCGGAGGCCGACCAGCGGCTGCTGGCCGACATGATCCGGCAGGCCGCGGCGGCGGCGCGGGCGACGGCGCTGGCGGTGGATCTGCAGGCCAGCCGGGAGCAGCTGGTGTCGGGGATCGCCGAGGAGCGGCGGCGGCTGCGGCGGGACCTGCACGACGGGCTGGGCCCGTCGCTGGCGGCGGCCGCGTTGAAGATCGAGGCGGCGCGGGCGCTGGCGTCCCGGGACGCCGGCGCGGCCGACGCGACGCTGGCGGACGTGCGGGGCGACCTGTCGGTGGTGCTGGGCGACGTGCGGCGGCTGGTGCACGATCTGCGGCCGCCGTCGCTGGACCAGTTCGGGCTGGCGGGGGCGGTGGAGCAGCTGGCCGGCCGGTTCCGGTCGCGGGCGCTGTCGGTGGCGGTGGAGTGCGGGGAGGGCCTGGGGGTGCTGCCGGCGGCGGTGGAGGAGGCGGCGTACCGGATCGTCGGGGAGGCGCTGCACAACGTGGCGCGGCACGCGGGGGCGTCGGGGTGCGCGGTGCGGCTGGCGGCGGGGGCGCGGGAGCTGCGGGTGGAGGTCGCCGACGACGGGCACGGGGTGCCGCCGGGGGTGGTGGCGGGCGTGGGGCTGGTGGGGATGCGCGAGCGGGCCGAGGAGCTGGGCGGCCGCTGCGAGGTGGCGGCGCGTCCCGAGGGCGGTACGCGGGTGCTGGCGACGCTCCCCTACGGCCCCGCGGGCCGCGCGGCGGGCACGGGGGCTCGCGTCGGCGCCGGAGCGGGTGCGGGCTCGGGTGGCCGGGGCCGGGCGGTGGAAGGGAGCGGGGTGTGAGCGGACCGCGGGTGCTGATCGCCGATGACCATCCGATGTACCGGGACGGGCTGCGGCTGGCGCTGGAGTCGTCGGGCCGGGTGCGGGTGGTGGGCGTGGCGGACGGCGGGGCGGCGGCGGTGGAGCTGGCGGCGCGGCTGCGTCCGGACGTGGTGGTGATGGACCTGGCGATGCCGGGAGTCGACGGGGTGGAGGCGACGCGCCGCATCCTGTCGGCCGCGTCAGGTGCGGCGGCCTCAACGGCTGCGGCGGGCGCGGTCGTGCCGGGGGTGCTGGTGCTGACGATGCACGACGATGACGAGCACGTGCTGGCGGCGATGCTCGCGGGGGCGCGCGGTTATCTGGTGAAGGGCGCCGGGCAGCAGGAGATCGTGCGGGCGGTGGAGGTGGTGCACGGCGGCGATGTGATCTTCGGGGCGGCGCTGGCGGGCCGCGTGGCGTCCTATTTCGCGGTGCGGGCGGGTGCGGACGCGCGGGGCGGGGCGGGTCCGGGGGACGCGGCGGGCGCGGCGGCGCTCCCCCGGTTGACGGCGCGGGAGCGGCAGGTGCTGGAGCTGATCGCGGCCGGCCTGTCCAACGCGCAGATCGCGGGGCGGCTGGGATTGGCGTCCAAGACCGTCCGCAACAACGTGTGCACGATCTTGGCCAAGCTCCAGGTCGCCGACCGGGAGGCCGCGGCGACGGTCGCGGCGCGATCGCCAGGACTCGGGCGGGGTTTCGACCGTTGACCGGCGCCGGCACCGGCTCGGTCGCGGCGCGGCGGCGTCCGCGCGGGGCGGGGGTGGCCGGTGCGCCGCGACCGAGGCGGGCCGGGCCGGATCGGGCCGGGCCGGGTCGGGTCAGTGCTGGGGGATGTCGCAGCCGTCGGGGCCGCAGGTGTCGGCGTCGGGGGCGCCGGCGAGGGTGGTGAGGGGGCTGCGGCTGTCCCATGCCTGCTGGAGGGCCTGGGTGAAGACCTCGGCGGGCTGGCCGCCGGAGACGCCGAGGCGGCGGTCCAGGACGAAGAAGGGCACGCCGGTGGCGCCGAGGGCGGCGGCTTCGCGCTCGTCGGCGCGGACGCGGTCGGCGTAGGCGGCGGGGTCGTCCAGGACGGCGGCGGCCGCGTCGCGGTCCAGGCCGGCCTCGGCGGCCAGGTCCAGGAGCCGGTCGCGGTCGTAGATCGATCGCTGCTCGGCGAAGTTGGCGCGGTAGGCCAGGTCCAGGAGGCGTTCCTGGCGGCCGTGGTCGGCGGCGAAGTGCAGCAGGCGGTGGATGTCGAAGGTGTTGCCGTTGTCGCGGCCGTCGGTGATGTAGTCGAGGCCGGCGTCGCGGGCGTTGGCGGCGACGCGCTGCTCGGCCTGGCGGGCCTGCTCCAGGGTCATGCCGTACTTGGCGGCGAGCATGGGGACGACCTCGCTGGTGGTGCCGGTGGGCGAGGCGGGGTCCAGTTCGAAGGACCGGAAGACGACCTCGACCTGGTCGCGGTGGGCGAAGTCGGCGAGTCCCTGGGTGAAGCGGGCCTTTCCGATGTAGCACCAGGGGCAGGCGATGTCGCTCCAGATCTCGACCTTCATGCGGTTGTCAGCTCCCGAGTCGGCGTGGGGTGTTCGGTGTCGAATGATGTCCGGCACAACAGTCCAGGTCATGCCGGTTGTTCCCGGTTCGGGGTGGTGGGTGGGACGGCCGGGCGGGGGTTCGGGGGGCGTGCGGGGCGGGTGCGGTGGCTTAGGATCTCCGGTGTGCTGCGCCCCGATTACCCGTTGCGGACCGATCGCCTGCTGCTGCGTCCCTTCGAGCCGGGCGACCTGGCCGAGCTGTACGCCTACCAGTCGCTGCCCGAGGTGGCGCGGTTCCTGTACTGGGAGCCGCGCGATCTGGAGGAGTCGCGGGTGTTCCTCCAGCAGAAGATGGCCTCCTCTGCGCTGGAGAAGGAGGGCGACTGGCTGGTGATGGCGGTGCTGTGGCGCGAGACCGGCGCGCTGGTCGGCGAGGTCAACCTGCAGTGGCGCAGCCGGGAGCACCGGCAGGGCGAGATCGGCTACATCTTCAATCCGGCCTATCACGGCCGGGGGTTCGCGACCGAGGCGGCCGAGGAGGGCCTGCGGCTGGGGTTCGAGGACCTCGGGCTGCACCGGATCGTGGGCCGGCTGGACGGGCGCAACACCGCGTCGGCGCGGGTGCTGGAGCGGCTGGGGATGCGGCGCGAGGCGCACCTGGTGGAGAACGAGTTCGTCAAGGGCGAGTGGAGCGACGAGATCGTGTACGCGATGCTGCGCCGCGAGTGGGACGCCCGCTGACTCCCGGCCCGGCGACCCCGATCCGCCGGCCCCTCCCCCAGGAGCGCCGGCCGGTGACGCCGGCCGCTGATCGCGGCCCCGTGGCGCTGTCCGATGGTCGCGGGAGCGCCGTCCGGCGGTGGGGGCGGGGCGTGGTCAGGGGCGGTCGGCCTGGGTGGTGAGGTGGGCGGCCAGGTCGCGGACGGCGTCGCGCAGGGCGGCGGGTTCGCGGACGGTGAAGGGGTGGCCGAGTCCGGCGAGCATGCGGGCGGCGTCGGCGAGGTGCTCGACGCGCATGTCCAGGAGCGTTCCGCCGTCCTCGGCGTGCAGGGTGGCGACGGTGGCGGGGATGCGGCGGCGCGCGGTGGCGGGGTCGGTGTGCAGGAGCACGCGCACGCGGTGGGCGTAGGGCACGGCGGCCAGTGATCGGGTGAGGTGGCCGACGGGGTCGGTGTCGCCGGGGTCGTCGAAGGCGGTGTCGAGCAGGTCGGCGCTGTGGACGCGGTCCAGGCGGAAGGTGCGGGTGGCGGCGCTGCGGTGGTCGTGGCCGGTGACGTACCAGCGGCCGGCGTGGAAGACCAGGCCGTGGGGGTCGAGGTCGCGTTCGGTGCGCTCGCCCTTCCAGGAGCGGTAGGCCAGGCGGGTGCGGCGGCGGGTGCGGGCGGCGGTGGCCAGGGTGAGCAGGACGCCGGGCGCGGGGTCGGTGCCGTCGCGGGCGTCCAGGGTGAAGCCGAGGGTGTCCTGGAGGGCCTGGACGCGGTCGCGCAGGGCGGCGGGCAGCACGCGGGCGATCTTGGCGTGGGCGCTCTCGGCGGGGGCGGCGGGCAGGCCGAGGCGGCGTCCGGCGAGCAGGGCGAGGACGACGGCGGTGGCCTCGTCGCCGGTGAGCATCAGGGGCGGGAGCCGGTAGCCGGGCGACAGGCGGTAGCCGCCGTGGCGGCCGCGGTCGGCGGTGACGGGGATGCCGAGGTCGTCCAGGCGGGCGGCGTAGCGGCGGACGGTGCGCTCGTCGACGCCGAGGCGGGCGGCGAGGTCGGGTCCGGTGAGCCGGTGGTGGGTCTGCAGGAGTTCCAGCATGGCCAGCACGCGGGTGGTGGGGTGTGACACGGGTCACTCACCTCATCCGGGCGGAGGTCGTCCGGTTTCGATCGTAGCGTGCGGGCGTCGGAGGAGAGCGGCCGGTGCGAGGGTGCGGCGGCCGGTAGGTGAAGGGGTGAGGTCGTTGGCGACGTTCGTGCTGGTTCCGGGGTTCTGGTTGGGCGGCTGGGTGTGGGAGGCGGTGGCGGCGCGGCTGCGCGGGGCGGGTCACGAGGTGCACGCGGTGACGCTGGCGGGGCTGGCCGAGCGGGCCGGCGAGGCGTCCCCTCAGGTGGATGTGGACGCCCACGTGCGCGACCTGGTGTCGCTGGTGGAGGGCCGGGGCCTGCGCGAGGTCGTGCTGGTGGGGCACAGCGGGGCGCACATGCCGGTGGCGGGTGCGGTGGACGTGCTGGCGGCGCGGTCGCCGGGCCGGGTGGCGCGCGTGGTGTACGTCGACACCGCGCCGATGCCGTCGGGGATGGCGTCGCTGGACTTCGGTCCGCCCGGGGAGCGGGCCGAGGTGGAGCGGCGGGCGGCCGAGGAGGGCGGGGGGTGGCTGATCCCGGTGCCGCGGTTCGTGCCCGCGGAGGGGCCGTCGCTGGAGGGGTTGTCGGCGGCGGATCTGGAGGCGCTGCGCACGCGGGGGACGCCGCAGCCGCTGGCGACGGCGACGCAGGCGCTGCGGCGTCCCGATCCGCTGCCGCCGGTGCCCTCGACGATGGTGGCGTGCTCGATGCCGGTGGCGGCGGTGCGGGCGATGGTGGCGTCGGGGGCACCGGTGTTCGCGCCGATGGCGGGGCCGGAGTGGGAGTTCCGGGAGCTGGCGACGGGGCACTGGCCGATGCTGTCGGAGCCGGCCGCGCTGGCGGGGCTGCTGGCGGAGATCAGCGAGCGGGGGCCGTCGGTGCGGGGGGTGTGCGGGCGGGGATGAGGGCGCGTCCGGCGGTGCCGAGCAGGGTGCCGAGGGCCCAGCCGGCGAGGGCGTCGGTGGCCCAGTGGTAGCCCAGGGCGACGACGGCGACCGCGACGGTGGCGGCGAGGGCGTGCGCGGCGATCCGCCATCGGCGGGCGGCGCCGGTGAGGGCGGTGATGACCAGCCAGCAGGCGGCGGCGTTGGCGGCGTGGCCGGAGGGGTAGGACAGGTAGCCGTCCTGGAACAGCAGGTCGTGGCCGGTGCGGGGCGGGGTGCGGCCGAAGGCGATCTGGGCGCCGCGCACGATGATCTCGGTGGACAGCAGCCACAGGCCGCCGCGGACGGCGGTCCACACGTCGCGGGCGCGGCGGGCGGCGGCCAGGACGGCCAGGGCGGTGAGGGTGCCGACGAGCCAGTACTGGCCGGCGTTGACCAGGGTGCGCCAGAACCAGTGCCAGGGGCCGGTGCGGGGCGGCAGTCCGTCGGCGAACAGCCAGGTGTCCAGGTGGCGGAGCGGGCCGCCGGCCAGGACGTCGGCGGTGGTGGCGACGGCGACCACGGCGGCGGCGACGGCGAGACCGCGGGCCGCGCCCCTGCGCGCGGTCGCGCCCGCGGTCGCGCTCGTGGTCACGATCGCCGTCGCGTCGCCGGTCGCGCTCGCGTCGGTAGTCGCGCTCGTGGTGGCGCTCGCGTCGGTGGTGGTGGCGGGAGGGCGTCCTCCCCCGGTTCGGCGGCCCTGCATGCCTCCGATCCTGCCTCATCTGCGGTGATGCCGCGGACGGCGGCGTCCCGGGCGCGCCGGGACACCGCCGGAGAGGGCCGTCGGGGGGCGGCCGGCCGGGGTCAGGCGTCGGGGGCGGCGGGCCGGGCGGTGACGGGCAGGGTGCCGTCGGTGTAGGCCTTGCGGCAGGCGCTGCGGGAGATCTTGCCGCTGCTGGTGCGGGGCAGGCCGCCGGGTTCGATGAGGACGACCTCGCTGACGCGCACGTCGTGGTGCTGCTTGACGGCGGCGCGGACGGCGGCGGTGACCTCGCCGATGTCCAGGCGGCGGATGGGGACGCGGCGGTTGCGTTCGGCGACGACGACGAGGTTCTCGGTCTCCTCGCCGCGGACGGCGAACGCGGCGGCGTACTCGCGGCGCACGCCGTCGTGGGCGTGGTAGGCGGTGTACTCCAGGTCCTGCGGGTAATGGTTGCGGCCGTCGATGATGACCAGGTCCTTGATGCGGCCGGTGACGTAGAGCTGGCCGTCGTGCCAGACGCCGAGGTCGCCGCTGCGCAGCCAGGGGCCCTCGGGCAGGTCGCCGCGGTCGCCGGTGAGGGTGGCGCCGAAGGTGTCGGCGGTGTCGGCGGGGCGGTTCCAGTAGCCGGCGGTGACGTTGGGGCCGTGGATCCAGATCTCGCCGACCCTGCCGTCGGGGCGGCGGGCGCCGGTGGCGGGGTCGGCGATGGCCAGGTGCTGGCCGTAGGGCTGCCCGCAGCCGACCAGGACGGTGGCGCGTTCGTGGTCGCGGTCGACGGGGACCAGGGTGCCGTCGCCGAGGGCGTCGCGGTCGACGGGGGTGACGGTGGGGGGTTCGTAGCGGGAGGAGGAGCAGACGTAGACGGTGGCCTCGGCCAGGCCGTAGGCGGGGACCTGGACCTCGGGGCGCAGGCCGTGGTCGCGGTAGGCGTCCAGGTAGGCGGTGAGGGTGTGCTCGCGGATGGTCTCGGCGCCGTTCATGAACACCTGCACGCCCGACAGGTCGAGGGCGGCCTTCTCCTCCTCGGGGACCTTGGTGGACAGGTACTCGTAGGCGAAGTTGGGCGCGCAGGTGAAGGCGTGGGACTGGCGGGAGAGCAGCTCGAGCCAGCGGGTGGGGCGCATGATGAAGGCGACGGGGTCCATCAGGACGGCGGGGCTGGCGTGGGCGATGGGCAGGGCGATGGCGGTGACCAGGCCCATGTCGTGGAAGAGGGGGAGCCAGTTGACGCCGGTGGACACGCGCGGGATGCCGTCGAAGGTGCCCCAGCACTGCTCGGCGTTGACGGCGATGTTGCCGTGGGTGACCATGACGCCGGCCGGGACGCGGGTGGAGCCGGAGGTGTACTGCAGGTAGGCCAGGTCGTCGGCGTCGATGGGTTCGTCGTCCCAGGTGAGGGTGGGGTCGACGGCGTCGACGGCGAGGATCTCCTTGGGGTGGGGGACGGTTCCGGTGGCGAAGAACGCCTGGACGTGGGGCAGGGCGGCGGTGGTGGTGAGGACGGTCTGGGGTTCGGCGTCGCCGTAGACGGCCAGGAGGCGGTCGGCGTGGCCGGGCAGGTCGGGGGAGAACAGCGGGACGGCGATGACGCGGGCGTACATGCAGCCGAGGACGGCGACGATGTAGTCCAGGGTCTGGGGGGCCAGGATGGCGGCGCGCTCGCCGGGGGCGGTGATCTGGCGCAGGGCGGCGGCCAGGGCGCGCGAGCGGCGGTCCAGTTCGGCCCAGGTGAGGTCGATGGCGGTGCCGTCGGGGTCGGTGCTGTAGTCCATGAAGGTGTAGGCGCGGTCGTCGGGGTACTGCTCGGCCCAGCGGGCGAGGCGCTGGACGAGCGGGGTGCGGTCCAGGGCGTGGGGGTCGGGCGGTGTCGGGGCGCTGGTCATGGGGGCTGCCTTTCGGGGGGCCGCACGGGCCGGGCGGGGCGGGTTCGGATGACGCGGGGGCGCGGGGTCAGGCGCCTCGGGGTCAGGTGGCGCGGCGGGTGGCGAGGCGTTCGTGGTCGGGCCAGCGCACGTCCCAGACCCAGCCGGCCTTCTCCATGAGCCAGATGACGCGGGCGCTGATGTCGATCTGGCCCTTGAGGACGCCGTGGCGGGCGCAGGTGGGGTCGGCGTGGTGCAGGTTGTGCCAGGACTCGCCGAAGGAGGGGATGGCGAGCCACCACACGTTGCGCGACCGGTCGCGGGTCTTGAAGTCCTCCTTGCCGAACACGTGGCAGATGGAGTTGATGGAGAAGGTGATGTGGTCGCCGGCCAGCACGCGCAGCAGCCCGGCCCAGAACAGGGCGGTGACGGCGCCGTGCCAGGACCAGGTGAGCAGGGCGCCGAGGCCCATGGGGACCAGCAGGGTGGTGGCGGCGATGAGGACGTAGACGTCGTTGCGGCCGAGGAACCGCAGGTCGGGGTCCTTCAGCAGGTCGGGGGCGTACTTGGTGCGCGAGGTGCGGTGCTTGCGGAACAGCCAGCCCATGTGGGCGTGGAACAGGCCCTTGGTGAGGCCGATGACGCCGGGGCCGTAGGCCCAGGGCGAGTGGGGGTCGCCCTCCTGGTCGGCGTACTTGTGGTGGCGGCGGTGGTCGGCGACCCAGAAGATGACCGAGCCCTGCCAGGCCTGGCCGCCGAGGACCGCCAGGGCGATGCGCAGCCAGCGCTTGGCCTTGAAGCCGCCGTGGGTGAACAGGCGGTGGTAGCCGACGGTGATGCCGAGGGCGTTGAAGGGGTAGAGGAACGCGAAGATCGCCACGTCGGTCCAGCCGAGGCCCCAGCCCCAGAAGAAGGGGACGGCGGCGGCGAGGCCGACGATGGGCGCGACGACGAACACCACGACGCTGGCCCGTTCGATGAACGGGACCGGTTTGGGAGAGATGTCGGGCAGCGGGGCGCGCTGGCCCACATCGGCGGTACCCGCGGTCATGGGGGCTCCTTGGTGCGGTCGGGGACGTCGGGCGGCCGGGGGCGCCCCGTGATGGTGGCCACGAACGTACGGGCGGCGCCCGGAGGTGTCTTTGTGCTGGCGTCACCAGTTGGCTGTGCGATTGTGAAGCCCGGTGACAAGAACCCTGGTCAGCGCGTCGCGTCCCGCCGGGGCGGGGCCGGGGGTCGCCTGACCGGTCGCGGACGGCCCGTCGCCGGGTGCTGTGAGGGATGAGCCCGCAGCGTGCAGCGCTCTCCTCCTGATCGGGGTTCAGGGTGGAGGCGGCGCGTCGACGGATAGGCGGGCATGGAGTCGTGCCGTGTGCCGGGAGGCGGCGGTGACGGCGTCAGCGTCACGCCGAGGGCGCGCCGTTTTCGCCCGTCCCGTCGCCCGTCCCGTCGCCCGTCCCGTCGCTGGTCGCGTTACCTGTCGCGTCGCCGGTTCCGTCGTTCGTTCCGACGCCGGCGCCGCCCCTCGTCCCGTCCTCCGTCCTGTCGTTCGTTCTGCTGTCCGGCCCGTCGTTCGTTGCGTCGTCGGGGGGCGTCTGCGGCTGCCGGTCTTGCCTGCCGGAGTCGCGGTGGCGGCGGTGCAGGGCCAGGTGCGTGCGGCTGTGGCGGCGGGGGGCGGTGACGGCGGTGAGGGGGTGGTCCTCGACGGTGTAGCGGCGGATGTAGGCGCTGAGGAAGGCTTGCAGGCTCGCGCCGACGGGCAGGGCGAGCAGGGCGCCGATGGGGCCGATGACGGCGGTGCCGCCGATGACCATGCCGAAGGCGACGGCGGGGTGCATGTCCAGGGTGCGGGCGGTGATGCGCGGCTGCAGGAGGTAGTTCTCGAACTGCTGGTAGGCCAGGATGAACAGCAGGACCCACAGGGCGGTGATGGGGCTGCTGGCCAGGGCGATGAGGACGGGGACGGCGCCGGCCAGGTAGGTGCCGACGGTGGGGATGAACTGGGAGACCACGCCGACCCACAGGGCCAGGGTGAGGGCGTAGGGCACGTCCAGCATCCACAGGACGGCGAAGTGGGCGACGGCCGAGAACACCGCGAGCAGGGCGCGCGAGTAGATGTAGCCGCCGGTCTTGTCGATGGCGATCTCCCAGGCCCACAGGACCTGGCGCTGGCGGCGGGGCGGCAGCAGCGAGCAGACGGCGCGGCGGAACTGGGGGCCCTGGGCCGACAGGTAGAAGGTGAACAGCAGCACGCCGAGGCCCTGGAACAGCACGCCGGCGGCCGTCGCGCCGATCCCCCACACGTTGCCGGCGAGGTCGGAGACGTGCTTGGACAGCTCGTCGGTGATGGTGGGCAGGCGGGTGAGGACGTTGCTACGCGACAGGTGGGTGCCGAAGGTGCCGTTGATCCAGTCGATGACCTGGTCGACGTAGCCGGGGAAGCCGGAGATCAGGGTGGTGGTCTGGGAGAGCAGCAGGGAGCCGAGGACGCCGAAGAAGGCACCGGCGCAGATGCCGATGACGACGAACATCAGGCCGGTGGCCAGGCCGCGGCGCCAGCCGCGGGCGGCGAGCCAGTTGACGGCGGGTTCGATGGCGAAGGCCAGGAACAGCGAGGTCAGCAGGAGCAGCAGGAGGCTGCGCAGGCGTTCCAGCAGCCACAGTCCGGCCACGAACATCAGGACGGTGGCGCCGAACAGGACGAAGGCGCGCGGCAGCCAGGAAGGCATGCGGTGCGGGTCGGGTGCGGCGCCGCCGCCTCCGGCGCCACCATCGCCGCTTCCGCTTCCGCTGCCGCCGGCGCCGGGGATGGTGGGGTCGGCGGGCAGGGCCGTGATGCCTGGCTGGGGCGCGCCGGTGCGGTCGTCTCCGCGGGCGTCGCCGCTGCTGTCGGTGCTGGTGGGGGCGCTGGGCGGCGGGGTGCGGGGTGCGGGGTCGCCGGGTGTGTGCGCCATAACGGGTCACGCTAGGGCGGGTGCGGCCGGGCGCGCGGTGAAGGGCGGGGCGCCGTGCGGAGGTTTTGCCGAACCTTCAGGTCCCGTGGACGGGCGGTACCCGCGCCTCCGTCGCGGGTGGCGCGGCGGATTTCGGCCCGGTGCATCCCTACGGCCCGGTTCCCGTCCGGTTTTCGAGCGGGTCGGCGGTGCGGTCAGGGGCGCGGGGCGGTGTGGGGGGCAAGGCGGGAGTCGAGGTCGTCCAGGTGGTGGCGCAGCGTGGTGTGCAGCCAGTCGGCGCCGGCGGTGCAGTGGGCGAGCAGCCAGGGCGGCAGGGCGGCCGGGGCGGGGAGGCTGTCCGGGAGGCCGTCCGCGTCGAGGCGGTAGTGGATTTCGGGGACGGCCGGGTGGGGCGGGCCTGTCGTCTGGGGCGTGTCGCGGTCGGTGAGGACGGCGATGAGGTCGGGGCGGGCGGCGCGGGCGGCGTGCAGGAGGGCGTTCAGGTCGGGGCGGCCGTTCTCGCCGTTCCCGGCGTGCTCGCCGTTCCCGGTGTCTGGGGTGTGGAGGGTGTGCAGGCGCGGGCAGAGGCGCGTCAGCCGGTGGGCGAGGGCGTGCAGGGGCGTGGTGCCGGGCGCCTCGGGGTGGCGGGTGGTGTCCAGGACCAGGGCGAGGGTGCCGTGGAAGGGGGCGGCGGTGTCCAGGTTCAGGTCGGCGTCGGCGAGGGGCGGGGTGCGGAGGGGGTCGGGCGGAGGGCAGGCGGTGGGCGGGGCGTCGGGGGCGCCGGTGTACAGGTCGGTGACGCGGGTGAGGACGTGGGGTGGGGGCGCGGGGGTGAGGAAGCGCAGCAGGCGGCGTTGCAGGTGGGGGGAGCCGGTGTCGCCTGCGGCGATGCGGCGGGCGCAGTGGCGGGCGGTGCTGGTGCCGAGGGCGTGTTCGTAGCAGTCGAGCAGGGCGGTGCGGCGGGTGGCGATGAGGGTGGGGGCGTCGGGGTGTTCCAGGACGAAGCGCAGGATCGCGCGGGTGGTGTGCTTGTGGTTGGCGCGCAGGCGGCGCAGGGCCAGCAGGGTGGTGAGGACGGTGGCGGGCGGCAGGGCCAGGGTGAGGACGCGGGCGGTGGCGGCGAGGGTGGCGCGGGTGGGCGCGTCCAGGCCGGCCTGGGAGGCGGCGAGGATCTGCAGCAGGGTGCGGGCGCGCTGCCAGGGGTGGGTGCCGGCGGTGAGCGACAGCAGGGCGTAGCGCTCGGGGGCGGCGCGGTGGGCGGCGCGGTGCAGGCCCGCGTCGTCCCAGCACAGGGTGCCGCCGCGCGGCAGGGTGAGCGGTGTGCCGTGGGCGTGCAGGTGGGCGAGCAGGCCGGGGGTGTCGATGGGGCCGGGGGTGTCCATGTGTGCCTCCGCGAACATGGAGTCTAGGAACGCTCGCGGGTGCCCTGGCAACGGGTTTTGATCAGGCGGGTCCGCGGGCCGCTCCCCCGGCGCCGTCCGGGGCGCCGTCCGGGACGGCGTCGCGGCCGGTGTCGCCGTCGGTGGGGTCCTTCCCGGGGCCGGCGGCCTCGCCCGTGGCGGGGTAGCCGGCGATGCCGTGTTCGAGCAGATCGAAGGCGCGGTCGGCGACGGCGTGCATCTCGCGCAGGAGGTCCTCGGTGCCCGCTCCGGCCAGGCGGCGGTCCAGGGCGTGCCGGGTGAGGCCGCCCTGCACGGCCATGATCATGGCGGCGACGGTGCGGGGGGTGATGTCGCCGGGGCCGGCGCCGGTGGCCTCGGCCAGGGCGGCGGCGAGGCGTTCCTCGGAGCGGCGGCCGATCTCGCGCTGGAAGGCGACCAGGGCGGGGCTGGCGTTGACGGTCGCGGCCCAGCGTTCGGCGCCGGGGTGGACGCCGCTGTAGATGACGTCGTCGTCCAGGCCGGCGTGGAAGGCGCGGCGGAAGGCGGCGGCGGCCGACTCGCCGGGGCGGCGGGCGGCGAAGACCGCGGCGGCGTGCTCGACGACCTCCTCGATGCGGTCGAAGAACAGCTCTTCCTTGGTCTTGAAGTAGTTGAAGACGGTGTTGACCGACACGTCGGCGGCGCGGGCGACGTCGGCGACGGTGACCTGGTCGAAGCCGCGCTCCAGGAACAGTCCGGTGGCGATGTCGGCGATGTGCAGGCGCGTCCGGCGCTTCTTGCGCTCGCGCAGCCCCGGTTCGGGCGCGGCCGGGCCGGCGTTCGGGTCGGTCATGCCCCCGATCCTATCTTCGCTGGATCGACACAAATTTTTCAGTGACACCAAGTTTGCTGTTACTCTACTTTTCGTTGGTGCGGGTACGGCTGCGGGAGGCGGCGTGGGTGGAGCGGACATGATCGAGGCGAGCGGGCTGGCGCGCTCGTTCGGCTCCGGGCGGGGGCGGGTGGAGGCGGTGGCCGGCCTGGATCTGGCGGTCGCGGCGGGCGAGGTGGTGGGCCTGCTCGGTCCCAACGGGGCGGGCAAGAGCACCACGATGCGGATGCTGGCGACGCTGCTGGCGCCCTCGGCGGGGCGGGCGCGGGTGGCGGGCCGCGATCTGCGGACCGATCCGGGCGGGGTGCGGCGGCGCATCGGCTACGTGGCGCAGGGCGGCGGGACCGGCCCGGACGTGCCGGTCGCCGAGGAGCTGGACTTGCAGGCGCGCCTGTACGGGGTGGCCGACCGCGGGGCGCGGACGGCGGAGCTGCTGCACCGGCTGGACCTGGCCGATCTCGCGGGGCGGCCGTGCGGGACGCTGTCGGGCGGGCAGCGTCGGCGGCTGGACGTGGCGCTCGGGCTGGTGCACGCGCCGGCGCTGGTGCTGCTGGACGAGCCGTCCACGGGCCTGGACCCCCACAGCCGGGCCGGGCTGTGGGAGCACGTGGCGGGGCTGCGCGACCGCGAGGGCACGACGGTGGTGGTGAGCACCCACTACCTGGAGGAGGCCGACGCCCTGTGCGACCGCGTCCTGATCATCGATCGGGGGCGGGTGGTGGCCGAGGGCTCGCCCGCCGACCTCAAGCGGCGCGTGTCGGGCGATGTGATCGTGGTGGAGCCGGGCGCCGGCGCGGAGTTCGGCGCCGGCGGCGGAACGGGGGCGCCGGGGTCGCCGGGGGTGCTGGAGCGGGCGCGTGCGGCGCTGGCGGTGCGTCCGGAGGTGCACGAGGTGGCGGTGGCGGGCGGCCGGCTGCGGCTGCGGGTGCAGGACGGTGAGCGCGCCGTGCCGCAGGTGCTGCGGTCGCTGGAGGCGGCGGGCCTGCCGGTGGCGTCGCTGAGCCTGGCGCGTCCCTCGCTGGACGATGTGTTCCTGGCCGTGACCGGGCGGCCTTTGGGCGAGGCGGCCTGATGGCGGAGGCGGCGGGCGCGGCGAGGGCCGGCGGGGCACGAGCGGACGGCGGTGCGGGGCGGCGGGACGGTTTCCCGGCCGGGACGACCGGCGGCATCGGCGCCGCCACGGGCGACGGCGCCGAGAACATCGAAGAGAGGACGGTCATGGGCACGGCGGACAGGACGGACAGGACGGACGTGGCGGGCGGGACGGAGAGGACGACGGCGCCGGCGGGCGAACGCGAGAAGCGGACGGCCGGCACGGCGCGCGGGACGGCGGTGACGAGCGGCGCGGACGCCGCGTCCAGGACATCTGGGACAGCCGGGGTGACCGCAGCGGACGATGTGGCCGCGGTGGACGGGACGGGCGGGTTCGGTGCGCTGGTGCGCGACACCTGGCTGGTGTTCGCCCGGCACGGCCGGCGGACGCTGCGCACCAAGGTGGCGGTGGCGTTCGGGGTGATGCAGCCGCTGCTGTATCTGGTGCTGTTCGGTCCGCTGCTGGCCCAGGTGGCGGGGACGCGCGGGTTCGGCGAGGGCGGGGCGTGGCAGGTGTTCGTGCCCGGCGTGATGGTGCAGCTGGCACTGTTCGGTGCGGGTTTCGTCGGGTTCGGGTTGATCGCCGATCTGCGGTCGGGGGTCGTGGAGCGGCTGCGGGTGACGCCGATCAGCCGGGCGGCGCTGCTGGCGGGGCGCGTCGCGCACGACACGGCGGTGGTGACGGTGCAGGCGGTGCTGCTGCTGGGGGTCGGGACGGCGTTGGGGCTGCGCGCGCCGGTGGCGGGGGCGGTCACGGCGGTGGCGCTGGTGGTGGTGCTGGCGGTGGCGGTGGCGTCGCTGTCGTACGTGCTGGCTCTGGCGACCCGCTCGGAGGACGCGTTCGCGCCGCTGCTGTCGGCGGTGACGCTGCCGCTGATGCTGCTGTCGGGGATCTTGCTGCCGATGGGGATGGCGCCGGGCTGGCTGCGCGCGCTGTCGTGGTGCACTCCGCTGCGGTACGTGGTGGACGCGGCGCGGGCGGCGCTGCTGGGGCGGTTCGAGTCGGTGGCGCTGGTGCGGGGCGCGGGCGTGGCGCTGGTGCTGGCGGCGCTGTCGTTGGCGCTGGGCGTGCACCGCTTCCGCCGCGAGAACGCCTGACGCCGCACCCTGTCCGCCCCCCTCCCCCGGAACCCTCCAGCGCTCCCCACGCTCTCGGTGCGTGTCGTCGGCGTTGTCGCGGGGCGTTCCCTTGCGGGGTGCCGCGGGGTTTGCTGGGTGTTGATGGTGGATGTCGCCCGCTGGGCGGTGGATGAGGTTGTCGGAGGGTTCGGGCCGGTGGCGTGGTCGGGGCTAGGATGCGCGGGATGAGTTGGCAGGGGGCCGGGGCGCAACCCGGTGCAGGCGGTGGGCCGCCCACGGCGGCGGGGACCTCGGACGGGCGGGCCGACCTGTTCGCCGCGGTGGAGGGCAACGTCGCCGAGCTGGTGGCCTCGCCGTGGTGGCAGGGCGCGCCGCCGCCGCAGCGGGCGCAGCAGATCGTCGCGCGGATGCTGTGGAGCGCGGGCGAGTGGTGGCTGTACGGGGCGTGGGGGCGCTGGTACCGGTGCGGGCTGGACGGCAGCTGGCATCCCAGCCCGCCGCCGTCGGACGCGGCCGAGCGGGCGGTGGCGCAGCCGGCGCCGCAGGGCGCCGGGACGCCGCCGGTGCCGCCGCAGCTGTTCCCCACGGGTCCGGATCTGCGCAGCGGGCGGATGACGTCGACGGGGTTCCTGGGGGCGCTGCCCGACACCGCGGTGGTGGCGCGGATCTCGCAGGCGCTGACGACGGCGCTGGCGGTGAACCCGGCGCAGTTCGCCCAGCACGATCCGATGTTCCAGCCGGGGACGCCGAGCACGGTCGCGGCGGCGTGGGGGGCGCTGCTGTGGTGCGCGGGGGCGCCGGTGGCGCTGACCGAGCATCCGCTGATCGAGTCGTTCACCTACTACCTGACCACTCCGGCCGAGCGGCTGCACTGGATGATGCCGCCGGACTTCGCCACGCTGGCGGGCTACTACGCGGCGCGGTTGGGTGCGGGCGACGGTGCGGGCGCCGCGCATGTGGCGCGGGTGATGTACGAGGTCGCCTCGGGGTTGCAGGGCGATGCGCGGTTCCGTCCGGGCGCCGATGCGCTGGCGGCGGTGACGGGGCTGTCGCTGCGGTACGTGCAGCAGGATCTGGCGACGGCCCGGTACGGGCCGGCGGCGGTGGTGCAGGAGTGGCGGCGGCGCTGCCCGCCGGAGTTCACCACGCCGCTGATGCGCGACACCGCGCCCGGGGAGTATCTGCGGCTGGCGCTGTACGACCTGCAGCAGCTGGTGGCGGCGCTGGGCGGGGCGTCGGTGGGCGGGCCGGGCGGCCGCGGGCACGACCGGGTGCGCCATGCCGGGCTGGCGGTGCTGGCGGCGGATCTGCAGGCGGCGCCGGCGGCGCTGGGCGCGCTGGCGCGGTGGCTGGATCCCGAGAGCGCGCGCGTGCTGCAGGGGGTGCTGGCCGATCCGGGGCATCCGCTGCGGGCGCTGTGGCCGGTGGAGGGGCGGCTGCCGGAGGTGCTGCGCACCCAGGACGCCGAGCTGCTGGCGGCGCTTTTGTCCACCACCTACAGCCTGGGGCTGACGTGGTGCCGGCTGGCGCAGGTGCCGCCGCCGGCGACGGGGTTCGCGGTGCCGCAGGCGGTGGCGGCGGAGCTGACCTCGCCCGCGCTGTACACCCCGCCCTCGACCGATGAGCTGAGCGCGTGGGACATCATCTCGGCGGCGCGGGCGCATCTGGCGGCCGAGCGGGCGGGTTCGGCGCCCGACGCGCCGGTGGCGCCGCTGCCGCCCGAGCGGCGCGAGGCGCCCGAGCCGCCGCCCGCGGTGGCGCCGGCCCCGCCGCCGCAGGCGCCACCGGGCGTGGACGCCGCGGGCCTGAACGCACCGGGGATGGACGCAGCGGGTCCGCCGTTCGCAGGTTCGCCCGGCCCGCCCGGCCCGCCCGGTCCGTCCGGCCCGTCCGCGCCGGACTCGTTCACGCCGGGTTCCTTCATGCCGGGCCCGTCGACGCCGCCGCCGGTCCCTCCGCCGGGCGATGCCGGTCCTTTTGCGGGCTACCCGGGCGCGGGGCGTCCGGGCGATGGTGGAGCGGCCGGGGACGCGGGTTCCTGGGACGAGCCGCCGCGGATCGCGCCCCCTCCCCCGCCGCCCCTGCCACCGGGTCACACGTCCGGTCACATGCCCGGGCAGGCGTCCGGGCAGGCTCAGGGGGCGCCGCCCGTGACCGAGTCCTCCGGTGGCGGCGGTGGCACTGCCTCGGGGAGTGAGGCGGCTTTTGAGTCGCCTCCTCCGTTGCCGCCCCCGCCTCCGCTCCCGCCGGTGTCGCCTGCGCCGCCGACGGCGGTGGCGTGGCCGGGGGCCGAGGACGCGGGACAGGGTGCTCCGGCGTGGCCGCAGGCGCCGGCGACGCAGTTCGATCCGGGGGCCGATGCGGGGACGCGTCTGGATGCGGGCGTGCAGGCGCCGCAGCCGCCGCGCACGCAGCTGGACACCGGTGGCGGCCGGGGCTGGACGGCGGGTGCGTCGGCGGGGGCCGGGGGGCCGGAAGTGCCGCCGCCGCCCGCGCCGGTGGCCGAGGCGCCGCCGCCGGTGCCGCCCGCGCCGGTCGAGCCGTCGGGTCCGCGGATCGTGGAGGCCTACGGGATCCGTTTCCTGTGCGGTGCCGATGACATCGAGCGGGTGGTGACCGAGGTGCGGCGGCGCGGCAAGTGGGCGGCGCGGCTGCGGGGGCAGGAGGTGTCGTCGGCGTCGGTGCCGGCGCTGCTGCTGATCGGCGGCCCGTCCAGCGGGCAGCGGCGGCTGGCGCGGATGGTGGCGCGGGCGCTGGCGGAGGTGCAGGTGTCCAGCGGCGAGGTCCGCACGGTGCACGCCGAGCAGGTGCGGGAGGGCGGTCCGGAGGGGCTGCGGGCGGCGCTGGACGAGCACGCGGGGCACGCGCTGGTGCTGGAGGGCCTGGACGAGCTGATCCTGGACGCCGGGCAGGGCCGCGCCTACGCCTCCGCGCTGTACCGGGCGCGGTTGGAAGGGGTCAGCGACACGGCGCTGCTGGCGACGTGCGCGCCCGAGCGGGTGGGTGAGCTGTCGGCGGCGTCGCCGGAGCTGCTGGCCGATCTGCGGGCCGTGCGGCTGCCGGATCTGTCGGATCCGCTGGTGCGGGAGGGTCTGCTGGGGTTGCTGGCCGAGGAGCGGCGGTTGCGGCTGGAGGCGGGTGCGTGGCCGGTGGTGCGGCGTGAGCTGCCGCTGCTGCGGGGCCGGGGCCGGCTGGTGGGCGCGCGGTTGATCGAGGCGTATCTGGACCGGGCGGCGACGCGCGAGCTGGGTCGTGCCGAGGCGACGCAGGCGATCGGCAGTGCGGGTGCGCTGGTGCTGTCGGCCGCCGACTTCGCCGGCGTCGCCCAGGAGCTGTCGGCGACCTGACCCCCGGGCACGGCGGGCCTCGGCGCCCGCCCGGCGCCGCGCCGCTGTGCGGCGCCGGGCGGCGTGGGGGTCCCGGTGCCCGCGATGCCGGGGGTCGGGCCGCGTGCGGCGATCCGCCGCGACGGCCGCGCGGGCGTGCCGCCGGGCGGCGGGAGATGCGGGCCGGTCGCGGCCCGCGGGTCAAGCGTCGATGCCGCTGCCGCACGGGCCGGAAGCCGGGACCGGGAGCGGGACCGGGCGTCGGCCCGGGTCAAGCATCGCGGTCGCATCGGTCGGGCGCCGGGGGCGGGACCGGACGCGGGGGCCGGCTCAGCGGCGCGGTCGCGTCCCGAGATGGGGGCCGGGCGGCTATTGGCCGGGCCGGGGTCCCAGAGGGCCGCCCGTCGATTCGGCGGCGCCGGTGGGTTCCTTGCCGGCGGGTTCCTTGAGTTCGATGAACATCGCGTGGGTGTCGGTGTCGCCGATGTTCTCGCCCGCGTGCTCCTGGGCGTCCAGCCAGCGGGCCTGTCCCGCCTCCAGCCTCACCTGCGCCTGCCGGTCGCCGGAGGTCAGCCGGCGGGTGAAGGACGACAGGGTCACCATGACGCTGTCGGGATGGGCGTGCGGGCGGGTCTTGTCGCCGGGGCGGTCGCGGTAGGCCAGCACCCGGACCCGCTCGTTCTCGAAGACCACCGAGTAAAGGTCGGGGTTGGTCGCGACGGGATCGTGGCTCATGACCGCCTCCCAGGGGTCCGCCGTTCGTGGGACACGAGTCCCACATGGGATGACAGTACCATGATGGGCATGTCGGTACCATATGAACTGACCGGCCGCCACCGGCAGAAGGCCCGCACCCGCCTCGCCCTGGTCCAGGCCGCCCGGCGCCTGCTGGCCGACGGCGTCGAACCCGCGGTGGAGGACGCGGCCGCCGCGGCGGGGATCTCCCGCACCACCGCCTACCGGTACTTCCCCAACCAGCACGCCCTGCTGTCGGCCGCCCATCCCGAGATCGACCGGTCCACCCTGCTGCCGCCCGACCCGCCCGAGGACGCGGCGCAGCGGCTGGAGCTGGTCATGGCCGCCTTCACCCGGCTCACCCTGGACTGGGAACCCCAGCTCCGCGCTTCCTTGCGCCTGTCCCTGCAGCCCGGGGCCGACCAGCCCGCGCTGCGCGGCGGACGCGCCGTCGCCTGGATCCAGGACGCCCTCGCCCCGCTCCAGCGCACCCACCCCGGTCTGGACGTCCACCGTCTGGCGGTGGCGATCCGCTCGGCCACCGGCATCGAGTCCCTTGTCTGGCTCACCGACATCGCCGGTCAGACCCGGGCGCAAGCCGCACAGACCATGTGCTGGACAGCGCACGCCATGCTCACCGCGGCCCTGGACCAGCACCCGTCCCGGCCGCGCCCGCCACGCGGACCCTGACTCTCCCGGCTCTCACCGGCGCTTCCCGGCCGGAGGCCGCCATGGCGTGCGCGCCGGCGCGGGCGGGCCGGCGGGCGGGGGCGCGGTGTCAGGGGGTGGTGAGGCGGCGGGTGAACCAGACGGTCTTGCCGGCGGGTTCGGGGCGGGTGCCGAAGTCGGTGGCCAGGGCGTGGACCAGCAGGAGGCCGCGGCCGTCCTCGGACCAGTCGAGCAGGGCGGGGCCGGGGCCGGGCGGTCCGGGGGCGGTGGGGTCGCCGTCGGTGATCTCGGCGGTGAGGACGGTGCCGGCGGCGGTGGCGTCCAGGCGCAGGCGCAGGGTGAGGGGGCCGGTGCCGTGGACGACGGCGTTGGTGAGCAGCTCGTCGACCATGAGGACGATGTCGTCGGTGTCGGCGGGGTCGCCGATGTGCCAGTCGGTGAGGGCGTGGCGGGTGAGGGTGCGGGCGCGGGCGACGGTGCGGGTGCCGGGGGCGAGGTTCCAGGCGGCGGTGCGCGGGGTGCGCGGAGCGGGCCGGGCCGGGGCGGGCGCGGGCTGGTGGTGTGCGGGGGTCGTGTGCGCGGCGGCGTGGGTGGGTGGCGGGGCGGCCGGGTGGGCGGCGGTGGGGTGCGTGCGGCCGCCGCCGTGTGGTCCCTCGATGGTGTCGGTCCCGTCGATGCCGAGCGCGTTGGTGCTCATCCCCGTACTCCTCACTGTCGCCGGTGCGCGGTGGTGACCGCGTCGTGGTGGTGTCCCGGCGTGCGCCGCGCGGGGGGCGGTGCCTCCCGCGTCCGTCATGGGGAAGACGCGGGGCGGGGCGGGGTGGTGCACGGACGCAGACAACCCTCACCTGGAGGTGAGGTGGGCGACACGTGCGCGGTGAAGGGCGCGTGGTTGAGCCGGGCAGTGCCCGGGGGCGGTTACAGTGGAGGACGTCGGTGTGGTTTGTGTCCCCCGGGCTCTAATTACAGCCTTCGAGGAATACCGCCGGGCCCTTGAGGTCACGGGCCGAGAGCCTCGTTGTGCCTTTCGCCGTGAGGCGACCGCCCACACCGGCGTCCGCGCCGTGGTGTCGGCGACGACTTCGTGCCGTCGCCGACACCACGGCGTTCTGCATTCCCTACCGAGGGGACATGGCGCGCGCCGTGCACGACCGCGCGCAGGGACGTGTCTCGCCCGCCCTCCTGTCTCGCCCGCCTGCCCGCGTGCCGTCTGCCACCTGCCCGCGTGCTCGGCCGTGTGGCTGGTCGTGTGGCTGGTCGTGTGGGTAGCGGCGCCGGTGTCGTTCCTGCGGCGGGGTCGCCGGTGAGCCGCGCGTCGTCGCCGGCCGCTGCGGCCGGGTGCGCGTCGTGGCGGCCGTCGCGGGTCTTCGCGCCGTCGCGCCACCGTCGCACTGCCGTGACCTCGAGCCGTCACGCCGTCGCGTTGTTGAGCCCGTCGCGTTGTTGAGCCCGTCGCGTTGGTGTGCTGTCGCGTCGGTGCGGTGGTGTCGGGGTGAGGCGCGGGCGGGGCTGGTGTTGGGGCGGGTCAGCTGAACAGGGTGGCCAGGGCGGCGCCGATGACGGTGGCGATGCCGGTGAGGGCGAGGAGGACGGCTGCGGCGATGCGCAGGTGCAGGCGGGTGCGGGAGGCGCGGTGGCGGGTGAGGCGGCGGGCGAGCCGCGGGTCGTCGGCGCGCAGGTGGGTCTCGATCTGCTCGAGGATCTTCCGCTCGTGTGTCGACAGCGCCATGGGCGTCCCTTCAGGGGCGGGGCAGTGAGATGTTCCTGCCCCGCGGGCGCGGTTTTCATCCGTGCCCGCGGCGGGCCTCTGTCCTGGTGCGGGGCGGGCCGCCGCCGGCGGGTCAGCCGCGGTTGGGTTTGGGGACGGTGACGGTGACGGCGCGGGCGGGGGCGCTCTCGTGGTGGAGGCGGTCCAGCGCGGTGACGGTGTAGGTGTAGGTCTTGCCGGGGGCGGCGGTGGGGTCGATGATGCCGCCGCCGCGGATCGAGGCGACGAGCCGTCCGCCCTCGAGGGGGGTGCAGCCGGGGTGGGAGCCGTCGCGCCGGTAGACGGCGTAGGAGGTGGCGCCTTCGGAGACCCGCCAGGTGATCTTGGCGCCGCGGTTGCCGGTGACGCCCTTGCCGGTGCTGGTGTCGGTGTCGCCGCCGGTGGCGGCGGGTTCGGCGTGGACCTGCTGGACGGCGGGGGGCGGGTTGCCGGTGCCCGAGGGCGGGGGCAGCGCGGGGCGGCTGTAGTGGTCGGCCTGCAGGCGGGTGGCGAAGCCGCGCCGGTTGGCGGCCAGGTCGGCGGCCGAGAAGTAGACGTCGCCGCCGATCTGGGGGTGGCGGGCGTTGACGGCCAGGTGGCGCGACAGTTCGGCGGGTTTGCGCCAGGTGGCGTCCTCGCCGACGCGGTAGGCGGCCTGGCCGATGTACAGGCGGGTGGCGGTGCCGGCGACCTGCTGGGACCACCAGGCGGTCAGGGTGGTGTAGTCGGCGCGGGGGTCGCCGATCGGCCAGTACAGCTGGGGGACGACGTAGTCGATCCAGCCCTGCTTGATCCATTTGCGGGTGTCGGCGTACTGGTCGTCGTAGCTCTGCAGGGCCTTGGTGGCCGATCCGGCGGGGTCGTTGCTCTTGTTGCGCCAGACGCCGAAGGGGCTGATGCCGAAGCGGACCCAGGACTTGGCGGCGTGGATGCGGCGCGACAGGTCGCGCACCAGGGTGTCGACGTTGGCGCGGCGCCAGTCGGCCTTGTCCTGGCCGTGGCCGTAGGTCTTGTAGGTGGCCTGGTCGGGGTAGTCGCCGTCTTCGGGGTAGGGGTAGAAGTAGTCGTCGAAGTGGACGGCGTCGATGTCGTACTTGGTGACGACGTCCAGGACGGCCTTGGTGACCAGGTCGCGGACCTGGGGCAGGCCCGGGTCGTACCACAGGCCGCCGCCGTACTCGCGGACCCAGTCGGGGTGCTCGCGGGCGGGGCTGGAGGCGGGGAGCTTCTTCAGGTCGGTGTCGCGGGAGATGCGGTAGGGGTTGAACCAGGCGTGGAATTCCAGGTTGCGGGCGTGGGCCTCGCGCAGCAGGAAGTCCAGGACGTCGTAGCCGGGGTTCTTGCCGGGGGTGCCGGTGAGCCACTGCGACCAGGGTTCGTAGGGCGAGGGGTAGAAGGCGTCGCCGTTGGGGCGGATCTGGACGAACACGGCGTTGAGGTTGAGGGCCTGGGCGGTGTCCAGGAGCCGGCGGTAGGACGCCTGCTGCTGCGCGACGGTCTTGTCGCCGGTGCGGGGCCAGTCGATGTTGGCGACGGTGGCGATCCACATGCCGCGCAGGTCGCGTCCGGCGGGGTCGGCGGCGGGCCGCAGGGCGGGGCATTCGGCGGCGGCGCCGGCGCGGACGGGGTCGGTCGCGGGGGCGCCCGGGCCGCCGCAGGCCGCCAGCGCGCCGGCGGCGAGGACGCCGGCGGTCAGGGCTGAGGTGATCGTGCGGGTCGCCTGTGGGGTTCGTCGCCTGGCCATAGCGGCCCATTGTCACCCATGGGCCGCGGTGCTCGGGACCGAACGCGGCGCTCGGCGTTTCGGACATGCCCCTCCCGCGGCGCGCCCGGCGGGAGGGGCGTGAAGGACGGTGCGTGCGGGGACGCAGGGCGCGGGGTGCGGGGTGCGGGTCAGCGCAGGGTGGACAGGCCGCCGTCGACGTGCAGGACCTGGCCGGTGATGTAGGAGGCGCGGTCGGACAGCAGGAAGAGCGCGGCGTCGGCGACCTCCCAGGCGGTGCCCTGGCGGCCGAGGGGGATGAGGCGGGCGGTGCGGTCGCGGTCGGTGTTGCCGGCCGAGGCGGCGCGGCCCATGGCGGTGTCGATGAGGCCGGGGGCCACGACGTTGGCGCGCACGCCGTGCGGGGCGGCCTCGGCGGCGATGTGGCGGACCAGGCCGGTGAGGCCGGCCTTGGAGGCGTCGTAGGAGGGCGAGGAGCTGCCGGGTTTGGTGCCGGCGAGCGAGCCGGTGAACACCAGGGCGGCGCCGGGCTGCAGCAGGGGCAGGGCGGCGCGGGCGATGAGGAAGGGGGCGCGCAGGTTGACGGCCAGGACGTGGTCCCAGTCGGTGAGGGCGGTGCCGGCCAGGCCGTAGCCGGCGCCGATGCCGGCGTTGACGGCGACGGCGTCCAGGCCGCCCATGGTCAGCGCTGCGGCCGCGACCATCTCGGCGCAGGCGTCGGGGTCGGCGATGTCGGCGGTGAGGACGTGGGCGGTGCCGCCCTCGCCGGTGACCAGGCCGGCGGTGGCGGTGGCGGCGCCGGTGTCGAGGTCGGCGCAGGCCACCTCGGCGCCCTGGCGGGCGGCGGCGACGGCGATGGCGCGGCCGTTGCCGATGGGGGCGTCGGGGTCGTCGCTGGGGCGGGTGCCGGCGCCGACGACCAGCAGGCGTCGTCCGGCCAGCAGCGGGGGCGCGGGCTGCGCGGAGGCGGGCATGGGTCCGCACCCTAACCCCGCGGGACCGCCCTGCACAGGTCCCCGCGCGAGCTCCCGCCTCGGCCCCGCGCCGGTTCCCGCACCGGTTCGCCGGGTCGCCGGGGGGCCGCCGGAGGGGCGGGCGGGATCGGTAGGGTCGGGGCGCATGGACGAGGGCACGAGCGCGGGCACGGGCGGGGAGCCGGTGGTGCTGGAGCGCGCCGCGGGGGTCGGCGGGGAGCTGGTGCTGCGCCGGGCGGGCGCCGACTACGAGATCATCAGCAACGGGGTGTTCCTGATGGACACCCGCAACGGCGAGTCCGAGCGCCTGCTGGTGGAGGCGGCGCTGGAGGGGACCGCGGGGCCGGCGCGGGTCGCCATCGGCGGGCTCGGCGTGGGGTTCTCGCTGGCGCGCGCCGCCGCCGACCCGCGGGTGGCGCACGTGACGGTCGTGGAGCGCGAACCGGCGGTGGTGGCCTGGCACGCCGGGCCGCTGCGGCCGTTCTCGGCGGGGGCGCTGGAGGACGGGCGCGTGCGGGTGGTGTGCGCCGACCTGCTGGACTGGCTGCAGGACGCGGTGCCCGCCGGCGGCACGCAGGCGGACGCGGGCGCGGGTGCGCGGGCGGGTGCGGGGTTCGACGCGGTGTGCCTGGACATCGACAACGGCCCGCACTGGACGGTGACGCCGGGCAACGCGCGGCTGTACGACGCCGACGGCCTGGCGCGGCTGGCGGGCCTGCTGGCCCGCGGTGGGACGCTGGCGGTGTGGAGCGCGGGCGAGGCGCCGGGGTTCGCCGAGCGGCTGGCCGAGCGGTTCGCCGACGTGCGGGCGCGTCCCGTCCCGGTGCCCCGCGGCGAGCCCGATGTGGTGTACCTGGCGCGCGGGCCCCGCTGATCCCCGGTCCCGGTCGCGCCCGCCCTGCCTCCGCCCGTGGGCGCGGTCGATGGGCGGCCGGGTGGTGAAGGCCAGGTCGGACGGCCACAAAGCCGCGGCCGGTGTTTTGCACGGTGCCGCGCTGCCCCTCCCGAATGCGATTCGCTAGGTTTTCGCCTCGGAGCAATCTTTGGAGGGTTTTGTGGCTACTGCTCACGTGTCCCCGCGCCGCGCCGCCGTCCTCGGCGACCTGCTGCCCGGTTCCCTGGCCCGCGACGCCGCCCTGGTGGCGGGGGCGGCCGCGTTCGTCGGGGTGATGGCCCAGATCAGCGTGCCGCTGCCGGGGACGCCGGTGCCGGTGTCGGGCCAGACCTTCGCCGTGCTGCTGGCCGGCGCCGCCCTCGGCTGGGGACGCTCGGCCCTCGGCATGCTGGTCTACCTCCTGGCCGGCATGGCGGGCGCCCCCTGGTTCGCCGACGGCGGCTCGGGCACCTCGCTGCCCACGCTCGGCTACGCGATCGGCTTCGTGGTCGCCGCCGCCGTCGTCGGGCACCTGGCCGCCCTCGGCGGCGACCGCACGCCGCTGCGCACCGTGGCGACCATGGCCCTCGGCACGGTGATCATCTACTTGGCGGGCGTCCCCTACCTGGCCGCCTCGCTCGGGGTGGACCTGGGCAAGGCCGTCCACCTCGGCCTCACGCCCTTCCTGGTCGGCGACGCCCTGAAGGTGGCGCTGGCCGCGGGCCTGCTGCCCGCCGCCTGGAAGCTGGCCGGCCGCACCCGCTGAGCACCCCGCCCGCACGCGCCCCCGGCGCCCCGCCGCCCCACGCGGCGGGGCGCCGCCTCGTTCCGGTCGCCTCGTTCCGGTCGCCTCGTTCCGGTCGCCTCGTTCCGGTCGCCTCGTTCCGGTCGCGCCGTCTTGGTCGCGCCGTCTTGGTCCCGTTCGTTCTGGCCGCCTCGCTCCTGCGGCTTCCTTCCGCGGCCTGCCAAGGCGGCTAGGGCGGCGCGACCGGGCCTGGGCGAGCCAGCTGGGCGAGGCGGTCGGGCGAGGCGGTCGGGCGAGGAGAGTGAGTGAGCACAAGGCGGGCTCACCGTGCTCTTCCATGCCGGTGCAGGCGGAAGGCCGCCGCGCAGCCCCCGCACGCGAGGCGCGCGGGGGGGCTGCGCCAGGGCTTGCGGGGGCCGTGCGCGGGGCCGCATCGGCGGTGCGGGGACGGGTAGGTGGACGCCGTGCGGCAGGGCGTCCCCGCAGGCCCTGGCTGTGGCGCACGCCTCACCCCGACCCCCGCCCCCATCTGTTTGAACAGGTTCAATTCTGGCGTAGAGTGGCGGGGTGAACCTCGCCGTCACCGCACCGGACCGCCTGGTCGTCCGCACCGTCCCGGTCACCGATCCCGGCGACCTGATCGCGGCCCTGCCGCACCCGGCCGCCCTGGCCTGGATCCGCCACGGCGAGGGCATCGTCGGCTGGGGCGAGGCCGCCCGCCTGCACCCGACCGCCGGCCCCCACCGCTTCACCGACGCCGCCGCCCGGCTGCGCGACCTGTTCGCCTCGGCCACCATCGACGACCCCCTGCACCTGCCCGGCACCGGCCCCGTCGCCTTCGGCGCCTTCACCTTCGACCCCGCCTCCCCCGGCTCGGTCCTCACCGTCCCCCGCCGGATCCTGGGACGCCGCGACGGCCACGCCTGGCTCACCACCATCGGCGACCCCGACGACCCCGACGCCCCCGCCCGGCCCATGACCGCGCCCACCGGCCTCACCTGGCACCAGGGCGCCCTGCCTGCCCACACCTGGCAGCAGCGCGTCGCCACCGCCGTCCAGCGCATCCGCGACGGCCGCCTCGGCAAGGTCGTCCTGGCCCGCGACATCACCGCCACCGCCGACGCCCCCATCGACGCCCGCGTCCTGCTGCACCGCCTGGCCGCCCGCTACCCCGACTGCTACACCTTCGCCGTCGACGGCCTGGTCGGCGCCACCCCCGAGCTCCTGGTCCGCCGCCGCGGCGACCGCGTCGACTCCCTGGTCCTGGCCGGCACCACCGCCCGCGGCACGGGCCCCGCCGACGACGCCGCCCGCGCCGCCGCCCTCACCACCTCCCCCAAGGACCTGCACGAGCACTCCTACGCCGCCGACATGGTCCGCGACGCCCTGGCCCCCCTCTGCGCCGACCTGCACGTTCCCGACCGCCCCGAACTGCTCACCCTGGCCAACGTCATGCACCTGGCCTCGGCCCTGCACGGCCGCCTGGACTCCGACCGCTCGGTCCTGGACGTCGTGGCCGCCCTGCACCCCACCCCCGCCGTCGGCGGCGCCCCCACCCCCACCGCCCTGGACCTCATCGCCGAACTGGAGGGCATGGACCGCGGACGCTACGCCGGCCCCACCGGCTGGATCGACGCCCGCGGCGACGGCGAATGGGGCATCGCGCTGCGCTGCGCCGACATCGACGGCCCCCGCGCCCGCCTGTTCGCCGGCTGCGGCATCGTCGCCGACTCGGTCCCCGCCGACGAGCTCGCCGAGGCCCACAACAAGTTCCGCCCCATGCGCGAAGCCCTGCACGGCCCCCCGCACAACTGACCCGCCGCCCGCCAGCCCACACGTGACGGCCCACACGTGACGGCGCCGACGCCGCGCGCCGCGCCGCCGCATTCCGTAGGCTGACCGGATGATCCTCGGGCTGCTGGGCGCCATCGCCGCCGCTGTCTGCTTCGGCCTCGGCTCGGTCCTGCAGGCCCTGGCCGCCCGCCGCGCCCCCACCGGCCCCGCCGCCGACCCCCGCCTGCTGGTCCGCCTCGCCGGTCAGCTCCCCTTCGCCGCCGGACTGGCCCTGGACGTCGCCGGGTTCCTCGCCGAGCTCGGCTCCCTGCGCACCCTGCCGCTGTTCGTCGTCCAAGCCGTCGTCTCGGCCGAACTCGCCGTGACCGCCATCGCCGCCGGACCCATCCTGAAGATCCGCCCCACCCGCCGCGAATGGACCGCCGTCGCCGCCGTCTGCGCCGGCCTGTGCCTGCTCGGCCTGTCGGCCGGACGCGAAGGACCCGCCCGCACCGGCACCGCCCTGCACTGGGCCCTGCTCGCCGCCGCCCTGCTCATGGCCGCCGCCGGCTTCGCCCTCGCCCGCCTGGCGCGCGGCGCCGCCATGACCATCGCCCTCGGCCTGCTCGGCGGCCTGGGCTTCGGCATCGTCGCCCTGGCCGCCCGCGTCGTCACCGACCTGTGGCCGCCCCAGGAACTGCTCACCGACCCCGCCGCCTACGCCCTGGCCATCGGCGGGCTCGCCGGCTTCCTGTTCTACGCCACCGCCCTGCAGCGCGGCAGCGTCACCTCCACCGTCGCCGCCCTGGTCGTCGCTCAGACCGCCGTCCCCGCCGCCCTCGGCATCTGGCTGCTGGGCGACCACAGCCGCCCCGGCTGGGAACCCGCCGCCGTCCTGGGTTTCGCCGTGGCCCTCGCCGCCACCCTCACCCTCGCCCGCTTCGGCGAACCCGAACCCGAACCCGGGACCGAGCGGCCTGCCGGCACCTGACCCCGGTCCCCGCCCGACGCGCGCTCACCCCGCTCGCTGGCATCCCGGACACCAGAACAGGTTCCGGCCCATCAGCTCCCGCGCCCGTACCGGCGTCCCGCACACATGGCACGCCAGCCCCGCGCGCCGGTACACGTACACCTCACCACCGTGATCATCAACGCGCGGGGGGCGCCCCATCGCCTCCGGCATGTGCTCGGGACGCACCGTGTCGATCCGCCCCGACCGCACCCCCGCCGCCATCAAGACCACCAGGTCGTCCCAGATCCCCCGCCACTGCTCCGCCGACAGCGCACGCCCCTGCACCTCGGGCGAGATCCCCTGCCGGAACAGCACCTCCGCCCGGTAGATGTTCCCCGGCCCCGCCACCACCGACTGATCCAGCAGCAGCGCCGCGATCGGCAACCGGCTCCGCCGGACCCGCCGCCACGCCTCCTCCGGATCGGCGTCCGCCCGCAACGGATCCGGCCCCAGCCGGTCCAGCAGCCGCTTCACCCCGCCCGGCTCCAGCACCTCGCACGCCGCCGGCCCCCGCAGATCGGCGAACCCGCCCTCGCCCTCCAACCGCAACCGCACCGACTCCGCCGACACCCCCGCCGGCGGCACCCCCGTCCCGAAGGAGTACTTGCCGAACAGCCCCAGATGCACATGCACCCGCGACTCCTCGTCCCCGAACCCCAGCAGCAGATGCTTGCCGAACGCCTCCGCCACCACCAGCGGACGACCGTCGACACGCGCCGCACCGAGCGCGAACCTGCCCTGCGGACTGCACGCCCGCACGGAACGGCCGCCGAACATCCGCAGATGCTCGGCGGCCAAGCGATGAATGGTGTGACCCTCAGGCATAACGCGCCAGCATAAGCCCGCCGCACCCCCGCCACACCGCACGACCGCATCCTCAGACCGTGCCCCCGCGTCCGTGCCCCTTCAGGCCCGCAGCTCCGCGCCCACCCCGTGCATGTGCGCCAGCGCCGCCCGGTACGACTCCACCGCACCCGCCTCGCAGTACGGCAGCCCCACCCGCGCGCAATGCGCCCGCACCAACGGCTGCACCCGCCGCAACGAACACCGCGGCACGCTCGGGAACAGGTGATGCTCCACCTGATAGTTCAACCCGCCCAGCAGCCAATCGGTCACCAGACCGCCCCGCACGTTCCGCGACGTCAGCACCTGCCGCCGCAGATGATCCCACCGCTCACCCGGCGCCGGCATCGCCATCCCCTTGTGGTTGTGCGCGAACGCGCTCCCCAGGTGCAGACCGAACAACCCCTGGTGCACCGCCACCAGCACCGCGCCCTTCACCGGCCCCACCAACACCAGCACCAGCACCAGCGCCGCGTACCCCACCGCGTGCACCGCCAGCAGACCGCCCTCCACCACCCGCGTCCGCAGCGGCCGCCCCCGCAGGAACAGCACACTCCCCACCCGCAGGTTCACCCCCTCCAGCAGCAGCAGCGGAAAGAACAGCGCCGCCTGATGCGCCACCACCCACGCCGCCGCCCCCCGGCGCCCTGCCGCCTGCGACCGCGTCCACGCCAGCACGCCCTCCCCCACGTCCGGATCCCGCCCCACCTCGTTGGGATGCGCGTGATGACGGTTGTGCTTGTCGTTCCACCAGCCGTACCCCATCCCCAGCATCGCGTTCCCGAACGCCAGCCCCCACCACCGGTTCACCCGCGCCGAACCCGCGATCTGACGGTGCCCCGCGTCATGCCCCAAGAACGCCGTCCGCGCCGACACCACCGCCAACGGCACCCCCACCAGCACGACCCACCACGACCACCCCCACCACCACACCACCCCCCACCAGCCCGCCGTCGCCGCCACGTTCCCCACCATCAGCCGCGCGTAGAAACCCCGCCGCCGCGCCAGCAGCCCCGCCGCCCGCACCTCCCGCGCCAGCGGACCGAAATCACTCACCACACCCCGACCGGCACCCGCACCCGCCGCAAACGCACCCGCCGCAGCACTCACGCCCGCACCCGTCACAACAGCCACCGGAGCCACCCCTCCCACCAGCCCGAACCGATGACCGAAACGCTAAGAACCACCCCACCGAACCGTCATCACCCCAACGAGCCAACCCCGCCCTCACCCCTGCGCCCCACCCCCGACCCACCCGGAACGTCACCACCCGATGACCCCCGGGTAAAGAAACCCCCATCACGGCCGGATAAAGTCAGAACACATGAGCGAGAGCACCCGGTGGATCCCCCTCGACGGCGCCGTCAACGTCCGCGACCTCGGCGGACTCCCCACCCACGACGGCCGCACCACCCGCCTCGGCCGCGTCCTGCGCGCCGACAACCTCCAGGACCTCTCGGTCGCCGACACCCGCCTCCTGCTCCACCACTACGCCCTCAAGAACGTCATCGACCTGCGCAGCGACGCCGAGGTCTCCCTCGAAGGCCCCGGCCCCCTCACCCGCACCCCCTCGGTCACCATCCACCACCTCTCCCTGTTCTCCGAAGGCGGCCACCACACCGACGTCGCCGCCGACACCCCCCGCACCATCGACATCGACCGCGTCCTGCCCTGGCAGAACCGCACCGACGACCCCACCGAGGACCCCACGGGTAACACCGCCGGGAACGCCACCGACACCGACCGCTCCGTCGGCCACTACCACGGCTACCTGCGCGACCGCGGCGACTCCATCGTCGCCGCCCTGCGCATCATGACCCGCACCGACGGCTCCGCCCTCGTGCACTGCGCCGCCGGCAAGGACCGCACCGGCGTCGTCTGCGCCCTCGCCCTGGAGACCATCGGCGTCACCCGCCAGGCCATCGTCACCGACTACACCCAGACCGGCGAACGCATCGACGCCATCATGCGCCGCCTGCGCGCCAGCGACACCTACGCCGCCGATTTGGACTCACGCCCCGACGACAGCCACGTCCCCCACGCCGCCATCATGGAGAAGTTCCTCTCCCGCCTCGCCGAGGAGCACGGCGGCGCCGTCGGCTGGCTCGCCGGGCACGGCTGGACCGACGAGGACACCGCCGCTCTGCAGGCCCGCCTGCTGTCCTGACCGCTCCCCGGCCTTTCGCCCGCGCTCCGCTCTCTCCCAAAGCACGGCCTTTGACGTCGTTGAGGGGGTTAGGAGTGAGAGGGGTGCTGGTTCATCAAGCGAATGCCTTTACAAAGTAAGCCACAGTCGGAAGGGGGATTCGGCGTTCGTTCCGCAGGCTCCGCGCCTCTCATCAACCCGGCACAGGGACACGCGCACGGCATCCCCGACCATCCTCAGGGTAATGCCCGGCCACTCCCCGTGTCCGGCCATTGACAAGAAGTGTTCAACACTCCTCCGTCCCGGCACGGCGCCGCCGTGCCGGGACGGGACGGATCAGTGGGCGAGCAGGTCGGTGACCGCGCGGCGGGCGGCGTGGCGCATGTCGGCGTGCAGCTCGGCGTTGGCCTCGCGGTCGGTGCGGGCCTCCACCAGCCGCAGCCCCTCCCCCGCGATCGCCTTGGGCAGGTCGGCGGCCGACTCCAGCCGCCGGTAGGGCAGGCGGTGCGCGGCGGCGACCAGCTCCAGGTCCACCGCCTGCGGGGTGCCGAAGACGCGCTCGAAGGGGTCGGGCAGGCCGGCCTGCGGCAGCAGCGAGAAGATCCCGCCGCCCTGGTTGTTCACCACCACCAGCGCCAGGTCGGGACGCCGCTCGTGCGGGCCGAGCAGCAGCCCGTTCTGGTCGTGCAGGAACGCCAGGTCGCCCAGCAGCGCGTACGCGCGGCCGCTGTGGGCGAGCGCGGCGCCCATCGCGGTCGACACCAGGCCGTCGATGCCGCTGGCGCCCCGGTTGGCCAGCACCCGGATGCCGCGCCGGGGCCGCATGACCTGGTCCAGGTCGCGGATCGGCATGCTGGCCGCGGCGAACAGCAGCGACCCGCCGGGCAGCATCGACACCAGGTCGCGGGCCAGGCGCGGCTCGGTCACCTCCGGGCGGGCGTCCAGCACCCGGTCGACGGCCGCCGCGGCGGCCGCGTCGGCGGCCCGCCAGGACTTCAGCCAGCCGTCGTCGCCCGGCACCACCGGGATCTCCACGTCCTGGGCGACCTGCGTCGCCGACCGCACCGGGTCGGGCCAGGCCGCCAGGTCGGGCGAGACCACCACGTGCTCGGGGACGTGGCGCAGCAGCGACAGCAGCGGCCGCGACAGCCCCGGCTTGCCGAGCGTCACCACCACCTCGGGCCGGTGCCGCTCGAGGAACTCGGGCACCCCGAGCAGGAAGTGGTGCGAGGACAGGGCGTGGTCGCCGTAGCGGGCGTTGCCGCTCGGCTCGGCCAGGACGGGCCAGCCCGCCATCGACGCCGCCGCCACGTACCGCTTGACGTTGGCGGCGCCGTCGCCGACCACCAGCACCCCGCGCCGCGTCGGCGGCACGTGCAGCACCGATCCGGGCGTCGCCGCCCGCACCCGCGTCCAGGCCCCCGGCGATCCGCCGTCCAGCGGCTCGCACCAGGAGGTGTCGCCGTCGGGGACCAGCGGTTCGCGGAACGCGGCGTTCAGGTGCACCGGCCCGGCGACGGGGAACTGCGCCGCGCCCCACGCGCGGCTGACCAGCGACCGCCAGTAGGCGACCATGCCCGGCCGCTCCTCGGGCACGCCGATCTCGCTGGTCCAGCGCGTCGCGGTCCCGTACAGCTTGACCTGGTCGATGGTCTGGTTGGCGCCGGTGCCGCGCAGCTCGGGCGGCCGGTCGGCGGTCAGCACCACCAGCGGCACCCGCGACTCGTGCGCCTCGATGACGGCGGGGTGGAAGTTGGCGGCGGCCGTGCCGGAGGTGCAGACCAGCGGCACCGGCCGCCCCGACCGCTTGGCCAGGCCGAGGCCGAGGAACGACGCCGATCGCTCGTCGACGCGCACGTGCAGGCGCACCCGCCCGGTCCGCTCGGCCTCGTACAGCGCGAGCGCCAGGGGCGCCGAGCGCGAGCCGGGCGCCAGCACGGCGTCGGTCATGCCGCAGCGCAGCATCTCGTCCACCAGGACGGTGGCCAGCGCGGTCGCCGGGTTCATCGGGTCGTCCCGTCCAGATGGGCGGCGGCCGCGTCCAGGCGGCCCCGCCAGCCCTCGTCGTCGATCTCGTAGCGGTCCAGCGCGGCGGGATCCACCGCCGGGCGCCGCACGGGCAGGGCGCCGCCGGCCGGGCGCAGCGGGTCGGCCGCCACGTCGCCCTCCAGCAGCGCCAGGGTGGCCAGGCCGCAGGCGTAGGGCAGCTCGGGCAGCGCCGCGGCGAGCGCGACGCCGGCGGCTAGCCCGACCGAGGTCTCCACCGCGCTGGACACCACGACCGGCAGCCCGGTGGCCTCGGCGACCTTCAGCGCCGCCCGGACCCCGCCGAGCGGCTGCACCTTCAGCACCGCGATGTCGGCGGCGCCGGCCGCCCGCACCTTCAGCGGGTCCTCGGCGCGGCGGATCGACTCGTCGGCGGCGATCGGCACCTCCACCCGCCGCCGCACCTGAGCGAGCTCCTCCAGCGTCGCGCAGGGCTGCTCGACGTACTCCAGCGCGAACCGGTCCAGCAGCCCGATCATGCGGACGGCGCGGTCGACGTCCCAGCCGCCGTTGACGTCGATGCGGACCTTGCCGGCGGGGCCGATCGCGGCGCGGACCGCCTCCACCCGGGCCAGGTCGTCGGCCTCGCCCTGGCCGCGCTCGGCGACCTTGACCTTGGCCGTCGCGCATCCCGACGCCGCCACGATCTGCGCCGCCCGCTCGGGGCCGACGGCCGGGACGGTGGCGTTGACCGGGACGCGGTCGCGCACCGGCTCGGGCCATCCGTCGAACGCCGCCTCGCGGGCGGCGGCCAGCCAGCGCGCGCACTCGGCGGGCCCGTACTCGGCGAACGGCGAGAACTCCCCCCACCCCGCCGGGCCCTCGATGAGGACGCCCTGGCGCCGGATGATCCCGCGGAACCGCGTGCGCATCGGGATGGAGTAGACCCGCACCCGCCGACCCCCTGCCCTGCTCATCGACCGGCTCACCGATCGCCTAGTAGTACCACGGGAAGGACGACCAGTCGGGGTCGCGCTTGTCCAGGAAGGAGTCGCGCCCCTCGGCCGCCTCGGCGGTGCCGTAGGCCAGCCGGGTGGTCTCCCCCGCGAACACCTGCTGCCCCACCAGACCGTCGTCGATCATGTTGAAGGCGAACTTCAGCATCCGCTGCGCCGTCGGCGACTTGCCGTTGATCCTGCGGCCCCACTCCAGCGCCGCCGCCTCCAGCTCGGCGTGCGGCACCACCGCGTTCACCATCCCCATCCGGTGCGCGGCCTCGGCGTCGTAGGTGTCGCCCAGGAAGAAGATCTCCCGGGCGAACTTCTGCCCCACCTGCCGCGCCAGGTACGCCGACCCGAACCCGCCGTCGAAGCTCGCCACGTCGGCGTCGGTCTGCTTGAACCGGGCGTGCTCGCGGCTGGCCAGCGTCAGGTCGGCCACCACGTGCAGGCTGTGCCCGCCGCCGGCCGCCCACCCCGGCACCACCGCGATGACGACCTTGCCCATGAAGCGGATGAGGCGCTGCACCTCCAGGATGTGCAGCCGGCCCGCCCGCGCCGGATCGATCGAGGCGGCCGTGTCCCCCTCGGCGTACTTGTAGCCGTCCTTGCCGCGGATGCGCTGGTCGCCGCCCGAGCAGAACGCCCACCCGCCGTCCTTGGGCGAGGGCCCGTTGCCCGTCAGCAGCACGCAGCCCACGTCGCTGGACATGCGCGCATGGTCCAGCGCGCGGTACAGCTCGTCCACCGTGTGCGGCCGGAAGGCGTTGCGCACCTCCGGCCGGTTGAACGCGATGCGGACCGTGCCCTGGTCCACGGCGCGGTGGTAGGTGACGTCGGTGAACCCGAACCCCTCGACCTCTTTCCACGCCGACGCGTCGAACAGCTCCGAGACCATGTGTTCCTCTCCTAGCGGGCGGACACCCCCATTCAACCGCCTCACCGATATGAACGCGTTCAGCGGGGTCGTCTAGGCTGGCCGGATCATGGAACGCCGCCTGCTCGCCGCCGCCCTGGCGCCCGGACCGCGCCTGCTGGAGGCCCTCGCCGCCGCCCTGGACGGCACCGGCCCCGCCCTCTGCCCGCTGCCGCCCGACCTGCCGCCCCCCGCCCGCGACCGGCTGCTGGACGCCCTGGCCCCGCACGCCGTCCTCACCGAGCAGGGCCTGGCCCCCCGCCCCGGCGGCCACGGCGTCGACCCCGGCACCGCCGTCCTCATCGCCACCTCCGGCTCCACCGGCACCCCCAAGATCGTCGAGCTGTCCGGCGCCGCCCTGCGCGCCTCCGCCGCCGCCACCGCCGCCCGCATCGGCGCCGGCCCGCGCGACCGCTGGCTGTGCTGCCTGCCCACCAGCCATATCGCCGGCCTGCAGGTCCTGGCCCGCGCGCTGCTCGCCGGCACCGACCCGATCGTCCAGCCGCGCTTCGACACCGCCGCCGTCACCGCCGCCGGCGCCGACCTGGTCTCCCTGGTCCCCACCCAGCTGCGCCGCCTGCTCGACGCCGGCGCCGACCTGGCCGCCTTCCGCGCCATCCTGCTCGGCGGCGCCGCCGCCCCGCCCGACCTGGTCGACGCCGCCCGCGCCCGCGGCGCCCGCCTGTTCACCACCTACGGCATGAGCGAGACCTGCGGCGGCTGCGCCTACGACGGCCTCCCCCTGGACGGCGTCCGCCTGGACCTGGACCCCGGCGGCCGCATCCGCATCGCCGGCCCCGTCCTGTTCACCGGCTACCACCGCCGCCCCGACCTCACCCGCGCCGCCCGCGACGGCGCTTGGTTCCTCACCCAAGACCTCGGCGCGTTCCAGGACGGCCGCCTGCGCGTCCGCGGCCGCCTGGACGACGTCATCAACACCGGCGGCGAGAAGGTCGTCGCCGGCGAGGTCGCCGACCTGCTGTCGCGCCACCCCCGCGTCCGCGACGTCGTCGTCGTCGGCCGCCCCGACCCCGAATGGGGCGAGCGCGTCACCGCCGTCGTCGTCCCCGCCGGTCCCCCGCCCGCCCTCGCCGACCTGCGCGACTGGGTGCGCACCGCGCTGCCCGCCGCCGCCGCGCCCCGCCAGCTGGAGATCGTCCCCGCCATCCCGCTGCTGGCCTCCGGCAAGCCCGACCGCGCCCTGCTCCGCCGACCATGATCGCCCCGTGATCGCCGCGAGGGTTTGAGCGGGCCCCCCGCGGAACAGGCTCCGAACATGCCCGACCAGCAGGAGCGGCCCGACCAGGCGCCCGAGAGCACCCTCACCGTGCTGCTCGCCCTCGGCGCCAACCTCGGCATCGCCATCGCCAAGATCGTCGCCGCCGTCGTCACCGGCTCGGCCTCCATGGCCGCCGAGGCCGCCCACTCGGTCGCCGACACCTTCAACGAGATCCTCCTGCTGGTCGGCCTGCGCCGCAGCGAGCGCGCCGCCGACCGCCGCCACCCCTTCGGCTACGGCAAGGAGCGCTACATCTGGACCCTGCTGGTCGCCGTCGCCATCTTCGGCATGGGCGCCCTGTTCGCCTACTACCAGGGCGTGCAGACCCTCATCGGCCACCAGGGGGAGGAGGCCGACCCCCTGGTCGGCTACATCGTGCTCGCCATCGCCCTCGTCCTGGAGGGCACCTCCTGGCGCCAGGCCCTCCGCCAGATCCGCGGCGAGGCCCGCCAGGAGCGGCTCGGCTTCCTGGCCTACATCCGCCGCACCGACGAGCCCACCGCCGTCAGCGTCCTGCTGGAGGACTCCGCCGCCCTGCTCGGCCTGCTGCTGGCCTTCGCCGGCCTCGGCCTGCACCAGCTCACCGGCTCCCCCGTCTGGGACGGGATCGGCTCGGTGTGCATCGGCGTGCTGCTCACCGCCGTCGCCCTGGTCCTCGGCCGCATCAACCTCAACCTGCTCATCGGCACCCAGGCCGACCCGCGCATCGTCGCCGACGTGCGCGACCGGCTGGGCGCCGCCCCCGAGATCGAGTGGGTCGTGGACATCCTCACCATGACCGTCGGCGCCGACCGCGTCCTGGTCTGCGCCCGCCTGGACTTCCGCGACGCCCTCACCGCCGGCGACGTCGAGCGCGCCTGCGTCCGGCTCGCGCACGAGCTGCGCGCCGCGCACGAGGAGATCGACGAGGTCTTCATCGAGCCGGTCCCCCGCGACGACCCCGAGCTGCGGCAGCGCGTCATCGCCCGCTACGGGGAGCAGGGCGGGGCGTCGACCGCTCCGTGAGGGGATTTGCCCTCGTCGCCGGTCTTTACATAGTAAGGTATGTTCTGTCCGTTTTTGTGGTGAGTGTGAGCCGTCTCACTCGCTCTCGCCGTCACCGTGCGTCCCGGGACCGTCACCTGCCCCCGGCGGGCCCGGCGGCCCTTGCCGATCAGGGGTTTCGCGTCCGCGCGCCCGTGCCGGGCACGGCCCGCGCGCCGGTAGGGTGATCCGTTCGGCCCCTCCCCCGCCGGGAACAACCGCGCCCCTGCCAGGCGTTCCGGTTTATGCACGCGTCGAGAGAGAACAGCTTCTCCGCGTCGCCCTACACCACGGAAGGGAGGGGGGTGTCCTCATGCCGCGAACCGCCGTAGAGACCCCGCTGACGGAGTCGACGAACCCGGTCTTCGGCGCTCTCATCGAGCGCGGCCGCTCGCAGGGGCACCTCTCGCTGGACGAGGTGCGCCGTGCCTTCGAGGCCGCCGGGATCAGCCCGGCCCAGGGCCGTTCCATCCTGCGCCGGCTCACCGAGTCGGGCATCGGCCTGGCCGCCGAGGAGGACGGCGCGCGGCGCGCACCCGCCGAGCGGAAGGCGGCCGCCACGACCGACAGGCCCGACACACCCGAGCGGACCGGCGAGGGGGCCGCGAAGGGGTCCACCAAGGGGTCGGCGCCGTCGCGCCGCGTCGCCCGCAAGGACGGTGCCGCCGACGACGCCGCGACCGGCGGCACCGCCGGCGCCAAGCGCGCCCGCCGGACCGCCCGCAAGGACGCCCCGGTGAAGGCCGCGCCCGACCCCGCGCCCGAGCCCGCCCCCGGCGAGGCCGACGGTACCGACGACGGTCCCGACGACGGCGCGTTCGAGCTGACCCAGGTGGAGACCGCCGAGGCCGAGATCGCCGACCTGGACGACACCTCGACGGCCATGGGCGACTCGGTGCACACCTACCTGAAGGCGATCGGGCGGCGCCAGCTGCTCACCGCCGAGCAGGAGGTCGAGCTCGCCAAGCGCATCGAGGCCGGCCTGTACGCCGAGCACAAGCTGGAAACCGCCAAGCTCACCCCGCAGGCCCGCCTGGACCTGGAGTGGGTCGCCGCCGACGGCCGCCGCGCCAAGGCGCACATGCTGGAGGCCAACCTGCGGCTGGTGGTGTCGGTCGCCAAGAAGTACTCCGACCGGGGCCTGTCCCTGCTGGACGTGGTCCAGGAGGGCAACCTCGGGCTGATCCGCGCGGTGGAGAAGTTCGACTACTCCAAGGGCTACAAGTTCTCCACCTACGCCATGTGGTGGATTCGCCAGGCCATCCAGCGCGGCTTCGCCGACTCGGCCCGCACCATCCGGCTGCCCGTGCACGTGCTGGAGATGCTGAGCAAGCTGAGCCGCGTCGAGCGCGACATGCACCAGCGCCTCGGCCGCGAGCCCACCCCCGAGGAGCTGGCCGTCGAGCTGGACAAGAGCCCCGAGCAGATCCGCGAGCTGCTGCGCACCAGCCGCCAGCCGATCAGCCTGGACTCCACCATCGGCGAGGACGGCGAGACCCGGATCGGCGACCTCATCGAGGACACCGACTCCCCCGAGGCCTCCGACCTGGTGGACCGCCAGCTCATGGCCGAGCAGCTGCGCCGCACGCTGGACATCCTGTCCCCCCGCGAGGCCAAGATCATGGCGATGCGGTTCGGGCTCTACGACGGCACGCCGCGCACGCTGGACGAGATCGGCAAGGCGCTCGGCCTCACCCGCGAGCGCATCCGCCAGCTGGAGAAGGAGTCGCTGTCCAAGCTGCGGCACCCCTCCAACGCCCACCCGCTGCTGGACTTCGCCGTCTGATCCCCGCCACGGCCCGAAGGGCCCGCCCGGACACCGTCCGGGCGGGCCCTTCGCCGTTCCAGCCGGACGGTGCCGGCGGGACGGTGCCGGCGGGACGGTGCCGGCGCGGGGTTCGCCACCCGGTGAACGGTTCTCCGGGCGGGACAATGGGAATACCGACCGGTATTTCAACTGTCTTTTCGCTCTTAGTTGCGAGCATGATCCATAAATCCGGTACTGTGCTGCCCTATGAGCGTGAAAGCGCTCACGCAAGGCGGCTTGCGCGCCGCTCGGCCCGCCGCCCGGCGGGGCGTGCCGGCGCCTCCGGCACCGTCTTGCGACCCGCGCGACCACCGGGACGGTGCACTGACCCGACGCCTCCACTCCCCCGTGCGGCGCGCCCGCTCCGCCACCGCCCGGGGCGTTCCCGCGCATCGGCGGCGTCCTCGCGTCGCGGCGCCGCCCCGGCGCCGCCCCGGCACACGCCCGCCTCCGCAGATGGCCCCAGCCCTTTCGGACACTGATGGCAAATTCATGCGAAAATTCCCCCGCTCGGTCGCTTCCGGGATCGTTCCGGTGATGGCGCGCGGCCATTCCGACGCCCTTCCCCTCCGTGCCGCACCGCGCTTTCACGGTGCCGGCGCCGGCGCCGCGAAAGGCGGGCGCTGATGGGCTGGGGGCGGCGCCGCCGGCCCGCTCCGGACGCGGCCGCCGGGTGCCCTCCCCTCCTCCCCGCGCCCGCGTTCGCCGCCGCGCCCGCCGCCGCGCCCACCGGGCGCGAGGCCGCGCTGGAGGCGGCGCTGGAGGAGTTCTCGCTGCGGCTCGGGCTGCTCAGCGAGTCCATGCGCGAGGATCTGGACGGTCTCCAGCAGCGTGTGGAGGATCCCGCCCTGCTGGAGCTGGTCTACCGGCTGGACTCGGCGGCCGCGCGCTCCTGGCGGCTGGCGGGGGACCAGCGGGTGCTCGCCGGCACCGCGCCGGGCCACCTCACCGAGTCGCTCACCATCGCCGACATGGTCGCCGTCGCGATCGGCGGGATCGTCCGCCACGACCACGTCGTCGTCACCGCCATGTGCGAGGCCGCCGCGGCGCCCGGGGTCGGCGAGGACGCCGCCCAGCTCCTGGCGGCGCTGCTGGACAACTCCACGACCGGCACCCGCGCCCAGGTGGAGGTGGCCGCGTCGCTGGTCCCCGGCGGCGCGGTGCGGATCCAGATCGACGACTACGGGACGGGCCTGCCCCCGCAGCGGCTCGCCGAGCTGACCCGGCTGCTGGCCGGGCCCGTCCCGGCCCTGTCGGAGGCCACCGCGCGGCGCACGGGCCTGCCGGTGGTGCACCGGATCGCGGCCCGCCACGGCCTCACCGTGGAGCTGGCCTCCCGGACCGGGCAGGCCCTCTGGCACCCGACCGGCACGATCACCACCGTCACGCTGCCCGCCCACCTGGTGTCGGCCGTGGCCCCGCCGGGCGCCGCGGATGCGGGCGGCCCGCCGGTCCGGGACCGGCGGGCGCTGGTCGCCGAGGTCCCCGCGCCGCCGGTCCCGGCCGCCCCCGCGCCGGACGCGCACGCGCTGACCGCGGACGGCCTGCCCGTCCGGCCGACCGCCGGCCGGCGCGGCGGGCGCGGCGGTGCGCCGCGGACCCCGGCGGTCCCCGACGCCGATGCGCACGCCGCGTTCGCCGCCGACCTGGACGGCCTGCCCGACTACGACATGCCCGCCCACGAGATGCCCGCCCGCGAGATGCCCGGGCAGGGACCGCCCGGCGCGCCCGCCACCGCCGCCGACCCGAGGGGACGCCCTCAGCGATGACCGTGAATCCCCTTCCCCCGCCGCCGGGCCTGCCGGGCGCCGACCCGAGCACCACCGCGGACTTCCAGCGGCTGCTGGAGGAGTTCGTGCACGGCGCCGCCGGCACCGGGCACGCCCTGCTGGCCTCCAGCGACGGGCTGCCGCTGCTGGCCGCGGGGCTGCCGCGGCCCGCCATCGAGCCGGTGGCCGCCCTGATCACCGCGATGATCTCGACCGGGCACCGCGTCGCGGACCTGCTCGCCGACCCCTACCAGGGCGCCGCCCCGGCCGGGCCGGCCGGGCCGGGCCGGCGTCCCGGCCACGGCGCGCACCGCTCCGCCGCGGCCGCCTCCTGCGACGACCTGGTGATCGGCTGCGGCGCCGGCCGGTACCTGATCATGCGGGTGACGCCGGAGGTGACCATGGGCGCGCTGGTGGTCCGCGGCGGCAACCTCGGCCATGTCGCGCACGCCATGAGCCGGTTCATCGCGCAGCACCAGCGCCATTTCGGCGACCGGGTGCGCCTGCGGCTCCGCGAGGACATCCTGAGCGGGACGCTCGCGCCATGACCACGCCGCCCTTTCCCGACCCCCGCGCGCCGCACGGCCCGGCCCCGCGACCTGCCGCGCCGCCCGCCGCACCGTCCACCCCGCAGCCCGGTTCGCCGCCCGCCGCGCCCGGGCCCGTTCCGCCGTCCTGGACGGGCGGGCGGCACCGCTGGGTCCGCCAGTTCGTGCGCGCCGGCGGGCGCGTGCGCCCGCCCCGCCACCTGGACGTGCACGCCCTCGTCGCCGCTCGCGGCTTCGACGCCGGCGCCGCGGCCCGGATGGAGCCCGACGCGCGCGCCCTGTACGGGGCGGCCGGGCGGGGGCCGGCGACCGTCGCCGAGCTGTCGGCGGCGACCGGCATGTCGCTCGGCCTCACCCGCATCGTGCTGGGCGACCTGTTCGCCTCCGGCCACCTGCGGCACGGCGACACCGCCGGGGCGGGCGCCGCCGATCCCTACGACCCTCAGATGTTGGAGCGGCTGCTCGATGGCCTTCAGCGACTCTGACCGGCACCGCGGCCTGCGCGTCACCTCGGCCAAGATCGTGGTGGCGGGCGGCTTCGGCGTCGGCAAGACGACCCTGGTGGGCGCGGTCTCGGAGATCCCGCCGATCAGCACCGACGAGTGGATGACGACCGCGGCCGGCGGGGTGGACGGCGCGCCGGCGGCGCCCGGCAAGACCCGCACCACCGTCGGCATGGACTTCGGCCGCATCACCGTGGCCGGCGATCTGGTCCTCTACCTGTTCGGCACGCCCGGGCAGGCGCGGTTCTGGCCGCTGTGGGACGACCTGTCGCACGGCGCGTCCGCGGCGGTGGTGCTGGTGGACTCGCGGCGGCTGCAGGAGGGGTTCCCGGCCGTCAACTACTTCGACGTGGACTCCGACGTGCCGTACGTGGTGGCGGTGAACCTCTTCGACGGCGTCCGGCACCACCGCCCGGACGCGGTCCGCGAGGCGCTGCGCCTGCCCGCGCGGGTTCCCCTGGTCGCCTGCGACGCCCGCGACCGGCGCTCGGTGCTGCACGTCCTGGTCGCCGCTCTGCGGCATACGCAGGCGACCCGCGCGCCCCGCCCCGCCGGAGCCGCCGCCCCCGCCTGACCGCGCCCGCGCACGTCCCCGCCCCCGATCCTGCCCGCCTTCGTCCCCCGCTCCACCGCCCGATCCTCTGGGAGACCCCCCTTGCGCAAGATCCTGATCATCGGTGCCGGCCAGGCCGGCCTGCAGCTCGCGCTGGTGCTCGCCGGGAACGGCTACGACGTCACCGTGATGTCGGACCGCTCCGGCGAGGACATCGCCGGCGGCCGCCCCACCTCCACGCAGTGCGTGTTCCACCCGGCCCTGGACATCGAGCGCGCCCACGGGCTGGACCTGTGGCCGCAGGCGCCGCAGATCACCGGGCAGCGCGTCACCGTCGCCGGTCCCGGCGGGCAGGCGCTGCTGGAGACCTACGGCCCGTTCGCGCGGCCCGCCGCCTCGGTCGACCAGCGCGTGAAGATGCCCGCGTGGATGGACCTGCTGGAGGAGCGCGGCGGCCGCGTGCAGGTCCACCCCGTGCTGACCTCCGAGCTGCCCGCCCTGGCCCGCCGCCACGACCTCACCGTCATCGCCGCGGGCAAGGGCGAGCTGGTGGAGCTGTTCGACCGCGACGACGCCCGCTCCCCCTACCGCGCCCCGCAGCGCCGCCTGGCGGCGATCTACCTGCACGGCATGGCGCCCTGGCCGGCGGATCCGCGCCCGCACGTGCGGATCACCGCGCTGCCCGGCGTCGGGGAGCTGTTCTACATGCCGGGCCTCACCCGTACCGGGGCCTGCGACATCGTGCTGTGCGAGGCGGTGCCCGGCGGCCCCCTGGACGTGTGGCCCGCGAGCGCCCGCACCTCGCTGACCCCGGACGGCCACCTGGAGCGGCTGCGCGAGCTCACCGCCGAGTGGGCGCCCTGGGAGCACCGGCTGCTGGCCGCGGCCGAGCCGACCGACGCCCGCGCCGCCCTGTACGGCGGGTACCCGCCCACCGTGCGGCGGCCCGTCGCGGTCCTGGACGGCGTGCCGCTGCTCGGGCTCGCCGACACCGTCGTGCTCAACGACCCGGCGACCGGGCAGGGCGCCAACAACGCCTGCCACGCCGCCGACATCTACGCCCGCGCGATCCTCGAGCGCGGCGACGGGCCCTTCGACGCCGGCTGGATGCAGGCGACGTTCGACGCCTACTGGGACACCTACGCCCGGTTCCCGACCGCCTTCACCAACATGATGATCGGGCCGCTGCCCGAGCACGTGCAGCAGGTGCTCGGCGTGGCGTCGGCCGACGACGGGGTCGCCGCCCGCTTCGCCGCCTGCTACACCGACCCGCCCACCACCGAAGAGTGGATCATGGATGCGGGGGCCACCGGCGCCTACCTTGCCTCGGTCACCGGGCAGCCCGCCGGCTAGGCCCGCCCGGCCCGCCTGACCCGCCCGGTCTGCCGGGCCTTCCCGCGGCCGCGCCCGGGGGGTGTCCCTTACCCGCCGGCGGTACGACTGTGGCGGGCGGGACGGGGCCGTAGTGCGCATTTTTCCCTTTCCGGCCGCGGGCGGGTTCGCCGAGTGTGGTGGGGTGGCGCGGACGGCGGGAGACGATGTGACGATCGACGGTGCCGGGGCGGGTTCGTGAGGCGCCCGCGGCGGCCGGGGTGGCCGCGGTGGCTGGGGTGGCCGGGGTGGCGCCGGGGGGCGGGGGGCGCCGGGCCGGCGGAGGGCGTCTTCGGTCCCAAGCTCAGCGAGGCCAAGGGGTACGGCAAGGCCGTCGAGCTGTCGCGGACCGGGACGTTCACGATGGCGCGGCGGCTGCCGGCGCTGCTCGGGCAGGTCATGCGGATGGCCTGGGGGGCGGGGCGCCGCGACCTTGTGGTGACGCTGGCGCTCAACGTCGTGGTCGGGGTGTTCACCGCGTTCGGGCTGCTGGCCACCACCGCCGTCCTGACCGCCCTGTTCGCCGGGGGCCCGACGCCGGGGCGGGTGCGCGAGGCGGCGCCGGCGCTGGTGCTGGTCGGGGCGGCGATCACGATCCGGGCGGGGCTGGCGGCGGCGGCGCAGTGGACGCAGGCGCGGCTGAGGCCGCAGATCGACCGGATCGCCGAGCAGCGCCTGTACGAGCTGACGACCGCGGTCGATTTGGCGGCGTTCGACGATTCGGATTTCCAGGACGACCTGCACCGGGCGCGCATGCGGGGCGTGGACGCGGCGTCGTCGATGGTGGACAACGCGGTGGACCTGCTGACCGCCTCGGTCGGGGTGCTGGCGGCGGCCGGGGCGCTGGGCGTCCTGCATCCGGTGCTGCTGCCGCTGCTGCTGCTGACCGCGCTGCCCGAGGGGTGGGCGGCGGTGCGCGCGGCCCGGCTGGGGTACCTGACGCAGCTGGAGCTGGTGGAGGTGCGGCGCCGCGAATGGATCATGACGGATCTGATGGTGGGGCGCTGGCACGCCGCCGAGGTCCGCTCGTTCACCGTCCGCGGTTTCCTGCTGCGCGAGTACGCGGGGCTGTCGGGGCACATCAGGGCGGTGCTGCTGGGCCTGGCGCGGCGCCAGACGATGACGCGCCTGTACGGCGATGTGTTCAAGGGCGCGGCGACGGCGGTGATGTACGTGGCGCTCGGGCTGCTGCTGTGGGAGCAGATCATGCCGCTGGCGGTGGCGGGCACGGCGGTGCTGGCGATCCGCACCGGGCAGAGCTCGCTGATCAACCTGGTGTACTCGCTGAACCGCTGCTACGAGGACGGCCTGTACTTCGGCGACTATCTGGGGTACTGCGCGGCGGCCGAGGAGCGCATCTCCGCGGGCCGGGCGGGGCGGCCGGCGCTGGCGGCGGGCGAGCGGGAGCGGCGGGTGGAGCGGCTGCGCGGCTTCTCCGAGATCGTCGCCGAGGACGTCACGTTCGCCTACCCGGGGTCGCAGGAGCCGTCGCTGCGCGGGGTGTCGGTGCGGCTGGGGCGCGGGGAGGTGGTGGCGCTGGTCGGGGAGAACGGTTCGGGCAAGACGACCCTGGCCAAGGTGCTGGCCGGGCTCTACCCGCCGCAGCGGGGGCGGATCCGCTGGGACGAGGTGCTGGTCACCGGCCTGGATCCCGAGGTGCTGCGGCGGGCGATCGCGGTGGTCGCCCAGGACCACACGCACTGGCCGATGACCGCGGCCGAGAACATCGTGATGGGCGACGACCCGGGCGCGGCCGAGGTGCGGGCCGCGGTCCGCGACGCCGCCGCGGCGGCGGGCGCCGACGAGGTGATCGACGCCCTGCCGCTCGGCCTGGACACCCTGCTGGACAAGCGCTTCGAGGGCGGCCGGGAGCTGTCGGGCGGGCAGTGGCAGCGGCTGGCGGCCGCGCGCGGCTTCTACCGGGCCGCGCCGCTGCTGATCTGCGACGAGCCCACCGCCGCGCTGGACGCCCGGGCCGAGCACCGGCTGTTCGAGCAGATCCGCGCGCACGCCGCCGCGCACGACCGGACCGTCCTGCTGATCACCCACCGGCTCGCCAGCGTCCGCCACGCCGACCGCATCTACGTCCTGGAGGACGGTCGCGTCATCGAGCACGGCGACCACCGGGCGCTGATGGAGCTGGGCGGGCTGTACGCCGACCTGTACGCCCTGCAGGCGTCGGCCTACCAGGACCAGGCGGGGTTCCCGCCGGCGCGGTGAGGCGCGGCGGGGTGGGGCGCGGCGGGGTGGGGTGCGGCGGGGTGGGGTGCGGCGAGGGTCACTGGCGGTGCTCGGTGAAGGAGACGCGGCCGTCGTGGACGGTGATCTGCACCGCGACGGTGCGGGCCCGGTTGCGGCCGGCGGCGCCGAGGCCGGGGTCGGCCGCGGTGGGCTTGACGTAGCAGCGCTGCTTCAGCCGGGCCAGGGGGGCGACGCGCTGCTGCTCGGGCAGGACGGGGTCGCATCTGATCGCGGTGGCGCGCGGGGCGTAGGCGTCCCACAGGGCCCGCTCGACGCCGGTGCGGGTCACGATGAGGGCGTCGGGTCGGGCCGTCCAGCGGTGGATCGTGCCGGACTGCGGTTCGGAGGTGACCTGGTAGGTGACCGTCTGGCCGAGGAGGGTCACCTGGCAGGTGAAGGCGGGCAGGGGCGCGGGGGTGCTGCATTGCGACCGCACGGGCCGCACGACGCCGGCGGTGGCGAGGACGCGTCCCTGCAGGGCGACGCGGATGCCGCTGACGCCGTTGGCGACCCCTTCGGGGGTGCGTGTGGGCGCCGGTTCGCTGGGGACGGCGACGGGGCGGCCGCGCCCCGCCCAGGCGTCCTTGCCGCCGTCGCCGGAGCAGCCGCCGGTCAGGACCAGGCACACCGCCGCCACCGATGCCGCCGCCGGTGTCGCCGCCGGTGTCGCCGTTGTCCGTCGCACGGGGTCAGCTCCGTTCCAGTGCGGTGCGCGCGATGGCGGCCAGGCCGTCGCGGTTGTGGCCGTCCAGGAACGCCGACAGGGTGATGGTCCGCATGCGGGTGCCCTCCAGCCGGGCGACGGCGAGGGTCTCGGCGGCGTTGGCGGCGCTGCCGCCGGCGTACAGGGCCGCGTCGCCGAGGCCGGGGACCTTCTCCAGGGTGCCGGTGTACTGGCCGATGACGGCCTGGACGGTGAGGTCGGGCGAGCGGCGGGCGGGTTCGAGCACCGCCCACATCTCCACCCAGGTGCTCGCGTACTGGTAGCGGCAGGAGCGGGCGCCGCCGGGGTGGGCGGTCTCGCGGGCCCGGGGGCGGGTGGGGGTCTTCAGGGCCGAGGCCACCAGCGCGGCGCCGGCCAGGGCGCACACCTTGGTGACGGCCGGTCCGGGGGTGCGGGTGTTGGAGGGCGCGGCCAGGGGCGTGGGGCTGGCCTGGGCGAGCGGCGGCGGCTCGCTCGTCGCGCCCGCGCCGCCGGCGCCCGTGCCGTTGCCCGTGCCGCCGCATCCGGCGGCGAGCAGGACCGCCAGCGCGGCGGCGGGCAGGCGTGGTCGCACGGGGGCTCCCGGGGGTCGGGTCCCGCTTCATGATCGAGGGCGGGCGGCACCATCCTGGCCGCCCGCCCCGTCCCGCCGCCAGACCCAAAACCCGTTCCGGGCGGGGTCAGTCGCCGTGGCGGAACTCCCAGATCGCCACGCCCATCAGGCCGAGGCCCATGGCGATCACGATGAGGATCTCCAGGCCGACGGGGACGCGCCAGTCTCCCCAGGTCACGCCGGGGTTGAACGTCCGCTGCATCTGCTCGGAGACGTGCAGGTGCGCGAAGACCGCCTGGCGGAGGGGGTCGACGGCGTAGGTGAGCGGGTTCAGGCGGGTGAGGACGGTCAGCCAGGTGGGGAGGCCGTTCAGCGGATACAAAGCTCCTGAAAGGAACATCATGGGCATCATGGCCATCTGCATGACGGCGAAGAACGCCTGCATGGCCTTGATGCGGGCGGCGAGCATGACGCCGAAGCCGGTGAGGGCGAAGGCGCCGAGGAACATCAGGCCGAGCATCTGCGCGAGCAGCAGCGGGTCGTAGGGGACGCCGGCCAGGCCGGCGAGGGCGAGGATGATGACGCCCTGCAGGGTGGCGACGACGGCGCCGCCGATGCACTTGCCGACGACGATGGAGGCGCGCGAGACCGGCGCGACGAGCATCTCACGCAGGAACCCGAACTCGCGGTCCCACACGATGGAGCCGGCCGAGAACATGGCGGTGAACATCACCGACATGGCGCACACGCCGGGGAAGATGAAGGTGCGCAGGTTGACCTCGCCGTGGGAGCCGCCGGCCGAGGCGGTGAGCTTGGCCAGGCCGGTGCCCATGACCAGCAGCCACAGGACGGGCTGGACGAGGCCCGAGGCGATGCGCATGCGGTCCTGCAGGAAGCGGATCAGCTCCCGGTGCAGGACGATCTTCACGGCGCGCAGGTCGTGGGCGAGGCTGCGCTCGGGGACGCGGACGGCGGCGACGGCGGGCACGGCGGGCGCGGCGCCCGGGGCCGGGCCGGAGGCGAGGGCCCGCTCGGGGGTCGGCTCGGGGGTCGGCTCGGGGGTCGGGCCGGGGGTCGAGGTGGTGGCCATGCTCATCGCCTCCCGCGCGCGGCCATCGCCATGCGCATCCGGTCGGTGCCCTTGCCGGCGCCCTCGGCGTCGCGGATGGTGCTGCCGGTGTAGGTGAAGAACACATCGTCCAGGGAGGGCCGGGCGACGCTGACGGCGGTGATCGGCACGCCGAGGTCGGCGAACAGGCGCGGCACGAACGCCTCGCCGGAGGCGACGGCGAAGGTCACCGCGCCCTCGGCGAGGACGGCGTCCAGGCCGAAGCGCTCCTTCAGGGCGGCGAGGGCCGCGGTGCCGTCGGGGGTGCGGATCTGCACGCGGTCCTTGCCGACGGCGGCCTTCAGCGCCTCGGGGGCGTCCAGGGCGACGATGGTGCCCGAGTCCATGATGGCGATCCGGTCGCAGTACTCGGCCTCGTCCATGTAGTGGGTGGTCATGAAGATGGTGATCTCCTCGGCGGCCTGCAGCCGGCGGATGTACTCCCAGATGGAGGCGCGGGTCTGGGGGTCCAGGCCGACGGTCGGCTCGTCCAGGAACAGCACCCGCGGGGAGTGCAGCAGGCCGCGGGCGATCTCCAGGCGGCGGCGCATGCCGCCCGAGTAGGTCGACACCCGGTCCTTGCGGCGGTCCCACAGGCCGACCATGTCCAGGACCTGCCGCATGCGGCCGGCGGCGACCGCGCGCGGCACGCCGTACAGCTCGGCGTGGAAGCGCAGGTTCTGCTCGCCGGTGAGGTAGCCGTCCAGGGTGGGGTCCTGGAAGACCAGGCCGATGCGGCGGCGCACGTCGTCGCGTTCGGCGACGACGTCGTGGCCGGCGACGCGGGCGACGCCGCCGGTGGGGCGCAGCAGGGTGCACAGCATGTTGATGGTGGTGGACTTGCCGGCCCCGTTGGGGCCGAGGAAGCCGAAGACCTCCCCCGGCGCCACCGTGAAGCCGATCCCTCGGACCGCCTCGGTGTCGCCGAACCTCTTCACCAGGCCGTCCACGACGACGGCCGGTTCCCCTTCGGGCATGAGGTCTCCTCGCGTGTCGTTCCTTGGACCGGACAACCGTAGGTGTATCCTGTCTCTCACGTCAAGAGATATTAGTGCGACCAAGGAATGATCGATGCCCGACGGCTCCCCGCCGGCCGCCCCGCCCGAGTCCGCGCCCGAGTCCGCGCCCGAGCCCCTGCTCAGCGCGCCCTCCTACCTGGTGTACGAGCTGGTCCGGCTGATCCGCCGCAAGGCCGGCACGACGCGCACCGCCGACAACGGCGGGCTGCTGCGGATGCCGCACCTGATGGCGCTGGCGTGCGTGGCGGCCTACGGGCCGCTGTCGCAGCGCGAGGTGAGCGACCGGCTGTGGACCGACGCCGGCGACCTGGTCGCGGTCGTGGACGCGCTGGAGCGCGACGGCCTGGTGGAGCGGCGCCGCGATCCCGGCGACCGCCGCCGCTACCGCCTCGAGGTCACCGGGCCGGGCCGGCGGGCCCTGGCGGCGCAGCGCGACCGGCGCGCGCGCCTGAACGAGGAGCTGTTCGCGCCGCTGGCCGAGCAGGAGCGGGCCGATCTGGAGGACATGCTGCTGCGGGTCCTGGCCCACCACGACCCGCGCTTCGCCCCCGGCGGCGCCCGCCCGCCCATCGCCTGACCCCGCGCCCCGCGAGGGGGCGGGGTCAGGGGACGGGGACGACGGCGGTCATGCGCAGGCGGGCCTGGTCGTAGCGGCGCAGCACCAGGCGTGCGAGCGCGTCGTGGTCGCCCAGGGGGCGGGTGACGTGGTCGGCGCCGGCGGTCTCCAGGCGGTCCTGGAAGTGGCCGGGCGCCAGCAGGTAGGACGCCACGACCACACGTGCGGCGCCCCGCGCGCGCTGCTCGGCGATCACCCGGTCCAGGGCGGGGCCGGTGCCGGCGACGACGCCGAAGGGCACCGGCCGCCGGGTGCGGCGGGCCAGCAGGCGGGCGGCGGTGCGCAGGTCGGCGAGCGCGGCGGGGTCGCTGGACCCGGCGGCGCCGAGCACCACCGCGTCGCCGCGGCGCGCCGCGGGGATCTCGGCCAGGCGTTCGGCGAGCGCCGCCGCCAGCAGGGCGTGCGGGCCCAGCGGCCGCGCCACCGCGGCGTCGGGGCGGCGGCGCTCCACCCGCCCCGGGACGTCGATCAGCGCGTGGTAGCCGCGCGCCAGCAGCAGCGGGACGCCGACGAGCGGCCCGTCCACGCCGTGCAGGGCGTCCTCCAGGGACGGCGCGGCGATCTCGGCGTAGGACTCGGCGACGGCGATCCACGGGCGCAGCGCGCGCACGCGCCGCAGCAGGGCCCGCACGCCGGCGGTGGCGCGCGGGTCGCGCGACCCGTGGGCGACCGCCAGCAGCGCGGGCGCGCCGGGCCGCGCGCACGCCGTCGTCTCCTGCGCGTCAGCCATGGAACTCCGCCCGCAGGGGTTCGGCGGCCATGCGCGGGTCGCAGGCCAGCCGGTAGCCGCGCTTGACGACGGTCTCCACGATGCCGGTGCGGCCCAGGCCGCGGCGCAGCCGCGCGACCGCCATCTCCACGGCGTGCTCGTCGGCCTGCGGGCGGGCCTCGCGCGCCCACGGCGAGCCGCCCGACATCAGCCGGCTCGGCAGCACCCCGCACAGCTCGGCCCGCGACACCACGTGCCCGGGGCGGCGCGCCAGCGCCCGCAGGATCGCCATCGGCGCCGGCGCGATCGGCCGCAGCTGCCCGTCCAGAACGACGGCGTGGCCGCGCAGCTCCAGCTCGGTGCCGCGCACCGACAGGCGCCGCGAGCGGCGGCGCGGCAGGTTCTCGGCCAGCGCCCGCACCAGGGCGCCGATGCGGGCCCGCTCGGGCTGCACCGTCGGCACCGCCCGCTCGGTGAGGGCCTGGGCGGTGACCGGGCCGACGCAGGCGGCGACCACGTGGGTGCGCAGCGCCTCCAGCAGCGGCTCCTCCAGGCCGTCCTCGGCCGCCACCGCCAGGGTGGAGGCGACCGCGGGCGCGCTGGTGAAGGTGATGGCGTCCACGGTGCCGGCGACGGCCTGGCCGACCAGGCGCCGCAGCGGCGTGGAGTCGTCGGTGCGCGACCAGCGGTACACCGGGATCTCCACGACCTCGGCGCCGGCGGCGCGCAGCGCGCCGGTGAACTCCGGCAGCTGCTCGCCGTAGAGCTGGACGGCGACGCGGGCGCCGCGCAGGTCCTTGGCCAGCAGGTACTTCAGCACCTCGGCGCAGCTCTCGGCGGGCGGCGACCACTCCTCGGCCAGGCCGATCTGGCGGATCGCGCCGCGCGCCTTGGGGCCGCGGGCCAGGATGCCCACGCCCTCCAGCCGCGCCACCAGCTCCTCGCGCAGCCCCCAGCCGTCGGCGGCCTCCAGCCAGGCGCGGAAACCGATGCCGGTGGTGACGACGGCGTGGTCCAGGGGCCGCGCCACGCACTCCTTGGTGGCCTGCAGCAGCTCCACGTCGTCGGCCAGGGGGATCAGCCGGATGGCGGGGGCCAGCACCACGCGGGCGCCGCGCCGTTCCAGCAGCATCGCCAGCTCCTCGTGCCGGCGGGCGGCGGTGACCCCGACCGCGAAACCGGCCAGCGGCTCATCGGCGCTGCTCATCGCGGTCCGCCACCTCCACCCGGTCCCCGGGGCCGCGGCGGATCGCGAAGGTGGGCAGCGCGACGCGCGGGTCGTCCAGGCAGACGCCGGTGGCCAGGTCGAAGACCTGCTTGTACATGGGCGAGGCGACGGTGGGCGCGCCGCCGCGGCTGCCGGTGATGCCGCGGGAGATCACCTGGGCGCCGCTGAAGGGGTCGAGGTTGGCGACCGCGTACAGGGCGCCGTCGCTGGTGCGGAACACCGCGACCTGGACGCCGCCGACCATCGCGGCGGCGCCGCGCTCGGGGGTGAGCGCGCCGTAGTCGCAGACGGCGTGCCAGCGCGCGGCGGCCGGCGCGGCCGGCGCGGCCGGCGCGGCCGGCGCGGCCGGCTCGGGGACGGCCGGTGCCGCCGGTGCGGCCGGTGCGGTGGCGGGCGGCGCGGTGGCGCGGACGGCGGTGTCGGGCGAGACGGTCATCGGGCGGCAACCTCCAGGCGGGGGCCGGTCACCAGGACCGGCTTGATCTGGTCGCGTTCGGACGCGAACACGATGCTCGGGTCCGGGGTGTCGGGAGCGTTGACGAAGGACACGAAGCGGCCGAGCTTGGCGGGGTCCTCCAGGGTGTCGCGCCACTCGTCGGAGTAGGCGCCGACGTGGCGTTCCATGGCGGCGTCGAGCTCGGCGCAGATGCCCAGGGCGTCGTCGACGATGACGGCGCGCAGGTAGTCCAGGCCGCCCTCCAGGCCCTCCAGCCAGCTCGCGGTGCGCTGCAGCCGGTCGGCGGTGCGGATGTAGAACATCAGGAACCGGTCGATGTAGCGGACCAGCTCGGCGTCGGTGAGGTCGGTGGCGAACAGGTCGGCGTGGCGGGGCCGCATGCCGCCGTTGCCGGCCAGGTACAGGTTCCAGCCCTTCTCGGTGGCGATGACCCCGAAGTCCTTGCTCTGGGCCTCGGCGCACTCGCGGGCGCAGCCCGACACCGCCGACTTCAGCTTGTGGGGGGCGCGCAGCCCCCGGTAGCGCAGCTCCAGCAGGATCGCCATCGCGGTGGAGTCCTGCACGCCGTAGCGGCACCAGGTGGAGCCCACGCACGACTTCACCGTGCGCAGCGCCTTGCCGTAGGCGTGCCCGGACTCGAACCCGGCGTCGACCAGGCGCTTCCAGATCCGGGGGAGCTGCTCGACGCGGGCGCCGAACAGGTCGATGCGCTGCCCACCGGTGATCTTGGTGTAGAGGCCGAAGTCGCGGGCCACCTCCCCGATCACGATGAGCGCGTCGGGGGTGATCTCGCCGCCGGGGACGCGCGGCACCACCGAGTAGGTGCCGTTCTTCTGGATGTTGGCCAGGAAGTGGTCGTTGGTGTCCTGCAGCGCGGCCTGCTCGCCCTCCAGGATGTGGCCGTGGCCCAGGCTGGCCAGGATGGAGGCGACGACGGGCTTGCAGATGTCGCAGCCGCGGCCGCGGCCGTGCTCGGCGATGAGCCGGGAGAAGGTGGTGATGCCGGTGACGCGCGCGATGTCGAACAGCTCGGCGCGGCTGTGCTCGAAGTGCTCGCACAAGGCCTTGCTGACTTGCACGCCCGCCGCGGTCAGCTCGGCGTCCAGCAGTTTCTTCACCAGCGGGACGCAGCTGCCGCACGTGGTGCCGGCGCGCGTGCAGCCCTTCACCGCCGCCATGTCGGTGCAGCCCTGGTCGCGGACGGCGCAGCGGATCGTCTCGGCGCTGACGTTGTTGCACGAGCAGATGACGGTGGCGCCCGGCAGCTCCCCGCCGGCCGCCTCCACCCCGCCGAACAGGGCCTGCTCGGGCGTGCCGGGCAGCTCGGCGCCCAGGTGGGCGCGCAGCGCCGGATAGGCGGCGGCGTCGCCGACCAGCACGCCGCCCAGCAGGGTGCGGGCGTCGTCGCTGACGATGAGGCGCTTGTAGACCCCGGCGAGCGGGTCGGTGTAGGTGACGTCCAGGGCGCCCTGGTCGGGCCCGGCGAACGGGTCGCCGAAGCTGGCCACGTCCACGCCCATCAGCTTCAGCTTGGTGGACAGGTCCGCGCCGGTGAACGCCGCCGAGCTGGGCGGGCCGCCCGCGGCGTCGGCCAGCAGGTGGGCGGCGGCGACCTCGGCCATGCTGAAGCAGGGCGCCACCAGGCCGTAGACCGTGCCGCCGATGAGGGCGCACTCGCCCACCGCGTAGACCGCCGGGTCCTCGGTGCGGCACGCCTGGTCCACCACGACGCCGCCGCGCTCGCCGACCGGCAGGCCGCAGCCGCGCGCCAGCTCGTCGCGCGGGCGGATGCCGGCGGAGAACACCACCACGCCCGCGTCGACGCCGGTGCCGTCGGCCAGGGCGACGCGGGCGACCGCGCCGTCCGCCCCCGCCTCCAGGCCCTTCATGGGGGTGCCGGCGTGCACGGTCATGCCGAGCGTCTCGATGTGGCGGCGCAGCATCGCGCCGCCGCCCTCGTCGAGCTGGCGCGGCATCAGCCAGGGCGCGACCTCCACCACGTGGGTGTCCATGTCCAGGCCCTGCAGGGCGCGCGCGGCCTCCAGGCCGAGCAGCCCGCCGCCGACGACGACGCCGCCGACGCCGCCGACACCGCCGCCCGCCGCGCGTCCTCCGGCGGTCAGGCGGGCGCAGTGCTCGCGCAGCGCGTCCAGGTCGTCGATGGTGCGGTAGACGAACACCCCGGGCAGGTCGCGGCCGGGCACCGGCGGCACGAACGGCGCCGAGCCGGTCGCCAGGACCAGCGCGTCGTAGCCGATCACGCGGCCGGAGGCGGTGCGGACCGTGCGGGCCGCCCGGTCGATCGCGACCGCCGCGTCCCCGGTGACCATCTCCACCGCCTCGTCGTGCGCGGGGTGACCGAGGTCGGCGCCGTCGGTCAGGTAGGAGGTCAGCGCCACGCGGTCGTAGGCCGTCCGGGTCTCCTCGCCGATCACGGTGACGGTGCAGCGGGCGGCGTCACCGCCGGCGCGCAGCGCCTCCACCAGCCGGTGCCCGGTCGGGCCGTGGCCGATGACGACGATGCGGGTCGTTGCGTCTCCTCCATCGCTCATGGGGCCGATCCTGTGCAGGAGCGGTTTCGGGGCTGCGTCCCGTCTGTCACCGGCGTGTTAAAAGCCGCTCACTCTGAAACCCTTTCGTGGTCATCTCGCAACCCGGGAACGGCGAAATCCGCCGCTTCTTTCCCGCCAGGCAACTCCCGGCCCGTTCGCCGGCGCGGCGCGCTGGTTTCCGGCGCCTCACCGCGTTACCCGCGCGAGCCCCGCCCCCGCCCCGTGCCCGTCCCGCGCCCGTCCCGCGCCCGCCCGTCACTTGTCGACGGCCCCGGGTCGAGCGTTGTCACTTCCCGTCAGGGATCATTCGGCGCCGCCGGCGCGGGTGCCGCACGGATCGGCGGCGGCCCGGCGATCCGCGGCCAGGATGCGGCCGGCGCCCGCGCGCGGCCCCCCGCCGCGCCCCGGCCGCCCGCCTACGCTCGGGGCATGGCCGACCCCGCCCACGACCTCGCCCCCGACCCCGCCCACGACCCCGCCCATGACCTCGCCTACTACGCCTCGCTGCCGCGCACCCGCGGCGCGGCGGCCGCGCTGCTGCTGGACGACCTCGGCCGGATGCTGCTGGTCAAACCCACCTACCGGCCCCACTGGCAGCTGCCCGGCGGCGTCATCGAGGCCGGTGAGTCGCCGCTGGCGGCGTGCGTGCGCGAGTGCGGGGAGGAGCTCGGGCTCCGCCCCCGCCTGTCGGGCCTGCTGTGCGTGGACTTCGGCCCGCCGCGCGGCGGCATCGACGCGGTCAACGTGTTCGTGTTCGGCGGCGCCCTGGACGCCGCCGAACACGCCGCGATCGTCCTGCCGCCCGAGGAGCTGTCCGACCACGCGCTCGTCGCCCCCCACAAGGCGGCCGCGTTCCTGCCGCCCCACATCGCGCGGCGGACCGGGCCGTGCCTGGCCGCCCTGGCCGCCGGCCGCCCCGTCTACCTGGAGGACGGCCGCCCGGCCCCCTTCGCCGCCTGACCGGGCCGTTCTAGGCGGGCGCCTGCGCGGGCACGCTGTCGCGGACCCGCCGGCCGCGCTCGGGCTCGGCCGTCCGCGCGCAGTGCGCCGAGCAGTACCAGTGCCGCTCCACCTCCACGCCGTGCCCCACGATCCGCACCGAGCAGTGCTCGCAGACCGGCGCCATCCGGGTGATCGCGCACTCGAACGAGTCGAAGGTGTGCACCGCGCCCTGCGCGTGCACCTCGAACGACAGCGCGTAGTCGTTGCCGCAGACCTCGCAGGTCGCCATCTGTCCCGTTCCCCTCCCCCACCACATCACGATCACGACCTACCCGCCCCGCGCCCACCGCGAAACGCCCGCCCGGACCCCGTGAACGGGTCCGGACGGGCGTCACGCCGCCTCAAAGAGACGAAGTGCCGGAGGGCAGATGTCAGACGGTGGGCGCCAGCGCGGGATGCGCCGCACGCACCGCCGGCCGCAGATAGCAGGCCCACGTCAGCACCAGGCACAGCGCGTAGAACCCCGCCAGCGCCAGCAGCGCGGCGCCGATACCGCCGGTCTGCTCGAGGGAGACCCGGAACGCCTGCTGGACCAGCACCCCGCCCGCCGCCCCGACCGCCGAGATGATGCCGATCGCCGCCGCCGCCGGGCGCCGCGACGCCGCCACCGCCTCGGCCGCCGCGCCCGCCCGCGTCACGTCCACCTCGGCCATCGACCGGGCAGCGAACGCCGCCGGGATCATCTTGTACGTCGACCCGTTGCCCAGCCCGGTCGCCACGAACACCAGCAGGAACGCCCCCAGGAACAGCGGCCACGACCCCGCCCCCGCCGCATAGGCCACCGCCGCGATCCCCGCCGCCATCACCGCGAACGTCGCCAGCGTCACCCGCGCCCCACCGAACCGGTCGGCCAGCCACCCGCCCAGCGGGCGCGCCACCGACCCCGCGAACGCCCCCAGCCAGATCACGTGCGCGCCCTTCACCTCCGGGAACTGGCTCTTGATCAGCACCCCGAAGGTGAACGAGTACCCGATGAACGACCCGAACGTCCCCACGTACAGCACCGACAGCACCATCGTCTGCCGGTCCCGCGCCGCCGCCGCCATCTCCCGCACCGTGTACGACGACGTCGCCCGCGTCAGGTTGTTCATGAACACATACGCCAGCACCGCCGCCACCAGCACCAGCGGCATCCACACCCAGCCCACCGCCACCAGCCCGAACGCCACGATCAGCGGCGGCATCGCCAGCTGCGTCACGCTCGTCCCCAGGTTCCCGCCCGCCGCGTTCAACCCCAGCGGCAGCCCCTGGCGCGACGCCGGGTAGAAATGCGTGATGTTGGCCATCGAGGACGCGAAGTTCCCGCCCCCCAGCCCCGTCGTCGCCGCGATCAGCAGCAGCGCCCAGAACGGGATCCCCGGATGCCCGATCGCATACACGAACAACCCGCACGGCACCAGCAGCAGCAGCGCGCTCACCACCGTGAAGTTACGGCCCCCGAACCGCGCCGGCGCGAAGGTATAGGGCACCCGCAGCACCGCCCCCACCAGGTTCGGCACCGTCGTCAACCACAGCGCCTGCCCCACCGACAGGTGGATCCCCGCCCCCGGCAGCGAGAGCACCGCGATGCTCCACAGCAGCCACACCGAGAACCCCAGATGCTCGGTGATGATGGAGAACACCAGGTTCCGAACGGCCACCCGGCGCCCCGTGGACGCCCAGAACGCCTCATCATCGGGCCGCCAGTCATCGATCCAATGGCGGCCGCGCCCCGGCGCGGGCGCGGCGGTCGTCTCATCCAGCGCGGTCATGCCCCAGCCTTCCTGTCGTCGGACACCCCCGACGCTAGGAACCACCCGTTACAACCGGCGACGCCCACTGTGCCCGCACTGCTACATCGTGCGCACACCCGAAACCCGCCCCTGTGAAACCGGGCCCCCAAAATTGATCGGTTCAAAGCCCCGACCCCGGGTAGCGGGAACAGCAGCAGATCGGAACAGTGACGCGGCGGACACCCGGCGTGACCGAACAGGCACACCGGAACCCCCGCCGCGCTGACCCAGCTACGCGAGGAGACACCCAGATGGCCGAGGAGAACCCGGTGAAGGCCGCCGTGGAGAAGGTCAAGGACGCCGCCACCGCCGCCACCGGCGGCACCGCCGGCGAGCAGCCCATCCCCGGCCGGCCCAGCCCCAGCACGCCCACCGTCGAAGAACCCACCACCCCGCGCGAACCCCTGCCCCCCAAGCCCGACCAGGGCACGCCCGCCACCGTCACCCCGACCGGCGCCCCCACCGGCGCCCCACCCGAATCCAAGGCCCAGCAGGGCGCCTACCTCACCACCGCCACCGGCACCCGCCTGCCCGACACCGACCACTCCCTCAAGGCCGGCCCCCGCGGCCCCGTCCTGCTGCGCGACCACCACCTGCGCGAGAAGATCACCCACTTCGACCACGAACGCATCCCCGAACGCGTCGTGCACGCCCGCGGCGCCGCCGTCCACGGCGTCTTCACCGGCTACGGCACCGCCGCCGGCGTCACCAAGGCCGCCTTCCTCGCCGAAGGCGTCCAGACCCCGGTCTTCGTCCGCTTCTCCACCGTCCTCGGCTCCCGCGGCTCGGCCGACACCGTGCGCGACACCCGCGGATTCGCCACCAAGTTCTACACCACCGAAGGCATCTGGGACCTGGTCGGCAACAACATCCCGGTCTTCTTCATCCAGGACGCCATCAAGTTCCCCGACGTCATCCACGCCGGCAAACCCCACCCCGACCGCGAGATCCCCCAGGCCCAGAGCGCCCACGACACCTTCTGGGACTTCGTCGGCCTGCACACCGAAGGCACCTTCCACACCATGTGGAACATGTCCGACCGCGGCATCCCCCGCTCCTACCGCACCATGGAGGGCTTCGGCGTCCACACCTTCCGCCTGGAGAACGCCGAAGGCGCCACCACCCTGGTGAAGTTCCACTGGAAGCCCAAGGCCGGCGTCCACTCCCTCACCTGGGAAGAAGCACAGATCACCGCCGGCGCCGACCCCGACTTCCACCGCCGCGACCTGTTCGACGCCATCGAAGCCGGCGCCCACCCCCAATGGGAACTGGGCATCCAGACCTTCCCCGACACCCCCGACCAGATGTTCGAGGGCATCGACCTGCTCGACCCCACCAAGATCGTCCCCGAGGAGCTGGCACCCGTCCAGCCCATCGGCCTCATGACCCTCAACCGCAACACCACCAACTACTTCGCCGAGACCGAACAGGTCGCCTTCCACCCCGGCCACCTCGTCCCCGGCATCGACGTCACCGACGACCCCCTCCTCGCCGGCCGCCTCTTCTCCTACATCGACACCCAGATCACCCGCCTCGGCGGCCCCAACTACAACCAGATCCCCATCAACCGCACCCACGCCCCCGTCAACGACATGCTCCGCGACGGCCTCCACCAGCACGCCGTCCACGGCGGCGTCGCCCCCTACAAACCCAACTCCCTCGACGGCGGCTGCCCCTTCTTCGCCGGCGCCGCCCAAGGCGGCTACATCGAGGTCCCCGTCGAAGTCGCCGCCGCACCCCGCGTCCGCCAGGCACCCGCCACCTTCGACGACCACTTCAGCCAGCCCCGCCTCTTCTGGGCCAGCCTGTCACCCGTCGAACGCGAACACCTCATCGACGCCTACAGCTTCGAACTCGGCAAGTGCTACGAACAGCCCATCAAGGAGCGCTACCTCAAGGTCCTCGCCGAAATCGACCCCGTCCTCTGCACCAAGGTCGCCCAAAGCCTCGGCCTGCCCGCACCCCAGCCCACCGGCACCCCCACCGACGTCCAGCCCAGCCCCGCCCTCTCCCAAGTCGGCAAGGTCTGGCCCACCACCGGCCGCATCATCGGCATCATCGCCGGCCCCGACGCCGACCTCGCCGAGATCACCGCCACCCGCACCGCGATCCTGGACGGCGACATGGTCCCCCTCCTCATCGCCCCCACCGGCGGCCCCCTCGGCGACGGCCCGCTCGTCGCCCAGCGCACCTTCGCCACCGCCCGCTCGATCGAATTCGACGCCCTGCTCATCGCCGGCGCACCCGCACCCGGCGACGACGCCTACGGCGCCCGCGACGCCAAGGCCGGCCTCCGCGAACCCACCGACGCCGCCGTCGACCCGCGCGTCACCCAACTGCTCAACGAGGCCTACCGCCACGCCAAGGCCATCGGCGGCTGGGGCGACGCCACCACCGCCCTCACCGCCGCCGGCATCCCCGACGGCGCCACCGGCGTCATCACCGGCACCGGCGGCACCGCCGTCCTCCAGCAGATCGCCGAACTGCTCGGCCGCCACCGCGTCTGGGAACGCTTCCCCGCCGCCGGCGACCTCACCTGACCCACACCACCACCCGCACCACCCGCTGAGGCGGCCCCGGCACCCGCCGGGGCCGCCTCACCCCGTCCGGCGATACAACGGCGCCGCCGGAATATCAGGCCAACGCAACGAACGCCCCGACGACCGCAACACCGCCTCCCACGCATCCAACCCCTCACCCACCACCAACGGCAGATGCGGAACCCCCCAATGCCACGCCGACACCAGCAACTCCGCATCCCCCGGCCGATGATCCTCCCCCACCGCCCGCGCCAGATCCCACGCGTGCAGATGCCACTCCACACACGCCGCACCCGCGTGATCCCCCACCGTGTACTTCGTCCCCCGATGGATCAAATGCGTCCGATCCCACTGATCCGGCACCAGATCCGCATACGCCCCCGCCGACACCGTGAACGCCACCACCCGCGCCGCACCACTCTCCACCGGCAGCACCGCCAACTCCGCCGCGTTCTGCCGCGCCTGCTGACGAATCAACACCGCCGTCGCCGCATCCTGCCCGAACAACTTCGCCAACCTGCTATCCGGCGAATCCTGCAAATACTCCAAATACCCCTCCGCCACACACCGCAGATGCCCCGCCAACTCCAACGCATCCCACTCAGTGCACGGCGTCGCCACCCTCCAGTCGGGCACCCGGGCCGCCAGCGCGCGGATCGCCTGCACCCCCTCCTGATAGCACTCCAGGACACGGTGCCGCTCGGGCGGCGTGCGCTCCACCTGGTGACCCCCCTCCCCCTGCACGCGGCGGGCCCGCACCACCGCGCCCGCCGCCCCCGGCCGGGCACGCCCCAACAGCGTCCCGGCTTTCCCCGTGAGACGGCAGAATCTCAGAACTCGATGGCCGGTGCCACTCGCCAGGACCATGCCACGCCGACACGTCCCACCAGGTCACCGGCCCTCCACCACCACCCTCAAACGGTCGGCGCGTCCGCCACCGTCGGGCGCGTCCGATAGGAGAAACGCAACTCCTCACGAGCGGTCCGCAACCGGTCGATCTCCGCACTCCACGGCCGCACACCCGGCCGCGCCAACCCCTTACGCCGCCCGATCTCCGCCGCCCGCCGCGCCTTGGCATCCTGCCCGGCCGTCCGATACCCCTTCGGCCCGATCTCCACCCGCTCAGCGGCCTCCGCCGCCGCCAACGCCTCCCCCAACGCCCCGTCGAACGCGACCGACAGCTCATGCAGCTCAGCAGCAGGCCGGCCCGCCTCCTGCGCCGCGCGCAACTCCCCCTCGGCCCGCCCAGCGGCGGCCAGCAGCTCCCGGTAGTCCTTCGCCAGCTCGCGGTCGGCCTCGTACGGCGCGGCGACGTCCTTGCTCACCCGGCGGCCCAGCGGCATCTGCGGCTCCTTTGCATCGATCGCGTCCTCGGTTATGGACGGGGCAAGCGTACGCTCGCCCGCGGCGCGTTGTGACGGGGGACACCCGGCCCCCATCCTTTACGTAGTAAGGTGGGGTCATGGTCCGGCAACCGAGCATCAACGCCCAGCACCGCCCGCCGCTCTCCATCGAGCGGATCGTCGAGGCGGCCCTGCAGATCATCGACGGCCAGGGCCTCGGCCGGCTCACCATGCGGCGCCTCGGCGACGCGCTGGAGGTCGAGGCGATGGCGATCTACCACCACCTGCCCCGCGGCAAGGAGGAGCTCCTGGACGCCCTCGTCGCGCACGTGGCCGCGGCCCCCGCCGCCGCGCCCGCCGGCGACCGCGGCGGCGGCGCCTGGCGCGACGAGCTGCGCCGCTGGGCCACCTCCTACCGGGCCCGGCTGCTGGAGCACGCCGGCGTGCTGCCGCTGCTGGTCACCGGCCGCAACCCGGCCGCGCTGATGAGCACCACCGCCTCCCTCCGCGAGATCCTGCGGCGCGGCGGGGTGCCCGAGGACGCCGCCGCCGGCGCCGCCCACGCCCTGCTCGCCCTGGTCATCGGCCACACCGCCCTGGAGGTGCGCGGGAACGCCCCCGGCCAGGGCGAGCGCACCGACTGGGACGTCCGCTTCCACACCGCCCTCGACCTGGTCCTGGACTCGGTGCGGCCCGCCCGGCGAACCGGCTAGCGCGGACCGGCCAGCACGGACCGGCTAGCAGAGCCGCTGGTCCACCACCAGGACCTCCAGGCCCGGCGTCCCGCCGAGCCAGGTGAGCGGCCGCCGCGGATCGAGGCGGGCCAGGGCCTCGGGCACCGTCCCGGCGATCTGGTCGGCGTGCACCACGCACAGGTGGTGGGCGGGCGCGCGGGCGAGGGCCCGGCGGCCCTGCCCGCGCCCGCCGTCCAGCACGACCGCGCCGGTCTCGGCGACGGCGGCCGCGCAGCCGGTCACGACCGCGTCCAGGGCCGCCAGCGCGGCGTCGTCCAGCGGCGGGACGTCGGCGAGGGCCCGCACGCCGTCCAGGTCGGCCAGCCAGCCGTAGGGCAGGCCGGCCGGGACCGCGATCCGCTTGGCCTCCCGGCCCCACAAAGCGGCCGCGACGGCGGTCCCCAGCTCGTCGGCGCCCACGTGCCGCACCGGGACGCGCAGGTCGGCGACCCGCTCGGTGAACAGCGCGACGACATCGGCGCGCTCGGCGCCGAGACCGCGCCGGTAGTCGCGCGGCACCCCGGCGGCACCGCCGCGATCGGGGCCGAGCGCGGCGCGCACCCGCGCCAGCACGCGGTCGCGGCCGCTCACCGCCGCCCCCACCACGCGCGGAAGCTCTGCGCGGGCGGGGCCGGCAGGTCGCGGGCGTCGCTCCACTTGCCGAGCCTGCCGGGCAACCGCCCGATGCGCCCGCCCCGCGCCAGCAGCCTCCCCCACCGGGCGCCCCGGCGGAGCGCCGCCTCGTAGCGGCGCGGCTCGGCGAGCGTCCAGGCGGCCGCGCGCATCGCGGCCAGCTCCGGTGCCGGCACCGGCCGGTCGCGGCGCGCCTCGACCACCTCGCCGCGCAGGTGCACCAGCAGCCCCGGCAGGTCGATCTTGACGGGGCACACGTCCGCGCACGCGCCGCACAGCGTGGAGGCGAACGGCAGCGAGGCGGCGTGCGCCCCGCGCACACCGCGCTGCAAGGGCACGCGGACCGCGCCGATCGGCCCCGCCCCGCCGGGCCCGTAGGCGGCCGGACCCGTCCGCTCGTAGACCGGGCACACGTTCAGGCACGCCTCGCAGCCGATGCAGCGCAGCGCGGTGCGCCCGACCGGATCGGCGAGCGCGCGGGTGCGCCCGTTGTCGACCAGCACCAGGTGGCAGGCGGCCGGACCGTCGCCGGCGACCGGACCGCTCCACACGACGGTGCGGGCGGCGGTGCGGCCCGCACCCGACGCGCGCGGCAACAGCTGCAGGAAGACCTCCAGGTCGCGCCAGGCGGGCACGGCCTGCTCCAGCCCGGCGACCGCGACGAGCGCGGCGGACGGCGCCGGCGCCGCGTCCCCGCCGCTCCGCACGAGCGCCCCGGTCTCGGCGACCATGAAGTCCACGCCCGTCACCGCCACCGCGGCCGCGGCGCCCGCGTCCAGCACCGCGATCCCAGCGGCGGCGAGCCCGCCGGCCAGGCCGATCTCGCGCAGCACCGGCGCGTCCGCGACGGCCGCCCCCGACTCCCCCTGCGCGCGCACGAGCCCGGCGACGACGCGCACGGCGTCGGCGGCCGACACCGCCCAGTGCACGGTCCCGCCCGCCTCCACGACCGCGCCCTCCAGCTCCTCCAGGTAGCGGTCCAGGTCCAGCAGGGTGCGGTCGCGGACGGCGGCACCCGCCGCCCGCAGCTCCTCCCAGTCGGCGCTGTCGGCGACGGCCCCGGCCGCCCCCGCGCGCGCCGCCGACGTCGCCTCGCGCAGGCCCCGCCGCACGGACGGATCGGCGAGCGCCTCGCGGGCCGCGTCGGCGAAGCGCGGCGGAGGCGGCGGGGGCGGCGGGGGCGTCCCGGCGGGCGGGACCGCGCCGCTCACCCCTCCTCCGGCCCGGCGAGGATCTCGGCCAGATGGGCGACGCGCACCCCCGCGTGCAGGCGCGACAGGGCGCCGCCGATATGGGCCAGGCAGGAGTTGTCCAGAGCGCACAGCACGTCGGCCGAGGTCGCGCGCACGTGCCGCACCTTGTCGGCGGCCAGGGCCACCGAGACGTCGGCGTTCTTGACCGCGAACGTGCCGCCGAAGCCGCAGCACTCCTCCGCCGCCGGCAGATCCACCAGCTCCAGGTCCCGCACCGAGGCCAGCAGCCGCAGCGGCCGGTCGCCGACGCCGAGCCCGCGCAGCGCGTGGCACGTCGGCTGGTAGGCGACGCGGTGCGGGAAGCGGGCGCCCACGTCGGTGACGCCGAGGACGTCGACCAGGAACTCGGTCAGCTCGTAGACCGCGAGCCGCCCCGCGGCCTCGGCGAGAGCGGGATCGCCCGCCGCGCGGGCGATGCCCGCGTAGGAGGCGCGGACCGTCGCCGCGCACGACGCCGACGGCGTGACGACCGCCCCGGCGCCGTCGAACACGCCGGTGAACGCGCGGGCCAGCGCCGCCGCCTCCCGCCGGTAGCCCGTCGTCCAGTGCATCTGCCCGCAGCAGGTCTGCGCGGCGGGGAAGTCCACCCGGTGGCCGAGCCGCTCCAGCAGCCGCACCACCGCGCGGCCCGTACCGGGGAACAGAGCGTCGTTGTAGCAGGCGACGAACAGCGCGACCCGCACCGCCTCCACCCCCGTCCTCGGCCCCGCCCGCCATGGTAGAGGCGGCGGCGCCGCGGCGGGCGAAAAGATCGGGGCCCGCGGCCGCCCCCGGCCGCATCCCGCCTCCACCCGTCTTCAACGGGAATGTTCGCCTTCCGTCCGGCGTGTCGTTCTCGCTCCGTTACCGGGATCGGGGCACGCTGGACCCTGCACCTCCGAGTGAGGCGGGTCACAGCCGGACGGTACTCCGGTACCACGGGACAACCGTCCCATCGGGCTATGGTCGCGACGCCGCGAACCGTTCCACACTGAGGTGCGTCATACAAGCAGCACCACCATGAAGTTCACCACAGTGAAGACCGGAGGCACGCCGATGTGCCGGCACCAGACACCCTGTCCCCCGTCCGACGGACCCGACCGCGAGGCCGCCCGCACCGTGGCCAGCCACCCCGAGCAGGGGTGGAGCCTGCTGTGCAACGGCGTCGTGCTGTTCGAGGACACCGGTGAGCTGCTGCCCGACGGAGCGGTGATCGCCCCGCACCGGCCGACCGACCCGCGGGTCGTGCCGGCCGCCTGAACCGGCCCCCCCGCCGGGGGACTAGTTCCAACGGGTGATCATCCTCGGGGGCACCGCCCGCCGCGTCCGGCCGCTGGACCCGCCCCGGGTCCAGCGGAACCGTGACATCCCCTAGCCCACCAGCGGCCGCCCGGCGGCCCACCGCTCCAGCCAGGGCGCCGCCGCCGCGCCCACCGCCGCCGGATCCCGGGCCAGCTCGTGCCGCTCCCCCGCCAGCACCACGACCTCGGCCGCGTCCGCCGCGTCCGGCACCCCGAACGGATCCCGGTCGCCGTTCACCACCAGCACCGGCACGCCCGCGCCCCGCAGCTCCCCCGCCCGCGACCGCTCCGGCCGGCCCGGCGGATGCAGCGGGAACGCCAGCGCCACCACGCCCACCGCCCCCGCCTCCCCCGCCGTCCGGCACGCCACCCGCGCCCCGTTGCTCCGGCCGCCCTGCACCAGCGGCACCCCCGGCCACCGGCCCCGCAGCACCGCGACGATCTCCAGCCACGCCTCGTCCTGCCGCGCCGCGGGCCCCGGCGCCCGCCGCCCCGCCAGCCGGAACGGCTGCATCACCCGCGCGACCACCGCGCCCCGCGCGAGCGCCGCGTCCCGCACCGCCAGCAGGTCGGGCGCCTCCACTCCCCCGTTGGACCCGTGCGTCAGCACCACCAGCAGCGCCGGCCCGCCCGCCGCGTCCGGCTCCTCGACGGTGACCTCCGCGGGCCCGTGCGCGGTCGTCAGCGGGATCACGCGCCCCCGCGGCGCCTCCTCGATCGGCATGCCGGCCACCGTACCGCCCGCACCGCCCCGCCCCCGGTAGGGCAGACTGACCGCATGGAGATCATGACCGAGGGTGAGTGGCGCGACTTCGTGCTGCAGGGCACCCGGACCGCCAAGGTCGCCGTCACCCGCAAGGACGGCACCCCGCACGTGACGCCCGTCTGGTTCGTCATGGACGGCGACGAGATCGTCTTCAACACCGGCGCCGCCACCGTCAAGGGCCGCGCCCTCGCCCGCGACCCGCGCGTCGCGCTCTGCGTCGAGGACGACATGCCGCCCTACGCCTTCGTGGCCATCGAGGGCACCGCGACGCTGTCCGACGACACCGCGGCCATGCTGCCGCTGTCCACCGCCATCGGCGCCCGCTACATGGGCCCCGACCGCGGCGAGGAGTTCGGCCGCCGCAACGCCGTGCCCGGCGAGCTCCTCGTCCGCGTGCGCGTCGACAAGGTCGTCGCGCAACGCGACCTGGCCGTCTGACGGCCGGACCGGCGGCCGCCCGCCGGGCGGCCCGGCCTCACCGCTCGGGCTGCTCGGGGGCGTCCATCGCCAGGCGCAGCCGCTCGGCGAAACTCTCCTGCAGCAGCGGCCCCCAGGCGTAGCCGCCCGGCACCCGCACGGCCTGCCCGATCGCCTCGCCCGCCTCCGCGCCCGCCGCGGGCCGCACGGCCAGCAGCGCGTACATGTGGTCGAGCGCGCCGAACGCCTCCCCCGCGACGGCCGGCAGCGTCCCCTCGGCGACCGCCTGCTCCAGCACCGGCTCCCACCACAGGTCGGCCGGATCGGCCTCGTCGTCCTCCCCGCCGAAATCACGGCGCAGCCGCGCGCGGACCTGCCCCGCGACGCCGGGATCGGCCAGCCCCCGCCGCCACACCTCGGGCGCCTCCCCCGGACGGCCCCGCAACGGCAGCGTGCGCGCCAGCAGCTCCACCGCCAGCGGCCCCACCTCGGGATCGGCCGGATCGGCGAGCGCCGCCCCGAACGCGCCGATCGCCTGATCCAGGCACGCGATGCCGAGCGCCACCGCCAGCCGCGCGTAGGCGTGCGGCGCCGCGTCCCGGTCGATCAGCTTCAGCCCCGCCGTCAGCGCCCGCTGCGCACGGGCGGCCTCACCGCGCTCCAGCAGCCGCTGCGCGAGATCATGGGCGGCGAGCGTCCCGTACTCGGCGTCGCCCGTCGCGAGCGCCAGCTCCCACTGCTCGCGCGCGGCCTCGAAATCGCCGGCGTCGTCGGCGATCCGGGCGAGCGCCAGGTGCGCCGGCGGCAGGTAGGCGGGGTTGCCGAACTCCACCACCGTGCGCCAGGCGGGCTCGGCCGCCTCGCGCTCGCCGGTCCGCTCGTGGGTCAGGGCGAGATGGTAGGCGGCCCGCGGGCCGTACTCGGGGTCGCCGGTGGCGATCGCGGCGCGATCGGCCTCGCGGGCGGCGGCCACGTCCCCGCCGTCGTCGAGGACGACGGCGAGGCCGAGCGCCGCGCGCGCCCGCAGCGGCGTGTCGCCGAGGTCCAGGACCTGCTGGAACAGCGCCGCGGCGCGCCCGGGGTCGCCGTCCTCGGCGTACCGGCGGGCCTGCTCGCACATCAGGGACGGGTCACCGGCTCGCGCCGCGTCAGGCGTGTGGCTCATTGGCTCTGCTGCCCTCTGGGGGTCGGGGTCGCCCCGAAGCCTAGCGATCCGGCGCCGCCGCGTCTCGTCCCGACACGGCGGCGCCGGACCGCCCCGGCCCGCACCGGCGCGTCAGTCCTCGAACGCCTCCGGCGGCGGGCAGGAGCAGACCAGGTTGCGGTCCCCGAACGCCTGGTCGATGCGGCGCACCGGCGGCCAGTACTTGCCCTCGCGCAGCGCGGGCAGCGGGTAGGCCGCCTCCTCCCGGCCGTAGGAGTGCTTCCAGTCCTCGGCGAGCAGCGCCGCCGCGGTGTGCGGGGCGTTGCGCAGCGGGTTGTCCGCGCGGTCATAGGAGCCGTCGGCGACCCGCTCGATCTCCCGGCGGATCTCGATCATCGCCTCGGCGAACCGGTCCAGCTCGGCCAGGTCCTCGCTCTCGGTCGGTTCGATCATCAGCGTGCCGGCCACCGGGAACGACAGCGTCGGCGCGTGGAACCCGTAGTCGATCAGCCGCTTGGCCACGTCCTCGGCGGTGACCCCGGTCTCCTTGGTGATCTTGCGCAGGTCGGCGATGCACTCGTGCGCGACCAGGCCGTTCCGGCCGGTGTAGAGGATCGGGTAGTGCGGGGCGAGGCGGGCGGCCAGGTAGTTGGCGCCGATGATGGCGCCCTCGGTCGCCGCGCGCAGGCCGTCCGGGCCCATCAGCGCGATGTAGGCCCAGGAGATCGGCAGGATGCCCGCCGACCCCCACGGCGCCGCCGAGATCGGCCCGACGGCGGTGCCGCCGGCCGGCCCGGCCTCCGCGCGCAGCGGGTGGCCCGGCAGGAACGGCGCCAGGTGCTCGCGGACGCCGACCGGGCCGACGCCCGGACCGCCGCCGCCGTGCGGGATGCAGAAGGTCTTGTGCAGGTTCAGGTGCGACACGTCCGACCCGAACTCCCCGGGCCGGGCGAGGCCGACCAGGGCGTTGAGGTTGGCGCCGTCCACGTACACCTGGCCGCCCGCGTCGTGCACGGCCTTGCACACCTCGGTGATCGACTCCTCGAACACCCCGTGCGTGGACGGGTAGGTCACCATGATCGCGGCGAGCCGCGCGCCGTGCTCGCCGATCTTGGCGTGCAGGTCGGCGACGTCGACGTTCCCGGCGTCGTCGCAGGCCACCACGACGACCTTCATGCCCGCCATGACGGCGCTCGCGGCGTTGGTCCCGTGCGCCGAGGACGGGATGAGGCAGACGTTCCGGTGCTCCTCGCCCCGGGAGGCGTGGTAGCCGCGGATGGCGAGCAGGCCCGCGAGCTCGCCCTGCGACCCGGCGTTCGGCTGCAGCGACACCGCCGCGTAGCCGGTGATCTCGGCGAGCGCGGCCTCCAGCTCCCCGATCAGCTCCAGGTAGCCCGCGGCCTGGTCGAGCGGCGCGAACGGGTGCAGGTCCGCGAACTCGGGCCAGGTGACCGGCTCCATCTCGGTGGTCGCGTTCAGCTTCATCGTGCACGAGCCGAGCGGGATCATCGAGCGGTCGAGCGCGATGTCCTTGTCCTGGAGCCGCCGCAGGTAGCGCAGCATCGCGGTCTCCGAGCGGTGCGCGGAGAACACCGGATGGGTGAGGTAGGGGCTCTCGCGGCGCAGCGCCGCCGGGAACGCCTCGGCGGCCTCGCCGACGGGAGAGGCGTCCACGCCGAACGCCTCCAGGACGGCGGTGACGTGCTGCGGCGTCGTCGTCTCGTCGCAGGCGACGGCGACGTGGTCGGCGTCCACCGGCCGCAGGTTGACGCGCCGGTCGCGGGCGGCCGCCAGGACCTCGGCGGCGCGGCCGGGGACCTCGGCGAGGACGGTGTCGAAGAACGCCCCGTGCACCACCCGCACGCCCCCGCGGCGGAGGCCCTCGGCGAGCTCGGCGGCGCGCGTGTGGGTGCGCCGGGCGATCGCGGCGAGGCCCTCGGGGCCGTGGTAGACGGCGTACATGCCCGCCATGACCGCGAGGAGGACCTGCGCGGTGCAGATGTTGCTGGTGGCCTTCTCGCGGCGGATGTGCTGCTCGCGGGTCTGCAGCGCGAGCCGGTAGGCGGGGGCGCCGGCGGCGTCCACCGAGACGCCGACGAGGCGGCCGGGGAGCTGGCGCTGCAGGCCCTCGCCGACGGCCATGAAGCCGGCGTGCGGGCCGCCGAAGCCGTAGGGGACGCCGAAGCGCTGCGAGGAGCCGACGGCGATGTCGGCGCCCGACTCGCCGGGCGGGCGCAGCAGCGTGAGGGCGAGCAGGTCGGCGGCGACGACGACCTTGGCGCCGCGCTCGTGCGCCTGCGCGCTCAGCGGCGCGAGGTCGCGGACGGCGCCGGACGCCCCCGGGTACTGGACCAGCACGCCGAAGAAGTCGCCGTCCGGCAGGCCGCCGGACAGGTCGGCCGTCACGATCTCGATGCCGAGCGGCACGGCGCGGGTCCGGATTACCTCGATCGTCTGCGGCAGCGCGTCGGCGTCGACCAGGAACGCGCCGGGCTCCTTGCGGCGGGACGCGCGGTGCGCCAGCGTCATCGCCTCGGCGGCGGCGGTGCCCTCGTCCAGCATGGAGGCGTTGGCGACGGGCAGCCCGGTGAGGTCGCCGACGACGGTCTGGAAGTTCAGCAGCGCCTCCAGCCGGCCCTGCGAGATCTCCGGCTGGTAGGGCGTGTAGGCGGTGTACCAGCCCGGGTTCTCCAGCACGTTGCGCAGGATCACGCCCGGCGTGTGGGTGCCGTGGTACCCGAGGCCGATCATGGAGGTGAGCACCCGGTTGCGGGCGGCGATCTCGCGCAGCCGCTCCAGCGCGGCGGGCTCCGACAGCGCCGGCGGCAGGTCCAGGGGGCGGTCGGTGCGGATCGCGGCCGGCACCGCGTCCTCGATCAGGGCGTCGGCGCTCGCGTAGCCGATCGCGGCGAGCATCCGGTCGCGGTCGGCGGCGGACGGTCCGATGTGCCGGTCGGCGAAGGCGTCGCGCGGGTCCTGCGGCGACGCCACGGGGGCGAAGAACTGGGCCGTCATAGAGGAGGAACCTTCCCGGGCTGCTGCGGTCGCCAAGGGGCCCGCGGCCCCTCGCGGGCCGCGGCCGTTCTCCCCCTCTGTCATGGGCACCTGAGAGCTTCCCCCGGCGCGCCGGTCGCCCGGCCGCGGGATTTCCCCTTCGGTGAGCCGCCGCGCCCTCCGGCGGAGGTGCGGCGCCTGCTTTCCAGAGGTGCCTCGCCCACGCGGTCCTTTTGCCTGAGAGGTTCCGGGGAGGTTGCCCCTTCGGCGCCCGCACGCTGGCCGCGTGGGGTCTCTCCCGCACGGGGTCGACGGCTGTCCTGCCCCGAACCCTACCCGAGCGGACGGCGCGGACGATCAGCCGGGCGCGGGCGGCGCGCGCGGAGGGGCGCCCCTCGGCGGCCCGCGGGGGGGCGGACAAGTACGATTATCCACAGCTCACGGACAGGGGGCCGGGCACGGGCCGGGGAGGCCGCCGGGGTCCGCCGAGGGGGACGGTTGGGACGAGGGCGCGGGGTGGAGCACGTGGGCGCGCGGCGCGCGGAGCGGGACGGGGGCCCCGGCGGGCCCCTCCCCCGGCCTCGACGGGGCGCGCCCCGGTCTGGGACGCTGATCTCAGTGACAGGTCCCTACGGCGGTGCGGCATGACGCAGACCGACGGCGCCGCCAGGCGCACCGGGCGGCCCGCGCCGGCCGCCCCCGCCGGCGTGCCCGTGGACGAGCCGGCGCGGCCCGACCGCATCCGCCGCCCCGGCGACGCCCTCCGCTTCCTGTCCTCGGTCACCGGCCTCGCCCTCGTCATGCTGCTGGTGTCGATCGCCCAGCAGACCGCGCACGGCCTGCAGACCGACATCACCGAGGGCACCGCGCACGCGCCGCGGGTGCTGCTGTCGCTCGCCACCCTGGTGTCGGGCTTCGGCGTCCTCGCAGTCCCCGTCGCCTACGCCGCCGAGCGCCTCTTCCACAAGGACGGCAAGCGCGTCGCCATCGCGCTGCTCGCCGCGATCATCGCGCTCGCGCTCACCATCGCCGTCGACGACTGGGTGCACGCCGCCGCGCCCGGCGGCGCGCTGGACGAGCTGATCTGGGGCGGGTCGCGGACCCCGCTGGTGCGGGTCGACATCACCCCGGTGATCGCGTTCGTCAGCGCCGTCGGGATGGCCGGCCGGCCGCGCTGGCAGGCCGCGGTCTGGTCGATGATCGCGCTCGCCGCGCTGACCGGCCTCACCGCCTCCTCGGTGTCGGTCGCCGCGCTCGCCGCCACCTACTTCCTCGGCCGCGCCATCGGCCACGGCACCCTGTACGCCGTCGGCATCCCGAACCCGCGGCCGCCCGGCACCGCCGTCGTCGCCGCGCTCGCCCGCCTCGGCCTCCGCCCGACGCGCGCCGCCGCGCTGCCCGGCACCTCCCCCGAGCGGCGCCGCTACGGCGTCGCCGTCGCCCATCCCCCCGGCACCGCCCCGGCCGACCCGACCGGCGCCGCGCTGCCGCCCGGCGAGCGGCAGCTCGACGTCGCCGTCCTCGACCGCGACACCCAGACCGCCGGGCTGCTCTACCGGATCTGGCGCCTCATCCGGTTCCGCGAGGCCACCCCCGACCGCGCCCTGCGCTCGCTGCGCCGCTCCCTGGAGCGCGAGTCGCTGATGTCCTACGCGGTGGCCGCCGCCGGCGTCCCCACCCCCCGGCTCGTCGGGACCTGCGAGGTCGGCACCGAGGCCGCGCTGCTCGCCTACGCCCACGTGCCCGGCCGGCCGCTCGCCGACCTCGCCGACGACGAGATCACCGACGAGCTGCTCGCGGCCGCCTGGCGGCGGCTCCGCCGGCTCCAGGCGGCCCGCCTCGCGCACCGCCGGCTGGAGGGCGCCGCGCTGCGGGTCGACGACGCCGGCGAGGTGAGCCTGGTCGACCTGGACGCCGGCGAGATCGCCGCCGGCGACCTGTCGCTGCGCCTGGACGTCGCCCAGCTCCTCACCACCCTCGCCCTGCGGGCCGGCGCCGAGCGGGCGGTCCGCACCGCCGCCGCCGAGCTCGGCGAGGAGGCCCTCGCCGCCGTCGTGCCGCTGCTGCAGCGGGTCGCGCTGTCGCGGGCGACCCGCCAGGCGCTCCGCCACGACAAGGAGCTGCTCACCCGCATCCGCGAGCAGATCGTCCGGCTGGAGCCCGAGGTCGACCTCGCGCCGATCCGGCTGGAGCGGTTCCGCCCCGGCACCATCGTCAGCATCGTCGCGCTCAGCATCGCCGCCTACATCGTCATCCCGCAGGTCAGCAACATCGACGTCGGGCACCTGATCTCCACCGCGCGCTGGTGGTGGGTGGCCGCCGGCGGCGCCGCGGCCGCCCTCACCTACGTGGCGGCCGCGCTCATGCTCATGGGGTTCGTGCCCGAGCGGCTGCCGCTCGGGCGGACCGTGGCCGTGCAGGTCGCCGCCTCGTTCGTCAAGCTCGTCGCGCCCGCCGCCGTCGGCGGCGTGGCGATCAACACCCGGTACCTGCAGAAGGCGGGGGTGCGGCCGGGCCCGGCCGTCGCCGGCGTCGGCGCGTCGCAGCTCACCGGCATGGTCACCCACATCCTGCTGCTGGTGGTGTTCGGGTTCGTCACCGGTTCCACCGGCACCGCCACCAAGGACCTGGCGCCGTCGCGGACGGTGGTGGTCATCCTGCTCGCGGTCGCGGTGACCGCGGCGGTGGCGCTCACCATCCCGCGGATCCGGCGGCTGGTCACCACGCGCCTCGGCAGCATGTTCTCCGGCGTCCTGCCGCGCCTGATCGACGTGCTGCAGTCGCCGCGCAAGCTCGCCACCGGCCTCGGCGGCACGCTGCTGCTCACCGTCGCCTTCGTGATCTGCCTGGACGCCTCGATCCGCGCGTTCGGCGGGTCGCTGCCGCTCACCACGGTCGCGGTCGTGTTCCTCACCGCCAACGCGCTCGGGTCGGCGGCGCCGACGCCCGGCGGCCTCGGCGCCGTCGAGGGCGCCCTCACGCTGGCGCTCACGATCTCCGGGCTCACCGCGGAGACCGCCACCTCGGCGGTGCTGCTGTTCCGTCTGCTGACGCTGTGGCTGCCGGTGCTGCCCGGCTGGGCGGCGTTCGCGTTCCTGCAGCGCAAGGAGGCCATCTAGGGCCTCGGGCGGCCTCCCGGTCCTCCCTACCCTTCCGAGGGGGGGGGCGGGCGCGCCGCGGGGCTCCTCAGCCGGTCTTGCGGGCGCGGCGGCGGCCGGCGAGCTCGTCGTGCGGGTGGACGTCGTCCTCGTCGGCGGCGCGCTCGGCGGGCAGCTCCGACAGGCTGCCCTCGACCTCCTGCCAGACCCGGCCGAGCGCGATGCCGAAGACGCCCTGGCCGCCCTGGAGCAGGTCGACGACCTCGTCGGCCGAGGTGCACTCATAGACGCTGACGCCGTCGCTCATCAGGGTGATCTGCGCGAGGTCCTGGACGCCGCGGTCGTGCAGGTGCGTGACCGCCGTCCGGATCTGCTGGAGCGACACGCCGGTGTCCAGCAGCCGCTTCACCACCTTCAGCACCAGGATGTCGCGGAACCCGTACAGCCGCTGGCTGCCCGAACCCTGCGCCGCGCGCACGCTCGGCGTGACGAGCCCGGTGCGGGCCCAGTAGTCCAGCTGCCGGTAGGTGATCCCGGCCGCGGTGCACGCGGTCGGCCCGCGGTAGCCGACGTCCTCGGCGGGCACCGACACCTGGGTGTCGAAGAGCAGCCCCTGCTCGCCGGCGCGCCGGGACGCCGTGCGCCTCTCGGGGGTCGCCTTGCCCTCGCCGCTGCTCACCGCCACGCGGACCTCCGGCTTCTATCAGCCCGTCGCGCTCCGTCAAGGGGGTTTGACGAATTACCACCACGGGTGTTCCACCAGCACGGTAGGTGCCGGTCAGGGTGTGGTCAACGTTCGTCGTCGGCGCGTCGCATGCCCGGATGAACCGGCTTCACGTGGGCAAACCTCGCACCATCGCTCTCGGGGAACTCCTACCCCGATCGTCACCGGCTGGAACCGGCGGGGCCCCGGCGGATGCGCGGGCGGCCGCCCGGAGGCCCGAACGGGCGCCCCGGACCGGGCCCGGCTGCGTTTCGCCTGCGTGACGCCGGTGACGGGAGCGGAACGCAATGCGCACCCGGGCGAGCGGGGCCGTGCGGCGACCGCGACGCGGCCGCCGGGGGGCGGCCGTGATCAGCCGGCGCGGCCGAAGTCCTCGGGCGAGATCGTGTCCAGGAACTCCCGGAACTTCTCGACCTCGTCCTCCTGCTCGTCGGGGATGGCGACGCCCGCCTCCTCCAGCACGTCCTCGCCCGCGTAGATCGTCGCGCCGGTGCGGAGCGCCAGCGCGATCGAGTCCGACGGGCGGGCGCTCACCTCCACGCCGTTGGAGAACACCAGGTCGGCGAAGAAGATCCCCTCGCGCAGCGCGGTGATGTTGACCGCGCGCAGCTGCACGCCGAGGGCGTCCAGCACGTCGCGCAGCAGGTCGTGGGTGAGGGGGCGCGCCGGCAGCACGCCCTGCTGGGCGAAGGCGATCGCGGTCGCCTCGACCGCGCCGATCCAGATGGGGAGGTAGCGCTCCCCGCCCGACTCCTTCAACAGGACGATCGGCTGATTGGAGGGCATCTCGACCCTGACGCCGACGACCTCCATCTGCTTCACTGCGGCTCCCTGCTGGTCCTCGACGTCTCTCGGTCACCCTGCGCCGGGGCCGGTCCCGAGGCCGACCACATAGCCAACGTACACCCCGCGTCCGACGGTGCGGCGCGGCGGCGGCGGGACAATCGCCCGCGCCCGTTCCCGGGCCCGCCGCCGCCCGGGTCCGGGCGGGGCGCGCCCGTCAGCGTCCGAGGCTGTCGTCCAGGCCCGCCTGGAGCAGGGCGGTGTGCAGCCGGACGGCCAGCTCGGCGATCCGGCGGGCGGTCTCGGCGGCCTCCTCGTGCGCGCCGGGGCTGCGGCGGCGGAGGCCCGGCGCGACGACCTGCTCGATGAGGTCGGCCTGCCGGTCGGCGGCGGCCTTGACGGCGCGCAGGTTGCGCGGCTGCAGGCCGTGCTCCCCGAGCTCGGCGACGGTGCGCGCGATGACCAGGGCGGCGCCGTCGTAGTGCGTGCCGGACCGGCGGACCAGGCCGTAGGTCTCCAGCTCGGCGAGCAGGTCCTCGTCGACGCCGGCGCCGTCCAGCAGCTGGCGGCGGGTGAGCCGGACGCCCCCCGCGGGGTCCTCGGGCGCCGCGGGCGGCCCGGGGGCGGGCGCGGCGGTCGGCGCCGCGACCAGGGTGCGCGGGCGGGCCGGGCCGGGCCGGTCGGCCGCCGCGGCGGGGTCGCCGCGGTCCAGCGCCTCCAGCCGCCGCCTGATCACGCGCAGCGGCAGGTAGTGGTCGCGCTGCGCGGCGAGGATGAAGCGCAGCCGGGCCAGGTCGTGCTCGCCGAACTTGCGGTAGCCCGACGGGCTGCGCTGCGGCTCGATCAGCCCCTCCGCCTCCAGGAACCTGATCTTGGAGATGGTGATGTCGGGGAACTCGGGCCGCAGCAGCCCGAGGACGTCCCCGATCGTCATCAGGGGCGGCCCGGCCGGCTGCGCGTTCATGGCCCTCCGATCGTCGCGCGGTGCGGCGGTCCCGCCCGCCCCGGTCCGGGGCGGGCGCGGGATCAGCCGTGCTGCGGGTTGGTCAGGAACACCAGCCGGAACTTGCCGATCTGGACCTCGTCGCCGCCGGACAGGCCGGCCTGGTCGATGCGCTGGCGGTTGACGTAGGTGCCGTTCAGGCTGCCCACGTCGCGGACCGCGAAACTCCCGCCCTGGCGGGAGAACTCGGCGTGCCGCCGGGACACGGTGACGTCGTCCAGGAAGATGTCGCTCTCGGGGTGGCGGCCCGCCGAGGTGCGGTCCTTGTCGAGCAGGAAGCGGCTGCCGGCGTTCGGCCCGCGCTGCACGACGAGCAGCGCGGTACCGGGGGGCAGCGCCTCCACCGCGACGTGCTCGGCGCCCGCGGGCTCGGGCTCGGCGCCCGCCTGCTCGGCCTCGAACGCCTCGAAGCCGCCGATGGAGATGGTGGACGTGGACTCGCCGGGGGATTCGCGGGGAGGCAGCGGCGGCTGGCCGCCGCGTCCCAGCGGAGTGCCGCAGTTGGAGCAGAAGCGGGCATCATCCGGGTTGGCGTGACCGCACTGCGTGCAGTAGACGCTCGGCATAGATCGGCTCGGCCTCCTACCATCGGTGTGCCACCGGCGGTCCCGCCTCGGCGGGTCCGCCTGCGCCACGCGCTCCTTCACTCGGCCCGCACCGGGAACCCTCCCCCGGGACGGTCCGGCGACCGCCCGCGGGACACGACGGTCGCCGCAACCTACGCGGGTGGCGCCCGGGGGGTCAACCGGATCGGTCACCCGGCCGCCCCTCAAGCTACCTTCGTCAATGATCGCAGGTCTACGGCGCCGCGCGGACCAGGACCCGTGGATCCGCCCCCCGGCGCGGTGCGAGGTGCCTCACCCCGACCGTACCGCGCGCACCTTCACGGTCGCGCGCTGCGCGATCGCGACGGCCGCGCCGGCCGCCTCCAGGGTCTTCACGACGCCGCCGGGGATGCCGAGCGCCGTGGTCAGGGTGTGCGGGTCGCCGATGGCGAGCACCCGGTAGGGCGCGGCCAGCCGGTGCCCGTCGGCGAGGATCCCGCCGGGGCCGTCGAGGAAGTAGGTGCCGGCGCCCGCGCGGACGTCGCCGATCTGGACGACCTCGGCGCCCGCGTCCCGCAGCTCCTGGAGGGTGTCGAGGAGGTCGGCGGCGCGGACCGCGCCGCCCGGGTCGGTGATGGTGACCTCGACGCCGGGGCCCTCGGCGGGCAGCGTGCCGGCCAGCAGCCCGTAGGTGGCGGCGCGCTCGCGGGCCTCCTGGAGGGCGGTGCCGCCCCGCGCGTCGCGCTCCAGGCCCGCCTTGGTGTCCTCCAGGTCGCGCACGTCGCCGCGGAGCCGCTCGGAGCGCTGGCCGAGGTCGGACAGGACGCCGACGAGCTCGTCCTGGCGGGCGGTGGCGAAGGTGGTGTCGCGCTGGGTGGTGTGGACCTGGGCGACCAGCGCGAAGCCGAGCACGAGGCTGAGCAGGCCGCCGATCAGGTGGCCGCGGGTGGCGCGGGGGCGCAGCAGGTCGGCGAGCGCGCGCCGGGCGCCCGCGCGCCCGCCCTCGGGGGCGCTCATGCGCCGAACAGCCGGCGGCGGATGGCCGCGGCGTTGGAGAAGATGCGGATGCCGAGCACGACGACGACGCCGGTGGACAGCTGCGAGCCGACGCCGAGCTGGTCGCCGAGGAACACGATGAGCGCGGCGATGATGGTGTTGCTGACGAACGAGACGACGAAGACCTTCTCGTCGAACATCCCCTCCAGCCGGGCGCGGACGCCGCCGGACATGGCGTCCAGCGCGGCCACGATGGCGATCGGCAGGTAGGGCTGGAGCCAGAGCGGCACCTCGGGGTGGAACACCAGCCCGAGCACGATCCCGGCGACGAGCCCGATGAGCGCGATCACGGCGGGTCCCCCTCTCCGCGCGCGGTGCCGCCGGCCGGCCCGGCGGGCAGCGGCCGCGCGTAGCGTAGCCGGAGCGCGCCGGCGGCGGGCAGCCGGGCGGCCTTCGCCGTCTCCAGGTCGTAGCGGATGCGGAACCGGTCGTGCAGCGCGGCGGTGCGGCGGTCGGCCGCCGAGCCGCGGTAGGCGGCGCGCAGGCGGCCCGGGTCGCCGAGCGCGGTCACCCGGTAGGGGCCGGTGAGGGGCCGGTAGTCGACCAGGATCGCCTCCCCGGCGGTGCGGACGGCGGTGGTCGGGGTGAGCCGCTGCCCGTTGATGGCGATGGCGGTGGCGCCGGCCGCCCACAGGCCGTTGACGACGGCTTGCAGGTCCCGGTCGTAGACGCGGCCGTCGCCGGGCGCGGCGCCGTCGCGGGCGGGCGGGGCGGCGTCCGGCGGCGCGTCGTCCAGCACGGCGACGAGCGCGGGCCCGGCGGCGGGCTGGGCCGCGGCGGCCGCCGCGGCGGCGGCGAGGTCGCGGCGGGCGCGGCGGCCCTCCTCGCTGCGGGCGAGGCCGGCGGCGCGCAGGCGCTCGGTCTCGGTGCGCAGCGCGTCCAGGCGGCGCTGCAGGGCGTCGCTCTCCTCGGTGCGCGCGCGGATCGCGTCGACCAGCCGGTGCCGCTGCTGCGCGGCGACCGGCTCGCTGCGGCGCGTCTCGGCGCCCGCGACCGCCAGCAGCACGCCGGTGAGGACGAGGACGAGCAGCACGCCGCCGCCGCGCAGGGGGCTCCGGCGCGGCGCGGCGTCCCCGGCGGCGGCCCGGCGCGCCGCGGCGTCGGCGTACCCGGGATCGAGGACGCGGCCGGCGTGCAGGTCGGCCAGCAGGGACATGGAGGCGTCGGGGCGCCGCCATCCGGGCGGGCCGCCCGGGGCCCGTGCCTGCCTGTCCACCGGACCATGATGGCAAGGCCCGGCGGGTCCGCCGGCGGCGGGGACGGCCGGGCGGGGACGGTCAGGCGGTGAGCGCGGCGCGCGAGCGGTCCAGGCCGATCCGCAGGGCGAGGGCGGCGAGGACGGTGCCCATCAGGTAGCGCTGGGCGCGCTGCCAGAGGGGGCGGCGGGCCAGGAAGGCGGCGATGGACCCGGCGGCGAGCACGATGAGCCCGTTGACGGTGATCGCGACGGCCGCCTGGGCGAGGCCGAGCTCCACGATCTGCAGCGGCAGCCGGCCCCGGGCGGGATCGGCGAACTGCGGCAGCAGCGACAGGTACAGGATGGCGATCTTGGGGTTGAGCAGGCTGGTGACCAGGCCCATCGTGTAGAGGCGGCGCGGCGGGTCGGCCGGCAGGTCGCGCGGCGCGAACGCCGAGGCGCCGCCGGGGCGGACCGCCTGCCAGGCGAGCCAGAGCAGGTAGGCGGCGCCGCCCAGCTTCACCGCGGCGTAGACGGCGGGCACCGCGACGAACAGGGCGCTCAGCCCGGCGGCGGTGAGCGCGATGTAGACGGCGAAGCCGGTGCCGACGCCGGCGAGGCTGACCAGCCCGGCCGCGCGGCCCTGGGTGATCGAGCGCGAGGCCAGGTAGACCATGTTCGGGCCGGGTGTCAGCACCAGGCCGAGCGCGACGGCGGCGAGGCCCAGCAGGGCGGTGAGGGGGACCACGGGACGTCCTTCCGGAGAATGCGCCGAGCCTATTGATCCGCGCGTACTCGGTGCAATAATGACTTTGTACTCGGAGCAATCGGGAGGGCCGGTGGAGACGTTCCAGCGGGTGGCGGACGCGGTCGCCGCCGACATCCGGTCCGGGCGGCTGCGGCCGGGCGACCGGCTGCCGCCGCAGCGCCTGTTCGCCCGCCGGCGCGGCATCGCGCCCTCCACCGCCGCCCGCGTGTACGGCGAGCTGGCCCGGCGGGGCCTGGTCACCGGCGAGGTCGGGCGCGGCACCTTCGTGCGCGCCGGCCGGGAGGCGGACGCGCCCGCGCTGGCCGAGCCCGCCGCCGCCCGCGTCGACCTGGAGCTGAACTACCCGGTCGCGCCCGGCCAGTCCGCGGCGCTCGCGGCCGGGCTGCAGCGGCTGCTGCGCCCCGACGCGCTCGCCGCCGCCCTCGGCCCGGCGCGCGCCGCCGGGACGCCCGGCGCCCGCGCCGCCGTCCGGGACCTGCTGGCCCGCCCGGGGTGGACGCCGGGCGAGGTGCTGTTCGCCGGGAACGGGCGGCAGGCGATCGCGGCGGCCGTCGCCGCGCTCGTCCCGCCCGGCGGCCGCCTCGCCGTCGAGGAGCTGACCTACCCGGTCGTGCTCGGCGTCGCGGCCCGGCTCGGCGTGACCGCCGTCCCGGTCGCCTGCGACGGGGACGGCCTCGTCCCCGAGGCCCTGGCCGAGGCGCACCGCCGGACACCGGTGCACGCGGTGTACGTGCAGCCGACGCTGCAGAACCCGCACAGCACGACGATGCCGCCCGCGCGCCGCGCCGGGCTCGCCGCCGTGCTGGAGGAGTTGGGCCTGCACGCGGTCGAGGACGCCGTCTGGTCGTTCCTGGAGCCGGACGCGGTCCCCCTCGCCGCGCACGCCCCCGGGCGGACCGTCCTCGTCGAGGGGTTCGCCAAGCGGCTCGCGCCGGGCCTGTCGGTGGGCGTGGCGGTGCCGCCCGCGGCGCTCGGCGCCCCGGTGGCGGCCGCGCTGCGGGCGGCCGGGTCGGCGCCCTCGGGGTACGCCCTGGAGGCCGTCACCGGGTGGATCGGCGACGGGACGGCGGACCGCGTCGCCGCCGCCAAGCGCGCCGACGCCGCCGCCCGCCAGCGGGTGGTCGCGGCCGCGCTGCCGGGCGCGCGGCTGCGGACCGCGCCGCGCTCCTACTTCTGCTGGTGGGACCTGCCGGCGCCGTGGCGGGCCGAGACGTTCGTCGCGGCGGCGGCGCGGCGCGGCATCGCGGTGACGCCGGGCGCGGCGTTCGCCGCGGGCCCGGGGGCGGCGCCGAACGCCGTCCGGATCGGCACCGCCTCCCCCTCCCCCGACGTCCTCGCCGGAGCGCTGGAGACCCTCGCCGCCCTCGCCCGGTCCGCCCCGGACGAGGTGCTGGGCGGCTGACGCCCCGGCCGTTCCGGCCCGGTCAGGCGCCGGCGCGCTCGACGACCGCGGCCCACTCCTCCAGCAGGGCCTGCGCGGCGTCGGCGTCGGGGCCCTCGGCCCACAGGTGGGTGACGGGCTCGGACGGGTCGGGCAGCACCAGCACCCAGCGGCCGCCGCCGGGCACGACCCGCACGCCGTCGGTGGTGTCGATGGTGAGACCGGCGGCGGCCTCCACCACGTGCCGCATGACGCTGCCCTTGGCCGCCCACGGCGTCGGCACCGAGCGGCGCAGCAGGTGCGCCTCGGGGATGCGCCGGTCGATCTGGGACAGGGTGAGGCGGGTGCGGGCGACCAGGCCGACGAGGCGGACGAACGCCGCGATGCCGTCCACGGTGGTGGTGAACTCGGGCATCAGGAACCCGCCGCGGCCGTCCGCCGCGAAGATCACCTCGGGGCGGGCGGCGGCCTTGGTGAGCACGTCCTGGGAGGTGGAGGTCCACTCCACCTGGACGCCGTGGAAGCGGCAGACCTGCTCGGCGACGCGGGTGGTGGTGACCGGCAGCGCGACCCGGCCGCCGCGCCGCTCGGCGGCGACGAGGTCGAGCATGACCAGCAGCGCCCGGTCGTCGCTGATCAGCTCGCCGTTCTCGTCGACCAGCGAGATGCGCTCGCCGACCGGGTCGAACCGCACGCCGAACGCGCCGCGCGAGGACGACACCAGCTCGCCGAGGCGCTGCAGGTCGCGCATCCGCTCGGCGAGGGTCTCGGTCGGGTTGGCCTCGTCCAGGGTGTTGTTGCGGGTGAGGACCTCCACGCCGACCTTGCCGAGCAGCGACGGCAGCACCAGGGAGGCGACGCCGCCCGCGCAGTCCAGCACGAGCTTCAGGCCGGCCTCGCGGACGCCGGTCATGTCGGCGCGGCGCAGCAGGTCGCGGGTGTAGGTCTCCATGACGCGCGCCGGGTAGCTCAGCTCGGCGATCTCGCCGGGGAAGGCGCGCCGGTACTCCTGGCGGCCGAAGACGCGCTCCAGCTTGCGCTGCGCGCCCTGGGACAGGTCGGCGCCCTCGTCGTCGAGGAACAGGATGTCCACGCCCTGGGAGTCGCCGAGGGTGGTGCGGATGTAGATGCCGCCGGCGGCGTCCTGGCGGCCGGTCTCGAACCGCGCGACCGGCAGCGGGCACGCCTCCAGGTCCTCGACGTTGATGGCGCTGGCGGTGAGCGCGCTGATCACCGCGCGCTTCAGGGTGCGGGCGGCGCGCGACACGTCGCGGCCGGTGACGACGGTGCTGCCCTTCTTCAGGGTGGTGGCGTAGGCGCTGGCGAGGCGCACCGCGAGCTCGGGCGTGATCTCGACGTTGACCAGGCCCGACACCCCGCGCGGGCCGAACAGGTTGCGCTGGCCGCGCGACTCCCAGATGACGCTCGTGTTGACCACGGCGCCCGCCTCGACGGTCTTGAACGGGTAGACCTTCACCCCGCTGGAGACGTACGCCTCGGCCTCGATGACGCACTCGTCGCCGATGATCGCGCCCTCCTCGATCCGGGCGCCCGCCATCACGTCGGTGTTCTTGCCGACCACGCAGCCGCGCAGGTTGGTGGACGGCGCGACGAACACGTTGTCGTGCACGATCGCGCGGTGCAGGAACGCGCCCTCCTTCACCACCACGTTGCTGCCGAGGACGGTGAACTCGCGCAGCTCGACGCCCGCCTCGACCTTGGCGTAGTCGCCGATGTAGAGCGGGCCCTTCAGCACGGCCTCGGCGTCGACCTCGGCGCCCTCGGCGACCCAGACGCCCGGCGACACCTCGAAGCCGTCCATCTCGACCTCGACCAGGCCCGACAGCATGTCGGCCTGGGCCTTCAGGTAGCTCTCGTGGGTGCCGACGTCCTCCCAGTAGCAGTCGGCGACGTAGCCGTACAGCGGGGCGCCCTCGGCGAGCAGTTTGGGGAACACGTCGCCCGACCAGTCGACCGGCTCGCCCGCCGCGACGTGCGCGAGGACCTCGGGCTCCATGATGTAGATGCCGGTGTTGACGGTGTCGGAGAACACCTGCCCCCAGGTCGGCTTCTCCAGGAAGCGCTGGATGCGGCCGTGCTCGTCGACGATGATGATCCCGAACTCCAGCGGGTTCGGGACCCGCTTCAGCCCGATGGTGACGAGGGCGCCGTTCTCCTCGTGGAAGCGGACCATGTCGGTGAGGTCGATGTCGGTGAGCGCGTCCCCGGAGATCACCAGGAAGCGGTCGTCGCGCAGCGCCTCCTCGGCGTTCTTGACGCTGCCCGCGGTGCCGAGCGGGACCTCCTCGGTCGCGTAGCTCAGCGCCATGCCGAGCTCCTCGCCGTCGCCGAAGTAGTTGCGGATCAGCGCGGCGAGGAACTGCACCGTGACGACGGTCTCGTCGAACCCGTGGCGGCGCAGGAGCCGCAGCACGTGCTCCATGATGGGCCGGTTGACGAGCGGGAGGAGGGGTTTGGGCTGGTTGGCGGTCATCGGACGCAGCCGCGTCCCCTCGCCACCGGCCATCACGACGGCCTTCATCGGGGGGTCTGAGCTCCCTTCGGGGCGCCTGGCGGGGCGCCGGGACCGTGGTCCGGGGCGCCGCCCGGACCGGGATCGGGGTCGGGCGCGGGGGGCGGCGCGGCGCGGCCGGCCCGGTCGGCGGCCGCGAGCCGGCGCGCCTGCTCCCAGTACAGCAGGGCCGCCCACCAGTACAGGGCGGTGCCCCAGATCGCGAACGACCAGCCGACGACCTTGGCGGTGGTCGCGACGGCGCCGGAGTGGTCGCCGAGGAGCAGCAGGGGGAAGGCGTAGAGCAGCGACATCGTGGCGGCCTTGCCGACGAAGTGCACCGGCAGCGGCCCCCGGTAGCCCATCCGGCGCATGACCGGCCCGATCGGCAGGATCGCGAACTCGCGGGCGACCAGCAGCACCAGCAGCCAGACCGGGATGATGCCGCGGACCATGAGGCCGATCAGCGTGACCAGGATGTAGAGCCGGTCGGCGGCCGGGTCCAGCACGGTGCCGAGCCTGCTGGTCTGGTCGAGGGCGCGGGCGAGCTTGCCGTCCAGCCAGTCCGAGAGGCCGGCGAGGACGAGCACGCCGAGCGCCCACCAGTCGTGGTGGGCCAGGACCAGCCAGAGGAAGAGCGGGACGCCGAGCAGGCGGGCGAAGCTGAGCGCGTTCGGCAGCGTCCAGACGCGGCCGGACACCGCCTCGGCCCCCGCCCCGGGAACCGCCCCGGACGCGGCCCCCGCCGCGCCCCCCGGCCCGGCCGGCCGCTCCGCGTCCCCCGGCCTGTCGATCTCAGCGCTCACGGGCGTCGTCGCCTCCCTGTCCCCCAATGATCCTGACCCTACCGCCCGGGATCGGGAAGCCCCCGATAGCGTCCGGGGTATGCGATGGACGGTGCACGGCGAGCGCTCCCTGTACGACTGCCCCTGGCTGGACCTGCGGCTCGCCGACGTGGAGCTGCCCGACGGCCGGCGGTTCGAGCACCACCTGGTGCGGGTGCGGCCCGCCGCCGGGATCGCGGCCCTGGACGGGCGCGGCAACGTGCTGCTCATCTGGCGGCACCGCTTCATCACCGACCGGTGGGGGTGGGAGGTGCCCGGCGGGCGGATCGAGGACGGCGAGGACCCGGCCGGCGCGGCCGCCCGCGAGATGGTCGAGGAGACCGGGTACCGGCCGGGGCCGCTCCGCCACCTGCTGGCGGTGCCCGCCTCGCCCGGGATGCACGACGGGATCCACCACGTGTTCGCCGCCGACGGCGCCGAGCGGGTGGGCGAGCCGACCGACGTGGAGGCCGAGCGCATCGCGTGGGTGCCGCTCGCGGGCGTCCCGGACCTGGCGGCGCGCGGCGAGATCGGCTCGGGCTCCACCCTCGCCGGGCTGCTCTACCTGCTGGCCGCCGGGGGCGGCGCGGGGCCCGCCCCGCAGGACTGACCGGTACGTCCCGGCTCCTACCCTGGAGGGGTCCGATGTCCGGTCTGGAGGCGACGCGTGATCAACCCGGTTCCCAAGGCGGAGCTGCACCTGCACATCGAGGGGACGCTGGAGCCCGAGCTCGCGCTCTCCCTCGCCGCCCGCAACGGGCTGGCGCTGCCCTACGCGTCGGCGGACGAGCTGCGCGCCGCCTACGAGTTCGCCGACCTGCGCTCCTTCCTGAACCTGTACTACCGGCTCATGGAGGTGCTGCGCACCGAGGACGACTTCGCCGACCTGGCCGACGCCTACCTGGAGCGGGCCGCCGCGCAGGGCGTCCGGCACGCCGAGATCTTCTTCGACCCGCAGGCGCACACCGGCCGCGGCGTCCCGCTGGAGGCCGTCCTCGGCGGGCTCGGCCGGGCCCTCACCGGCGCGGCGGGCCGGCACGGCGTCACCACCCGGCTGATCCTGTGCTTCCTGCGGGACGAGCCGGTCTCCTCGGCGCTCGCGACCTTCGAGGCGGCCCGCCCCTGGTTCGGCACCCTGATCACCGGCGTCGGGCTGGACTCGGCCGAGGTCGGCCACCCGCCCGCGGCGTTCCGCGCGGTGTACGACCTCGCCAGGGACGCGGGCCTGCACCTGGTGGCCCACGCGGGCGAGGAGGGACCGCCGGAGTACGTGACCGAGGCCCTGGACGTGCTCGGCGTGCAGCGGATCGACCACGGCATCCGCAGCATGGAGGATCCGGCGCTGGTGGCGCGGCTCGTCCGCGAGCAGGTGCCGCTGACGGTGTGCCCGCTGTCCAACGTGCGGCTGCGCTGCGTGGAGCGCCTCGCCGACCACCCGCTGCCGGCGATGCTGGAGGCGGGCCTGCTGGTGACGGTGAACTCCGACGACCCGTCCTACTTCGGCGGGTACGCCGGCGACAACTTCGACGCGGTGCGCCGCGAGCTCGGCCTCGGCGAGGCCGAGCTGCGGCGCCTCGCCGCCAACTCCTTCCGGGCGTCGTTCCTGCCGCAGGAGGACAAGGACGCCTACCTCAAGGAGGTCGCGGCGCACGACTTCGGCTGAGCGGCGGCCCGCTCAGACGGTCGCGGTGAACAGGTAGTTCACCGGCAGGCCGAGGGTGCCGCGCGGCAGCGGCGGCCAGGGCCAGCGGCCGAACGAGGCGCCCTCCTCCCCGGGCGTGCGGACATCGGGGCCGCGCCAGCCCGCGGTGGTGAGGACCTCCTCGGGCTCGTCGCTGCCCCACAGCCACGGGCAGCCGTCCTCGCGCAGGCGGCCGAGGCCGTCCCGGGTGAACTCGCTCACCATGGACTGGTGGCTGAGCAGGTCGCCGGCGAGGACCGAGCCGGGCGCCGACGCGGTGGCCAGGTCCGCCAGCAGCGTCCGGGCGGCGTCCTCGGGCAGGTAGAACAGCAGCCCCTCGACGATCCACAGCGTCGGGGCGGCGGCGTCCCAGCCGGCGGCGGCGAGCGGCGCCCGCCAGTCGCCGGCGAGGTCGGCGCCGACGGCGCGGCGGTCGCAGCGGGGGCGGGCGCCGAGCTCGGCGAGGCGCGCGTCCTTGGCCGCCAGGAGGGCGGGCCGGTCGATCTCGTACAGGACGGTCCCGGCGGGCCAGTCCAGCCGGGCCGCGCGGGCGTCCAGCCCGGCCGCGACCAGCACCACCTGCGCCAGGTGCGGGTGCGCGGCGATCGCCTCGTCGAGGTAGCGGGTGCGGACGGCGAGGAACTCGCTCGTGCCGGGGTTGGCGTAGCGCTCGTAGCGGGCGGCGCCCTCGGGGCCGGCGAGGGCGGCCGCGAGGTCGTCGCGGAACAGCGCGTCGGGGCGGGCGGTCTCGGCGGCGCGGGCGGCGGCGGTCCAGCCCGCCGTCGCCGCGACGCCGCCGGCGCGGGTGTCGGTCACGGGGTCGTCCTCTCTAGCGGCGGCCCGCCGTGACGGCGTCCATGAGGGCGCGCATCGCGGCGGGGATCGGGGCGGGGGCCTGGTGGCCCGCCGCGTCGGGGCGGACGCAGGCGACGCGCTGCTCGCCGGTGGCGACGAGCTCCTCGCCCTCGGGCAGCACCCGCCAGTACTCGAAGGTCATCACCAGCTGGGTCCGGCCGACCTCGCCGAGGCCCATCCGCACCACGACCTCGTCGAACAGGGTGAGCTCGCGCAGGTACTCGCACCGGCAGCTCACCGTCAGCAGCCGCACGCCGTCGGCGAACCCGGCGGCGACGTCGGAGGCGTACTCGCGCATGCACATCTCGCGGGCGCGGCCCTGCCAGCGCACGTAGTTGACGTAGTTGACGTTGCCGAGCAGGTCGGTGTCCTCGATGCCGACGACGTGCCGGTACTCGTAGCCCTTCACGCGGCGGCCCCGCCCGTGCGTGCGGTGAGGACGCCGAGGACGACGGGCCCGGCGACGCCGCGAAGGCCCGCCGCCAGGGTCGCCACGCGGTGGTCGCCCGCGGCGAGGACGATCCAGCCGTCCTCGTGCAGGGCGTCCAGGGCGAACGGCGTCCCGGCGGGCAGGCCGGCCTTGACGGCCGACTCGGCCGCCGTCCAGACGCGGGTCGCGGCGGTGTCGAGGTCCTCGCCCGCCTCGGCCGCCAAGGCGTCGGCGAGGGCGAGGCCGTCGGCGCCGAGCAGGCCGTGCCAGGCGTCGCGGTCGCGGGCGGCGACCCGCTCCAGGTCGCAGCCGGGGGTGCCGGTGGCGAGGGTGACGCCGGCGCAGTGCGCGATGGACAGCGGGCGACCGTCGCCGGTCTCGGGCTTGCCGTCGGGGCGGTGGGCGAGCCGCACGTCCGGGCCGAGCAGGCGGCGGGCGGCGAGGTCGGCGGCGTCGCGGCGGGACGCGCCGGCGGGGTCGGTGTCGACGACGGCGGAGCCGGCGAGGCCGAAGGCGGCGAGGGCGTGCTCGACGTAGGGGCCGAGCAGGCCGGGCACCCAGGCGGCTGGCAGCGCGAACTTCTCGACCAGGCGGGTGCGGAAGCCCTCCCAGGTCTCGATGAGCTCGCCGTCCTCGTCGGTGACCTCCAGGTCCCAGCACTCCTCGGCGACGCGGTAGCGGGCGTGCACGAACGCGGCGGCGGCGCCGGCCGCGGCGCCGGGCACGAGGCGGTCGACGCCGGCGGGGATGGCGAGGACGGTCGGCGCGCAGAGCGCGAGCGGCTGCATGTAGGAGTCGCGGGCGGCGGGGTCGCCGAGCAGCAGCGTGCCGGGCAGGTAGCGGCCGAACCAGGGGACGCCGGTGGCGGGCAGCAGGCGCGCGGTGACGTGGGTGGCGTCGGCGCGGCGGATGTCGCCCATGAGCCGGAACCGGGGGCCGTGGAAGAGCATCGGCCCGTACAGCTCGGTGGCCGGGTCCAGGTCGAGGGGCGGCAGGGCGGCGTTGCCGGGGACGGCGACGCCGCGCGCCTTCGGCGCTGCGGGCGGGGCCTCGCAGACGGCGCGGAAGTGGTCGATCTGGAAGCCGGTGGTGCTGCACCGCACGACGGCGGAGGCGACGCCGGGGGCGGTGCGCAGCACGGCGACGCGGACGGTGACGGGGGTGTCGGCGGCGACCGCGATGGCGCGCAGGAACTCCACGCCGGACAGGACCGGCGGGGCGTCCAGGCCGAGCAGGGCGCTGCCGGCCTGCGCCATGATCTCCATGCCGACGGTGCCGGGCAGGACGGCCTCGGTGCCGCCGCCGAACACGTGCTCGGCGAGGTAGGGGTCGTCGTCCCAGCTCACCTCGGCGTCGGCGACGAGCTCGACGCCGGGGTAGCTGACACGGGGCCGGTCCAGGAAGCGCAGCAGGGGGAGCTCGCCGGCGCCGAAGGAGACCGTCGGCATCTCGCCGAAGCGGCCGGTGACGACCGACACGACGGGCGCGGCGGGGTCGGCGGCCAGGTCGCGCAGCATCGCGACGCCCTGGTCGGGGGTGATGGTGGTGACGCCGGCGCGGGCGAGGTTCTCCACCGAGCCGAGCCGCTCGCCCATGCCGACGCCCGACCAGAGCGACCACTCGACGGCGCGGACGCGGCAGTGCGGCAGCTCGGCGGCGAGCCGCTCGGCGAGGTCGCTCTGCCATTCGTTGGCGACGGCGTAGTGGGCCTCGCCGCGCAGGCCCGCCCGGCCGGTCATCGACCCGAAGGTGACGAGCAGCCGCAGCCGCGCGGTGTCGACGGCGGCGAGGACGGCCTCCAGGCCGGCGACCTTGGGGCCGATGGTGCGGGCGTAGTCGTCGTCGGTGAGCTCGGTGAGCAGCTTGGGGACGTTGCCGCCGGCGCCGTGCAGGACGGCGGTGACGGGACCGAGCTCCGCCTCGGCGGCGGCGACCGCGGCGGCGACCGCGCCGGCGTCGGTGACGTCGGCGCGCAGGTAGCGGGCGGTGACGCCGGCGGCGTCCATGCGCTCCAGGTTGGCGGCGAGCTCGGCGTCCTCCTCGGGCGCCGACCGGCCGAGCAGGGCGAGCCGGGCGCCGCTCTCGCGGGCCAGCTCCAGGGCGCACTCGGCGGTGATGCCCTTGCCGCCGCCGGTGACGAGCAGGACGTCGCCGCCGCCGAGGGGCAGGTCGGTGCCGGCGAGGTCGACGGGGGCGAGGACGGGCTCGCGGCGGGCGCCGTCGTGGACGGTCTCGCGGAACCGGACGGTCGCGGCGGCCTCGACGGAGACGGCGGCGGGCGTGGCGGGGCCGTCCAGGGCGGCGGTGACGACGGTGGTGGCGACCCAGGGCGCCTCCAGGTGCAGGGTCTTGGCGAACCCGGCGCCGCCGGGCCCGTCCTGCACGATCACGCAGCGGGTGACGTCGTCGCCGGCGAGGACGGCCGCGGCGCCCTCGCGCAGCAGCGCGAGGCGGTCGGCGCCGGCGGGCAGCAGGACGAGGACGCCGGTGCCGAGCCGGGCGTCGCGGAGGGCCTCGCGGATCGCCGGGCCGGCCGGGTGGTCGCCGACGACGCGCCAGGCGCCCTCGGCGCGGGGCGCGGTGCGGGCGGGCGCGGGCGCCTCCCGGCGGTCCAGCGCGAACGCCCGCACCCAGGGGCCGGCGCCGGGCGGGACGATGCGGGCGGCGGCGGTCGCGGCGTCCTCGGCGCCGGCGGTGCCGGTGGCGGCCAGCTCGGTGAGGGTCTCGGCGACCTGCCCGAGGGTGGCGGTGGCGTAGCCGGTCGGGGCGGCGGGCTCGGCGAGGCCGAGGGTGCGCATCGCGTCGCCGACGAGCTCGGACACCACGATCGACGACAGGTGCAGGTCGTCGAGGAACTTGCTGTCGGCCTGGACGGCGTCCAGGGGGAACTCGGCGCGGCGGGCGACCAGGGTGCGCAGGAGCAGCAGCGGGTCGTCGATGCCGGCGTCGTTCTCGGCGGGCGCGGCCGGGCCGGTGCCGGCGCGGGCGGCGCGGGCGTCGGCGTCGGCGAGGAGCGCGGCGTCCACGTCGGGGACCATCTCGCAGAAGTTCTCGATGAACGCGGGCTCGGCGTCGGGGTCGAAGGGCCGGACGAACCGGTCGGCGAACAGGTCGCCGGCGCGGAGCGCGGCGCCGACGGCGAAGGCGGCGCCGACCGCGTTCAGCGGCCCGGCCAGGGAGTCGTCGTCGGTGCGGGCGGCGACCGCGGGGACGTCGGTGATCTCGCGGGCGAGCTGGGTGAGGACCTGGCCGGGGCCGACCTCGATCAGCAGGTCGGCGCCCTCGGCGGCGTCCGCGAGCGCGCCGGCGAACAGCACCGGCGCGGTGATCTGCTCGCGCAGCAGGGCGCGCAGGTCGTCGCCGGGGCCGACGGGCGCGCCGGTGACGGTCGAGTGGACGCGGCCGCGGGCCGGGGCGAGGTCCTCGCCCGCCAGGTGCGCGCCGAACGCCTCGGCGGCGGGGGCGACCTGCGGGGAGTGGAAGGCGTGCGAGACCGGCAGGCGGACGGCCTGGACGCCGGCGCGCGCGGCGCGGCCGAGGACGCGCAGGAGGCCGTCGGCGGGTCCCGACACCACGGTCTGGCGCGGCCCGTTGTGCCCGGCGATCACCACGCCGGGGTCGGCGGGGTCCAGCAGCGCCGCGACGGCGGCGGCGTCCGCGGCGAGGCCCGCCATGGCGCCGTCGCCCTCGGCGAGGGCGCTCATGGTGGCGCCGCGGGCGGCGGCGAGGCGGAGCAGCGCGGCCTCGTCGAGGGCGCCCGCCCAGTGCAGCGCGGTGAGCTCGCCGAGGCTGTGGCCGACGGCCGCCCGCGCACGCACGCCGAGCGCGGTGAGCAGCCGGAGGCCGGCGGCCGAGGCGGTGGCGATGCGCGGCTGGGCGACGGCGGTCTCGACCTGGTCGCCGTCCTCGGGCAGCGCGGCGAGCTCGTACAGCTCCTCGACGGTCTCGAAGCGGCGGCGCAGCGCGCCGCCGTCGGAGCGGGTGCCCGAGCCCTGGCCGGGGAACAGGTACACGATGCGCGGCGGCCCGGCGGGGCCGCCGAGGAACACCCCGGCGGCGGCGTCCAGGTGGCGTTCGGCTCCGTCGCCGGCCAGCTCGGCGACGCGGCGGAGGGAGGCGGCGAGGGCGGCCGGGGCGGCCGCGACGACGGCGGCGCGCCACGGGCGGCGGGCGAGGGCGCCGGCCAGGTGGGCGGCGAGGTCGGGCAGCTCGGAGCGGGCGGCGGTCTCGGCGACGGCGGCGAGGGCGGTGGCGCGCTCGGCGAGCGCGGCGGGGCCGTCGGCGTCCAGCAGGAACAGCTCGGTGTCCTGCGGCGAGTTCATGATCGAGCGGGTGCGGTGGTCGAGGCGGGCGCGGCGGCCGGCGCGGGGGGCCGCCACGACCAGGTGGGTGTTGATGCCGCCGAAGCCCATGGCGCTGATCCCGGCGCGCAGCGGCGCGTCCTCGGGCCAGGCGGCGCCCTTGCGGAGGACGCGGAGGGCGGGCTCGCCCTCGCCGAGCAGCGGGTGCGGGCGCTCGCAGCCGGTCGTCGGCGGCAGCACGCCGGCGTTCACCGCCATGACGCCCTTGATGAGCCCGGCGACGCCCGCGGCGGCCTTGGTGTGCCCGATGTTGGCCTTGATGGACCCGACGGCGGCGGGGGTGCCGGTGGCGCCGGCGGCGCGGCGCGCCTCGATCAGGGTCTCCAGCTCGGCGGCGTCGCCGACGGCGGTGCCGGTGCCGTGGCCCTCGAAGTAGCCGACCTCCTCGACTCCGTAGCCGGCGCGGCGGTAGGCGCGGTCCAGGGCGAGGCGCTGGCCGTCGGTCTCGGGGCGGGTGATGCCGCCCGCGCCGTCGGAGGACACCCCCCACCCGTCGATGAGGCCGTGCACGCGGTGGCCGCGCGCGACCGCGTCGTCCTCGCGCATGAGGACGACCATGCCGCAGCCCTCGCCCGGCCAGAACCCGGCCGAGCGCTGGTCGTAGACGCGCATCTCGTCGATGGCGAGGGCGCCGGCGCGGGAGAAGCCGATCAGCTCGGTGGCGTCCACGCTGATGTCCACGCCGCCCGCGACGGCCAGGTCCATGTCGCCGGCCAGCAGCGCGTTGCAGGCGGTGATGACCGACAGCAGCGAGGAGGCGCAGGCGCCGTCCACGACGTAGCCGCCGCCGTTGAAGTCGAAGTGGTTGCAGATGCGCCCGGCGATGGTGTTGGACAGGCCGCCCGCCAGCGAGTCGCCGTCGGGGACGGGGAAGGGGGCCTTGTAGGCGCGCTCCAGCCCGGCGAGCAGCTCGGCGAGGCGGCCCGTCTCGATCTCGCCGTCCAGCGCGGCGGCGACGACGCGCCGCACGTAGGGCCAGCGCAGCCGCATCTGGGCGGCGCGGATGCCCTCGCCGGTCAGCGAGTTGCCGACGACGACGCCGGTGGTCTCGCCGGGGGCGCCGCGCCCCTCGGGCAGGCCGGCGTCGGCGAGGGCCTCGGCGGCCACGTCGAGGGCGAGCCAGTGGGTGAGGTCGGCGTTGCGGAAGGTCGACCCGGCGACCTTGTAGCGGACCCGGTCGAACTCCCAGTCGCGGAGCAGCGCGGCCTCGGTGATGTAGATGTGGTCCGGGGACGAGCGGTCGGCGTTGTAGTAGTCCTCCAGCCGCACGCGCGTGGACGGGATGCGCCGGAACGAGCGGCGCCCGGCCAGGACGTTGTCCCACAGCTGCGCGGGATCGGCGGCGTCGGGGAATCGGCACGCCATTCCGACGATCGCGATGCGCGAACTCGAACTCACTTCTGACCTCCCTCGAAAGGGCGCGGCGAACGCGCCGTCCGGCCCCGTGGACGACCGTTTCAGGGCATGCCGGAGAGGCGCCGTGAACAGGGGTCGGCAAAGGGGGCGACGGATCGTTCCCGGCCCTTTGCGGAACGGCCGTCACCGGCGGGGGCGCCGTGGCCGCTCCAAGATCGTTTCAAGTTACTGGACTGTAGGTTTCGCGCCCGCACGGCGTCAAGCAGCATCTTCACAGCGCGCGCGGCAACATATTGGGCGTTTGGTGACCGGCAGGAACCCGCGCGCAGCGAGTGGCCGGTAGCGGGGCCTAACCGTCCCGGCATCCCCGATCATGCCCGAAAGACCGGTTTCACGGGCACATTGCGTGGCCTTTTCCGAACCGCTCGCAGCCGTTGTCGGCCGAGCGTCCACTCGCGTATGCGAACGGTAGCCGCGCCATTCTCATAATTGTCAGCCGAAGATCTCGTCCCGGGCGCGGTCCAGGGCGGTGAGGACGGCGCCGCGCAGGACCGCGCCGGCGTGCACCCGGCTCGGGACGACCTCGGTGGGCGCGGGCGTGAGCTCGGCGAGGCGGGCCTGGACGGCGGCGGCGAGCGCGGCGCCGTCCGTGCCGCCGTCGCAGCCGCCGAGGGCGCCCCCGAGGACGATGAGGCCCGGGTCGATGACGGCGACGATCGGGAAGGCCGCGGTCGCGACGCGCTCGGCGAACGCGGCGCTGTCCCGGGGCGGGGCGCCGGGGCCGGCGAGGACGTCGCAGACGCCCCGCCCGCCGGCCGTGAGGAAGCCGATCTCGCCGGCGCCGCCGGAGGCGCCGCGGCGCACCCGGCCGTCCAGCACGATCGCGGCGCCGACGCCGTCGTCCACCCAGATCAGCGCGAAGTCGTCGCGGCCGCGCGCGGCGCCGAGCCGGTGCTCGGCGACGGCGGCGAGGTTCACCTCGTTGGCCAGCGCGACCGGCACGCCGAGCCGCTCCCCCACCTCGCCGGGCAGGCCGGGGCGCCAGCCCGGCACGTCGTTCTCGTCGGCGCGCCCGGTCTCGGGGTGCACCAGGCCGGGCGCGCCGAGCATCACCGCGTGCAGGGCGCGGCCGCCCGCCGCCTCGGTGACGGCGCCGGCGAGCGCCCCGGCGAGGTCGGCGGCGGGCAGCGCGCGCTCGGCGGTGCCGACGGTGGCGCCGGCGATGTCGGCGACGACGGCGGTCAGCCGGTCGCGGCGCACGTCCACGCCGGCGACGTGCGCGCGGGTGGCGGCGATCCCGTACAGGCGGGCGTTCGGGCCGCGCCGCTCGGCGCCCGCCTCGCCGGCGACCTCGATGAGGCCCGCGGCGAGCAGCCGCTCGAGGAGGTCGGCGGTCGTCGGCCGCGACAGCCCGGTGAGCGCGCGCAGCTGCGAGGCGGTGAGCGGGCCGCGCTCCACCAGCAGGTCCAGCGCGAGCCGGTCGTTGATGGCGCGGGCGAGCGTCGGCGTGGCGGTCTTCACCCGCCCGATTTTAGACAGGGTCCCTGCCGGATATCCCCTTTCCATCAGGGAGCCTGCCTGTTAATTTCGAGGACCATGACCCACCGCACCTCCCTCGTCCTGGTGTTCGCCGTCCACGGCGCGGTGTCGGGCAGCCTGGCCACCCGCGTCCCCTGGATCCAGGAGCACCTCGGGATCGGCCCCGGCCTGCTCGGCCTCGCCCTGCTGTCCCCCTCGGTCGGCGCCTTCGCCGCCATGCCGACCGCCGGGCGGATCGCCCACCGCGTCGGCGGCGCGCGCACGACGCGGCTGCTGCTCGCCTTCTGGTGCGCGGCGCTCGCGCTGCCCGCCCTCGCGCCCGCGCCCGGCTGGCTGTTCGCGGCGTTCCTGCTGTTCGGCGCCGCCGCCGGCATGTCGGACGTGGTGATGAACGGGCAGGTCGTGGTGCTGGAGCGGCACCTCGGCCGGCCCCTGATGTCGGGCCTGCACGGCATGTGGTGCGTCGGCAGCCTGGCGGGCGGCGCCATCGGCGTGGTCGCCGCGCACGCCGGGGTCGACGCGCGGCTGCACCTCGGCGGGATGGCGGCGCTGCTGTTCGCCGTCGGCGCCTGCGCCGGGCGCGGCCTCCTGCGTAGCGAGAGCGACACGGCCGCCGCCCCGCCGCGCCGGTTCGCGCTGCCGACGCGGGCCATCGCCCTCATCGGGCTGGTCGGCTTCTGCGGGACGTTCGCCGAGGGCGCGAGCGCGGACTGGACGGCGGTCTATCTCACCCGGGTCACCGGCGCGGGTCCCGGCCTCGCGGCGGCGGGGTTCGTGCTGTTCATGGTGTGCATGGCGGGCGCCCGGCTGCTCGGCGACGGCCTGATCCAGCGGTTCGGGCCGGTCGGGGTGGTGCGCTGCGGCGGCGCGGTCGCCGTGGCGGGCGGCGTCCTCGTGGTCGCCGGGCGCGCCCCGGCGGTGTGCATGGCGGGCTTCGCGCTCGTCGGCACCGGCATCGCGGTGATCGTGCCGCTGGTGTTCGCGGCGGCCGGGAGCCGCGGCGCCCACCCCGAGGAGGGCGTCGCGGGCGTCGCGACCATCACCTACCTGTCGGGGCTGCTCGCCCCGGCCGTCACCGGCTGGATCGCGGGCGCGGCCTCCTACCCGGCGGCGTTCGCCGTGGTCACCGCGCTCGCCGCGGCGATGGCGCTGCTCGCCAGCGTCCTCCGCCCGCCCGCGGCGGCGGGAACTTCCGGCGGCGGCCCCGTCGTTCACCGGGACGTGGATCTACTACAGAAGTAGTGGACCGCGGCGACGAGGGGGACGGCTTCCGATGGCCCTGTGGGACAGGTTCCGCGCATCGACCCAGACGATGCAGACGCAGCTGCTCGCCAAGAAGAACGAGCTGAAGAGCGGCGCGTTCCGGGACGCCAGCATGGCGGTGTGCGCGCTGGTCGCCGCCGCCGACGGCTCGGTGGACCCGTCCGAGCGGCGGCGCACCGCGGCGCTGATCACCTCCAACGAGGTGCTGCGGAATTTCGACGCCGCCGATCTGCAGCGCCGCTTCGACGCGGGCCTGGACAAGCTGGCCGCCGACTTCGACTTCGGCAAGGTCGGCCTGCTCCAGGACATCGGCAAGGTCGCCAAGAAGCCGACCGAGGCGCGCGCGGTGGTGCAGATCGGCATCATCATCGGCGGCGCCGACGGGAACTTCGACGCCTCGGAGAAGGCCGTGGTGCGCGAGGTGTGCCTGGCCGCCGGCCTCTCCCCCGCCGAGTTCGACCTCTAGCGCGGCCCGCCGCGCGGTCTCCGGCGCCGCCGGTCAGGCGCGGGGGCCGAAGCCCGACAGGGCGGCGCGGACGGCGAGGCCGGTCACCGCGTCCGGGTCGTCGCCCGCCTCCACCGCCGTGACGGCGGCGTTGACGACGCCCTGGAGCAGGCGCGCCGCGCGCCGCGGGTCGGGCTCGCCGAGCGCGGCGAGGGCCTCCTCCACGGGGGCGAGCAGGGCGCGGTGGGCGTCGGCGGCGCCGCCCTTCAGCGCCGCCGCGTCCGCGTCGCCCGCGAGCGCCTGCGCGACGCGGTGCCCGCCCGCCCGGACGACGTCGAGCTGCGCGCGCACGTAGGCGGCGACCTTCTCCTCCGGCGCGTCCGCCGCGGCCATCGCCGCGCCGATCGCCTCCAGCCAGCGCGGGACGGCGTCGGCGACGACGGCGGCGAGCAGCTCGCGGCGGTCGGCGAAGTACTTGTAGACGCTGTTGCGCGCGAGCCCGGTGCGCCGCGCCACCGTCGCGAACGTCACCGCGGCCCCGTCGCCGGTCTCCTCCAGCAGCTCGCGCGCCGCGTCCACCAGGGCGCGGCGCTGGAGCGCGCGGTGGTCGGCGACCGTCGCCGCCTGGATCTTCGGCACCCGCCCAGTCTAGGGCGCGGCCCCGCCCGCCCCCACTTGGCGACGCCTCGTCCCCAAGGGATAGAGTTTGGCGACACGCCGTCCCCAACCTCGTCCCCGGGGGTCCTCCCTGATGTTCCTCGTCCTGCGCGAGCTGCGCGCCGCGCGCGCCCGCTTCCTGCTGATGGGGGCCGTGGTCGCGCTGATCGCGGCCCTGGTCGGCATCGTCTCGGGCTTCACCAACGGCCTCGGCGACGACACCGTCTCCGCGCTCCGCCGGCTGCCCGCCACCCACATCGCCTTCGCCGCCGGCACCGGCACCGACGCCTTCGCGCGCAGCGCGCTGGATCCGGCCGCCGTGCGCGGCTGGCAGGCGGTCCCCGGCGTGGAGGCGACCCCGGTCGGCGTCGCCATCGCCCGCGGCACGACCGGCCGCGGCGTCCCGGTCGACCTCGCCGCCTTCGGCGTCGAGCCCGGTTCCTTCGCCGCCCCCGCCGGGCTCACCGCCGGCGGCGTGGTCGTCTCCCGGAAGATCGCCGACGCGGGCGTGCGGCCCGGCGACACCCTCGCGGTGGACCGGACCGGCGTCCGGCTGCCCGTCGTCGGGGTGACCGGGCGGTCGGCCTACGGGCACGTGCCCGCCGCCTACATGTCCCTCGCGACGTGGCGGCGCGTCCACCCGGCCGCGCGGCCCGGCGAGGTGAGCGCCGTGGCGCTGCGCGCCCGCGCCGGGGCCGACCTCGCCGCCGCCGACCGCCGGCTCGGCACGCGGACCGAGACGCGCGACGCCGCGTTCGCCGCCGCCCCCGGCTACACCGGCGAGCGCCTCACCATGAACTCGATCCTGGTCTTCCTGTACCTGATCGCCCCGCTGGTCGTGGGCGCGTTCTTCGCCGTCTGGACGGTGCAGCGCACGCCCGAGCTGGCGCTGCTGCGCGCCCTCGGCGCGGCCCGCCGGACGCTGCTCGGGCACACCCTCGCACAGGCCGCGCTCGTCGTCGTCGCCGCGTCCCTGGCGGGCGGCGCGCTGGCCGCCGGGGCCGGGCTCGCGCTCGGCGCGGCCGTCCCGTTCAGCCTGCCCGCGGCGTCCCTGCTCGGCACGGTCGCGGCGGTGTCGGCGGCCGGGCTCGCGGGCGCCGCCCTGACGCTGCGCCGCGTCGCCTCCCCCGACCCGCTCACCATGCTGGGAGCCGCCCGATGAGCCTCCGCCTCGAAGGGGTCACCGTCGCCTACGGGCGCGGCGCGGCCCGCACGACCGTCCTCGACGGCCTGGACCTGGAGTTCGCGCCGGGCGTCCTCACCGCGCTGACCGGCCCGTCGGGGTCGGGCAAGTCGACCCTGCTCGCCGTCGCGGGCGCGCTGCTGCGGCCGGACGCCGGGCGCGTCCTGCTGGACGGCGAGGACGTCGCGCCGCTCGGCGACGCGCGGCGCGCGCGGGTGCGGCGCGAGCGGATCGGGTACCTGTTCCAGTCGGGCAACCTGCTGCCGGGCCTCACCGCGCTCGACCAGGTCCTGACGATGGCGCACGTGGCCCGGCGCCGCCCCGCCCGCTACCGGGACCGGGCGGCCGCGGCGCTGGACGCCGTCGGGCTCGCGCACCGGCGCGGGCACCGGCCCGAGCAGCTGTCGGGCGGCGAGCGCCAGCGCGTCGCGCTCGCCCGCGCGCTGGTGCTGGAACCGTCGCTGCTGCTCGTCGACGAGCCGACCGCGGCGGTGGACCGCGCGCAGGCCGGGGAGCTCGCCGCGCTGCTCGCGGACTGCGCCGGGCGGCGGGGCTGCACCGCCGTCGTCGCCACCCACGACCCGGCCGTCACCGAAGCGGCCGGGCGCGTGGTCGCCCTGGCGGCCTGACCGGGCCGCTCAGCCGAACCCGCCGGCGCGGCCGAGCAGGGCGGGCGCGGGCTTGCCGAGGCGCTCGCCGAGCCAGGCGCCCGTCGCGGCGACCGCGTCCATGTCGGCGCCGGTCGTGACGCCCGAGCGGTGCAGCGCGTACAGCAGGTCCTCGGTGGCGATGTTGCCGGTGGCGGCGGGCGCGAAGGGGCAGCCGCCGAACCCGCCGGTGCTCGCGTCCAGCGCCGTGACGCCCTCGTCGACCGCGGCGAGGGCGTTGGCGTACCCGGTGTTGCGGGTGTTGTGGAAGTGGAAGCGCAGCGGCGTGCCGGGGGCCGCCGCGCGCGCCCGCCGCGTCAGGTCGCGGACCTGCGCGGGGACGCCGACGCCGATGGTGTCGGCGAGCGCGATCTCGTCGGCGCCGGCGGCGTGCGCGCGGCGGGCGATCTCGGCGACGCGCTCAGGGGGCGTCTCGCCCTCGAAGGGGCAGCCGAACGACGCCGCGATGGTGACCGAGCAGCGGACGCCGGCGTCCCTCGCCTCCGCGGCGACGGCGTCGAAGGCGTCCATGGCCCGCGCCGTCGTCACCCCCTGGTTGCGCATGCAGAAGGTGTCGCTGGCGACCACGACGGCGTTGACCTCGTCCACCCCGGCCGCGAGGGCGCGTTCCAGGCCGCGCCGGTTCAGCACGAGGCCGATGTAGGAGACGCCGGCGCGGCGCGGCACGCCGGCCATGACCTCCTCGGCGCCCGCCATCTGCGGCACCCGCTTCGGATGCACGAAGCTGACCGCCTCGATACGGGTGAGCCCGGCGTCCACGCTCCGGGCGATCAGCTCGATCCGCTCGTCCACCGGCAGGGCGCGGTCCTCGTTCTGCAGGCCGTCGCGGGGGCCGACCTCGATCACGGTTGTCCGCACGGTTGTATGCAATGCATCGCCGCCTTCTCGCCCGGTCTTGCGTCGATCGCAGCCTAAAGCCTAGATTGCATGCAATCCAGGGCATCGGGGGTGGACGTGGCACGGGCGGCGGACGTCGCGTACGCGGCGCTGCGGGAGATGATCCTCACCGGCGGCGCGGCGGCGGGCAGCCGCCTCGGCGAGGCCGAGCTCGCCGGGACGCTCGGGCTGTCGCGCACGCCCGTCCGCGAGGCGCTCGCCCGGCTCGGCGCCGACGGCCTGGTGGAGGTGCTCCCCCACAAGGGGGCGCGCGTCGTCCGCTGGTCCGCCGCGGACCTGGAGGAGATCTTCGAGCTGCGCGGGGTGCTGGAGCCCTACGCGGCCGGGCGGGCCGCCCGGCGCGGCCTGCCGGACGGGGCGCTCGCGGAACTGGAGGCGTTCTGCGACGGGATGGAGGAGGCCGCCGCGGCGGGCGGCTTCCAGCGCGTCGCCGAGCTGAACGACCGGTTCCACGCCGCGGTCATCGCCGCGTCCGGCAACCGGCGGCTGCCGCCGCTGCTGACGTCGGTGGTGCACGCGCCGCTCGTCCTCGGCACCTTCCACCGCTACGACGCCGCGTCGCTGGCGCGCAGCATGGCCCACCACCGCGAGATCACCGCGGCGCTGCGCGCCCGCGACCCCGCCTGGGCCGGGGCGGTGATGCGGTCGCACATCCGCGCCGCCGCCGGCCACCTGATCGACCACGTCCGCACGAGCGAGGACAGCGCATGACCGACGCCCCCGCACCCCCGGCCGCCGCCCTCGACGACCTGCGCGTCGTGGAGATGGGCCAGCTCCTCGCCGGCCCGTTCTGCGGCCAGCTCCTCGGCGACTTCGGCGCCGACGTCATCAAGGTCGAGCCGCCGGGCGCAGGCGACCCGATGCGCCAGTGGGGCCGCGAGAAGCCGCACGGCAAGTCGCTGTGGTGGCCGATCCTCGCCCGCAACAAGCGGTCGGTGACGCTGGACCTGCGCACCGCCGAGGGCCAGGGCCTCGCCCGCCGCCTCATCGCCGGCGCGGACGTGCTGGTGGAGAACTTCCGGCCCGGCACCCTGGAGCGCTGGGGCCTCGCGCCCGAGGCGCTGTGGGCCGACAACCCCGGCCTGGTCATCACCCGCGTCACCGGCTACGGGCAGGACGGCCCGTACGCGCCGCGCGCCGGGTTCGGGTCGGTCGGCGAGGCGATGGGCGGCATCCGCTACGTCACCGGCGACCCCGACAAGCCGCCGTCGCGCGCCGGGATCTCCCTCGGCGACGAGCTCGCCGGCACGTTCGCCGCCCTCGGCACGCTCGTCGCGCTGCACGCCCGCCGCCGCACCGGCCGCGGGCAGGTCGTGGACGCCGCGCTGTACGAGGCGGTCCTCGCGATGATGGAGTCCCTGGTCCCCGAGTGGGAGATCGCCGGCTACCAGCGCGAGCGCACCGGGTCGGTGCTGCCGAACGTCGCGCCGAGCAACGTGTACCCGACGAGGGACGGGCCCGTCCTCATCGCCGCCAACCGCGACACCATCTGGGCGCGCCTCGCCGCGCTCATGGGCCGCCCCGAGCTGGCGGACGACGAGCGGTACGCCACGCACGGCGCGCGCGGCGCGAACGCCGAGGAGCTGGACGACCTCATCGGCGCGTGGACCGCCGATCAGGAGTCGGGGCCGCTGCTGGAGCTGCTGCACGAGAACGGCATCCCCGCCGGGCTCACCTACCGGGCCAAGGACATGCTCGCCGACCCGCACTACCGGGCGCGCGAGGCCATCATCCGGCTCGCGCACCCCGAGTTCGGCGACTTCCCGATGCACAACGTCGTGCCGAAGCTGTCGGGCACGCCCGGCGCCGTCCGCTCCATGGGCCCCGCGCTCGGCGAGCACAACGCCGAGGTCTACGGGACGCTGCTCGGCCTCTCCGACCGGGACATCGCCGCCCTCGCCGCCGCCGGGACGATCTAGCGGGCACGCCGGGAGGCGTCCCCTAGCCGTCCTGACCCCAGCGGTACAGGCCGTAGGACATCAGCAGGACGCTCGCGGCGCTGAACACGGCGCGCGCGGTGTTCCACGCCGTCCACCGGCCCGAGTAGTCCGACCAGATCCGCGCCGCGGCCGCCGGGTCGGACGGGATCCGCACCGCGTCCAGGTCGTTGTTCATGGGGACGTTGACGGCGACCGTCGGGACGAACGCGCCGACGAAGTAGACGGCCGCGGCGGCGAAGAACAGCAGCGCCGCCGCCTTCCGGTCTGCCATGAGGAGCAGCACGCCGGCGACGATCGCGACGAGCGGCGCCAGCATGAAGGCCGCGAGGAACAGCGGGTTCTGGATGCGCTGGTTGATGCCCTGCATCGCCTCGATCGCCGACCGGGGGCCGGCGGCGTTCAGCCCCGGCATGACGCCGGCGCTGAAGCCGAAGAAGGTGCCCGCCATCCCCGTCGTCATGAGGATCGACAGGGCGGCGGCGGTGGTCGTGAGCAGCGTTCTCATGCCGTCGAGTCAACCGGCGCGCCGCCCGCGGCGACATCGCCGGGACGCTCGGCGCCATACGCGAGCGTCTACGCTGGCCGCATGGACGCGCTGACCGGCCTGCTCGACGGCCCCCGGGCGCGCGGCGCGTTCCTGCTCCGCGCGTCCCTGGCGCCCCCGTGGTCGGTGCGCATCCAGGACGAGGCGCCGCTCTGCCTCGTCGCCATGGCCCGCGGCGGCGCCTGGCTGATGCCCGACGGCGGCGCGCCGCTGCACGCCGCCGAGGGCGACGTCCTGGTGATCCGCGGCCCCGGCCACTACACCGTCGCCGACGACCCGGCGACGCCCCCGCAGATCGTCGTCCATCCCGGGCAGCGCTGCACCACGCCCGACGGCACGAGCCTGGCGGAGGCGCTGGACCTCGGCGTCCGCAGCTGGGGCACCGACCCCGACGGGCCGTCGGTGCTGCTCGTCGGCGCCTACCAGCTGCGCGGCGCCGTCACCGGGCGGCTGCTCGCCGCGCTGCCGCCGGTCGTCGCGGTGCGCGCCGCCGACCTCGGCTCGCCGCTGCTGCCGCTGCTCGGCACCGAGATCGTCCGCGACGAGCCGGGCCAGGACGTCGTCCTCGACCGGCTGCTGGACCTGCTGCTCATCGCGGTGCTGCGGCACTGGTTCGCGCGCCCGGAGGCGGCCGCCCCCGGCTGGTACCGGGCGCACGGCGACCCGGTCGTCGGCCCGGCGCTCCGGCTGCTGCACGCCGAGCCCGCCCGCCCCTGGACGGTCGCCGCCCTCGCCGCCGAGGTCGGCGCGTCCCGCGCGGCCCTCGCCCAGCGGTTCGGGCGGCTCGTCGGCGAGCCCCCCATGGCCTACCTCACCGGCCTCCGCCTCGCCGAGGCCGCCGACCTGCTGCGCGAGAGCGAGCGCACGTTGGAGGCGATCGCCCGCCGCGTCGGCTACGGGACGGCGTTCGCGCTGAGCGCCGCGTTCAAGCGCGAGCAGGGCGTGAGCCCCCAGGAGTACCGGGCGGCCCGGGCCGCGGGGCCTCGGGTCGAGCCCGGGTAAAGGGCTCCGTACACCTGCTGAAAACACTGGCGTTTCGCTCCGGAAATCCGCGTCCCGTATGACAGGATGCGAGGCTTATCACACCTTCGGATGGGAGCGAGATGACCACGAAGTCACCGGGGGACGACCTCCGCACCGTGTTCGCGCGCGCCGACCTCGGCGGCGACGAGCGGCTCGACCTGATGGAGTTCGGGCTGGTGCTGGAGGCCCTCGGCCTGTCGTGGAGCCGCGCCGAGGTGCAGGACCGCTTCGAGCGGGCGGACGCCGACCACGACGGCTACATCTCCGCCGCCGAGTTCCGGGTGCTGCTGGACACCCAGGGCTGGACGCTGCCCGGCCCCCGGCCCGCCGCCGCGGCGGGCTGACCCGCCGGGCACCGCGGCCGTCCCGATCACCCAGCGGGGCGGCCGCCTCTCGTTGTGCGACATCTCCCGTTTCACCTCCGGTGAGCGGGAACAGGAACCGGACGACCTCGAAACGTTCCGGGATGTGGGCACGATGAACCTCCTCTACAAGGCTCTGTCACTTCTGTTCAGCGTGGTCGGCGGCATCGTCGCCGGCACGCTCTTCAAGCAGGTGTGGAAGCGCGCGGCGGGCCAGGACGACGCCCCCGACGCCGCCGACCGCGACTACACCTGGACGCAGGTCCTCATCGCCGCGGCCGTCCAGGGCGCCATCTTCGGCCTCGTCAAGGCCGCGATGCAGCGCTCGGGCGCGCAGGCGGTCCGCAAGGCCACCGGCCGCTGGCCCGGGGACGACTGACATGGCGCGCGAGACGAGCGCCGACGCGCGCACCGAGGCGCCCGCGGAAGCCGCCGACGCCGGCCCCGACTCCCCGACGAGCCTCGCCGGGCGCGGCTGGTGGGGGGCGCTGAAGCGCACCTTCGCCGAGTTCAAGGACGACAACCTCACCGACTGGGCCGCCGCCCTCACCTACTACGGCGTCCTGTCCATCTTCCCGGCGATGCTCGTCGTCGTGTCGCTGGTCGGGCTCGGCGGCAAGTCCCTGTCGGACGACCTGGTCACCAACGTCGGGCAGCTCGCGCCCGGCTCGGTGAAGCAGGTCCTCACCAACGCCCTCACCGAGCTGCAGCGCGGCCGCACCGGCGCCGGGTTCGTGGCGGTCATCAGCCTGCTGGCCGCGATCTGGTCGGCGTCGGGCTACGTGGGGGCGTTCATGCGCGCCTCCAACGCCGTCTACGACGTGCCCGAGGGCCGGCCGATCTGGAAGACGCTGCCGATCCGCGTCGCGGTGACGCTGGTGACGCTGGTCCTGCTGGCCGCCTCGGCGGTCATGGTGGTGGTGTCGGGCCCGATCGCCCGCCAGGTCGGCGACCTGCTCGGCTTCGGCTCGGCCGCCGTCACCGCCTGGGGGCTGCTCAAGTGGCCGCTCATGCTGATCATCGCGAGCCTGCTGTTCGCGCTGCTGTACTGGGCGTCGCCGAACGCCAAGCACGGCTTCCGCTGGGTGACGCCGGGCGGCCTGCTCGCGATCGTCCTCTGGCTGGCGGTGTCGGCCGGGTTCGCGTTCTACGTCGCCAACTTCTCCTCCTACAACAAGACCTACGGCAGCCTCGCCGGGCTCATCGTGTTCCTCGTCTGGCTGTGGCTCAGCAACCTGGCGATCCTGCTCGGCGCCGAGCTGAACGCCGAGCTGGAGCGCGGGCGGGCCATCGCGGGCGGCCTGCCCGAGGACCGGGAGCCCTACGTCGAGCCGCGCGGCACCCGCGGCTTCCCCGACGACCTCCTCCCCGACGCCGGGGACGAGGAGGACGCCGGCAAGCCCACCCGCAACGAGGGTCCCGCCGACGGGCCGCCGCGCCCGCGCAGCGGCTCCTGACACGCGGCACCTCTTGAGACGCCACCGGCGTCCGCCCCAGCAGGGGCGGACGCCGGTGGCGTCTCAGGGCCGGGCGTCAGACGCGGCGGCCGCGCAGCTCGCGGTAGCGGCGCACGAGCGCGGCCGTCGACGGGTCGGGCAGCGCGTCCGCCGCCGGCGGCTCCTCGCCGGTGAGCGCGGACTCCAGGTCCTTGGCCATGATCTTGCCGAGCTCGACGCCCCACTGGTCGAAGGAGTCGATGCCCCAGACCGTCCCCTCGACGAACACGATGTGCTCGTAGAGGGCGACGAGCTGGCCGAGGACGCCGGGCGTCAGCTTCGGCGCCAGGATCGTGCTGGTCGGCCGGTTGCCCGGCATCACCTTGTGCGGGACGACCGCGGCGGGCGTTCCCTCGGCGGCGATCTCCTCGGCGGTCTTGCCGAACGCCAGCGCGGTGGTCTGCGCGAACAGGTTGGCGTTCAGCAGGTCGTGCATGCCCGCGCCGCCCGCCGCCGCGTCGGTGAACGGCTCGCCGAACCCGAGGAAGTCGGCCGGGACGAGCCGGGTGCCCTGGTGCAGGAGCTGGTAGAAGGCGTGCTGGCCGTTGGTGCCCGGCTCGCCCCAGAAGATCTCGCCGGTCTGCGCGACGACGGGGGCGCCGTCGGCGCGCACCGACTTGCCGTTGGACTCCATCGTGAGCTGCTGCAGGTAGGCGGGGAAGCGGGCGAGGCGCTGGCTGTAGGGCAGCACCGCGCGGGTCTGCGCGCCGAAGAAGTCGGTGTACCAGACGCCGAGCAGGCCCATCAGCACCGGCATGTTCTTCTCGAACGGCTGGGTGCGGAAGTGCTCGTCCATGGTGTGGAAGCCGGCGAGCATCTCCACGAAGCCGCGCGCCCCGACGGTGAGCATCAGGGAGAGGCCGATGGCGCCGTCGAAGGAGTAGCGGCCCCCGACCCAGTCCCAGAACCCGAACATGTTGTCGGTGTCGATGCCGAACTCGGCGACCCGCTCGGCGTTGGTGGACACCGCGACGAAGTGCCGGGCGACGGCCTTGTCGTCGCCGAGCCGCTCCACCAGCCACTGCCGGGCGACCTTGGCGTTGGTGAGGGTCTCCAGCGTCCCGAAGGTCTTGGACGCGACGATGAACAGCGTCTCCTCGGGGTCGGCCTCGGCGAGCACCGTGGTGATGTCGGCCGGGTCGATGTTGGAGACGAAGCGGGCGCCGATGCCCGCGTCGGCGTAGTCGCGGAGCGCCTCGTAGGCCATCGCCGGGCCGAGGTCGGAGCCGCCGATGCCGATGTTGACGACGGTGCGGATCGCCTTGCCGGTGAACCCGGTCCACTCGCCGCCGCGGACCCGCTCGCTGAAGTCGGCCATCTTGTCCAGCACCGCGTGGACGTCGCCGGCGACGTCCTGGCCGTCGACGGTGAGGGACGCGCCGGGCGGCAGCCGCAGCGCGGTGTGCAGGACGGCGCGGTCCTCGCTGACGTTGATGTGCTCGCCGGAGAACATCGCGTCGATGCGCCCGCGCAGCCCCGCGGCCTCGGCGAGCGCCACCAGCAGGCGGACCGTCTCGTCGGTCGCGCGGTGCTTGGAGTAGTCCAGGTACAGCTCCCCCGCCGTCGCCGTCATCCGCTCCGCGCGCCCCGGGTCGTCCGCGAACAGCTCGCGCAGGTGCCGGTCGGCCAGCCCCGCGTGGTGCTCGGCGAGCGCCGACCACTCCGCCGTCTCGGTGATGTCGGTCATCGTCCCTCTCTTCTTCTCCGCCGTGCCGGGCGTACGCGTCCGGCGCCCCCGGAGGAACCCCCGGCGCCCCCGTCGTGATCATAGGTCGGCGGGCCGCCGGCCCGGGCGCCAACGCGCGCGGGGGCGGCCCGGCTCCCCCGGTCCGTCCGGCCTCTACCCGCGATTGTCCGCCAGGAACTCCCGGTGGTCGGCGGCGTTCCGCTCGGCGTAGGCGAGACCGAACGCGGCCACCGCCCGGCAGAACACCTCGCCGCGCCCGATGTACCCCGCGATGCGGAGGCGGTCGCCGGTGCGGGCGTGGGCGAGCGCGAGACCGCGCCCGCACGCGCGCGCGTACAGCCGGAGCGCGCGCGGCGGCATCGCGGTGACGTCGGCCGAGCCCTTCATGTCGCGGTACTGCCGCCAGTAGTAGAAGCGCCCGTCGCCGCCGGGGCTCCAGCCGAGGAACGGGTCGCTGGAGGACTGCATGAGCCGCTGCCCGGCGACCACCCGGTGCCCCTGGTCGAGGTACTCGCTGCGCCGCAGGTGGGGCTCCAGCACCGACCGGCCCGCCTCCTTGACCTGCAGGACGAGCGGGTCGTCGCGGTCGCGGCCCTGCAGCACCGCGACATAGCAGCGGGTGCCGACGCTGCCGACGCCGACGGCCTTGCGGGCGGCGTCGACCAGCGTGTACCCGTCCAGCAGGACCGCGACGTCCTCGCGCAGGGTGCGCCGGTAGGCGCGCAGGTTGGCGCGGGCGGCCTTCAGCCCGACCGCGCCGGTGTGCTCCAGCAGCGGCGGGTCGTCGGCGATGCGGAGCCGCCCGTCCCGCACGGTGGTGAGCTTGCGGAGCGCCTGCATGCTGTCGCGGCCGCGCGCCTTGCGCAGGTTCCTCCCGGTGCGGCGCCGGTCGCTGCGCCAGGGGATGCGGGCCAGCAGGTCCTCGGCGCGGGTGCAGGTGAAGAACAGCGCGAGGTCGCCGAGCGCGGCGAACTCGCGCATCCCGTCGCGGTAGCCGGTGGCGGCGGCGAGCGCCGTCGCGTGCCGCTCGGACTCGCCGCACCCGTTGTCGGCGGCGGCGACGGCGCAGCTGGCGGCGAGCCGTTTCAGGTCCCACTCCCAGGGGCCGGGGAGCGTCTCGTCGAAGTCGTCGACGTCGAACAGCAGGGTCCGCTCGGGCGAGGCGTAGACGCCGAAGTTCAGCAGGTGCGCGTCGCCGCACGCCTGGACGCGCAGGCCGGTGTCGGGGGTGCCCGCGAGGTCGGCGGCCATGACGGCGGCGGCGCCGCGCAGGAACGCCAGCGGCGACTCGGCCATCCGGGCGCGGCGGACCGGGACGAGGTCGGGCAGCCGGTCGCGGTCCTGGGCGGCGAGGATGCGGGCGGCCGGGCGGCGGCGGGGCTCCCAGGCGGCGTGCGCGCCGCGCGGAACCCGCTTGCGCAGCGCGCGGCCCTCGGCGTAGCGCGCTCCGGGTGCGCTCACGGGCGGCTCCTCTCTCGCGTCGAAGAGGTCGTTCACCGGCGGCGGGCGCCGTAAGACCAAATTCTCGGCAAGCTCTACCCTTTGCGGATGTTCCGGTGCCCGGGAGCGGGCACCAACGCCGAGGGGGATCGATGAGCGGACAGCGGCCGGACGGGCGTCTCTGGCTGGGCACCTACACCGGCGACCAGGGCGACGGGCGCGGCGTCTACCGGACGCGCGGCGTCCCGGGCGGCACGATCGAGCCGCCCGCCCTCGCGGCGGAGGCGCCGAAGCCGTCCTACCTGGCGCTGCACCCGGGCGGGCGGGTGCTCTACACCGTCGAGGAGCTGGCCGACGGCCGGATCACCGCCTACCGCGTCGAGGACGGCGGCGGCCTCACCGGGCTCGGCACCCGCGCCGTGCCCGCCGAGCCGTGCCACCTGTCGGTGTCGCCGGACGGCGCCCACCTGCTGGTCGCCTGCTACGGGCCCGGCGTCCTCGGCCTCCAGCGCCTGGACGCGGACGGCGGCTTCGACGGCGAGCCCGCCCTCTGGCAGGGCGCCGGGACCGGGCCCGTCGCGGGCCGGCAGGAGGGCCCGCACGCCCACCAGACGCTCTGGACGCCCGGCGGGATCGTCCTCAGCACCGACCTCGGCGCCGACCGGATCCACGCGTTCCGCGTCCGCGGCGGCGCGCTCGTCCCGGTCGGTGAGAACCCGCTGCCCGCCGGGTACGGGCCGCGCCACCTGGCGCTGCACCCGAGCGGCCACGTGTTCGCGATGATGGAGCTCGCGCCCCGGCTGCTCGTGCTGCGGCCGCGCGACTCCCACGCCGAGCTCGACATCGTCGGCGAGTACGTCCGCGCGGAGGGCTCCGGCGCGGCCGTCGCGCTGGGCGCCGGCGGCGCACACCTGTACGCCTCCACGCGCGGCGCCGATGTCGTCGGCACCTACCGCGTCACCTCGGGCGGGGCCGCGCTGGAGCACCTCGGGGACGTGCCGTCGGGCGGCGCGGGGCCGCGCGACCTGGAGGTCGACGGCGACCGGCTGTACGTGGCCAACGAGCAGGGCGGGACGGTCGCCGCCTTCGACCTGGACCCGCTGCCGGTGCCGGCGGGCCCGCCCGCCCCGGCGCCCACCCCCGTCTGCGTGCTGGCGGGCTGACCTTCCCGGCCCGTGTTTCCCGACCGGGCGGGCGGGGAGGGCGAGGAGACGGCCACAAGGACGAACAGGACGAAGAGGGGAACGGCGGACATGGCCATCGCAACGACGAATCCGGCGACCGGCAAGGTCGAGCGGAGCTTCGACGCCTTCACCGACGAGCAGATCGAGGACCGCCTCGCGCGGGCGTCCGCGGCGTTCGCCTCCTACCGCCGCACGCCGCTGGAGCGGCGGGCGGCGTGGATGAACGCGGCCGCCGGCCTGCTGGACGCCGAGGCCGGCGACGTCGCGCTGATGATGACGACCGAGATGGGCAAGACGGTGAAGGCGGCCCGCGCCGAGGCGCAGAAGTGCGCGCACGCGATGCGCTTCTACGCCGAGAACGCCGCGGGCTTCCTCGCCGACCGGCCCGCCGACGCGGCGGCGGTGAAGGCCGGGACGGCCCTCACCCGCTACCAGCCGCTCGGCGCCGTCCTCGCGGTGATGCCGTGGAACTTCCCGCTCTGGCAGGTGGTGCGCTTCCTCGCGCCCGGCCTCATGGCGGGCAACGTCGGCCTGCTGAAGCACGCCTCCAACGTCCCGCAGACCGCCCTCTACCTGGAGGACCTGCTCCGCCGCGCCGGGTTCCCCGAGGGCGTCTTCCAGACGCTGCTGATCGGGTCGGACAAGGTCGAGAAGGTGCTGCGCGACCCGCGCGTCGCCGCCGCGACCCTCACCGGCAGCGAGCCCGCCGGGCGCTCGGTCGGCGCCATCGCCGGCGACGAGGTGAAGCCGTCGGTGCTGGAGCTCGGCGGCAGCGACGCGTTCGTCGTCATGCCCTCGGCCGACCTCGCCGCCGCCGCGAAGACGGCGGCGGCCTCGCGCTGCCTGAACAACGGGCAGAGCTGCATCTCCGCCAAGCGCTTCATCGTCGAGGAGAGCGTCGCCGACGAGTTCGAGGAGCTGTTCGTCGCCGCGATGCGGGCGCAGAAGGTCGGCGACCCGACCGACGACGCCACCGACGTCGGCCCCCTCGTCAGCGAGCAGGGCCGCGCCGACCTCGAAGAGCTCGTCGCCGACGCCGTCCGGCACGGCGCGAAGGTGCTGTGCGGCGGCGAGCGGCCCGACCGCGAGGGCTGGTACTACCCGCCGACCGTGGTCACCGGCATCACCCGCGAGATGCGCATGTTCGGCGAGGAGACCTTCGGGCCCGTCGCGGGGCTCTACCGCGTCCGCGGCATCGACGAGGCGATCGGGCTCGCCAACGCGACCGACTTCGGCCTCGGCTCCAACGCCTGGACGAACGACCCCGCCGAGCGGGACCGGTTCGTCGACGAGCTGGAGGCGGGCCAGGTGTTCGTCAACGGCATGGTGACCTCCTACCCGGAGCTGCCCTTCGGCGGCGTCAAGCGCTCCGGCTACGGCCGGGAGCTGTCCGAGCAGGGCATCCACGCCTTCTGTAACGCCAAGACCGTCTGGATCGCGCCCTGACGCCGCGTCCGGCGCACCGCTAGGGCGCGGCTCCGGGGCCGGGCACGACGTCGAACTGCGCGCTCCTCGTCGTCCCGCCCTTCTCGGGCCGGACGGACACCTTGTGGCGGCCGAGCGGCATCCCGGCGGGATAGGACGCCCCGTCCTGGTTGACGGCGTAGTTGAAGGTGCCGGTGCGGTCCACCGAGGGGCCGCGCCGGTACGGCAGCCGGTCCACCTTGATCATCACGACCGCGCCGGGGGTCCAGCCGGTGCCGTGCACCACGAAGATCGTCCGCCGGTCGCCGCGCGGCTGGTTCACCGTGATCTTGGGCCGGCCGGTCGGGCGCGCCGACTCGCCCGACACCGGCGCGGGCGGCGGCCCCTCGGGGGGCCGCCCGCCGACGACGGTCCGCACGGTCTCGGTGACGCGGACCTCGCGCGGCGCGCCGCCGCGGGCGCCCGTCCACAGCAGGTGCCCGAGCACCACGACGAACCCGACGGCCACGACGGCGAGCGCGGAGGCGAGGCGGTTGCGCGGCTCGCGCAGGAACGCCCCGACCGCCGAGGACTCGCTCGGCCGGCGCTTGCGGCGGGGCGGCGTCACCTTGTGGGGCGCGGTCTCGCGGGGGCGGAACGGCTCGGTCTCGGCGCCCTCCAAGCGCGGTCCCTCGCGGTACTCCTGGACGAGCTCCAGCGCGGCGGGCGGCAGGTAGGACAGGCCCGGGTCGGCGCCGGAGTTGGCCGTGAGCGACGGCGACAGCGCGTCCAGGACGCGCGCGGGGGACGGGCGGCGCCGCGGGTCGCGGTCCAGGCAGGACCGCACGAGCGCGTCGAGCTCCAGCGGCAGGTCGGCCAGGTCGGGCGACCGGGTGGCGAGCTGCGCCATCAGCTCCAGCACGCCCTCGCCCGGGTAGGGGCCGTGGCCCGTCGCGGCGTACAGCAGCGTCGCGCCGAGCGCGTACACGTCGCTGGCGGCGGTGACCTCCCGGCTGCCCTCCGCCTGCTCGGGCGCCATGTAGGCGGGGGTGCCGATGGCGACGCGGCTGACGGTGACGCGGGCGCGCTCGCTGGCGTGCGAGAGGCCGAAGTCGATGACGCGCGGGCCGTCCAGCGACACCAGCACGTTGGAGGGCTTCAGGTCGCGGTGGACGAGCCCGGCGGCGTGGATGGACTCCAGCGCCTCGGCGCAGCAGGCGGCGATCCAGCGCACCGCCTGCACCGGCAGCGGCCCGGCGACCTGCACGAGCCGCTCCAGCGACGGCGCCGGGACGTAGGCGGTGGCGAGCCACGGCACCTCGGCCTCGGTGTCGGCGGCGACGACCGAGGCGGTGTAGACGCCGCTGACCCGCCGCGCCGCCGTCGCCTCGTGCCCGAACCGGACCCGGAAGTCGCCGTCGCGGGCGAGCTCGGCGCGGATCGTCTTCACCGCGACGAGCCGCCCGGCGGCCGACCGGCCGAGGTAGACCCGGCCCATCGACCCGGCGCCGAGCCGCCCGAGCAGCGCGTACGGGCCGACGCTCCCGGGGTCGTGCGCGCCCAGGGCCTCCAGCAGGCTCTCCCGCTGCCGCATCACGCCTCCCCTGGCACCATCTCCCGCATCTTGCACATTCAGTGTTACAAGATGTCATGTCCCGGGGGGGATAGTCCGGCAACGGCCAGGATCGAACCGACCGGCCTTCCCGGACGTGCACGACTCCGGCGCCGCCCCTACTTGCTCGGCTGCGGCGTCTTGCAGTCGATCTTGGGGTTGAGCCCGACGTAGTTGAGCGGCCCGGCCACGATGGTGACGGCGATGGTGCCCGCCCGGCTGCAGTCGGGGGTGTCCTCGGTGTAGTAGTGGCGCTGCCCCGCGGCGATCGCGCCGATGATCAGCCACAGCACGACGACGAGTGATCCGATGCGCATGCTCCCGACCTTCAATCCGTTCCCGGTGGGCCGCACGGCGAGGCCCACGAGCGATCAGTGACGGGCGTATCCCCGAATGAGATCCCCAAAAACAACACGAGTTGGACACGCCGACGGGCCGGGGGCGCGCTCGCGCCCCCGGCCCGTCCCGTTCCGGTCACCCCGCCGGCGTCACCAGGCGAACGCCTCCGGGGAGGGCCCGGTGCCCGGGAAGATCTCCTCCAGCGCGGCCAGGAACTCCGCCGACAGCTCCAGGTCGAGGGCGCGGAGCGCCGACTCCAGCTGCGCGGCGGTGCGCGGCCCGACGATCGGGCCGGTCACGCCGGGCCGGGTGAGCAGCCAGGCGAGGCCGACGTCGCCGGGGTCGGCGCCGTGCTTCTCGCAGAGGTCCTCGTAGCGCTGGATCCGGTCGCGCTCGGCCGGGTCCTTCAGCGTCTCGGCGGCGCGGCCGGACGCCGACCGCGACGCGCCGCCCTCGCGCTGCTTGCGCAGCACGCCGCCGAGCAGGCCGCCCTGCAGCGGCGACCACGGGATGACGCCGAGACCGTAGGCCTCGGCCGCCGGGATCACCTCCATCTCGGCGCGGCGCTCGGCGAGGTTGTACAGGCACTGCTCGCTGACCAGGCCGAGCGAGCCGCGCCGGGCGGCGGCCTCGTTGGCCCGCGCGATGCCCCAGCCCGGGAAGTTCGACGACCCGACGTAGAGCACCTTGCCCTGCTGCACGAGCACGTCCATGGCTTGCCAGATCTCGTCCCAGGGCGTGGCCCGGTCGATGTGGTGGAACTGGTACAGGTCGATGTGGTCGGTGCCGAGGCGCTTCAGCGACGCCTCGGCGGCGCGGCGGATGTTCAGCGCCGACAGCTTGTCCTCGTTCGGCCAGGGCGTCTCGCCGCCCATGCTGCCGTAGACCTTGGTGGCGAGGACCACCTTGTCGCGGCGGCCGCCGCCCTGGGCGAACCAGCTCCCGAGGATCTCCTCGGTGCGGCCCTTGTTCTCCCCCCAGCCGTACACGTTGGCGGTGTCGAAGAGGTTGACGCCCGCGTCGAGCGCGGCGTCCATGATCGCGTGACTGTCCGGCTCGTCGGTGACGGGGCCGAAGTTCATGGTGCCGAGCACCAGCCTGCCGACCTTCAGTCCGGTGCGTCCGAGCTGCGTGTACTCCATGCCCCCACCCAAACAGCTGGAGCGCGCTCCAGGTCAAGCGGGGCGGGCCGGAGGCGCGCCGGACCCGGTCGAAGGGGGACCGTTGGGCGCACCCTTGCCCCGCGCTGACCCCGGATGCGACAGAATGCCCGGCCATGCGGACCCTCCGGGGGCGGTCCCCCCTCGCGCTGCTGCTCGCCCTCGCGCTCCTGCTCGCCGCCGCGGCGACCGCCTGCTCGGGCGGCGCGCCGCCCCGCCGCGCGGCGGGCGAGACGACGGCCCGCGCGAAGGCGGCCGCGGCCGGCGAGCGCGCCGAGAACGCCCGTCCCGGCACCGCTGACTGGCGCGTCGTCCGCAAGGGCGGCGAGCACGAGATCGAGGGCTACGCCGACCGGGTGAGCGTCCTGCCCGGCGAGGCGTTCCGGCTGTACGTGTCCACCACCAAGGGACCGTTCACCGCGCAGGCGTTCCGGATGGGCTGGTACGGCGGCGACGGCGCGCGGCTGCTCTGGACGTCGCCGGCCACGCCCGGCGAGCGCCAGGCCGAGGCGCGCGTCGACCGGCGCACCCGCACCGTCACCGCGCCCTGGCACCCCTCGCTCACCGTCCCGACGGCCGGCTGGCCCGAAGGCAGCTACCTGGTGCGGCTCACCGCCTCCAGCGGCGCGCAGCGGTTCGTTCCGGTCACCGTCCGGTCGGCGAGCACCGCCGGCCGGATCGTGGTGCTGAACGCGACGACGACGTGGCAGGCGTACAACATGTGGGGCGGCTACGACCTGTACAAGGGGCCGTCCGGCGGCGACGGCGACCGCGCGTACGCCGTCTCCTTCGACCGGCCCTACGACCAGAACGGCGCGGGCAAGTTCCTGGCCTACGAGCAGCCCGCGATCGCGCTCGCCGAGCGGCTCGGGCTGCCGCTCGCCTACGCCGCCGACAACGACCTGCACGCCTTCCCGCACCTGCTGGACGGCGCCCGCGCCCTGCTGACCCTCGGCCACGACGAGTACTGGTCGGCGGCGATGCGCGCGCACACCACGGCCGCCCGCGACCGGGGCGTCAACATCGCCTTCCTCGGCGCCAACGCCGTGAACCGGCACGTCAGGTTCGCGCCGACCGCGCTCGGCGCCGACCGCCTCGTCATCTGCTACAAGGACGCCGACGCCGACCCGCTGGCGCGCACCGACCCCGCCGAGACCACGCAGGACTGGCGGCTGCCGCCGAAACCGCGCCCCGAGAGCGCCCTCATCGGCGTCCAGTACAACTGCTTCCCCGCCGAAGGCGCCTACGTCGTGCGGCGCCCCGACTTCTGGATGTTCCAGGGCACCGGCGCCCGCAAGGGAACGCGCTATCCGGGCGTCATCGGGCCCGAGTCCGACGCCCTGAACTTCGGCGGGCCGACGCCGCGGCCGATCGAGGTCGTCGCCCACTCCCCCATCATGTGCGGCGACACCACGATGATGGCCGACTCCACCTATTACACGGCCAAGAGCGGCGCGGGCGTGTTCGCCACCGGGACGATGCGCTGGGTGTGCGCGATGCGCGGCAGGGCGTGCGGGCACGGCGTGGACGAGGCGGGCCGGCGGTTCGTCACCAAGGCCACCGAGAACCTGCTGACCGCGCTCGCCGCCGGCCCGCTCGCCGCGTCCCACCCGGCCCGCGACAACCTCGACGAGTTCGCCGCCGGCCTCTGACCGCCCGGCGGGCGCCGCACCGGGCCTGCGAGAATCGGATCATGAGCTATGACGCATCCACCGGCCGCTACGAGCGGATGGAGTACCGGCGCTGCGGGCGGCGGGGACTGAAACTGCCCGCGGTGTCGCTCGGGCTGTGGCACAACTTCGGCGACGACCGGCCGCTGGAGACGCAGCGGGCGATCCTGCGGCGGGCCTTCGACCTCGGGATCACGCACTTCGACCTCGCCAACAACTACGGGCCGCCCTACGGCAGCGCCGAGCGCAATTTCGGGCGGATCTTCGCCGAGGACTTCCGGGCCTACCGCGACGAGATCGTCCTGTCGACGAAGGCCGGGTACGACATGTGGCCGGGCCCCTACGGCGAGTGGGGGTCGCGCAAGTACCTGCTGGCCAGCCTCGACCAGTCGCTGGCGCGAATGGGCGTCGACTACGTCGACGTCTTCTACAGCCACCGCCACGATCCCGAGACCGAGCTCGAGGAGACGATGGGGGCGCTCGCGCACGCGGTGACGTCCGGGAAGGCGCTGTACGCGGGCATCTCGTCCTATTCCCCCGCGCGGACGGCCGAGGCCGCGGCGCTCCTGAGGGAGATGGGCGTGCCGCTGCTCATCCACCAGCCGTCCTACTCGATGCTGAATCGCTGGATCGAGGACGGGCTGCTCGACACCCTGGAGGAGGAGGGCGCGGGCTGCATCGCGTTCTCGCCGCTCGCGCAGGGCATGCTCACCGACAAGTACCTGGGCGGCGTGCCCGAGGGGTCGCGGGCGAGCCAGGGCAAGTCGCTGTCGCCCGACCTGCTCACCGACGAGGCGCTGCGGCACGTGCGGGCGCTGGACCAGATCGCGCGGGGACGCGGGCAGTCCCTCGCGCAGCTCGCGCTGAGCTGGGCGCTGCGCGACCCGCGCGTCACCTCGGTGCTGATCGGCGCGAGCAGCGTCGCGCAGCTGGAGGACAACGTCGCCGCGCTCGACGCGCCGCCGCTCACCGGGGACGAGCTCGCCGCCATCGACCGCGATGCGGTGGAGTCCGGGATCAACCTCTGGGCGCCCTCCAGCGCGAACTGACCGCGGCGGGTCAGGCCGGGACGCCGCGGCGGCCGTGCGCGTGGGCGCGGACCAGCTCGGCCGCCTCGGGGTGGTCGGCCAGCCAGGCGACGCGCTCGCGCGACTCCGCGTCGGCGGGGGTGTAGACGATCATCCGCACGCCCGGCGAGGCGGTGAGCTCGAAGCCGGTCGTGCGGATGCGGAACTCGCCGACCGCCGCGTGGCGCAGCACCTTGTCGCACGGGCCGGGCAGGGCCACGTCCTGGCGGTCCCACAGCAGCGCGAACCGGGGGCTCTCCGCGCGGAGCCGGCGCACGAAGTCGCGCCAGGCGGGCTCGTCCTTGTGGCGGCTGTACCGGTGCCGGAACACCGCGACGTGCTCGGGGCCCTCGCGGTCCAGATCGGCGAGCGGGTTGCAGCAGTCGGGCAGCGTGAAGATCTGCCACAGGGTGTTGCGCTCCCCGGGCGGCGCGTCCCGCAGCGTCGGGAACAGCGCGTCGTAGGCGGTGTTGCTCACCAGCACGTCGCCGCGGTCGTTCACGACCGAGACGGGCTGCGGGAGCATCCCGTCGATGATCTGCCGCACCTCCGGCGGCAGCGTGTCGGCCTGCGGCGGGACGGCCGCGTCGGGCAGGTCGGCGAGCCGGTACAGGTGGCCGCGCTCGGCGGCGTCCAGGCGCAGCGTGCGCGCCACCGCGTCCAGCACCTGCGGGCTGGCGTTGATCGGGCGGCCCTGCTCCAGCCAGGTGTACCAGGTCACCCCGACGCCGGCGAGCTGGGCGACCTCCTCGCGGCGCAGGCCGGGGGTGCGGCGGCGCGGGCCGGGCGGCATGCCGACGTCCTCGGGGGTGATGCGCTCGCGGCGGCTGCGCAGGAACGCCGCCAGGTCGGCGCGGCGGTGCGGGCGCCGGGCGGGGGCCGGGGCGGCCCGGTGCCCGGGCCCCGTCTGCATGATCGTCACATGTCCAGTGTGGCGCGGGACCGGTACCCGTTCCAGGTGCTGTCAGTACCCGTATCGGCAGGCTCTCGGGAGCGGCGGCGCCGCGGCCGCAGGCTACCGGTCATGACACAGACGACCGAGGCACCGCCGGCGGGGGCCAGGCGGGCCCCCGCGCCCCGCCCGGGCGCCGCGCTGCTCGCGGTGATCCTGCTCGGGCAGTTCATGGCCATCCTGGACACCAACATCGTCAACGTGGCGCTGCCGACCCTGCGCGCCGACCTGCGCGCCTCCGGCGCCGCGCTCCAGCTGATCGTGGCGGGCTACGTCGCCGCCTACGCGGTGCTGCTGGTGACGGGGGCGCGCCTCGGCGACCTGCTCGGCCACCGCCGGATGTTCCTGGCCGGGCTCGCCGCGTTCACCGCCGCGTCGCTGGCGTGCGGCCTCGCGCCGGGCACCGGCTCCCTGATCGCGTTCCGGCTGGCGCAGGGCGCCGCCGCCGCGCTGCTGACCCCGCAGGTCATGAGCATGATCCAGCTCGGTTTCGCGGACGGGGCGCGGGCCCGCGCGCTCGGCTACCACGCCGCGGTGATCGCGGGCGGCGTCGTCGTCGGCCAGGTCGCCGGCGGCCTGCTGGTGAGCGCCGACCTGTTCGGGACGGGGTGGCGCTCGGTGTTCCTGGTGAACGTCCCGATCGGCCTGGCGCTGCTGGCGGTGGCGCCGCGCGTCCTGCCGGACGGCGAGCGGCGCCGCGACGGCGGCGTGGACCTGCCCGGCCTGCTGCTCCTCACCCCGGCCGTGCTGCTGTTCGTGCTGCCGCTGATCCTCGGCCGCGAGCTCGGCTGGCCCGCCTGGACGTGGGCGTCGCTGGCGGCGTCCGCCGTCCTCGCACCCGTGTTCGCCGTCGTGGAGCGGCGGGTCGCCGCGCGTGGCGGGCGCCCCCTGCTGAACCTGGCGCTGCTGCGCGTCCCCGGCCTCGCCCAGGCCGCGCTGGGGACCGCGCTCGGACCGTTCGTGTGGGGGGCGTACCTGTTCACCACCACCCTGCACCTGCAGGGCGACCTGCGGTACGGGGCGCTGGAGTCGGGCCTGGCGTTCGTCCCGGCGGTCGCGGCGTTCGCCCTGATCGGGCTGAACTGGCGGCGGCTGCCCGCGCGCTGGCACGGGCGGCTCGTCCCGCTCGGCTTCGCGACCGCAGGGGCGGCGCTGCTCGCCCTCGGCCCGCTGGCGGGCGGCGGCGCGCTCTACGAGGCGCTCACCGCGGTGATCGGCCTCGGGCTCGGCGCGATGCCGATCGCGATGACCGCGGCGCTGCACCGGGTGCCGGTCCGCGACGCGTCCGACGGCAGCGGCCTGCTGCTCACGCTCATGCAGCTCGGGTCGGTCGTCGGGGTCGCGGCGGTCGGCACCCTGTTCCTGGAGCTCGCCGGGGACGGCGGCTCGACCCGGCACGCCGAGTACGGCACCGGCTGGGCGCTCGGCGGGCTGGCGATCGCGGCGGCGGCGATGACGCTGCCGAGGGCGCGCCGCGCCCGGGACTGACCGGCGGGGACCGGTCAGCGGGCGGGCGCCGGGAGCGCGCAGCCCCGGCCCGGCACGACCGCGCCGTCCCCGCCCAGGCAGCGGGCGAGCGGCGCGGTCTGCTCGCCGTAGTTGACGCCGCGGCGCACCGTCACCGCGCCCCGCTCGTCGACCTCGCAGGGGTTGTTGAGGGTGCAGCGCTCGCCGTCGTCGTTGCCGGTGTTGTTGACGCCGACGACCTCGCCGGTCGCCTCGTCCACGATCGGCGCCCCGGAGGTGCCGTGCACGGTCGCGCACGCCGGCCCGTAGCGGATCGCGTTAGACCACGTCCACTCGCCCTCGCGCAGCCGGTGCACGATGCCGTCGATCCGGCAGCGGTACGCCTTCCGCCAGTACCCCGACGCGATCCGGATGGCGGTGCCCGCGGACGGCGGCCGGACCGCCAGCGGCAGCGCGGCGATCCCGTAGCGGTGCCGGACGGCGCCGTAGCTGACGCCGAGGCGGTAGAGGGCGACGTCGGTGCCGGTCATCGTCGCGTACACCAGGCGGGTGGCGCGCAGGGTCGCGACGGTGCGGGTGCCGGCGGCGTCCAGCAGCCGGAACGCGCGGGCGGACGGGCGGTCCGCGACGACCGCGCCGGCGGGCGGCATCCCGCCCTCCAGGCAGTGACCGTTGGTGAGGACGAGCGCGGCGTCGCCGTCGGCGGCGTGCGGGCCGCGCACGAGGGCGCCCGAGCAGTTGTCGAGCGCCACCGTCCCGGCGAAGACGGGCGGCGGCGCCGCCTGCGAGGGGGCCGTTACCAGGGCGAATCCGGCACCGGCGGCCGCCAGGGCGGCGAGCGCGGCGGCCGCGGTGCGGCGGGGCATGGGCACCCTCTCGGCGGTGACGGGCGGACCCGCCGATGCTAGAGGACCGCCCCTCCGCGCGGAAGCACATCGGCGCGGATTACGATCGGTGACATGATCGACGGAACGGTCCGCTGGGGCGTGCTCGGTACCGGCGGCATCGCGGAGGTGTTCACCGAGGACCTGCTGACGCTCCCCGGGCACGAGGTGCGCGCCGTCGGGTCGCGCGCGCAGGGCACCGCCGACGCGTTCGCCGCCCGCCACGGGATCCCGGCGGCGCACGGCTCCTACGAGGCGCTCGCCGCCGACCCCGGCGTGGACGTCGTGTACATCGCGACGCCGCACCCGATGCACGCCGGCCCGGCCCGGCTCTGCCTGGAGGCCGGGCGCGCCGTGCTCGTGGAGAAGCCCTTCACGACCACCGTCGCCGACGCCGAGGAGCTCGCGGGGCTGGCGGCCGAGCGCGGCGTGTTCGCGATGGAGGCGATGTGGTCGCGGTTCAACCCGCTGGTCCGGCGCCTGTACGGGCTGGTCCGCGACGGCGCGATCGGCGACGTCACGGCCGTCTACGCCGACTTCGCGATCGCGCCCGCCTACGACCCGGCGAGCCGCCTGTGGTCGCGCGAGCTCGGCGGGGGCGCGCTGCTCGACCTCGGCGTCTACCCGCTGTCGTTCACCTGGCCGCTGCTCGGCGCGCCCGACACCGTCCAGGCGTCGATCACCCCGGCGCCGACCGGCGTGGACGCCAACACCGGCATCCTGCTCGGCTACGCCACCGGCGCGGTCGCGCTGCTGCACTGCGGCCTCACCGGGGAGTCGCCGCACGCCGCGACGGTCGTCGGGACGAGCGGCCGCATCGAGATCGCGGCGCCGTTCTACCGGCCGGAGAGCTTCCTGCTGGTCCGCCAGGGCGTCGAGCCGGAGACCTTCACCGCCGAGATCGGCGGGCACGGCTACACCTACCAGGCCGAGGAGGTCGCGCGCTGCCTGCGCGAGGGCCGCACCGAGTCGCCGCTGATGCCGCTCGGCGAGACCGTCGCGATCCAGGCCGCCATGCAGCGGATCCGCGACGCCGCCGCCCGCGCCTGACCGGCGGGCGGCGGGCGGCGGCGCGGGCCGGTCAGTCGACGTCGACCCAGCCGTAGGTGCGCTCGACGGCCTTGCGCCAGCCGGCGTAGCCCTCCTCCCGCCGTGCCTCGTCCCAGGTGGGCCGCCAGCGCTCGTCCTCGTTCCAGTTGCGGCGCAACTCGTCGGTGGTGTTCCAGAACCCGGTGGCGAGCCCGGCGGCGTAGGCGGCGCCGAGCGCGGTCGTCTCGGCGACGACGGGCCGCGACACCGGGACGCCGAGGATGTCGGCCTGCAACTGCATGCAGAGCCGGTTCGCGGTGACGCCGCCGTCCACCTTGAGGACGTCCAGGGAGACGCCGGAGTCCTCGCGCATCGCCTCGACGACGTCGCGCGACTGGTAGCAGATCGCCTCCAGCGTGGCGCGGGCCAGGTGGGCGTTGGTGTTGTAGCGCGACAGGCCGACGATCGCGCCGCGCGCGTCGCTGCGCCAGTAGGGGGCGAACAGGCCGGAGAACGCCGGGACGAAGTAGACGCCGCCGTTGTCCTCGACCTGCGCGGCGAGCGCCTCGCTCTGGGCGGCGCCGGAGATGATCCCGAGCTGGTCGCGCAGCCACTGCACGGCCGAGCCGGTCACCGCGATGGAGCCCTCCAGCGCGTACACCGTGTCGGCGTCGCCGAACTTGTAGCAGACGGTGGTGAGCATCCCGGCCTTGGACCGGACGAGCTCGGTGCCGGTGTTCAGCAGCAGGAAGTTGCCGGTGCCGTAGGTGTTCTTGGCCTCGCCGGGCGCGAAGCACACCTGGCCGACGGTGGCGGCCTGCTGGTCGCCGAGGATGCCGCTGAGCGGCACCTCCCCGCCGAGCGGCCCGTCCGCCCGCGTCACCCCGTAGGGCTCGGGCGCCGACGACGGCCGGATCTCGGGCAGCATCCGGCGGGGGATGCCGAAGAACGACAGGAGCTGGTCGTCCCAGTCGAGGGTCTCCAGGTCCATCAGCATGGTCCGGCTGGCGTTGGTGGGGTCGGTGACGTGCACCCCGCCGTCCTTGCCGCCGGTGAGGTTCCACAGGATCCAGGCGTCGATGTTCCCGAAGAGCGCCTCGCCGTTCTCGGCGGCCTCGCGGACCCCGTCGACGTTCTCCAGGATCCACTGGATCTTGCCGCCGGAGAAGTAGGTGGCGGGCGGCAGCCCGGCCCGGTGCCGGATCGTCTCGCCCCGCCCGTCGCGCTCCAGCGCCGAGGCGATGCGGTCGGTGCGGGTGTCCTGCCAGACGATGGCGTTGTGGTACGGGCGGCCGGTCCGCCGGTTCCACACCACGGTCGTCTCGCGCTGGTTGGTGATCCCGAACGCCGCGAGGTCGGCGGCGTCCAGGCCCGCCTTGGTGAGCGCGCTCTCCACGACGGCGCGGGTGCGCTCCCAGATCTCCAGCGGGTTGTGCTCGACCCAGCCGGCCCGCGGCAGGATCTGCTCGTGCTCGAGCTGGTGCCGGGCGACCTCGTTGCCGCCGTGGTCGAAGATCATGAATCGGGTGCTGGTGGTGCCCTGGTCCAGCGCTCCGACGAAGTCGGGCATCGGATCGTCCTTTCGGTCGAGGGGTGGGGCCGCCCGGTCAGGGTGCCACGTCGTACTCGGGCTCGGGCTCGGCCGCCGCGCCGGCGGCCGCCCCGGGCAGGTGCCGGCCGATGAGGGCGACGTACAGGCCCGCGCCGGCGACCGCGCCGGCGAGCGGCCCGAGGACCGGCACCCAGAAGTACAGGTCGCCGTGCTGGTCGCGCCAGGCGCCCCCGTAGCCGGTGAGGTACTGGGCGAGCCGCGGCCCGAAGTCGCGGGCGGGGTTGATGGCGTACCCGGCGTCGGTGCCCCAGGCCATGCCGATCGCCACCACCAGCAGCCCGATGACGAGGGGCGCGAGGTTGGCGAGCGGCGGGCCGTTCCGCGCGTCGGTGAGGGCGAGCACGAGGAACAGCAGGATCGCGGTGCCGATGACCTGGTCGCGGAACGCGCCCCAGGTGCCGACGGGCAGCGTCCCGTTGCCGGGGAGGGTGGAGAACACCCCTTGCGTCTTGATGGTGTGCCCCGGGTCGGCCTTGGCGAGCACCTCGCTGTAGTTCCACCGCACGATGAGCGCGGCGACGAAGGCGCCGGCGGTCTGCGCGAGGACGTAGGGGCCGACCTTGCGCCAGGGGAAGCCCTGGAAGACCGCAAGGGCGAAGGTCACCGCCGGGTTGATGTGGCCGCCGCTCAGCGTCGCCGAGACGTAGACCCCGAGGACCACCCCGATCCCCCACGCCCAGGCGATGCTGTCGTGGTCGCCGAGGCCCCCGGCGACGACCTGCGCGACCACGCCGACGCCGAACAGGATGAGCACGAGCGTCCCGGCGAACTCGGCGGCCAGCTCGCGCGCCAGGGGCGGGAATCCCGGCCGTTCCGCCATGTCTCCTCCTCGAAGGCGGGTGACGTGAGACACATATGACGTGAACGTAAGGATCGGGCATAAAACGGTCAACCCTGCCTTCTATCCACCAGACGGCACACAGAGGGACGGGGTTGACAACCGCGCCGACCGCGCGTCAGCGGCGCGTCACCGGCTCCCAGCCGCGCGCCGGGTCGCGGGTGGCGGGCCCGCGCCCGCCCCGGCTGCGGTACACGATGTAGGGCCGGAACGGGTAGCGCCACGGCGCCGCGAACGCGTGGATCAGGCGGGTGAAGGGGAACAGCGCCGTCAGCACCAGCCCGAGCAGCACGTGGAACTTGTAGAGCAGCGGGATGCGGGCCATCAGGTCCGGGTCCGGCCGCAGCAGGAAGACGTCGCGGAACCAGGGCCCCACCGTCTCCCGGTAGTCGTAGGGGCCGCGGATCCCGTTCTCGATGACGGTGACGCCGAGGCCGAGCAGCAGCGACCCGCCGAGCAGCACGTACATCAGCTTGTCGTTGCGGGTCGTCGCCGAGAACACCGGCCCGCTGGTGCGCCGCCGGTAGACGAGCAGGGCGAGCCCCGCGACGGCGGCGGCGCCCGCGATGCTCCCGGCGACCAGGGACACCGCGTGGTAGGCGCTCTCGGGGACGTGCACCGCCTCGGTCCAGTCCTCGGGGACCACCAGGCCGGCGATGTGGCCGAGGATGACGAAGATGAGCCCGAAGTGGAACAGCGGGCTCGCGATCCGCAGCAGCCGCTTCTCGTACAGCTCCGACGAGCGCGTCGTCCAGCCGAACCGGTCGTAGCGGTACCGCCAGACGGTCCCGCCGACGAGGCAGGCGATGGCCACATACGGCAGGGCCACCCACAGCAGCAGGTTCATCGGGGCGCTCCCAGGGTGAAGGGTTCGAGGCCGACGTTCTCCGTGGGCGGGCCCGACCGGGCGAGCCGCTGCGCCTCGGCGCGGTCGCGCGGAGACGGCCCCGGCAGCGTCGCGCAGACGGCCCGCACCGGCAGCGCGTAGGGCGATCCGCGGTCCTCCAGCGCCATCCGCAGCAGCTCCAGGCCGGGCCTGTTCTCGGTGAGCAGCGCGCCGCCGCCGTGCAGCGCGGCGAACTCCAGCACGATCGGCAGGAAGTCGGGCAGCTCGCGGCTGTCGAGCTCGGCGCCCGCCGCCCGGTAGCGGGCCTTCAGCGCGGCGAGCGACTCGCCGCGCCGCCGGGTGTCGCCGTCGGTGTAGTAGGTCAGGTAGAGGCAGCAGCGGCGCCGCAGGTCGAACACCTCGACGTAGTGCGCGGCCAGCTCCGGCAGCGCGACGGCGTCCAGATGGTCCAGGAAGCGCGCCAGGTGCGGCTCCCCCGCGACGGCCTCGCGCAGCATCGCGCGGCGCTCGTAGAGCGCGGCGTCGGGATAGCTGAGCAGCAGGGACGCCGCCTGCCAGACGAGCGCGCTCACTCGTCCCCCTTCCCGCGGCGCGGGAACAGCCCGCCGGGGCGCCCCTTGCCGTCCCAGTTCAGCAGGTTCACGCGGCCCTTGCGGTCGCCCGGGGACACCAGCGCCCCCGTCGTCTGCCGGTCCTTCAGCGCGTGGAAGCTCTCCACCGAGGCGGGCGCGGGCCGCCCCGACGCCTCGCCGAACGGTCCCGACGTGCGGTCGCGGCCGTGCTCGTCGTAGTCGTAGTCGACCGGGCAGGCCGACTCCTCCAGCGCGGCGGCCTCGGCGGCGGCCTGCGTCGGGATGACGTAGCGCTCGTCGTACTTGGCGAGGGCGAGCAGCCGGTACATGTCCTGCATGTCGCGGCCCGACATGCCGACCGCCGCCGCCTTGGCCTCGTCCGCCGGATCGCCCAGGTTGGTGTCGCGCATGTAGGAGCGCATCGCGGCGAGCTTGCGGAGCACCGCCGCGACCGGTTCGGGGTCGCCGGCGGTGAACAGCCCCGCCAGGTACCGCACCGGGATGCGCAGCGCCTCGATGGCGCCGAACAGGTTGCCGGCGTCCTCGCCGTCGTGGCCGGTGTCGCGCAGCGCGTCCACGACCGGCGACAGCGGCGGGATGTACCAGACCATCGGCATCGTGCGGAACTCCGGGTGCAGCGGCAGCGCCACCCGGTACCGGTTGATGAGCGCGTGCACCGGGGAGCGGCGGGCCGCCTCCAGCCAGGTCTCGGGGACGCCGTCGCGGCGGGCCGCGGCGATCACCTCGGGGTCCTCGGGGTCCAGGAACACCCCGAGCTGCGCCTCGTAGAGGGCCTTGTCGTCCTCGGTCTCGGCGGCCGCGGTCACCTTGTCGGCGTCGTAGAGCAGCACCCCGATGTAGCGGAGCCGCCCGACGCAGGTCTCCGAGCACACCGTCGGCAGCCCCACCTCCACCCGCGGGTAGCAGAAGGTGCACTTCTCAGCCTTGCCGGTCCGGTGGTTGAAATAGATCTTCTTGTAGGGGCAGCCGGTCACGCACATCCGCCAGCCCCGGCAGCCGTCCTGGTCGACCAGCACGATGCCGTCCTCGGCCCGCTTGTAGATCGCGCCGGACGGGCAGGCGGCCATGCAGGCGGGGTTCAGGCAGTGCTCGCAGATGCGCGGCAGGTAGAACATGAACGCGCGCTCGTAGTCCAGCCGGATCGCGTCGGAGATCTTCTGCACCACCGGGTCGCGGCCCGCGATGTCGGGCCCGCCGCCGAGGTCGTCGTCCCAGTTGGCGCTCCACTCGACCTTCGTCGGCTCGCCGCTGATCAGCGAGTAGGGCCGCGCCACCGGGACGTCGTCCTGCAGCGGCGCGGTCGTCAGCGTCTCGTAGTCGTAGGTCCAGGGCTCGTAGTAGTCGGCGATCGTCGGCAGCAGCGGGTTGGAGAAGATCCCGAGCATCCGCCGCGCCCGCCCGCCCGAGCGCGGCTTCAGCCGCCCCTTGCGGTCCAGCGTCCACCCGCCCTGCCAGGTGTCCTGGTCCTCGTAGCGGCGCGGGTACCCCTGCCCCGGCCGCGTCTCGACGTTGTTGAACCACACGTACTCGGTGCCCGCCCGGTTCGTCCACGCCTGCTTGCACGTCACCGAGCACGTGTGGCACCCGATGCACTTGTCGAGGTTCATCACCATCGACAGCTGCGCCATCACCCGCATCTAGTACTCCACCTTCTGGGAGCGGCGGCGGATGACGGTGATCTCGTCGCGCTGGTTGCCGGTCGGGCCGAGATAGTTGAAGGAGTAGGACAGCTGCGCGTACCCGCCGATCAGGTGGGTCGGCTTCACCAGCAGCCGGGTCAGCGAGTTGTGGATGCCGCCGCGCCTGCCGGTGCGCTCGGTCTTGGGCATGTCGATGACGCGCTCCTGGGCGTGGTGGTAGTAGACGGTCCCCTGCGGCATCCGGTGCGAGACGATCGCGCGGGCGACGACGACGCCGTTGCGGTTGTCCATCTCCACCCAGTCGTTGTCGGCGACGCCGATGCGGGCGGCGTCGAGCACGCTCATCCAGACCGTCGGGCCGCCGCGCGACAGCGTCAGCATGAACAGGTTGTCCTGGTACTCGGAGTGGATCGACCACTTGGAGTGCGGGGTGAGGTAGCGGACGGTCAGCTCGGCCTCCCCTTTGGTGCCGGGGCGCGGCTCGCCGAACAGCCGGTGCATGTCGAGCGGCGGCCGGAACACCGGGAGCTGCTCGCCGAGCTCGGCCATCCAGGCGTGGTCGAGGAAGAAGTGCATGCGGCCGGTCAGGGTGTGCCAGGGCTTGCGGCGCTCGACGTTGATGGTGAACGGCGAGTAGCGGCGGTCCGGCGCCTCGATGCCCGACCACTCCGGCGACGGCCCGACCGCCGTCGGGCGGGCCTGGGCGTCGGGGAAGGTGATGCGCCGCTCGGCGCCCGACTCGATCAGCTCGTCGTAGGGGACGCCGGTCCGCTCGGCGAGCTGCGCGAACCCCTGCGCGGCGAGCCGGCCGTTGCTGGTGCCCGACAGCGCGAGGATCGCCTCGCACCACTTGGCCGCGGTGTCCAGGCGCGGGTTGCCGTCGCCGTCGGTGCCGCCGCGCTCGGCGAGCCAGCGCAGCTCGCGGTCGGCGGTGAACGTCACGCCCTTCACCGGCAGCCCGGCGGTGCCCGGCTTCGGGCCGAGCGCCTCCATGCGGGCGCCGACCGCGGCGTAGTCGCGCTCCACGATCGTGAACGTCGGCGCCGTGCCGCCCGCGACGCCGTACGGGGCGCCGCGCTCGCCCGGCGTGTCGTGCTGGAGCGGGACGGCGACGACGTCGCGGCGGACGCCGAGGCGCGTCGCGGCGAGGTCGCTGAACCGCCGCGCGATCGCCTGGAAGGCGTCCAGGTCGCTGCGCGCCTCCCAGGGCGGGTCCACGGCGGGGTTGAAGGCGTGCACGAACGGGTGCATGTCGGTGGACGACAGGTCGTGCTTCTCGTACCAGGTCGCCGCCGGCAGCACGATGTCGGACATCAGCGTCGTCGACGTCATCCGGAAGTCCAGCGACAGCAGCAGGTCGAGCTTGCCGCGCGGCGCCTCGTCCCGCCACGCGACCTCGGCGGGGCGCGTCCCCTCGGGCGTCTCGGCCGCCTGGAGGTTGGAGTCGGTGCCGAGCAGGTGCCGCAGGAAGTACTCGTTGCCCTTGGCCGAGGAGCCGAGCAGGTTGGCGCGCCACACGGTGAGGACGCGCGGCCAGTTCGACGGCGCGTCCGGGTCGGCGGCCGCGTGGTGCAGCGAACCCTCGCGCAGGGCCTGCGCGATGTGGGCGGCCGGGTCGTCCCGCCCGATCTCGTCGGCGAGGTCGAGCGGGTTGCGGTCGAAGGCGGGCGCGAACGGCATCCAGCCGAGCCGCGCCGACTCGGCGACGAGGTCGGCGGTGTGCCGGCCGGCGAACGCGCCGGTGCCGGTCGGCGCCGCGAGCGCGTCGGCGCGGTAGCCGTCGTAGCGCCACTGGTCGGTGTGCAGGTACCAGTACGGGGTGGCGGGGATCTGGCGGGCCGGGCGCGTCCAGTCCAGGCCGAACGCCAGCTGCGCCCAGCCGGTGAACGGGCGGACCTTCTCCTGGCCGACGTAGTGCGCCCAGCCGCCGCCGTTGACGCCCTGGCAGCCGGTCAGCATGAGCAGCGACAGGAACGTCCGGTAGATCGTGTCGGAGTGGAACCAGTGGTTCGTCCCGGCGCCCATGATGATCATGCAGCGGCCGCCGCTCTTCTCCGCGGTCGCGGCGAACTCGCGGGCGATGCGGACGGCGGTCGCGGCCGGCACGGAGGTGATCTCCTCCTGCCAGGCGGGGGTGCCGGGCGCGGACGCGTCGTCGTAGGAGGCCGGCCATTCGCCGGGCAGGCCCGGCCGGGCGACGCCGTACTGCGCGAGCATCAGGTCGTACACGGTGGTGACGAGGCGCCCGCCGACCCGGCGGACGGGGACGCCGCGCCGCAGCGGGGCGGCGGCGCCGTCGGGCTCGTCGAAGCGCGACAGCAGCACGGCCGCCGTGTCGCCGCCGTCCTCGTGCGCCGACAGCAGCGGTTCCAGGTCGCCGAGGTCGAGGTTCCAGCGGCCCTTGCCCTGCTCGCTCCAGCGGAAGCCGAGCGAGCCGTTCGGGACGGCGGGGGCGCCGGTCGCGCCGTCCAGCAGGACGGTCTTCCAGGCCGCGTCCGCGCCGTCCTCGCCGAGGTCGGCGGCGGTGAGGAAGCGGCCGGGGACGTGGCCGCCGTCGCGCTCGTCCAGGGTGACCAGGAACGGCAGGTCGGTGTGGCGGGCGACGTAGTCCTCGAACGCCGGGACGCGCCGGTCGGCGAAGCACTCCTTGAGGATCACGTGGCCCATCGCCATGCCGAGGGCGCCGTCGGTGCCCGGGTGCGGCGCGACCCACTCGTCGGCGAACTTGGTCGCGTCGGAGTAGTCGGGCGACATCACCACGACCTTCTGGCCCCGGTAGCGGGCCTCGGCCATCCAGTGCGCGTCGGGGGTGCGGGTCACCGGGACGTTGGAGCCCCACAGCATCAGGTAGGCCGCGTCCCACCAGTCGGCGGACTCGGGGACGTCGGTCTGGTCGCCGAACACCTGCGGGGAGGCGACGGGCAGGTCGGCGTACCAGTCGTAGAACGACAGCATCGCGCCGCCGAGCAGCGACACGAACCGCGACCCGGCGGCGTGCGACACCATCGACATCGCCGGGATCGGGGAGAACCCGGCGATGCGGTCCGGCCCGTACGCGGCGATCGTGTGCACGTGCGCGGCGGCGATCATCTCGGTCGCCTCGTCCCAGGTGGTGCGGACGAGGCCGCCCTTGCCGCGCGCCGACTGGTAGCGGCGCCGCCGCCCGGGGTCGGCGGTGATCTCGGCCCAGGCGGCGACGGGGTCGCCGAGCCGCTCGCGCGCCTCCCGGTACATCTCGGCGAGGACGCCGCGCACGTAGGGGAAGCGGACCCGGGTCGGCGAGTAGGTGTACCAGGAGAACGCGGCGCCGCGCGGGCAGCCGCGCGGCTCGTACTCGGGCCGGTCGGGGCCGACGCTCGGGTAGTCGGTCTCCTGGGTCTCCCAGGTGATGATGCCGTCCTTGACGTAGACCTTCCACGAGCACGAGCCGGTGCAGTTCACCCCGTGCGTGGAGCGCACCACCCGGTCGTGGCTCCAGCGGTCCCGGTAGAACGCGTCGCCCTCGCGGCCGCCGCGCAGGTACAGCGCCCGGCCGTCCGGCGAGGTCTCGGCCCGCGCGAAGAACCGTCCCGTGCGCAGCAGCGCGTCGCTCATCACACCCCCAGATCGTCCCGGGGTGATCATGCCCATGACCCATGGTGATCAAGCAACCACCGTGCGCGCGTGTCCGCCCGCGGCCCCGCGGCCGCTCCCTCCCGGTCTCAGCCGAGGAGGCCGCCGAGGCGCCCCTCCAGCGCGGCGAGCAGCTCGGCGAGCCCGTCGGCGAGGTCCGCGCGCCGCTCGGCGGGCAGGCCCGCCAGCAGCGCCGCCTCGTAGGAGAGCTGCGCGGGCATCAGCCGGTCGACCAGGTCGCGCCCGGCGGCGGTCAGCGACAGGTGCTGGACGCGGCGGTCGCGGGTGTCGGTGCGCCGCTCCACCAGCCCGCGGTCGGCGAGCGCGCGGACCCGCTTGGTGACGGCGGCGCCGGAGGCGAACGTCTCGCGGGCGAGGCGGCCGGGGGTGACGCCGCCGCCGAGGCGGCGCAGCGTGTTCAGCGTGTCGAACTCGGCGCGGACGAGGCCCTCGCGGGCCAGCGGCGCGTCGCCGGCCTGCTGGAGCAGCGCGGCGCACCGGTTGATCCGGCCGATCACGCCCATCGGGCCGGTGTCGAGGTCCGGCGCCAGCTCGCGCCAGCCGCGGATCACCGCCGCCACCGCGTCCTCGACGGGGCTCTGGTCGGTCATGGCCGTCCTTCCTCCGGCACTGTCGTCGGGTCATGGCGGGCGGGGGCGGGCCGCAGCCCGGCCAGGACGCGGTGGCCGTCGCGTTCGGCGCGCTCGATGCGCTCCTCGGGCAGGGCGCCCTGCCACCACTCCCCCGAGGCGACCTCGACGGTGTCGCGGAGGTCGACCAGCGCCGTGGCGACGCGGTCGCGGGCGGCGGCGATCTCGCGGCGCGTACCGGACGCGGCCGGGCCGGCGGCGCGGGTGGCGGCGGTGAGGCGCTCCAGGGCGGCGCCGACGCGGCCGCCCGCCCGCCGGTTCGGGACGAGCGCGCAGCAGAGCAGCCCGGCCGCGGCGCCGAGCAGGCTGTCCAGCGCCCGCTCGGAGATCAGCGGGCCGGGGTCCTGGTAGCCGGCGAACTCGACCATGGTGAGCGCCATCGGCGTCACGAACACGCTGCCGAGCCAGTAGTTGCGGCTCATCCCGTACTCGGCGCCGATCTGGAAGGCGAGCACGACGAGCAGCAGCGCGACGGCGCCGGTGCGGGTGACCGGCAGCAGCGCGGCGAACAGCACGAGCCCGGCCAGGTTGCCGACGACGCGCTGCACGGCCCGCCCCCAGCTCAGCGTGATGTTGGCCTGGAACACCGACGCGGCGGTGACGACGGCCCAGTAGGGGCGGCCGACGCCGAGCAGCATCGACGCCCAGCCCGCGACGGCGCTGCCGAGAGCGACGCGCGCCGCGACCGGCGGCAGCGGCGAGCCGGGTCCGAGCGCGGCGAGCAGGCCCCGCACGCCCCGCGGCCCGTGCGGGGCGCGGCGGTCTGCGGCGATCCCGGCGAGCTCGCGCGCCTCCTCCGGGGACGGTCCGGGGACGTCCGGGCGGGCGCCGGCGCGCAGTTCCCCCGCCCACCGGACGAGGCGACGGGCGTCGCCGGGCGCGCCCGCCATCGCCGCCTCGGCGCGCACGACGAGGCGCTCCAGCAGGGCCCGTCCGGGCGCGGAGCCCGGCACCTGGAACAGCGTGTGCCAGGCCGCGTTGATCGCGCCCGCGGCGGCGTGCCGGTGGGCGGGCGCGGGGTCGGCGCGGTGCCGGGCGACCGCCTCCAGGGCCCGCGCGACGGCGATCCGCTCGGGCCCGTCGGGGCGGCGCAGCGCGGGCGCCATGCCGACCAGCCAGGCCACCGCCGCGCCGGCGAGGACCAGCGCGAGGTGCGCGGGGACGTCGGCGGCGCGCTGCGGCAGGAAGGCGCAGCTCGCCGCGATGAAGGTGAAGATGACGTTGGCGGGCGGCCCGATGCGGGTCGCGTCGCAGACCGCCTTGTGCACGGCCGCGATCAGCGCCGCGACCGCGACCCGCGCCCAGGTCGCGTCGGTGGCGGCGGCGGTGCAGAGCGCCGCCGCCACGCTCGCGCCCATGCCGGCGGCGACCCAGCCGAGGGTGCGGGCGCGCGCGGCGTAGGGCTGGCCGTGCGCGTACAGCGCGCAGAGCGACCCCGCTGAGATGTAGAGCATGAGGTCCAGGCGCCCCACCGCCAGCATCACCGCGCCGGGCAGCGCGAGGGCCGCCGCGGCACTGAAGGCGGGCTTGTACCAGGTGTCGCCGCGCCCGCGCAGGCGCAGCAGGCCCCGCACGGGCAGCGGGCGGAGGGACCGGGACGGGGACGGGAGGGCGCTCACCCGAGAAGTTTAACGGGTATTTCACTCGTAAAACAAATGCCGGGCCCGCCCCCGCCCGGTCAGCGGTCCTTCAGCCACGGGTAGCGGTCGCGGTCGCCGCCCGCGTAGTCGGGGTCCAGGTAGATGAACACCCGCTGGATCTTGAAGTCGCGGATCTCGAACACGTCGCACCAGCGCCCGGCGCCCCACTCGGGCACTCCCGCGCGCCACGGCCCGTCCACGTGCTCGCCGTGGCTGCCGCCCTCGCACACCACCGTGTCGCCGGCGAACACCCAGTTCAGCGACGCGTAGTGGTGCTCGATCGCGCGGATGGTGGCGCCGACCTCGCCGAACAGGCGGCCGATCTCCTCCTTGCCGGTGGCGAGCCCCCACTTGGGGAAGTAGACCTGGGCGTCGTCGTCGAACAGGTCCAGCAGGGGCGCCCCCGAGGAGGTGGTGCCGCCCCGGTCGAAGCCCTTGAGGTACTCCAGCGCCACCGACTTGCGCTGCTCGTCGGTCATCGTGCCCGTCGTGATAGCCATGCGTGCCCGCCCGTCGCGAGTGATCGTCCGCCGCCGCTCGCACGGTAGCGCCCCGCCGGGCGCGCGGCGAGGGGTGCGGCCGGACCCGGGCACGGCCGTTCCGGACTCCCGCTCCGTGCGCGTTTTCCGCACGATTCTGGGAACACCGGAGCGCACGCGATTAGTTAGGCTTACCTAAGACGATATTCCGCGCATCGGAGGACGCATGGCGACCGAACCCGCCCGCAAGGGGCGCCCGATCACCACCGCGACGGTGCTCCGCACCGAGCGGATCACCCCGCACATGATCCGGGTGGTGCTCGGCGGCGAGGCCCTCGCGGGCTTCGGCGCGGGCGCCCACACCGACCACTACATCAAGCTGATCTTCCCGCGGCCGGGCGTCGCCTACCCCGAGCCGTTCGACATGGGCGCGATCCGCGCCGAGTTCCCCCGCGAGCAGTGGCCGGTGACGCGCACCTACACCGTCCGCGCCTTCGACCGCGAGGCCCGCGAGCTCACCGTCGACTTCGTCCACCACGGCGACAAGGGCCTCGCCGGACCCTGGGCGGCGGCCGCGCGGCCCGGCGAGGAGATCAGCTTCATGGGGCCCGGCGGCGGCTACGCCCCCTCCCCCGACGCCGGCTGGCACCTGCTGGCCGGGGACGAGAGCGCGCTGCCCGCCATCGCCGCCTCGCTGGAGCGGCTCCCCGAGGGCGCCCTCGCCAAGGTGTTCCTCGAGGTCGCCGGCCCCGCCGAGGAGCAGGTCCTCGCCTCCCCCGGCAAGCCCGAGATCGTCTGGCTGCACCGCGGCGACCGGCCGGTCGGCGCGGCCCTGGCCGAGGCCGTGCGCGCCCTGGAGTTCCCGGACGGCGACGTGCAGGCGTTCGTGCACGGCGAGGCCGGCATGGTCAAGGACCTGCGCCGGTACCTGCGCGTCGAGCGCGGCCTGCCCATGGACCGGCTGTCGATCTCCGGCTACTGGCGGATCGGCCGCGACGAGGACGGCTGGCAGTCCTCCAAGCGCGAGTGGAACCGGCAGATCGAGACCGAGGAGGCGCGGGCGCTCTCCTGAGGCCCGCTCCGGACGCCGGGCCGGGCGCCCCGGACGTCAGGCCGTCCCGGCCGCGTCCGGGGCGTCGCCCGCGAAACCGGGCAGCCAGCGCAGCGCCTCGGCCCGGAACGGCCCCTCGGCCTCCAGCTGGCAGAGCACGCCGCCGCAGCCCGACAGCGCGCGGCTGACCGCCAGGTACTGCGGCGGCAGCCGCAGCTGCCGCAGCAGGCCGCCCGGCCGCATGTCCGACGCCATGCCGAGGCCGCGCTGGGTCTCGGTGCGCATCCAGGCCCGGCTGTAGCGGAAGGTCTCGACGGAGAACGGCTCGGCGTGCGCGACGACGATCTCGGCGAGCCGGTCCGCGTCCACCTCGGCGTCCGGGGCGAGGAACCCCTCGGCCTTGGCGTTCTCGACCATCTCGGCGGGGCTGCCGAGGGTGCCGATGCGCAGCATCCGGCCGAGCGCCCACCAGAGGTCGTCCGGCACGTGCGCGGCGCCGCCGTAGTCCAGGACGCCGAGCCGGCCGTCGTCCAGCAGCCGGAAGTTGCCCGGGTGCGGATCGATGTGGATCATGCCGCAGCGCACCGGGCCCGACAGCAGGAACCGGAAGAGCAGCAGCCCGGCCCGGTCGCGCCGCTCCTGCGGCCCGTCGGCGATGACGCGGGCGAGCGGGGTGCCGTCCAGCCACTCGGTGACCAGCACGTTGCCGGCCTGCGCGACGACGGCGGGCACGACGATGTCGGGGTCGTCCCGGTAGGCGGCGTGGAAGGTCTTCTGGGCGCGGGACTCGTCGGTGTAGTCCAGCTCCTTCTCCAGCCGCCGCTTCAGGTCGGCGATCACCGGCTTCATCTCGACGCCGGGCATCAGGGGCGCGAACAGCCGCGACATGCGGGACAGCTGGGTGAAGTCGCTCATCAGCGCCCGCCCGGCGCCGGGGTACTGAACCTTGACCGCGACGGTCCGGCCGTCGTGCCAGACGGCCTTGTGGACCTGCCCGATGGACGCCGCGGCGGCGGGCCGGTCGCCGAACTCGGCGAACAGGTTGCGCCAGCCGGGCCCGAGGCCCTCGGCGAGGACCCGGTGCGCGGTCACGGCGGGCAGCGGCGGCGCGGCCTCCTGGAGCTTGGTGAGGCTGGCGCGGAACGGCCCGGCGAGCTCCTCCGGCATCCCCGCCTCGAAGATCGACATGAGCTGGCCGACCTTCATCGCGCCGCCCTTCAGCTCGCCGAGCACGGCGAACAGCTGGTCGGCGGTGCGGCGCTGCACCTCCAGCGCGACCGCCTCGGCGGGCCGGCCGATGGTGCGCTTGCCGAGGCCGAGCGCGGTGCGCCCGGCGAAGCCGAGCGGCAGCGTGGCCAGCTTGGCGGTGCGGGTGACCGCACGGCGGGGGATCTCGCTCACGTGGTGACCGTCCCTGTCTCGTCGCCGCGGCCGCGGCGGCGCGTTCTCGATCCCCTCCATCCTGCCCTGTCAGCGGCCGGGCCGCACCAGCGGGAAGGCGACCGTCTCGCGGATCGTGGCGCCGGTGAGCGCGATGACGAGCCGGTCGACGCCCATCCCGAGGCCCCCCGCCGGGGGCATCCCGTACTCCAGGGCGTGCAGGAAGTCCTCGTCCAGCTCCATCGCCTCGGCGTCGCCGCCCGCCGCGAGCAGCGACTGCTCGGTGAGGCGGCGGCGCTGCAGGACCGGGTCGATCAGCTCGGAGTAGGCGGTGCCGAGCTCCATGCCGAACATGATGAGGTCCCACTTCTCGGCGAGCCGCGGGTCGTCGCGGTGCGGGCGGGTGAGCGGCGAGGTCTCGGCCGGGAAGTCGCGGACGAACGTCGGGCGGACGAGCCGCCCCTCCACCAGGTGCTCGTAGAGCTCCTGCACGATGCGCCCCTGCCCCCACTCGGCCGCGACGTCGATGCCGAGGGCGGCGGCGTGGGCGGCGCACGCGGCGCGCGGGGTGTCCGGCGTGATCTCGGTCCGCAGCGCCGCGCCGACCGAGCCGTACACGGTGATCTCGTCCCAGGGGCCGGCGAGGTCGTGCTCGGCGCCGTCGCGGACGACGACGGTGGTGCCGAGCGCCGCGCGCGCCGCCGCGAGGACGAGCGCCCGCATCAGCTCGGCCATCGTGTCGTAGTCGCCGTAGGGCTCGTACGCCTCCAGCATCGTGAACTCGGGGTTGTGGGTGGCGTCGGCGCCCTCGTTGCGGAAGTCGCGGCCCATCTCGTACACCTTGCCGACGCCGCCGACGAGGAGCCGCTTGAGGTACAGCTCGGGCGCGATCCGCAGGTACAGGCGCATGTTGTAGGCGTTGACGCGGGTGGTGAAGGGCCGGGCCGCCGCGCCGCCGTGCACCGGCTGCAGGATCGGCGTCTCGGCCTCCAGGTAGCCGCGCGCCCGCAGGATGTCGCGGAGGGCGCCGAGCGCGTCGCCGCGCCGCCGCAGCATCGCGCGGGCGTCGTCGTTGACGATGAGGTCCACGTGGCGGCGGCGGACGCGGGCCTCGGGGTCGGCGAGGCCGGCCCGCTTGTCGGGCAGCGGCCGCAGGCACTTGGCGGTGAGCGTCCAGGAGTCGGCGAGGACCGACAGCTCGCCCCGCCGGGAGGCGACGACCTCGCCCTCGACGCCGACCTGGTCGCCCAGGTCGATCATGGTCTTCCAGTCCTCCAGCGCCGCCGCGCCGAGCGCCTCGGCCGTCAGCATCACCTGGAGGTCGCCGGTCTCGTCGCGCAGGGTGGCGAAGACCAGGCGGCCGTGCGCCCGGTCGAGCATGACGCGGCCGGCGATCGCGGCGCGCCGGCCGGTGCGGGCGCCGGGCTCCAGGCCGCCGAACGCGGCGCGCAGGCCGGCGGCCAGGTCGGTGCGGGCGAAGCCGAGCGGGTAGGGGTCCACGCCCGCCGCGCGGATGCGCTCCAGCTTGGCGTGCCGGACGCGCTCCTGCTCCGACAGGCGGCGCTGCGGGGTGCGGGCGGCGTCCGCGGCCTCCTCGATCTCCTTGATCCGCTGGACGAGGCCCGCCGACGGCACCGCGCCGGCCGCCCGCTCCAGCCGCCGCCGGCCGAGGCTCGGCACGAACCCCTCGGCGCGGGCGTAGGCGAGCGCCAGGCGCAGCAGGCCCGCCCCGTGCTGGGAGCAGATGTAGCGCGGCACCCACTCGGGGTGGTACTTGGCGTTGGCCAGGTACAGCGACTCCAGCTGCCAGAACCGGGACGCGAACGACAGCACCCGGTAGGCGGCGCGGACGACCGGCCCGGCGCCGATCTGCTGGCCGCGCTCGAACACCCCGCGCAGCATCGCGAAGTTCAGCGAGACGCGGCGGACGCCCATGCCGGGCGCCTGCTCGGCCAGCTTGGCGATCATGAACTCGTTGAGGCCGTTCTCGGCGGCGCGGTCGCGGCGCATGAGGTCCAGCGACAGGCCGCTGCGGCCCCAGGGGACGAAGCTGAGCAGGCCGCGCAGCTCGCCGTCGCCGTCGAACGCCTCGACCATGACGCAGCGCCCGTCGGTCGGGTCGCCGAGGCGGCCGAGCGCCATGGAGAACCCGCGCTCGGTCTCGCCCCCGCGCCACTGGTCGGCGCGGCGGACGAGGGGCGCCATCTCCACGGGCGGGATCTGGGCGTGCCGCCGCACCCGGGCGGTGTACCCGGCGCGCTCGACGCGGCGGACGGCCTGGCGGACCTGGCGCATCTCGCGGCCGTCGAGGTTGAACTCGGCGACGTCCAGGATCGCCTCGTCGCCGAGCTCCAGCACGTTCATGCCGCAGCGGCTGTACTCGCGGGCGGCGCTCTCGCCGACGCTGACGGCGCCGGCCGCCCAGGAGTGCGCCCGGCAGAGGTCCAGGAACGCCGCGATCGCCTGCGGCCACGCCTCGGGGTCGCCGAGCGGGTCGCCGGAGGCGAGGCAGACCGGGCCCTGCGCGCGGTAGGCGATGGCGGCCTTGCCGTTCGGGGCGACGACGACGTCCTTGTCGCGGCGGAGCGCGAAGTAGCCGAGGGAGTCGTCCTCGCCCCACTCGGCGAGCAGCCGGCGGGCGGCGAGCTCCTCCTCCGCGCTCAGCACGGCGTCGCCGCGCGCGGGCCGGAACAGCGCCCACACCGTGAGGAGCAGCAGGCCGGTGCCGAGCACGCCGAGGAGGAGGTCGACCCAGCCGGGCACCGCGACGCCCATGACCGAGCCGGTGACGCCGGCGCCGAGGACGGTCTGCAGCAGCACGTACAGCGGCTCCGTCCAGAAGGGGCCGCCGGCGTCGGTGTCGGTGAGGTGCACCAGGGTGGTGCCGAGCAGGCCGCTCACCACCACCTGGACGGCGAACACCCGCAGCGCGAGGCGCCGGTTCGCCCGGTCGGGCAGCGCGGCGAACCGCCCGCGCGCCGCGATCAGCAGCACGAACGCCGCGAGGTAGAGGGCGGCGGCGACCCAGTCGCCGGCGCCGACCGAGGAGGTGCCGAGGTAGCCGCCCAGCAGGTCCAGCAGCGACAGCGCCACGAACAGGCCGAGCAGCAGCACGGTGATCCGCCAGGCGGCCTTCTTGCGGCGGCGCAGCCCCGACGACAGCAGGACGAGCAGCACGCCCCACGGCAGGCTCGGCAGCCACCCGAAGTAGGCGATCCAGCGGAGGACCCAGAGGTCCAGCAGCGCCTCGATCCGGTCCGCCCACAGCCAGGCGAGCACCGACACCAGCCCGGACAGCCGCAGGTACCACGACACGGCGGCCGGCACCGCCCCGACGATTCTTCTGGCGCGCACCTGTCCCCCGACCGACGCCATCGACTCCGCGGTCCCCCCGGACCGCGCCGATCAGCCTACCGGTGCGGGTTCCGGCGGGCGGCGGGCGGCGCGCGGCGCGGGCGGCGGGCGCGTCAGCCGGTGGCGGGCCGCGTCCCGGACCGCCCGGCCGCGGGACCGGCCGGTTCGGGGGCCGGCTCGGCCGCGGCCCCGGCGACCGCCACGGCGGTGCCCGCCCCGGCCGGCTCGGCGGCGGACGCGGGCGCCTCCGCCGGCTCGTCCGCGGGGGCCGCCGGCGCGGGCGGGCGCAGCGCGAACAGCACGATGGCGAGCAGCACGGCGACCACGATGCCGTCCAGCCAGTAGTGGTTGGCGGTGCTCACCACCACCGAGATCGTCAGCAGCGGGTGCGCCAGCCAGAGCCAGCGCCAGCGGGTGCGGGTGGTGACGATCAGCCCGATCGCCACGATGAGCGCCCAGCCGATGTGCAGCGAGGGCATCGCGGCGTACTGGTTGGCGACCGTGTCGGTCTGCGGCGCGCCGTAGACGGCCGGGCCGAAGCGGGCGCCGGTGTCGATCAGGCCGGTGCGGTCGAGCATGCGGGGCGGGGCGAGCGGCACCAGCAGGTGCAGCGCGAGCCCGGCGCTCGTCAGCGCGACGATGACCCAGCGGACCCAGCGGTAGTGGGTCGGGCGCCGCAGGTACATCCAGAGCAGGAACGCCACGGTCGCCGGGAAGTGCACGTAGGCGTAGTAGCAGTTGGCGGCGTGCACGAGGGTCTCGCTGTGCAGCAGGCCGTGCTGGACGCTCGTCTCGCTGGGCAGGCCGGCCCAGCGCTCGAAGTGCCAGACGTCGCGGGCGTTGGAGAACGCCTCGGTGACGCGGCCGTTGGCGGCGAGCCGGCCGAGCTTGTAGACCAGGAACAGCAGCGTGATCAGCAGCAGTTCGGGGATCGCCCTGGGCCGCTCGGCGGCGGGCTGGAACCGGCCGGCGCGCTTCGGCGGGCGCCGGGCCGGTTGGCGGAGGTTCATGAGCGGTCCTCGGGGGGTGGGGGCGGCTTGCGGCGGTGCCCGCCGCGCCCCCGGCGGGGGGGGGCGGCCCGGGCGGGGCGGGGGGGGGCCTCCC